>NZ_JAHYCA010000009.1 GCF_019430905.1 Billgrantia antri | reverse complement strand
CTCCAGGCCGCACTCCGGCCGATACAATACCCTATAGAAGCGGCATCGCAGCCTGAAGGACGGCTTAGTCCAACAGGCATTTATTCGCCATGCTGCGCACAGCGAATAAATGCTGAACAGTTAGGCGCGCAAGGTAGCTGAGGGGCTAGTGGAATCAATAGATATGGACCAAAGCATAAGAACAGAAGCAGAAGTTTTTGCAGACTTGTCGGAATTATGCGCTTCTCCCGGTTATCTACATGCCATTGCTTATTTTTGTTTTAGGGACAATACAATACGTTACGGCGATGTGATGACGCCGGAAGACGTTCTTGAGCAATTCGGAATGGATCGGCTAGTCAGAACGGAAATTTCAACCCTTATAGGGCTGTCTTGTAAAGCTGACTTAAATGCAGAAATGCAAACACCGGAAACCATTCAAAGATATATAGATGAAACCGAGATACTTTTAACAGAAATACATCATTCAATGATGCCTAACATGACGGAAATATTCGATCCTGAACAGGCATCCAATCCAAACTTCAACCCGTTTAAAAATGGCGATTTTCTAAGAGAAGCTATTTTTTATGGCGGCGAATCTGCTTATCATTTCCAGTACCGAGATTTATCGTCGCTAAAGTATAAGGGAGATAGTGATTGGTTGATTTATAATAAGGGGTTTTCATCTGAAGATGCCATATCAGCTATCACAGCAATACAAGAATTGCAGAACAGGAAAATAAATGAGTTTATTTCTAGTCTAGATATCAACAATCCAAACAGCTGGACTGCGCTGGACGCGTACAAGTTTACAGCTGAAGAAATTTCAGCAGAGTCTGGCATTGACTTAGGTGTGGTAACTAACGTTATAGAATCATTTGTTTCTCCTATTGGGATGAGTGATTTTTCTTCTCTCGATGATTTTAACCCTAAGAATGCTTATCCTATAATAAAGACTTCAGATACTGAATATCTCCTCTTCCAAAATTACAGTCTTGTTGAGGCCCTATACGAAACACCGTTCTTTTGGTTTTACGAAGATAAAACTTACCGAAGCACTGCAATGAAAAACAGAGGTGATTTCACTGAGTCATTCTCTGCGCAGAGATTAACACGTGTTTTTGGCGATAGGAATGTCTTTCTAAATGTAGAGATAGTCGATTCAAAAAGAAACATAGCTGGTGAAATTGATGTTTTAATAGTCTATGCGAATCGAGCGATAATCTTACAGGCGAAATCGAAGAAATTAACTATTGCCGCTAGGAAAGGTAACGACCTTAGCTTAAGGGATGACTTCAAAAAAGCGGTTCAAGATGCTTATGACCAAGCCTACTCATGTGCAACTTTGCTAACGGACTTAAATTATAAGCTGATTGATGATAGTGGGAATGAGCTAGAGATCGCAAGAAATCTTTGTGAAATTTACCCTTTTTGTGTGGTTTCAGATCACTATCCAGCCTTATCCTTTCAAGCGAGGCAGTTTCTAAATTTCAGTAAAACGGAAGTAATTAAGCCGCCTTTTGTAATGGATGTGTTCTTTTTGGACGTAGCGTCGGAAATGTTGGAGACTCCACTTCATTTCTTGAGTTACGTAAATAGAAGAACCGAATATAACGACAAGGTTCTATCTACCCATGAGCTGACAATACTCTCTTATCACCTAAAACAAAATCTTTGGGTTGATGATGAGTATACGATGATGCACCTAGGTGACGACATTTGTGCCGATCTAGATCTGGCTATGTTAGTGAGGCGCTGTAAAGTCACTGGAGAAAGAACGCCCGAAGGAATTCTAACAAAGTTTAGAGATACAACTGTTGGCAGATTAATAACACAAATTGAAAAACAGGAAGATCCAGGAACTATCGACCTCGGGTTTATGCTGTTACTTCTTAGTGAAGATACGGTGAATCAGCTAAATACGGGCATTGACCACATTGCAAAATTAGCGCTGAATGACCATGAGTGTCATGATTTGACGATTGCCATAGGAGCGGGCTCCACTGGACTGACAGTCCACTGTAATTCAGACCCTTTAGAGGTTGCTGGGCCTAAATTGGAGCGCCATGCAGAGAGAAGAAAGTATAGCCAAAAAGCTAAGGAATGGTTTGGTATATGCATAGATCCAGAAACCAAGAAGCTAAAATTTGGCTTGAAGCTACTCTATGAATGGGAACAGTCGGATGAACTTGACAGGATTCTAGCTGATGCCCCTAAGCCACAGAGAAAGATAAACATTGGTACTGTGGTTAAAGGAAGAAAAATAGGTCGCAATGAAATGTGCCCATGTGGAAGCGGGGTTAAGTACAAAAAATGTTGCCTGAAGTAGCGTTGCCTGTACACGGTAGATATTCGCCTAACAAGCGCATGTTGTCGGACTGGCTTTCCGCTGCGCACCAAACCAGCCGCAAATGCGGGCGTTAGCATTCCTAGAAGAAAATAGGACTATATGGATAAACTAAAAGAACTATTGGAGAAGGGGTTTTTACCTGTTCAATTTCCTCCTGGGTTTACTTCTAAATCTTATGCCTTCAAATACAAAAAATATATGGGTGCATGGGAGTCAAAGAAGGCGCCCAGTACGAGGGCTGAAAAATTCTCTGTTGCTAGGTCATCATATTATCGTAGGGTAACGAGTATAGTTAACCCAGTAAGCTTCTTTCTGTTGTCTAAAGAAATTGACAAATTTTGGCCTCAAATACAAAAACACTATAAAAAGAGTAAAATCTCTCTTAGTCACCCACAAATTGAGCCAGAGATTCGAGCAATTAAAATAAGTAAATTTAGTGAACTCTATGAGGCTAAAGTTACAAGATCTACAGGATATCGCTACGTTCTAATAACCGATATTAGTGGTTTTTTCCCAAGCGTATACACGCATACAATTCCATGGGCTCTGCATTCTAAAGCGGCAGCAAAGAAAAATAAGGCTAAAAACGATACTTACTTTGGGAATATCCTAGATAGTCGATCTATGGGGGTACAGGATTGACAGACAGTAGGGTTGCCAATAGGACCAGATACATCTCATATTATTGCAGAAATAATTGGTGTCGCTATTGACCTCCAAATTAAGGAGGCTCTTGGCGGTTGGCCTAGTGGATTCAGGTATGTGGATGACTTTTACCTGTTCTTTGACACAAGAAAAGAAGCCGAAATCGCCTTGGCAGAGCTAACGAAGGCAATTAGTAATTTTGAGCTTCAGATAAACCCTTCTAAAACAAGAATAATGGAAGTTAAAGGGTTGGTTGAAGAGTCATGGAAATACAGCCTAAAAAAACTTTCAATATCATCAGAAAAGCGAGCCCAAAGAGATGATGTCCATAATTATTTCGAAGCTCTATTTTCTTTGGAAAGTAGGTTTTCAGATGAGAGTTTAATAAAGTATGGCCTAAAACAGATCTCTTCCCATATCATAAAAATATCTAACTGGGATGTATTTGAAGCATATCTATTAAAATGTGGGTATAGCTTTCCCAATACACTGCAAGTAATCGCAAATATTCTTTCTACATACCACTACCACGGCTATAAGTTAAATCTAAAGGCAATAGAAAGATTCTGTAACAACCTAATCAAAGTTCACGCGATCTCAGATCACCATAGTGAGGTCTCTTGGCTGCTTTGGATATGCAAAGAGCTTGGTCTAAACCTTAAAAGAGATGTGGTAAGAGAAATTGAGGGGATGAGCAGCTCAGTTTGTGCTCTCATATCTTTGGATCTTTTTCACTCAGGGGTCATAAAAACTAACTTAAGAGTTGACTATTTAAAGCAATTTTCAAATAAAGATGCCTTGTATAGTTCGGACTGGCTGCTCTCCTATGAAGCAGGCCGTAGAGGGTGGCTAAAAAATGCAAATCATGACTATATTGTGAATGACGAATTCTTTGGTGAGTTACTGAAAGAGAATGTGTCTTTCTACGATGAATCATTAAAGTGTCATCCTATTTTTGAATTCAAAGAAGGGGAGCAAGAAGGAATAGATTTAGAGGCCTTCTTTGACAGAAATGATAGAATTGAAGACCATTTCGATTTTGATGATATGGATGAAGAATACTTCGACTCTTCAGATGAAGATGATGATTTTGATGATTTCTGATACGCCAAATGCTAACAAGGCGCTGCTGTCGGACAAATTTTCTGCTGCGCTCCAAATTTGCCGCAGAGCGCGGCGTTAGAGCATGAGACATATGGACATATTTCTGTTGAGACATGCTGAAACAGAATCAAACCGGGCTGGCTCACTTGCTTCGGGGAGTGAGGATGCTTTGACAGAGTACGGTCATAGGCAAGCCCAAGCGATTGTCGACGGCCTAATGGAATTGGAGATAGAGGCTATTCTTTGCTCTCCCTATGCTAGGGCTTTGGACACGGTTGAGCCTTTCGCGCAAGCCGCGTCGCTCCCCGTTGTGGCCCATCCCTGTCTAGCGGAAGGTCAACTGGTTCTTGACAACGCAATCTCCTACGAAGATCCCATTTATATGCCACACAGTTCCGGTCATCTTCACCCAAAGGAGAATGAACAGGCCGGTGCATTTCTGAGGCGTGCCTTGGAAGCGAAAGAGTTAATATTCGCTCAACCTGTATCTAAGATTCTCGTAGTGACTCACGGGCACATGATTCGCGAGTTGCTAAACATTTTTTTGGCTTTGCCAGTAAAAACACGATTTCCTCACGACAACTGTGGTCTAAGCCTCGTTTCTGTAGGGAAAATAAATACAGTAGGCTTTCTTAATCGTGCCATGTCCTCTAACCAATATATTCACCGGAAGCCATAAGCGTCGCTGGCACTTCATTTCTGACGCTAATGGCGGCAACTTTAAATGAAAATAACCATGTGGCAAAAAATTGAAGTGACGGGCTTATTTTTAGGGTTGGGTGGAGTTGTGGTTCAGTTTCTCAATATAAATTTCTGGTCTTTTTTTTCAGATGGCTATCAGGAGCCGTTTTACGGTGGCGAGCTTTTAGCTTTTTGGGTGAGTATTTTCATAATTGTTGGAATGATAAGTTCGCTTTTGCTTCTCGTAAACTTGGCCTGTAAAAGGTTGGTGCTTTGGTGGGCAAGGCTTTTGGGTTTTTTAGGATTATACTTGGGCGTCGCAGCAATAGGGGCGTCCGGCGTTTGACCAGTCGATGCAGTGGTAACCTACTATAAGCAATTTTATGTGCGGTCACTTCATTTCCATTGTTGTGCAAAAAAGAATAGGGCAGGCTGTCCATAATCTCGGCGTTATGTAGTGCAAGGAATGTAAATATGGTATTTAACGTACAAGAAAAAGCAGCTTTGCTTGAAGTAAAAGGCGTTGGGTCTACAGTAATTAAACGCTTTGAGGATATTGGTATTGATTCTTTTGAGGCGTTGGCAAGCTGTGAGCCAACGGAAATAGCTGAAAGAGTGGCGTCTATGCTCAGCACTACCTGCTGGAAGAATAGCCCTCAGGCTTTATCGGCGGTCAAGTCCGCAATAGAGAGGGCAAGGCTAGGGTTGTAGATGGTGGCGCGTTCATATTACAAGGCGCTGTTGTCGCCGTTATCGCCTCTGGTACGGCTTACGCTTCGCTTCAGCCGCTCAAAAACTTGGCGTCAGGCGACACAGAGTAAGTGGCACGCGACTTGGGCGGCTTGTGGCTTGGAACCGGACGGCGAGCGGCCCGTCGTGCTCCGCGACAGCAGCAAGCTCGCGTCCGAACTGGAACGGCTGGAACTAGTTGATGAATATCAGCATCTCGTCCATCCCAGGATCGCCAGCCACGTCCCGATCCTGTACGAAAACGGGCTGCCAAACAGTCGACGGCTCGAGCTGGTCTCGGTGAAGCCCTTTCGTAAACGGACTGCTAGAAAACGTGATGCCTTGCCCCGCGGCTAATCCGACGCGTTAACCGCTTCTGCTGTTGATTCGCTGGTCGCTCGATTCGACAGCGGAGCCGTTTTGGAAGGGTGCGCAGAAGAATGAGTATTTCACCCATGGCGAGTGGTTCTCAGGAATTCTGAGAGCCACTCGCCATTTTTGTTTCAGGCTTGGTCGCGCTGGTGCTGGCAGCGTCCGCCGGCCCAGGTCTCCAGTATGCTGCGGTCGTCGCCGAGCATCATCAGCGCGAAGAGGCGCTCGCCGAGGGTTTTGCAGCGGGCGTGGCGACGTGCCAGCAGCGGTGTGCCGTCGGGGTCGATGACGACGAAGTCGGCCTCCATGCCGGTCGCGAGGCGGCCGATTTTGTCGTCCAGCGAGAGCGCCTTGGCGTTGCCCAAGGTGAGGCCGTAGAGGCCCTGCCAGGCGGTGAGCGGCTGGCCGCGCAGTTGGCCTACCTGGTAGCCAGCTTTGAGCGTGGCGAGGCCGGAGAGGTCGGTGCCGCCGCCGATGTCGCTGGCGTAGGTGATGTTGAGGCCGACTTCGCGAGCCGCCAGGCGGTCAAACAGGCCGCTACCGAGGAACATATTGGAGCTGGGGCAGAAGGCGATGTTGGCGCCGCGCTCGGCGAGCCTGCAACGCATCTCCTGGTCGAGGTGGATGCCGTGGGCGAAGGTGCTGCGCGGGCCGACCAGCCCGGACTGCTCGTAGACCTCGAGATAGTCACGGCTCTCGGGGAACAGCTCGGCCACCCAGTCGAGTTCGCCGGGGTTCTCGGAGAGGTGGGTCTGCAGCCACAGGCTCGGGTCGTTGCGCAGCAGGCCGCCGGTGGCGTCGAGCTGCTCGCGGGTGGAGGTCGGGGCGAAGCGCGGGGTCAGGCTATAGCCGAGTCGCGCGGTACCGTGCCAATCGCCGATCAGGCGTTCGGTGTCGCGAATGCCGCCGTGGGTATCGTCGCAAAGCGCCTCGGGGGCGTTGCGATCCATCAGCACCTTGCCGGCCAGCATGCGCAGGTCGCGCTCGCGGCAGGCGCCGAAGAAAGCCTCTACCGAGGTGGGATGGCTCGAGCAGAACACCTGGGCGGTGGTGGTGCCGACCCGTAGGATCTCGTCGAGAAAGGCGTTCGAGATGATGTCGGCACGCTCGCGCTGGGCGAAGCTGCACTCCTCGGGGAAGGTGTACTCGTTCAGCCAGTCGAGCAACTGGCGACCGTAGGAGGCCATGATCTCCAGCTGCACGTAGTGCACGTGGCTGTCGATGAAGCCGGGCATCACCAGCTTGCCGCGATGATCGACCACCTCGATGCCTTCGGGCAGGCGTGGCGCCAACGCCGCGTAGTCGTCGATGGCCTTGATGCGGCCGTTCTCCAGCCACAGCGCGCCGTCGGCATAGTGACGCACGCTGCCCTCGGCGGGTTTGTCGCCCTCGCCGGGGTCGGCATCGAAGCTAAGCAGTTCGGCGCGTATCAAGCGCGATTCGTTGTTCGTCATGATGTCAGGAGCTCTTTCGTGTCAGCGGTTGTCGGAGCTGTTCCGGCGGCAAGCCTGCCATCGGCGCTCCTCAGGCGAATCAGTGGGGCTCGCCTTCGGTATTTGGTTAGCCAAACATGGTGCGCAGCTTGGCCGGATCTAACCCGCGCTGGTCGGCACGCTCGGCAGTGCCCACCAGTGGCAGCAGCTCGGCCATGGCGGCCAGCGCGATGGCATAGGGCGTCTTGTCGCCACCGGTGCCGCCGCAAGCCGTGCCGATGGGGCAGCGCACCGTAGCCAGTGCCGCCGCGTCGTGGCCGGCATCGGTGAGCCGCGAACGGAAGCTGGCCCACTTGCTTTTCGAGCCGATCAGGCCGATCGAGGCCATGTCGCCGCGCTTGAGCAGGGCGTCGACGAGCTGGCGGTCCTCGGCGTGGTCGTGGGTCAGCACCAGCGCGTGGCTGCCGGCAGGCAGGGCCGCCACCGCGGCCTGCGGATCGGGGGCGTGGCGGCAGGCCAGGCGTGGCTGGTCCTCAGCCCAGGCGGGAAAGGCGCCGTCGCGGCTGTCGTGCCACAGCACCCGCCAGGGCAGTGGGGCGGCCAGGCGCACCAGTTCGTTGCCGACATGGCCGGCGCCGAAGATGGCCAGCGTCGCCGCGCTGCCGGGGAACACCTCCAGCAGCACGTTGACGAAGCCGCCGCAGCACTGGCCGCTGCGCCCGCCCAGGGCGAAGGCCTCGAGGCTCATGCCGCTCTCGCCGCGCGCAAGCTTTTCCCGGGCCGCATCGATCACCTGGAATTCGAAGGTGCCGCCGCCAAGGGTGTCGCAGACGGCATCCTCGGTGATCACCATGCGCGCACCGGGCTCGCGTGGAGTGGAGCCCGCGCTGGTCACCACGGTGGCCAGCGCATGGGGCAGCCCCTCGCTCTGCAGCCGGTGCAGCGCCTCGTGCCAGGCCTGCGGGCGCGGCGCGTTCATCACACCGCTCCCTGCGCGGCATCATAGCGGCTACGCAGGGCCTCGGCGGCCATCAGCACCCGCTCCGGCGTGGCCGGGGTGTCGAGTCGCGGGGCCTCGGCGTAGTCAGTCATGCTCGCCAGGGCATCGCGCAGCGCCGACCACACCGCCATGCCGAGCATGAAGGGCGGTTCGCCCACCGCCTTGGAGCGGTAGATGCTGGCCATGGAGTTGGGGTGGCCCTCTATCAGCTTGACGTTGAACACCGGCGGCAGATCGCCGTAGGTCGGGATCTTGTAGGTGGCGGGGCCGTCGGAGATGAGCCGTCCCGCCTCGTTCCACTTGAGTTCTTCGCTGGTCATCCAGCCCATGCCCTGGATGAAACCGCCTTCCACCTGGCCGAGGTCGATGGCCGGGTTCAGCGAGTCGCCCACGTCGTGCAGGATATCGACCCGATCGACCTGATACTCGCCGGTCAGGGTGTCGACGCTGACTTCCGCCACGGCGGCGCCGAAGGCGTAGTAGTAGAAGGGGCGGCCCTGGCCGACGTTGCGGTCGTAGTGGATCAGCGGCGTGGCGTAGAAGCCCTTCTCGGAGAGCGAGATGCGGTTCAGGTAGGCGGACTGTACCAGCTCGCCCCAGGGGATGCGGCGCTCGCTCTCGCCGTAGCCGGCGACCAGATGGCCGGCCTCCAGGCGCATGTCCTCGCGATCGAGCCCCTGATCCTTGTAGAGGTGCTCGTGGGCGAAGTCGAACAGGCGTTGCTTGAGCCTCACGCAGGCGTCGCGGGCGGCCTGGCCGTTGAGGTCGGCGCCGCTCGAGGCCGCGGTGGGCGAGGTGTTGGGTACCTTGTCGGTACGCGTGGCGGTGATGCGCACCTCGTCGGTATCGAGCCCCAGCTCGCGGGCCACCACCTGGCAGATCTTGGTGTGCAGGCCCTGGCCCATCTCGGTGCCGCCATGGTTGATCATCACGCTGCCGTCGGTATAGACGTGCAGCAGCGCGCCGGCCTGGTTGAGATGCTTGGCGGTGAAGGAGATGCCGAACTTCACTGGCGTCAGCGCCAGGCCGCGCTTGACGATCGGGCTTTCGGCGTTGAACTCGGTGATGGCGCGGCGCCGTGCCCAGTACTCGCTGCTGGTCTCGAGCTGCTCGACCAGCTCCTTGAGCAGGCCGATCTGGTCCACCTGCTGGCCGTAGTGGGTCATCTGGCGGCCGGGGCGATAGAAGTTGCGCTTGCGTACCGTGAGCGGATCCTCGCCGATGCGCCGGGCGATGTCGTCCATCGCCGCTTCGATCACCATCATGCCCTGGGGGCCGCCGAAGCCGCGGAAGGCGGTATTCGAGGCGGTGTGGGTGCGCGCGCGATGGCCCGTTACGCGGGCTTCGCCCAGTGAGTAGGCGTTGTCGCTGTGGAACATGGCGCGGTCGACGATGGCATCCGACAGGTCGGGGGAGTAGCCGCAGTCGCCGATCACGGTGATCTCGCCGCCCTGGATCACGCCCTGCTCATCCACCCCCAGCCGGTAGCGGTTGTGGAACGGGTGGCGCTTGCCGGTGACGCGCATGTCATCGGCGCGCGGCAGGCGCACGCGGGCGCTGCGACCGGTGCGCCGGGCAATCAGCGCGGCGATGCAGGCCCAGGGCGAGGCCTGGGTTTCCTTGCCGCCGAAGCCGCCGCCCATGCGCCGCACTTCCACGGTCACGGCATGGAAGGGGATGTCCAGCACTTCGGCGACCAGCTTCTGGGTTTCGCTGGGGTGCTGGTTGGAGGTGTGGACGATGACGCCTTCGTCTTCGGTGGGCTGCACCAGGCACGCCTGGCCTTCCAGGTAGAAGTGCTCCTGGCCACCGACGAACTGCTCGGCCTCGACCACGTGGGCGGCCTTGGCCAGTGCCTGCTCCCAGTCGCCGCTCTGCTGCACGTGGGTGGGGCGCACGAATTCGCCGCGCTCGGCGGCGGCCACCGGGTCGAGGCAAGCCGGCTGCTCGTCGATCTCGACCACTGCAGCCTTGACCGCCTCGCGGGCGGCGCGATAACTCTCGGCGGCTACGGCGAACATTACCTGGCCGACGTAGCTGATCTCTTCCTCGACGAAGATCGGGTCGCCGGGGAACACGGGGCCGATGTCGGTATGGCCCGGTACGTCATGGAAACCGATGACATCGACCACGCCCGGCATGCTGCGCACCTTGTCCAGGTCGAGCCGCGTCAGGCGGCCGTGGGCGACGGGGGAGAGGCCCAGCGCCACATGCAGGGTGTCGGCCGGCGCCTTGAGGTCGTCGATGTAGGCGGCGCGGCCGGTAACGTGCTTGACCGCGCTCTCGTGTGCGCGGGAGTGCGGATGCGTGCCCGGCGTGACGGTGTCGCGTGCCAGCGGGCTGGAGCCCTTGATCTCGCCCCTGAGTTCCTCGCGCGCCACGGCGGAGTCCGTGCTCATGTCGTCGGCGTCTATGCTCGCTGGCGCAGCTTTGGGCGCCTTGGAAAGAGAAAGCTTAGTGAGCGTACGCATGGAGCATCACCTCCCGGGGGCTGTCGGTCTCGGCCTGCGCGATCACAAGGCGCAGGCGCTCGAGCAGGTTGGCGGCGGAGAGCCGGCGGTATTCGGCGCTGCCGCGCACGTCGGACATGGGCTGGAAGTCCTCGGCCAAGGCCTCGCGGGCGGCGCGGAAAGCGACCGCATCAGGGGCCTGTCCCTCGAGCGCGGCTTCGGCATTGGCCGCGCGCTTGGGGATCGCCGCCATGCCGCCGAAGGCGAGGCGCACGTCGCGCATCACACCATTCTCCAACCGCCAGGCAAAAGCACCCAGCACGGCGGAAATGTCATCCTCACGTCGCTTGGACAGCTTCCACACCTTGAGAGTTTGCCCCTCGGCAGGACGCGGCAGGAAGATGGCGCGGATGGCTTCGCCCTCGCGCAGCGCGGTGCGCTTGTAGTCGAGGAAGAACTCGTCCAGCGGCAGCTCACGCTCACCCTCGGGGCCGACCAGGCGCAGGCGCGAACCCAATGCCAGCAGCACCGGCGGGGTGTCGCCGATGGGCGAGGCGTTGGCGACGTTGCCACCCAGGGTGCCGCGGTTGCGTACCTGCTGGGAGCCGAGGCGATGCAGCAGGTGGGCGAAGGCGTCGTAGTGCGTTTCCAGCAGCGGCTCGAGACGCGAATAGCTGACGGCAGCGCCAACCCACCAGCCGCTACGGCCGTCTTCGAGCGTGGTCTCGTCGATGTCGTTGAGCTCGGCGACCCGGGTCACGTCGATCACGCGCTCGAAGCGCGCCAGGCGCTGGGTCGACTCCAACCACAGATCGGTTCCACCGGCCACCAGGCGGGCCTTGGGGTGCTGCTCGAGACACTCGTTCAGCTCGGCGAGGGTAGCCGGCTGCAGGAAGGCCGCGTCGAGATCGAGGCTGGGCTTGTCTGACTCGCTCACGCGAGGTGCGGCAGCATCGAGCCACAGCGGGCGATGCTCGGGATGAGACTCCATGCTCATGGCGGCATCGCGGATCGGACGATAACCGGTGCAGCGGCACAGGTTGCCGCCCAGTGCGGCCTCCAGGCGCTGGGGTGTCAGCGGGGCCGGTGCCTGGCGTTGCTGCTCGTGCAGGGTAAACAATGACATGACGATGCCCGGGGTACAGAAGCCGCACTGGCTGCCATGGCAAGCCACCATGGCCGCCTGGGCGGGATGCAGAGCGTCGCCCTGGGCGAGGCCATCCACGGTGACCAGATAGCGGCCATTGAGCTGGTGGGCGGGGGTGATGCAGGCGTTGGCGCTGTGGTAGCGCAACTCGCCGTCGGGGCCGGGCTCGCCAATGGCGACCGTGCACGCACCGCAGTCGCCCGAGGCGCAGCCCTCCTTGGTTCCCGTGACGCCAAGCGTCTCGCGCAGCAGCTCGAGCACGCTGGTCTCGGGTGAGGCCTCGCTCCGGTACGGCTGCCCGTTGAGCATGAAGTCGATCATCGCCTTGTCTCTTGTTGACGTTGTGATAGCTGACCCGTCGCCACGCAGCGAATGTCGGTGTTAGGCCGTATCGCCACGAGTTGACCAAATGGTCAGGATGACTTCAGCATGGGCCAGATTGTCGCACTTTGCAAGGGGCAATATGGCAGCCTGCCGGCCGCGGCGTTCCGGCCCCCACGATGGTCCATTTGCAGGAACCGCTGCGCTGGGGCACTCTCATGGCTTTCCCCATTACACAGGGCAGGGGCCTGTCGATGACAGACGTGACCGAATCCGAGACCTTGCAGCCCGCGCGGCAGGGCGGCGAGAGCAATGGCGCCACCCGCGAGCGCAACGAGCGCGAGATCCTCGAGGCCGCCGAGCGGGTCTTCGCCCAGTACGGCTATCGCGGCGCCAGCGTGCAGGCCATCGCCGAGGCGGCGGGCCTGCCCAAGTCCAACGTGCTCTACTACATGGGCAACAAGCGCGGCCTCTACGTGCGCCTGCTGGAGCGCATGATGGCGCGCTGGAACGCGCTGCTCGACGACATTAGCGTGGAGGACGACCCCGCCGAGGTGCTCGAGGCGTTTATCCGCAGCAAGATGCAGCTCTCGCGTCGCCATCCGGAGGGCTCGCGGCTGTTCGCCGCCGAGATCCTCGGTGGGGCGCCTTTTCTGCAGGACTATCTGCGCGGCGAGCTGCGCGAGTGGGTTCAGACCCGCGCCAGGGTTTTCGAGCAGTGGGAGGAGCGCGGCCTGATGGATCCGGTCGATCCGGTGTGGCTGATCTTCCTGATCTGGTCGGCGACCCAGCACTACGCCGACTTCGAGACCCAGGTGCTGGGCATCACCGGCAAGGACGAAATCAGCGATGACGACGTCGAGCGCATCACCCAGTTCCTGACCCGGGTGATCCTCAAGGGGTGCGGGGTCAAGCCTGCCTCGGCAATGCCAGGCTGATTGCGACTGTCACCACCAGCATGGCGCTCGACACCCACAGCGTGGCGCTGAGGCCACCGGTCATGTAGAGCCAACCGGAGAGCAGGGTGCCGATCAGCCGGCCCATGGCATTGGCCATGTAGTAGAAGCCCACGTCCAGCGAGACTCCGTCCGAGCGCGCCATGCGCACGATCAGGAAGCTGTGCAGGCTGGAGTTCACCGCGAACACCGCGCCGAACAGCAACAACCCGCCCAGCAACACCGCTTGTGGCTGCCACTCCCACTGGAGACCAAGCGCGATCAATGCCGGCAGGGCCGCCAACGCCGCGGCCCAGGCGATGGCGGCGCCGCGGCCCGCGGTGCGCCCGGTGATGTGTGGCGCCACCGCCTGCACCGCCCCGTAGCCGATCACCCACAGCGCCAGGAAGCCGCCGACTCGCCAATGGTCCCAGCCGAAGTGGGTGGCGAGGAACACCGGCAGCGCCACCACGAACCACACGTCGCGGGCGCCGAACAGGAACATGCGCGCCGCGGAGAGGATGTTGATCGCGCGGCTCTTGGAGAGAATCTCGCGAAACTTCGGCTTGACCTTGGCGCGGCCCAGGTCGGCGTCGAGGCGGGCAAGCGAGAGGCCGAGCACGCCGACGAGCATCAGCGCCATGGATATTATCGCCCCCTGGAAGCCGATCAGCGTGAGCAGCAGTCCGCCGAGAAAGAAGCCCACCCCCTTGAGCGCATTCTTCGAACCGGTAAGCAGCGCCACCCAGCGGTAAAGCGAGGTGTGTCCCTCATCGCCCGCCGGCACCAGGCTCTTGATCGCGCTCTTGGCGCTCATCTTGTTGAGGTCCTTGGCGATGCCTGAGAGCGCCTGGGCCGCCATCACCCAGGGCACCGTGAGCCAGGTCGTGGGAAGGAGCAGCATGGCCAGGGCGACGATCTGCAGGCCCAGCCCCAGGTTCATGGTGCGGTTGAGCCCCAGCCGCGCGCCCAGCCAGCCGCCCACCAGGTTGGTCACTACGCCGAAGAACTCGTAGAACAGGAACAGCAGCGCCACTTCCAGCGCCGAATAGCCGAGCTGGTGGAAGTAGAGCACCACCAGCATGCGCAGGGCGCCGTCGGTGAGCGTGAAGCCCCAGTAGTTGCCGGTGACCAGCAGATACTGGCGCACCTCGCGGGGCAGGGCGGCAACGCGGGCGATCATTCCGTGGCGCTCTCGACCCCGGTGGCTTTCCCCACCTTGGCGGCCAGCTCCACGGTGCGGCAGGCGTAGCCGTATTCGTTGTCATACCAGGCATAGAGCTTCACCTGGGTACCGGCCACCACCATGGTGGAGAGGGCATCGACGATGGAGCTGCGCGGATCGGAGCGATAGTCGATGGAGACCAGCGGGCGCTCTTCATAGCCCAGAATGCCGGCAAGCTCGCCCTCGGCGGCCTGCTTGAGCAGTGCATTGACCTCCTCGACCGTAGTCTCGCGCTGCACCTCGAACACCATGTCTGTGAGTGAGGCGTTGGCCAGCGGTACGCGCACGGCGTGGCCGTTCAGCTTGCCCTCGAGTTCAGGGAAGATGGCAGTGATGGCCTTGGCCGAGCCGGTGGTGGTCGGGATCAGGCTCATGCCGCATGCCCGGGAGCGGCGTAGGTCAGGCTTTTGTGGAGAGCTGGGGGCATCCAGGATCACCTGGGTGTTGGTGATGTCGTGAATGGTGGTCATCGAGCCGTGGCGGATGCCGAGCTTTTCATGAATCACCTTGACCACCGGCGCCAGGCAGTTGGTGGTGCAGCTCGCCGCGGTGACGATACGGTGGCTGGCCGGGTCGAAGCGGTGGTCGTTGACCCCCATCACTACGTTGAGTACGCCTTCCTCCTTCACCGGGGCACTGACCACCACGCGCTTCACGCCCTGGTCCAGGTAACCCTGGAGCTTGGCGCTCGTCTTCATCTTGCCCGAGCACTCGATCACCACGTCGCAGTCGGACCAGTCGGTATCGGCGATTTCGCGGTTGGCGCTGAAGGCGATACGCTTGCCGGCCACCACGATGGCTCCCTCGGTCGACGTGATATCATCGCCGCCGCCGTTCCACTGGCCATGCACCGAGTCGAATTGCAGCAGGTGGGCGAAGGTGGCGGCATCGCCGCCCGGATCGTTGATGCGCACGAACTCGAGATCCGGGTTCGTCCAGCCGGCGCGCAGCGCCAGGCGGCCGATGCGGCCGAAGCCGTTGATGCCGATGCGAAGAGTCATGTGGTGTCCTGTGACTTGGCAGAAATATATGGCAAATCGTATATGAAGCGAGATGACAATTCGATGACGCCAAGCGACGAACTGCCCATCGACGCCCAGCTTCCGGCGATTCGCCAGGCGCTGGTCGACCATAACCGCGCACTGCTTGTCGCAGAACCCGGGGCGGGCAAGACCACTCGGGTGCCGCTGGCATTGCTGAACGAGGCCTGGTGCCGGGGCGAGCATGGTGAAGGCCGCCTGCTGCTGCTGGAACCGCGGCGGGTGGCCGCTCGCCTCGCTGCCGGCTTCATGGCGGAGAGCCTGGGCGAACCGGTAGGGCAGACCGTGGGCTACCGCATGCGCGGCGAGAGCCGGGTAGGGCCCGACACGCGGCTCGAAGTGGTGACTCAGGGGGTGCTCACGCGGATGCTGCAGGACGACCCGCTGCTCGAAGGGGTGAGCGGCATCGTCTTCGACGAGTTTCACGAGCGCAGCCTGGAGGCCGACCTGGGTCTGGCCCTGGCGCTGGATGCCCAGTCGGTGCGTGACGACCTGCGCCTGCTGGTGATGTCGGCCACCCTCGATGTGGAGGCGCTGCTTGGCGTGCTGGGCAGCGAGACGCCGCTGATCGAGAGCCAGGGGCGCAGCTTTCCGGTGCAGACCCACTATCGTCCGCTCGGCTCTCGTTCTAATTCTCGCTTGGGTTCCCGCGACGACGCAGCAGTCCAGCAGGCCGGGGCGGTAGTGGAAGCGCTCTCTATGAGCGAAGGCGATGCCCTGGTGTTTCTGCCCGGTGTGGCCGAGATCCGCCGTCTGGCGCGCGAGTTGGCGAGCCGCCAGCCCGAACTGGCGATACGCGAGCTGCACGGGCGGCTGCCGCTGGAGGAGCAGCGCCGCGCGTTGAAGCCCGAGCCCGACGGTCGCCGGCGCGTGGTGCTCGCTACCGCCATCGCCGAGTCCAGTGTCACCGTGGATGGCGTACGCATCGTGATCGATGCCGGCCAGGAGCGGGTGCCGGTGTTCCAGCCGCGCAGCGGGCTCAGCCGGCTTGAGACCCGCCGCGTCAATCGTGCCAGCGCCGACCAGCGCCGCGGCCGGGCCGGGCGCCAGGGGCCGGGGCTGTGCCTGCGGCTGTGGGCCGAGGAGCAGCCGCTACCTGCCCACGGCGAGCCCGAAATGCTGCAGGCCGATCTTGCTCCGCTGGCCTTCGAGCTGGCCCGCTGGGGCATCGTCGAGCCGGCCGGGCTGGCCTGGATCACCCCGCCACCGGCCGGGGCGCTGGCCGCGGGGCGTCGCCTGTTGCAGCGACTCGGCCTGATGGACGAGGGCTTCCTGCTCACCGAGCTGGGCCGGGCCTGCGTGCGCTGGCCTACCCACCCTCGTCTGGCGGCGATGCTGACGCGTGCCGGCGAGCTCGACGCTGAGCCGCTGGCCTGTGCCCTGGTGGCAACGTTGGAAGGGCGCGACCTCGTCGACGAGCAGGATCTGGAGCGCACGCTCCAGGCCTGCCTGGCGCAGCCCGCCGCCCGCCGTCAGTGGCAGCGGGAGGCTCAGCGCCTGGCCCGAATTGGCGGCGTGCGGCTGGAGGTCGAGACTTTGGCGCCGCTGGGGGAGCTGCTGGCCCTGGCTTATCCGGACCGCGTAGCGCAACGTATCCATCACGATGCCGGGCCGGGACGCTTCCGCCTGGCGTCCGGCGGGCTGGCGACGCTACCGGAACGACATCCGTTGGCCCATGCCGAGCTGCTGGTGGCCGCCGATCTCGACGGCCAGGCAAGCGGTGCGCGAATCTTTCGCGGCGTGGCCATCGAGCGGGCGCGGCTCGAGGCGCTGTTTCCGGAAACCGGTGAGTGGCGGGCGAGCCTGGAGTGGTCGGAGGAGCAGGGGCGCCTTATCGGCGAGCAAGTGCGCGGTCTGGGCGCGGTGGTGCTCGAACGCCGGCCGCTTGCGTCGCTGCCGCCGGAGGCGGTGCGAGAGGCGCTGCTCGAGGCCCTGCGCCGCCGTGGCGAGCTGCCATTCGACGACAGCGCCGAGCAGCTGCGAGGCCGGGTGGCGCTGCTGCGCCGGGAGCTGGGCTCTGGTCGTGATCGGGAGGACTGGCCCGACTGGTCGCTGCCAGCGCTGATGGAGGAGCTGGAAGCCTGGCTGGGACCGCATCTCGACGGTATCAAAAGCCTCGATGCGCTGTCGCGCCTGCCGTTGGAGCGCTACCTGCTCGACAGCCTCGACTGGTCGCTACGCAGCCGGCTCGATGCGTTGGCCCCGGAGCGTCTCGAAGTGCCCAGCGGTTCGCGTATACGCCTCGACTACATGCCGTGCCTGGAGGGCCGGGCGCCGGTGCTGGCGGTCAAGTTGCAGGAAGTGTTCGGCTGGCGGGAATCGCCGCGAATCGCCGACGGCCGTGTGGCAGTGCTGCTGCACCTGCTGTCGCCGGCGCGGCGTCCGCTGCAGGTCACGGCGGATCTGGCCAGCTTCTGGGCCAACGGCTACCCCGAGGTGCGCCGCGAGATGCGCGGCCGCTATCCCAAGCACCCCTGGCCCGAGGACCCGTTGACCGCCGTAGCCACCGCGCGAACCAAGCCACGCCCCTGATCATCCAGCGGAGGCATACTCCGGACGGACCTGCAGACAGGATACGTAGCGTAGTGTCAGCGTGCGCCGGGCAGGGTATCTCGCGAGAGCGGGCTGTCGGAGTTGCGCTTCGGTGGCCTGTTGTTCCTTCTCCTGCGCAGCAGAAGCTTTTCCAGCTCGACGACCAGAAAGAGCGCGATACTGCAGCCGAACACCAGCAGCCAATGCCATGGGGCGAGAGCTGCGCTGTCGAACAGGGCCTGCATGAAGGGCAGGTAGGTCCAGGCGACCTGCAACGACAGCACCAGGCCGATGGCGAGCCACACAGGACGACTGCCGAACAGCCCTTGCAGGGAGAGATTGCTACGCAGCAAGAAGCGGCTATTGATCAGGTAGGCCGCGCTTCCCATGACCAGCACGTTGACGGCACCGGAGCGGGCGACAGCCTCGTCGCCTTCGTGCTGAAGCAGCCAGCTGAACATGCCGAACACGGCGATCAGCAGCAGCAGGGAGACGAAGATCACGCGCCAGAGCAGGAACAGGTCGAGCAGGGCGGCCGCGGGATCGCGAGGACGCCTCCGCATCAGGTTTTCCTCTCCTTGCTCGAAGGCCAGTGCGAGGCCGAGGGTCACGGCGACCACCATGTTGACCCACAGGGCCTGCAGCGGGGTGATGGGCAGCAGGGTGCCGGCCAGCACGGCCAGCATGATCGCCAGGCCCTGGGCGCCGTTGGTGGGCAGCAGGAAGGTGACGGTCTTGCGGATGTTGTCGTAGACCTTGCGTCCCTCCTCGATGGCGCCGACGATGGTGGCGAAGTTGTCGTCGGCCAGTACCATTTCGGCGGCTTCCTTGGCTGCCTCCGTGCCCTGGATGCCCATGGCCACGCCGACATCGGCGCGCTTGAGGGCCGGGCCGTCGTTGACGCCGTCGCCGGTCATCGCGCAGATGCCGCCGCGGGCCTGCATCGCCTTGACCAGTCGTAGCTTGTGTTCGGGGGCGGCGCGGGCGTACACGTCGACATCGTCGATGCATGCTTCCAGCTCGGTGTCGCTCATAACCTCGATCTCGCGGCCAGTCAGGGCCCGCTCGGTGTTGGCAAAACCTAGCTGCCGGGCGATGGCCAGCGCCGTGACGGCGTGATCGCCCGTGACCATGATCGGGCGGATGCCGGCTGACAGGCACCTTTCGACCGCACGAATCGCCTCTTCCCTGGGGGGATCGAGCAAACCGATCAGCCCCAGGAGAACCAGGCCCTCCTCGGCATGGCGCTCGTCAAGTTCTGCGACGTCATGGATCGGCTTTTCGGCCAGCGCGAGCACGCGCAGTCCGCGTGCCGAGAGGGCCTCGATCCGCGCCTCCCATAGGTCGGGTGCAAGTGGCGTATCGCCGGCTTCGGTACGCACCCGCTGGCACATCTCGAGCAGCCGGTCGGGCGCCCCTTTCACCAATAGCGTGGGCTGGCCGTCCACCTCGTGAAGGGTGGCCATGTATTTGCGCTCGGACTCGAAGGGGATGGCATCGTGCCGGTCGTGGCAATCACGCAGCGCCCTGGCATCCAGTCCGGCCTTGGCCGCGACGACGACCAGCGCTCCTTCGGTGGAATCGCCAAGGATGTGCCAATGTCCCGACTCATCCCGGGACAGCTCGGCGTCGTTGCACAAGGCGCTGACCTTGAGGAAATGGCGCAGGGCATGGTGATTGTCCAGGTTCAGCGGGTCGCCGGCGGCTGCGTTATCGCGTACGGGCAGAAAATCTCCCTCCGGCGCGAAGCCGATGCCCGTGACGGCGATCTCGCCTTCGGGCAGCCAGATGGCCTGGGCGGTCATCTCGTTGCGTGTCAGGGTGCCGGTCTTGTCGGTAAAGATGGTGGAGATCGATCCCAGCGTCTCGACGGCAGGCAGGCGCCGAATGATGGCGTTGCGCCGGGCCATGGCCTGCACGCCCAGGGAGAGACCGATGGTGACGATGGCCGGCAGGCCTTCAGGAATGGCCGCCACGGCGAGGCCGACGGCCGCCATGAACATCTGGCTGGCAGGCTGGCCATGGACGAGCGCACCGATGGCCGCCGTGACGAGGGCAGCCCCCATGATGAAGATGGCCAGTACGCGGCCGGCGCGGTCGAGCTGACGCAAGAGCGGTGTCTTGAGTTTCTCCACGTTGCGCAGCAGCTCGGAAATACGCCCGATTTCGGTATCGACGCCGGTGGCCACGACCACCCCCCGGGCAGTGCCTTGGGCAACGATGGTGCTGGCGTAGGCCATGCAACTGCGTTCGGCCAGGTCGGTCTCTGCGGTGACGGGCGTGGTCTGCTTGTCGACGGCAACCGATTCTCCCGTCAGGGCGGCCTCCTCGGTACGCAGTCGATTGGCCTGCAGCAGGCGGAGATCGGCGGGGACCCGGTCGCCGCTCTCGAGCAGTACGATGTCACCGGGAACCAACGCCTCGGCGGGGATGGTCTGGCGTCGCCCGGCGCGCCATACGTGGGCCTGCGGCGAGAGCAGCTCGCGAATGCTCTCCAAGGCCCGCTCGGCCTTGCCTTCCTGGATGAAGCCGATCAGTGCGATGATTGCCACTACGCCAGCGATAGCCAGCGCATCGAGACGATGGCCCAGCGCCAGGCTGGCGACACCAGCGGCAATGAGAATCACGATCAGCAAATTGTTCAACTGGGCCAGCATGCGCTGCCACCAGGGGCGCCCCTTGGCCTGTTGCAGCCGGTTGGGGCCATAGCGCTCCAGGCGTGATGCCGCCTGCTGTTCATCGATACCATTGCGGTCGCATTCGAGTCGCTGCAGGGCTTCTTCTTCGCTGAGCGCATGCCAGGCGGTGCGGGCAGCGACAGGACGTTCGGGCATTCCCTTACCTCCGAGAACGTGAGAGGGACAGCGCCAGATGTATCACACTCCCATGCTGCGCTGCAGTGATCCAGGGCAAGGAACGTGAGCCAAGTCTGTACGGGGCCGGGATATGGACGTGGCGCTGCGAATGGGCCGAGGTGGCAGCAAGGAGATGACGGCCTGCGCTATGATGGTGGCTCGTTCTGTACGAGAGAACCAATGACCTCGCTTCGAGAGACTCGCTGCCCTTGTGGTAGCCTATTGCCGCTGGCCGCCTGCTGCGGCCGCTTTCATGCCGGTGAGCCGGCGCCCACGCCGGAAGCGCTGATGCGCTCCCGCTACAGCGCTTTCGCTCTGGGTCTGCATGACTATCTGCGCGGTACCTGGCACGAGAGCACTCGTCCCGCGACGCTGGATCTGGATGACGGAACGCGCTGGGTGCGCTTGGAAGTGCTGGATCATGGGCAGGATGGCGAGCGGGGCCGCGTGCACTTTCGCGCGACCTTCCATGAAGGCCGGCGCTGGAGCGTACTGGAAGAGAACTCGCGCTTCGTGCGCGAGGCAGGGCGCTGGTACTACCTGGATGGCACACCCGGCGTCACCCGCCTCAAGCCCGGCCGCAACGACCCTTGCCCCTGCGGCAGCGGGCGCAAGTTCAAGAGTTGCTGCGGCCTGGGCTGACTTCTATCAACAGCCCCATCAAAGCACCATCGCCGCCAGCCAGCCGAAGACGATCAGCGGCACGTTGTAATGCAGGAAGGTGGGCACCACGGTGTCCCAGATGTGGTCGTGCTGGCCGTCGGCGTTGAGCCCGGCGGTGGGGCCGAGGGTCGAGTCCGACGCCGGTGAGCCGGCGTCGCCCAGCGCCGCGGCGGTACCCACAAGGGCGATGGTGGCCATGGGCGAGAAGCCGAAGCTGAGTGCCAGTGGCACGTAGAGCGAGGCGATGATCGGCACGGTGGAGAACGACGAACCGATGCCCATGGTGATGAACAGGCCGACGAGCAGCATGATCAGTGCCGCCAGGCCCTTGTTGTCGCCGATCAGCTCCGCCGAGCCCTCCACCAGCGTGGCCACTTCCCCGGTTGCCTGCATCACCCCGGCGAAGCCGGCCGCGCTGATCATGATGAAGCCCACCTGCGCCATCATGCGCATGCCTTCGGTGAAGATGCCGTCCTGCTCGTGCCAGCGGAATACACCGCTGACCGAGAGCAGGGCGAAGCCGAACAGCCCGCCGAGCACCATGGAGCCGGAGAGCAACTGGGTCGCCACGGTGCCCACCAGTGCCGCGGCGAGCACCGCCATCTGCCAAGGCGCCAGGTGTCGGGCGGCCTGGGCCGGGGTCTCGTCGCCATGGGCCAGGTCGCGGTCCTCATATTGACGCGGGCGGCGATAGCTCCACAGCAGTGCCGCGACGAGGCCCAGCGCCATGCCGCCGATGGGAATCAACATGGCCATGGGCACCATGCCACGGGTGACCTCGAGGCCCAGTTCGGCACCGCTCTCGTTGAGGTTGGCGAGCAGAATGTCATTGAGGAAGATCGAGCCGAAGCCCACCGGCAGCAGCATGTAGGGCGCGGTGATGCCGAAGGTGATCACGCAGGCGGCGGCCCGACGGTCCAGTTGCAAGTGGTTCATCAGCTTGAGCAGCGGTGGCACCAGCACCGGGATGAAGGCGATATGCACCGGGATCAGGTTTTGCGAGCTGACCGCGGCGGCCAGCAGGGCGCCGAGCAGGGTGAAGGCAACCCAGCGACGGCTCGAGGGCTGGTCGTCCAGGTGCAGGCCGCGAATGGCCCGATTGGCGAGCAGCTCGGTGATGCCCGAGCGTGACAGGGCCACGGCGAAGGCGCCCAGTACGGCATAGGAGAGGGCGATGGTGGCGCCGCCGCCCAGGCCTTCATTGAAGGCATCGAGGATCTCGGTCAGTGGCAGCCCGGCGACGAGGCCGCCGATCAGGCTGGCGGCGATCAGGGCAAAGACGACGGAGACGCGGGCAAGGCTCAGGATGACCATGACCAGGATGGCCAGAACGATGGCATTCATGCGTGGCTCTTTGGATTCGGATAAATTGAAATGACGCGCAAGGGCAGACGGAAAGCCCCGAAGCATGGCTTCGGGGCAGCGTATGTTACCTCAGGTGAATCGTCGGGTCAGTGGCTCGGCAGCAGCTGCATAGGCACCAGGCGGTTCAGCACGCGAGAAGCGAGTAGGGCGGTGGCCGCCTCGATGTCGGGGGCGAAGAAGCGATCACGGTCATAATAGGGCACCTGTTCGCGCAGGGCGCGACGCGCCTGTTCCAGTCTTGCGGTGGTCGAAAGCCCTTGGCGGAAGTCGAGCCCCTGACAACCGGCCAGCCATTCGATGGCGAGAATGCCGCGCACGTTGTCGGCCATCTCCCACAGCCGCTTGCCGGCCGCCGGCGCCATGGAGACGTGATCCTCCTGGTTGGCCGAGGTGGGCAGGCTGTCGACGCTGTGCGGGTGGGCCAGGGCCTTGTTCTCGCTGGCCAATGCCGCGGCGGTGACCTGGGCGATCATGAAGCCCGAGTTGACGCCGCCGTTCTCCACCAGGAATGGCGGCAGCTGCGACATGTGGGTGTCCATCATCAGCGAGACGCGGCGCTCGGTGAGCGAGCCGATTTCGGCCAGCGCCAGTGCCAGGTTGTCGGCGGCCATGGCCACCGGCTCGGCGTGGAAGTTGCCGCCGGAGAGGATGTCGCCTTCGTCGCTGAACACCAGCGGGTTGTCCGATACCGCATTCACCTCGACGGCCAGCACCTCGGCGGCTTGGCGGATCTGGGTCAGCACCGCACCCATCACCTGGGGCTGGCAGCGCAGCGAGTAGGGGTCCTGCACCTTGTCGCAGTGGGCGTGGGAGTCGCTGATCTCGCTGCGCTCACCCAGCAGGTGGCGATAGGCCGCGGCGGCGTCGATCTGGCCGCGCTGACCGCGGGCAGCGTGAATGCGCGGGTCGAAGGGCGCACGTGAGCTGAGCGTGGCTTCCACCGTCAGCGCGCCGCATACCGTGGCAGCGGCGTACAGATCCTCGGCCTCAAACAGCCCCTTGAGGGCGTAGGCGGTGGAGACCTGGGTGCCATTGAGCAACGCCAGCCCCTCCTTGGGTGCGAGACTCAGCGGCTCGAGCCCGGCGATCTCGAGCGCTTGGCGGGCGGTGATCCATTCGCCGCGATGGCGTGCCTTGCCTTCTCCGAGCAGTACCACGCTCATGTGGGCCAGCGGCGCCAGGTCCCCGGAAGCGCCGACGGAGCCCTTGAGCGGAATGTGCGGGTAGACCTCGTTGTTGACCAGGGCTAGCAGGGCGTCGAGCACCTTGCGGCGGATGCCGGAGAAGCCCCGCGCCAGGCTGTTGACCTTGAGCACCATGATCAGGCGCACCAGGGCGTCTTCCATGGGCTCGCCGACCCCGGTGGCGTGGGACAGCACCAGCGAGCGCTGGAGATCCTCCAGGTGGTCGTGGTCGATGCGGGTCTGGGCCAGCAGGCCGAAGCCGGTGTTGATGCCGTAGACGGTGCGATCCTCGGCGACTACGCGATTGACGCAATCGACGGCGCGGTCGATGGCGGCGTCGGCGCTGTCGGGCAGCGTCACGCGCAGCGGCGCCTCGAACACCTGGCGCGCCTGGGCCAGGGTCATCTTGCCGGGTTGAATGTCGAGTTGGGTCATGAATGGCTCCTTTACTTATCGAGCATCGGCAGATCCAACCCATTCTCCCGGGCGCACTGCTTGGCGATGTCGTACCCGGCATCGGCGTGGCGCATCACCCCGGTGCCCGGGTCGTTGCGCAGCACCCGGCCGAGGCGGGCGTGGGCGTCGTCGGTGCCGTCGGCGACGATCACCACCCCGGCGTGCTGGGAGTAGCCCATGCCCACGCCGCCGCCGTGGTGCAGCGATACCCAGGTGGCGCCACCGGCGGTGTTGAGCAGGGCATTGAGCAGCGGCCAGTCGGAGACGGCGTCGGAGCCGTCCATCATCGCCTCGGTCTCGCGGTTGGGACTCGCGACCGAGCCGGAGTCGAGGTGGTCGCGCCCGATGACCACGGGGGCCTTGAGCTCGCCGTTGGCGACCATCTCGTTGAAGGCCTGGCCGAGGCGGGCGCGGTCCTTGAGGCCGACCCAGCAGATGCGCGCCGGCAGCCCCTGGAAGGCGATGCGTTCCTGGGCCATGTCGAGCCAGCGGTGCAGATGCGGGTCGTCGGGAATCAGCTCCTTGACCTTGGCATCGGTCTTGTAGATGTCCTCGGGGTCGCCGGACAGCGCTGCCCAACGGAACGGGCCGATGCCCTGGCAGAACAGCGGGCGGATGTAGGCCGGCACGAAGCCGGGGAAGTCGAAGGCGTTGGCCACGCCCTCTTCCTTGGCCATCTGGCGAATGTTGTTGCCGTAGTCGAAGGTGGGCACGCCCATCTTCTGGAACTCGAGCATGGCCTGCACGTGCACCGCCATGGAGCGCTTGGCAGCCTTGACCACCGCTTCCGGCTCGGCCTTGCCGCGCTCGACGTACTCGTCCCAGCCCCAGCCGGCGGGCAGGTAGCCGTGCAGCGGGTCGTGGGCGCTGGTCTGGTCGGTGACCATGTCCGGCTTGACGCCGCGCCTGACCAGCTCCGGCAGCACCTCGGCGGCGTTGCCGCACAGGCCGATGGAGACCGCCTTGCCCTCGGCGGTGTAGCGCTCGAGGCGCGCCAGGGCGTCGTCGAGGTCGTCGGCCTGTTCGTCCAGGTAGCGGGTGCGCAGGCGGAAGTCGAGGCGCGACTGCTGGCACTCGATGTTCAGCGAGCAGGCGCCGGCCAGGCTCGCCGCCAGCGGCTGGGCGCCGCCCATGCCGCCGAGGCCGGCGGTGAGAATCCAGCGGCCGGTGAGGTCGCCACCGTAGTGCTGGCGCCCGGCCTCGACGAAGGTTTCATAGGTGCCCTGGACGATGCCCTGGGAGCCGATGTAGATCCACGAGCCGGCGGTCATCTGGCCGTACATCATCAGGCCTTTCTTATCCAGCTCGTTGAAGTGCTCCCAGGTGGCCCAGGCCGGCACCAGGTTGGAGTTGGCGATGAGTACCCGGGGGGCGTCCTTGTGGGTCTCGAACACGCCCACCGGCTTGCCCGACTGGATCAGCAGGGTCTGGTTGTCCTCGAGGCGCCTGAGCGTCGCGACGATGGTGTCGTAGCACTGCCAGTCGCGGGCGGCGCGACCGATACCGCCGTAGACCACCAGCTCCTCGGGGCGCTCGGCCACGTCGGGGTGGAGGTTGTTCATCAGCATGCGCAGCGGGGCTTCGGTGAGCCAGCTCTTGCAGCTGAGTTCGCTGCCGGTGGGGGCGGCGATGCGGCGCTTGGGATCGTGGCGCGGATCAGTGGCGATCGGGGAGTGGCTGTTCATAGCGTGTCTTCTCTCGTTACATGTCGTTTTCAGCAATCCAGCGTGAGCTGGTGGATCAGGCGCGCCGCCGCGCGGGCGGTGCGGGCATCGATGTCGAAACCGGGGTTGAGCTCGGCGATATCGGCCAGGCGCAGCTTGCCACTGTCGCGCACCGCCTCGATCAGCGGTTCGAGCAGTGCCAGCGATACGCCACGGGCAGCGGGCGCGCTGACGCCAGGTGCCTCGGCAGCCGGCAGCACGTCGAGGTCGACCGTCAGATAAAGGTGGTCGCAGTGCGCCATGAAGCGCTGCAGGTCGCGAACGATGGCGTCCAGGTGCTGCGCCGTGAACTCGCGGTCTTCGCGTACCAGCACGCCGAGTTCGCGCGCGCGGGCGAACAGGGCGCGGGTATTGCTGGCCCGACTGACGCCCAGGCAGGCGTAGCGGAAAGTCCAGCCACGACGGTCGCACTCGGCGGCGATCTGGGCGAAGGGCGTGCCCGAGGAGCCGCGCTGGCCTGGAGTGAGAAGGGGGCTGCGCAGGTCAAAATGGGAATCGAGGTTGATGATGCCGACCCGCGGGCGGGCCTCGCCCCGAGTGTCGAGATGGCGTGCCAGACCCGACCAACTGCCGAAGGCAACTTCATGACCGCCGCCGAGAATCAGCGGCAGGTGAGATTCCGACAGCAGGGCGGCGACCCGCTCGGCCAGGCGCTGCTGGGCCGCTTCCAGATCCTCGTTACCGTGACAGCTGACATCCCCGGCGTCGTATGCGGGGGCGAGTCGATGCCAGGCCATAGGCGCCAGTGCGCGACGAATGGCACGCGGCCCTTCAGCGGCACCGATACGCCCTTGGTTGCGTGCCACTCCGGCATCGCAGGCAAAGCCGAGCATGGCGACGCCGGGGGCAGTCCCGCGCTTGAGCGGTGTGACGACCTGATGCCAGCGAAGGCTGTCGGGCTCCGGGTCCTCGCGCCCGGCCCAGGGCGCCATGTCGGTGGCCGGGTCGGCCAGATGCATGTCGGTGCCGGTGTCAGCCATGGCTAGGTTCCCCCCGATAAATGCGCTGACGCAGCCGGCCGGGCTGCACGGCATAGGCCAGCTCGGCAGGTGTTTCTACGTCCCACAGGCACAGATCCGCCGGCGCACCCTCGACGATGCGCCCGAGCGATTGCCCATGCAGGCCGAGGGCACGCGCGCCGTTGGCGGTCATGCCGGCCAGGGCCTCGCGTGGCGTCAGGCGGAACAGGGTACAGGCGAAGTTAAGCATCAGCGTCGGCATGAACAGCGGCGAGCTACCTGGGTTGGCATCGGTGGCGATGGCCATGGGCACGCCGGCTTCGCGCAGCGCGGCGATGGGCGGCAGCCGCGTCTCGCGCAGGGTATGGAAGGCGCCAGGCAGCAGCACCGCGACACTGCCGGCCTCACGCAGGGCGGCGACGCCGGCCTCGTCGAGGTACTCGATATGGTCGGCGGAAAGCGCACCGTGGCGGGCCGCCATGGCGCTGCCGCCCAGGTTGGAGAGCTGCTCGGCATGGGCCTTGATCGGTAGGCCATGGGCTTCGGCGGCTTCGAAGACGCGCTCGCACTGGGCGACGGAGAAGGCGATCTTCTCGCAGAACACGTCCACCGCATCGGCCAGGCCCTGCTCGGCGGCGGCGGGGATCATCTCGCGGCACACTAGGTCGATGTAGGCGTCGCTGTCGTCCTTGAACTCCGGCGGCAGGGCGTGGGCGCCCAGCAGCGTGGTGACCACCCGCACCGGCAGCTCTTCGCCGAGGCGGCGCGCCACGCGCAACATCTTCAACTCGTCGGCGATGCTGAGGCCGTAGCCGGACTTGATCTCGACGGTGGTAATGCCGTCACGCACCAGCGCCTCCAGGCGCGGGCGGGCCATGTCGAAGAGTGCTTCTTCACTGGCGGTCCGAGTGGCACGAACGGTGCTGAGGATTCCGCCACCCTGTCGGGCAATCGCCTCGTAGCTGACACCTTCCAGACGACTCTCGAACTCCTCGGCACGCGAACCGCCGAACACCAGGTGGGTATGGCAGTCCACCAGGCCCGGTGTCAGCACGCCGCCCTGGCCGAAAAGTTCACAAGCCTCCGCGTCGGCGCGGTCCAGTTGGCGCATGGGGATGACGCGCTCGATCGATTCGCCCGTGACCACTACTGCCATCGGTTCCGGCAGGGTGTCGTGTCCGTCGAAGAGGGTGACGTCACGCCATAGGCGTCGTGGTTGGAGCTTGGCGGGCATTGTGCCTCCTGTCGCAGATGCTGACTATTGTATATACATTTAATCGGTTGCTGCGCCAGCGTCAAGGGGAGTGCGGAGAGATCCGATATCCGCATTCGGTCTGCATCGCTCTTATCATTAACAGTTCATTGTTCAAAAAGGTTTTTTTCTTGTGTCTCTCCAAGAGGCTCATTCTATCTCGAGTGGCGCGTTAGACTAAGGTATTAGCAATGCTTCGTGGCCCACCGGTGACACCTGGGATATCGTAATGTATATACAAATAGGCATCCCCGGGATGGCTTCGAAATCGGAGCCACTGACAATCACAACGAGAGGTAAGCACCATGGCGATACCGGAACCGGCCACGCGCAATGCGGGCAATGGCACCTGGCTTACGGCGGCCAAGCTTTTCGTGCCCAGCCTGCTGGGTATTCTGATCTTCTTCGTTCCCATCACGCTGGGCGGCAGACAGACCATTCTGCTCGATCACATGGTCACCGCAGCGCGAGGCCTGCTGGGCGAGGCTGCCGGCTGGTATGCACTGGCGCTGATCGTGGCCGGTGCGGCGTATCCGCTGTGGAAGGGCACTTGGCGGCGCAGCTTGACGGAGCGCATCTTCACTGCGCTGAAGCTGGCTGGCGTGGCCGTGGCGTTAATGGCTCTGTCGGGATGGGGGCCTGCGCTGCTGCACGAGCCGGACATGCTGCCGTTCCTGTTCGACAAGCTGGTCATCCCCGTCGGGCTGATCGTGCCGATCGGCGCCGTGTTCCTCGCGCTGCTGATCGGCTACGGCTTGCTGGAACTCGTCGGTGTATTGCTGCAGCCTGTGATGCGCCCGATCTGGCGTACACCGGGCCGCTCGGCCATCGATGCGGTGGCATCGTTCGTCGGCAGTTACTCGATCGGTCTGCTGATCACCAATCGGGTCTACCAGGCGGGGCAGTACTCAGCGCGCGAGGCCGCCATCATCGCTACCGGTTTCTCCACGGTGTCGGCGACCTTCATGATCATCGTGGCGCGTACGCTCGACCTGATGAGCGTCTGGAACCTGTACTTCTGGTTGACACTTGCCATCACCTTCCTGGTGACCGCCATTACCGTGCGCCTGCCACCGCTTTCGCGGCTGGACGATAGCAAGGCCGATGGAGAGCCCGAAGCCCCCGTGGGCAAGCGCCTGGAGACCGCCTGGCGTACCGGGTTGGATGTTGCCAGTCAGGCTCCGTCGCTGCATCGCAGCGTGGCACTCAATGTGCGCGAGGGGCTGCTGATGGCCATCGGCATCCTGCCGTCGATCATGTCGGTAGGGCTGCTGGGATTACTCGTCGCCAAGTACACGCCGCTGTTCGAGTGGCTGGGTATGCTGTTCTATCCCTTCGTGGCGATCTGGGGACTCGAGGATGGCATGGCATTGGCACAGGCATCCGCGGCGGGGCTGGCGGAAATGTTCCTGCCCGCGCTGCTGATGGGTGAGGCCGAGTTCGTCGCTCGCTTCGCCGCCGGCGTAGTATCGGTTTCTGCAGTGCTGTTCTTCTCCGCCTCCATTCCCTGCATCCTTGCCACCAGCATTCCGTTGACGGTGGGGCGTATCGTGGCGGTGTGGTTCATCCGCGTGGCGCTGAGCCTGATGTTGGCAGTACCGGCGGGTTATCTGGTGCAGGCGCTGAGCCTGGGGTAGACGATGGCGCCATCGTGGTGGATTGCAAGGAAGGCAAGGGTCGTTCCCGAGGTGCAGAGGCGGGGTCAGCCTTCGGTAACGATCTTGCTCAGACGCTGCTGGGCGACTTGGCTGGAAATGGTGGCATCATCGAAGAATTCGCTGAGCGTGCTGATCCAGGCAGCCATGGTATGGGAGGGCATTGCCCTCGAGTGCACGCCATCGTGGTGTGCTTCGTCCCGGATTCGCTGCAGGCCCAGCTGGCCGCAATGATCCAGCTCAGCAGGGTCGATGTCGGTTCTTACCGGCAGTGATCCCTTCAGTCGACTGAAGGCGAGCTGGTTGTCCGGTTCGAGTACCATGCGGGCAAAGGTGTGTTGCGCATGGGCGGCCCCATCGCGAGCGGTTAGCGGAAAGGCAAAGCCGTCGATTGCCATGAAATGGGTGGCAGAGGTGCCGGGGATGAAGCTGCAGCCGAAGTCCTGGCCTGCCGTGTAGCCAAGGGAAACAAGTTCTCCCTTGGCCCAGTCGCCCATGAGCTGCATGCCGGCCTCGCCGCGCCCGATCATTCTGGTGGCGTCAGCCCAGGTTCTGCCCGCTCGGGCAGTTGCAGGTTCGGTGAAGCGAGAAACGCGGCGCAACCGGTCGAGTGCCTCTCGCATGCTCGGCGCGAGTACGGCATCCCTGTCGCCATGGAAAACGGCTGCATACCCCTCAGCCCCCATGGTGTCATACATGATACTGTGGAAGATCAAGGCGGCTTCCCAGGGTGCCGATCCCATGGCGATGGCCGGGTAGCCTGCAGCCTCGATTCGCTCGGCCGTGGCAAAGAGTTCGTCCCAGGTCTCGGGGGGAGCGAGCCCGAGTTCATTGAAGATGGTCTGACTGGTCCAGAGCCAATTTTCCAGATGAATGTTCGATGGCGCAAAATATATTCTGTCGCCGTAGCTGATCACATCGATCACGAAAGCAGGCAGCAATTTGCGCCAGTGATCTCTTTGAGCGAGTGCCTCGATATCCTGAGTGACTCCGAAACTCGGCAGCTCGACGGCTCTGGCGTCGAGATTCCACTGCGTCACTGCAGGAGGATAACCGTTGGCGATGCGTTCGCTGACGACACGCTTCAGGGCGGCTTCACCGTCCACGGGCAAGTCCGTCCATTGATTGCCGGCGCTGGTCCAGGCATTCCGGTAGACGTCTATCGCTGCTGATTCGCTATTCGATATCCAGTAATGCACGACATCGACCTGAAGGCCCGTGGAGGTGGCGTTGCCTTGAGCGCCGGTGGCCATCACCGCTGCGAGACAAAGACTTGAGCACAGCGCTTTCATCAATGCTTTTACCTCGCTACGCCCGCTCACTTGGCTGCTGCCCTGGGTTGCCTGAACCAGGACTCCTTGACGTCTAGCGATGACATGGGTCTGGCAAAGAAATATCCCTGACCGATCGAGCAGCCTGCCTCTCGCAGGAATTCACGCTGCGCCTGGGTCTCGATGCCTTCCGCCACACAGCGCTTGCCCAGGTTGCGGGACAGATCGATGATGGCATGGATAATCTGCTCCGAGCGCTTGTCGAGGCCGATATCAGCGACGAAGCTGCGGTCGATCTTGAGTTCGTCACAGGGAAAGTTGCGGAGGTGCAGCAGCGACGCGAAGCCTGTGCCGAAGTCGTCGAGGGAAACGAGTACGCCATGTTCGCGAAAACGCATCATGGCAGCTCGCATCTTCTCCGCATGGCGGTTGATGAAGACGTCCTCCGTCACTTCGATTGTCAGATCGTGCCACTCAAGTCCGTACTGGCGCATGGCTGAAGCGAGCATATTGAATCCGCTTTCATTGATGAGAAGTGTCTCCGGCATGTTGATGGCAACCGGCCCGGGAGAAAACGCCATGTTCTTCCACGTTCTCAGGTCGTGACAGACCACGTGGATGACGGCTTGGCTCATGGCGACGATCTGGCGTGGATCGTCTATCAGAGGAAGGAAGGCGCCGGGCGCCAGCAGGCCGAGCAGGGGGTGGTCCCAACGGACGAGAGCTTCGAAGCCAAGGTGTTCGCCTGAAGCGAGGTCAACCTTGGGTTGATAGTGCACGATAAACTCGCCGCGGTCGGCGGCGCTCACGAGGGCGACGGCGAGTTCGTTCTGTTCGAGGCGGTAGGCGAGTGTTTCTTCATCGAAGATATAAGCATGCTGACTACCGGTTTTGGCAGCGTATAGCGCCAGGTCGGCGACACGTACGAGTCCGGCGTCCTCGGTTGCATGGATGGGGACGATCGCACCTCCGGCGCTTGCCGACGTACGTAGGATGTTGTTCTCGTAGTGGAAATCCATCGAGAGCGTCTTGATGGCCCGATCGGCCAGGTCGTTGAGGCGCAGTTCATCGTCGATGCCGGGGAGGAGGATGGCAAACTCGTCGCCCCCAATGCGGGCGATGATGTCATTGTCGTCGAAGACGCTCTGAAAGGCATTGGCGACATGCAGGAGCGTGGCATCTCCAGCCTGGTGGCCGAAGCCATCGTTGATCGACTTGAAGTTGTCGAGGTCGACCAGCAGCATCGAGAAGCCAGTTCCATTTTTCTGATAGCGATTAAGTAGTCTGCCTAGTGCATTGTTGAAATATGAGCGATTCTTGAGCCTGGTGAGGGGATCCGTTTGGGCAAGGTGGGTGAGCTTTTTCTCGAACTCCATCTTGCGGTTATGCTCGTTGCGCAGCTTCATCAATAGCGGATAGAACAGGAGCACGCTGGCCAGAATGAAGAGTACGGCCAGCATGAGCAAGAGCGCTGTACTGATCGAAACGGCATTAGCGATACTGACTTCACTGCGATCGTTGGCGTGCTCAATGATGCTGTTGAACTGGCGCATCAGGAGACTGTCGGCCGATATGGCAAAATCAATCGGTCCCCAGAACGTATAACGACGCTGTCGTTCTTCGTGACTGGCGGTCACGATTCGCTCGGCCCGGGAGAGAAAATCTTCTAGTCGCCGATCAAGGTCCATATACAGGGCTTCTGAGGCCGGATTCTGTCGGCTGATATTTTCCAGAAGATTGCTGTCAAGCTGACCGCGCTTCGTCCGTAGTCGTGTCATCAGGTGCCGAATGTCGTTTATCGCCCTCTGTATGTCGAGGAGCATCGGCTGCACGATATGCTCTGGTAGCCTTGGATCGGCGGATGCGCTCATTAGCGCCCGCGTCTGCTGTGTAAGCTGCTGGAAGCGGATGAATTTCTGGCTGGTCAGAGAGCTGATCTCCTGCTGGGCCGCATGGCGATCCAAGGCAATCTTGACCGTCAAGTATGTGGCGCCAATGAGCAGGGTCATGACGATGGCGATGCCGATATAGTATCGGCCCATGGAACGTATGTAGACGTCGATCGAAGTACCTTGCCCTGCTGGGAGAGGAGACATTTCAGGCATGTTGACCTACTTTGTCTCGTCGTTGTTTTCGGGGAAGGTATCCCGTATTCGACTTGTCGGCGTAACATGGCACATGATTTCTCACTATACTTAATTGTTCGTGGCGATATCTGGCCAGCACTGAACTATGTCGTGAGTATATCTTGCAGCTGCGAGGCGACGGTAGGATGAAAAAAATAGGATGGCAACGGGTGTTTCAACGCGATTCGCACGTCGTGCCTCTTGGAGGCAGCCCACGACTCGAGGGCTGGCCCCCGGAACACCGATGAAGTGAGTACCTGGGACTTCAGCTGCGCCGCAACGACGAGCGGAGCTTATAGCGCTCGCCGGGGTGAATCAGCCGGGCGTAACTGATCAGGTGATCGCCGGACCAGGTGCGGCGTGTCATGCTGAGGCATGGGCGGGTGGCTTCGGTCTCGAGTCGCTTGGCCGTCAGGTCGTCGACCAGTACGGCTTCGACTACGTGCTCGATGTCGGTGATCGGGCATGCCGCTACGAGTACCTCGTTGGGAGTTTGCTGGCGGAAGTCATTTTCCAGGTAGTCGGGTACCCAGCGCGGGTTGACGAAGCGCTCTTCGAGCTGGATCGGCACGCCGTTCTCGCGATGCACGATACGGGTATGGTAGACCCGTGTCCCGAGACGGACACCCAGGCGCAGCGCCACTTCGTCGTCGGCGGCAATGGCTTCGGCGAGCAGCACGTCATTGCTGTAAAGATGGCCGCGCCCACGCACCTCCTCGGCAATGTTGTGGACATCGACCAGGGACGATTCCACCTTGCGGTCCGTGACGAAGGTGCCGAGTCCTGGCTGGCGTGTCAGGTAGCCCTGTTGGACGAGGTCGCGAATTGCCTTGTTGGCTGTCATACGGCTGACGCCGAAGTTTCGCGCCAACTGCTCTTCGGGAGGAATCTGATGATGCGCCGACCACTCGCCGCTCTGGATCTTCTCCAGCAGGTGTTGCTGAATCTGCAAATAGAGCGGAGCGTTGCTGCTCATGGATAGGTTTCCTGTTTCGGCTTGTATATACATAGTCTACCTGGCCTGGCGTGAGGAGACAGCCAATGGAGAGCGCGACATGATCGGTAGCGCGGCGTCGGTGTCGATGGATTCAACAGGGAAGGTCCGGCATGTCACGTACCACGCGGCTGCTTGAACTAATGCAGGTGCTGCGGCGCCATCGGCGCCCGGTCAGCGGCAATGCGCTGGCCCGCGAGCTTGGGGTCTCGCTGCGTACCCTCTATCGCGACATCGCCTCGCTGCGCGCCATCGGCGCCGAAATCGACGGTGAGGCGGGCATGGGCTACCTGCTCCGGCCCGGCTTGATGCTGCCACCGCTGATGTTCACGGAAGAGGAGCTCGAGGCTTTGACCTTGGGGCTCAGGTGGGTGGAGCGCCGTGCGGACGATGGCCTGTCGCGTGCGGCTGGTGATGCCCTGGCCAAGGTGGCCGCCCTGCTGCCGGGCGGACTACGACACAGGATGCAGGACTCGGCGCTATTGGTGGGTCCAGGATGGGACAAGCCCCAGGTGGTCGATCTCGAGGTGCTGCGTCATGCCATTCGCAGCGAGCGCAAGCTGCGCATCGAGTATCGCGACCAGAAAGGGGAGCGCTCTACGCGCGTGATCTGGCCCATCGCCATTGCTTTTTTCGAGTCGACTCGCCTCGTCGTAGCCTGGTGTGAGCTGAGAGGGGCCTTTCGCAGCTTTCGTGCCGATCGAATCGAAGCGGGAGATTCGTTGGAAGAACGCTACCCAAGGCCGCGAGCGGTATTGGAGAAGGAGTGGCTGGATACGCTACTGCCAGAATGTGTCAGTGTCGAGCGGTAGGCTGTCGCTACCTCAAACCGAAGGGAGCAGCACCCCATGGAGCAAGATATCGTTTTCTATACCAATCCCATGTCGCGGGCCGGCATCGTGCACTGGATGCTGGAGGAGATCGGCCGGCCCTATCGCATGGAGGTGCTCGAGTTCGGGCCGCCGATGAAATCGCCGGCTTACCTGGCCGTCAATCCAATGGGCAAGGTGCCGGCGATCCGCCATGGCGATACCGTGGTGACCGAGGCCGCTGCGATCTGCGCCTACCTCGCCGAGACTTTCCCCGAGGCCGGGCTGCTGCCATCGCCCGAGGCGCGCGGCGACTACTACCGCTGGCTTTTCTTCGCCGCCGGACCGGTGGAAATGGCCCTATCGCTCAAGCATGCCGGTTTCTTGCTTACCGCGGAGCAGGAGATGCAGTTCGGTTGCGGCTCCTATGAGGCTGTCATCGATACCCTCGCTAGGGCGATAGCGGGGCGCAAATACATCGCAGGCAATAGTTTTACCGCCGCTGACGTGTATGTCGGTTCGCATATCGGTTGGGGTATGCAGTTCGGTACATTGGAGAAGCGCCCTGAATTCGAGGCGTATTGGGCCGGCTTGAAGGATCGTCCGGCCAACTTACGTTGCGAGGCCTACATCAACGAAGCCATGGCCAGCCAGGCAGGGGCGGGCGATAGGTAACCCACTACACCATGAGCATGGCGGACTGCGGCCTAAACGATCGAGAGCCGGTCGCGGTCCGACGGCTTCAGGTGGCGCCTGCCGTAATCGGAGGTTCGAAGCAAGCGCGAAGATGAGAGATCGTATCGAGGCGCTCGACATGCTGCGCGGCATGGCGCTGCTGGGGATCCTGATCATGAACGTGCAGGCGTTCGCCATGCCCCAGGCCGCCTACATGAACCCGACCGCCTGGGGGCGCCTGGAGGGAATCGATCTGGTTGCCTGGCTGGTCTCGCACCTGTTTGCCGACCAGAAGATGATGGCGTTGTTCTCAATGCTGTTTGGCGCCGGCATCGTTCTGTTCACCGAGCGTGCGGAGGCGGCGGGCCGCCCGGCAGTGGCCTTGCATTTTCGCCGCCAGAGCTGGCTGCTGCTCTTCGGTGTCGTTCATGCATACCTGATCTGGTACGGTGACGTCCTCTTTACCTATGCCGTCTGCGGCATGCTGCTGTATCCCTGTCGTCGACTATCGCCCGCCGTTCAATTGATGCTGGGGCTGGCGTTGCTGGCGGTTGCCTCGGCGATATTCCTCTTGCTCGGCGGCACGATGACGGCGTGGCCGGAGGCGGAGCGGCTCGCACTTCAGGTGGAATGGCATCCCCCCGCTGAACAACTGCAGGCCGAGATCGAGCGCCATCGCAGCGGTTGGCTAGAGCAGCTCCCCTATCGCGCTGAGATGGCCTTCGAGATGCAGACCTTCACGCTGCTGGTGTGGGGGCTGTGGCGGGCGGCGGGCCTGATGCTGATCGGCATGGCGCTGTACCGGCTTGGAGTGCTGACTGGCCAGGCCAACAGGCGTGTCTACATGGCCATGCTCGCTGCCGCCTTGATCCTGGGGTTGCCCGTGGTCGTCTATGGCATCTTCTGGAATTTCGCCAACGACTGGGGGCCGCATTCGCTGTTTTTTGGCGCACAGTACAACCACTGGGGCAGCGTCCCGGTCAGTCTGGGTTGGGTGGCATGCGTCATGCTGGCGCTCAAGGCGGCGTGGTTTCCCGGGCTCGCTCGCAAGCTGGCTGCGGTAGGGCGGACGGCTTTCAGTCAGTACATCCTGCAGAGCGTACTGTGCAGCCTGATCTTCCAGGGGTATGGCCTGGGCTGGTTCGGCCGGGTAGAGCGCAGCGAACAGTTGGTCATCGTACTGGCGCTCTGGCTGCTGCAGCTGTGGCTGGCACCGCTGTGGATGCGCCATTTCCAGTACGGACCGCTGGAGTGGCTGTGGCGCAGTCTGACCTACCAACGCGCCCAACCGTTCAAGCGTTGAGAGCGGCCCGGCAGCCACGACTGGGCATTGCCGGGCCTGTCTCAGGCTGGGTAAGGCTTCAAGGAAGGTCCTTGCCGCCTTGGGGATCTGCGGCATCGTAGTCCTGGGTATCGTCGGGCGGGGACCCGGGCTCGAGCGAGGTCTCGTGCTCGTACTGCCGGGCGGCCTCGATGGCCTCCGGCTCGCTATCGTGACGTGAGACTTCGCGTGGCAGGTCGGGATCGGTGACGTCGAGCACTCGCCAACCGCTTACCAGAAACGCTTCGCGATTCTCTTCCTTGACCGGCTCGACTCGTGCCGTTCGCGTCATGATTTCCTCCTTGGTCGGTTAGACTCCTTAACCATGGCAAAGGATACTGGGGTTGGCGAATGACGATCTGGCCCCTGAACGGGCTGCCAGGGTGCCGCTTCGCTTGACCTGATCCGTGCTGCGGTCCATACAGGGAGAGTCAGCAGCCCGACAACAGGAGGTCAGGATGAAAAAATTGCTCGGTACCGCAGCGGCTTGGTGGTTGCGCAAACCGGAAAATCGCGCAAGGCTGAAGCGCAAGGGCAAGCAGATGATTGACGGCTTTCGTGGTCGTCAGGCTCGCTCGACGGCAGAGCATCAGCGTCGCCGCCAGCCATGACTCGCCGCCCGTGAGTCATCACGCATGAAATGCCGGCCCCGGTCGCCACCGGGGCCGTCTTAGTATTCATTAACCGACCATTAACAGCGAGGCCGACCGACATCATGAGCCGCCGCATGAAGAGCCCAGCCGCGGCTCGCAATCGCCAGCCGATACTCGATGTCCTGAGCGTGATCCTGCCCGAGCGGGCCCGGATTCTGGAAGTGGCCAGCGGCAGCGGCGAACACGGGGTGCACTTTGCCGCGGCAAGGCCTGGCTGGGAGTGGCAGCCCAGCGATCCGAATTCCGAGGCACGCGACTCGATTTCCGCCTGGTGCGAACATGCCGGCCTCGCCAACCTGCTCGAGCCCTTGCCGTTGGATGTCGCCGGGATCTGGCCGGCCGGCCCCTTCGACGCGGTGGTGGCCATCAACCTCGTGCACATCTCGCCGTGGGAAGTGACCGAAGCGCTGATGGCGCGTTCGGCGCAGCGGCTGCGAGAGGGCGGGGTGCTCTATCTATACGGACCGTACCGCCGTGACGGCCGCCATACCGCAGCAAGCAACGCCGCCTTCGATGCCGACCTCAAGTCGCGCGATCCGCGCTGGGGAGTGCGTGATCTGGAGAGCGTCGTGGCCGAGGCCCAGGCGCATGGCTTCATGCTCGAGCAGACCATCGAAATGCCGGCCAACAACCTCAGCGTGGTGCTGCGCCTGCATGCCTGAGCGGTGTCACTGCTCCGCTTCGCTGCGGGTCTCGTCGACCTGGCCCGGTACGCGATAGCGTACGCCTTCGGCCTGGCGATCGTCCTCGTAGCGCCGGGTTTCCTCCTCGGCGGGAACGCCCCATAGGGTCTCGCGGTTGCCGTCTTCATAGGTGTAGGTGGTGCAGCCAGCAAGCACGGCGAGGCCAAGGGCTAGGCAAAGAGGTGGTGCGAGGCGCGGCATGAGTGTCACGTGGAATCCCTTCGTATGGGTGGTTCAGCGGCCAGCGTGAGGCCATACCGCAGGGTCGTCAAGTGATTGCAGTGGCATCATCCCGACCAGCCAAGCAGGATCGGCACGTAGACCACCAGCAGCAGCACGGCGATCAGGCCCAGCAGGTAAGGCAGGATGGCGCGAGTGATCCGCTCCAGCGGTAGCTGGGTTACCGATGAGGCGACGTAGAGATTGATGGCCACCGGCGGCGTGATCATACCGATCGCCAGCCCCATCACGATGATGATGCCGAAGTGGATCGGGTCTATGCCGAGCTGGCCTACCAGCGGCAGCAGCACCGGCGTGAGGATGATCAGGGCGCTGGCGGTTTCGATGAACACGCCGGTGAGCAGGATCACCGCCACCACCAACAGCATGATCACGTAGGGATCGGTCGATAGCGACAGCACCGCCTGGGCAATGGCGCCGGGGACCTGCCAGCTGGAGAGCGTCCAGCTCAGCACCGCCGAAGTGGCGATGACCAGCATGATCACCGCGGTAGTGATCGCCGAGCGGATCAGGATGCGATAGACATCGGCCAAGGAAAGATCGCGGTAGACGAACAGCGAGACGAGCAGCGCGTAGTTGACGGCCACCACGGCTGCCTCGCTTGGCGTGAAAATGCCGGAAAAGATGCCGCCGAGGATGATCACCGGGGTCATCAGCCCCCAGCTCGCCGCCTTGAAGGTGCGCCAGATCGTCGCCGGTGACAGCGCGGTGCCACGCGGGTAGTTGCGCCGATAGGCCTGGACGATGGCGATGACGGCAAGCCCGACCCCCATCAGGACCCCCGGCACAATGCCGTTGAGGAACAACGTCGATACCGACTGCTGGGCGATGACGGCGTAGATGATCATCGGTACCGAAGGGGGTATCACCACGCCGATGGTACCGCTGGCGGCGATCAGGCTCGCTGCCGAGGCCGGATCGTAGCCCTTGCGCCTGAGTTCCGGCACCAGGCTGGAGCCAACGGCGGCGGTAGTGGCGGCACCGGAGCCGGAAATGGCGGCAAAGAACATGCCGGCACCCACCGAGACGATGGACAGGCCACCCTTGAGAAAGCCGAACAGCGAGTCGGCGAAATCGACCAGCTTCTCGCTCACCTTACCCTGGGCCATGAGGTCGCCGGCCAGGATGAACATCGGTACGGCCACCAGGGCGAAGGAGTTGATGCCCTGGAACATCTGCTGGGTCACCACCATCAGCGGCACACCCTGGGCGTTTAGGGCTAGCAATGTACTGGCGCCGATGGCGAGCGCGATCGGCACGCCTGCCAGCATGAAGATAAAAAACAGGAGGAATAGTAGCCCCGTCATCGCGGTGGGTCCCCGGTGTCGTCGTTATCGGTACTGGCCGCCCAGGGGCCCTTGGCGATTAGCCCGATCACGTCGACCAGGGCGTACCATGCCATGATGGCGGCGGCGAGGGGGATCACGGCGTAGACGTAGGTCATCGACAGCCGCAGCGAGGCTGAACGCTGGAAGCTCTGCACCTGCATGTAGCGATAGCCGATCACGACCAGCGCGATCATGAAGCCCAGTGCCACCAGTACCGCGACGATACGTGCCAACTGGGCCAGGCGCGGGGGCAGGGCGTCGACGACGAAGGTCACGGCAATGTGGCGACCGCGCTGGAATGCCAGAGTGGCGCCGAGGAAGGTGATCCAGATCAGCAGGAAGCGCGCCACCTCCTCGGTCCAGCCCACCGCGGTGAAGAAGACGCGGGAGACGATCTGCAGCGTGATCACGCCGATCAACGCCGCCATGCCCAGGAATACGATGGGCTGGATGACGGCGTCGAGGGCGCGTTCACTACGCTGCAGCAGGCTCGTGAGAGCGTGCAGCGGAGCGTTCACTTATTGCAGGGCCTCGCGAATGCGGGTGAGGTAATCGCCGAACTGCTCGCCGTACTTCTCGTAGACCGGATCCACGGCGGTCTGGAAGGCTTCGAGGTCAGGGTCCTCGACGATCTCCATGCCGGCGGCACGCAGTTCGTCGAGCTGGTCGGCCTCCATCTCGGCGTTCATGCGGCGCTCGTGCTCGGCGGCCTCTTGTGCCGCTTCGACCAGCACGTCCTGGGCGGCTTCAGGCAGCTGGTTCCAGGCCGGCATACCCATGACGAAGATGGCCGGCGCATAAGTGTGGCGCGACAGCGTCATGTGGTCCTGGGTTTCGTAGAGCTTGAACGAATGAATGACGTTGACCGGGTTTTCCTGACCATCGATGGTGCCCTGCTGCATGGCTGTCAGGGCCTCGGTCCAGGCCATGGGGATGGCATTGGCGCCGAGCTCGCGGAAGGTGTCGGTGTAGACGGGGTTTTCCATCACGCGGATGCGCAGGCCGTCGAGGTCGTCGGGGTTGTGCACCGCCCGTTCGCTGTTGGTCAGGTTGCGGAAACCGCGCTCGGCGTAGGCCAGGCCCTTGAGGTTGACGTCGGAGAGCTTGTCGAGCAGCTCCTGGCCGATCTCTCCGTCGAGGACTTCATAGGCGGCTTCCGGCGAGGGGAACAGGAACGGCAGTTCGAACACCGCCATCTCCTCGACGAAGTTGGCCACCGGGCCGTTGGTGATCACGCCCATGTCGACGGTACCGATCTGCATGCCTTCGAGCAGGGTGCGCTCATCGCCCAGCGAGGCATTGGGGTAGATGTCGATGGAAATGGCGCCGTCGGTGCGCTCGGCGACCAGTTCCTGGAACTTGACCGCGGCGATGTGGAAACCGTCCTGCTCGTTGACCACATGGGCCAGGCGCAGGGTGACGGGATCCATGTCCTCGAAATCGGAGGCCTGGGCAGCGGAAACCAGGGCGACAGAGATACCGAGTGCCAGCGTGCTGCGTGCGAACATCTTCATTTTTAATTTTCCTTTGTCGGGTCAAACCGTTGGGAGGATGCCCCAGGCAGCCCGACAGGGTCAATCGTTAGACCGTTATCAAGTAATAGACTAACGATCTAGCCGGCCGGGCATCAGTCCCATGCGCCAGAATCGAAAATGTCACAGCAGGCGGTACATCACGTGGGCGTCTACCAATCCCCACTGCGGATGGCGAAAAGCGCAGGGCAGGGTACCGACGATCTCGAAGCCATGCTTCTGCCACTGGCGGATCGCCACTTCATTGGTCGAGACCACCATGTTGAACTGCATGGCGGTGAAACCCAATTCACGCGCCACACGCAGCGAGTCCTCGCATAGCTTGTTGGCGATGCCTTGGCCACGGGCCTGCTCGGCCACCAGATAGCCACAGTTGCAAACGTGGTCGCCAGGGCCCGGCTGGTTGGGCTTGAGGAAATAAGTGCCGAGAACGCGCCCGCGGGCGTCTTCGGCCACGCGTACGGCACGCGGCAGCTCGACCCACATGCGGTAGGCGTCGGATTCACCGATGTCGCGCGGCACGGCATAGCTGTCACCGGCGTGCAGCACCGGGGCAATGAAATCCCACATGGCGGGCCAGTCACCCGACTGGTAGGGGCGGATGCGGATCATCGGTGTCCTCCTTGATACCTGGCATCGGCCCGATTCTACGGCATGTCAGCGTGGAAAGGGCACTCTCCCATGTCAGGCCGGGCCAACGAGATGCTTGACCGCCAGGTAGGCGGAAAGTCCCCAGGGCCCAAGCTCACGACCAATGCCGCTGCGCTTGAAGCCGCCCCAACCGGTTTCGGGCAGCACCAACTGCTCGCCGTTGAGCCAGACGCTGCCGGCCTGCAGAGCGCGGCCGATGCGTGCAGCCCGCTCCCGGTCGGCGCTTACCACCGTGGCGGCCAGGCCGTAGTCGCTGTCGTTGGCCAGCTTGATCGCCTCCTCTTCGTTGGCGATGCTACGTGCGCAGAGCACCGGGCCGAAGATTTCCTCGCGCCATAGCCGACTCTGAGTCGGCACGTCGCGGTAAAGGATGGGGGCGACGAAATAGCCCTGCGGCGGCAAGGTGCGATGGCTGGCGTCGCGCACCGCCCGGAGCCCCTCCTGCTCGGCGACGGCGAGATAGGCCTGGACGTTCTCGCGCTGGCGGGCGCTGGTCAGCGGTCCCATGTCGGTTCCTTCATTCAGGGGATCGCCCAGCACCAGAGTGTCGATTCGCTCGGCCAGTGCGTCGTACAGCCTGTCGGCAACGGCTTGATGGACGAGCAGCCGCGAGGTGGCAGAGCAGATCTGGCCGGCATTGAAGTAGATGCCCGCCATGACCCAGTCGGCTGCCTGTTCGGGGTCGGCATCCTCCATCACCAGGATCGGCGACTTGCCGCCGAGTTCCAGTGAGATATCGGCGCTGCGCTCGGCGGCGGCGTGCATCACCGCTTCTCCGACCCGGTTGCTGCCGGTGAACGAGACCTTGTCGATGCCGGGGTGGGCGGCCAGCGGTGCGCCGATGCCCTCGCCGTCACCGAGCAGCAGGTTGAAAACGCCGGCGGGCAGATCTATCTCCTGAGCGATCTCGGCCAGGACCCGCTCGGGCAGCGGGGTCACCTCGGAAGGCTTGAGCACCACCGTGCAGCCCGCGGCCAACGCCGGGGCAAGCTTCCAGGCGCTGGTCACCAGCGGGAAGTTCCACGGCGTGATCAGCCCGACCACGCCCACCGGATCGTGATAGCAGCGCGCCTCGACGCCATCCATCTCCAGCTCGACGAGCCGGCCCTGGCGTTCATCCAGGGCCTGGGCCTGGCCGGCGTAGTAGCGGTAGCAGGCGATGGCATCATCGAGATCGATGCCGGCCTCGGCCAGCACCTTGCCGTTGTTGGTCGAGGAGAGCCTGGCCAGCTCCTCCCGGCGCCGGCTCAGGCCCTCGGCTAAACCCTCCAGGTAGACGGCGCGATGGGCACCGGATAGCGCCCGCCAGGCCGGCAGGGCACGGCGTGCCGCGGCTACGGCATCGTCGACATCGTCCGGATGGCCGGCGGTGACCTCGGCGATCGTCTCCTCCCGGTAAGGATTCATCACCGACAGGTAGCGCTCACCGCGCGATGATACCCAGCGGTTGTCGATGAATTGGGAATCGAGACATTGCATTGCGTGCTCCTTGGTATCAAGTCAGGCCGCAGCGGGATGGGGTAGCGCCTTGCTGGCGGTGTAATAAAGAGAACCGGTAATTGCGAAGACGGGTAGGGACGCGCCATATTCCAGCGGTTCTACCCAGTTCCAGTAGTAGGCCAGCAGTGCCCCAGCAGCGTAGCTGCACAAGGCGATAACGTTCACTGCCGGCAGGGTACGGCAGGAGTCGATGAGCAATTCCGGCGTGTAGCGGCTACGGTCGATGAGATAGTAGTCGACGATCACCAGTGAGAAAGCCGGGATGAATACACTGCCGATGACCAGGAGAAACGTCTGGAACTGGTCGAGTATGCCAGGAATAAGCGACCCTACGACGGAAACCGCGCCGATAATGGCGGCTGGCTTCCAGAAGGGCGTGGCTGGCCGAACGCTCATGAAAGAGAGCGTGGCACTGTAGACACACATGACGTTGGTCGTCAGGACCGAGAAGAAGATCACCAGGGCCGCCGGCAGGCCGAAGCCAAAGCCACTTAGTAGGGCGGTGGGATCGTAGGTCTGCGGGAAACCGATGGAGACGGACAAGGCAGACACGGTGGCGCCCAGGCCCATGGCCACCAGGGTTGCGGTCACATAGCCACCCCAGGTGCCGATCACGGCGGCTTTCAACGTACGGCAATGGCGGTTGTAGTCAGCGGCTAGAGGTATCCAGGAGAAAGCGGTGGCGACTACGATGTCGAAGGCGACCCCTGCTCCCATGAGGCCAGTGGCCTCGAGCTCGGTGATGCTGGGAAGGTCATAATGCCGGTTGAGGGCGAAGAGTACGACGCCAGATAACGCCAGCATCAGGACCGCCGCTGCCTTTTCCGCCTTTTCGATACCCAAGTGGCCTCGCAGGGCGATGGCGACGACGAGAAGCTCGCATAGTACGGTGAACAGCGCCACGTTGGAGTAGCCCGTAAGCGTCGAGACGGCATAGTCGAGGCTCATGCCGGCCAGCAGCGCTTGGATCCAGCTCCATGCGATCAGCGCCAGCAAGTTGACCCAGGCGGGAAACCCTGCCCCGACTCGCCCGAAGGTGCCGCGTGCCAGCACCATGGTCGTCATGCCGGTGCGCTGCCCCATCGCACCGATCAGTACCAGCGGGACGATGCCGATGGCTGAGCCCAGCAGCACCAGCCACATGGCGTGCATGAAGCTCAGATCCGGTACCAGCAACATGCCGGTAAGGATGGTGGTGACTACCACGTTTGCACCCAGCCACAGTGCGAAGGTGCCGGGCAAGCCCAGGCTGCGTTCAACTTGCGAGGCGGATAGGGTGTCGTGGCCGAAAAGGGCTGGTTGTTGGCTCATGGCTTGATCCTCGTTTATTGCTTTTGTCTTGGGTATGAGCAGCGTGTTCGCGAACCTTAGAAGAAGAGTGTGTGGGCCAAGAAGGCGATGATCGGCAGCGTGATGGCGGTGCGCAGCAGGAAGATCGCCACCAGCTCCCACAGCTTGAGCGGGATCTTCGACTTGAGCAGCAGCGCGCCGATCTCCGACATGTAGATCAACTGGGTCAGCGACAGGCAGGCGATGACGAAACGGGTCAGCTCGCTCTCGATGTTGGTCGCCAGTACCGCCGGCAGGAACATGTCGGCGAAGCCGACCAGGGTGGCCGGAGCGGCGGCTTCTGCCTCGGGAATGCGCAGCAGCTCGAGCACCGGCACCATGGGGTAGGAGAGCCAGGTGAACAGCGGCGTGAATTCGGCCAGGATCAGCGCCACGGTGCCGATGGCGAACACCAGCGGCAGCAGAGCCAGGAAAATGTCGGCGACGTTGAACAGCGCGTTGCGCGCCAGCTCCCTGGGGCCGGGTGCGTGCTCGGCGCGGCGTACGGCCTGGGTCAGGCTGTAGCGCAGCAGGCCAATCTCCTCGGTGCGCTTCTCGGCCAGCTGGCAGCCCACCGGCTCATAGTAGGTATTCGGCTTGCGCGACAGAGGCGGCAGGCGCGGCACGATCACCGCGGCGATCAGTCCGGCTACCACCACGGTGAAGTAGAACGGCACGAACATGTGATTGAGGTCGACGAAGCTGGTGATCAGCAGGCTGAAGGCGATCGAGACGATGGAGAAGTTGGTAGCGATCACCGCCGCCTCGCGACGGTTGTAATAGCCCTTCTCGTACTGCTGGGTGGTGATCAGCACACCGACGGTACCGGAGCCCATCCAGGAAGCGGTGGCGTCGATGGCGCTGCGCCCGGGCAGGTTGAAGATGGCTCGGAAGGGCTTTCGCACCAGGCTGCCGATGAACTCCATGAAGCCGAATTCGATCAGGAACGGCAGCAGCAGGGCGGCGAAGAAGAAAAAGGTCAACAGTACCGGGGCCAGGTCGTTGAGCATCACGCCGCCGGTGAACGAGGCGGTGACGAACTCGGGGCCGAACTGGAAGAAGGTCATCAGGGCAAAGGCGGCGCCCAGAATGCGCATGCCGAACCACATCGGGCCGACGTGGAACATGTCGTGCAGCACGCCCCTCTCGGCCCAGCCCGGGCGGGCCAGCTTGACCCAACTGGTGGCCAGGACCGAGAGCACCAGCACGACCACGGCGATAGCCGGCAGGGCGCCGTCGAGCAGCGCCTTGAGCCCGTCAGCCATCACGCCCATGCCGATGTTGATGGTGTCGCCGACCTGGAACGGGATCAGGAACAGGCCGACACCGAGCGCGGAGGGAAGCAGGAATTTCAGCAGGCTGCCGCGTTCGAAAGGCGCCTGGGCGGCAACGTCACGGTGGGTGGTGTCAGTGGAAGACATGGGATTTCCCTTTGGGTTGTCGTTGTAGGTCAGGCGGTGTCATGACAGTCGCGACCCTTGCGTCAGTCGCGGCTATCTTCTGTCAGTCGCGACGCTTCACGCCGGGTAAGGCGCAAAGCATCTCGTAGAGCAGGGTGGCGCCCATCATCGCCGTGTTGCCGCTCGGGTCGTAGGGCGGCGAGACCTCGACCAGATCGCCGCCGACGATGTTGAGCCCGGCGCTCCCACGCACGATCTCAAGCCCCTGGGCCGAGGTCAGTCCGCCCATCTCGACGGTGCCGGTACCGGGGGCCACGGAGGGGTCGAGCCCGTCGATATCGAAGGAGACGTAGACCGGGGTGTTGCCTATCTGCTCGCGCACTTCAGCCATCAGCGGCTCGAGCGAGCGATACCAGCACGCCTCGGCGGTGACCACGCGGAAGCCCTGCTGGCGGCACCAGTCGAAGTCCTCGGCGGCGTAGCCGGTCCCCCGCAGGCCGATTTGCACTACCTTGCCGTGGGCCAGCAGCCCTTCCTCCTGGGCGCGGCGGAATGGCGTGCCGTGGGCGATGGGTTCGCCGAACATGTGCTCGTTGACGTCGGCATGGGCGTCGATATGGATCAGCCCCACCGGGCCATGCTTCTTGGCGATGGCGCGCAGGATCGGCAGCGTGATCAGGTGATCGCCGCCCAGCGTCAGCGGCGTGCAGTCATGGCGGAGCACTTCGTCGTAAAAGGCACTGATGATGTCCACTGTCTTGGGCAGATGGAAGGTATTGATCGGCACGTCGCCGATGTCGGCCACCTGCAGGCTGTCGAAGGGGGCGGCGCGGGTGGCCATGTTGTAGGGGCGCAGCATGCGCGACTCGTCGCGGATCTGACGCGGGCCCAGGCGCGTGCCGGGGCGGTTGGAGGTGGCGATGTCCAGCGGCACGCCGATAAAGGCCACGTCGAGCCCTGCGGCGGTAGGTTGGGTGGGCAGGCGCATCATGGTGGCGGGGCCGCCGAAGCGCGGCATCTCGTTGCCGCCGAGCGGCTGGTTGAAGTCGGGCATGGTCGGCTCCTTGCGTGACGGTGGGTCTTTGCACGTCTCTCCGCTGCATGTAGCAGCTTTCATGCCAACCCCGTGCGGCCCGCCATCAAGGGATTTTTTCCCGCCTGCGATGCAAGATTGAATCGCATGCGCCGCTCATGCGATGCATGATTGAATCAAGATTCATATTTGCATCGGTGGCAAGGCATGAGCGACATCGACCAGGAAGTGATCAGGACCATCGTCGAAACGGCCAACGACCATTTCTTCATCGTCAACGGTGAAGGCCTGGTATTGGACGTCAGCCCAGGGGCGGCTGCGGTCTACGGCATGGCGCGGGAGCGCCTGATAGGCAGTACCGTGCAGCGGTTGGAGGCGGAGGGGGTGCTCAAGCCCTCCATCAGCTTGGAGGTGATCCGCAGCGGCAAGCCGGCGCAACTGATGCAGGTGACCGGTACCGGTAGGCGTGTCATCGCCGAGGCCCATCCGGTGTATCTCAAGGGTAGGCTCGTGCGTATCGTCAGCCGCTCCCGCGATCTCACCGACCTGCAGCTGCTGCAGGACGAATACGCCCTGCTGCAGAAGCGCTTTAGCGAGCATCTCAAGCGCAGCCAGGGCGGCGCCGATGCCGAGGATGGCCAACTCGAAGCGGCGCTGGATGAACTTCAGGTGCGCAGCGACGTGATGCGGGAGCTGGCCCTGCTGCTCAAGCGCGTGGCGCCGTCGGATGCCACGGTATTGATGCTCGGCGAGTCGGGCGTGGGCAAGACCGCCTTCGCCCGCCAGCTGCATCGCTGGAGCCGGCGTCACGCTGGGCCGTTCCTCGAGGTCAACTGCGGAGCGATACCGGAGAACCTGTTCGAGTCGGAGATGTTCGGCTATCAGCCGGGCGCCTTCAGCGGGGCGGCACGACAGGGCAAGGCCGGGCTGCTGGAGCAGGCGCAGGGCGGCACGCTGTTTCTCGACGAGATTGGCGAGCTGCCGCTGCCGATGCAGACCAAGCTGCTCAAGGTGATCCAGGATGGCAGCGTCACCCGGCTGGGCGACACCCGCCCGCGGCGGGTCGACTTCCGCCTGGTGGTGGCCACCAACCAGGACCTGGCCAGGCGCGTGGAGCGCGGCGCCTTCCGTCTAGACCTCTACTATCGACTGAACGTCATTCCGGTGACCCTGCCGCCTCTGCGCGAGCGTCGCGAGGACATTCCGGCTCTGGTCGAGGCGTGCCTGGAGCGGCTCAACCAGCGCTATGGCCAGCGCAAGCTGCTGCATGGCAGCACCTGGTCGGAGCTGATGGGCGGCGACTGGCCGGGCAACGTGCGCGAGCTCGAAAACTGGCTGGAACGTGCCTGGCTATCGAGTCCGGGCGATCTGATTCACTCGCCGAACCGCGCCGAAACGGCGGACCCAGTGGCTGTTTCGCCGGCCGATTGGGCCTCGGCGGCCGTTCCGACACTGACGCAGGGCGAAGGTCTGAACGACTATCTGGCCCGTGCCGAACGCAGCGTGCTGGAGGAGATGTGCCGTACGCTAGCGAGCACCTATGCCATCGCCGAGCGGCTGGGGATCAGCCAGCCCAGCGTGGTGCGCAAGCTAAAAAAGCACGGGCTCAAGATTCAGCGCTGAGCCGAGTTCTTCATGATGGCCCGCTCGAGTATCTCGAAGCGACCGGGCACCAGGGCGTCCTCCACGGCGGTGATACGCAGCACGTGGCCGAGATCCGGATGCGCGGGGCGGGCGATGAGACGGCCGGCTTCGAGCAGCTCCTGGTTGAGTCGTCCCGCCAGCTCCGCGCTGGGCAGGCGGATGGCGATGAAGTTGGTCGCACTGGGCAGAACCTCGGCACCCAGGTCGTGAAAATGCCGGGCAAGGCGTTGGCGGCGCTGCTTGACGTCACGAATGTGTGCTTCCACCTCGCTATGGTGATCGAGCACGGTCTCGGCGACGGCCAGCGTCAGGGCGGATACGGCGTAGTGAATGCGCACCTTCATCATCATGGCCAAGGTTTCCGGCTCGGCAATGGCATAGCCGATGCGCATGCCGGCCAGCCCATGGGCCTTGGAAAGCGTGCGCAGCCGGATCACCCCGGGCAGCACTTCGCGACTGAACGGCGAATCGGCATCGTCGCGAAAGTCATGGTAGGCCTCGTCGAGCAGCAGCCAGCAGTCGTCGGGCAGTTCTGCTCGCAGCCGGCGGATCTCCTCGTCGCTGTGAAGATGTCCGCTGGGATTGTCAGGGTTGGCGACGTAGACCAGCCGGGCCCTGTGCTCGTGGGCGCTGGCCAGCAGCGCCTCGAGGTCGGGCGAGAGCAGGCCCGGAGCCTCTTGATAGGAGCGTTCGACGAGGTGGCAGCCCTGGCCTTGAGCGAAGTAGCCGAAGGTGGGATAGGTACCGCTGGCGCTCACCACCGTACAACCGGGCGTGGCCACTGTGCGCAGCGCGAGGGCGATCAGGCTGTCGGCGCCGGCATCCACCAGGGTGGTTTCCAGTGGCAAGCCATAAAGGGAGGCAAGCCGCTGGCGTACCCCGAGCGCTTCCGAGTCGCCGTAGCAGTAGACGTGCTCCACCATGGCGTCGCCGAAGCGCTCGCGCAATGCCCGGTGGGGCATGTCGAGGCCCTCGTTGGAGCCCAGGCGATGGGGAATCTCCCGGCCGATACGCCGTTCCAGCACCTTGATGCCGGGAAAAGGGTTGCTGGGGCCGGGGCCGGTCAAGTGGTCGGGAAAACGGGGCATGGAAGACTCCAGTACTCGAGAAGCAGTGTAAGGGATCGTCGCAGCAGGCTGTCATTCGCTCAAGGCTGCTTATTGGCTCAAGGCTGCTTATTGGCTCAAGGCGGTGGCTTGCGCTGGGTCATGACGATGGCGACGGCCGAGAGGATCAGTGCGAGAGCCAGCAGCAACCTGAACGTGAGCGGCTCGTCGAGCAGCACCACGGCACTGGAAACGCCGACTACCGGAATGATCAAGGTGCTGATGGTGGACTGGCCGATGGTGAGACGGTTGACGTTGCGAAACCACAGCATTTGCGCCAGGCAGATGGCAAAGACCAGATGATATCCCAGGCCGAGCCAGGTCGATGTTCTCCAGTTGGCGGGGTTGCTCGGCGATTCGAGCAGGGCGGCCAGCACGATCATGGGCAGGGCGCAGAGCGCGAACTGCCAGCCCGTGATGACCACGGGATGACCCTGCCAGCCACCGCGACGCTTGATCAGCACGGTACCCAACGCCCAGGAGAGCGCGGCAGCGAGCACGAACGCGGGACCGGCGAGACCCTCGAAACCGGCCTGCCAGGCAGCCGGGCCGAGCAGTACCAGCAGGCCTGCCTGGCCCAGCCCCAGGCCGAGCCACTGGCGTCGAGTCACCCGCTCACCGAGCAGCCCGATGGCCAGCAGCAGCGCCCAGCAGGGCATGGTGAAGGCGACGATGGCGGCCTGGGACGTCGGCATGTGCAGCTGGCCGAACGCCGTGCCCAGGTTGAAGCCAAGGATGGTGAACAACCCGCTCACGACCAGCCAGAGGCGTTCTCCCGGTACGATGGCAAGCGGCCAGCGCTTCAGCCACGCCCATCCCAGCAGCATCAGCGCACCGGCGCTGAAGCCGATGGCGCGCAGGCTGAATGGCGGAATGTCCATCAGGCTGAAGCGCACCGCCGGCCAGTTACCGCCCCAGAACAGCCCGATCGCCGCAATCAGCAGCAGCGTGGTGAGATCGCGACGCGCAAGCGTCGAGGCGGAGGAGGGCGCCTGGGTCGGCATGCGGGGTTCACTCCTCCAGGGCCAGGACCTTGTCGCGGTTGAGCAGGTTCAACGGATCCAGTGCACGTTTGAGGGTACGCATCAGGGCGAGCTCCTCCGGCGTGCGCGACAGCGTCAGGTAATCGCGCTTCTCCAGGCCGATGCCATGCTCGGCAGAGACCGAGCCGCCCAGTTCGGCCAGCGGCTCGTAGACGATACGCTCTACGGTGCGGCGGGTTGCCGGCTCGTCGTCGCCGACGCTGACCGAGACGTGCAGGTTGCCATCCCCCAAGTGGCCGAACACCACGATGCGTCCTTGCGGCCAGCGCTGCTGCACGGCCCGCTCGAGTTCCGCGGCATAGCCGGGCATGTCGGGAATGGGCAGGCTGACGTCGAAGGTGAAGAGAGGGGCCAGGTGCTGGATCAGCCCCTCGATATCCTCGCGGATGTTCCAGATGCCCTGGCGTTGGGTATCGGACTGGGCCAGCACCGCATCCTCGATCAAGCCGGCCTCGAGGGCCGACTCCAGGGCGGCGCTGAGCTGCGCCGTATTGGCCGCGTCGTCGTTGCCCAGCGACTCCACGATGGCGTAATAGGGCCAGTGAGGTGGCAAGGGAGGTGTATTGCGGCCGCTCTCCTCGGTGAGCAGCGCATAGTGGTTGCGCCACATTACCTCGAAGGTGCCGAGGCTGCCGCCGAGTTCCCGCCCCAGATGGGCCAGTAGGCCTGAAACCCCCGCGAAGTCGGGGCAGGCCACCAGGGCGGTACGCTCGCTGCTCATCCTGGGATGCAGGCGAAGAACGGCACGAGTGACGATGCCCAGCGTGCCTTCGCTGCCGATGAATAGCTGCTTGAGGTCGTAGCCGGCGTTGTTCTTGAGCATGCGATTCAACGAGCTGACCACGCTGCCGTCGGCGAGCACGGCCTCGAGACCGAGTACCTGCTGGCGCATCATTCCGTAGCGAATCACTCTCACGCCGCCAGCGTTGGTGGCAATGTTGCCGCCGATGGTACAGGAGCCACGCGCGCCGAGGTCGAGTGCGAACAGCAGGTCGTGCTCGGCGGCGATTTCCTGCACCTTCTGCAAGGGCGTGCCGGCCTGCACGGTCAAGGTGCTGCCGATCGGGTCGACCGATTCGATCGCGTTCATTCGCTCGAGCGAGATGACCAGCTCGTCGGGGGCAGCCTCGCCACCATGGACCAGGCCGGTGAGACCGCCATGGGTGACCACCGGTTGGCGGGCGGCGTGGCACAAACGCATCACTGCGGCGAGCTCATCGGTATTGCCGGGACGCACGATGGCCCCGGCGTGACAGCTCGCGCCGCTCATCCAGTCGACCCGGCGCTGGGTCACGTCATCGCCGGTGAGTACGTTGCCTGAGCCGACGACGGCGGCGATGTCCGTTAGTAGAGCTTGCATGAAATATCCTTGTGCTTTTCCTGGGCGTCAGGCTTGTCCTCCAGGAGCGTCTTCAGGCCATGGCCGCTTCGTGCGCACGGCCGGGAATGGCATCGAGAAGCTGCCTGGTATAGGCCTCTCGTGGGTTGAGGAAGACTTCCTGTGCCGTGCCCTGCTCGACGATGCGCCCCTGCTGCATGACGATGATGGTGTCGCAGATCTGGGCCGCGACTCGCAGGTCGTGGGTAATGAACAACAGTGAGAGCGAGAGTTTCTGCTTGAGCTCCTCGAGTAGCTCCAGCACCTGGGCCTGGATCGACACGTCGAGCGCCGACACCGCCTCATCGGCGACGATCAGTTCCGGGTTCAGCGCCAGGGCGCGGGCGATGCCGATACGCTGGCGCTGGCCGCCGGAGAATTCGTGGGGAAAGCGATCCACGGCCACGGCGCCGAGCCCCACCAGCTCCAGCAGTTCCTCGGCCTGACGCATCGCCTTGTCTTTTGGCACGCCGTTGGCCATGGGACCCTGGGCGATGGCATAGCCGACGCGATGGCGAGGATTGAGCGAGGCGTAGGGGTCCTGGAAGATCATCTGCACACGGTGTCGTTCACGGCGTAGCACGTCGCCGCGCAGCGCGGAGAAGTCGGTGCCGGCCAGCGCGAGCGTGCCGCTGTCGGGCCGCTCGAGTCGCACCACGCAGCGACCGAGCGTCGACTTGCCCGAGCCGGACTCGCCGACGATGCCCACCGTCTCGCCGGGGGCGAGGGTGAAGGAAACGTCGTCCAGCGCTCGCACTTCGCGTGCCGGCTTGAACAGGCCTCCGCGTGAGCGGAAGACCTTGTTGAGGTTGCGCACTTCGAGCAACGGTGCGGGGCGCTCGCCGCCTCTCGCTTCGGGAACCCGGTTGCTCGGTATCGCCTCGAGCAGGGCCCGGGTATAGTCGTGGCGCGGATTATCGAGAACCTCATCAGCCATGCCAAGTTCGACGATCTGGCCAAAACGCATCACACAGACGCGGGTGGCGACTTCGGCCACGACACCGAAGTCGTGGGTGATGAACATCACCGCCATGCCGCGGCGCTTCTGCAAGTCGCGGATCAGCTCGAGGATCTGTGCCTGAGTGGTGACGTCGAGAGCCGTGGTGGGCTCGTCGGCGATCAGCAGCTCCGGCTCCAGTGCCAGCGCCATGGCGATCATTACCCGCTGTCGCTGGCCGCCGGAGAGCTGGAAAGGGTAAGCGCGAATGGCCCGCTCGGGTTGCGGAATGCCGACTTCTTCCAGCAGCGCCAGTGCCTTCTCCTGGCGTTCGCTGCCACTGTACTTGCCGTGGGCCTCGAAGACTTCGGCAATTTGGGCGCCGACCCGCATCAGCGGATTGAGCGCGGTCATCGGCTCTTGAAAGATCATGCCGATGCGCAGGCCTCGCAGCTGGCGGTGCTGCTTCTCGGAGAGCGTGAGCAGGTCCTGGCCGTCGAACAGTACTTCACCGGCGGTGGGGCGTACGCCCTTGGGCAGCAGGCCCATCACGGCATTGGCCGCCATCGACTTGCCGGAGCCGGATTCGCCCACCACGCACATGATCTCACCGCGCGCCACGTCATAGCTGACGTCTTCCACCGCGTAGTCACGGTCGGCTCCCTGGGGCAGGGCCAGGGTCAGGCCACGAATGCTCAGTACCGGGGTGTTGTCGTTCATGGTCCCTCTCCTATGAGCGTTCGCGGGCGAGCTTGGGATTCAGGGCGTCGTCGAGCCCCTCGCCGACCAGGTTGAGCGCCAATACCGTGAGCAGGATTGCCACCCCCGGGAAGAAACTCAGCCACCAGGCCTGCCGGATCACCGTGCGGGCGGCGCCGATCATGTAGCCCCACGACATCACGTTGGGATCGCCAAGACCCAGAAACGAGAGTGCTGATTCCAGCAGGATCGCCGTGGCCACCATCAGCGAGGCGAGCACGATGATCGGCGACAGCGTATTGGGCAGGATCTGCTTGAGAATGATGGTGCGGTTGGTCTGGCCGACCAGGCGTGCGGCCTCGACGTACTCGCGATGGCGCAGCGACATGAATTCGGCGCGCACCAGGCGCGCGACCGGCGGCCAACTGACGATGGCGATGGCCAGCACGATGGACGCCACGCTCGGTTGCATGATCGCCACCAACACGATGGCCAGGGCGAAGTTGGGGATGGTCTGGAAGAACTCGGTGAAGCGCATCAGGGCGTCGTCGATCAGCCCGCCGTAGTAGCCGGCGACGGCGCCCAGCGGCACGCCGATCAGCAGGGCTACCGAGGTCGAGATCAGGCCGATCAGCAGCGAGACCCAGGCGCCGTGCATCAACCCGGCGGCGACGTCGCGTCCCATGGTGTCGGTACCCAGCCAGAAGCCCTCGGCCTCCAGTGGTGCGAGGAAGGGACGCTGTACCATGCGCCAGGGCGACTCGGGATAGAGCAGCGGCGCGAGAATCGCCATCAGCACGATGGCGAGCAGAATGACGAGGCCGACCAGGGCGCCGCGGTTCTGGGCAAAACGGGCGAAGAAGCTCATGACGCCTCCTTGATGCGAGGGTCTGCCAGGCGATAGACGAGATCGGTGATGATGTTGAACACGATCACCAGGGCGGCGGAGAAGAAGAAGATTCCCAACAGCAGGTTGTAGTCGCGCTGTTGCAGCGCCTCGAACATCAGCCGGCCGATGCCGGGCCAGGCAAACACCGTCTCGGTGAGGATGGCGCCGCCCACCATCTGGCCTGCTTGTAGGCCGGCCAGGGTAATGATTGGCAAGAGGGCGTTCCTGAGCACGTGACGACGCTGGATCACCCGGGGAGCAAGTCCCTTGGCACGGGCCGTCTTGACGTAGTCCTGCTGGCTTGCTTCGAGCATCGAGGCGCGCGTCATGCGGGTGTAGATGGCCATGAAGAACAACGCCAGCGTGGTGGCCGGTAGGATGAGATGCTTGGCTACATCGAGAGCCAGGGCAAAGCCGGTGTGGCCGGCGCCCACCGTGTACATGCCGTAAGCCGGCAGCCAGCCGAGAAAGACCGAGAACAGTACCACGGCCATAAGGGCAACCCAGAACAGCGGGGTGGCGTAGAAGATCAGCGCCAGGGCCATGATCAGCGATCCCGAGGGCTTCTTGACCCGGGCTGCGGCCATGGAGCCAAGTACGATGCCCAAAGCCAGCGATAGCACGAAGGCGGTACCGGTCAACAGCAGAGTGGCGGGCAGCCGCTCCAGAATCAGGTCGAGCACCGGCATCCCCTGGCGGTAGGACCAGCCGAAGTCGAGCGTGGCGATGCCCGATACGTAGCGCCACAGTTGAACGTACATCGGTTGGTCGAGGCCGAAGCGCTCGCGCAACTGGCGCAGGAACTCTTCATCGGTGGCGCCGGCTTCGCCGGCCATGATCGCGGCGGGATCCCCCGGCGCCAACTGGATCAAGATGAAGTTGAAGATGACGATGAGGAAGAGGACGACGACGGCCTTGAGCAGCCGCATCACGAACAAGCGGGCGTAGAGCATGCAGCAAGCCTCTGGGGTCGAAAGGGAAGGGCGGCCAGGAGGCCGCCCCTGTCACGCAGGAAGATCAGCGATCGAGCCAGGCGTCCCGGAAGGCATCGTTGATTCCGACGCCGGAGGTGACCAGGTTCTTCACGTCGCAGCGATAGATGGTCGGGAAGCCGAGTTCCAGCAGCCAGCCAACGGGAACGTCCTCGTGAAGGATCTCCTGGGCTTCGTGGTAGTACTCTTCGCGGGCGGATTCCGGGTAGGCAGTGGCCGCCTGGTCGAAAAGTTCGTCGATGCGCTCGTTCTCATAGCCCTCGACGTTGTTCCACGGTGAGCCCTTCTCGATATTGTCCGAGCGATAGGAGCGGGTGATGCCCAGCGCCGGATCGCCGTACTGGTAGAGATAGGTGAAGGCCAGGTCATAATCCCAATCGCCCAGGCGCTGGTTCCAGCCGCCCACGTCGGTCGCCACCGTGGTGACGTTCACGCCCACTTCGCGCAGGTTCTGCTGCACGGCCTCGGCCCAGCGCGTCCAGGTCTCGCCGTAGGGCAGTGGCAATAGGCGTACTTCCTCGCCGTCGTAGCCCATTTCATCGAGCAGCTCGCGGGCGCGATCGGGGTCGTAGTCGTAGGGTTCCAGCCCTTCGTGCTGGAACTTGGCGTTGGAGCCGAATGCGGAAAGCGGGACCTTGCCCATGCCGTTCCACAGCACATCGCGAGCGAACTCGCGGTTCATGGCGTACATGACCGCCTGACGGAAGCGCTTATCGGCGGTTGGGCCTTCGCGGTTGTTCATCCACAGCATGGCGAAGGGGCTGAAGTACTCGTTGCCCTCGTCGGTGATGCAGGCATTCTCCATCGCTGAGAGGCGCGGAATGTCGAAGTTCTCTACCGTGCCATTGGGCAGGACGTCGACGGTGCCGTTCTCGAAGGCCACCGCACGGGAGGCCCCGTCGGGGATGATGTGCCAGTTGACGCCGTCGAGGTAGGGCAGGCCTTCCTCGTAATAGTCGTCATTGCGTACCAGCTTGATCACGGTGCCACGGTCCCAGCTGTCGAACTCGAACGGGCCGGTCCCGATGGGGTGGTTATTGGCTTCGTTGTCGCGGAAGTCGGTGCCTTCGTAGATGTGCTTCGGCACCATGGTGAAGGTGCCGGCCTCGAACGAGATCAGGAAAGGTCCGAACGGCTCGGCCAGGGTGAAGACCACGGTGTGGTCGTCGGTGGCCTCGATGCTCTCGACGTGCTGCAGCACGGCGCGGGCACTGGGGTTGAGTTCACGATGAAAGACATCGGCCGAAAAAACCACGTCTTCCGCTGTGAAGGGTTCGCCATCATGCCACTTGACGTTCTCACGAAGATGGAAGGTATACGTCAAGCCATCCTCGCTGACCTCCCAAGACTCGGCCAGCTGGGGGATCGGCTCCAGGTCGGTAGAGTAGCGCAGCAAGCCCTCGTAGATGCTACCGGCCACCTTGCGGGTGGGGTCGTTCTGCACCATGCCCAGAACCAGGCCGGGCGGCTCGGGTTGGATGATGGTGTCGATGACGCCGCCGCGCTTGGGCTCGTCGGCGGTAGCGATAGCGGAGGTGAAGGCCAGAGTCGCGACGGCCAAGGTAAAGGGCGTCTTGCTCATTGTCGGGTTCCTTCTTGTTGTCTCGGCGACTTGTTCTTGGATGGATAGGTGCCGTCTATCAGCTCTTTGACCATAGCAGTGCGATTCCAAACTGTCGACAGTCGCCAATCGACGGTCGACATAATCGACCGTTGCGTCATACTCTAACGAAGTCAACCCGCAAGAGCCCGATGAATGACAGCCTCGAAAGCGTTCGGTAGCGGTATGGTCATCCAGCAGCGCAATCTGGTGGAGCAGGTCGCCGATTTCCTCACCCAGGCCATCATCAGTCAGCAATTCGCGCCCGGTGAGCGGCTTTCGGAAGTGCAACTGGCCCGGGATCTGGGCGTCAGCCGTGCGCCGGTGCGCGAGGCGGCCCGGCTTCTCGAAAGCAGAGGACTGCTGGTGTCGCAACCCCGCCGTGGCTTCTTCGTACGCGCGCTGGACGCCAGCGAACTCAATGATGTATTCGACCTGCGCCTGTGCCTCGAGCGCCATGCCTTGGCTCGGCTGGTCGAGACCTATGACACTGACAAGGCGCAGGCCCTGCGCCGTCAGGTCGACCTCATGTGCGAGGTGGCATTGCAGGACAGCGAGAGCCGCAAGATTGAGGAAGATCTCGTCTTCCATCGCATGCTGATCGCTTTTACCGGCAATCGACGCCTGCTCAAGGCATTCGACGACATTACTCATGAGCTGCGTCTTTGCATCGCGTTGATCGGCAAGACCCATGCCGATCCCGACAGCATCGCGACCAGCCACTGGCTGCTGCTCGATGCGCTGGCCAGCGGCGACGCCGAGCGCTGTCGCGAGGCGATCGATTACCATATCGGCGTGGCGCAGCACTATGTGGTGAAGGGGATCGGAGAAGCCTGATGCGCCGCGGCACGCCTTGTCTGCGGTGCCATGTCGCCATGGAACGCCTGCGGTCCGGGCGGGTCAGATGCGTAAAACGGCCAAGGGATGAACATGCTTGCAACCATTCAGCGCTTCTTCCAGCAGGCCCTCTCGGAACCCGAGGGAGGAAGGAGTGCCCCGACACTCGAGCGCGCCACCGCCGCCCTGCTGTGCGAGGTGGTGCGCGCCGACTATCACACCGACGAAGCGGAACTCACGTCGCTGCGTCAGATGCTCAAGCGGCATTTCGGCCTCGCCGATGGCGAAGTCGAGGAGCTGATGGCCATGGCGCGTGAGGAGATCGAGACCTCAGTCGATCACTACCAGTTCGTCAGTCTCATCAAACAGCATTACGACTACGCGCAGCGCTGCGAGCTGGTGCGCATGATGTGGTCGCTGGCCTATGCCGACGGGGAGTCTCATCACCTGGAGGAGCACCGTATCCGGCGTCTGGCCGAGCTGCTGCACGTCAGCCACTCCGACTTTATCCGTGCCAAGTTGCAAGTCCAGGGCAGTGTCGAATAGGTCGTCTTGATCCGTGGCATCAAATGAGGGAACAAGACGGCTGCGGCCTGGCCACACTGCTAGACTAGGCGCTCGTTCCGGCACGCGTCCGGGAGCGTCTGGCCAATTGGAGGGGGGGCATGTCTCGTCAAACCGTTGTTCTGGGTGCCGGCATGGTCGGTGTTTCCATCGCCTGGCATCTGGCCCGTCGCGGCCGTTCGGTACTGCTGGTGGACCGGCGTCAGCCAGGGCGGGAGACCTCCTACGGCAACGGCGGACTGATCCAGCGCGAGGCAGTGCGCCCGTATCCGTTTCCACGTGAATTCGGCAAGTTGCTGAGCACACTGCCCAACCGTCGGGTGGACATCCGTTATCGCGCGAGCGGCATGTTGACCTATGCTGGCCCGTTGTTCGACTACTGGCGGTACTCTTCGCCACGCCATTATGAGCGCATCGCTGACGAATACGCTTCGCTGATCGTGCTTGCCACCGAGGAGCACGCACCCATGATCGAGGCGGCCGGTGCGGCTGACCTGATCGGCAAGGAGGGGTGGCTGGAGGTGCATCGCAGTCAGGCCGAGCTCGAGCGCCGCCGGTTCGAGGCGGAAGATGCCGCCTCCCGTTTCGGTGTGACTCACGCCGTTCTCGATGACAGGAGCCTGGCTCGCAGTGAGCCCCAGTTGGGCACGGGCCTGGCCGGGGCGATTCACTGGACCAACTCATGGAGTGTGGCCGATCCCGGTGCTCTGGTAGCGGCCTACGCCGCGAACTTTCAGCAGCAGGGAGGCGAGTTCCTGCAGGCGACCCTCCGGCGAGTGAGCCAGGACGGTCAAGGCTGGCGTGTCGAGACGGATGACGGCAACCACTACGCTGATGACGTCGTCGTGGCGCTGGGGCCCTGGGCCGGGGAGTGGCTCAGGGCACTGGGTTACCGGCTGCCGACCTTCGTCAAGCGCGGCTACCACATGCACTATGGAGTGCCGCAGGGACAGCGCCTGCGGCACTGGATCGCCGATGCCGATATCGGTTACATCCTGGCGCCGATGCGTGCCGGCATTCGCTTGACGACCGGGGCCGAGCTGGCTCGGCTCGATGCGCCCCCCTCCGGTGGTCAACTGGATGCCGCCGAGGGCCGGGCGCGAGAACTCTACCCGGCGCTCGGTGAGCGTCTGGAGGCGGAGCCTTGGAAAGGGGCTCGTCCCTGTCTCGCCGACATGAAGCCGGTGATCGGGCCTGCACCACGGCACAAGGGGCTGTGGCTAGCGTTCGGCCACGGTCATCAAGGCTTCACCTTGGGGCCGGTGACGGGACGACTGATAGGGGAAATGATGGATGGAGAGCCAGCGTCCGTGGACATGTCGCCGTTTCGCGCGGATCGCTTCCGATAGCTTCAGCGTCGGCTGGCGTCACTTGCTGAGCCGGCGTCGGCGCCGACGGCGCCACTGATGATGGACGAACTTGATCACAAGGGTCATCACGTAGACCACCCAGCCGGCGCTGGCGAGCACGTTGAACAGCAGCATTTTCTGCTGTCCGCTCATGGGGGCGAGCAGGGTCTCGATGAGTACGCCGAACAGCAGTGCTAGTGCCATGGGCAGGGCAAGGATGTGCATCCACATCTCGGTGCGCCGTTTGCGAACGTGGTAGCGGCTCAGATGGATGCGAAAGGGGCGATGCATGAAGCTGACCAGGATCATGGCGCCGAGGGCAAGCATGGCGGCCAGGGTGGGTTCTACGCTATCCATCCTGGCCGAGATGCTGATCGACCAGAAAAAGACGATCCACATCAATCCGGCCAGGATGGCGACGATATCGGCGTAGTGGCGAACCCGAGGCATTGGTATCTCTCACGGCAAAATCGGCGTCGATGATACGGCAAATCGGCGACTGTTGCTGCCGTCGAGGTAACTTTCTCGACGCTGGTCCGACTCTCATCGGTATAATCGGGACTCGACATTCATGCTGACCGACAGGATATGCCGTGACCGCTATCACCCTGACTCGCCCCGACGATTGGCATCTTCATCTGCGTGACGGAGAAGCGCTCGAGACCGTGGTGCCCGCCACTGCCAGGCAGATGGGGCGGGCGATCATCATGCCCAACCTCAAGCCTCCGGTTACCACCACCGAGCAGGCGATGCGCTACCGTGAACGGATCCTGGCGGCGCGCCCCGAAGGCTCGGCCTTCGAGCCCTTGATGACGCTCTACCTGACGGACAAGACGCCGGCCGACGAAATCGAGCGTGCCGTCGCCAGTGGCCGGGTCCACGCGGTCAAGCTCTATCCGGCCGGTGCGACCACCAACTCCGATTCGGGCGTCACCGACCTGGCCCGCTGCGATGACGCGATCGCCGCGATGGCGCGACTGGGATTGCCGCTGCTGGTCCACGGCGAGGTCACTGATGCTGAGATCGACATCTTCGATCGCGAAGCCGTCTTCATCGAGCGCGTGATGAAGCCGCTGCTCGAGCGTCACCCGTCCCTCAAGGTCGTGTTCGAGCACATCACGACCGCCGATGCAGCTGAGTTCGTCGCCCGGGCACCCGCCAACGTGGCGGCAACGATCACCGCCCACCACCTGCTGTTCAACCGCAACCACATGCTGGTCGGCGGCATCCGCCCGCACTACTACTGCTTGCCGATCCTCAAGCGAGAAAGGCATCGTGAGGCGCTGCTGGCGGCCGCCACCTCGGGCAGCGGCAAGTTCTTCCTTGGTACCGACAGCGCCCCACATGCCCAGGGTGACAAGGAGTCGGCCTGCGGATGCGCCGGGGCCTATACCGCCCCAGCGGCGATCGAGCTCTATGCCATGGCGTTTGAGCAAGCCGGGGCGCTGGATCGCCTCGAGGGGTTCGCCAGCCACTTCGGGCCGGACTTCTACGGCCTGCCACGCAACACAGACGCCATTACCCTGGTACGTGAGGAGTGGACGCTGCCGGCATCGCTGCCCTATGCCGACGGCCAACGCATCGTGCCGCTGAAGGCAGGAGAGACGCTGTCGTGGAGGCTGCTCGATTCGTGACGCTGGCTCCGCGGTGCCACGACTGCTCCATCATTAAAATTCCAGTCAAGCATTGCCGGGTGAGCTATGGTTAATGAGCGTAGGATGCGCTCGCTCTTCGTACACCAAAGTTGCCATCAAGGTGCCTGGCGGTTCGGCCGTCGGGCATCCGTGGTCAGTCTTGCGCAGAGAACCGATACAGGATGAAAAAATGGACTCCCAGGCGCGCACGTAGGGTATCTCGGCGCTTTGTCGAGCTTGCGCTCTTGCTGACCGTCGCCAAGGGAAAGATCCCGGTCGTGTATTTCGACAAGTTGCTCAATGTCGGGGATGCGATCACCCCCTTTCTGGTTCGCCGGCTCACCGGGAAGGAAGCTTACCGAGTCCACTCGAACTCGGTCGTTCATCTGCTGGGTGTCGGAAGCATCATCCACCAGGCGAGAAGTCGCAGCCTGGTGTGGGGCAGCGGGCTCATCGATCCGGCGTGGCTGCCGAGGCGCGACGCCCTGGAGCAAGCCAGATTCGTGGCACTGAGAGGCCGGCTTACCCAGGAGCTGCTGGCCGAGAGAGGGGCGGACGTATCCGCATCGGTACTCGGAGACCCCGCGCTCATCGTGCCCCTGCTCTACCAGCCTTCTCGCAGTGGTCGAAAGTTCCGAATCGGGTTGGTACCCCATTACGTCGACCAGGACAACCCGGTCGTCCGCTATATGGCCAAACTACCCGGCATCAAGCTGATCGACGTGAGGCAGCAGCCCGAGCCGTTCATCGACGAACTCAATCAATGCGATTCGATCATCTCGTCGTCGCTGCACGGGCTCATCCTTTCTGATTGCTACCGAATCCCGAACCTTTGGGTGCGCTTCTCCGACGGCATCACTGGCGGTCAATTCAAGTTCCACGACTATTACAGCACCACGGACGTACCGAACAAAAGCGTCATGCCCGTGGCGGATCGGGCTGCGGCCGATGCCTGTATTGTGAGTCTGCCTGAGCGATCCGGTGTCGCCCAGTACCAGGGCGATCCACTACAGCTGGCTGCCGCCTTTCCTTTCTCGGAATTTGGATGGCGGCACGGCAATGTGTGGGGACAATAGTGAAGATTGCTGCCTGACGCGTTCCCTGGGGCGCTACCCTGTCAGGAGTCAGCCGATGGCGGGCTCGGGCTCCACCTGCGGGGCGAGTTGTACAATCATGCGCTCGACCATGCGCGCCGAATGGGCAGCGGCCTTTTCCAGGAACTGCTCGAACGAGAGATGGTTGTCGCCGCCACCGGCGATGTCGGAGAGCGCGCGGATGACCACGAAAGGGCAGCCGTAAAGGTGGCAGGTCTGGGCGATGGCGGCGGCCTCCATCTCGGCCGCGAGCATGGTGGGGAATCGCGAGCGTGTCTTGCTGACCAGCTCCGGGCATGCCATGAAGACGTCGCCGGTGGCGATCAGCCCCTCGACCACTCGGACTTCGCCGAGGGCTTCGACACACTCACGGGCCAGGGCGACGAGGCGTTTGTCGGGCATGTAGGCCGCCGGCATTTGCGGCACCTGGCCGTGTTCGTAGCCGAACACCACGGCATCGACGTCATGATGGCGCACCTCGCTGGAAACCACCACGTCGCCAATGTCGAGACCTTCGCCGAAGCCGCCGGCCGAGCCGGTATTGATGATGGCCTCGGGTTGGTAGACATCGAGCAGCAGGGTGGTGCCGATGGCGGCGTTCACCTTGCCTATGCCCGACTGCAGGATTACCACGTCGACGCCATGCAGCTTGCCGTGGTGGAAGGTGCAGCCGACATGTGTGCGGGTGCGGCGATCTTCCAGCAGGGAGGCGAGGTAAGCCACCTCTTGCGCCATGGCGCCAATGATGCCGATACGTTTCATCTTGTCTTGCGGTCTCCGGTCACGTGGCGACGGGCGCCGTCGAGCTGCGGGTCACCATGTCGCTCATGAGCGGCCTGGCGGCAGTGGCAAAAAAGAAGGGCGCATTCTAGCGAAGCGACAGCCCGTTGTCAGGCTGTGCGGTTCAGAGCGTGGCTACATCCTTTTCCATGGCGTCATGCCGCTCGGCGGCATAGAGGGTGTTCTCCAGCAGTGAAGCGACGGTCATCGGTCCCACTCCGCCCGGCACCGGGGTGATCCAGGAGGCGCGCTCCGCGGCCGGGCCGAACTCCACGTCGCCCACCAGCCGTCCGTCCTCCTCACGGTTGATTCCCACGTCGATGACGATGGCGCCCTCGCGTACCCACTCGCCCTTGACCAGTCCGGGGTTGCCCACTGCCACCACCAGCAGTTCGGCGCGGCGAACATGTGCCTCCAGATCGTGGGTGAAGCGGTGGCACACGGTAGTGGTGCAGCCAGCCAGCATCAGTTCCAGCGCCATGGGACGGCCAACGATATTGGAGGCGCCGACCACGGTGGCATCCAGCCCCCGAACCTTCAGTCCCTGGGCCTGCAACAGCGTCATGACACCTTTGGGCGTGCATGGACGCAGCACCGGGAGGCGCTGCGCCAGACGGCCCAGATTGTACGGATGGAAGCCATCCACGTCCTTGTGCGGCAGGATGCGTTCGAGGAGGGGGCGAGAATCCAGGTGGGCCGGCAAGGGGAGCTGGAGCAGGATGCCATCGATACGGGAATCGGCATTGAGCTCGTCGATCAGCTGTTCGAGAGCCTGTTGGCTGGTATCGCTGGGTAGTGCGTGCCGAAAGGATAGAATTCCTGCCTGCTCACAGGCGCGGTGCTTGTTGCTGACATAGACGTGAGAGGCCGGATCTTCGCCCACCAGGACGACGGCGAGGCCAGGGATGCGCTTGCCCTCGGTGCGACGCGCCTCCACCTGGCGTGCAACCTGTTCGCGGACCTGCGCGGCAATGGCCTTGCCATCGATGAGTTGGGCGGTCATCGTCTCTCCCCCGTGGTGTGTACAGTGAGCGGCGCTCGTGCGGCCGGCTACGGAATGCGAAGGGTGCCGATTTTCGCATGACGTGCCCGCGAGGCAAAGCGCAAAAGCCTCGCTCCGTCAGGAAGCTATTGACCGCGGTCGATTCTCGCGTAGAATACGCAGCGCTCGGCGAGGCCCGTTTGGGCATCGTGGGCCGTGCGAAGGCCGGCGGGGTGTAGCGCAGTCTGGTAGCGCGCCTGCTTTGGGAGCAGGATGTCGGGGGTTCGAATCCCTCCACCCCGACCACAACCTATTGTTTATGCTGAGATATTGGCGAAACGGGGTTGCGGTCAGACGCCATGGAACGTAGAATGCGCCCATAGCTCAACCGGATAGAGCAACGGCCTTCTAAGCCGTAGGTTGCAGGTTCGAGTCCTGCTGGGCGTGCCAGTCTGGCGTAAGTCCTGGCGGATGGCGACCTCCGGCTAGTGAGTTGAGTTCGAAGCACGTTGTTCGCCGGCAGTGTCGATATGGTGGATGTAGCTCAGTGGTAGAGCCCCGGATTGTGGCTCCGGTGGTCGTGGGTTCGATCCCCATCATCCACCCCAATCGACTTCTGCATGGTTCATCTCTGCAATGGTGGATGTAGCTCAGTGGTAGAGCCCCGGATTGTGGCTCCGGTGGTCGTGGGTTCGATCCCCATCATCCACCCCATTGCACCTGTATTACTTTCTAGCGTTTTCCTGTCCATGCTGTGTGCGCTTCGTGCATTCGGCCTCCTTGGCTTTGTGTCTCTCGTCTCTGATGTGCCTTTTCTCGCGGTCGGTGCCGTCGTGAGGTGGAAAGGCATGCCCGATGTGACAGCGTCTTGCTGTCGTCACCCTCACGCTCAGCCTTGAATAATGCCCAATAGCCCCCATCTTGTGGGCGTAACGCTTGCCAGCGTAGGGCGGGATTCTTAGAATCTCTCTTTTACATTCCACGCTTTTTCAAGAACGCCCCCAGTCGGTAGAGGACCATTCATGCAAGTTTCCGTCGAAACGACCTCCCAGATCGAGCGCCGTGTCACGTTCCAAGTGCCGGCCGCCGAGGTCGACGAGGCCGTCGAAGCCCGCCTCAAGGACACGGCGAAGAACATTCGCCTCAATGGTTTTCGCAAGGGTCGGGTACCCATGTCCGTGGTGCGTCAGCGTTATGGCCGCGGCGTGCGTGACGAGGTCGTGGGCGAGCTGATGCGTGAGCGCTACGTGCGCGCTATCACGGAGCAGAACCTCAATCCGGCAGGCTTTCCGAGTATCGAGCCAAAGGTCGATCAGGCGGGTAAGGATCTGGAGTTCGTGGCTTCTCTCGAGGTCTACCCCGAGATCGAGCTGGCTTCGGTCGAGGGTACCGAGGTCGAGCGCCCAGTGGTGCAGGTGAGCGATGCCGATCTCGAAGAGATGATCGAGACCCTGCGCAAGCAGAACGCTTCCTGGGAAGAGGTCGACCGCGCCGCCGAAGAGGGCGATCAGGTCAAGATCGATTTCCAGGGCTTCCTCGGCGACGAGCCGTTCGAGGGGGGGAGTGCCGAAGGTCACGAGCTGGTGCTGGGGTCCGGTAACTTCATTCCCGGCTTCGAAGACCAGTTGGTCGGTGCCAAAGCCGGCGAGGAGAAGGAGATCAGGGTTACTTTCCCTGAGGACTACCAGGCCGAGCATCTGGCGGGCCAGGAGGCCACCTTCAAGGTCAAGGTCCACGCAGTCAAGGGACGCGCCCTGCCCGAAGTCGACGAGGAGTTCATCAAGCGCTTCGGCGTCGAGGACGGTGATCTCGAGAAGTTCCGCGCCGAAGTCAAGAAGAACATGACGCGCGAGGCCAAGCAGGCCGTCGATAACCGCGTCAAGCAGCAGGTTCTCGAGGCGTTGAAGAAGGCCAACGACATCCCCGTGCCCCAGGCGCTGGTGCAACAGGAGACCGATGCGCTCAAGCGCCAGGCGGCGCAGCAGTTCGGTCTGGGCGAGGACTTCGATGTCTCCCAGCTGCCGAACGAGCTGTTCGCCGAACAGGCCAAGGGGCGTGTGCAGGTAGGGCTGCTGCTGGCCGAGGTGATCAAGGCCAATGAGCTCGACGCCAGCGATGACGAGATTCGCGCCAAGGTCGAAGAACTCGCCGAGCAGTATCAGGAGCCCCAGCAGGTCGTTGACTATTATATGGGCAACGATCAGCTCAAGACCCAGGTCAAGTCGGCTATCCTCGAAGAGAAGGCCGTCGACAAGCTGCTGGAACAGGCCAGCGTCAAGGACGTTGAGATGAGCTACCAGCAGGCGCTGGCTGCTGCCCAGCAAGGCGAGCAGGGCGAAGCCGAGGAAGCAGCCAACGGCTGATTCGGCGACGTGAAGCTTCACCTGCCGGTCTCCGAGGTGGAATCGGCAGGTGGGGAAGCGCTTCCATTCATCGGATGCAAGGACATCACACTGATGAGCAACGAGTTCGAGACCCGTAATGCCGGCGGCCTTGTGCCAATGGTCGTAGAGCAAAGCGCGCGTGGCGAGCGGGCCTACGATATCTACTCCCGGCTGCTGAAGGAGCGTGTGATCTTCCTGGTTGGGCCGGTGGAGGATCATATGGCCAACCTGATCGTGGCGCAGCTGCTCTTCCTCGAGTCCGAAAACCCGGACAAGGATATCCACCTCTACATCAATTCCCCGGGCGGTGCCGTGACTGCCGGGATGTCGATTTACGACACCATGCAATTCATCAAGCCCGATGTTTCCACCGTCTGCATCGGCCAGGCCGCCAGCATGGGGGCGCTGCTGCTGGCTGGCGGCGCTGCAGGCAAGCGCTACTCGCTGCCCCACTCGCGGATGATGATCCATCAGCCGTTGGGCGGCTACCAGGGCCAGGCGTCGGACATCGAGATCCACACCCGGGAGATTCTCGGGATTCGTGACAAGCTCAATCGCATCCTCGCCCACCATACCGGGCAGGATATCGAGACGATCGCCCGGGACACCGATCGTGACAACTTCATGAGCGGTTCCCAGGCGGTGGAGTACGGCCTGATCGATGCCGTACTGGATAAGCGGCCCACATCCTGATAGCGTGAAATCAGGCACGCTTCAATTACGTGATTAGCGGCGGCCGACCTGGCCGCCGAAGTGACAGAGGTACGCGAATGGCCGACGGCAAAGGCAAGGATGAAGGCGGCAAGCTGCTTTACTGCTCGTTCTGCGGCAAGAACCAGAATGAAGTACGCAAGCTGATTGCTGGCCCGTCCGTATATATCTGCGACGAGTGTGTCGACCTGTGCAACGACATCATTCGCGAGGAAGTTCTCGATGCCGATGCCGAGAGCGATGAGGAGCGTCTGCCCGTTCCCCGCGAGATTCGTCGCACTCTGGATGAGTACGTAATCGGTCAGGACCGTGCCAAAACGGTGCTGTCCGTGGCGGTCTACAACCACTACAAGCGTCTTCGTGCCGGCATCAAGGGCGACGACGTGGAGCTCGGCAAGTCGAATATCTTGCTGATCGGGCCCACCGGTAGCGGCAAGACGCTGCTGGCCGAGACCATGGCGCGCCTGCTCAACGTGCCGTTCACCATCGCCGACGCCACCACCCTTACCGAGGCGGGCTATGTCGGCGAGGATGTCGAGAACATCATCCAGAAGCTGCTGCAGAAGTGTGACTACGATGTAGAGAAGGCACAGCGCGGCATCGTCTATATCGACGAGATCGACAAGATCTCGCGCAAGTCGGACAACCCTTCGATCACTCGCGACGTGTCGGGCGAGGGGGTGCAGCAGGCTCTGCTCAAGCTCATCGAGGGCACCACGGCGTCCGTGCCGCCACAGGGTGGTCGCAAGCATCCGCAGCAGGAGTTCCTGCAGGTGGACACCGGTAACATCCTGTTCATCGTTGGCGGCGCCTTTGCCGGCCTTGACAAGGTCATTCGCGATCGCGCCGAGAAGGGTGGTATCGGCTTCAGTGCCGTGGTCAAGAGCAAGGACGAGACCAAGGGCGTGGGCGACCTGCTTGCTGACGTCGAGCCGGAGGATCTGGTCAAGTTCGGCCTGATCCCCGAGTTCGTTGGCCGTCTGCCGGTCATCGCTACCCTGACCGAGCTCAGTGAGGACGCGTTGATCCAGATTCTCACCGAGCCCAAGAACTCGTTGGTCAAGCAGTACGCCCGCCTGTTCGACATGGAGGGCGTGGAACTCGAGTTCCGCGAGGACGCCCTGCGGGCGGTGGCGGCCAAGGCGATGGCGCGCAAGACCGGTGCCCGTGGGCTGCGCTCCATCCTCGAGTCGGTACTGCTAGATACCATGTATGAAATTCCCTCCATGGAGGGGGTTTCCAAGGTGGTCATCGACGCCTCGGTCATCGCCGGGGAAAGCGATCCGTTGCTGATCTATTCGCAACAGGAGCAGCGGGTCGACGGGACTGACGGCTGAGGCCTGGCGGCCTCGCTGCCAAGCCCAGACGGAAGAGGGGTCGCTCGGGCGGCCCCTTTTCACGTTTGCTAGCGCTGGCCCTTGCAATGGTGGCGACGTGCCCCCATCCCCCCTGTACACACCGATTTTCTGTTTGAGGAACGTCTGCGATGCAGCAGAACGCCGTTCAGACCTTGAGTCTGCCCCTACTGCCACTGCGTGACGTTGTCGTTTATCCGCAGATGGTGATCCCGCTGTTCGTCGGCCGTGAGAAGTCGATCCAGGCCCTCGACGCGGCGATGGCCGCCGACAAGCGCGTATTGCTTGTCGCTCAGCGCGAGGCCGGGCAGGACGATCCCGGTACCGACGATCTGTTCACCATTGGTACCGTTGCCGAGATCATGCAGCTTCTCAAGCTGCCCGATGGCACCGTGAAGGTACTGATCGAAGGCATGTCGCGTGCTGACCTGCGTGTAGTCCATCACACCGATGGCCATAGCGTGGCCGAGGCCGTGCTGCGCGACAGCGAGCCGTTGAGCGAGCGCGAGCAGGAGGCGCTGGTACGCGTACTGCTCAACCAGTTCGAACAGTACGTCAAGCTCTCCAAGAAGGTGCCCAACGAAGTTCTCAATTCGTTGACGGGCATCGAGGATCCGAGCCGTCTGGTCGATACCATCTGCGCCCACCTCTCGCTCAAGATCCAGGACAAGCAGCAACTCCTGGAGATGGATCGCGTACGTGAACGTATCGAACACCTGATGGCGCTGATCGAGTCGGAGATCGACCTGCTGCAGGTGGAGAAGCGCATCCGCTCCCGGGTCAAGGACCAGATGGAGAAGTCGCAGCGCGAGTACTACCTTAACGAGCAGATGAAAGCCATCCAAAAGGAGATGGGCGAGCTCGAGAACGTGCCCAACGAGGCCGAGAAGTACGAGAAAGCGATCGAAGCGTCGGGCATGCCCAAGGAGGCGCGCGACAAGGCCGTGCAGGAGCTGGGCAAACTCAAGATGATGTCGCCAAGTTCCGCCGAGGCCACGGTGGTGCGTTCTTACCTGGACTGGCTGGTCTCGGTGCCGTGGAAGAAGCGCACCCGGGTCAGGCACGATCTTGTGCATGCGCACAAGGTGCTGGATGAGGATCACTACGGGCTCGACGAGGTGAAGGAGCGAATCCTCGAGTACCTCGCCGTGCAGAAACGGGTCAAGAAGCTAAAGGGGCCCGTGCTGTGCCTGGTGGGCCCCCCGGGGGTGGGCAAGACCTCGCTCGGCCAGTCGATCGCCCGTGCCACAAATCGCAAGTACGTGCGCCTGGCATTGGGTGGCGTGCGCGACGAGTCGGAGATCCGCGGGCACCGTCGAACCTACATCGGCTCGCTGCCGGGCAAGCTGATCCAACGTATGAGCAAGGCCGAGGTCAAGAACCCGCTGTTTTTGCTCGATGAGGTCGACAAGATCGGCATGGATCACCGAGGCGACCCTGCCTCAGCGCTGCTGGAGGTGCTCGACCCGGAGCAGAACGACAAGTTCAACGACCACTATCTCGAGCTCGATTACGATCTCTCGGAAGTGATGTTCATCTGTACCGCCAACTCGATGAACATTCCGGGGCCCTTGCTCGATCGCATGGAGGTCATTCGTCTACCCGGCTACACCGAGGACGAGAAGCTAGCCATCGCCCGGCGCTACCTGGTGCCGAAGCAGCTCAGCGCCAACGGTTTCAAGGAGGAGGAGCTGGCGTTTTCCGACGAGTCGCTGCTCGAACTGATTCGCTACTACACGCGCGAGGCGGGGGTGCGCGAACTCGAGCGGCAGATCGCCAAGGTGTGCCGAAAGGTTCTGCGCGAGCGGCTGGAGTACGCGGGTAAGGGGGCGCAGGCGCCGGCGCTGCTTTCCGCTGCGGAAGTTGAGGCCTATGCCGGCGTGCGTCGCTACAGCTATGGGCTGGCCGACAAGGAGGACCAGGTGGGTCGCGTCACCGGCCTGGCCTGGACATCGGTGGGTGGAGAGCTGCTCAATATCGAATCGGTGGTCACGCCGGGCAAAGGTCGTATCAACAAGACGGGGTCGTTGGGCGACGTGATGAAGGAGTCCGTCAGTGCGGCTCATACCGTAGTGCGTGCGCGAGCAGAGGCGCTTGGCATCGACCCGGAGCGTTTCGAGAAGGAAGACCTGCATATCCACGTGCCGGAGGGCGCCACACCCAAGGATGGCCCCAGCGCAGGCATCGCCATGGTCACTGCCATGGTGTCGGCATATACCGGCCGACCGATACGTTGCGACCTGGCGATGACCGGTGAAGTGAATCTGCGCGGTGAAGTGATGCCGATCGGTGGTCTAAAGGAGAAATTGCTGGCGGCACGGCGCGGTGGTATAAAGATTGTGCTCATTCCGGAAGAGAACCGTCGGGACCTCAAGGAGGTACCGGATAATATCAAGGACGCGCTGGATGTCCGGCCCGTTCGTTGGATCGACGAAGTGCTGGAATCGGCCCTTGCTGAAAGGACCGTCAATGGTGGGGAAGAATCACGAACGGAAGATTCGGCTTCTTCCTCCAGCATGATCAGTACGCATTAACCATAATTGTCGCGTCATGCCCGAGGTCAGAAGCCGGGTATGACGCGGTTTGGCGCCGCAGTTGCTTGACACCTCTTTTGCAGCATTGCTATAAACTGGCAGCCATGCTGTGATCGAGTTGCCGGGCGAAAGGCACGCCGATTAGAGCCATTTTCCGAAACAGTCAAGGGGTGAAGTGTGAACAAATCCGAGCTGATCGAAGCCATCGCCGCGTCTGCCGATATTCCTAAGGCCGCTGCGTCTCGTGCACTGGATGCCATGGTGGACACCGTCTCCGAAAGTCTCAAGAAAGGTGATACGGTGTCTCTCGTCGGATTTGGTACTTTCTCGGTGAAGGAGCGTGCCGCCCGCACCGGCCGCAACCCGCAGACAGGCCAGCCGATCCAGATCAGCGCAGCCAAGGTGCCGACGTTCAAGGCTGGCAAGGCACTCAAGGACTCCGTTAACTGAGTCAACGGATTATTTGCGCCGAAGGTCCGAGTACGGGCGAAGCAACTCGGCAGCAAACGATCAGGCGCATCGCTTCGGCGGTGCGCCTTCTTTTTTCACGCGATGGTAGCTCCCGCATTGGGCGAGCAGGGCTGTCGTGATGGCCCGCAACAGCCCGTCACCGTATAATGTGGCGCCACAGCTAGCCAATAATCTGCAACCGAGGCCTGCATGCTGCAAAGTATTCGTGATCGCTCCAGAAGCTGGGGTGCCAAGATCATCGTGGGTGCCGTGGTGGTCACCATGGCACTGTTCGGCATCGAGTCCCTCGTGGGGCTGTTCGGTGGAGGAGGCGATGAGGTCGCCAAGGTCAATGGACAGAGCATTACCCGCCAGGAGCTGGAAATGGAAGTGCAGCGTGCGATCCGTTCCGGCCAGGTTCCGCCGGAGCAGGAGCGGGCCCTGCGTGGCCAGGTACTCGACGAAATGATAGGTGAGCGCCTGTTACTCGCTTTTGCCGAGGATGGAGGGCTGTATCTCTCCGACGAGCAGCTCGACCAAGTGATCGTGACGTTGCCTGAGTTCCAGGACCAGAGTGGCCGCTTCGATACCGATCTGTTCCGTAACCGTCTGGCGAGTGCCGGCTTCACGCCGACCTCGTTTCGTTCTGCGCTGCGTGTCGACCTCAAGCGCCAGCAACTGCAGCAGGGGCTCGTGATCAGCGACTTCTCGCTCGAAAGCGAGCGTGAGCGACTGGCGTCACTGCAGCGCCAGGTCCGGACGTTCCGCTATCACAGCCTTGGCCCAGGGGATCTCGCCGAGCCCGTGCAAGTCAGCGAGGCGGAGCTCGAGGCTTATTACGAGGAGAATCGCGAAAGCTTCCAGCGTCCTGAGCAGGTGCGCCTTGAGTACGTGATCATCGACCGGCAGGAGATGGCCGAGCAGGTCGAGGTCGACGAGGAGGCGGTTCGCCAGGCGTGGGAAGAACGTGGGCGGGATGCTGATCGTCGCGTATCGCATATCATGGCGACGTTCGGCGACGAGCGAAGCCGCGACGAAGCCGTGGCGCGCCTCGAGGAAGTGCGCCAGCGACTGTCCGAGGGGGAGTCTTTCGACGAGCTCGCCCTCGAGTATTCCGATGATCCCACGACGGCCGAACAGGGGGGCGATCTGGGAGTCGTCAGCCGCGGTTTCTTCGGCGATGCCTTCGACGAAGCGGCTTTCGCGCTCTCGCCTGGCCAGGTGTCCGGCATAGTGGAGACCGACAATGGCTTGCACCTGATTAAAGTGACGGAGTTGAATCAGGCTCCGCTCGAGGAGGTGCGCGATGAGATCGAGCGCGAGCTAGCGCTGGAGCAGGTGAGTGACGAATACAATCGCCGGGTCCAGGCGTTGATCGATGAGAGTTTCGCGGCCGACGATCTTGCCAGTGTCGCTGCTAGCCAGGAACTCGAGCTGCACGAAAGCGACTGGGTATCACGTGAAGGTGGCGAGGGTGTGCTTTCCGAGCCTGGCGTAATGAGTGCGGCTTTCGGTGAGGAAGTGCTGATCGAAGGCTTCAATAGCGAGGTCATCGAGCTGGACGAGGATCGGCGGATGGTGCTGCGCGTGGCCGAGCATCGCGAGGCGACGGTGCTGCCCCTCGCGGAAGTGCGGGACCAGGTTATGGCTGCCGTCGAGCGGCGCAAGCAGCGCGACGCGCTGCTGGAGGTGGCCAGGCAGCAGGCCGAGCGACTGCAGGACGGGGAGGCGCTCGAGCTCGACTGGCAGCGGGTCGAGAAGGCGACTCGTCAGCAGGGCAATGTGCCGCGGGCCGTGCTGCAGGCGGCTTTCCGCCTGCCTCGTCCAGACGGGGATGAGCCCGTCTACGGTTATACCGCCGATAGTGAGCGTGTCACGCTGATCGCGCTGGATAGCGTGGCGGCCGGTGAGCCCGACGAGGAGACCGAGGCCTTCGTGGCACGCATGGCGCAGCAGCTGCGCGCCCAAGCCGCCATCCAGGGGCTGCGCAGCCATTTGCGCGAGACCGCCGAGGTGGAGCGCTACTGATTCGGAATGGTGGAGTGTGACAAGGAGGGGGCGTAGCCCCCTCTTTTACTGTCTATTATTATACCGTTATCTAGCATGAAAATGCTGTTGGCCGCCGCTGGTTCTGTTACTCTATAACAATGGTTTGACACGATTTCAGCCTTCAGGATGTCTCATGAGCACAGCGCCTCTCGCAGCCATTCCCGTCCACTTGTTTACCGGTTTCCTCGGCAGTGGCAAGAGTACGCTGATTCACCGCTTGATCGAGCAGAAGCCCGCAGATGAGCGCTGGGTGGTTGTGATCAACGAGTTTGGTCAGATCGGTATCGATCAAGCCATGTTCGAAGTGCGGGACGACGTGGTGGTCAAAGGGCTGCCGGGGGGGTGTCTCTGCTGCCAACTGGCTTTCGTTCTGCAGGCCACTCTGGTCAACCTGCTGCACCGTCATCGGCCTGATCGTCTGATTATCGAGCCGTCCGGGCTGGGACACCCGGCAGGCTTGCTCGATGTGCTGCAGGGAGAAGCTTTCATCGGCGTTCTGGAGCTGCGCGATGTCGTGGCATTGCTCGATCCTGCGCGGCTCGAGGATTCCCGTGCACGAGAACACGAGACGTTCAGCGATCAGTTGGCCATGGCCGATGCCGTGGCATTGACCATGAGCGACCGGGCGACTTCTGGACAGTTGGCTGGCGCTCGGCATCACGTGGATGCGATGTGGCCACCCAAGAAATGGGTGGCCGAGATTGCCCATGGCGAGCTGCCGGTTTCACTGCTGCTGGAAAGTGGTCAACATCGGAAGGAGGCGGGGCCCAGGGTGAGCGGCGGCCATGACGCCCTTCGCGACTCGGCTCGGCAGGTGGTGGTCCTGGATGGCTTCGATGCGGCCGCGCCACAGCCCGGACAGCCGCTGCAGGAGAGCGGCATGGCGCTAGGCTACCTTACCCTGAGCTGGCGCTGGCACTGTGAGGACGTGTTCGATCTCGACCGTTTGACGCAGGTGCTGGATCGCCTGCCATCTCAGCTGAGGGTGAAAGGGGTGTTGCATACCGATGCGGGGTGGAAGCTCTACAATCGTGGGGATGGCGCGGCAAGTCTGGCCGCCAGCGCTTGGCGCAAGGACTCGAGACTGGAGCTGATCGCCGAGTCGGAATTCATGCCGTCCGTGGAGGATACTCTTACGGCCCTGCAGGCGTGTCGCCGGCAGGGCCGTAAGGATGCGGCATGGCGCTGAAATGGTGGGGTTACAGTGCGATTTCGCGCAGTACCGGATCACCGTCTGCACCGATCTCGACTTCCCAGCCCTTGCCGGGCTGCCAATCGCCCAACACGATGCGTCGCGCGGGCTGCTCTTCGACTTCCATCTCATGTACGGCGGGGCGGTGAGTGTGGCCGTGGATCAGTGTGGTGACGCCATGATCGCGCATGACGCGCTCGACCTCGGTGGGGGTGACATCCATGATGTCCTCGGCCTTGCTGGAATTGGCCTCGCCCGACTGCTGGCGCAATTGAGCGGCCAACTGGAGGCGATCGGCCAGCGGCATGGAGAGTATCTGCTCTTGCCAGGCGGGATTGCGGGCCTGTTCGCGAAAGGCCATGTAGGCCTCATCGCGTGTGCACAGGCTGTCACCGTGCATGAGCAGGACCGGCTGGTCGGCGAAGCGCAGTACGGCCGGGTCGGTGACCAGCTTGGCGCCGGCTGCCGCGGCAAAGCGATGGCCGAGCAGGAAGTCGCGGTTGCCGTGCATCAGGTAGATGGCCGTGCCTTTGTCGGCCAGTTGTCTAAGTGCGCCGGCGACGCGAATGGCCAGTGCAGCATTGCCGGTGGGGTCCTGGTCGGCATGGTCGAGCAGATCGTCGCCTATCCAGGCCTCGAAGAAGTCACCCAGGATATAGAGTGCATCGACGCCGTGGGCGCGCCGCTCGAGCCAGTCGAGAAAGCCTTCAGTGACCTCAGGAGCGCCGGGGTGCAGGTGCAGGTCGGAGATCAGCAGGGTGGTGGTCATGGCGTGTCCCAGGCTTGGTGAAGCGAGCTGCCGAACGCCCGCTGCATGCGGGCGTGCGGGGCTGCGAAATCAGCTGTCGCTGGCTTCTTCCTTGACGTAGGCGCGCTGGATCAGCACATCCTCGGCGGGCACGTCGGCGTGCATGCCGCGACGTGTGGTATCTACGGCGGTGATGCGCTCGACCACGTCCATGCCCTCGACCACTTCACCGAACACGCAGTAGCCCCATCCCTGGATGGACTTGCCGCTGTGGTTGAGGAAATCGTTGTCAGCCACGTTGATGAAGAACTGTGCGGTGGCGGAGTGCGGATCCTGGGTGCGGGCCATGGCCAGGGTGCCGGTCAGGTTTTTCAGACCGTTGTCGGCTTCGTTCTCGATGGGGTCTCGGGTGGGCTTCTGGTTGAAGTCCTGGTCGAAGCCGCCGCCCTGGATCATGAAGCCGGGAATGACTCGGTGGAAAAGCGTGCCGTCGTAGTGCCCGTCGCGAACGTATTGCTCGAAGTTGGCCGCGGTCTTGGGCGCCTGGTCGTGATTCAGGGCGATGGTGATATCGCCGAAGCTGGTCTCGAGAATGATCATCGAAGTTTTCCTGTCTGAAGGAGCGCGCCTTGGCGCCGTGCATGGGCGTGGCGTTATAATAGCGGTTTTGCATCGATGCGCGAAGCGCGTCGGGTCCATCGATAACCGAGACCCCTCCCGAATTCGCGACCCAACCAGAGGTTTGCCGCAACGACATGAGCAGCGAAAACGCCAGTGCGCCGAATTTCATTCGCAACCAGATCCGTGACGAGATCGATGCCGGCCGTGCCGGCAAGGTCGTGACCCGCTTTCCACCGGAGCCGAACGGTTTCCTGCACGTGGGGCATGCCAAGTCGATCTGCCTGAATTTCGGTCTGGCCGAGCAGTTCGGTGGGGATTGTCATCTGCGCTTCGACGATACCAACCCGGCCAAGGAGGAGCAGGCCTACATCGATGCCATCAAGGAGGACGTCAGCTGGCTCGGCTTCGAGTGGGCCGGTTCCGTGCGCTACGCCTCCGATTACTTCGAACAGCTCTATGCCTGGGCGCAGCATCTGGTTCGTGAGGGCAAGGCCTACGTCGACGATCTCTCCCCCGACGAAATGCGCGAGTACCGCGGTACCCTGACCGAGCCGGGGCGCCCGAGCCCATGGCGCGAGCGCAGCGTAGAGGAGAACCTCGACCTGCTCGAGCGCATGCGCGCCGGCGAGTTCAACGAAGGCGAGAAGGTGCTGCGCGCCAAGATCGACATGGCCTCGCCCAACATCAACCTGCGCGACCCGATCCTCTACCGCATTCGTCATGCCCACCATCATCAGACCGGCGACAAGTGGAAGATCTACCCTTCGTATGATTTCGCCCACGGCCAGTCCGATGCCATCGAGGGGGTGACCCACTCGATCTGCACGCTGGAGTTCGAGGATCACCGGCCGCTCTACGAGTGGTTCCTCGACAACCTGCCGGTACCGGCCAAACCGCGCCAGATCGAGTTCGCCCGGCTCAACATGAATTACACCCTGACCTCCAAGCGCAAGCTCAAGCTACTGGTGGACGAGGGCATCGTAGACGGCTGGGACGATCCGCGAATGCCGACCATCTCGGGCATGCGCCGCCGTGGCTATACCCCGGCGTCGATCCGCAAGTTCTGCGAGATGATCGGCGTGACCCGGGCCGACGGCGGCCTGGTCGATATCGCCATGCTCTACCATGCCATTCGTTCGGACCTAGAGGACAACGCGCCGCGCGCGATGAGCGTGCTCAACCCGGTCAAGGTGGTGTTGACCAACGTGGCGGAAGAGCACGAGGAGGTGTACGAGGTGCCGGGCCACCCCGCCCGTGACGACATGCCCGTGCGCCGCGTACCGTTCACCCGCGAGCTCTACATCGACCAGGACGATTTCATGGAGGAGCCGCCGAAGAAATTCTTCCGCCTGGCGCCGGGGAAGGAGGTTCGCCTGCGCAATTCCTACGTGATTCGCTGCGACGAAGTGGTCAAGGACGCCGCCGGTGGTATCGAGGAGCTACGTTGCTCGGTGGATTTCGACACCCTGGGCAAGAACCCCGAAGGGCGCAAGGTCAAGGGCGTGATCCACTGGGTCAGCGCGACCCATGCGGTGCCTATGGAAGTGCGTCTCTATGACAACCTGTTCCTTGTCGAGCAGCCTGACAAGGACAAGGACGCCGACTTCCTCGAGCACCTCAATCCCGAGTCGCTCAAGGTCTGTCAGGCCATGGGCGAGCCGAGCCTGGCCGATGCCACCCCCGAGTCGCGCTTTCAGTTCGAGCGCGTGGGCTACTTCTGTGCCGACCGTCACGCCTGTCGCGACGGCAAGCTGGTGTTCAACCGCACTGTCGGGCTGAAGGACAGTTGGGCAAAGATACAGAAGAAGGGCTGACATGCAGATCTACAATACGCTGACGCGGCGCAAGGAGACGTTCACGCCGATCGAGCCGGGCAAGGTGAACATGTACGTGTGCGGCATGACCGTCTACGACTACTGCCACCTGGGCCATGCCCGGGTGATGGTGGCCTTCGACGTCATCACCCGCTACCTGCGTTGGCGCGGTTATGACGTCACCTATGTGCGCAACATCACCGACATCGACGACAAGATTCTCAAGCGGGCCGACGAGAACGGCGAGAGCATCACCGCGCTGACCGAGCGCATGATCGATGCAATGCACGAGGACGAGAAGCGCCTGGGCGTGCTGCGTCCCGACCATGAGCCGCGTGCCACGGGCCATGTGGGCGAGATCATCGCCATGGTCGAGACCCTGATCGACAAGGGCTACGCCTATCCGGCTGAAAACGGCGACGTCTATTATCGTGTGCGCAAGTTCGAGGGCTACGGCAAGCTCAACAACCGCAACCCGGACGAGATGCGCGCCGGTGCCCGGGTCGAGGTCGACGAGCACAAGGAGGATCCGCTCGACTTCGTGCTGTGGAAGGCCGCCAAGCCGGGCGAGGCGAGCTGGTCCTCGCCTTGGGGTGAGGGCCGCCCCGGCTGGCACATCGAGTGCTCGGCCATGTCGACCTGCTGCCTGGGCGATACCTTCGACATCCACGGTGGCGGACCGGACCTGACCTTCCCGCATCACGAGAACGAGATCGCTCAGTCCGAAGCGGCCACCGGCAAGCCCTACGTCAACACTTGGATGCATGCCGGGGCCGTGCGGGTGAACCAGGAGAAGATGTCCAAGTCACTGGGCAATTTCTTCACCATCCGCGAGGTGCTCGAGGTTCACGACCCGGAAGTGGTGCGCTACCTGCTGGTGGCCAGCCACTACCGTAGCCCGATCAACTATGCCCCCGAGTCGCTGGCCGAAGCGCGCAAGTCGCTGGAGCGTTTCTACACCGCTCTCGAAGGGCTCGACCCGCAGAGCGTTGCGGTGGGTGAGACCGTCGGCCGTTTCGCCGAGCGCTTTACCGCCGCCATGGATGACGATTTCAACACCGCGGAAGCACTTTCGGTGCTGTTCGAGCTGGCTCGCGAGCTGAACCGTGCCAAGGCGGAAGCACCCGACGAGGCACTGTCGCTGGCCGCCGAACTGCGGCGTCTGGGCGGGGTGCTGGGGCTGTTCGGTCAGGAACCGAGCCGTTTCCTCAAGGGCGGCCAGGCGGCACTACCGCTTACCGAGCAGGAGATCGAGGCGCGCATCGTTCAGCGGGCCGAGGCCAAGAAAGCCAAGGACTTCGCCGCTGCCGATGCGATTCGCGACGAACTCGCGGCGCTGGGCATCGTGCTCAAGGACTCTCGCGAGGGTACGAGCTGGGTCTTCGAGTCGCCCAGGCCATAACGGGGCTTTCAAGGTCTCTGCGCCCGGCTTCGGCCGGGCGCAGTCGTCTTGGGCCTCAGGCAGGTGCGCTAGGCGGCAGCGGAATCCGCAACGGCCAGGCATCGTCCACGACGAAGAGACGCCTCAGGCGGCGGCCGGCTGACGAGTCGAGCAGTGCAATTTGAAGCGGTGCGGCCGGGTGGGAAAAATGCTGGGCGAGGCGCGCCTCGACTTGTCGCAGGGGCAGAAAGGCTTCGTCCCGCGGTAACGCCAACCAGTGGGGTTTGGTCAGCCAGGCCGCCCGTGTGTCCCGATGCAGGCTGTCGCGCAGGCGTCGCCAGTCGCGCCAGTGCAGCCAGTGGCCGCGCAGGTGATCGGGTGCCGCTTCGTATGGGGCCGGCATGAAAAGCGGCCAAGGGTAAAACAGCACACCCGGTATCGCCAGCTGGCGCCGAATGGTAGCGTCTTGAGTCGGGCCGATGTCGCGTGGCTGGGTATGCTGACGGATCGTTAGACGGGTTTCGGCGCGATCGGTCAGGCGCAACTGATGTCGATCGAGGTGGCTGCGCTTGGTCGCCAGACTGTCCGCCCCGCCGGGGCCGATCCAGCGCGCCTGGTCGCGCACAGGGCCAGGACCTTCGGGGAGGCCAAGGTAGAACTTGATTGCCACTTCGAGATGTACCGGCGTGGGATCGTTGCGGCGGCGATAGAGCAGGTCGAGCTCGCCCAAGGTACGCTTTCCCTGGTGAATGCGCAGGTTGCTGGCGAGCAGGCGGGTTCCCGGAGCGGTATCGAGCAGGAACTGCCACAGGCGTTCGTGGTAATGCCCCATGCGGCCATCGACGGTATCGCCGACGCGACGTTCCAGCCCCTGGGGAGTGGACTCGAGTTCGTCGAGCCAGGTGCCCAGGTGGTCATTGTCTTCCAGGCCCAGGTCCGCCCGGCTGGGGCGTCCCGGCCAGGGGGTGGCGATCAGGTCGGGCGCCAGCACGATCCAGGCCAGATCGCGTACCAGCGGATGGTGGCAGCGGGCGAGCAGGGCGGCATCGTCCTCGGACATGATGGGCGTGTGGCTCCGCGTTGAGATCGGGGTCTGACAGTCAAACTGTACACGCCTTATACTCTACTGACATTCACAACGGATGGTGGTGATATGAAACGCTCCTTGTCCAGTCTGGCGGCGCTGGCTGCCGGCTCCCTGTTGTTCGCCGCAGGCGCGCAGGCCAATGAACCGGTGACGGTCGCTTCGAAGATCGATACCGAGGGCTCGGTTCTTGGCCAGTTGATCATTCAGCGTCTGCAGCAGGGCGGCATCGAGACCGAGAATCGACTCCAGCTCGGCGCCACGAACATCGTGCGCCAGGCGCTGACGAGCGGTGAAATCGACCTCTATCCCGAATACACCGGTAACGGTGCCTTCTTCTTCGACATGACCGACAGCGATGTCTGGCACGACGCCGAGCGGGCCTATGAGACGGTGCGTGAGCGCGATGCCGAGAATGGTCTGGTCTGGCTGACCCCGGCGCAGGCCAACAACACCTGGGCCATGAGCGTGCGCGGCGACCTGGCCCGTGAGCATGACCTCGAGACCCTCGAGGATCTCGCTGAATATCTCGATGACGGAGGGGAATTCAAGTTCGCCGCCAGCGCGGAATTCGTCGAATCGGAATTGGCACTGCCGGCCTTCCAGCAAGCCTATGGCTTCGAGCTTAGCGCCGATCAGCTGCTGGTGCTGTCCGGTGGCAATACCGCAGCGACCATGCGTGCCGCCGCTCAGCAGACCAGCGGCGTAAACGCCGCCATGACCTATGGCACCGATGGTGGCCTCAAGGCACTCGACCTGGTGGTGCTGGAGGACACACTCGGGGTACAGCCGGTCTATCAGCCGGCTCCGGTGGTGCGCCAGGACGTGCTCGATAGCTACCCGCAGATCGCCGAGCTGCTCGAGCCGCTGTTCCAGTCACTCGATCTCGAGACGCTGCAGGAACTCAACGGCCGGGTTGCGGTGGAGGGGCTCGACCCGAGCCAGGTCGCCGAGGAATATTTGGCCGGGCTGCAGGACTGACGCGTGGGTGAGGGCAGGGTCTCTCCCAACTGGGTCGTGTTGAGTCTGATGCTGGCCTGCTTGGCAGCATGGCTGATCCTCGATGCGGTGAGCGTGGCGCCCAACCGCATCGTGCCTGGCTCAGCCTACGCAGCGCTAGAGATCATGAGCGGTTGGCCGGCTCTTCTGCTGACGGCTCCGATGCTTGCCGTGGTGGTGCTGGCCTGGCGTCCGGATCAGCAGAGGCTGAAGCTGGCGCTGGCTACCACCGTGCTGCTGCTGGCCCTGCTGCCGCTGTGGCTCTCGGCAGCGACGGCAGTCTTGGTGGAGCCCTCCATGCCTCAGGCGCGTGTCGGCATCGGACCCTCCCTGTGGTTACTGCTGTTTCTGCTGCTGCTGGTGCTGATCGAGCTGCGTACACGTCTTGCGCTGTCGCGCTCCATGGGTTGGTGCCTGTTGCTGCCGATGATCGTGAGCTGGTGGTTGTCGCTGGCATTGTGGTTGGAGCCATTGGCGTTGCAGCGCGAATACCAGGCGCGCAGTGCCCAGTTCACGAGTGCGTTGACCATGCATTTGGTACTGGTGGGTGCTGCGGTGGCTGCCAGTCTGGTATTGGCCGCGCTATTGGCCTTGGCCATGCGCCGGCATGCCGGAATCCGGCGAGCGGGGTTCGGTGTGCTCAACTTCCTGCAGACCATTCCCAGTCTGGCATTGTTCGGTCTGCTGCTGGCACCGCTCGCCTGGCTCGGTACGCATGTCGACTGGCTGGCGGCGATCGGCGTCAGCGGCATTGGCTGGGCACCGGCGTTCCTCGCCCTTCTCGGTTACAGCCTGCTTCCCATGGTGCGCAACATCCACGTGGCGCTGGAGGAGGTCGATCCTGCGGTGATCGAATCGGCACGAGGCATGGGCATGAGTCGTCGCCAGGTATTCCTGCAAGTACGCCTGCCGTTGGCGCTGCCGATCGTGATAGAGGGCATTCGCATCACCACCGTACAGGCCATCGGATTAACGGCAGTGGCGGCTCTGATCGGTGCCGGTGGCCTCGGTACCTTCATCTTCCAGGGCCTGGGGCAGGCGGCGATGGATATGGTGCTGCTCGGTGCCCTGCCGATCATCGTCATGGCGTTGTTCGCCGATGCGCTGTTTGGATCTCTTAGTGAACGCCTGCGCCAGGGAGGAACGGCATGATCGAACTCTTCGACGTGACCAAGCGGTTCGGCAGCGAGGTCGCCGTCGACGGTATCTCGCTACGGGTGGAAACGGGTGAGCTCTGCGCCTTGGTCGGAACCTCGGGCTGTGGCAAGTCCACCACGCTGAGCATGATCAATCGACTGATCGAGCATGATGGCGGCGAAATCCACCTGGACGGCCAGCCGGTACGCAGCTTCGATGAGGTGGCGCTGCGGCGTCGCATCGGTTATGTCATCCAGAGTACTGGGCTGTTTCCCCACTGGACGGTGGCGCGCAACATCGGCCTGGTGCCGCGCCTGCTCAAGTGGCCCAAGGGCAGAGTGCGCGAGCGGGTCGAGGAACTGATGCAGTTGCTGGGGCTGCCGGTGGCGGAGTTCGCCGACAAGTACCCACGCCAGCTGTCCGGAGGCCAGGCCCAGCGCGTAGGCGTGGCCCGGGCGCTGGCCGCCGACCCGGACATCCTGCTGATGGACGAGCCCTTCGGCGCGCTGGATCCCATCACGCGTGAGACGTTGCAGCATGAGCTGCGCGAGCTCCAGGCGCGGCTGCACAAGACCATCGTATTCGTTACCCATGACATGGACGAGGCGCTGGCACTGGCCGATCGGCTGGTGGTGATGCATCAGGGCCGGATCGTTCAGCAGGGCAAACCCATCGCGCTGCTGCACGATCCGGTGAACCCCTTCGTCGAATCGCTGCTGGGCGGCATGGACAGGGGACTCAAGGAGGCCGCACTGATTCAGGTCGGCGAACGCATGCTGCCGCTAGGGCCGCGTCTTCTGGCCAGCGAGCGGATTGCCTACGGTGCGTCGTTGAGCCAGGCGCTCTCGGTCATGCTATGGCACCAGGTGGACCGTCTGACGGTGGTCGACGAAGAGGATATTCCCATCGGCGAGCTGTCGCTGCGTCGTCTGCTCGGGGCGAAGGCGTCATGAAGCCGGGGTCCCTCCTTGCCAGGCATGTCGCCCCAGTGCCCACCAGTCGCCGCTGGCTGGTACCGATGGCATGGTTCATCCTGCTGCTGATGCTGTCGGCCGGCATGGGGCAGCTGGAGTGGCTGTTTCGGTTGGTCGAGCCGGACGTGCGGGAAGTGATTTACCGTCGGGCGGGATTCTTCGCGTTGCTGGGCCAGCACGTCATGGTGGTGGGCGTTGCCTCGCTGCTGGCGGTATTGCTGGGCGTAGGGGGCGCCATTGCCGTTACCCGCCCGGCCGGCAGAGACTTCCTGCCGCTGGTCTCGCAGCTCGCCTCCATCGGCCAGACCTTCCCTCCCGTTGCCGTGCTGGCGCTGGCAGTGCCGGCGCTGGGCTTCGGTACCCTGCCGATCGTCGTCGCGCTGCTGCTCTATGGCCTGCTACCGATCGTGCGCAATACCCTGGCCGGCATCGACGGCATCGATCCCGACGTTCACGAGGCGGCTCGAGGCATGGGCATGACCGCGGGTGAGGTGCTGCGCCAGGTCGAGCTGCCGCTGGCTGCCCCCGTGATCATCGCCGGGATTCGTACCTCGGTAACCGTCAACATTGCCACCGCAGCGCTGGGAGCGACCGTGGGTGCCAGCAATCTGGGCGACCCGATCATCGCCGGCATCGTCAACGGCAATACCGCCTACATTGTTCAGGGGGCCTTGCTGATCGGGTTGCTGGCGATCACCGTGGACAGCGTTTTCGAGCGGCTCCAGCCTGCGAGCCAGGCCTAGGGGCGCGAGTTTTTCCGTTAGTATTCCAGCAGACAGGACATTCGTCGTAAAAACGGCAGTTGACCAGCAAAATAGGTGCGTTTAATTTCATCTTACGTTAACGTCAACCTATCCAGCGTTGGCGATTTGCTGGAGCGACCCTCTGGCAGATGACTACATTAGAGACAACACTGCCCTCACGAGGGGCGGTTTTCCTCCTGCCATTACCCAAGGACCAGGAAGATGACAACAACACACGACGTCCACTCGCCAGGCTTCATGACCGGCGACGAGTTCCACATACCTACCTTTCGCCTGTTGCAGCAGGATGGCACCTTGTTCGAGGGCGCCGAAGCGCCAGAGCTCGACGAGGAGAAGGCGCTCAGGATCTACCGCGCCATGCTCGTCACGCGGGTACTCGACGAGCGCATGATGGCGGCGCAGCGCCAGGGTAGGCTCTCCTTCTACATGCAGTGCACCGGCGAGGAGGCGGCGGTCATTGGCGCCACCGCAGCACTGGACGATGCCGATATGATCATGGCCCAGTACCGCGAACAGGGGGCGCTGGTCTATCGTGGCTTCAGCTACGACGAGTTCATGAACCAGCTGTTCGGCAACGAACTCGACTACGGCAAAGGGCGGCAGATGCCGATCCACTACGGGTCGCGCAAGCTGCACTACATGACCATCTCCTCGCCGCTGGCCACCCAGATTCCCCAGGCTACCGGTTATGCCTACGGCCAGAAGCTGGCCGGCGAAGGCCACTGCACGATTACCTTCTTCGGCGAGGGAGCGGCATCGGAAGGGGATTTCCATGCCGCCCTGAACATGGCTTCGGTGCACAAGGTGCCGGTGATCTTCTTCTGCCGCAACAACGGCTATGCGATCTCCACGCCGGCCAGTGAGCAGTTCGCTGCTGACGGCATCGCCCCGCGCGCCTTCGGCTATCGCATGCACGTGATTCGCGTCGACGGTAACGACGTGCTGGCGGTCTATCGCGCCACTCAGGATGCGCGCAAGATCGCTGTGGAAATGAACCAGCCAGTGCTGATAGAGGCGATGACCTATCGCCTGGCGGCACACTCGTCGTCGGACGATCCCTCCGGTTACCGCTCGCGCAAGGAGGAGGAAGCCTGGCGCGAGAAAGACCCGATTCTGCGCATGCAGCGCTGGTTGATCGACCGCGGCTGGTGGAACGAGGAAGAGGAAAAGGCACTCCAGGACAGCCTGCGCCGCGAGGTGCTGGAAACCATGAAGCGCGCCGAAAAGCGACCGCCGCCGCCGTTGGAGAGCCTGGTCACGGACGTTTATGCCGATGTGACACCCCAGCTCCAGCGTCAGCTCGACACCCTCAAGACACACATCCGCAAGCACCCCGATGCCTATCCCAGAGGGGCGCGATCGCTCGATCCCGACGTCAAGGCGGCGGGGGCAGACACCAAGGCCAGCGACGAGCAGGGGGGAGCCTGACATGCCCAAGATGAACATGCTGCAGGCGATCAACAATGCGCTGGACATTGCCATGGCCGAGGACGACAAGGTGCTCTGCTTTGGTGAGGACGTAGGCGTTTTCGGTGGGGTCTTCCGTGCCACCAGCCATCTGCAGGAAAAGTACGGCCGTGAGCGCTGCTTCAACACGCCGCTGGTGGAGCAAGGGATCATCGGCTTCGCCAATGGCCTGGCAGCCCAGGGTTCGGTGCCGGTGGCCGAGATCCAGTTCGCCGACTACATCTTTCCGGCCTTCGACCAGATCGTCAACGAGACGGCCAAGTTCCGCTACCGCTCCGGCGATCTGTTCAACGTCGGCGGCCTTACCATTCGCACGCCTTACGGCGGTGGCATCTCGGGCGGGCTGTATCACTCCCAATCGCCGGAAGCCTACTTCGCCCACACCCCTGGCCTCAAGATCGCGGTGCCGCGCAACCCCTATCAGGCCAAGGGACTGCTGCTGTCGGCGATTCGCGATCCCGATCCGGTGATCTTCTTCGAGCCCAAGCGGCTTTATCGGGCATCGGTAGGCGAAGTGCCCGAGGAGGACTACCAGCTGCCCATCGGCGAGGCCGAAGTGACCAAGGAGGGCAGCGACATCACGGTGCTCGGTTGGGGCGCGCAGATGGAGGTGATCGACCGCGCCGTGGAGCTGGCCGAGAAGGAGGGCATCTCCTGCGAGGTGATCGACCTGCGCAGCATCCTGCCGTGGGACGAGGACACCGTGGCCGAGTCGGTGCTCAAGACCGGCCGCCTGGTGATCACCCATGAGGCACCACGCACCGGGGGATTCGCCAGCGAGATCGCCGCCACCATCCAGGAGCGCTGCTTCCTGTACCTGGAGTCGCCCATCGAGCGAGTGACCGGGCTGGACACGCCTTTCCCGCTGACGCTGGAAAAGGAGTACCTGCCTGATCATCTCAAGATCTTCGAAGCGATCAAGACATCCGTGGCGTACTGACGCCCGATATCAGGACAGGAGAGAACGATGAGCGATTTCATGCTGCCCGATATCGGCGAAGGTATCGTGGAGTGCGAAGTGGTCGAATGGCGTGTGAGTGAGGGCGATGAGATCGCCGAGGATCAGCCGGTGGTCGAGGTCATGACCGACAAGGCGCTGGTCGAGATCACCGCCCCCGAGGCGGGGCGCGTCACCCGGCTATATGTGGCCAAGGGCGAGGTCGCCAAGGTGCACGCCCCGCTGTTCGCCTACCAGGCACATGGCGAGGAGGGCGGCACTGCCGATGAGGTTGAGCCGCCGCGCCCTGCCGCACGGGAGCAGGATGAACTGGCCAGCCCCGCAGCGGAGGCGCCGCCGCCCGCGGCGTCATCCTCGTCGCCGGCTGCCACCCCTGCGGCCGACCCCAAGCCCAAGGATTTTATTCTGCCCGATATCGGCGAAGGCATCGTCGAGTGCGAGGTGGTCGAATGGCGCGTGGCCGAAGGCGAGGCGATCGAGGAGGACCAGCCGCTGGTCGACGTGATGACCGACAAGGCGTTGGTGGAGATTACCGCCCCCGAGGCGGGCACGGTAAGTAAGCTCTACGTGCCCAAGGGTGACATCGCCAAAGTGCACGCCCCGCTATTCGCCTATGTGCCGACTCTTGCCGAAGGGGGCGAGGAGAGCACTGTTACGCAGGCGTCTGGTACCGAAACCGGCGTGGCTCAAACGCCTGAGCGCAGGGAGAGCGTCGCGCCTGCGGCCAGCGGTGGCCGTGGGCCCTATGGACGCATCCCCGCGAGCCCTGCGGTGCGACGACTGGTGCGCGAGCATGGCCTGCCGCTCGAGTCGATCGAAGGCTCGGGCAAGGACGGCCGCGTGCTCAAGGAAGACGTGCTGCGCTATCTGGAAGGTGCACCGCTGCAGCACGGCCAGGTCGAGCAGGACCAGGCACGACCCGCCCGCAGCGAAGCATCCCTTCAGGCAATGGAGCAGCCCAGGCAGGAGGAGGGCGAGGTGCGGGTCGAGCCGATTCGCGGCGTGCGTGCGGTGATGGCGCGACGCATGGTGGAGTCGGCCAGTACCATCCCGCATTTCCAGTACGGCGAGGAGATCGACGTCACCGAGCTGCTGGCGTTGCGCGAGCGGCTCAAGCCGGTGGCCGAGGGGCAGCAGGTACGCCTGACACTGATGCCGTTCTTCATGAAGGCGCTGGCGCTGGCAGTACGCGAGGAGCCGATCCTCAACGCCCGTCTCAACGCAGAGGTCACCGAGATCCACTACCTGCCTTCGGTCAATGTCGGCATGGCCGTGGACAGCCGCTCTGGCTTGATCGTGCCCAACGTCAAGCAGGTAGAGCGGCGCAGCGTGCTCGAGGTGGCACGCGAGATCCAGCGCCTGACCGCCGACGCACGCGAAGGCCGGGTGTCCCAGGAGGACCTCAAGGGTGGCACCATCAGCATCTCAAATATCGGTGCCTTTGGCGGTACCTACGCGGCGCCGATCATCAACGCGCCGGAGCTGGCCATCGTCGCCATCGGCAAGAGCCAGTGGCTACCGCGCTTCGACGATCAAGGCGAAGTGGTTCGGCGGGCGATCATGACGGTCACCTGGGCGGGAGATCACCGGGTCATTGATGGCGGCACCATTGCGCGCTTCTGCAATGCCTGGAAGGGCTACCTCGAGAGTCCCGAGACCATGCTCCTGCATCTCGGCTAGTCCGTAGAGCCGTCCGGGCGACCTTCCCGGGACGGCTCCCTTTCGATGGGCAATCCCACATGTCCCAGGCGCCGCTTCAGCAGTTCTACATCCCGGAAGAGCAGTCGATCTATCTGCTCAGCCACGACGACGCGCGTAAGCTAAAGGAGTGGGTGGCGCTGTGCCGTGCCCAGCTCGAGCAATTGGGTTACCGTGATATCGAGCTGATCGGCAAGGGCGCCTACGGCTTCGTCTTCGCCGGCATTACCGCCCATGGCGAGGAGTACGTCTTCAAGTTCACCCGGGTCAACCTGCCCCAGCAGCTGCAGGACCGCCTCGAGGAGGAGGCGTTCATGCTGGAGCAGGTCGACCACCCCCGTGTGCCACGCCTGATCGCCTACCAGCGCGTGCGCAATCAGTCGATCCTGGTGATGCAGCGGGCGCCGGGGCTCAACCTGGAGGAGGTCTCGCTGCATGAGGGACGCCTTCCCCCGCGTCTGGTGGTGCATATCGCCGATCAGCTCGCCGACATCCTGCGCAGCTTGCGCCAGGAGTCGGGGCCGGCGGGGCGTCCCATCGTGCATGGCGATATCAAGCCCTCCAACCTGGTCTTCGATGCCCGCCGCGAGGCGATTGCGCTGATCGATTGGGGCTCGTCGGTGTTCGCCCAGCTCGACGCCAACCAGCAGTTCGTCGCCGCCAACGTCATGGAGTTGATGTCGGACAATCTGCAGCAGACCAATGCCCGCCTCGGCGATGTCTACTTCATCGGCGAGGAGCAGTTGAACGGGGCGCTGTCGTCGCCGCGCTTCGACGAGCAGGGGACCGCCGGCACGCTCTATGCGCTGGCGTCGGCGCAGTCGTGCCGCTTCGGTCATCGTGCCATCCCGGCCACCTCCCTGGGGTTGCCCATGGAGTTTGCCCGCATGCTCGACGGTATGCTCGATCCGGACCCAAGGGTTCGTATGCGGGCCGGGGATCACTTCATACGAGAGATGCCGCGTCTGGCCCGGCTGGTGATGATCGACCTGCCGGAAACGCCGGAACCGCCGCTGGTGCCGACCTGGGTCAGGCCCGCTACGCGGGAGATCGACACCGTGGTCTACAGCTCGCGCAAGGCCTTCCTGCGCGAGGAGGGTGGTCGCGAAACGCTCAGCGACGTCAACGACGTGCAGCTCGATCGCTACTACAAAAACTTCATGCAGGGCATGGGCGAAACCGAAAAGGCCTTTCTGGCGGCGGTGAGCCGCCTTGGCAAGTACCCAGTGGTGGGCGGGCTCGCGGTGCGCTGGGAAAGCGAAGGCGTGTACATCGACACCTCGCTCAACCTGCACGACACCACGCTTAAACCGGCTTTCGTAGCGGCGGTCAACAACATGGTCAACCTGGCTCGGGCCATCTATCGCCAGGGCATCTTCAAGAGCTGCCTGTTCAATGCCCGCGACACCCTGCACCTGGATCGCGAGAGCCCCGCCCATCCCTTCGTGATCGAGCCCGGCATGGGGTTGCGCTACGAGGTCAGTGCCGTGCCGGAGCTGGAGGATCGCAGCCGGCTGCACAGCTACTTCGAGGATGGCCCCGATCCCGAGGAGTTCCTGGTCCTGCCGGAGCCGATCATTACCTCGCTGGAGGCGCTCAACGAGATCCACCACACCGGCATGATCATCTTCGAGGCGCTGCCGCAGCACCTCAAGATCCACAGCTACTACCGCCTCCTCGATCCCTCCCGTGAGGCGGAGTTCCGCGACCGGCTCGACGACATTCTCGATGCCGTCGGGCTGATCGAGGGGCTGGGGGTATCGGGCTTCATGAAGATGCCTTACAAGGATACGCGTTTCTTCGCTCACCAGGAGCACCAGCCGGAGCGCTACTATCCGCGCAATCCCCGTGAGGAGTTGCGCGATGGCCGCGCCCGTTAGTCGGGCACGGCAGTCAGCTAGCGGGTCATGGTCTGGGGCAGGTAGAGGGCGATCTCGGGAAAGGCGTGCATCAAGGCGATCGCTGCCAGCATGAGCAGGAAGAAGGGCAGCGTGGCCTTGGTGATGGTCACGATGTCCTTGCCCGTCAACCCCTGGATGACGAACAGGTTGAAGCCCACCGGCGGGGTGATCTGCGACATTTCCACTACGATGACGAGATAGATGCCGAACCAGATCAGGTCGAAGCCGGCAGCTTCCACCAGCGGCATTATGATCGCCGTGACCAGCAGGATCAGCGAGATCCCATCAAGGAAACAGCCCATCACCAGCAGCAGCAGGGTCAGGGCCACCAGCAGCATGGGGGGGGACAGGCCCATTTCACCGATGGCACTGGCCAGTTGCATCGGCACTTGGGTGAAGCCCATGGCCGAGGTCAGGAAGGATGCCGCGGCGATGATGAAGGCAATCATGCAGGCGGTACGCACGGCAGCGAATAGCGAGTCCCTGAAGATGGCGGCATCGAAGCTGCCGTTCCAGCGGGCGATCAGGATCGACAGCACCACGCCGACCGCCGCTGCTTCGGTGGGGGAGGCGAGCCCGCCGTAGATCGATACAATGATGCCGCCGATCAGCAGCAGGATGGGCACCAGTTCCAGCGTCTGGTGGAGTTTCTTGGCCAACGGCAAACCGGACTCGTCCTGGCCGGTGAGGCCACGGCGATTGCCTCGCAGCAGAGACCAGAGAACGAGGTAGCTCATGAACAGCGCCAATATCATCAATCCCGGTCCCACGCCGGCCATGAACAGCCGCGAGATCGACTGCTCGGTCACGACGCCGTAGACGATCAGCACGATCGAGGGGGGAATGAGCAGGCCCAGCGTGGAAGCGCTGGCCAGGGTGCCGATGGCCATGTTGGCATCGTAGCCGCGACGTTCCAGCTCGGGCAGCGTCATCTTGCCCACCGTGGCACAGGTGGCTGCCGAGGAGCCGCATACGGCGGCGAACATGCCGCTGCCGATGATATTGGTGTGCAGCAGACGACCGGGCATCCGGTTGAGCCAGGGTGACAGGCCGCGGAACATGTTATCGGCAAGTCCTGAGCGAAACAGGATCTCGCCCATCCAGATGAACATCGGCAGGGCGGTCAGGTCCCAGCCGTAGCTGGCCCCCCAGAAGTCGGAGGCGAGTATCGGCCCCGGTTCGAACGGGCTGAAGAAGCTCAAGGCGATCCAGGCGGTGCCGATCAGGGCAAAGGCGATCCATACCCCACTACCGAGCAGAATCGCCAGCGTCGCGATGGTGGCCAGACTAAGTGTCAACACGTGACGTGTCTCCGTGTGCGAGAGGCGCTGCCTCAGTGGGTTTCGCTGTCATCGGTGGCGGTTGTTTCGCGGAAGCGATGCGGCTCGCGAATGGCGATGCGCAAGGTGCTGGCCAAGGCTTCGGCCAGCGCCAGGCAGAGCAGGGCGACGCCGATGGCCAGCACCGTCTGGGGAACCCACAGTGGAATCGACAGGAACCCCGAGGAGACGTCATTGAACTCGCGGCTCTCCTGGATGAGTTGTATCAACCCATAGCCGAGCAGCACGCTGAGAATGAGTGCCACCAGCAGGCAGAAGACCTCGAACCAGGCGCGAGGCGCTGCTGGCAAGCGTGTCAGCAGCAGCGTGACGCGGATATGGGCGTGGTGCACGAAGGTGTAGGCAAGGCCCAGAAACGTGGCACCGACCAGCAGGTAGGCCGCGATCTCCGAGAGTCCGGTGATGCCGAAGCCAAGACGGCGCATGCCGACCAGCACCAGCAAGGCATCGACCAGGCGAAAAGTGACCTGGAGGGCTACCAGGGCACAAATCGCCACCATGCAGGCAGCGGCACCCCAGGCCCCCAGGCGGTAAAGCGCGTTGAATTTGAACGTCATGTCTGGACCTCGAGAAGTGCAGTTAGCGTGGCGGGGAGTTCCCCCCGCCACGCCGGGAGGTGCGGCGATCAGTTGCCGCGCTGCTGCTGATACTCCTCGAGAACCTGCATGGATTGCTCGGTGGCGCGCTCCTGCCAGTCGGCGAACAGCTGATCGCCGGCCTCTTGCAGTGCGGCTGCTATGTCCTCGTTCGGCTCGGAGACCGTAATGCCGTTCTCCTGCAACGCCTCGAGGCTGGCCTGGTTGTCGTCACGGCTCATCTGCCAGCCGCGCTCCTCGGCACGGGCCGCCGCTTCCAGCAGCGCATCCTGGGTCGCCTCGTCGAGCCGATCGAAGGCGCGTTGATTGACGAAGACGATATTCTTGGGCAACCACAGGTTGGCGTCGGTGTAATGAGAGACGTAATCCCACGCGGTCATCGCGTTACCGGTGGAGCTCGAAGTGATCATGGCGTCCACTCGACCGGTGCTGAAGGCCGTGGGGATGTCCGATTCCTCGGTTTCAGTGGGACTGCCGCCGAGGTTGTCGACGAAGCGCTGAGTGTTGATGTTGGGCGCGCGTACCCGCAGACCCTTGAATTGCTCCGGGTCGTTGAGCTCGAAGTCGGTGTAGATCCCTTGGGCCGGCCAAGCGACGGCGTAGAGCGGCATCATGCCCTGGTTGGCGAACAGCTCGCTGATGATCGGCTTGGTGCTCTGCCACAGCTGATAGGCTTCGTCGTAGCTGCCGGCCACGCCCGGCAGGGTATCGACTTCGAAGATCGGATCCTCGTTGGACAGGGTGGAAAGGAAGATCTCACCGATCTCGACGGTGCCGCGGCGCACCGATGGCTTGATTTCGCCATGTGCCACCAGCGAGCCGCCGCTGTGGACGTTGATGGTCAGCTCGCCTCCCGTGGCTTCCGCGACGTCCTCGGCGAACTGCTTTACGTTGCTGGTGTGGAAGCTGGCATCGCCATAAGGCGTTGCCATGGTCCATTCGGCAGCGGCAGCCGTGGCGGAAAGGCTGCAGGCGGACGCCAGCAGCAGGGAGCGGGACAGGAACTTGTTCATGGTTGTCTCTCTTGTTGGATTTACCGGATTGCCTTCATGTTGCCAGTGGGTGTGTGGTGGGACGTCTTGGCCGCACCCAACGGCCGGAAAAATCGCTGTGCGTCATGGCTTCGACACGCGACTGGGCGTAGCGCTGGGCGCACTGCTGTGCCAGCAGCCCGACGCTGCGACAGAAACGCGGGTGATTGGCGCTGCGCCAGATCACGTCGTAGTGCATCTCCGGCAACGGCAGCGGCAGCTCGATGCGGTACAGCTTGCCGCAGCGCCACTCGTCCAGCACGGTGGCGACGGGTAGGGCACCGATGCCGAGCCCTTCCATGGTCATGCGCACGATGGTCATCAAGGTGCTCACACTATGGATGCGGGGCCCTTCCACTCCCTGCATCGCCAGGTAAGCCAGCAGTTCCTCATAGGGCCTGGCCTTCTTGCCGAAGGAGATGAAGGGCAGGCGGGTCAACCACTCTTCTCCGCAGCTGGCCAGCATCTCGACATGATCCGGCGAGACGAACATGCCCATCTCGTAGGGGCTCAATGGCACCTGATCGATATGCTCGGGGTCGAGATAGCCGTTCATGGCCAGCAGGATGTCGAGATCGTTCTTCCCCAGGCGCCGATTGAGCGCCGGCGAGTAGTCGACGCTTAGTTCGAGGGTGAGCTGTGGATAGCGCTGGGTCAGGCAGCGCATGAAATCTGGCAGCCAACTGTGCGCGATAGTCTCGATCACGCCGAGTCGCAGCGGTGCGGAGAACGTCTCCTTATCGTCGAACAGCCTCAGGGCCTCATCGCGCTGCCGCAGCATGCCTTCGGCATGCACGAAGAACTCGCGGCCGCGCATGGTGGGTTGGATGGGCCTCGCCGAGCGCTCCAGCAGGGTTTCGCCGACGCTCGTCTCGAGGCGCAGGATGCGCTCGGAAATCGTCGGCTGGGTCAGGTGCAGGCGGTCTGCCGCCTTGCAGAAGGAGCCCAGCCTGACGGCCCAGACGAATGCTTCCAGCTCTTTGAAATCGAGCATGACGATACCGGCTCAAGCCTTCTTGAACAGTTGTTCTTCGCGGTTCTTGAATGCCTTGAATTCCAGGGCGTTGCCGGAAGGATCGTAGAAGAACATGGTGGCTTGCTCGCCGGGTTCGCCCTTGAAGCGAATATAGGGTTCGATCTCGAACGCCACGTTATTGTCGCGCAGCTTCTGTGCCAGTGCTTCCCAGGCCTCCATCTCCAGCACGACACCGAAATGCGGCACCGGGACGCCATGCCCATCTACGGGGTTCTTGTGGCTGGAAACGGGATTGTCCCGGAGGGCAGGGTTGAGGTGACAGACGAACTGGTGCCCGTAGAGATCGAAATCGACCCAGCTTTGCGACGAGCGGCCTTCGGGGCAGCCGAGGAATTCTCCGTAAAAGCGACGCGCCTCGTCGATATCACGTACCTGAACGGCTAGATGGAAAGGGTCTTGCACAGCCATGGGGGACTCCTTTTGTTGGCGTTATATGGTCTCGCTTTATTTCATAGATAATCCTCAAGAGAGGGCTCGTCAACCATTTTTCTACTGAATAACAATATGATAGGTGTTGCCGATATTCAGTATCGTAAAATACGATTGGCGATGAAAACCGCCCCTCCATATAGTGAATTCCACTACAACAACCGTCATTAATGTTCAGGAGAAGCGCATGGCCGTCCCCCTGCTCAATTGCGACATGGGAGAGAGCTTCGGCAATTATTCGCTGGGGCTCGACAGCGAAGTGATGCCCTATGTCGATTGCGCCAACATCGCCTGTGGCTTTCATGCTTCGGACCCTCATGTGATGCGCCGTACGGTGCGGCTGGCGGTCGAGCATCGCGTACGAGTGGGCGCGCACCCGGCCTATCCCGATCTGATGGGCTTCGGGCGGCGCTCCATGGCTTGCTCCCCCGAGGAGGTCGAGGACCTGGTGCTGTATCAGGTCGGTGCGCTCGCGGGAATATGCCAGGCGGAAGGCACGAGCATTCACTACGTCAAGCCGCACGGCGCGCTCTACAACGACATGGCGAGCGATGCCGAGCTGCTGCGTGCGGTGATGCGAGCGGTGCGCAGTTATGATCCCAGCCTGCCGCTGATGCTGATGGCGACTGCCGATCCCGAGCCGAGCCGGCGGCTGGCGGAAGAGATGGGAGTGGCAATCTGGTTCGAGACCTTTGCCGACCGGGCCTACGACGCCAAGGGCCATCTCGTCTCACGCCGCCTGCCGGGAGCGGTGCATCACGACCAGGCGACCATCGTGGCCCAGGCCGTCAGCCTGGCGCGCAGCGAGCCACTCGAGGCCAGCGATGGCACGCTGCTGCAGTTGCCCTGCGACACGCTCTGCGTGCATGGCGACAATCCCGAATCGGTGGCTGCGGTACGCGCGATCCGGGATGCCTTCCAGGCGCTGGAAACGGCATGAGGCTCCAGGCGCGTATCGAACTGACAGCCATGGACGTGCTCATGGTGCGCCTGTTCGAGGCTATCGACGAAGCGAACATGCCGTGGATCGTGGCAGCCGACAGTGCGCTGCGTGAGGCCTTTGGCGACCTGTTGATCGATCTGGTGCCTTCATACACCACTCTGATGCTGCACTACGACTGCCTGCGCCTGTCGCACGACGAGGCACTGGCGCGAATCGAGGCCGTGCTTTTACACCTGGAACCGGCTGATGGCGGGCTGGGACGTCGCCACGAAATTCCGGTCTGGTACGACCCCAGCGTCGGCCCCGAGCTTGTGCGAGTGGCAGAGCACGCCGGGTTGTCGGTCGAGGAAGTCGTGCAGTGCCACTGTGGCCGCGACTACCACGTCTTCGCCCTCGGCTTCGCTCCGGGATACGGCTTCATGGGCATGGTCGAGGAAGCCCTGGCCACCCCGCGGCTGAAAACCCCACGGCGGCGAGTGCCTGCCGGCAGCGTTGGGATTGCCGATCGACAGACCGCGATATACCCGTTGCTGTCCCCAGGCGGCTGGAACATCCTTGGGCGCACCGCCGTGCCCCTGTTCGAACATGCACGACGTGGTGACCCGTTGCTGCTCCCGGGAGACCGGGTGCGTTTCATGCCGATTTCGCGCTCGGAATTCGAACGACAGGGTGGCGATGCCACGCCACTGGAGGCAGCCCCGTGAGTGACGCAACGCATACGCTTCTGCGCGTCGAGAAGGCGGGTCCGCTGGCGCTGGTGGTGGATGGTGGGCGGTTCGGTGTGCGTCATCTGGGCGTTACCCAGGGGGGCGCCGCCGACTGGATCTCCTTTCGCTGGGCCAATTGGATGCTCGGCAACGCCCTCGATGCCGCAGCGCTGGAGGTCGTGCTCGGCGGCGGCCTGACGCTGGAGGTGGAACAGGATGCCACCTTGGCGCTGACGGGGGCGGACCTCGATGCCCGGCTCGACGACCGACCGCTCGCTCCGGGCGCGGCCTTTGCCGTGGTGGCCGGCCAGCGGTTGAGCTTTCACCAGCCCCGCGACGGGCTGCGCGCCTACCTGGCCATTCCCGGCGGGCTGGCCACGCCGGTCGTGCTGGGCAGCCGCAGTGCCACGCCGCGAGAGCAGTTGGGAGGACAGCGCGGGGATGGCAGTCCGCTGGTCAGCGGCGACAGTCTGGAGTGGTCACCGCGCCAGGTGAGGGCACGTCGTCTGCCGTTCGACCCGACCCAGGGGATAACGCTACGCGGCAATCGACTGGCGCTGGTGCCCGGTGCGCAGATCGGCCTATTCTCCGGGGCGAGCCTTTACCGTGCATTCAATGCGACATGGCGCATCGACACCCGTGCCGACCGCATGGGGGTGCGCCTGCTGGGGCCGGAGCTGAACTGCCGGCAGGGGAGTATGGTATCCGAAGGTATTCCCATGGGAGCCGTACAGGTACCGCCGGACGGTCAGCCCATCGTATTGCTCAACGATCGTCAAACCATTGGTGGCTACCCACGCCTGGGGGCGCTGACACCGTTGGCTGCAGCACGTCTGGCGCAGTGCCTGCCTGGAAAGGAGGTCCGCTTGATGGCAACCTCCCGTGAATGGGCGTTGGCTTGCTACCGCCGTTGCCTGGAGGCGTTCCGCTGAGCCGTTGTCACTGTACTGATACAGCTCAAGCGGGACGCTCAGGCGCCCAGGCCGCTCTCACGCAACAATTGGTCGAGCGCGGGACCGTCAATGGTTAGCGGGGCGCTGACGGCCTCCTCCAGCAACAGCTGGGATTCCAGGTCATGCATGCCCACGGCAAGGCAGCGCTCGATCAGCTCTCCCTTGCTCTTCCCGGTACGCTGGGCGAGCCTCTCGAGGCGCGATTCGATGTCGCGGGAAAACCGCAGCAGATGTGGCATGCTTACCTCCCCCTGGCCCTGTGCGAGCTGGCCGTTGCGCTGGATTTACTCTCAACATAGCCGATGCGTTCGGCGTGTCATCTCCCATTCTGGGGCAGAGGCATGACAGCTTGGTGACGCAGGGCGCGATGGCCGAATTTCAGGCCAGACCCCGACGGGTCATCACCTCGGTGATGATCGGCACCGGCGTCATCAGGTGTTCGCGCATCATGTCGGCGGCGCGTGCGGCCTGGCGTTCGAGTATCACTTCGACCAGCGCTGCGTGTTCCTGGCGTTTGCGCTCCAGCGCTTCCTCGGAGAATACCGTTTCGCGCAGCCACAGGTGGCGGTAGCGCTCGACCTGATCGAACAGGCTGTCGCGTACCTGCAGCAGGTGCGGCGAGCGGCAGCCGCTCACGATCGCCGTATGGAAGGCCTTGTGGCGGGTGTCCCAGACATCCAGCAGCTCGTCGGGGGAGTTTACTTCCATCACCTTCGACAGGGTGTGTGCCTTGGCCAGGATGTCGGCTTCCCAGCCGTCATCCCCGCGCTCGATGGCCAGCTTGAGCATCAGTCCCTCGAGCTGGGCGCGGGCGTCGTAGAGGTCGTTGAGCTCGGCCAGCGACATGGGGGCGACCCGGTAGCCACGCTGGCTGATGGCCACGACCAGGCGTTCGGCGACCAGTTGGGAGAGGGCTTCGCGCAGCGGTCCGATACCCAACCCATAGCGCTCCTTGAGCCGGCTCATCAACAGCTTCTCACCGGGTAGGAACACACCGCGAATGATGTCGTGCTTGAGCCAGCTGTAGGCGCTGATACCCAGGTTCTGGCGTGGCGTATCCATCGTCATTGGCGTTGTTCCCTTGCATTTGCCGAGCATGATAACCAAACGCTACCGTTGCCGGTAACCGCGCGACATTTATACCAAGTATCTATATTCGATGCAGTCGCTGGGCGTCGCTCAACGGTGCGCCATTTGTGTAGCGGTCCAGTCGACCAGTTCGCGAGCCAGCCTGTCCGCGGCCATACCGAAGGCATCGACCACGTCGGGGATGGCTTCGCTTTTCGCATTCTGCCGCTGAACGAAGCGCTGAGTGGCCACGAGTCGCTGTGAGCGGGTATCGATCAGCCTGGCGTCGAGGCGCAGGGTGGCTTCGGGCAGGTCGTTGCGGTACTCGCTGTGAAAGGAGCGCAGGTCGCTGAGCAGTTCCAGGTCAGCCGACACCATGCTCTCCGCGTGGACCAGGTTTGTGATACGACCGTCGTCCAGAAAAGCATCGAGAAGGCGATTCCGAATCAGGTGCGGCATGTCATCGGCCCAGCGAGCGCCTTCGTAGGCCCGTGGCTGATTGGGCTCTGGTACGACGAGTATGCGCGAGCCGTCGAGCAGGCCGCTGGCATGCGGCATGGCGAGGCGCAGGGTCGCGCGACTCTGCGTGCTCTGCACGGGAGCGGGGTCGAGCGCCTGGGCGGGCAGCTCGTACAGCGTGACGGGCGTGCGCTCCGTGACCAGGTTGCAGCCGGGCAGTGCAAACGCCATCGTCAGGAGCAGCAGCGACAGGGCTCGCTGGGTCATGGTGTGAACTCCTCGATGCGATCGCGTCCCAGCAGGAAGTCGCGTGGGTTCTCCTCCAGGCGGCGCACCAGACGATTGAGCGAGGAGAGGGTGTTGCGCAATTCGAGCGTGGCCGGCCCCAGACCCTGCACGCCACGCAGGCCGCTTTCCAGTGCGCCCTGGTTGTCCTCCAGCAGTGACTCGAGACTTTGAGCCGCACGGGCCAGGCTGCCGGTGATCTGGCGGGCATTGCCCAGCACTTCTTCCGCTTGCCCCTGGACGAGTCCCCCCGTGCGACCGGCCAGGGCACGTAACTCGGCGAGTGCGCGCGCGGCTTGCTCGGAAACCTCGAGCATGCGCTCGGCCAGCCGGCCCGGAGCGTCACCGAGGGCCGCGAACTGCGCCGTGGTGCGCTCCAGGTTGGCCAGCGTCCGTTCGATGCTGGCCACGTTCTCCTCCGACAGCACGTCTTCCAGTCGCGTCAGCACGCGATTGACGTTGCCCAGTAGTTCCTCACTGTCGCTGAACATGGCGCTGAGTGGCGATTGGTCGGCGGTGATGCGCGGCGGCGTGTCTCCACGGGTGATCAGCAGCGGGCTCTCGGGCGTTCCTCCCTGCAACTGGATGGACATGCTGCCGGTGATATTGGCCAGGGCGAGCCTTGCGCGCGTGTCCTGGCGAATGGGGACCTGGCTCTGCACGCGGATCAGGGCCAGTACGTTGCGAGGGTCGGCGGAATCGAGGCGCAGGTTGACCACATCACCGACCCGCACGCCGCTGTACTCAACGGCGTTGCCTTCCGACAGGCCGCTGACTCCGTGGTTGAAGAGAACTTCATATTGGGTATAGGCCTGGTCGCGCGTGCTCTGGTTGAGCCAAAGCGCGAACAGCAGGCCGCCGACGGCCGCCAGCACGACGAACAGGCCGATCACGACATGGTGCGCGCGGGTCTCCATCAGCGTTCCTCCCCGTTGGGTGACGAATGGTGTCGTGCCGCCTGGCTGGCGGCGCGGCCCCTGGGGCCGTGGAAATAGTCGCGAATCCAGGGGTCGTCGGTGCCCTCCACCTCAGCCAGGGGGGCGGCGACGAGAATGCGCTTGTCGGCGATGACCGCCACCCGGTCGCAGCTCGAGTACAGCGTATCGAGATCGTGCGTGACCAGAAAGACGCTGAAGCCCAGGGCGTCGCGCAACGTCAGGAGCAGGCGGTCGAAGGCGGCGGCACCGATCGGGTCGAGGCCGGCGGTGGGCTCGTCGAGAAACAGCACTTCGGGATCGAGGGCCAGGGCGCGGGCGAGCGCGGCGCGCTTGATCATGCCGCCGGAGAGCTCCGCCGGGTTGAGCCGTGCGGCGTCTGGCGGCAGCCCGGCCAGTGCCAGCTTGACCCGGGCGAGGCGCTCGGCGTCGGCCCGCGACAGGCCGGCGTGTTCGATCAGCGGCAAGGCGACATTCTCCTGCAGATTGAGCGAAGAGAACAGGGCGCCGCGCTGGAACAGCACGCCGAAGCGGCGTTCGACCCGGGCCCGGCGGGCGGAAGACAGGCGCTCGAGCTCCTCGCCGAAGACGCGAACGGTGCCGCCGTCGGGCCGCTTGAGGCCGACGATACTGCGCAGTAGTACCGACTTGCCGGTACCGGAGCCGCCGACCACGCCGAGTATCTCGCCGCGGCGAATGTCAAGGTCCAGGCCGTGATGCACCACATGCTGGCCAAAGCGATTGACCAGCCCGCGGATCTCGACGATAGCCTCGCCCCTCTCGCTCACCAGCCCATCTCCATGAAGTACAGCGCGGCCAGTGCATCGAGCAGGATCACCATGAAGATCGACTGCACCACGCTGGAGGTGGTGTGTTCACCCACCGACTGGGCGCTGGCCTTGGCCTTGAAGCCCTCCAGGCAGCCGATCACGGCGACCAGGAAGGCGAACAGCGGGGCCTTGACCATGCCCACCAGGAAATGCCGCAGCGGGATGTCGCGCTGCAGGATGTTGAGGAACTGGGTGGGTGATATATCCAGCGCCAGGGCACAGACCAGGGCGCCGCCCAGCATGCCGCTGAGCATGCCGACCAGGGTCAGGATAGGCAGGCTGATCGTCATCGCCAGTACCCGCGGTAGTACCAGCAGTTCGATGGGGTCGAGCCCCTGGGCACGCAACGCGTCGATCTCCTCGTTGGCTTTCATCGAGCCGATCTGGGCGGTAAAGGCACTGGCGGTACGGCCTGCCAGCAGGATGGCGGCGAGCAGCACGCCGAATTCGCGCAGGAAAGAGTAGGTCACCAGGTTGACCGTATAGATGGTGGCGCCGAAGTCGCGCAGTACCGTGGCCCCCAGGAACGCCACCACCGCACCGACGAGAAAGGTCAGCAGGGCGACGATGGGAATGGCGTTGAGTCCGGTCTGCTCGACATGGGCCACCAGCGAAGTGATTCGCCAGCGCCAGGGTGTGAGCAGCGTGACCAGTAGCGTGCTGAGCGTGAGGCCGATGAAGGCAATGAGCTGTCGCTGTTGGCGGGCGAGTCGCTCTACGGTTTGCCCCAGCGCGGCCAAGGCCGCCAATGGACCGCCACCCGGGGAGGGCGGTGCGAACAGGGGCGAGCGGGAGGCGTCGGCCACTGCCCTCAGCAAGGCCTGGCGTTCGGCCGGCAGGTTCGGTGCCCACCGGTCGACGTCGCGTACGGTGTCGGGGCCCAGCAGGTCGACCAGCAGGGCGGCGCCGGAGGTGTCGAGCTCGCCGAGGCGCTCCAGGTCGATCGATTCGGCCTCGTGCACCCTGGCCACGGCGTCACGCAGACTGGCATAGTGCGGCAGCGTCCAGTCGCCGATGGCGCTCAGGCGATGAGCATCCTGCTCCAGCCTGCCGGGACGGGAAACGTTGTCGGGCATGGCGGGTGGTCTATCCCTGAAAATGAGGGTATCTCGCCATCACTATATCGTCATACACCGGTAGGCGACAGCGAGCGACGACCTATCTGCCATTGCCGTGCTGCAATTCACCGAGGATGCGCCTGGCCACTTCGTTGAGTCGTGGGCCAAGGTTGTCGACCATGATCGAATGACTCAGGCGATGGGCGGCACCGCCGCAGTTGATCGCCATCACTTCGGCCCCATCCTCGAGAATCAGTGGCGTGGCGACGGCGCTGATCTGCGACTGCCAGTCGCCTTCCGAGAGGCAGAAGCCGTAGCGGGCGTACTCCTCCTGGCTGCGCCTGAAGCCTTTCTCGAGCGTTGGCCAATCGCTGCCGTGCTCCCTTGCGAGTTCGGCCAGGATTGCCTCGCGGCGCGACTCCGGCAGGCCGCAGAGCCAGGCGCGGCCGATCGCCGTGGTCGCCATCGGCAAGCGCGAGCCCACGTCGAGGCGCACGATCAACGGGCCGCTGCCATGGCAGCTCTCGATGTAGACCATGTCGTTCTTGTCGGCTGCCCCCAGGCTGACGTTGCAGTCCGTGGCCTCGGCGAACTGCTGCATGAAGGGGCGAGCGATCTCGCGAATGCCCTGGTTGGCCAGGAAACGGTAGCCCAGTGCCAGGATCCCGGGCCCCAGGCGGTATTTCTCCAATCGGGTGTTGTGACGCAGGTAGCCTAGCTGGGTCAGGGTGTAGGTCAGGCGTGAAACGGTTGGACGCGGTATGCCGGTACGGCTGGACAGCTCGGCGTTGCCCAGGTACTCCTCGCCGGTGCCGAAGGCGCGCAGCAACTCGAGGCCACGGGCCAGGGCGGTGACGAAATTGCGGTCCTTGGCCGGCGCGGTCTGCTCGTCTTCCACTGGGGCTGGTTTGTTCATGAGTTTCCCTGTCGCGAGATCGTAGGGGGAGTATCGCATATCGCCCCGGGCCAGGTCCGCTGGCGACAACGGCCCGAGGTGCGAGGTCGGCTAGCTGTCCAGGCGCTCGATGATGCAGGCGATGCCTTGGCCGACCCCGATGCACATGGTGACCAGGGCGTAGCGGCCGCCCTTGGCCTCCAACTGGCGCAGCGCCGTCAGTGCCAGCCGCGCGCCGGAAGCGCCGAGCGGATGGCCGATGGCAATGGCGCCGCCGTTGGCGTTGAGGCGCTCGTCCTCGGCGTCGATGCCCAACTGCTTGATACAGCCCAGTACCTGTACGGCGAACGCCTCGTTGATTTCGATGACGTCCATCTGGTCGAGCGAGAGTCCCGCGCGCTCCAGCGCCTTGCGGCTGGCCGGGACCGGACCCAGACCCATCACCCGGGGCGGTATGCCGGCCACGGCGCTGGCCACGATACGCGCCCGCGGGGCGATGCCGGCGCGCTCACCCGCTGCCCGGCTGCCGACGATCAACGCCGCCGCGCCGTCGTTGAGTCCGGATGCGTTGCCCGCGGTGACCACGCCGCCTTCGAACAGCGGCCCCAGCCGGGCCAGCTTGTCGGTGTCGGTACCCGGACGCGGGTGTTCGTCGCGTTCCACCTTCAACGGCGGCTGCTTGCGGCCCTGGGGCACCTCGATGGCGAGCAGTTCATCGTCATAGAACCCGCGTGCCTGGGCTTCGGCGTATCGCGCCTGGGAGCGGGCGGCGAAAGCGTCGCCGGCCTCGCGGCCAATGTCGAGGTCGTGGGCCACGTTGTCGGCGGTCTCCGGCATGCTGTGGCTGCCGTACTCGCGGGCTATCCAGGGGTTGGGGAAGCGCGAACCGATCACGGTGTCGAACAACGGCTGATTGCGGGCGAAGGGCGACTCCGCCTTGCCCAGGACATAGGGTGCGCGGGACATCGACTCCACGCCGCCGGCCAGGAAAAGTTCGCCTTCGCCCAGGCGCGTGGCGCGGGCGGCGTCCATTACAGTCGCCAGGCCGCTACCGCACAGCCGGTTGACCGTCTGCGCCGCCACCTCGACCGGCAACCCAGCCAGCAGCCCCGCGTGGCGCGCCACGTTGCGCGAGTCTTCACCCGCCTGGTTGGTGCAGCCGGCAAGGACTTCTTCGTAAGCCTCGGGCGCGAAGCCGTTGCGTTCCACAAGGGCCTTGAGCACGTAACCGAGCAGGTCATCGGGGCGGACCGCGGCCAGGCTGCCGCCATGGCGGCCGAAGGGCGTGCGTAGTCCGTCATAGATATAGGCGTCTCGCATGATGATCTCCTGTTGAGCGAAAGGCTCAGGCGTTGGTCAACGGCAGGCCGAGAGTAGCGCGTCGACGCAGCCACGGACTGGCGCGATAGCGCGGATCGCCGGTGGCGGCCAGCATGTTGTCGAGAATGGCGAGTATTCGTCGGCTGCCGTAATGGTCACCCATGGCCAATGGCCCATGGGGGTAGCCCAGCCCCAGTTCTACGGCGCGGTCGATGGTTTGGGGGGCGGCCACACCCTGCTGGGCGATCTCGCTGCCGACGTTGACAATGCAGGCCACCACCCGCTGCAACACGAAACCATTGCTGTCATGCAAGGCACTGACCGGTGTTCCGTCGTGACCGAGCAGGGTCATGGCGGCATCACGGTACTCGTCACGGGTGGCGGGCGTGGTCATCAACGAGCGACGCTTGTCGAGGCCTGCCAGGAGATCCACGGCAACGCAGCGTTCGGCCGGCACGCCCAGCCGCAGTGCGCAGGCGCTGGCATCCTCACCCAATGGCGCAACCAGGCAGAGGGCCTCGGAGGATGGCGCTGCGCCACTTTCCAATGGCCAGCCGGCATTGTTCACCAGCGAGGTGAGCGCCTGGTGTGCTTCCGCTTCATCCGCCGCGACCCATACCGGGCGCGGTTCGGACGCTGGCGGCAGGGGCGTCTCGTCGACTTGAGGCTTGCCGTCGACGTAACGGTAGAAACCCTCGCCGCTCTTGCGCCCCAGCAGGCCGGCAGTCAGTCGCTGACGGGTAATCGGCGACGGGCGGAAGCGCGGCTCCTCGTAGTACTGGTGATAGATCGACTCCATCACCGCATGGGACACGTCGAGCCCGGTAAGGTCGAGCAGCGCGAACGGCCCCATGCGAAACCCGCCCTGGTCGACCATGATGCGGTCGATGGTGGCGGGGTCGGCCACGCTTTCACCTAGGATACGCAGCGCCTCGGTGCCATAGGCGCGGCCGGCATGGTTGACCAAGAAGCCCGGCGTATCGGTGGTGCGCGCGGTGAAATGGCCCATGGCGCGGCCGAGTGCCTCTACATCATCGGCGACGTGAGCGGAGGTGCGCAGCCCGGGGATGACCTCGACGATCTTCATTAGCGGTACGGGATTGAAGAAGTGGAAGCCGATCACGCGCTCAGGACGGCGACACGCCGATGCGATGGCGGTCACTGAGAGTGACGAGGTGTTGGTGGCCAGCACAGCCTGGTCGCCGAGAATCTTTTCGAGTTCGGTGAACAGGGATTGTTTGGCTTCGAGTTTCTCGACGATGGCTTCGACGACGATGTCGCACTCGGCCAAGTCGGTGAGCGAGGCAGCCTCCTTCAGGCTGGCCCGATAGCGCTCGGCATCGGCTTCACTGAGTCGTTGCTTGTGCACGCCGCGCTGCCACATGCCGGCGATGAAATCGCGCGCCTCGTCGACGGCACCTGCGCGCAAATCGTGAAGGTAGACGGTCAAGCCGGCCTGGGCGGCAATCTGCGCGATGCCACGCCCCATGGCGCCGGTGCCGACGATACCGAGTATGTGGAAGCTAGTGCGGGGCGGCGAGGTGCCGTGCGACATGATGAGGTCCTCTCTGGCGGTATTTGTAATTTCGCATAGCAAAACATAATTTCGTTTTATTGACTGCCATCCTAGGCTATGCAACAGTGCCTGACAATGAAAAGTGGTCCTTCATTCTGCTATGCGAAATATGGGCAGATGAAGCCTGACATTTCAAGGCCTCTCGGCCAGATCAGCCGGTTATTTCGTGAGGACATGCCATGATTCGCGATCCTGAACTGCTCGATCAGCTCATCGACACCATTTCCCGCTTCGTGCGCGAGCGCTTGATACCCAACGAGGCCCGCCTTGCGGAGGAGGACGCCGTTCCGCCCGAGCTGCTGGAGGAAATGAAGGAGATGGGCCTGTTCGGTCTGTCGATACCCGAGGAGTTCGGTGGCTTGGGGCTGACAATGGAGGAGGAGGCACTGGTGGCGATGGAAATCGGCAAGACCTCGCCGGCCTTCCGTTCGGTGTTCGGCACCAACAACGGCATCGGTGCCCAGGGGATCCTGATCGACGGTACGCCTGAACAGAAAGCGCGGTACGTGCCACGCCTTGCCACCGGTGAGCTGCTCAGTTCCTTCTGCCTCACCGAGCCCGACTCCGGCTCCGATGCCGCCAGCTTGCGCACCACGGCGGTACGCGACGGCGACCACTACGTACTCAACGGCACTAAGCGTTTCATCACCAACGGCCCCGAGGCCGACATCTTCACCGTGATGGCGCGAACCGACCCGAGCAACAAGGGAGCCGGTGGCATCACGGCGTTCATCGTCGAGGGCGACACCCCGGGTCTCAAGCGCGGTCCTGCCGACAAGAAAATGGGGCAGAAGGGAGCTCACACCTGCGACATCATCTTCGAGGACTGTCGGGTGCCAGCCGAAAACATCATCGGCGGCCGTGAAGGGCAGGGCTTCAAGACTGCGATGAAGGTCCTCGACCGCGGGCGCCTGCACATTTCGGCGGTCTGCGTGGGCGTGGCCGAGCGCCTGGTCGAGGAGTCACTGAACTACGCCATCGAACGCAAGCAGTTCGGCATGCCGTTGGCCGACCATCAGTTGGTCCAGGCCATGCTTGCCGACAGCAAGACCGAGGCCTATGCCGGCCGCTGCATGGTGCTCGATGCTGCACGGCGCAAGGATGCCGGCGAGAACGTCTCTACGCTGGCGTCGTGCTGCAAGCTGTTCTGCGCCGAAATGGTGGGGCGCGTCGCCGACCGCGCGGTACAGGTGCACGGTGGTGCCGGCTACATCGCGGAATACGCGGTGGAACGCTTTTACCGCGACGTACGGTTGTTCCGCATTTACGAGGGCACCACTCAGATCCAGCAACTGGTGATCGCCCGCAACATGGTGCGGGAGGTGAGCTGATGACGCTTTCGCTGACGCGCCGGGCACCGGACGAGACGATCTTCGGCCGCCTGGCAAGCGAGCTGGTGGCCGAGCTGCCCGAGCGGCTGAGCTCCCGGGTGCTGCACAACGCAGACTGCCTGGCGGGCATGCCGGCGCTGGTCGACGGTGAGGTGCGTTGGAGCTATGCCGAACTGGGTCGCGAGATCCGTGCCGCAGCCGAGTGGCTCGACGCCTTGGGAGTGCGACCCGGGGACCGCATCATGACCGTGAGCGAAAACAGTCGGGCGCTGGTCGCACTGCTGCTCGCGGCCAGTGAAAGCAATGTCTGGGTGGCCATCGTCAACTCGCGTCTCTCGGCCCCCGAGATCGATGCCATCCGCGACAATTGCCAGCCGCGCCGGGTGTTTTATACCAGCGAGGCATCACCGGACGCCGATGCGCACGGGCTCCGGCATGGCGCCGAGATATATGACCACCCCTCTCTGGGTCGGCTGAGGCTGTCGGCGCAGGTCGAGGTGGAGCCTGAACCGGTGGCAGCCAGCGGTGCCGATCAAGTCGCGGCGATGATTTATACCTCGGGCACCACCGGCACACCCAAGGGCGTCATGCTGACCCACCGCGGCATCCTTTATATTGCATCGCTCTCGGGCGGCATGCGCCACCTGGGACCCGGCGAACGAGTCTATGGCGTGCTGCCGATGTCCCATGTGTTCGGCCTGTCGTCGGTGTGCATGGGCTCGCTCTATAACGGAGCCTGCCTCTATACCGTGCCACGCTTCGAAGCCGCCGCCATGCTCGAGGCATTGGAGCAGGAGCGCATCACCGTACTTCAAGGTGTGCCGGCCATGTTCGCACGCACCCTGGAATTTCTGCGACGCGAACGGCGCCCGCTCGTGGCGCCCGAGTTGCGCTACATCTCCGCTGGCGGCTCGCCGCTCGACGGCGATCTCAAGCGCCGCGTGCAGGCATTGTTCGGTCTCACGCTGCACAACGGTTACGGGCTCACCGAGGCGAGCCCGACCATCAGCCAGACCCGCATCGACGACTGCTTCGACAACAATACCGTGGGGCGCGTGCTGCCGCTGCTGGAGTATCGCCTCGAAGCGCTGGATGAGGGCGGTGAAAATGAGCCCAACCATATGGGGGCCGGTGAACTCTGGGTGCGCGGCCCCAACGTGATGAAAGGCTACTTTCGCCAGCCGGCCGCCACGCGTGCCTGCCTCACCGAGGAGGGCTGGCTCAATACCGGTGACATCGCCCGCTTCGACGAGGACGATCAGCTCTACATCGTCGGCCGTAGCAAGGAGCTGATCATCCGCTCCGGCTTCAATATCTATCCGCCCGACGTCGAGGCGGTGATCAACGAGCATCCCGATGTCACCCTCTCGGCGGTGGTGGGTCGCCAGGTAGAGGGTAACGAGGAAGTCGTGGCATTTATCCAGTGCGAGCCCGCTTCGACTGTCAGCGAGGCGGCGTTGCGCGAATTCATTGCCGAGCGTCTGGCTCCGTACAAGCGCCCGACACAGCTGGTACTGATGGACGTACTGCCGGCCACGGCCAGCGGCAAGATCCTCAAGGGTCGTCTGCGCGACCTGGCCAGTCGCGAGGGCAATGCATGAGCGAGCTCCCGCACCCGTCGGCGATGGGCTATCTCGAACTGCTCACCATGGGCGAAGGCGCCTTTCGCCGCCGCAGCGGCAGCGAGTCGCCGGAGGGAGTGGTCGAGTGACATGGATGCGGTGGCGTACCGGCCTGCTGGTGGTGGTCATGCTGACCACGCTGTGTCATCTCGTCATCGGCAGCCCGCCGTTGCAAGCGCTTGGCGTGTTCGCCCTGGTGGGCTACCTGATAACCCTGAAGGGAAACTTCTCCTCCATGGCGTATGGGCTGCTGCTGGTCGCCGGCTTGTTGACTTTGGTCGTGCTATGGCGCACCGAGACGCCGGGCCGGTTGTTGTTCGAGGCGGCGGGGCGCTTTGCCTTCTTTGCCACCTTCGTGGTGGCATTGAGCCTGCTGCGCCTGCCGGCCTATCGCTCACGGCTGGTCCGTCGCTGCGGTGGGGCGATGTTATTGCAGCCTCCCGGCCGCCGCTATCCGATCCTCTCCACCGGCTCGGCGCTGTTCGGCATCATCCTGAACATTGGCGTGCTCAACCTGTTCGCCGGCATGATAGAAAAGAGCAATACCCTTGCCGCGGCCCGGGGCCGTGCCTGGGTTCGTCGGGCACGCCAGCGGCGGATGTTGCTGGCCTTGCTGCGCGGCTTCTCACTGGCGCCGCTGATCTCGCCCATGGGGATCGGGGTGGCGGTCGTGCTCTCCAATCTGCCCGAGCTGCGCTGGCTCGATCTGGCCCCCTATGTGATCGGGGCCTCACTGGTCATCTTCCTGGTCGGCTGGGGTGTCGACCATGTCACCGGCCCGCACCCCGTTACGCAGCCATCGGCACAGCCGGCTCCCTCGTTGGCCCCGCTGGGACAGTTCTGCCTGCTGCTGCTGGGCATCGTCTCGCTGGTCTTCCTGCTCGCTTGGGTTTTGGGCTTGCGCTTGCCGATTGCCGCTCTGCTGGGGGCGCCATTGGGAGCCTTTGCCTGGCTCGCCTGGCAGCGCCGCCGCCTGGGCCAACTGGGGGTGCCGGCGGCGCTCGCCACGCTGCGACGTCAGTTGCCCTGGCTGCTGGCGCCGAGTGCCAATGAGATCGTCGTGCTTGGTGCCGCGGGCTATCTCGGTCATCTATGCGTTGCGCTGGTGCCGGTGACAAGCCTCGGTCCGCTCACGACTCTCTTTGCGCCGCTGGGCGCCGCCAGCGCCGTGCTGGCGATGCTGCTGGTGATGGGCCTGGCCCAGGTCGGGGTCAATCCCATCATTACCGTCACCCTGCTGGTCGGCCTGTTGCCGGAGCTCGACATCGCGGGCCTGACGCCGGCGCTGCTCGGTGCGTCACTGATGGTGGGTTGGGCGCTGGCGCTGATGTCCTCGCCGATGACGGCATCGATGCTAATCCTGTCGCGCTTCAGCGGTGTCGCCTCGACCCGCATCGGCTACCGTTGGAATGCACGTTTCCTGTTGGCCTGCATTCCGCTGCTGTCCGGTTGGTTCCTATTTGCGCCTTGGTAAGGTGCCCGAGGCTTGACCTCACTACTATGTGACTCCGCTATGCGGAAATTCAGCTCGGTCTGCCCGCCAGGCCGATGGACGTGAATCGGGAGAGAGCCCATGAAAGTACTCGTCGCGGTCAAACGCGTCATCGACTACAACGTCAAGATCCGCGTCAAGGCGGATCACTCCGACGTCGATCTCACCAACGTCAAGATGGCCATGAACCCCTTCTGCGAGA
>NZ_JAHYCA010000008.1 GCF_019430905.1 Billgrantia antri | reverse complement strand
AACGCGTGACGATGCGATGTCAGAACGCGGTTGGCGAGCTATCCACAGGCGCTTGCAGACAAGGGGCTGTGGATGGTTTCGGTGCGGGACGAAGACGACAACGCCCGCGCGAGGCGGGCGTCGACTTGCTGGCGGTCGGCTCAGCTCTCGGGTGGAGAATGTTTCATCTTTCGCATGAGAGCCAGCACCGGCCCCGATGCCACGTAGGCACCGAACAGCAGCAGCAGCATGACGGAAGGTTCAACCGAGATCACCACGAAGCCGAGCACGATCGCCAGCAGCGCCACAAAGGGAACCGGCCCCTTGAGATCGATCTCCTTGAAGCTGTAGTAACGGATGTTGCTGACCATGAGCACGCCCGCAGCTGCCACGACGATCATCATCAGCAGCTTGTAGCCGAAGGCCTCGGCATCGAAGCTATGAAAGGTCCATACGCTGGCCGCGACGAAGGCCGCTGCTGAAGGACTGGGCAGGCCGATGAACCATTTTTTATCGACGCTACCGATTTGCACGTTGAAGCGCGCCAGGCGCAGTGCCGCACAGGCGACGTAGAGAAAGGCCACCACCCAGCCGGTCTTGCCGATGTCCTGGAGTATCCAGGTGAACGCCACCAGCGCCGGCGCCACGCCGAAAGAGAGCATATCGGAAAGGCTGTCATACTCGGCCCCGAAGGCGCTCTGGGTATTGGTCAGGCGTGCCACGCGCCCATCCAGCCCGTCGAGCAGCATGGCAATGAAGATCGCCACCGCCGCCGCTGTGAAGTCGCCATTGATACCGGCCACCACTGAGAAGAAGCCGGCAAAGAGAGCCGACGTGGTGAAGAGGTTTGGCAGCAGGTAGATCCCCCTGCGCCTGACCTTCTTGCCGTCCTCGATCGACTCCTCGATCACCTCCGTCTCGCGCACGAAGGCAGCCGCCAGATCCTCCTCGTCCGACCGCTCGTCCTTGCCAGCGGCAGGACCTGTCTGGGCGCCATCACGATGGATGTCGTGTTCGGTATTGCGGGAATCCTGACTCATTCGTCTCATCCGTTGCCAGAATGGGGCCACTCGAAGGTGCTGCCTTCATTCTACACGGTGATGCCGAGGCGAAAAGCGCAGTAGCTATGAGCCAGATACGACCAGGGCGCGGAAATCCGCGCCCTGGCCTTCAACGGAGCGAGTCCAACGACTCAGTTCTTGCTCTTGTCGACCAGTTGGTTGGCGGCGATCCACGGCATCATACCGCGCAGCTTGGCACCGACCTGCTCGATCTCGTGCTCGGCATTCAAGCGGCGGCGAGCGGTCATGGAAGGATAATTGGTGTTGCCTTCCTGGATGAACATCTTGGCGTACTCGCCGGTCTGGATGCGCTTGAGGGCATTGCGCATGGCCTGGCGCGACTGTTCGTTGATGACCTCGGGACCGGTCACGTACTCGCCATACTCCGCATTGTTGGAGATGGAGTAGTTCATGTTGGCGATACCGCCCTCGTACATCAGGTCGACGATCAGCTTGAGTTCGTGCAGACACTCGAAATAGGCCATCTCGGGGGCATAGCCCGCCTCGGTCAGCGTCTCGAAGCCGGCCTTGACCAGCTCCACGGCACCGCCGCACAGCACGGCCTGCTCACCAAACAGGTCGGTCTCGGTCTCGTCCTTGAAGGTGGTCTCGATGATCCCGCTGCGACCGCCGCCGATGGCCGCGGCATAGGAGAGCGCCAGCTCCTTGGCCTTGCCGGAGGCGTCCTGATGGATGGCGATCAGGTCGGGAATGCCGCCACCCTTGACGAACTCGGAGCGCACGGTGTGTCCCGGCGCCTTGGGAGCGACCATGATCACATCGAGGTCGCGGCGCGGTTCGACCTGGTTGTAGTGGATGTTGAAGCCGTGAGCGAAGGCCAGGGTAGCACCCTGCTTGAGGTTCGGCTCGACCTGGTTCTCGTAGATCGCCTTCTGGTTCTCGTCCGGCGCCAGGATCATGACCACGTCGGCGGACTTGCACGCCTCCTCGACAGAGGCCACTTTCAGGCCAGCGGCCTCGGCCTTGGCCGCAGAAGAGGAGCCCGAACGCAGAGCGACGGTGACGTCGACGCCTGACTCCTTGAGATTGTTGGCATGGGCATGGCCTTGAGAGCCGTAGCCCACGATGGTGACCTTCTTGCCCTGAATGAGGGAGAGGTCGCAATCCTTGTCGTAATAGACGCGCATGCTGGTGCTCCTGGAAAGGATAGTCGATGAAGTTTCGTGTCAGCGTTGATGGCCACCCGCGCCGTCTATTGCGGCGCTGGGAGTCGGCTCAATCGATGGCTCTACCTTAGCGCCAAGGGAACGTTGCGTAAAACGCGATATTTGCAACACCACATGCCGTTTCATGCAATAATCCAGACATGGACATGCGCCCCCTCAAGCAGTTTCTTGCCCTGGCCGACACGCTGCACTTCGGTCGTGCCAGCGAGCTTTGTCACGTCAGCCCCTCGACGCTCTCGCGCACCATCCGCCAGCTTGAAGAGACCCTTGATGCGCCGCTGTTCGTGCGTGACAACCGCCATGTCAGCCTGACGCGCCAGGGCCTGGCCTTTCAAGCCTATGCCCGCGAGACGCTGGCACAGTGGGAAATGCTGCGCCATACCCTGAGCAGCCAGGCCGGTGAGCTGGCCGGCGAAATCAGCATCTACTGCTCAGTCACGGCTAGCTACAGCTTTCTCTACGACCTGTTAAGCGATTTCCGCCTTCGTCATCCACGCATCGAACTCAAGCTGCACACCGGCGATCCGGCGGAGGCGATGAACCGTGTGCTCGCCGGCGAGGAGGACATGGCGATCACGCCGCGGCCCCGCAGCGCGCCGGGAGGCCTGGCCTTCAAGTCGCTGACCCGCTCTCCCCTGGTATTCATCGCCCCGGTAAAGCAGGCAAGCTGGATGCCCGCCACCCCCGCCTCGCCCTCGGCCACCCAGTGGCGAGCCGTGCCGATGATACTCTCCGAAGCTGGGCTGTCACGCGACTATGCCGATACGTGGTTCAAGGCGCTCGGTGTGGCACCGATGATCTATGCCCAGGTGGCCGGCCACGAGGCGATCGTCAGCATGGTGGGGTTGGGCTTCGGCATCGGCGTGGTGCCGAAGATCGTACTCGACAATAGCCCCCTCGCCGAGCGGGTCCGCGTGCTGCCGGTGAAGCCAGAGCTACCGCACTATGACGTCGGCCTGTGCGTGCTCCATCGCCAGCTCAAGAGTCCGCTAATCCAGGCGCTGTGGGACGAGGTCGAAGAGCGCTAGGCGGCCATCCACGAAAAAGCCGCCTCGAAAGGCGGCTCATCGATACGGCTGACAGCGGAATTCAGAGGCTGAGCACCTTGTCGCCACGCGCTATACCCGACACTCCGGTCCGCGCCACCTCGAGTACCCCTACCGGCCCCATGGCCTGAAGAAAGGCGTCGAGCTTGGGCGCATCGCCGGTGATCTGCACGGTGTAGAGGCTCGGCGTGACATCGACGATCTGGGCGCGAAAGATGTCGACGGTACGCTTGACCTCGTCGCGGGCCGCTCCCAGCGCCTTGACCTTGACCAGCATCAGTTCACGCTCGATGTGGTTGCCCTCGGTGAGGTCGACCAGCTTGATCACGTCGATCAGCTTGTTCAGATGCTTGGTGATCTGCTCGATCACCCGGTCGTCGCCGACGGTGGTCACGGTCAGCCGCGACAGCGACGGATCCTCGGTGGGCGCCACGTTGAGCGTCTCGATGTTGAAGTTGCGCTGCGAGAACAGTCCTACCACACGAGACAGTGCGCCCGGTTCGTTTTCCATGAGAATCGAGATGATATGGCGCATCAGGTCCGCTCCGTCTTGGAAAGCAGCATGTCACGCATGGAGCCCAGGGGCACCTGCATCGGATAAACGTGCTCGCGCGGGTCGACGATGACATCGACGAACACCAGCTCGTGCTTGTCGGCGAAGGTACGCTCCAGCGCCGGGCGCAGCTCGTCCATCGTCTCCACCCGCAGCGCGGTGAAGCCATACGCCTCGATCAGCTTGGCGAAGTCGGGCAGCGACTCCATGTAGGAGTGCGCATGTCGCGACTTGTAGTTGAGGTCCTGCCACTGGCGCACCATGCCCAGCGAGGCGTTGTTCAGGTTGATGATCTTCACCCCGCCACCGAATTGCTTACAGGTGGAGAGCTCCTGCATCATCATCTGGAAGCTGCCCTCGCCGGTGACGCAGATCACCTGCTCGTCGGGAAAGTTCTGCTTGATGCCCATGGCGGCAGGAAAACCGAAGCCCATGGTGCCGAGTCCGCCCGAGGTGATGAAGCGGTTGGGCTTGTCGAACTTGTAGTACTGGGCAGCGAACATCTGATGCTGGCCCACGTCGGTGGTCACGTAGGCCTCGCCACGCGTGACCTCGCACAGCGCCTCGATCACCTCCTGCGGCTTGAGCTGCTCGCCCGGCTTCGACGGCTCGTAGAGCTTGCCACGGCGCTCCTCGCGCCAACCGTCGATCTTGTCCCACCACTCCGCCAGGGCCTCGGGATGGGCGATCTCCTTGCCCTGCACCAGGCTGATCATCTCGTCGATGACGCTGGCCGCCGGCCCGACGATGGGCACATCGGCGCGCACCGTCTTCGACACCGAGCTGGGATCGATGTCGACATGAATGATCTTGGCCGTGGGGCAGAACTTGGAGGTGTTATTGGTCACACGGTCATCGAATCGCGCCCCGATGGCGATGATCAGGTCGGCGTGGTGCATGGCCATGTTGGACTCGTAGGAGCCGTGCATGCCCAGCCAGCCCAGACACTGCCGGTCGCTCTGCGGGTAGGCACCGATGCCCATCAACGTTGTGGTGATGGGATAACCGAGCCGCTTGACCAGATCCGTCAGCCCCTCGCAGGCACGCCCGGTAATGACCCCGCCGCCAGTATAGAAGACCGGCCGCTTGGCCTTGAGCATCATCTCCACGGCCTTCTTGATCTGGCCGGTATGTCCCCGCGCCACCGGATTGTAGGAGCGCATCTTGACCTTCTTCGGGTAGACGTACTCGTAGCGCTCGGTGGGCGCGGTCATGTCCTTGGGAATGTCCACCACTACCGGGCCGGGACGCCCCGTCGCGGCTAGGTAGAAGGCCTTTTTCAGAACTTCGGGAATTTCGGTCGGGTGCTTGATCGAAAAGCTGTGCTTCACGATCGGGCGGGTCACGCCGATGATGTCGGTTTCCTGGAAGGCGTCGTCGCCAATCAGGTGGCTCATCACCTGGCCGCACAGCACCACCATGGGAATCGAATCCATGTAGGCGGTAGCGATACCGGTGACGGCGTTGGTGGCGCCGGGACCGGAGGTGACCAGCACCACGCCGGGCTTGCCGGAGGCCCGAGCGTAGCCATCGGCAGCGTGGGTGGCCGCCTGCTCGTGGCGAACCAGAATGTGCTTGACCTTGTCCTGACGGAACAGTGCATCGTAAATATGCAGAGCCGCGCCGCCCGGGTAGCCATAGATGTATTCGACGCCTTCATCCTGCAGGAATCGGGCGATCATATCCGCGCCGGAAAGCAGTTCCACTTGTGTCTCTCCCCTGGAGGTCTCGAGTGCGATCCGTGCCTTGTGTTGGACAGACACGGGGTCGAGTGCGGCGGTATGCCGCTGTCGGCGAGGCCGACACCTGATGCCAAACCCTGGCATTAGACCCGGTTGGGGCCTGCACTCTCAGCACGGCGGATTGCCGCGTCGGGGCATTGGCCGGTTCCGGCGGTTGGCCGGCTCCGGAATCCTTCGGCGGGTAGAGGCCACAAAGCCCACCCTTCGCACGGGAATGGGGGATCGCCCGCTGGTGTCCGTGCCCGCAAATCAGGAACGCTCAAGATTCCAACAGCCTAGCGACAGTGTCAACCGTGGCGCGACCACGAACTTGCCGACAGCGTAAAAAAGCCCGCCGGCAATGTGCGGGCGGGCAAGGGGGGTTACAGGACGCAACCTACATGACAGTGTAGTCGTTCACCGGGCTCTGCACCGGCTACCGCGTTATGACTGTGTATCAGGCACGAAACACGAGTTTGCCGTCTTCCACCTTCACGTGAATGACATCGCCGGGGGTGAATCGACCGCCCAGCAGATCCTGGGCCAGCGGATTTTCGATTCGACTCTGGATCGCCCGCTTCAGCGGCCGCGCACCGAACACCGGATCGAAGCCTGCCAGCGCCAGTTGGGCCATGGCTTCGTCGCTGACCTTGAGCTGCATGCCATGCTCGGCCAGACGGGCGCGCAGGCGGTCGAGCTGAATGCCGGCGATCGCCTCGATCTGCTCCTGGCGCAGGGCGTGGAACACCACCACCTCGTCGATACGGTTGATCAGCTCGGGGCGGAAATGCATGCCTACCACATCCATGACGGCACGCTTCATCTCCTCGTACTGCTCGTCGTCGCCCCCCATGCGCTGGATGATCTCCGAGCCCATGTTCGAAGTCATCACGATCACGGTGTTGCGGAAGTCCACGGTGCGCCCCTGGCCATCGGTGAGACGCCCATCTTCCAGCACTTGCAGCAGGATGTTGAACACGTCCGGGTGGGCCTTCTCCACCTCGTCAAGCAACAGCACCGAGTAGGGCTTGCGTCGCACCGCCTCGGTGAGATAGCCGCCCTCCTCGTAGCCGACGTAGCCGGGAGGGGCACCGATCAGGCGGGCCACGGAGTGCTTCTCCATGAACTCCGACATGTCGATGCGTACCATTGCCTCCTCGGTGTCGAAGAGGAAGTTGGCCAGCGCCTTGCACAGTTCCGTCTTGCCCACCCCGGTCGGGCCGAGGAACAGGAACGAGCCGTTGGGCCGGTTGGGGTCGGCGAGCCCGGCACGCGAGCGGCGCACGGCATTGGCCACGGCGGTGACCGCTTCCTCCTGGCCGATCACGCGCTGGTGCAGTGCCTCCTCCATGCGCAGCAGCTTGTCGCGCTCGCCCTCGAGCATCTTGGCGACCGGAATGCCGGTCCAGCGCGACACCACCTCGGCGATCTCCTCCTCGGTGACGCTGGAGCGCAGCAACTTATGCTTCGAGGTGTCGGCCTCGGCCTCGCTCGACTCGGCGATCTTCTTCTCCAGCTCGGGTATCACCCCGTACTGCAGCTCCGACATGCGACCGAGATCGCCCTGGCGACGCGCCTGCTCCAGTTCGATCTTGGCGCGCTCGAGCTCCTCCTTGAATTGGCCTGCCCCTTGGATGCTGGCCTTCTCGGCCTTCCAGATCTCGTCGAGATCGGCGTACTCCCGCTCGAGGTCGTCGATCTGCTCCTGCAGGCTCTCGAGACGCTTCTTCGACGCCTCGTCGGTCTCCTTCTTGAGGTGCTCGCGCTCCATCTTGAGCTGAATCAGGCGACGGTCTAGGCGGTCCATCTCTTCGGGCTTGGAGTCGAGCTCCATACGGATGCGCGAGGAGGCCTCGTCGATCAGGTCGATGGCCTTGTCGGGCAGCTGACGGTCGGTGATGTAGCGGGTCGACAGCTTGGCCGCGGCGATTATGGCGCCGTCGGTGATGTCGACGTTATGGTGCACCTCGTAACGTTCCTTGAGGCCGCGCAGGATCGCCACGGTGTCCTCCTCGGAGGGCTCGTCGACCAGCACCTTCTGGAAGCGTCGCTCCAGTGCGGCATCCTTTTCGATGTACTTGCGGTACTCGTCGAGGGTGGTGGCCCCTACGCAGTGCAGCTCGCCGCGGGCCAGCGCCGGCTTGAGCATGTTACCGGCATCCATGGCGCCCTCGGCCTTGCCGGCCCCGACCATGGTGTGCAACTCATCGATGAATAGGATGACTCGCCCCTCTTCCTGGGCCAGCTCCTTGAGCACCGACTTTAGGCGCTCCTCGAACTCGCCGCGGAACTTGGCGCCGGCCAGCAGCGAGCCCATGTCGAGCGACAGCACGCGCTTGTCCTTGAGCCCCTCCGGCACCTCGCCGTTGACGATACGCTGAGCCAGGCCTTCGACGATGGCGGTCTTGCCCACGCCAGGCTCGCCGATCAGCACCGGGTTGTTCTTGGTGCGCCGCTGCAGCACCTGGATGGTACGGCGGATCTCGTCGTCGCGGCCGATCACCGGGTCGAGCTTGCCGTCTGCGGCGCGCGCGGTAAGGTCGAGGGTATACTTCTCAAGCGCCTCGCGGCTCTCCTCGGCGTTGGGGTCGTCGACCCGCTCGCCGCCGCGCACGCTGTCGATGGCGCTTTCCAGCGCCTTGCGGGTCACGCCGGCCTGGGTCAGCAGCTTGGTCACTGCGTGCCCCATCTCCAGCGCGGCCAGCAGCACCAGCTCACTGGCGATGTACTGATCGCCGCGTTTCTGCGCTTCGCGATCGGTCAGGTTGAACAGCTTGATCAGATCCCGCGATGGCTGCACCTCGCCGGTGAACTGTGAGACCTGGGGCAGGTCATCGAGGTGTCCCGCCAAGGTGTCGCGCAGCCGCGCGGCGTCACCGCCGGCTTTCTGGACGAGTGCCTTGATGCCGTTATCGCGGTCATCGAACAGCGCCAGCAACAGGTGGCCGGGCTCGAGTTGATTGTGCCCGCGTCCCACGGCCAAGGACTGGGCGTCGGCCACGGCGTTTTGCAGCTTGGCGGTGAACTTGTCGAAACGCATTCGCTTTCCTCCATCGGGGTGGCGGCGCGTTCGGACGCGCCGCTTGGCCCTGTCGTATCGTATTGACAGATTCAATGGAGTCAGCGTGGCCGGCTTTCAAGTCGCCGACCAGGGGAAGCGTGCGTCAGCTTGACGCGGGTCAACGTTGGGGCGGCCTATCTTAGCCAGATCACACTGGCCATGCGCCCGGTCTTGCCGTCGTCGCGACGATGAGAATAGAAACGCGATTCACAGGCTGTACAGAAGTGGCCGCCACCGATATGGGAGACCCCCAACCGCTCGAGTCGCATCCGCGCAAGCTTATACAGGTCGCCCATGTAGTGGCCCAGGCGGTAGGGGCTGGGATCGAAGGCGGCCACCGCTTCGGGATGCACACCGACGAAGGCTTGCTGCACCTCCGGCCCCACCTCGAACTGGGCGTTGGAAATCGCCGGCCCCAGCCAGGCCATCAATTCCTCAGGGGGTGTCGCCAGCGCCGCTACCGTCGCCTCGAGCACACCCCCGGCGAGTCCACGCCACCCAGCGTGCGCCACACCGACGCGCGTGCCCTCACGATCGCAGAAGAATACCGGCAGGCAATCGGCGGTCAGCACTACACAGGCGTGGCCGCGATCGAAAGCCACCGACGCATCCGCCTCCGGCACGCCGTCGGTGTAGCTCGACTGTACCCGGGCGCCATGCACCTGTCTGAGCCACAGCAGCGGCCGCTCGTCCCCGATCTCATTGCCGATCAGACGCCGGCACAGCGCCACGTGAGCGGGGTTGTCGCCCACCCGGTCGGCCGGGTTGAAGCAGGCGAACTCCGCCTGGCTGGGTCCGGTCTCGCGCGTGGTGACGAAGCCCCCGACGCTGGCGGGCGCTGGCCAGTCAGGCACGATCAGGGTCGGTTGCAGATGGGGGGCATCGCTCATCCTGGCTCCTCAGCGCATGACCGCATGGTCGTCGCGCAGGTAGTCGATCAACAGCAGCAGGTCGTCGGGTAGCGGCGCGCGGAACTCGACCGTCTCGCCGCTTCCGGGGTGCAGAAAAGCCAGTTTCCTGGCATGCAACGCCTGACGCGGAAACTCGCGCAGCAGCGTCTTGAGCGCCTCGCCGGCCCCTGCCGGCAGCTTGAGCCGACCACCGTATACCGGATCGCCGACCAGCGGAAAGCGCCGGTGCGCCAAGTGCACGCGAATCTGGTGGGTGCGCCCGGTCTCGAGCCGACAACGTACGTGGGTATGGGCACGGAAGCGCTCGACCACGCGGTAGTGCGTGACCGCCGGCTTGCCGTTGACATGCACCGCCTGGCGCTTGCGATCCTTGGGATGGCGGCCGATGGGAGCATCCACAGTGCCACCGGAGGTCATCACCCCGACGCAGATCGCATCGTACTCGCGTGACACCGTACGCGCCTGGAGCTGCTCGACCAGTGAGGTCTGGGCGCCGAGCGTCTTGGCCACCACCATCAGGCCGGTGGTGTCCTTGTCCAGACGGTGGACGATACCGGCCCGCGGCACGGTGGCCAGACTGGGGCAGTGGTGCAGCAGGGCATTGAGCAGGGTGCCGTCCGGGTTGCCCGCGGCCGGGTGCACCACCAGTCCTGCCGGCTTGTCGATGACCAAAACATCGTCATCTTCGTGGACCACCTCGAGCGGAATCTCCTCGGGCTCGAAGCGCTTCTCCTCCTCGAGCGTGGCCGCCAGCTGCAGCCATTCACCGCCGGCCATCTTGTCCTTGGGCTTGCCCGGACGACCGTCGACGGTCAGTGCCCCCTCCTTGATCCAGCCCTTGAGACGCTCGCGAGAATGGTCGGCGAAGAGTTCGGCGGCGGCCTGGTCGAGGCGGCAGCCGGCCAAAGAGATGGGCACGCGTTGCTGAGCTTCCACGGTCTGGGGCATAGGGGAGTATCGCTGTCGGCATCCTCGGACTGCGTTTTCACGCGAGGTGCTTTATAGTGGACGGGTTACGGTCGATTCTACCACGGCCGACACGGCTTGTTAGACACGAGGATCACGATGCGCGTTTCCCCCATCGCCACACGCCTTATCGCCCTGCTCCTGGCCGCCGCCCTGGTCAGCGGCTGTGCCGGCAGGTCTGCCACGGAAGAAGAGCAAGACGAATTCGAAGGCGTCGCCGAGCAGCAGCTCTACGACGAGGCGCGCGACGCGCTCGAGGACGGACGCTACACCACGGCCATCTCGCGCCTCGAGGCCATCGATACGCGTTATCCCTTCGGCCGCCACGCCGAGCAGGCCCAGCTCGAGCTGATCTACGCCTACTACGAGACCAACGACTGGGAGGCCACCCGTGCCGCCGCGAGTCGCTTCATTCGCCTGCACCCCACCCACCCCCAAGCCGACTATGCGCTTTACATGCGCGGGCTGGCCTCATGGCAGGCGGGCCGCTTCAGTCTCGAGCGGCTGCGCCTGATCGACATCTCCAAGCGCGACCTGGGGGCCTCGCGTGACGCCTACACCGACTTCCGCGAACTGGTGTCGCGCTATCCGGCCAGCGAATACGCTCCCGACGCCGAGCAGCGCATCGTCTACCTGCGCAACGTGCTGGCCCGGCATGAGCTGCATGTCGCCGACTTCTACCTGCGCAAGGGTGCCTACCTGGCCGCAGTCGAGCGCGGTCGCTGGGTGGTCGAGAACTATCCCGAGGCCGAGGCCACCCGCGATGCACTGGCGGTGATGGTCGAAGGCTATCTCGGGCTCGACATGCGCGACCGCGCCCGTGAAGTGCTGCAGGTCCTGATCGAGAACGATCCGAACAACGATCGTCTGCGTGGCCGCACCTTCCAGCCGCAGCACGTACGCTCGGAGTCGCTCTCAGCCTGACCTCAAGCTGCTGGCAGCGTCAGACGGCTACAGCAGAACGCCACCGCTCCTTCGGGCGGTGGCGTTCTTTTGGCTCGGGTGCGAGGCGAGGCTCTGGCGCCTACTCCCCCGGCTGCCAGCCGTTGACGATGGGGTAGCGGCGGTCGCGACCGAAGCCCCGTGGCGTCACCCGCACACCGACAGGCGCCTGGCGCCGCTTGTACTCGTTGCGATCGACCAGCTTGACCACCTGGTAGACGTCATCGCGCTCGAAGCCGGCATCGATGATCGCCTCGGCGCTCATGTCCCCCTCGATGTAGCGTGCCAGGATGGCATCGAGCGTATCGTAGTCGGGCAACGAGTCGGTGTCCTTCTGGTCAGGGGCCAGCTCCGCGGAGGGCGGGCGCGTGATGACTCGCTCGGGAATCGCCGGCGACTGGGTGTTGCGCCAACGAGCCAGCCGATAGACCCAGGTCTTGTAGACGTCCTTGAGCGCATTGAAGCCACCCACCATGTCGCCATAGAGCGTGGCATAACCGACCGCCATCTCGCTCTTGTTGCCGGTGGTCAGTACCATCAATCCTTTCTTGTTGGAGATGGCCATCAGCAGCACGCCGCGGCAGCGAGACTGCAGGTTCTCCTCGGTGGTGTCGCGCTCGGTGCCGGCGAAGGTGTCGGCCAGGGTGGCCATGAAGGCGTCGACCATCGGCTCGATCGGCAGCACTTCGTAGTGCACGCCGAGTAGCCTGGCCTGCTCGGCCGCGTCCTCCTGGGAGATGTCGGCGGTGTAGCGATACGGCATCATTACCGCATGCACCCGCTGGGGCCCCAGCGCGTCCACGGCGATGGCAAGCGACAGGGCCGAGTCGATGCCGCCGGAAAGGCCCAGCACCACGCCCTGAAAACCGCTCTTGTTGACGTAGTCGCGCACACCGCTGACCAGCGCGCAGTAGAGGCTCTCCTCGGGCTCCTCGGCGGGCTCGACCTCGCCCTCCTGCGGCACCCAGCCGTCAGCCTCCTTGACGAACTGAACCGGCATCAGCCCCGCCTGCCAGTATGGCGCTACGACTCGCACCTGACCGTCAGCGGCAACACAGGCCGAGCCGCCGTCGAACACCAGCTCGTCCTGGCCGCCGATGGTGTTGACGTAGACCAGCGGCAGCGACACTTCGGCGGCACGCTGCTCGAGCAGGCGCAGGCGCTCGGCCGGCTTGTCCTGATGGTAAGGCGAGGCGTTGAGCGTAATGAGAATGTCCGCCCCCGCCTCGCGGGCCGCCCGCACCGGGCCACCGTCCCAGATGTCTTCGCAGATCAGGATGCCGAGTCTGGCTTCCTTGTGCTCGATGACCAGGCTCTGCTCGCCGGTGGCGAAATAGCGACGCTCATCGAACACTTGGTAGTTGGGCAGCGCCTGCTTGGCATACTCCCCGATCCACTCGCCGTTGTAGAGCAGTCCGGCCAGATTGTAGCCGAGCCCTTCGCGGCGGCCGGGATAGCCGATCACCACCAGGACGTCGCGGGACATCTTCGCCGCCATGCGGGAACGCGCCTCGCGCAGACGAGTCTCCATGGAAGGACGCAGCAACAGATCTTCGGGGGGATAGCCGCTCAGGAAGAGTTCGGGAAACACCACGATGTCGGCACCATGTTCGATGCGTGCCTCGCGAACGGCTTCGATGGCACGATCGGCGTTGCCGGGGATGTCCCCTACCAGCGGGTCCAGCTGCGCCATCACCAGCGTCAAATCTTGCATGGGCGTAGAAATCTCTTGAGAATCCGAAGTCACTCTATTGTCCCGCAAGGGCGTCCGGCTGGCAAAGCCGCTAGCCCCTACCAGGGAGACGAACAAGGATGAATCTTTTGCTCATTCGGCTGATCATCTTCGCCGTGTTGTTCCTCGCCGGCCTCAAGCTCTACCGCATGTACCGCGAATGGAAACTCGACCGCGAGGATGCCCTGAACGTCGAGTCGCAGCAGGAAGGCGGCCAGATGGTACGTTGCGCCTGGTGTCAGGTGCACGTGCCGGAGTCCGATGCCCTGCGCGACCACGGGGAGTGGTTCTGCAGCAGCGCCCATCGCGATCGCTTCCTGCAGGAGCAGCGCCCCGAAGAGTAGACCGCAGGCGATGACGGCAATCGCTTACAAATTCCATCGGCAATGGCTGATAGACTCTCTTCCAGGCTCGACTAGAGTGAACGCCTCAGACCAGGCACACTCCAGGAGAGCTTCATGGACGCGGCTCGTATCTCGCCTACTTCCGCCCGGCACCAGCACGGCCTCACCCTCATCGAACTTCTTGTCGTCATCGTCGTGGCCGGCGTGCTGCTGGGCTGGGCAGTCCCTGGACTGCAGGCGATGAATGCCCGCCAGGAAGTGGTCGCCGAAGCACATCGACTGCGCATGGCTCTCTCGCTGGGACGCAACGCGGCCATTACCCGCCGCAGCACGGTCATCGTCTGCCCCAGTCCTGACCGCAGACGCTGTGATACGAGCGACTGGAGCGCCCCGCTGGCCATCGTGCTCGGTCCCTTGTCGGGCGGCACGTTCGCCGATAGCGACCTGCTGCGGGTGATCGAGGCCAACCGTGGCGTCAGGGTCAGCTATCGCCTTGATGGCAGACCGGTGCGCTATGGCGCCCTGGGACGACCGGCGGGACACAATGGTACCTTTCGAATTTGCGGCCGCCATGCACGGGGCGCCCAACTGGTGCTCAGCAATTTCGGCCGCGTACGCGCCGGCAACGCCATCGATTGTTGAGCCAGTACGACCCAACACGGAATCAGCATGCGACGAGCCATCGTGGGTTACCATCAGGACGATGAAGATCACTGGGTCGCCGAGCTCGCCTGCGGCCACTATCAGCACGTTCGCCACCAACCACCTTGGAGCGAGCGTCCTTGGGTCACGACACCAGGCGGACGCCGCTTGCGTCTCGGCCTCGAACTCGAATGCGTCAAGTGCGACCGCGGCGAGCCGCCTGATGCCCCCTAGCGGCCGCCGGCCCTGGCCGTCACCCCTTGGGGCCCATCAATAGCCAGATGATCAGGCCAACCAGCGGGAAGAACAGCAACGCCAGTATCCAAAGTATCTTGGCGAAGGTTCCCGCCGTACTCTTGGCCACCTTGACGATGGCCCAGATCAGAATGATCAGCCAGATCAGGCCCAGCAGGCCGCCTACTTCGATTCCCATTCGACATCTCCTTGTCCAGCGGTAGGTGCTGCTTCAAGAACTAGCACGCAGCGTCAGGGGCAACAATCCGAAACTGTAGCGTTATGTGAATCAAGGTAGCGCGCTTCACGCCATTCGCCACCATTCAGGTAACGACTGGCGCACCTCAGGCTGCTGGAAGCGATCATCCATCAGCACCAGCGTACCGCTATCCTGAGGGCTGCGGATCACCCTGCCGGCCGCCTGGATTACCTTGATCAGCCCCGGAATGCGATACGCATAGGCGTCACCACAGCCAAAGCGCGACTGCAGCCTGGCCTTGAGCGCCTCGTTGAAGGGGTCGAACGGCGGCAGGCCCAGCGTGGCGATGAAGGCGCCGATCAGCCGTTCGCCGGGCAGGTCGATACCCTCGCCGAAAGCCCCGCCCAGCACCGCGAAGCCGATACCCTGCGCGCCAGGCCGGAAGCGCGCCAGGAAGCCATCGCGCTCGGCTTCGCTCATGCCACGGGTCTGGCTCCAGTGCGGTAGCTCGGGATGGCGCCTTGCCAGTTGCGTCTGCACGGCCTGCAGGTAGGCAAAGCTGCTGAAGAAGGCGAGATAGAGACCCGGGCGTCGGCGGAACTGGCCGACCAACTCGTCGACGATAGGGTCGAGTGAGGCCTCGCGGTCATGCAGGCGCGTCGAGATGGCGCCTTGAATACGCACTTCGAGCTGATCGGCGTGAAACGGCGAGGCGACCGACTGCCACACGCTCCGACCCGGCACGCCCAGCAGGTCGCGATGATAGTCCACCGGCGCCAGGGTCGCCGAGAACAGCACGCTGCTGTACGCCTGGGCAAAGCGTGGCGCCAGGAAGTCCGCCGGCACCAGGTTGCGCAGGCCGAGCGTTGCGCGGCCTCGCCCATGCCGCGTCAGATCGCACAGCGAGTGCTCGCCGAACGACTCGCCCAGGCGAGCGAAGGCCAGTGCCTCGAACAGCCGTTCCTGCAAGGCCGGGTCGCCCTCCCCTGGATGCTCCGCCAGGTAGTCGGTGAGCGCCACCGTCACCCGTTGCAGGGCGCCGACGAAGCGCTCGGGCAAGCCCTCTAGCACCCGATAGGCAGGCCGGCCCGCCTGCCCCTCATCGGCCCCGCCCTGCTCCCGCACCAGGGCCTGCCATTGGCGCATCAGCCGGCCGAGGGGCTGCACCAGCGGCGCGGGGGCGCTGCGGTGCAGTTGACGGAAGACGCGCTGATTCAGCTCAGCGCTGTACATGCCTCGGGCCCGCTCCACCAGGTTGTGCGCCTCGTCCACCAGCAGCGCGAGCCGCCAGCCGTTGGCCTGGGCCAGGCCATGCAGCAGCGCCGACGCGTCGAAGTAATGGTTGACATCGCCCACGCAGACATCGCTCCAGCGCGCCAGCTCCTGGCCCAGGTAATAGGGGCAGATGCCGTGCTCGAGTGCCACCTCGCGCAGCGCCTCGCGATCGAGCCAGCCGCGCTCCACTGCGTCTCTGCGGGCGGCGGGCAGGCGGTCGTAGAAGCCCGCGGCGAGCGGGCAGGCGTCGCCATGACACGCTCTGTCAGGATATTCGCAGGCCTTGCTGCGGGCGGTCAGCTCCAGTACGCGAAGAGGAAGCCGCTGTCGGCCGCCCGCCCCCTGGTCGCCAGGGTCGCCCCCCAGCCGTGCCAGGGACGCCAGCGCCAGGCGTCGACCCGGCGTCTTCATGGTCAGGAAGGCGAGCCGGTCGATCCCTTGCCGCGGCATTGCCTTGAGTGTGGGAAACAGCGTAGCCACGGTCTTGCCGATGCCGGTCGGCGCCTGCGCCAGCAGGCAGCGCCCTGTGGCGGCCGCCTTGTAGACGCTCTCGGCCAGCTCGCGCTGACCGGGGCGAAAGGCATCGTGGGGAAAGGCGAGCCCGGCCAGGGCGGCATCGCGCGCCTGGCGGTGAATGCTCTCCTGCTCCGCCCACGCCAGGAAGCGCTCGCACTGCTCCTCGAAGAAGGCGGTGAGTTCGGCGGCACTGGCCTCCTCGGTCAGCAGCGTCTCCCGCTCGCTGGCAATATCCAAGTAGACCAGCGCCAGGGTCAGCGACTCGATCCCGCGCTGGGCGCACAGCAGCGCGCCGTAGACCTTGACCTGGGCCCAGTGCAGGGCGCGCTGATTGGCGGCCATTCGCGACAGGTCGCCGCGGTGGGTCTTGACCTCCTCGAGCCGGTTGCGCGCCGGATCATAACCATCGGCCCGGCCGCTGACGACGAGTCCGCGATAGCACCCGCTCAGCGCGATTTCACTCTCGTAGGTGTCGTCTCGTCGCCGTCTCACCAGCGCATGGCCGGCCATGCCCTCACGGGCGCTGGGCGAGGGCGTGAAGCGGTGGTCTAGATCCCCCTCGCGAGCGGTGAAGTCGCACAGTGCGCGCACGGCCACCCTGTAGATAGGCGTAGTGGTAGTCATGGCACCGCACCCGACTGCCAGGACACATGGCAAACCTCGGCGGGTATGGCATGACGCTGGAAGTAGGCCAGCCAGCGGCGCTGGTTGTCCTGCAGCCTGTCGCCTGGCCCCTTCACCTCGATCAGCCGGTAGCGAGGCTGCCCCTCCGGGTCGGGCGGCAGGAACTGGATCAGGTCGGGCAAACCGGCTCGATTGGTCTTGAGATCGGCCAGCAGACGCTCGAAGCAGGCGCGCAGATGCATGGCGGGGATACAGGTCAGCGCCTGCTCGAGCAGCGTCTCGTCGAGACCGTCCCAGTGCACGAAAGGCGACGCCAATCCGCGCTTCGCGTGCCAGGTGCGCCGGATCGCCTCGCCGTGGCTGCCATCGTCGAGCCGCGCCAGGCAGGCCTCGAAGCGCTCGCGGCGGCGGGCGACGAAGTCGTCTCGGTGGAGATCCGCCGGACCGCTGTGGAAAGGATGAAAGAAGGCGCCGGGCAGCGGCGCGAACAATGCCGGCCAGCAGAGTAGGCCGAACAGGCCGGTCACGAGGGCGTTTTCGACGTAGTAGACCGGGGCCTCGGGTCGGCTCAGATGTTCGGCCACGGCCTGCTCGACGCTCGCTACTCCAGCGCGCGGCAGGCACAGGTCCAGGCGTTGCGGCCTCGCTTCCGGCTCACCCGCCGGCGGCGCCAGCCCCAGCCGGCGACACAGCCTGGGCAGCAACCGTGCCAACGCCTGCGTTTCCTGGTCGCAGGTACCCGCTTGCCATGCCTGGCTAGCCAGAGCATGGGCCTGGCGGTGCTCGCCGAGCCGCTCCAGCAGTCGCAACCGTCTGATACGCGCCTCCACCTGGCCGCCAGGCCCATCGCCGCTCGCCGCATACAACCGCAGCGCCAACTCCTCCCGCCCTTTGCGTTCAGCGGCGTGGCCCAGGCGCAACAGCAGCTTGCCGCGTCGCTGCGCCAGCCAAGCGTTGCCCTCCGGCACCTCGGGAACCTCGGCTTCGAGCTCCTCGGGTGGCTCATCGTTATCGAGTCGCTCGCGCAGCGCATGCAGGGCCAGATAGGTGTTCACTTCCTCACGCCGATCAAAGGCGCGCGAGCCGGGCGTCAACTCGACCCGCTCGAAGCGCTGCAGGCCTAGTTCGGTGAGCACGAATTCGGCCCAGTCCTGGTGCAGGTTGCCGAAGAACATCAGCCGCAACCGATCGCACCACGGCATTACGCGCAAGCGCACGATGCGCTCGCTTCCCAGCATTTCACCGGCGGCGGGCCACCACTCGGCCAACCGCTGCACCTGACTCAGGCGCGGTTGTAGCGTTTCCCACAGGACTGCCTTGCTCGCCTTGGGCGAGAGCGCCACGGCGGCCATCTCCTCCGCCAGCGCCCGACGCAGCTCGGCCAGGCGCAGCAGGTGAAAGAGATCGGCCAGACTCAGCGAGGGGTTCACCTCGACCCAGCCGGCCTCGATCAAGGGCATGAGAGCCCTATCGATGTCGCCGATCTCGGCGTAAGCGAGCTTACCGGTACGGAAATACTCGCCCTTGCGCATCACCATGCGTACCAGCAGCGCCTGGGACGGCTGCGGCAAGGCCTCGAAATCGGTGACGAAGGCACGCTCCTCCACGCTCAGCAGGTCGCCGTGGCGTTCAAACACCCAGCCGAGAACGAAGCGGAAATTCGCCAGATAGTAGAGCGGATCGTCGAGCGAGGCAGTGACCGGTACAGCGTCTGAAATACTGTTCATGCATCCATGATATCAGCCCCGCACGGACTCGCCAGCCCTGCCGTCAGCGCAAGCCTGCGGCGAGTGCGCGCACCACCTCTGCCGCCGGCACCTCACGGCAGGCGCTGGCGTTCTGCCCGGCCCACAGCGGCGAGAAATCGGCGCTGCCGGCCGCCTCGGCGGCGCTGCGCAGCGGGGCGATGGCGGCAGTGGCCAGGGGAAAGGCCGGCGCCACGTCGCTGAGCGGGCCGAGTTCGCGCATCAGTCGGGTGATGATGCCGCGAGCCGGTCGGCCGGTATAAAGATTGGTCAGGGCGGTATGCTGTGCCGCTTCGCTCATGAGCGCCCGGCGGTGCAGCGCCGAGGTGGTGGTCTCATGGCAGCACAGAAACGCGGTACCGATCTGGACGGCCGATGCCCCCAGCGCCAGGGCGGCCGCCACGCCGCGTGCATCGGCGATACCGCCGGCAGCGATCACCGGTACCGTCACGGCCGCCACGACCTGCGGCAGCAGGGCAAAAGTGCCGAGCTGAGTGGTCACGTCCTCGCTGAGGAACATGCCGCGGTGACCTCCCGCCTCCACACCCTGGGCGATCACCGCATCGACACCGCGCGCCTCGAGCCAGCGCGCCTCCTCGACCGTGGTGGCAGACGCCAGCACCTTGGCCCCCCAGCCCTTGACGCGTTCGATCAGGGCCGGTTCGGGCAGGCCGAAGTGAAAGCTGACCACCTCGGGGCAGAAGGGCGCGAGGGCATCGCAGGCCGCATGATCGAACGGGCGCCGCCCCGCCCCTGCCGGCACGCTGTCGATGTCGAGACCGTATTCGGCGTAGTACGGCGCCAGCGCCTGATGCCAGCGCACCTGCCGCGACTCGTCCAGTACCGGCGGCGCGTGGCAGAAGAAATTGACGTTGACCGGTCGCGTCGTCGCGGCGCGGATGCGGTGCAGCTCCTCCGCCATCGCCTCGGGTGAAAGCATGGCACAGGGCAAGGCGCCGAGCCCGCCCGCTTCGCTGACGGCCACCGCCAGGTCACCGGCCTGGACGCCGGCCATGGGCGCCTGAAGAATGGGTAATTCCAAGCCGAGCTGGCGAGTCAAGCTCATAGGTCCTCTCCCTGATGTCGTATGCGCCGCCATGGTCGCTTCGGGCCCAGCGTATCGGCGGCGTAGGCGCCCCGCTCCCCCATGGGGCGCGGTTCACCCACCGTGGTGTCGTGCCGGGTCTGGCGCTCCATTTCAGCGTTGATCTCGGCCCCCAGCAATACGACGTAGGCAGAGAGCCAGAACCACAGCATGAGCACCACCACGGCCCCCAACGAACCGTAGAGTTCGTCCATGTCGGCAACCTGCCCGACATAGAGCGACAACGCCGCGGAGCCCAGCAGCCACAGCAGCGTTGCTGTCACGGTACCCAAGCCGACCCACTCCCAACGCGGCGAGCGACGATAGGGACCATAGCGGTAAAGCACGGCAATGACCAACATCATCAACGGCAACAACGCCGGCCAGCGCAGCCACTTGACCAGCGTGACGAGGGGACCGTCGAGGAGAAACCAAGCGACGACCATGGGGTAGAGGGCCACGAACATGGTGGCCACCAGCGAGACCACGATCAGGCCGAAAGTCAGCGCGGCCGTCACCAGCATGCGTTGTACCAGGCCACGTCGATCCACCTCGCCGTAGACCACGCTGAGTCCGACCATCAATCCGCCTACCCCCCTGGAGGCCAGCAACATGGCCAACAGCAGCCCGGCGATTGCGGCCAGGCTGAGTCCCGTGTCGGTATTCTCGCTGACCGCCTGGGCCTGCTCATGGATCAGCCGAGCTCCTCCCGCTGGCATGAAACGACTCAGTTCACCGATCTGACGCGCCATCTCGGCCGGGTCGAAGGCCAGCGCCCAGAGCGAGACGACCGCCCCGATGGCAGGAAACAGCGACAGCAGCGCATGGAAGGCAATGCCGGCCGCCAGCATGCTGACCCGATCTTCCGACAGCTGCGCCTTGACTCGCCATACGACGTCCAGCCATCCCGGGCCAGGTATCTGGTTCGGATGTTCCGCGTGCCTGCCTCGCCAGCGTCTCATTCGCCTCCTTGGGGCTGCTGCGCCGGGCGCAGAACCATGCGGGCGTCTCGTATCTCGATGTCGAAACGGTTGAGGAAGCTCATCCCCAGCAGGGCCACGTCGCCCTCGAGCCCCGGGCTGATGGAGCCGCGCACGTCGGAGGCGGCGAAGCCCCCCAGGCTGACCTCCTCCAGCCAAGTCAGATCGCCACGCACACGCCCGTTGGCAGTGTTGAACCAGGCCGAGCCCGCTCGTTCCAGCGCCAGCCGCTCGGCCAATCCGGCCGACACGGCGACATAGGTGGCGCCGGTATCGAGCAGGAACTCGACCGGCTCGCCGTTGATGCGCCCGGTGGCCAGGAAGTGCCCCGCACGGTTGCGCTCGAGCACAATCGGCCCAGCCGTGCCGACCACGGCATTGACCAGATGCGCATTGGGATTTCGCTGGGTCTCCAGGTAACCGTAAAACCACCAGCTACCGAGGCCGATGAACGCCACCCAGAACAGCAGCATCATGCCCATGCCGGCGCGCCGGATCGAACCGCTCTCTCGCTGCATCGACTCACCTCCGAGGATAAGCGCGGCCAGCCGCGTTGACACCCGTGTATCCACTGCCTGTACTGAGGTGCGCCAAGGTGCCCTTTGGCGCCTATGCCGAGGCAATCGCCGAAGGCATGGCTGACAAGCCGTCACAACAACAAGGATAGCCTCATGCATGACAGCATCGAATCTTCGACCCCGTTGACTCCTGGTCATTGCCACCGCGCACGCCGTCTGGCCGGCGCCGGCCTGGCAGCGTGCCTGCTGCTCTTCAGCACCACGACGGCGGCCTGGGACGGGCGAGCCGAGAAGCAGGTCTTCGAGATGGAGGAGTACACTACCGTCGGCGGTGAAACCATCGCCCCGGTGCGCATTGGCTGGGAGGCCTACGGGGAACTGAACGAAGCGAAGGACAACGTCATCCTGATCACCCATTTCTTCTCCGGCACCAGCCATGCCGCCGGCCGTTACGCCGAGGATGATGCCGCACCCGGCTACTGGGACGCCATCATCGGTCCCGGCAAGCCGCTGGACACCGACGAGTACTACGTCATCGCCTCGGACACGCTGGTCAATCTCAATGCCCATGACCCCAACGTGACCACCACCGGGCCGGCCACCACCAACCCCGAGACCGGAGCTCCCTGGGGCACCGACTTCCCGCTGGTCACCATCCGCGACTTCGTCGAGGTGCAGAAGGCACTGCTCGAGAGCCAGGGTATCGAACGTCTGCATGCGGTCATGGGCGCTTCGATGGGCGCGCTACAGGCCTACGAGTGGGCCAGCGCCTACCCCGATCAAGTCGAGCGGCTGATACCGGTGATCGGCGGCGGCGAGACCGACCCCTGGCTGCTCGCCACCCTGAGCGCCTGGGCCGCCCCCATTCGCCTGGATCCCAACTGGAACGAAGGCGACTACTACGCTGGCGAGCCACCGCTGGACGGCCTACGCGAATCGCTCAAGCTGGTCACGCTCGACGCCAATCACTGGCAGTGGGCCAACGCCACATTCGACCGCAGCTGGGCCGACGAGGACGCCGACCCGACCCGCGAGCTCGAGGCGCGCTACGCCATAGAGCAGACCCTCGACGACATCGCCGCTTCGCGCGCCGAACTCGCCGACGCCAACCACCTGCTCTACCTGGTGAAAGCCAACCAGGCCTTCATCACCGGCCATGGCGAAAGCCTGGCGGAGGGGTTGGCCCGCATCGAGGCACCCACCCTGATCCTGTACAGCGAGGACGACCTGGTCTTCGCCCCGCCAGGTATTCGCAGGACCGCCGAGCTGATCGAGGCCGACGGCACCGAGGTCGAGCTGGTCGCACTGGAAGGCAATCGCGGCCATCTCGACGGCGTAGTTGCGATCGACCAGGCGGACGATCGAATTCGCGCTTTTCTGGCGGAGTGAGGCAGCCGCTCCCTGGCGGGCCCGACCGGCCAGGGAGCGGCCAGTGTCAGGGCCCGGCGCTCTGCGCGACAGGCTGACCGTTGCGTGCCTCCCACTCGGCCGCGGCCCGCTCCCCGCGAGCCTGATCGACCGCCAGGCAGATCAGCATGGCGACGATGAATAGCGCCGCACACAGCAGAATCGAGGCCTGCAGTCCCACCACCGACTGCAGCAGCCCCAGACCGATGATACCGATGACCCCAGCCAGCTTGTTGGCCAAGCCCCAGAAACCGAAGAACTCGGCGGCCTTGCGCGTCGGCGAGAACAGTCCCACCAGGGCACGGCTGGCCGACTGGCTCGAGCCCAACGAGAGTCCGGCCAGGCAGCCCACGAACAGAAACAGGTGCTGGGCCTCCCAGTTCAGCCCCAGGCTGGCGTTGAGCCAGGCGGTGACTTCGGGCGTTGCCCAGATGGCGAGGATCGCCGCCACCCACAGCAGCAGGGTCAATTGGTAAGTGATCTTGGTGCCGATGCGATCCTGGATGAAACCGAACCCCAGCGCACCAGCCGCAGCGGTGATCTGCACGATAATGAACATCACGTTGCGGATCGATTCGTCCCAGCCGATCACCTGGGCGCCGTAGATGAAGGCGAAGGCGATGATGATATAGACCCCCGCCATGGAGAACAGCAGCGACACCAGGAAGATCCCCAGGTCGCGAAAACGCCTTAGCTCGTGCAGGGTGGTGGAGACGCGCTCCCAGGCGATCTCGCGGTAGGTCTTGGCATGTGGCTGCGGCGCACCGCGCTCCTTCACCCAGAGGAAGGTGGGAATGGCAGTGATCAGGAAGAACACCGCGGCGAAGGGGCCAACCCAGCGGATACGCTCGAAGTTCTCGGCGGTAGCCTCGCCCAGCGCCACCAGGGTGAACCCGGCAGCAAAGAGACCGCCCACGTAACCCAGCGCCCAACCGAACCCGGAGATCTTGCCCAGATCCTGGGGTGGTCCGAGGTCCGGCAGAAAGGCGGCAATGAAGGACTCGCCCATGGAGTAGGCATAGTTGGACACCACGATCAACAGCAGCCCCAGCATGACGTAGCCCGGCGCCACGAAGTAGAGCAGCGCCGTAGCCACCACGGTGGCGATGTAGCTGACGAACAGGAAGCGCTTCTTGGCCGCCCGGTAGTCCATCACGGCACCGCACAGCGGGCCGGTGACCACCACCAGCAGGTAGCTGACGGCCAGTGCCAGACTCCACAGCAGATTGGCCAGACGAAAGCCGTCGTCGCGATCGCCGACGATGACGGTGGTGAACAGTTCGCCGAATACCACGGTGATGATCAACAGGGTATAGGCCTGGTTGGCGAAGTCGAACATCGCCCAACCGAAGATCTCCCGCTTCGACGCCCGCTGCCTGGGTAGCGTACCGTCAACGGCCGGTATCACACTCATCTGCGCCTGCCCTCCTCTCCCTGCGCCTGATCGCCAGCGCCTAGACTACCAGCTTATCGGGTCGGCATGACGACTTGGCGGCTTTCACTACACTGGGTACTACATTCAGGACAGGAGTCAGGCAATGGAACGCTTGTATGTCATCCCCCTGCTGACGCTGACGGTAGCCGTGGCAACAGCACACGCCGAGGAGGCGACCCTGGACACCGAGTATCAGGACCTGCGGCTGGTGCCGGTGGCGGAAAACCTGGAACAGCCGTGGGGCGTGGCGATACTGCCCGGCGAACTCTTCGTTCTAAGCGAGCGCACCGGGCAGATCCAGACCTTCTACAACGGCAAGCGTCAGCGGGTCGAAGGCCTGCCCGGCCTTCACGTCGAGGGCAAGGGTGGCCTGCTCGACATCGCCGCTTCGCCGGACTATCCCGATACCGGCTGGCTCTACTTCACCTACTCCAGCGGGAGTGCCGACTCGACTGCCACGGCGCTGGCCCGAGGCCGCCTGGCCGGCGATCGCCTCGTCGAGGTGGAAGAGCTTTTCGAGCAGAACCGGCGCTCGGAGCCTGGTCCCCAGGCGGGCTCGCGCCTAGCCTGGATGGAGGACGACACCCTGCTGATGTCCATCGGCGACCGCGGCACGCCCGGCCGGGCCCAGAACACCATGGACCACGCCGGATCGATCCTGCGCCTCGACCCACAAGGCCTGGCGCCCCTGGACAATCCACTGCTGGAGGAGGCTGGCTACTTGCCCAGGATCTACTCCTGGGGGCACCGCCACGTGCTCGGCCTGGCGGTGGATCAGGAGCGCGGTCACGTCTGGGCCGTCGAGGCCCGCCCCAACGGCGACGACGAACTCATTCGCGTACGACCCGGTGCCAACCATGGCTGGCCGGAGCTCACCCTGGGTGAGGATGCGACCACGGGCGGCCTACTCGAGGACATTACCAAGGGCACCATCTTCATCGAGGATGACGTGATCCCGCCCGTCCACCGCTTCGAGGAGAATGTCTCACCGTCAGGATTGGCCGTGGTCAATGGCGAGCACTACCCACGTTGGCAAGGCAACCTGCTCGTCGGCGGTCTGGAAAGCGAGCAGCTCTACCGCTTCGAGGTCAACGAGGGCGAGGTCGTGGAGATGGAGGAGCTGCTGGACGAGCCGCTGGGGCCGGTTCGCGAGGTGCGCCAAGGGCCGGATGGCTACCTTTATGTACTCACCGGTAATGAAAACGGCACTCTCTATCGGCTCGAACCCGAGGCATGACGCTACCGGCCGATAACGCCGTACGCACAGCGTGGAGAGGGCAGTCCTTCACTTAACGTCATGTCACGGGCATTATTCTGGTTAACCTGAGTTAAGCCGCTTTGTCGCGGATCTAAGGCCTATGTCACGGCTTGCTTGCTCGGGCGTCATTCGGGCAAGCAAGCGCAGACAGCCAGCGCGTCACTGCGACTGGCGCCGGCACGCGAAGGCAAAAAAAACAAGCAGGGGCTGGTTGCATGAGAAAATGGCTGATGCTGGTGTGGGTACTCTTCTCTTCTTCGGCAGCAGGCGGCCTGGAGGAGCTGACCTACATCACCGAGGAATACCCGCCCTACAACTACCAGCAGGACAACCGTCTCGAAGGCATCTCCATCGAGCTTCTCGAGCGAATCTTTGCCGAAACCGATACCCCGCTCTCCCGCGAGGACGTGCTCTACTACCCTTGGGCCCGCGGCTACGACACCGCCCTCTCCGAACCGGGCACGGTGCTCTTCTCCACCACGCGTACCGCTCAGCGCGAGGCGTTGTTCCAGTGGGTGGGGCCCATCGCGACCGACAGGGTCACGCTGATTGCCCGGCGCGACAGCGGCATCCAGTTGAGCGGCATGCAAGACGTGATCGACGGCGACTATCGCATCGCCGTCATCCGCGAGGATATCGGTGCCCAGCGGCTGCAGGAAGCCGGCGTACCGGAGAGCCAGATTCATGCGGCCATGTCCAACATCAGCGCCCTGCGCATGCTCGAGCACGGCCGGGTCGACCTGTGGGCATATGGCGAGGACGTGGCCTTCTGGCTGATGCAGAAGGAGGGGGTGCCCACCACCGACTTCGCTCCCACGCTGACCATCAGCGAATCGGACCTCTACTACGCGCTGCACCGCGATACCGACCCTCGCTTGGTCGAGCGCATGCAGGCGGCACTGGACCAACTGCGCGAACAGGGCATTGTCAGCGAGATCCTCGGCGGCACCATCGCCTTCAATACCGAGGAGTATCCACCCTACAACTACCAGGACGAAGGCGGCAGGATCACCGGCAGCGCCACCGAACTGCTGCGAGAGGCGCTGAATGACGCCGAACTCGACGCCGATTTCCGTCTGCTGCCTTGGGCGCGCGCCCTGACCGAGGCCCAACTTCGTGATCGACACTGCGTATATTCCACGACCCGCACGCCCGAGCGCGAGTCGCTGTTCACCTGGGTGGGACCGCTGGTGTCGAACACCTGGGCCGCCTTTGCCCTCGAGGAGGCCGACATCGAGGCCGACTCGCTCGACGACCTGAGCGGGCTCCGTGTAGGCAGCTTTCGCGAGGATGCCGTGGGGCAGTATGCCGCCAGTCAAGGGGTTCCCATCGTCGTGGCCAGCGCCGAACGCGAGAACATCGGTCGCCTGCAGGCCGGTCTGATCGATGCCTGGGTCACCGGCGAGCAGACTGCCAGCTTTCTCGCCGAGGAGGCCGGCCTGGCGCTGCGCCGACTGTTCGTCTTCAACGAGGTCGATCTCTACCTGGCCTGCCACCCCTCGGTTCCCGATCAGTTCATCGCTCGGCTGCAGGCCGCCCTCGACCGAGCACGGTCCCGCAAGGAGACGCCTCAGTGACGCCCCCTCCTGGCATGGATCGCCAACCCCGCAGGCGTAGCCTGACCGCCAAGCAAGCCGGACTCACCCTGGCCATCGCCCTGCTGCTCAGCATTCTGGCCGGCCTGGTAGAGCTCGCTCTCGATGCCCGCGCAATGCGCCAGGAAATCGTCAGCAGCACCCGCTATCGTCTCAACCTGGTCCACGGCACCGCGGCGGCGGCGGCCTTCCAGCTCAACCCTGATCTGGCGGGTCAGGTCATCGAGGGCCTGTTCAACGGCGGTCGCGTCGCCAGTGCCACCATCATGGACGACTTCGACCGCACCATGGCTACGCGTCAGCGCGAGTCGGCCCGCGACTCCAGCTGGGTTGCCCATGCCCTGTTCGACGACATACTCCATTACCGGCAGACGCTGCACTACCAGGCCGGCCCGGGCAGCACGCCCCAGCCGGTCGGCGAACTCGAACTGACGCTGGCGCTCGATCATCTGGCACGCGACTTCACCCATCGCAGTCTGCAGATCTTCTCGCTAAGCGTCGCCAAGGCCCTGGCCATTGCCGGGCTGCTCGCCCTGGCGTTCCACTGGTTCGTGACCCGTCCCCTGCTGCGTGTACACGCGGCCATCGCCGACACCGACCCGCGCCAGCCGGGCAGCTGGCCCAAGCCTGCCATGGGACGCCATGGCAGTGACGAGCTGGGACACCTGGTGGAGAGCGTCGACCAATTGCTCCAGGCCTTCCAGCGGGGCCTAGACCAGCGCGACCAGCTCCATCAGATCTCGACCCTGGACGGGCTGACCGGTATCGCCAATCGCCGCCACTTCGACACTTTCATCGCCAGCGAATGGCAGCGTGCCAAGCGCAATCGCCATGCCCTCTCGGTGATATTCATCGATATCGATCACTTCAAGGAGTTCAACGACCATTATGGGCATGTCGCCGGGGACGACGCCCTGAGGGCCGTGGCCCAGGCGCTTACCCGGGTGGTGCATCGCGCCTCGGACCTGGTCGCTCGCTACGGCGGCGAGGAGTTCGTCTGCGTGCTGCCCGATACCGACCTGGAGGGTGCCCTGCAAGTGGCCGGAAGGATACATGCCACGATCCGCGCCCTCGACATCGCGCATGCCTACTCGACCCGCGCCGGGCGGGTCACCGCCAGCCTCGGGGTCGCCAGCAGCACGCCGGCGCATGACGGCACCAGCGTCGACGAGCTGATGGCCCAGGCCGACCGTCAGCTCTATCGCGCCAAGCGCCAGGGCCGCGACCGGGTGGCCGCGCAGACCTGAACGCCTCGGGGGAACCCCGCCCCGAGGCGAAGAATCGATAGGAGTAGCATCAGCCAGAGGCGGAGAAGCCACATGAACAGACGCGATGAGTTCGTCGAGCAGATGAAGGCTCGGCTAGACGAATGGAATGCCGAGATCGAGGCGCTGGCCGCACGGGCACGCCGGGCGGGGGCCGAGGCTCAGACCCGCTATCACGACGACATCGAGCGGCTGCGGCGGCGTCGTGACGAGACCCGCCGTCGGCTCGAGGAGCTGCAGTATGCCAGCGAGGCGGCCTGGGATTCGCTGCAGCAGGGGCTCGACGATGCCTGGGAGCTGATGCGCAAGGCGCTGCGTGACGCCCAGCGGCACGAGCCGCCGCCCAGGGATGTCGACGACGAGGATCGGGGCGGCCCCCGCTCGCCGGGGGGCTCGCCCTAGGAGGGGCGCTCGTTGCGCCCTTCGCCGGGCGTCGATTCCGCTCCAGCCGCGTCGGATGCCTGGACGTCACTGCCGCGCTGCAGCTTGTCGATCGCATTGCCGCCCCGGCGTGCCAGCTGCGCCAGGCGATCGATCTGGGCATCGAGCTGCGGCAGCGCTTCCTGACGATAGCGGGACAGGTCGTCGATGGCGCCGAGCACATCGTCGAAGGCCTGTTCCAGGGCCTGCATGTCGAGCTGGGCCGAGGCAGCGCGGGTCTGGATCTCCACCCCTTGCTGGCGCAGCGTCCTCGCCGTGCCGGCGATCATCTCCGACGTCGTGGTATTGAGCGATTCGACGCGGTCGAGCACCAGGCGCTGGTTGGCCAGCGCCAGCGCCACCGCCACCGCTACCGTCAATGCCGACACGGTTACGTGGATCGCCCGGTCGACGCCGCGCATCAGCTCGCGATTGTTGCGAATGATCACCTCCAGCGCCAGCACGCCCTGCTGGCTGACGGCCTGCTGCTGCTGGAGGTCGACGATGCGTTGGCGCAGCGGGAACAGCAACTCCTCCTCGATGAACCCACGCTGCGGATGCGTATCGCCGAGCCGCTCCAGCGCCTGCACCAGGCGACGATCGATCAGTCGGCCCAGGTCGACCTGGCGCTGGAGCCGCCCCAGCAGCTGGCGCAAACTCTCCTGATCGTCGCTGAGCGTGATGTTGTCACGCCGCAGCATGTCGCGCCCCGCTTCCAGGTCGGCAATGATGGCATCGAGCGCCTGCTGGGCATTCTCGAACTTGCGAAAATAACGCTGCACACGATTGCCGGCACCGGGGATACGGGACAGCAGACGATCGAACGGCCCCGATGCCAGGCGATGCTGGTGCGGGTCGAGGTCCTGCATGTGTCCGCGCAGGTCGATCAGCGCCTTGGCCACTGGCCCGCCCTCGTCACCCTGATGGGCCAGCTTGCGCAGCGGCGCCTGCAGCATCTCGCTGTGATGCGCCGCCTGCTGCTGCAGCTCCAGCCCCATCTCATCCACCGCGCGGCGCTGGCGATCGAGGGCGGCACCTTCTTCGCTGGCCAGCACATCGTCGACGAACGACTCCGCCATCTGCTCAAGCTCGGGGTCGTCGATCACGATCTCCTCGCTATCCTTCGGCTCCGGGGCGATTTCCTCGAGCTCGCTGGCGATCTGCTCCACCGGCGGCAGCGAGAGCGGCGAGCCACGTTCGGACGACTGGTTCATAAGCGCTTCCCCATTCAGGCTCTTTCCCACACCTTAGCAAGCAAGACCGGCGCATGGCTCAACGCCAGCCGGCGAGTGGCTCAACGACGCTCCTGGCGACTGTAGCGATCTGCCCCCTCGATGAAACGCCGCAGCTCCTCCAGTGCCCGATCGGTGGCAAGCGCGGCCTGCGGCCGCCCCGTCTCGATCCGGGCCAGCGCCACGGCCGTATCGTCCAGCAGGGTGAGTGCCGATTCGTTGCGCGCCACCAGGCGTCGCAGGCGACGGTCGGTCTCCTCGATCAGCTCGAGGCGACGCTTGAGCGCGATGCGCTCCTCGACAGACAACCGACTCCCCTCCTGCTCCAGGCGCCGGCGTACGTAGTCGACATCCAGCCCCATCACGCCACGCGCCTGGGCCGCCATGGAGGTGAAGGTATCCACCGCCCCAAGGCAGACATCGGCGATCAGGCTACGCGAACGCTCGAAGGCCAGCTCGCTGCGATCGAAGCGGGCGGCCAGCAACTCCATCACATGGGCGTAGCGGGTGTAGAAACGATCGACCTGCCCCGCCAGGTCGGCACGCTTGACCTCGAGCAGTTGCGCCTTGGCCCGGCACAGCGCCAAAACCAGGTCATCGGCGTCGACCGGCGGACGGGACGGGTCCAGTTCGGCCACGCCGGATTCCCGCGCGGCACGCTCCTGCTCGGCGCGTCGTCGCTCACTCTCGGCCGCCAGTCGCTCCTGGAGTCGGCGCTGGTGGCGCCGCGCACGCCAGCGCCGCCAACCACGCTCCAGCGGCAGCGATACGCCCACCGCCACCAGGCCAGCCAGCCATCCGCCCAGGCTCGGCCCGAAGCCGCCCCATAGCGACGTCAGCCACAACACCATGCTGATGAACGGCACCAACAGGCAGTAGCGGAACAGCACCTGCAAGCGGTTGGGGTTGTCGCTGGCGAGCGCCAGCCGCGGGTTGGCCAGCCCGACCAGGCACCACGGCAGGCAGGTGACGAACAGCCCATAGGAGAAACCCTGCAGAAATCCCAGCATAAGCCTCTTGCGCCAGCGGGTTGATGCCTCTGAGTGTACGGGGGCCGTCGACGCCGTGCGAGCCTGACGGCCTCAGCGGCACAGGTGGAAGCCGCGCATGCCGAAATGGAAGTGGTCGGCATGCGCCTGATTGTACTCCGGGCCCAGCACGGTGCCGAACAGGTCGCAGGCGCCATCGCGCACTTCGTGCAGGAAGGCCCCGCGGGCCCCCGCGTCGCCCCAGTGCTCTAGCAGCGTGATCCGACGCCCATCCTCGAGGCGGAAGGCCGCCACATCGAGCGCCTCGGCCGTGGCATGCTCGCTGCGCCGCCCCTCCTCGCGACCATAGACGTTGCGACAGGCGTAGCTGCCATAGTGTTCGACACGGGCCACGCGACTGCCCAAGTGGGCCACGGCAGCGGGCTGAAGACGCTGACGCTCGAACATGACCCAGGCCAGCGCCAGCGGACAACGCGCGACGAAACTGGCGTTGAACTCGACATCGCTGCCGTGGAGACGCACCACATTGCTCAGCGGACAGCCGGGGACAGGTTCGTGGTCGTCCAACGGGGTCATCCGCAGCGACTTCTCGGAGGCCGTGCCGAGCACCGCCAGGCATGCCTCGCGGTCATCGCTCAGGCGTTGCAGCTTCCAGCGAGTGACAGGGGTCAAGGGATCGCCAACGCTCAGCGGCTTCCACGGGTGCCAGTGGGAGGGAAGACGCGCCTCGAGCTGCCACCAGGCCGCCGCCGCGACGACCATCAGCACGACCAGTATCAGCAGTGAACGCATCTCGCCTCGACGCTATAACAACAGATGCAGTAACAGCGCCACCGTGCCCACTGCCAGCGCCGTGAGCACGGCAACGTCCACCGCGCGGTCGAGCCAGCGATCGAAATGGTTCTGACGCCCGCGGCTCGGTTGATGCCGGCGGGTGGCGCCTCGTGGAAGCGCACGACGGCGTGAGCCGATGAGAGACATGGTTGACGTCCGGTTCCCCTACCTCTCAGAGCTTACGACCTGCGCTCTTCGCTGGCTACCGGCAATCGCCCACGACGCTCTCAGGTCAGGCGCCGTGAGCGCGCGAGATCGGCTGATGGTCGACCTAGCCGCCCTCACGCCGGTTGATGCGCCGATTGACCACGTTGGGCGCGCGACGCAGCCGCTCCTGTTCACCCAGCGCTTCGGCCTCGAAGGCGTCGGCCCCGACCGGCGTTTCGCCATGGCGACGATAGAGCTGGGTAAGCATGGACTGGCGGTCGGCACGCAGCTCGCGGACCAGCACCACGATCATGCCATAGAGGATGAAGGTAAAAGGCAGCGCCGAGAGCACCGCGGCCGACTGCAGCCCGGTCAGGCCCCCGGCGACGATCAAGGTGAGACAGATGGCGGCAATCAGCACGCCCCAGATCACGCGCTTGAACAGCGGCGGGTTGATCGAGCCGTTGTCGGTCATCTGCGCCACGATGTAGGAAGCCGAGTCGGCCGAGGTCACCAGGAAGACGAAGATCAGCAACATGGCGATCACCGAGAGCGCCCCGGAGAAGGGCATGAGCTCGAACATCTCGAACAGCGCGACGGTGATGTTGTTCTCGGTGGCGCTGGCCAGGCCGACATCGCCGGCCAGCTCCATGTGCAGCGCGGCACCGCCGAAAACCCCGATCCACAGGCAGGCCAGCAACGGTGGCACGATCAGCACGCCGAAGACGTATTCCTGGATGGTGCGCCCGCGCGACACCCGGGCCACGAAGGTACCGACGAACGGCGACCAGGCGATGACCCAGGCCCAGTAGAAAATGGTCCAGTTGGCTGCCCAGGTGTTATCGGAAAACGGCGAGATACGCAGACTCATGCCGACGAAGTTCTGCAGGTAATCGCCGATTCCCAGGGTGATGGTCTCGAGGATCATCACCGTGGGGCCGGTCACCAGCACGTAGAGCATCAGGCCGATGCACAGGATCATGTTGAGGTTGGAAAGCCGGCGGATGCCCTTGTCCAGCCCCGACCAGGTCGAGGCCATGTAGGCCAGGAACATCACGAACAGGATGACGAACTGCCACAGCCCGCTCTCGGGCAGGCCGAACACGGCGTTGAAGCCACCATTGAGCTGCAGCACGCCCAGCCCCAGCGAGGTGGCTACCCCCATCACCGTGGCCACCACCGCGAACACATCCAAGGTCGGCGCGTAGGGGCGCACCCGGGGATACTTGGCGGCGATGGACGACAGTACCGAGGAGACCAGCCCGGCCTGCCCCTTGCGGAACTGGAAGTAGGCGATGATCAGTCCCACCACCGAAAAGGCCGCCCATTGGTGAATGCCCCAGTTGAAGTAGCTGTACTGGATGGCATATCGCGCCGCCTCGGAGCTCTCGGCTGCCACGTCGCCATAAGGCGGTTCGATGTAGTGGAGCATGGGCTCTGCCATGCCGTAGAACACCAGGCCCACGCCGAAGCCGGCCGCCAGCAGCATGCTGACCCAGGAGAAGAAGCTGAAACTCGGCGTGCTGTCCTGGGGCCCCAACCGGACCTTGCCGTACTTGCTGAAGGCAAGCACCAGCAGGAAGATCACGAAGCCGAAGACCGAAAACAGATAGAACCAGCCGAACAGTTGGGTGACGGCGTCCAGCGCGGCGGCGGCGGCGGCCCCGAACGCGTCGGGGTAGCCAGCGCCGGCGGCCACCAGCGCCAGGATGATCAGGGCCGATGCGGCAAAGACCCGCTGCCCTCCATGGTTGGCCATAAGGCGCACCTCGTTTCGTCCATGAACGCCAACATGCTAGCAGGCCTACCCTGACGCCACACAAGTCACTGGCATCGGCCTGCTCCCGGAACAGAAAAACCATTGCATCGCGGCGCCGACACGACGATTCTGGAGAAACCAAGCAGGCTAAGGTTTTTGACGAGTCTTAACATGTCCCGACTTTCCGACACCCCGCTATCCGTGCTCGACCTGGCGCCGATCCGCCAGGGGGGGACCATCGCCGACAGCTTCGCGGAGAGCGTGGCGCTGGCCCGACTGACCGAGCGCCTCGGCTTCTCCCGCTACTGGCTGGCCGAGCATCACAGCCTCGACGGCATTGCCAGTGCCGCCACCGCGGTACTGATCGGCCATATCGCCGGCGCCACCTCACGCCTTCGCGTGGGCAGCGGCGGCATCATGCTGCCCAACCATGCGCCCCTGGTGATCGCCGAGCAGTTCGGCACCCTGGAAACCCTCTACCCGGGCCGCATCGACCTGGGCCTGGGGCGCGCGCCCGGCTCCGACGCCGCCACCATGACTGCGCTGCGCCGCGACCCTTATGCAGGAGCCGAGAATTTCCCCGAGCTGCTCGCCGAGCTGCAGGGCTACCTCGACGACGAGCAACCCGGCCAGCGCGTACGCGCCGTGCCCGGCCAGGGCACTCGGGTGCCGCTGTGGCTGCTCGGCTCCAGCGGCTACAGCGCCCAGCTCGCCGCCCGCGAGGGGCTGCCCTTCGCCTTCGCCGCCCAGTTCGCGCCGGGCTACCTGCACGAAGCATTGCGCCTGTATCGCGACAATTTCCGCCCCTCGGCGCTGCTAGAGCACCCCTATGCGATGGTCGGGCTGCCGGTCATCGCCGCCGAGAGCGACGAGCGCGCCGAGTTTCTCGCCTCCACCACCCGCCAGAAATTCCTCGGCATGGTGCGCGGCCGTCGCACTCGCTCGCTGCCGCCGATCGAGACCCTCGACTGGACGCCCATGGAGCGTGTCCAGGTGGAGCAGTTCCTCGGCGCGGCGGTGATCGGCGGGCCGGATACCGTGCGCGAGGGACTCGAACGCTTCCTCGAGCAGACCGGGGCCGACGAGCTGATGCTCAACACCGACACCTATTCCAGCGAGGACCGCCTGCGCAGCTACGAAATCGTGGCCGAGGTGTGGCGACGATGAGCCAGACCAGCCCGGGTGCCCGGCTCGATCTGGCCGGCGTCCTCACTGGCGTGCGTCGCATGGCGCCGCTGTCGCTGTTCGTGGTGGTCTTCGGCCTGGCCTTCGGTGTGGCCGCGCTGTCCCGCGGCCTCTCGGGGCTCGAGGCGATGATGATGAGCGCGCTGGTCTTCGCCGGCGCCTCGCAGTTCGCCGCTCTCGAGCTGTGGGGGCCCGAGATTCCGCTGCTGCCGTTGATCGCCACCACCTTCGCCATCAATGCCCGCCACTTGCTGATGGGCGCCGCCATTCAGCCTTGGCTGGCACACCTTCCCCCGAAGCAGCGCTATGCCAGCCTGGTGGTGATGAGCGACTCCAACTGGGCCATGGCCGTGGCCGATCACCAGCGCGGCGAAACCAATGTCGGTATGCTGGTGGGAGGCGGCATCGCGCTGTGGCTGACCTGGCTTGCCGGCACGTTGCTCGGCGTGCTCTTCGGCAGCGGCATCGCCGAGCCCGAACGCTTCGGCCTCGACGTGATCATGGGCTGCTTCCTGCTGGCCATGCTGGTGGGCGGTCGGCGTGACCTGTCGATGCTGGTGCCCTGGGGGGCCGCGGCGCTGGCCGCGCTGGCCGCCATGGCCTGGCTACCGCCCCACTCCCACGTCATCGTCGGCGCCCTGGCCGGCGGGCTGGCCGGCCTGCTGGTGTGGCCCGATCGTAAAAAACGGGAGGCCGTCGCATGAGCCTGCCCTCGACGTTGGCGGGATCGGCCGTCGCCATCCTGCTGATGGCACTGGTTACCTATCTGACTCGTGCCGGCGGCGTGTTCGTAATGTCGCGCCTCCCCATCGGCCCCAGAGTGGAGCGCTTCATCAACGCCATGGCGGGCTCGGTACTGGTCGCGGTGATCACGCCCATGGCGATACAGGGCGACTGGGGGGCGCGCCTGGCGCTGCTGGCCACTCTCACCGTGATGCTGGCCAGCCACAAGACGCTAGCGGCGATCAGCGCCGGTATCGCCACCGCCGCCCTGTGGCGACTGGTCGCATAGGGGAACGATCCTCGGCCCACAGCCTCAAAGGGACAGCCATTCCGTACGCCGCGTCGCGGCGTCCTTGACCGGAGACGCTCATGTTCGACAACGACCCCCGCCGCAACGCCGCTTGGCAGGCCGCCCAACAGTGGCGCGCTCGGGCGCATCAGACGCCTCGCGGCCCCTTGGGCGGGCTCAAGCTCATCGTTACCTGGCTGCTGTTCGGCCTGCTGCTGATCGTGGGCACCGTACTCGGTCTGTTCTTCCTGCTGCTCGGCTGGGCCATGCTACCGATCGTGCGCTACCGCATGAAGAAGCGCCTCGAGCAAATCCGCGCCGAGCAGGCCAAGGATGCCGGCGGAGGCTATCACTATCGTGAAGCGCGCTATCAGGAGCGCCACTACTCCAGCGAGCACGAATTGCTCGAGGGCGACTACGAAGTACGCGACGACGAGCGCAAGGGCTGACCTGCTCTGCCCACGCGCCGTAGAGGAAAAAAGCCCGCCGAGAGGCGGGCCGCAAATGTCATGCAGGGGATGCAGACAATCGGCTCAGGCCGATCGAGACATGTTACCGTCGCGCTTCCGCCAGGCCCAATAGGCACTCGCCATCATGCCGATAGGCACGCCTCGGTAGTGGCAGAATCCGTACGACTGCCATACCTTGAAGCCATACAGCCTTGATGCTTCCGGAGACAATAACAATGCCTCGACTTCGGACGACAGCAACCGGCATGCTGTGCCAGACGGCGCTCGCCTGCTTGCTGCTCTCTCTCGCCACGACGAGCCTGGCCAACGACTACCCCACCGAGGCACGCGTCGACTACGTGCTGGGCTGCATGGCCTCCAACGGCAATGACTACCTGACCATGCAGAAGTGCGCCTGCAGTATCGACGTGATCGCCGAGCACCTCAGCTACGACACTTACGAGCAGGTCGAGACGGTGCTGGGCATGCAGGATCAGCGCGGCGAACTCGGCGTACTGTTCCGCACCGAGCGCGGCATGCAGGACCAGGTCGACGCCCTGCGCCAGGCCCAGGCCGACGCCAACCTGCGCTGTTTCTGATGCCCCGCTACCGCTACAGCAGCCACCTTATCGCCGGCCTGGTGCTCGCCACTCTCCTGCTCGCTCCGCTGACGGTCCTGGCTGACGAATTCGCCGAGGGCGAGCGGTCGTTCCGCGCTCAGTGCGTCGGCTGTCACAGCATCGACCCCGGCCGGCACCTGGCCGGCCCCAGCCTGCATGGCCTGTTCGGTCGGCCGGCCGGCAGCCTCGAGGACTTCGACTACTCACCGGTCCTGGAACAAGCCGACCTGTCATGGAATCGCAAGAACCTCGACGCCTTCCTCGCCGGCCCTCAGGATTTTCTGCCCGGGACCCGCATGGTGCTGTGGGGCCTGGACGAGCGCACGCGCAGGCATATCATTGACTACCTGGAAAGCCTCGCCGCGCCCTGAGGTTCAGTCGCCACCCCCGCCCTTGCGGGCCATCATGCCCCGGGAAGGGTTATAGCCCAGGATCGCCAGCGCCAGCAGCAGCGCCGCCACCGCCACGCTGATCGCTACCGCCTCGATGTTGAAGCGCTGGTACATGGCGAAACGGATCATCTCCACGGCGTGGGTGAAGGGGTTGAGCGCGGCGATCTGATAGACCAGGTAGCTGCCCTCGCGGATGCGCCACAGCGGGTAGAGCGCCGAGGAGAGGAAGAACATCGGGAAGATGACGAAGTTCATCACCCCGGCGAAGTTCTCCAGCTGACGAATGAACGAGGAGAGCAGCAGCCCCAGCGCTCCGACCATGCAGCCGGTCACCAGCAGTGCCGGCAGCACGTAAAGATAGCCCAACGGGGGCGCCTGGATACCGTAGGCCCAGGCGATGGCCAGGAACACGTAGACCTGCACCACCGAGACCAGGGTACTGGCCAACAGCTTGCACACCAGCAGGTACCAGCGCGGGAAGGGGCTGACGAGCAGTACCCGCATGCTGCCCATCTCACGGTCATAGACCATCGACAGCGAGCTCTGCATACCGTTGAACAGCTGGATCATGCCCACCAGACCCGGGACAATGTAGACCTCGTAAAGAATGTAGGTCTGGTAGGGCTCGGTCATGGCCACCCCCAGCGCCATGCGAAAACCAGTGGCGAAGACGAACAGCCACACCAAGGGTCGCACCAGGGCGGCAAGAAACCGGCTGCGCTGGTGAAGGAAGCGCAGCAGCTCGCGTCCCACCACGCCACGCAGGCAGTGCAGCCAGGGCATCACTCGCATGCGGCCTCCTGCGTTCCGACCAGGAGATCGAACGCCTCGCTCAGCGTGTCGACGCCGAGTCGGGCGATGAGCGTCTCGGCACGCTCGTCGGCCAGCAGTTGACCGCGGTGCAATACCAGAACCCGGTCAGCGGCGCGCACCTCGTCGATCAGGTGAGTCGCCCACAGCACCGCCACGTCCTCCTCGGCGCATAGCCGGTGGGCGTGGTCGACCAGCTCGCGGCGCGAGGCGATATCGAGCCCTACGGTGGGCTCGTCGAGCAGCAGCAGGCGCGGCGAGTGCATCAAGCCACGGGCGATTTCCACCCGCCGCCGCTGGCCACCGGAGAGGCGCCGTACCCGCGTACGTCGCTGATCGGCGAGCCCCACGCGCTCGAGCTGCACCAGGGCCCGACTCTTCGCCTCGCGCCACCCCATGCCATGCAGCGCGCCGTGATAGGCGAGGTTCTGCGCCACGCTGAGATCGAGATCCAGAGTCGGCTGCTGGAACACCACGCCGATGCGGGCATGGGCCTGCACCGCCTGACGGCGCACGTCGTAGCCGCCGATGCGTATCTCGCCTCGCCGGCGATCGTGCAGCCGGGTGACCAGCGAGAGCAGCGTGGTCTTGCCGGCACCGTTGGGGCCGAGCAGCACGGCGAACTCCCCCGCCGCCACGCTCAGCGACACGTCGTCGAGCACCGGCCGGCCCACGTAGGCAAAGCTCAGCTGGCGGATCTCCAGGGCAAGTGCCTGCCCCGCGCGGTTGGCGCTCGTCTCACTCACGGCTGGACGATCACGCCCCAGGGAAAGCGCCCCACCGGGATCGACTTGACCGCCCGCAGGCCGTCGATCTCGATCACGGTCACGTCGCCGCTGACCCCGTTGGTGGTGTAGAGCCGGCTCTCGTCGCCGTTGAGCGCCAGGTGCCAGACCCGCTGGCCGACCAGGATGTAGTCGAGCACCTCGTAGCTCTGCTGGTCGATCACCGCCACCCGGTTCGAAGGGCCCAGGGCGACGAAGCCGTAGCGCCCGTCGGAGGTCAGGGCGACGCCGACCGCCTGAACGGTCTCTCGTGGCACACCGGGTACGTCGAAGCGGATCACGTGCTCGACGTCGAAGCTTTCCACCATGTCGAGAATCGAGACTACGCCCGCAATTTCTGACGAGACCCAGGCCTTGCGGCCGTCATGGGTGAATTCGGCATGCCGTGGCCGCGCGCCCACCAGGCGATGGTGTACTGCCTCCCTGGCCTCGAGGTCGATGATGTGCGCCATGTTCGAGGTCTCGGTGGTCGAGATCAGCCAGCGCCCGTCGGGACTGATGCCGAGCCCTTCCGGCTCGACCCCCACAGGGATCTCGTCGACCAGGGTGCGTCGCTCGTAATCGATCACCGAGACGATGTTGTCGTCCTCGTTGGAGATATACACGTAGGGCCGGTTGGGGTCGACGCGAATCACCTCCGGATCGTCGCCCGCGGACTGGCTGCGCACGACCTTGAGCGTCCCCAGGTCGATAATGTCGATGGCTTCGTCGTCGCCCACCGCCACGAACAGCTCGCTGCCGTCGCTGCTGAAGGCCATCGCACGGGGGCGGCGACCGACCTCGATGGTCTCCACTGCCTCGAGGCTCGTGCCGTCGATCACCGACACGGTGTTGTCCTTCTCGTTGGAGACGAAGATTCGCTCGGCCTGGGCGGCCAGCGGCAGCGTACCCAGCACCAGCCCCAGCACGGCGCGCTTGAGGGTCGCGGTCATGTTTCTCTGGCTCAGAAACGGCATGTCGATTCCCCCTCGTCGACGCCCAGCGAGTCGAGCGGCGTGCGTGGATGCAGATAGCCCTCCTGCGGCGATACCGAAGCCACCATGCGTGGCCCGGTGACCAGGATCGGCTGGCGCAGCTGGTGATTCCAGGCGCGATAGCTGACCGGCAGGCCGAGGTAGCCGGCAAGCTCGAACTCCTCGCTCAGCATGTAGTCGAGAATCGTTTCCCGCTCGACCGAGCCGGTTCTGGCGGCCGCCTCGCCCAGCGAACGCAGCGCCAGCCAGGCGGCGAAATCCCGCGGCGTCATCCAGCGCTCGGCCAGCTCTTCGAAGCGCCGCTGCAGCTGCACCGCTCCCCAGGATTCATGCGCACGGTGCCAGGGCGTGGCGATCAGCCCCTGGGTGCCGACCACCGGGCGCGGCGCCCAGGTCTGATAGGGGAAGTATTCGCCGAAGTAGTCGGTCTCGTCGGCGATCACCAGCACGTCGTGCTCGGGAAGGTCCTGGACGAACACGGGGATCTCGCGCTGGATGGCGTGAAAGCCGCCCTCGGCGCGGCGTGCCATGGGATCGTGAGGCCACTGCTTGTCGCCCACGATGCGATGGCCGTAGCGCTCGGCCGCGGCGCGCAGGACATCGGCCAGGATGCGATCCTCCTCGGTGTTGCCGTAGACCAGCGCCCAGCGATTCCACTGCTTGAAGCCGAGGAACTGGGCCAGGGCGTCGGCCAGCATGCGCCGGCTGGGTGTGGTGTGGTACAGCTGGGAATGGCATGCCTCGCTGCGCAGGGGATCGTCCGGCGCCCGTGCGTTGAACACGATTCGTGCACCCAGGTCGGGATGCGCCATGACCTCCAGCAGCGCGTCGGCGGGCAGGTCGCTGACGATCCACTCCACGCCCTGCTCGACCAGCCCCTCCAGCGCCTCGTCAATTTCGCCCCCCTCAGCCACCGTCGCTTCGTGGAGCACGAACTCCTGGCCGAGGAATTGCGCCGAGGCGTTGTTGTCGTTGATGCCCAGGCGGGCGCCCTGCACCCCTTCGTCATCGAGTACCGGGTCGAGCACCGAGAGCGGCTCCCGGTCATCGGGTCGCTCCATGCCCAGATAACCCACGACAATGGGCTCCAGCGTCTCGGCCGGCAGCAGCGCCGACCACCCCAGGCCAAGAGCCAGCCCGCCCGTCGCCAGCCAGCGAAGGGGACCCCGTCGCGCTTTCATGCGTGCTCCTCAGGCAGCCTGTGCCACCGCTGTTGTCGTTATGGCTCTTTCACTACAGCCCGCTCACGGCATGCGCGCCATGATGACCCGTACCATACGTGCCAGCTCCTCTTCCAACAGGTAGGGCTGGTCGCACATGGCCGGCAGCGTCTGCTGGCGATGCTGGAAGGTACGCTGCTCCCAGAACAGCGCCTCGGAGAGCCGCTCGATCTCGGCCTCATCCGCCTCGTCGTCGGCGCGCCGTTCCTCCAGCTCATCGACCATGGCGGAAATCGTCTCCAGGCGTGTCAATTGGGCGCGAGAGGCTTGGCGAATTCTCTCGATGGTGCGCTTGCGTTCACGGTCGGTGAGCTCGAACAAGCCGGAAAAGAGCAGGGTCAGCCGTTGCTCGGCGTCTTCCTCGTCCACCGACTCGACGAACGCTCTCACCCACTCCAGCGCCTGCTCCTTGGGGGTCGTACGCGAGGTGGCGAAGCGCACCACCCGACCGACCTCCTCGTCCTCCCACCAGGCCTGTTCCAGCTCATCCAGCGGTGGCCCTGTCCAGATGGTGCCCCAGGCCAGCTCGGGGATCAGGCGTTGCACGCAGGGCCAGTCGGGCGGCCCCGCTGCGGCGCGCTGGGCCTCGACCTGGGCCACGCCGGCCAGCGTCAGCCCCGTCAACAATCCCAGCAAGAGCATGCGCCCAGGAAGTCGGCTCGCTCTGCTCATGAGTCGCCTCCCTCGCTCGTTCCCAGTAGTTGGCCGTGCCGGTCAAGCAGCGGCACGTCGTAATCGGCCAGGATCGCGTCGATCTCCTCCTGGCGACGGTCGATGAAGTCGTTGATCCAGTCCTTCCAGTGGGGCTCGCCGTGGCGCACTCCCATGGTGATGCGGTAATCGAGATGAGCCCCGGTGTCATCATTCACTAGCGGTACGACTTTCAGCGGGGGTTCCTGGCGTGCCGCGTAATAACCGGCCAATGGCCCCCACAGCACGGCCCCCTCCGTGTTGCCGGCGGCCACGTCCTCGATGGCGTCACGCACCGGCGCACGCACCCGGGTGTCGACCATCAGCGGATAGCCCTCTATGCGGGCCCCGCTGCGGCGCAGCGGCACAATTGGCGGGGTTTCCGCTACCACACCGATGCGCCTGCCGGAGAACGCAGGGTCGCTTAGACGGGTAGCGGCGAGATCGGAATCTGCGGGCACTACCAGCGAATAGACCGAACGATAGTAGGCGTTGGTATTCTGTACGAAATCGTAGCCTGCCACGGTACCGATCATCACGTCGCAGACACGCAGCTCCAGGGTGTTGCGTACGAAACCCATCACCTGGGGCGCCCACACGTAGGTCAGCGGTACGCCCAGGTCTTCTGCCATCAGCTCGGCGATACGGTTCTCGAAGCCTTCGCCGGCCTGGTTGCTGAAAGGGAGATTGTTGCCATCGGCGCAGACCCGCAGGGCCTCGCGCTCCTGGCGCTCGGGGAGTTCGGCAAATGCACCACAGGCGAGAACCAGGCCCAGGGCCAGAGTCACGGCTCGTACTATCTGACGACAGGCTGCTCTCATGCATCCTCCGCTGGCGGAAACGACATGGCGAACGGTGCAACGTTTACTCGGCGCTCGCTTCCTCGGCGGCCTCGTCTTTGTCCTCGTCCTGCTCGCCTTGTTCTGCGTCCGGCTCCTGCATCGACTCGATGATCTTCGGGCGACCGCGCCCCAGGCCACCTTCGCCGCGCGCACGCAGATAGCTGAATATCTTGGGTATGTTGCCCATGACGTAGGGATCGTCGGCGAAGGAAGGCATCACCTGGCCAGGCTGGATCTCGCGCCCGGAGGCGATGGTACCGGCGAAATTCTCCCAGCCACGCCGCTCCACGGCGCGGATCAGGTTGGGCGCGAAAGAGGAGCCCAGGCCATCCGGCCCATGGCAGGCCATGCAGGAGCGGGTATAGACGATGTATCCGTCATAGGTGTCGGGATCGACCTTGCCGTCTTCGACGACGAAGGCACCAATGCCCTCGCCGGTGATGCGATGCTCGTCGGCCAGACCGACCTGGACCAGCCCCAGTGGCAGCAGGGCGACGAGCGTGGAGAGCATACCGCGGCAGGAACGTGCAAGTACCGTCATGCAGGACTTCCTTCTACAACTCGGGCGCATCGTGGACGACGCCGCCGGAAAGACAAGGATGGGCGGGTATGGCATCGCCATACCCGCCCGATCATGAACCGGCTCAATCCGGCAGCGCGAACACCGTCAGCACACCGCCGAGCTTGGTGTAGTCCCCCAGGGCGGAGAAGGCACTCACCGCACCCAGCCCCTCCTCGGGATTTTCCAGGCCGGCCGCGAGGCCGATGCCGGCCCAGCCGCCGACGCCGGAGAGTACGGCCACGTACTGCTTGCCTTCGTGCATGAAGGTGTTGACGTTACCGATGATCCCGGAGGGCGTCTTGAAGCGCCACAGCTCCTCGCCGGTTTCGATATCGACCGCCTTCACGTGCCCTTCCAACGTACCGTAGAAGGCCAGGTCACCGGCCGTGGCCAGCGCCCCGCTCCACACCGCGAAGCGTTCATCGATCTCCCACACGGTTTCGCCAGCCACAGGATCCCAGGCGATGAAGCTGCCCATGCGACCCTCCATGCTGCCGTTCTGCGTCGGTGCCGGCATCATGGTCAGGGTGGCACCGACGTAGGGCTGGCCAGCCACGTATTCGGCTTCGAAGGGCTCGTAGTTCATGCAGATCCGGTTGATGCCGGCATAGATCAGCCCGGTGCGCGGCGAGTAGGCAGTCGGCTGCATGTTCTTGGCGCCCATGGCGGTGGGGCAGATGTCGGTGGTGTTGACGCCCACCCCCTGCCGGTAGGTGCTGTACTGCTCGTTGACGTTGGGCCGTCCGGTCTCCATGTCGTAGCTGTCGGCCCAGTTGGTCTCGGGGGCGAACTTTTCGGCCACCAGCAGCTCACCGGTTTCGCGATCGAGCAGGAAGCCGAAGCCGGTACGGTCGATGATCGCCAGGCCCTTGCGCTGCTCGCCCTCGTATTCGATGTCGATCAGCTGGTTCTCGTTGACCCCATCGTAGTCCCACTCGTCGAAGGGCACCTTCTGATAGACCCACTTGACCGTCCCATCGTTGGGATCGCGGGCAAATACCGTGATGGCCCACTTGTTGTCGGCGGGCTCGCCGTCCTTGGTGCGCTGCTCGGGGTTCCAGGTGCCGGGGTTGCCGGTGCCGTAGTAGACCAGGTCGAGCTCGGGGTCGTAGGTGACCCAGCCCCATGGGGCACCACCGCCACGCTCCCATTCGCCCTCGGGCCAGGTGGAGACGCCGAGATCGGACTCGCCGATCGGCTCGCCCAGCATGGTGGTGGTCTCGGGATCGATCAGCACTTCGTCGTCGGGGCCGGTGGAGTAACCTCGCCACACCTGTTCACCGGTCTCGACATCGTAAGCGGTCATATGACCACGAATGCCGTACTCGCCGCCGCTGACACCGATCAAAACCTTGTCGTGGACCACCAGCGGCGACATGGTGTTGGTCTCGCCAACGGTATGGTCGCCGTTGCTGACCTCCCACAGCAGCTCGCCCGTTTCCGAATCCAGCGCGATCAGGGTATTGTCGGCCTGGCCGAGGAACAGGCGGCCGTCGGCGTAGGCCAGCCCGCGATTGACCGTGTCACAGCACATTACCGGTATGACACGGGAGTCCTGGTCCGGCTCGTAGCTCCAGACCACGCGACCCTCGTCTTCCAGGTCGAGGGCGAAAACCTTGTTGGGGAAGGGGGTGTGAATGTACAGACGACCATCACCGACATAGAGGGGGCCGCCTTCGTGACCACGCAGTACGCCGGTGGAAAACTGCCACACAGCGCGCAGCTCATCCACATTGTCGCGATTGATCTGGTCCAGCTCGCTGAAGCGGTTACCTTGGTAGTTACCCAGCTGGGTCGCCCAGTATTCCGGATTTTGTTGAAGCTCGAGTTGATTTTGATTGGCATGAGCCGCCGTTGTGGCCATCAACCCAATGGCCATGACTGCGTAACCTGTCTCCCTAAGCATGGCGTTGTCTCCGTCTCACTGAAGGTGTGCCTGGGGAAACGGCACATCTTGTATCGTTGTGTTTCAGCTATTGACATTGAGAAGGTCTAGCACAACTTTTCCTAGCCACAGGTCGGAAGGCATGATTTAGGCATCGCTTTAAGGTCAAAAGTCTATTGCCCCTTGGCAACAATCTTTTCAAATACTTCATCGAGCCGCATCACGGCGGCGTTTCAACGCGTTACGCTCGTGCTTGCTTTTGAGGCATGCGACTTAGGTCGAAAGGCAGTCACGCCGTTCGCTGCTTTACTGGTGGAGTGCATGCAACGAAATCCACCCAATGTGGAGGGCCTCCTATGTGGACCAAGCCTGCGTATACCGACCTGCGTCTCGGCTTCGAAGTGACGCTATACATATCCAACCGCTGATCTTTTCTTGGGCAGCATTGACCGGCTGACGCTCTTCCTGGGCGTCAGCCGTTTTTATCCATGTTCGGTACGGAGCCTCGCATGCATGTACTGGTACTGGGCGCTGCAGCAGGCGGCGGCTTTCCTCAGTGGAACTGCAACTGCTCGCTGTGCCGCAGCCTACGTGAGGGCAGCATCGAGGCAACCCCTCGCACGCAGTCGTCGATCGCCATCAGCAGCGACGGCGAGCGCTGGCTGTTGTGCAATGCCTCGCCCGACATCCGCACCCAGTTGGCCGCCAACCCCGAACTTCACCCGCGACGGATCCCGCGCGACAGCGGCATCGGCGGCGTGCTACTGGTGGACGCCCAGATCGATCATGCCACCGGCCTGCTGTCGCTACGCGAGGGATGCCCCTTCGATGTCTGGTGCACGCCCAACGTGCACCAGGACCTGAGCAGCGGCTTCCCGCTGTTTACCATGCTGGAGCACTGGGGCGGCTTGCACTGGCGTCCCATCGCCATCGATGAAGCCCACCACGAAGGCGAGTTCGAGGTCCCGGCCTGCCCCGGCCTGACCTTCACTGCCGTGGCGCTGACCAGCAACGCACCGCCCTATTCGCCGCGTCGCGGCGCACCCACCCCGGGCGATAACATCGGCCTGCTGATCGAGGACCGCAAGTGCGGCACGCGGCTGTTCTATGCGCCGGGACTCGGCCGGCTCGACGAACGGGTACGTGGTTTTCTGAGCCAGGCGGACTGCGTGCTCGTCGATGGCACCCTGTGGCATGACGACGAGCTGATCCGCGCCGGTGTGGGAAAGGCAACCGGCACCGATATGGGCCACCTGGCGCTGGCGGGCAGAGGTGGGTTGCTGGAGGAGCTGGAGGCTCTGCCGCGCGCCACCCGCCGGGTGCTGATCCACATCAACAACACCAACCCGATCCTCGATGAGCGCTCGCCCGAGCGAGCCACGCTGAGTGACGCCGGCATCGAGGTCGCCTTCGACGGCATGCGCCTGGAGATCTGAACCCGACTACCGCGGTTGACGTCACAACAATAGCCATCACTACGCCATGCAAGGGAAGGAAGCGCCTCATGAGTTCCATCGCATCGCCTTTCGCTGCCTCCACGGCCGAGGCCGACGCACCGGCCCTGTCTCCGCAGGCCTTTCGCGAAGCCCTGCTGGCCAAGGGTGACTACTACCATATCCATCACCCCTATCAGGTCGACATGGCCGAGGGGCGCGCCACGCCGGAGCAGATTCGCGGCTGGGTGGCCAACCGCTTCTATTACCAGGTAATGATTCCGCAGAAGGATGCCGCGCTACTGGCCAACTGCCCCGATGCCGCCACGCGCCGCCGCTGGATCCAGCGCCTGCTCGACCACGACGGCCATGACGACGACGGGGGCGGCATCGAGGCGTGGCTGACCCTCGGCGAGGCGGTGGGGCTGACCCGCGACGAACTGTGGGCCCAGGAGCACGTGCTGCCCGGCGTGCGCTTCGCCGTGGACGCCTATGTCAACTTCGTGCGCCTGGCGAGCTGGCAGGAGGCGGCGATTTCCTCGCTGACCGAACTGTTCGCCCCCCAGGCGCACAGGAGCCGGCTCGACACCTGGCCGACCCACTATCCCTGGATCGACGAGGCCGGCTACGGCTACTTCCGCAAGCGCCTGAAGGAAGCGCGGCGCGACGTCGACCATGGCCTCGAGGTGGCATTGGCGGTATGCACCACCGCCGCCGCCCAGCAGCGCGCCCTGGAGATCCTGCAGTTCAAGCTCGACGTATTGTGGAGCATGCTCGACGCCATGACCCTGGCCTACCAGCTCGAGCGCCCGCCCTACCACAGCATCACCGACCAGCGCGTTTACCACCGGGGGCTTTGATGGCTATGATCGAGTCAACCAGCGTCTATCGCCTGCGCCCGGGCTGGCGCCTGCAGTGGGAGGAAGCCCAGGGCCGCCACGTGCTGCTCTATCCCGAGGGCATGGTGCAGCTCAACGACAGTGCCGGGGCCATCCTCGGCCAGCTCGACGGCCAGCTCGACGGCCAGCGCGACGTGGCAGACGTAGTGGCGAACCTGCAGGCCCGGTTTGCCGATGCCCCCGCCGCGGAGATCGAACGGGACGTGCACGAATTCCTGCTCGACGCCGCACGACAAGGGTGGATCCAGCATGACTGACCGTACCCACACCACTGCCGTCAACGGCGCTACCGGCGCCCCGCTGTGGCTGCTCGCCGAGCTGACCTACCGCTGCCCGCTGCAGTGCGCCTACTGCTCCAATCCGCTCGACTTCGCCGCGGTGAAGGAGGAGCTCTCCACCGAGGAGTGGATCGATGTCCTGACCCAGGCCCGCGCCATGGGCGCGGTGCAGATGGGCTTTTCCGGCGGCGAGCCGCTGGTGCGGCGCGACCTCGAGACGCTGGTGGCTGAGGCGCGCCGCCTGGGCTTCTACACCAACCTGATCACCTCCGGGCTGGGGCTCGACGAGGCGCGCATCGAGGCGCTGCACGCGGCCGGGCTCGACCATATCCAGATCAGCCTGCAGGCCTCCGATCCCGACGTCGCCGCGGCGGTGGCCGGCTCGCCCAAGGCCCACGCCAAGAAATTGGCCATGGCCCGATCGGTCAAGGCGGCCGGCTATCCCATGGTGCTCAACGTGGTGCTGCACCGCCACAACATCGACCGCCTCGACGAGATCATCGCCCTGTGCGACGAGCTGGGCGCCGACGCGGTGGAGCTGGCCAACTGCCAGATGTACGGCTGGGCCCACCTCAACCGCGAGGGCCTGCTGCCCAGCCGCGAGCAGCTCGAAACGGCCGAGGCCACCACCGCACGCTGGCGCGAGCGTCTCGCCGAACGTGGCCGCGACATGCGCCTGCTGTTCGTGGTGCCCGACTACTACGCCGAGCGGCCCAAGGCGTGCATGGGCGGCTGGGGCGCGATCTTCATGACCGTGGCGCCCGACGGTGCGGTGCTGCCCTGCCATAGCGCGCGCATGTTGCCGATGAGTTTTCCCAACGTGCGCGACCGGGGCCTACGGGAGATCTGGTACGACAGCGAGGCGTTCAATCGCTACCGCGGCGACGGCTGGATGCGCGAACCCTGCCGCAGCTGCGACGAACGCCACCAGGACGTCGGCGGCTGCCGCTGCCAGGCCTACCTGCTCACCGGCGACGCCACCGCCACCGACCCGGTCTGCTCGCTGTCGCCGGACCACCACCGGGTCGAGGCCGCCCGCCGCGAGGCCGGTGCCGCCGCCGCGCCAATGGAAGCGCTGACCCTGCGCAACGTGCATGAATCGCGGGTATTCTGCCGTACATGAACCACACATCCGCGGTTTCCGACGACGAGCTTGCCCGGCGCGCGGGGCTACCGCCGGGCAGCCGGCTGCTTGAAGCCCGCCTGGTCAACGGCCTGACCGTTTCCGCCGCCGAAGTGCCCAACGCTCGCTGGCAGCGTCTGGTCGGCGCCGCAGGCGTGGGCTACCTGGACGAAGCCGACGACTGCCGCGGGCTGGCCCATCTGCTCGAGCATGCCCTGTTCCTGGGCTCGGCGGACTTTCCCGGGGCAGGCGAGCTGGCCGGCTGGGTCGGCCAGCGGGGCGGACGCTACAACGCTCGCACCGACGAAACCACGACCGAGGTGCACCTGCAGCTGCCTCCCGCCGCTACCGACGAGGGCCTGGTCCGGCTGGTGGACATGCTGGCACGACCCCGCTTCGACCCCGGCCTCGTCGCCCGCGAGGTGGAGGTCCTCGAGGCGGAGTTCCATGCCCGGCTGGCCGACCCGGCGCTGCATCGGCTGATGGCACTCGGCCGGCTCTGCCGCGAAGGGCATCCCGCCCGGCACTGCCATGCCGGCAACCGCGCCACCCTGGGCAACGAGGGCTCCCATCTAGCCGCACGACTCGCCGACTTCCATGGCCATCACTACCGAGCCGGGCGCATGGCCCTGGTGTCGCTGGGCCCTCTGCCGCTCGAGGCACAGCTCGAGCTGCTCATGCGCCATGGCATGGCGCTGCCGACTGGCGACGTGCCGCCGCGGCGGGCCTGGCGCTGGGCTCAGCCCGGCGGCGTGGCATGGCACCCGCCCATGCCCCAAACCGGCGCCTCTTCGCTCGAACTCTTCTGGCCCCTGCCCGACGAGCAGGCCATTGCCCATGGCGACTGGCTCATGGCCGTGGCGGCCCGGCTTGCCGATGGGCGCCTCGCGGCCACCCTGCAGGCCGCCATCGAGCTCGACCGGCTCGAGGTGACTCTCGACCCCGTTGGCCTGGGAGCGGCGCTGGCTCTGAGCCTGGCGCCAGCGCCGGACGAGGAGACGGTGCAGGCAATACTGGCTACCTGCTGCTCGGCACTCGAACGGGCCAGCGTCGCAGCGCTGTCCGCCCCACCCGTACCGGTGGCGGATCTCGACGCCTGGCCCCGGCGCCACGCCAGGCAGCTGGCCGGCTCGGCGGAGCATGCACCATGCGGCGAAGCCTTGGCGGAAGCCGCCCTCTTGCCCTGGCTGGCCCCCGAGCAGTGCCGGCTGCTCTGGCATGCCCCCGCTGCCAGCGGGCTTTGGAAGACGCTGGGCGAGACCGGGACCCGCTGGCGCCCCCAGCCACTGCCGACGGAGCGGGTGCCGCTGCCCTGGCGGGCTCCCCCTGTTCTCGCCGAGCACCGGCCCCAAGCGAGCGCTGAGGACCCGACGCCACGCCTGCTGTACCGGGATGAACGCGTTACGCTCTGGCACGGTGAGCCGCTACGGCTGACCGCCCCCCCGGCGGCCAGCCTCTGCCTGGGCTGGCCCGCCCCGGCCTCAACGCAGAGTGCACGTCTTTTCCAGTGGCGGCAGAACCTGCTGCCATTGCGCCAGTCTGCCCTCGCCCAGGGGCTGCAGCTTGTCTGTGGCGGTGACGCCCGCGGCGACTGGCTGATCGCCAGCGGAGCGGCCAAGCGACTCGGCTCCCTGGCGGAGTTGGCGTTGGCATGCTGGCCACCGCTGCCCCTCCCATGCCCATCTGACCCGCCGGCGGGGCTGCTGGCCCAGCGTCTGCTGGCTCGGCTCGAAGCCTCGACGCTCGGGGTCGGGCGAGCCGGGGCTTTGCCGATGCTGGGCTGGGTAAGCAGCGATGCACTCGGCGAGGCGGCCCAGACAATGCTGGACAGCCTCGCCGAGCGCTGCTCAACCCACCAGACCAGCGAAACCTGTCACGAGGCCAACAATGACGGCAACGATACCCTCTGGTTGCCGCCCCAGGGCGACGACCACGTCGCGATGCTGGAAGTCGCCGGCCCCGATGACTCGCCGCGCAGCCGCTGGCTGCTGCGCCTGCTGGCCCAGTGCCACGACGCCGGCTTCCAGCAAGAGATGCGCCAGCGACGCGGCCTGGGCTACGTGGCGGTGGTGCGCTATCGTGAAGCGTCTGGCGTGCCCCGCCTGGGCTACGTGGTGCAATCCCCTCACACCGAGGCTGGCGAGCTGCGCCAGGCCATTGGCGACTTCCTGGCCCAGCAGGGCGAAGCGCTGACGCACCTCACCGCAGCGGAGATGGAGCGTCGCAAGCGTGGCCTGCTCGCCCATGCCGGCTCCCCCGAGACCCAGGCCGAGGCCATCGACCAGCTGTGGCAGGCGCTGCGTCGCCAGGCCTCCCTGAGTCCTCCTCCGCTGCCCTGGCCGCCGCTGCCCTGGGAGGCCGAGTCGCAGGCGCTGGCCACACTGCATGCCGACTCGCTGCTCGAGCTGGCAAAGGATCTCGCCGCGGGTCGTCTGTCACAGCGCTGGTGGCTGCACCAGCCGCGCTGAAGCCCGCCGCTTTTTCCACGCCCTCCTCTCTAGCGAATGTTGCCAATAGGCAACTCAGTTGTGTCGCTGCGTCACAATCCGTTTGCCCCACCTCACCTAGACTGATCATCAGCGTCGCCCCTTGACACGGCCTCACGCGGCCCTACGACAACAACCTGGGAGACCCGCCATGAAATCACGCGCCGCCGTCGCCATGGCTGCGGGCCAACCGCTCGAACTCACCGAGATCGACGTCGAGAATCCCAAGGCCGGGGAGGTGCTGGTGCGCATCGCCGCGACCAGCGTCTGCCACACCGACGCCTTCACGCTTTCCGGAGCCGACCCCGAGGGCCTGTTCCCCTCGGTGCTGGGCCACGAAGGGGCCGGCATCGTCGAGGCGGTGGGCGAAGGCGTCACCAGCCTCGAGCCCGGCGATCATGTCATTCCGCTCTACACCGCCGAGTGCGGCAAGTGCAAGTTCTGCCGTTCGGGCAAGACCAACCTGTGCCAGGCGGTGCGCGCCACCCAGGGCCAGGGGCTGATGCCCGACGGCACCTCGCGCTTCTCGCTCGACGGCAAGATGCTGCACCACTACATGGGCTGCTCGACCTTCAGCGAGTACACCGTGCTGCCCGAGGTGTCGCTGGCCAAGGTGTCCAAGGAGGCGCCGCTGGACAAGATCTGCCTGCTCGGCTGCGGCGTGACCACCGGTATCGGCGCGGTGCTCAACACGGCCAAGGTCGAGCCGGGCTCCACCGTGGCCGTGTTCGGCCTGGGTGCCATCGGCCTGGCGGTGATCCAGGGCGCGCAGATGGCCAAGGCCAGCCGCATCATCGCCATCGACGTCAACCCGGACAAGTTCGCGCTGGCACGCCAGTTCGGTGCCACCGACTTCGTCAATCCCAAGGAACACTCGGATCCGATCCAGCAGGTGATCGTCGACCTGACCGACGGCGGGGTCGACTACTCCTTCGAGTGCATCGGCAACGTCAACGTGATGCGCTCGGCGCTGGAGTGCTGCCACAAGGGCTGGGGCGAGTCGGTGATCATCGGCGTGGCCGGGGCCGGCGAAGAGATCTCGACGCGGCCGTTCCAGCTGGTCACGGGCCGGGTGTGGCGCGGCTCGGCATTCGGCGGGGTGAAGGGGCGCAGCGAGCTGCCCGGTTACGTGCAGCGCTACATGGACGGCGAGATCAAGATCGACGAGTTCATCACCCACGACATGCCGTTCGAACAGATCAACGAGGCGTTCGAGCTGCTGCACGCGGGCAAGAGCATTCGGACGGTGCTGCACTATTGATAGGCGCCCGGGGCCGCGCCAAGGCGCCAGAAGACAGAAGACAGAAGACAGAAGACAGAAGACAGAAGACAGAAGACAGAAGAAAAGCGATACAGGTCCGAAGCCGTGCCAACCATAACAATGCCCAAGGGCAAGGAGGCACTTATGAGCCTGATGGACATGATCCAGCGCTGGTTCGGCGGCAAACCCGCCCCACCGAAGGCCGCATCCAGCAGCAGGGCGAGCACCGCCTCGGCAACGAGCGCACCCCGTACGCCGCCGCCAGCGGCGAACCCCTCGACAACGACGACACAGGGGAGTCGATCCACCATGAGCCACCACAGCGTTCACATCCATCCCGCCGTCGATGACGGCGTCAAGCGCGGCAGCGACAGTTTCACCGGCGGCAAGCTCCACTGTCACTGCGCCAGCGATCAGGTCGAGGTGACGATCGACGCGCAGTGCGCCCATAACCATGTCTGCGGCTGCACCAAGTGCTGGAAGCCCGAAGGGGCGCTGTTCTCGATGGTGGCCGTGGTGCCCCGCGACAAGCTCAAGGTCACTGCCCATGAGGAGAAGCTCGAGGTGGTCGACCCCGCCGCCGCCATCCAGCGCCATGCCTGCAAGGGATGCGGCGTGCACATGTACGGCCGTATCGAGAACACCGGGCATCCCTTCCACGGGCTCGACTTCATCCACACCGAGCTGTCCTACGACGAGGGCTGGGCCGGCCCCGAGTTCGCCGCCTTCGTCTCGTCGATCATCGAGTCCGGCGCCGACCCGGAGAACATGGGCAACGTGCGCTCACGGCTGCAGGAGCTCGGCCTGCCGCCCTACGATTGCCTGTCGCCGCCGCTGATGGATGCCATCGCCACGCATACCGCCAAGGCCAAGGGGGTGCTATGACAACGCATTAAGAGAGCGTATAGCTCACCAACCCACCGAGCCTGACAGGATACGGGCTCGGTGCTTGTGGCGTCCGGCCCACCCAGGCCGAGAGATATTCGATTGCGGTCAGCCAATGTCATGCATCCGGCACCCCCAACGCGGCCAACAGCGCCGCGTGCTCCGCGTCCTGCCGCTTGGCATGCAGTAGCGCGGCATCCTCCACCGCGAAGCGCCCCGAGCTGGCGCGCAGGTAGGTCTCGCCGCTGGCGGCGTCGACGAAGCGGACCTCCGGCACTTTGGCGAGGCACTGCCTGAGGAAGGTGCAGTTGTTGGCCACCGCGAGCACGTCGCCGCCGGGATAGACCTCCTCCGGGCACGTCGCCGCCGTGTTGATCTTCTTGTAGCGCTCGATGTCGACCAGACCCAGCGGCTCCAGGATGTGGAGCACCTCACGGGTGCCGTGGGCGACGACCTCGGGCGGGGTATGCCTGGGCACGCTGTTGTCGAGGAAAACGTACTTGAAGCGCGGTTGCGGACTGGCCAGCCACTTGAAAAACACCCTGGGCATGCCGTCGTAGGCCTCCACGCAGTGGCCCAGGAAGTCCGACACCGCCTTGTAGCGCCCGCGCTCCAGCCCGCGCTGCCAACCCCGCTCCACGGTGGCCTCCGGCGGGGTGATGACGAAGTACATGTGCATGGTGGATACGTACTTGGCGTAGGTACCATCCAGCAGGCGTGGGACCGTGTCGGAAGAGAAGCTGTCGAAGCGAAAGCGGTCGATCAGCAGATGGGGAATGGTGCCGTCCCGCTGCGCCTTGTCGCGGATGTAGCGGTCCAGCTTGGCGTCGATCAGCTTGACCTCCTTGCCCGCCAGGCGACCGGCATACTTGTAGGCTTCCCCCAACGCCTCGTAGTCGAGCAGCAGACGGCGCCAAATATCGGGGGTGATGGTGCCGTACTGATCCGGTGGCATGCCCAGATCCTGCAGCGTATGTCTCAGCAGATGTCGCAAGGAACTCTTGCCTGCCGCCGAGGCACCCTTGAAGCTGATCAGGATCGGCTCGTCGGCAAGAGGAACCCTATCGTAGCCTTCCTGCTCGATGGCCCGCTCGACGTACGGCGCCAGCAGGTTGCCGATCAGGCGGCTGCCGTAGTCGTTGCAGGCGTGGCGGGCGATCAGCATCGTCAGCACCTCGCGATCCACCCCGATATGCCCCTGGACCGCAGCAATCGAGCTCAGCACCCGGTAGGCGCTCTTGTAGACGGCCTGCTCCAGTTCATCCCGGGCAGCCAGCCCGCGCTGCTTGATGTCCTGGATGGCATCGTGGTGGCGCTCCTCCAATGAGCGGCGGTCCTGAGGACGCGGAGCGGAACGCTTGCCCAGCCAGCGCGCCAGCAAGGAGACTGGCTCAGGGTCGTCCGCCTCCGGTTCGACCGCGAAGGCCGCTTCCAGGATCTCCCCCGCCCTGCCCCGTATCGACTCGCGAAGCCGGTCGAATGCCTGCTGGAATGCCGGCAGATGGGGAGCGAGGTAGTCATACAGGATCTTGAGCACGATGCGGCGGAAATTGTGACCCAGCACCTCTTCCTGTTCGCCCTCGTGTACCAGGATGTCGGCGGTGACCCGCACGATCAGCTCATGCAGCACCAGGCGCTCGGCGCGAAACGCCACCAGCTCCTCCTCTTCGAGCCCGGTGAGCGCTCTCAGTTCGGGGATCTCGGCCAGGTCGGAAGAGACGTTGGCCGTGCGATGTATGGTCTCCAGGGGCCGGTAGCGCCTGGGCAAGTCGGCCTCGAGACCGGGGTTCCAGGCCGAATACTCGGGAGCAGCTTGGTCAAGCATAGGCGCCACGCACATGCTGAGGTGTCAGGCCGATAGCCGGCGGTCATGCCTCGACATTGGCCGAATTTTCCAAGTGGGGCAATCACTGCTTGTCGACGGCCGCGGAGGCGCCGCGCAACAGCACGAAGGGCCGGTGCAGGATCAGGTAGGCCGCGCAGCCGATCACCACGCCCCAGAAGGCCGAACCCAGCCCCAGCAGGCTCATGCCCGAGGCGGTGACCAGAAAGGTAATGATCGAGGCCTCGAGATGCTGCTTTTCGGCGGCCGCCGCGCTGAGGTTGCTGGTAATGGCGCCAATCAGCGCCAGCCCCGCCAGCAGGGCGACGAAGGTCACCGGCAGCGAGGTGAACAGCAGTACGATGCTGCCCGAGAAAAGCGCCCCGAGCAGGTAGAAGATGCCATTGGCCACGCCGGCCGTGTAGCGCTTGCCGGGGTCGGGATGCGCCGCCTTGCCGGTGCACAGTGCCGCGGTAATGGCCGCCACCACCGTGGTGATGCCGCCGAACAGCGCCATCGGCAGCGATACCAGCCCGGTAACGGTGAGTATCGGACGGGCCTGGGTGTGGTAGCCGGCGCCACGCAGGATCGCCATGCCCGGCAGGAACTGGCCGGTGAGGCTGACCAGCGCCAGCGGCAATGCCAGGCTCAGCGTTGCATGCAGGGTCCACTCGGGACGGATCACCTGGGGCGTGGCCAGCTGCCACGAGACCCCAGCCAGGCTGGCCCCTTCGAGCCCCACCGCCAGTACGATCCCCACCATCAGCAGCAGCACCAGGAAATAACGCGGGAAGAGCCGCTTGAACACCAGGTAGGCAGTGAGCATGCCCAGCGCCAGGGCCGGCGCGCCCTCCATGGCAGTGAACACGCCGACGCCGAACTGGAACAGGATGCCGGCCATCATAGCCGCGGCGATACCGGGCGGGATCAGCGCGACGATACGGTCGAAGGAGCCGCTCACGCCGACCGCGAAGACGATCAGCGCCGCGGTGAGGTAGGCGCCCACGGCCTCGTTCAGCGACAGCTCGGGAAACAGCGTGACCAGCAGCGCCGTGCCTGGTGCCGACCAGGCGGTGACCACCGGCACCCTGAGCCACAGGCTCAGGCCGATACCCGAGACCGCGGCACCGATGGAGATTGCCCACACCCAGGAACTCATCATCTGGGGGGAGATCTCCGCGCTCTGGGCGGCCTGGAAGAAGATCGCCAGCGGGCCGGCGTAGGAGATCAGCACCGCGACGAAACCGGCGGTGACGGCGGGGAGGGAAGCGTCCTTGAGTAGCGACATGGTCAATGGCCTTGGCGATTGTCAGTCAGCAGCAAAAAAGGCCTGAGCCAGCGCGCGGTCTCAGGCCAAGGAGGATCGTGCGTAGCGGGTCAGCGAGCTGCGGCGGCCTCCCCGCGCGAGCTGCGAGACTCGCGGGAGAAGTCGAAGTCGCGGAACTCCACCAGCATGGAGAGGCCCGCCCCCAGCACCAGTGCCCAGAAGGAGGAGCCGATGCCGAAGATCTGGATCCCCGAGACGGCGATCAGGAAGGAGAACATCGCGCCCACTTCATGCTTGCCGGAGAAGGTCATGTGCATGGCCGAGCTGATCACCCGCAGCAGCGCCAGACCGGCGATGATGGCAATGAAGTAGCTCGGCATCGCCTCGATCAGGCTGAACACGAAGCCGTAGAAGGGCGCCGCCGTGACGAAGATGATGCCGACGATCACCGCCGCCACCCAGCGCTTGTCGTGGCTGCCGGCTTCCGGCCCCGAGCAGATCCCGGTCATCGGCGCGGCGATGCAGGTGCTGTGCAGATTGAAGAAGGCCGAGACCATGGTGCCGAAGCCGCCCAGCGCAGTGATGGCATTGGCCGGCGCGCTCTTGTAGCCCATGCCCTTGACCAGCCCCACCCCGGCGGGAGTCTCCATGCCGACGAGAATCAGCGCCAGCGGCAAGCCGTAGGCCAGGAAGGCCTCCAGGGTAAAGGCCGGCATGATGAACTCGGGCAGCTTGAAGGTGAACGTGACGCTCGAGAAGTCGGCACCGGAAAGCGCCATGTAGCCGACGCCTACCAGCAGCGTGACCACCAGCGGCGGCACCCGGCGCAGGTAGCGTGCGGCGAAGAAGAAGGAGAGGATCATGATCGTCGCCGGCACCAAGGCATTCTGCAACGGCATTACCATGTTGGTGCCGAACTTGAGCAGTATGCCCGCCACCATGCCCATCACGATGGGCATCGGAATCAAGCGCATGACCAGGCTCATCCACCCTGCCAGGCCCACCACCAGCGCAATGGCCCCCGCGATCAGCGTGGCGCCCAGCGCCTCGTTGAGACCGACGATAGGAATGATGGCAGCGAACAGCAACGCCCCGGGGATCGAGTTGGCCATCGGCAGCGGCAACCGGTAGTAGGCCGGCAGGAACAGTCCGAACAAACCGTTGATCATCAGGTAGCTGATCACCCACAGCAGGGTGAACTCCTGGGGGAGCCCCGCCGCGGTACCGGCGCTGATATGGATGACGCCGGCGCTGAGGCCGAAGATACCGGCCACCACACCGGCACTCAGGTTGTCGGCGTTGAGGTCACGGATGAAGTCGCGTGGCGCCGTGGCAAGGCCGGCGCCCTTCTCGATATGTTTCACGTTGTGCTCCAGGGGATTTTTGTGTTTGAAGTGTTGGTGCGAGTAGTGAACGTGTTGCGTGGGGCCGCTCAGCCGCTATCGCCTCCTGCCACCGGAACCACCGTCCCGGTGATATAGCTGGCCTCACGCGAAGCCAGGAACAGGACCGGTGCCGCCATCTCATCCAAGGTGCCGTAGCGCCCCATCAGACAGCTGTTCTTGGTCTGGTCGATGTGGGCCTGGAACCAGGCCTGCTCCTGCTCGTTGCGCGGCTCGGGAGTACCGCGCGAGATCCGCCGCGGCGGCGCCTCGGTGCCGCCGGGGGCGGTGGCCACCACGCGTATGCCGTGCTCGGCATATTCGAAGGCCAGGGAGGCGGTCAGGGCGTTGACGCCACCCTTGGCCGCCGAGTAGGGAATTCGATGGATGCCGCGCGTCGCCGCCGACGACACGTTGACGATGACACCGCCGCCCTGCTCCACCAGGGTGGGCAAGGCCGCACGGCAGCACCACAGCGTCGGCATCAGCGAACGGGTAATCTCGGCCGAGATCTGGGACTCGGTGAACTCGGTGAAGGGTTTGAAATTGATCGCGCCCCCCACGTTGTTGATCAGGATATCGAGGCGATCGTAGTGCTCGACGGTCCTGCGCATCGCCTCCTCGGCCCCCTGCCATGTCTCCAGGTCGGCCTGCAGGGCGATGGCCTCGACGCCCTGATCGCACAGCCCGGCCACCACCTCGTGGATGAGCTCGGCGCGATCCACCAGCGCCAGCCGGGCGCCCTCGGCGCCGGCGCGCTCGGCGACGCGCCGGCCGATGCCCTGGGCGGCGCCGGTGATCACCATGACCTGCTCGGCAAAGCGCATGCTCATGCCACCGCCTCCTTCTTCGCCTCTTCCGGCGCCAGGCTCGGGGTGAACTTCTCGTAGTGGAAGCTGGCCGGCGAGATGCCCTGCTCGCGGAAGTGAGCGAGCACCGCATCCACCATCGGCGGCGGCCCGCACAGGTAGACGTCGACCTCGCCGTCGTGCAGCAGCTCGGGGGCCATGTGGTGGGTCACGTAGCCCTTACGCGGGTGCTCGCTGGCCGCATCGGCCACCACCGTGGTGTAGGCGAAGTCGGGCAGCGCCTCGACGAAGGCGTCGAGCTCGTCGAGCTTGACCAGGTGGTCGTCGACGTTCACGCCGTAGAGCAGTCGCACCGGCTGGTCGCAGCCGCGCGCCTGCAGCTGGCGCAGCATGGAGAGGAACGGTGCCAGCCCGGTGCCGCCGGCCAGCATCAGCACGGGGCGCTCGACCTCGCGCAGATAGAAGCTGCCCATCGGCCCGGTCAGGGCCAGGTCATCCTCGGGTTTGGCCGCCCCGGTCAGGTAGCCGCTCATCAGGCCATTCGGCACGTTGCGGATGAGGAAGGTCGCGCGCCGCTCGCCGGGCAGCGAGCTGAACGAGTAGGAGCGGGTCTCGTCGCTGCCCGGCACCTGGATGTTGACGTACTGCCCCGGCAGGAAGGTCAGCCCCTCGCCTTCGCCAAGGTCGACGACCAGCTCGAAGCTGTCCTCGGAGAGGCGCGAAACCTCGGCGACCCGGCCGGGGAATTCGGCGACCCCGGTCTTGCACAGGGTCGAGGCCACCGGCACCTGCACCACGCAGTCCGACGACGGCACCATCTGACAAGTGAGTACCTTGCCTTCGGCGGCCTCCTCGTCGGACAGCGCCTCGTCGATGTACTCGTCGCCCAGGTCGAAGGCGCCCTGCTCGCAGGTGCCCTTGCAGGTACCGCAGACGCCATCGGAGCAATCCATCGGCAGGTTGACCTTGTGACGATAGGCGGCGTCGAGCACCGTTTCACCGTCCTTGCAGCTGATGAAGCGGGTCACGCCGTCTTCGAAGTTGAGGGCTATGGTGTAGCTCATGCTCGTCTCCTCCCACCGCGGTCGCTCAGATGTGGTAGATGTCGATGACCTGGTGGATGTAGTCGTTGTTCAGCACCACCTTCTTGTAGGTGATCAGCGGCGCGTTGCCGGACACGTCCAAGGTGTAGAACGAGGTGCCGAAATAGGCGCTGGTCTGCTGGTAGCGGTGGCTCAGGGTGTGCCAGTTGAAGCGCAGCTCGACCGTGTCGCCCTGCTGCGAGAGCACCTCCAGGTTGGTGACCTGGTGGGTGGTGCGCGGCTCGGGGATGCTGGTCGCCCCGGAGCGCTCGGTCTTGATGCGGTAGACGCGGTCCTCGAGCCCCTCGCGGTTGGGGTAGTAGATCAGCGAGATCTCGCTCTGGGGGCCCTCGGTCAGCCGGTCGTCGTCATCCCACGCCGGCATCCAGAAGACCACGTCCTTGCTGTAGCAGGTCAGCCACTCGTCCCACTCGCGGTCGTCGAGCAGGCGGGCTTCGCGATGAACGAAGGCCTGGATGGTCAGAAAGTCGATGCTCATGGTGCCCTCCTCAGGATGCGCTTGTTTCAGCGGACGCAGTTGCGATGAACTGGCTGCGTTCCTTGTCGATGGCGCGCAGCATCTCCTCGACCCAGTGCTTGTGGTGCAGCACGTAGAGCCCTTCGTCCTCGGGTGAGGCACCGCTGAGCAGCGGCTTCATGTCGATGGCACGGGCGTTGTCGTCGGCGCCCTCGATCCACTGCTTGGCACCGCGGGAGAGATCGTTCCACTCGGCGTCGAGGCCGGCGTAGCCGTTCTGGCAGGCGCGGAACTCCTCCAGGTCATCCGGCGTGCCCATGCCACTGACGTTGAAGAAATCCTCGTACTGGCGGATGCGCAGGGCGCGGTTCTCGGCCGACTCGCCCTTGGGCGCGAAGCAGTAGATGGTGACCTCGCTCTTGTCCACGGCGATGGGCCGGATCACACGGATCTGGGTGGAGAACTGGTCCATCAGGTAGACGTTGGGGTAGAGGCAGAGATTGCGGGTCTGGTTGACGATGGAGTCGGCGCGCGCCTCGCCGAGCTCCTGCTCGATGCGCTCGCGCTGGGAGTAGACCGGGCGCACCTCGGGGTTGAGCAGGCGGGTCCACAGCATCATGTGGCCGTTCTCGTAGGAGTAGAAGCCGCCCATGCTCTTCGACCAGCCGTTGGCATCCACTGCCTTGGTGCCCCCGGCGTCGTAGTTGCGCCGCTCCATGGTCGAGGCGTAGTTCCAGTGCACGGTGCTGACGTGGTAGCCGTCGGCGCCGTTCTCTGCGCCCAGCTTCCAGTTGCCGTTGAAGGTGTAGGAGGAGGTGCCGCGCAGGATCTCGATGCCCTCCGGCGCCTGGTCGACGATGTTGTCGATGATCTTGGTGGTCTCGCCGAGGTACTCGGTGAGCGGGGCGACGTCGGCGCTCAAGCTGCCGAACAGGAAGCCGCGATAGTTCTCGAAGCGCGCCACGCGCTTGAGATCGTGGGAGCCCTCCTGCTTGAAGCTCTCGGGATAGGCGCCGGTCTTCTCGTTCTTGGCCTTGAGCAGCTTGCCGTCGTTCTTGAACGACCAGCCGTGGAACGGGCAGGTGAAGGTGCCCTTGTTGCCGCGCTTCTTGCGGCACAGGGTGGCACCGCGGTGGGCGCAGGCGTTGATCAGCGCGTGCAGCTCGCCCTGCTTGTCGCGGGTGATTATCACCGGCTGGCGGCCCATGGTGACGGTCATGTAGTCGCCCGGCTCGGCGATCTGGCTCTCGTGGGCCAGGAACAGCCAGTTGCCTTCGAAGATGTGCTTCATCTCCAGCTCGAAGAAGGCCGGGTCGGTGAACATGCTGCGGTGGCAGCGGAAGATGCCGTTCTCGGGGTCGTCGACGACGGCGCCGCGTACACGCTTCTCGAGACGATCAAGCTGTGCGGTCATGGCTCCAACTCCTCGTTGCTCTTGTCTTGGGTCGTGAGGCTCCCCTACCCACCGGCCCGGGGCCGGCGGGGGAGCACTTCATGGGGATGGGATCGGGTAGCGGCGGGCGCTCAGACCTCGGCGGTGCCGGCCAACTGGCTGGCCTGGTCCTCGGCGTCTTCCAGGGCCCGCGGGCGCTTGTGGCGGACCTGAAGCTCGGGGGCCTCGGTGCGCGCCAGCTCGACATCGAACACTACCTCGGAGAACGGACCGTCCAGTTCGCGCCTGGCGATCTCGGCCGGGTCCTCGATGCGATTCGCCGGGATGACCAGCTCCTCGCGGGTGGCGAAGGCGAAGTCGTCGAAGGTGTACGGGTCGCCGGCCAGGTTGATCTGGGTGGTCAGGTGGCGATGCCCCGGCGCGGAAATGAAGAAGTGGATGTGCGCCGGACGCTGGCCGTGGCGGCCCAGGGCCTTGAGCACCTGGTCGGTGGGGGCGCCTTCCGGTACGCCGTAACCGGAGGGGATGATGCTGCGCGCGGTATAGCGGCCCTGCGCATCGGTGACGATGGTGCGGCGCAGGTTGTACTCGCTCTGGGTCTTGTCGAAGAAGGAGTAGCCGCCCTTGGAGTCGGCGTGCCAGATCTCCACCTTGGCGCCGACCACCGGCTTGCCGTCGACATCGCGCACCTGGCCGGTCAGCCACATGGTCTCACCGTCCGGGTCCTGACCGTCGTCCATGCGCGCGAAGCCCTCGGCCTCGGGGGCACCGGCGACATACAGCGGGCCCTCGATGGTGCGCGGCGTACCGCCGTTGCGCTTGGCCTCGGCGTCGATGGCATCCTGACGCATGTCGAGATAGTGATCGAAGCCGAGTCCCGGCGAGAGCAGGCCGAACTGGGTCTGGCCGCCCAGCGCATTGAGCAGGCTGACGGTCGACCAGTACTCCTCGGGGGTGACGTCGAAATCGTCGATCAGCCGGTACAGGTCGGAGAGCAGGCGATGCATGATCTGCTTGGCACGGTGGCTGCCGCCCTGCTCGTCGAAGCCGGAGACGGCCTTCAGGAAGTTCTGCACCTCGGGGGTATCGAAGATCTTCACGGTCATGGGTCATTCCTCGTTGTCGTTGGTTGCCCTACGGGGCTGGCGTGATGCGTCGCGGCTCAGCTGTCGTCGTCGCGGATGGAGGACGGATGGCGGCACAGCGGCTTGACGCCGATCTCCATCCACGGGAAGAGCGGCAGGCCCGCGACGAGCTCCTGCAACTCGGCGTTGTCGCGCACGTCGAAGATGCTGACGTTGGCGTAGCTGCCGGCGACCCGCCACAGGTGGCGCCACTTGCCCTGGCGCTGAAGCTCCTGGGCGTACTCCTTCTCGCGCGCCTTGATCGCGGCGGCCTCTTCGGCCGGCATCGACGGCGGCAGCTTGACGGTCATTTCCACCTGGAAAAGCATGCGTGTGTCCTCCGGTTACTTGCGGGTGAAGTGAGCGAGCTTGTCCTCATCCAGGGCGATGCCCAGCCCCGGCCCGGTGGGCAACGCGACGCCGAACTCGCCGTAGGCCAGCGGTTCGGCGACGATGTCCTCCTTGAGCAGCAGCGGGCCGAACATCTCGCTGCCCCAGGCCAGCTCGGGCAGCGTGGCCCAGGCGTGCAGCGAAGCGGCGGTGCCGATGGTGCCCTCGAGCAGGGTGCCGCCGTAGAGGCCGATGCCGGCCGCCTGGGCGACCTGGGCCAGTGCCAGGGCGCCGCGCGGGCCGCCGGCCTTGGCAATCTTCAGCGCGTAGGCGCCATTGAAGCCGGCTGCGGCCAGGGTGAAACCGTCACGGGCGTCGGCCACCGCCTCGTCGGCCAGCATCGGCACCTCGAAGCGATTGGCCAGACGTACCAGACCGGCATGCTCGCGGGCGGGTATCGGCTGCTCGATCAGGTCGATGCCGGCCGCCTGCAGCGCGGCGATGCCGCGCACGGCGGTGCTCTCGTCCCACGCCTGGTTGACGTCGACCCGGACACTGGCTCGCTCACCCAGCGCCTCCTTGATCGCGGCCACGTGGCGCACGTCGTCGTCCACGCCCTTGGCGCCGATCTTGAGCTTGAAATCGCAGTGGCGGCGCTGCTCCAGGCGCTGGAAGGCCTCGTCGATATCGCGGGCGGTATCACCGCTGGCCAGCGTCCACAGCACCGGCAGGTGGTCGTGGCGCGCACCGCCGAGCAGCTCGGCCACGGGCAGGCCCAGGCGCTTGCCCTGGGCGTCGAGCAGCGCGGTCTCCAGCGCCGACTTGGCGATGGCGTTGCCACGCGCATGGCGGTCGAGACGGGCGCGCAGCGTGGCCACGGCGTCCGCCGGCTGGCCGATCAGCAGCGGCGCCAGGTAGGCGTCGATGTTGCGCTTGATGCTCTCGGGGCTCTCGGGGCCGTAGGCGAGCCCGCCGATGGTAGTGCCCTCGCCCAGCCCCTCGATGCCGTCGGAGTCGCGCAGACGCACGATGACCAGCGTCTGGCAGGCCATGGTGGTCATGGAAAGCTTGTGGGGGCGGATGGTCGGCAGATCGACCAGCAGCGTTTCGATGGACTCGATGACGGATGACATGCGCGCTCCGGAGTTCGGTGTTTCGATACCGTGGCAGTTTGATTGCCCCGGCGCGGCCGAACCAATATCGTTTAGGTCCCGAGCCATACCCTGGAGGTATCATGGAGCTGCGACATCTGCGCTACTTCTGCGTCGTGGCAGAGGAGCTTAACCTGACCCGGGCGGCAGCCAAGCTACATATGGCGCAGCCACCTTTATCAAGGCAAATCAAGCATCTGGAAGGAGAAATAGGCGCCGAACTGTTCGAGAGGAGCGCGCGCGGGCTGCGCCTGACGCCAGCGGGTCAGCTCTTCCATGAGCATACCCTGCAGATACTGGAAAAGATCGACACCACCATCGCCGCCACCCAGCGCCTGGCCCGCAGCAAGCGCAGGATATTCGGCATCGGCTTCGTTCCATCGGTGTTCTACGGGCAGTTGCCGCTGCTGGTGCGTGAATTACGACAAAAGGATAATGTCGAGCTGATGCTGGCTGAGCTGACCACGGTGCAGCAGATGAAGGCGCTCAAGAGCGGACGCATCGACATGGGCTTCGGCCGCATGCGCATCGACGACCCCGACGTGGAGCAGGAGAACCTGTTCGACGAGCCCCTGATGGCGGCCCTGCCCGAAGGCCACCCGCTGGCCGAGACCAAACCGACCCTGGCCCAGCTCGCCGAGTATCCGCTGGTGTTGTTTCCGGCCCAGCCGCGCCCGAGCCTGGCCGATATGACGCTCGGTCTATTCCGCCGCCGCGGCCTCAAGGTCACCGTGGCACAGGAGGCCAACGAGCTGCAGACGGCGCTGGCACTGGTCGCCTCGGAAATCGGTATCACTCTGGTGCCGGAGCAGGTCAAGCGCGTCCGCCGCGACGGCATCGTTTACGTCTACCTCGCCGACCCGGGTCTCACCTCGCCGGTGATCTGCAGCCGGCGCAAGGGTGAGGCCCCCTCGCCGATCATGCGCGAGGCCAATGCCATCCTCGAGGTGCTGGTGGAAAATCGCCGCAGCGGGCGCTATCCCTGAGGAGAAGCCACCGCCAGGCACGCTGCCCGGCTGCCATGGCGCGCCAGCAGCGTGAACTCCTCCAGCACCAACCCGGCGGCGTTGAGCTGCACCCGGAAGGGCTCCTCGTAGGTCACGCGGCCGAAATCGATGCTGGTGAGCCGCTTGAGCATGGGCTTGAAGCGCTCCATTGCGCGGGAGGGCCGCTGCTGGAAGGTCTGGGTGAAATAGAGACGGCCATCCGGTTTCAGCAGCGCCGTACAGTGGCGCAGCGCTCGCTCGGGCTCCGGCAACAGCATGAAACTGGCTGAGAAATAGACGGCATCGTAGGGGCCACCTTCGTGGTCGTAGACGGACTCAAGGCGCACCTGGGTGTGTTCACCCAAGGCAGCTTCCGCGAGCCGTCGCCAGGCACGCTCGATGTAGTCGGCGTCGATATCGATACCGGTGATGCGCAGCCCCTTGCGTCTCACCGTCTCGGCGTTGGCCGCCAGCGCCCCGGCCGTGCCGACCCCGACGTCCAGCAGCGCCGCCTCCTCGGGCAACCGCTCGAGCACTTCGGCGTACCAGCGTGCGGTGAGCCTGAGGATGAGAGTGTCGTAGATGAAGCTTCGCATTCGGGCTCCGTTTGTCGGCGCATAGGAACCCAGTGTAATCGTTGCGGCTCAGAGCCACGTCCCCGATTACTCCAGCGACTCGTAGGGCAGGCCGACGTAGTTCTCGGCAATGGTCTTGAGGCCCGCCTCCGAGGAAGTGAGGTAGTCGAGTTCGGCCTGCTGCATGCGAGTCTCGAAGCCCTCCTCGTCGGAGAACTTGTGCAGCAGCGAGGTCATCCACCAGGAGAAACGCTCGGCCTTCCAGATGCGCTTGAGACAGGTCTGGGAATAGCTGGGGATCAGGTCGGTACGGCCTTCCTGGTAGACCTTGACCATCAGCCGGTAGAGCGTGTTGACGTCGCTGGCCGCCAGGTTGAGCCCCTTGGCGCCGGTGGGCGGCACGATATGGGCGGCGTCACCCACCAGGAACAGTTTGCCATACTGCATCGGCTCGACCACGAAGCTGCGCAGCGGGGCGATGCTCTTCTCCAGCGAAGGCCCGGTAACCAGCTTGGCCGCCACGTCCTCGGGCAGGCGCCGCTTTAGCTCATCCCAGAAGCGCTCGTCGGACCACTCCTCGACCTTTTCGTCGAGTGGCACCTGGACATAGTAGCGGCTGCGTGTGGGCGAACGCATGCTGCACAGGGCGAAGCCGCGCTCGTGGCGGGCGTAGATCAGTTCGTCGGCGACCGGCGGGGTGTCGGCGAGCAGGCCCAGCCAGCCGAACGGGTAGACCTTCTCGAACTCCTTGATGCGATCCTTGGGGATCGACCGGCGCGAGACGCCGTGGAAACCGTCGCAGCCGGCTATGTAGTCGCAGTCGAGGCGCACGCTCTCGCCGTCCTTCTCGAAGGTGACATAAGGGGCGTCGCTTTCAAGATCATGCGGCTGCACATTGTCCGCCTCGTAGATCGTCGTGCCGCCGCTCGCCTCGCGAGCCTCCATCAGGTCGCGGGTCACTTCCGTCTGGCCGTAGACCATCACCGTCTTGCCGCCGGTCAACCCGGCGAGGTCGACGCGTACGCGGCGATTGTCGAAGGCCAGCTCGACGCCATCGTGAGGCAGGCCCTCCTCATCCATGCGCGCATCGACACCGGCCTCGCGCAGCAGGTCGACCATGCCCTGCTCCAGCACCCCGGCGCGAATTCGGCTGAGCACGTACTCGCCGCTCTTGCGTTCGAGAATCACGTTGTCGATGCCTTGGCGGCTCAGCAGTTGGCCCAGCAGCAGCCCGGAGGGGCCGGCACCGATGATGGCGACTTGGGTTTTCATGAGCTATGCCTCATTGTCTCGTCCGGGATGACATGAGTTGCATTTTTCAATGAAAAGAGAAGCGCTTTAAGGCAATATCCTTTTTATCACTTGGACTTTTCAAGCCATTCCGGCCGACTTTGGTCGTACCCGCCAGGCAGGAGGCGAGCATGTTCCAGCCAACGGAGACATCCGTTCCCGTTTTCAAGCTTTATGGCGAAACCCGTCACTGGCCGACACCCGACCTGCTGCACTGCGAGTCGATCCCCGAGCGCAGCCGGCTGCACGACTGGCACATCCGCCCCCACCGGCACGCAGACCTGGTGCACGTACTGCACATCGCCAATGGCCGAGTCGAACTGGAGCTGGAAGGCACGCAGCACACCCTTCATGGTCCTCTGGTGATCGTGGTCCCGGCGATGACCATCCACGGCTTTCGCTTCTCGCAGGATATCCAGGGCCACATCGTGACCCTGGCGCAGCCGCTGGCCGAGCAGCTTGGCCAACGCCTCGAAGAACAGGCCAGCGTGCTGCGGCACGCCGACTATCACCTGCTCGAACAGCCTCGAAAGGCCCAACGCCTAGCCGCCCTGGTCGAACAGATCGATGCGGAATACCGTCAGCCCGCGCCGGGACGCGACCGCATGCTGGAGTCCCAGGTCCAGGCCCTGGTAATCGAACTCTCCCGGCAAGCCGAATCGCACGCCCCCTCCGGCCTGCGCCAACGCGACCGTGGACACGAACGGCTGGCGAGTTTCCAGGCGCTGATCGAGGCGCAGTATCGTCAGCAGCCCAGCATCGAGCGGTTTGCCGAGCAGCTCGGCATGAGCAGCGCCCACCTCAACACGCTGTGCCGCCGCCTGGCGGACCGCAGCGCGCTGCAATTGCTGCACGAACGCCTGTTGCTGGAAGCCAAGCGCCAGCTCACCTACACCAACATGACCATCAGCCAGATCGCCGACAGCCTCGGCTTCTCCGAGCCGGCTTACTTCACCCGCTTCTTCAAGCGCAATACCGGCCTCTCACCGCGAGACTTCCGGGTGCGGCAGCATGCCGCCGAGGCCCAGAGACAAGACGCCCCCGATCAGGCCAGCTGAGCGGGGGCGGCGTCATGACGCAGCGCCCGGTTTGCAGGGCACTGCGTCGTTGCGTCGAACTTAGAGCAGGAACAGCGTGGTCAGTACCGGGAAGGCCACCAGCAGCGCCAGGCGCACGAAGTCCGAGACGATGAAAGGTGCCACGCCGCGGAAGATCTCGCCCAGCCCCACATGGGGCGCCATCGCCTTGATCACGAAGACGTTCATGCCCACCGGCGGGGTGATCAGCCCGAGCTCCACGGTCAGCACCGTCACGATGCCGAACCATACCGGATCGATCCCCAGCGACTGGATTATGGGGTACACCACAGGCACCGTGATCACCAGCATGGCGATGGAGTCCATGAACATCCCCAGCACGAAGTAGAGCAGCAGGATGCACAACACCACCACCATCGGGGCCAGGTCCGCGCCGTAGAGGAAGTCGCTGATCGAGAACGAGATCCGCGACACCGAGATGAAGTAGCCCAGCGTCTCGGCCCCTACCAACATGAAGAACACCACCGCGGAGAGCGCCAGAGTCTCCTGAACGCTATGCCACAGCCCGCTCCAGCGCATGCCCTTGAACAGCGCATAGAGCAGCGTGGCGAACGCCCCGACACTAGCCCCCTCGGTGGGAGTGAAGGCGCCGAAGTAGATGCCCAGGATCATCACCAGGAACACGGCGAAGAAGGGCACCAGCCCGCCCATCGACAGCAGCTTCTCCTTCCACGGCGTGGGCTCTCCCGCCACCGCAAGGGAGGGGCGCAGGCGCATCACGACGCTGACCGTGAGCGCATACATCACCAGCCCCATCAGCCCCGGCACCAGGCCGGCCATGAACATGTCGCCCACCGATTGCTCGGTGAGGATGGCGTAGATCAGCAGCGCGATGGAGGGCGGGATCATGATGCCGAGCGTGCCGCCGGCGGCCAGCGCCCCGGTAGCCAGGCCGCGGTTGTAGCCGTAGCGCTCCATCTCCGGCAGCGCCACGCGGGTCATGGTGCTGGCAGTGGCCAGCGACGAACCGGAGATCGCCGAGAAGACCCCGCAGGAGCCAATGGCAGAAATCGCCAGCCCCCCTTTCCACCCGCCGCAGATGCTGCGAGCAGATTCAAACAGTTTGCCGGCCATGCCGGAGTGCGCCGCCAGCACCCCCATCAGGATGAACATGGGCACGGCGCTGAAGCTGTAGTTGGAGAGCACTTCCACCGGCACCGTCTTGACCTGGGCGATGGCTGCATCCCAACTGATCACCTGGGCGAAGCCCACCACCCCGACCATCAGCATGGTCAGTGCCACGGGCACGCGCAGCACCATCAGCACCAGCAGCATGCCCAGCCCGATGGCGCCGATCATTTCACTCCCCATGGGAGACCTCCTGTTCGCTGCCGAACACTGCACCAAGCAGCGCATGGATCAGGCTGCGCAGGCCCAGCAGCAGGCTGAGCAGCGCGGCCGCCTGGTAGATGGGCCCCATGGGCAGACGCAGGTCCTGGGTGACCTCACCGTGGCGGGTCGCCGCCGCGGCCGAGTCGAGCAGGCCGATGAAGAGCACCAGCCCCAGCGCGGCGAAGCCCAGCAGATAGAAACCGTGCAGGCGATGCTTGATGGCAGGGGCGAGGCCATGGGAGAAGGCTTCCACCACCACTTGGCTCTTCTCTACGTTGGCCGCCATGGCCGCCAGCAGCGAACACAGCATCAGGTAGCTCACCAGTTCCACGCTGCCGGTTACGCGCAGGGCAATGGCTCCTTCGGTCAGACGGTAGAGATAACGTGTGCCGACATCGGCGATGGTCACCGTCAGCAGCGCCAGCAAGGCGATGCCGGCGACGACACGGCAGACGAGGGCCAGCCAGTGGCTGGCCCGTTCGAGGAACGCCTGCATGGCTTACCCCTGATCTTCCGCACAGGACTCGCTGGCGGCAAGCGCGGCCTCGTAGACCTCACGCGCCGGAAGACCACGCTCCTCGACCTGGGTGAGGTAGCTTTCGATCCCCTGCTCCAGCGGCGCCTGCCAGTCCGGGTTTTCCAGCGGGTTCTCGATCTCGCGGATGGTGTGGCCGGCGTCCCTGGCTTCCTGCTTGCCCTCGACGTCGAGCCGGTCGAAGACGGCACCGGCGTTCTCGGCCCATTTCATGCCGGAGTTGGCATCGATTACCGCCTGCTGCTCGGGGCTGAGCCGGTCGTAGCTGTTCTGGCTCATGGTGGCGACGAAGATCAGCGTGTAGAACGGCACTTCGGTGTGATAGTTGACCAGCTCGTTGATGCGGAAGCCCTTGAGGCCCTCCCACGGGAAGCTCAGGCCATCGACGACGCCACGCTGCATGGCGGTGTAGATCTCCGGCGCCGGCATACCCACCGGGTTGGCGCCCATGGCCTCGAGCATCTCGCCGGCCACGGCAGTGGGGCGGCGAATGCGCAGTCCCTCGAGGTCGGACGGCACTTGAACGTCGGTATCGATGGTGTGGATTCCGCCCGGCCCGGTAGTGAACATGAACAGCGGCCGCGTGTCGCCATACTCCTCGTCGAGATGGCCGTCGTCGTAGAGGGTCTGGAGCACGCAGGCGCCCTGGGTAGCGGTGCCCGCCACGCCGGGCAGTTCGACGATCTGCGACAGCGGGAAACGGCCGGCAGTGTAGCCCTGTGCCGTGGCGCCGATATCGGCGATGCCGTTGCCTACCGCCTCGTAGATGGCGTCGGGCTTGGCCAGGGTACCGGAGGGGAACATCTCCACGCGCAGCTCGCCGCCGGACTCCTCCTCGATGGTGTCGGCCCAAGCCTCGAAGATGTCCTGGTTGATGCCCGAGGCACCCGGCCAGAAGTGGGCCATGCGCAGGGTAGTCGCGGCCTGGGCGGAAGCGGTGGTGATGGCAGCGATGGAGGCTGCCAGCAGGCAGCGGGACAGGACACGGTTCATGGGTGCCTCCAGGAGATCGTTGTAATGAACATATCGATTGTTCGCTATACGAATTTACGTTCGTATTATCGGCTAAACTACCTCACTACCGACGACCTCGTTAATCGACTTTAGTCGATGTCGTCAGGATTTTTTCCCATCGCGCACATTTGCTGGCAAAAACCCACGGCTTACCAGGATTTTCGGCTCGCTTTCTTGGACTTTTCGCTGCTCACGGCACCCGGTCACCTGGGCGGATTTACCCACCCAGGCCGAACAACTCCCCATAGCGCAGGCCAATGAAAGCATGCTCGCGCATCAGCATCTCGGCCCGGGCGCCCTCGCCGTGGCGCAGCGCCTGCACCACCAGTTCATGCTGCACCTGGGCCAGCTGCAGCTTGCGGTATTCGCGATCCAGCGCCTCGCTGTCGATGACGATGGAGTCCGCCGCGGCGAAGGGCAGATGATTGTTGCGCGCGATGGCATCGCCGATCACCGGGCTGCCGGAGGAGCCGACGATGGTCTCGTGGAAATGCCGATTGAGCTCGCTCCACACGTCGACGTCGCGCTCTTCGAGGTAGCCCTTGGCCAGCAGCTCCCGCCCCTTTTGGATCCAAACTTCCAGTTTGGCATCCAGCGCCGGTGAAAGCCCCTGCTCGGCCAGACGCCGGGCCGCCAACCCCTCCAGCACCCCGCGAACCTCCACCGCACAAAGCACGTCTGCTTCGGTGAACTCCCGCACCATGAAGCCCCGCTTGCCTGCCCGCTGCAGCAACCCCTCCTGCTCAAGGGTACGAAAGGCCAGGCGCACCGGCGTCCGTGAGACCCCCAACTGTTCGGAAACCGCCACCTCGCCGAGGCGCTCGCCCGGCTGGTAGGCCCCCTCGCCGATCAGCTTGCGCAACCGACTCACCACGCTCTTGTCGCTGTTACTCACCCGATCTCCTTGATGCTCTTGCACATTCTTGTTGATTCGGACTTGGATCCAACTAAAGCATAAGTTGACCTATTATACGGCATGAAGCTCTACTTTGGATCCAAACATAACGTTCCTGACCGTAGACATTCCTGACATAGAGGGTAGCGCCGCTCCATGCCACGACATGAGCCAATACCCCAAAGGAGAGAGCCGTGACGCATCAAGCCCCCCATTCCCACGCCCCCTATCCCAAGAATGCCTGGTACGTCGCCTGCACCCCGGACGAGATCGAGGAGAAACCGCTGGGGCGCACCATCTGCAACGAGCCGATCGTCTTCTTTCGTGGCGACGAAGGCCGCGTGGCCGCAGTGGAAGACTTCTGCCCCCACCGCGGAGCCCCGCTGTCGCTGGGCTTCGTACGCGACGGCAAGCTGGTCTGTGGCTACCACGGCCTGGAAATGGGCTGTAACGGGAAGTGCGCCAGCATGCCGGGTCAGCGAGTGCGTGGCTTTCCGAGCATCCGCGCCTACCCGGTGGAGGAGCGCCACGGCTTCGTGTGGCTCTGGCCGGGCGATCCGGACAAGGCCGACCCGAACCTGATCCCCGAGCTGCACTGGGCCAATAGCCCCGACTGGGCCTATGGCGGCGGGCTCTACCACGTCCACTGCGAATATCGCCTGATGATCGATAATCTCATGGACCTGACTCATGAGACTTATGTGCACGCCTCCAGCATCGGCCAGCCGGAGATCGAGGAGGCCGCCCCCGAGACTTCCGTCAATGGCGAGGAAGTCATCACCAGCCGACACATGGAAAATATCCCGGCCCCTCCCTTCTGGCAGGCAGCCCTGCGCGGCTGTGGCCTGGCCGACGACGTGCCGGTGGATCGCTGGCAGATCTGCCGCTTCACCCCGCCGAGCCACGTGCACATAGACGTGGGCGTGGCCCATGCCGGCAACGGCGGCTATGACGCCCCGGCGGAGGTCAAGGCATCGAGCATCGTGGTCGATTTCATCACTCCCGAGACCGACACCTCGATCTGGTACTTCTGGGGCATGGCGCGCAACTTCAAGCCCGAGGACGCCGAACTCACCGCCAAGATCCGCGAAGGCCAGGGCAAGATCTTCGCCGAGGACCTGGAGATGCTCGAGGCCCAGCAGCGCAACCTGCTGCGCTATCCCGACCGCCAGCTGCTCAAGCTCAACATCGACGGCGGCGGCGTTCAGGCGAGGCGCATCATCGACCGCATCCTCGTCGAGGAGCAGGAAGACGATAAAGCGGGGGCCACGGCATGAGCGGCACGCCCCTTTCGCTGATAGTCGAGGTCAAGGCGCGTCACGACGAAGCCCGGGATATCGCCACCTTCGAGCTTGCCGACCCCCACGGCCGGCCGCTGCCGGCTTTCAGCGCCGGGGCGCATGTCGATGTGCAGATCAAGCCGGGGCTCATCAGGCAGTACTCGCTGTGCAACCATCCCGAAGAGCGTGACCGCTACCTGATCGGCGTACTGCGCGACCCGACCTCACGCGGAGGCTCGGTGGCGATGCACGAGGAGATTCAGGTGGGCGACTTGATCCAGATCAGCGCACCCAAGAACCACTTCCCGCTGGAGCACGCCAAGCGCACCCTGCTGTTCGCAGGCGGCATCGGCGTGACGCCGATCCTGTGCATGGCCGAACGCCTGGCGCACACCGACGCCGACTTCGAGATGCACTACTGCACGCGCTCCGCCGAGCGCACGGCGTTTCTCGAGCGCATTCGCCAGGGAACCTTCGCCGAGCGCGTGCATTTTCACTTCGATGACGGCGAGCCCGAACAGAAGCTCGACCTGGAGCCCCTGGTCGGCACCCCCGACCCCAGGACCCAGATCTATATCTGCGGCCCGAAGGGCTTTATCGACTTCGTGCTGGCGACCTGCAAGGCCCATGGCTGGGCTAGCCATCAGCTGCACACCGAGTACTTCGCCGGCGCCGTGGCCGACACCAGCGACGACGGCAGCTTCGAGGTCAAGATCGCCAGCAGCGGCGCCAGCTTCACCGTGCCCGTCGACAAGACGGTGCACCAGGTGCTCGCCGAGAACGGCATCGAGATCATGGTCTCCTGCGAACAGGGGGTCTGCGGTACTTGCCTGACCCGGGTGCTCGAGGGCGAGCCCGACCACCGCGACCTCTACCTGGACGACGACGAGCACGCCGCCAACGACCAGTTCACCCCCTGTTGCTCACGAGCCAAAAGCAAGGTCTTGGTGCTGGACCTCTGACCAGCCCCCCCTCACTACTCCATAACGACAAGAGGAACTCCCCCATGACACCCAGCAAGACCGTGAACCGAATCGCCCTATCCAGTGCACTGGCCGCCGCTCTTCTGGCCACACCGGCCCTGGCCGAGGCCACTACCCTGCGCATCGCCCACGTCTGGCCCGGCGGCTCACTGATCGACCGCGAGCTGTTCCAGGCCTGGGCGGAGAGCGTCGAGGCGGCCTCGGATGGCCGTCTGAACGTGGAAGTCTATCCCAGCCAGACCCTGGCAAAGTCCGACAAGACCTACGAAAGCGTCGTCACCGGTGTCGCCGATATCGGGGCCTCGGCCCAAGGCTACAATGCCGGACGTTTCCCCTTGACCCAGGTGGCTGAGCTTCCCGGCGTCTCGGCCAGCAGCCGCCAAGGCTCGTGTATTCTGCAGTCGCTCCAAGAACAGGGGCACTTCGAAGAGGAATACGCCGATACCCGGCCGCTGTTCCTGTTCACCACCGGGCCCGGCTATCTGCACACCCGGGAACGCCTGATCGAGACCCCCGCTGATCTGGAGGGTCTACGCCTGCGCCGCCCCACGCCGGTGGTCGGCGACATGTTCACCCGCCTCGGCGCCCAGGCCGTGGGCATGCCGGCCCCGGATGTCTTCACCGCCATGCAGCGCGGCGTGGTGGATGGCCTGAGCTTCAACTGGGAAGGCATGAAGACCTTCCGCCTCAACGAGCTGGCCAGCTACCACACCGAGGTCCCCCTCTACGACCTATCGCTGTTCGCCACCATGAGTCAGCGCACCTATGACCGCCTGCCCGAAGATCTCCAGCAGGTCATCGACGATCACAGCGGCATGGAGTGGTCGCTGCGCGCCGCTGCCGTCTACGACGAGCTGATCCGCCAGGGACGCGAGGACGCCGAGGAAGACGGCCACGAATTCCTGGTCATCGAGGATGCCCTCGACCACCCCGACTGGGGCCCCGTGCTGCAGGAGACCATCGACCGTTATCTGGAGGAAGCCGGCGGCGAGGCCAACGAGATCTACGAGGCCGCCATGGCCTTGCGGGAGGAGTGTGCTGCCTGACAGCGCTCGCCAACCTCCCCCCAACGGCGGCCCTCGGGCCGCCGTTGGTGTTCTTGGCGAAGCTTCAGCCGGCCTTCTTGCTCAATGACGCCTTGCCGGTCACCAACCGGGCAGTGCCGAACTCGAAATCCCGCGTCTCGAAGAGCAGCGAGACGAACACCCCCAGCACCAGCGCCCAGAAGGATGCGCCGATGCCCAGGATCTGCAGACCGGAAGTGGCGATCAGGAAGGCGAATATTCCCCCCATCTCGTGCTTGCCCGAGAACGTTACCTGCATCGCCGAGGTGATGACCCGGACCAGGGCCAGGCCGGCAATAATGGCGATGAAGTAGCCCGGCATGGCCTGGATCAGGCTGACCATGAAACCGTAGAAGGGGGCGCCCAGCATGAAGACTGCCCCGGTGATCACCGCCGCCACCCAGCGCTTATCGTGATCGCCGGCCTCGGGAGAGGCGCAGATACCCGTTGCCGGGGCTGCAATACAGGTGCTGTGCAGGTTGAAGAAGGCCGAGATCATGGTACCGATGCCACCCACGGCGGTGATGGCGTTGGCCGGCACCGCCTTGTAGCCCATGCCCTTGACCAGGCCCACCCCGGCCGGCGTCTCCATACCCACCAGGATCAGCGCCAGCGGCAGCCCGTAGGCCAGGAAGGCCTGCAGGGTGAACTCGGGTACGATGAACTCGGGGAAGGTCACCGAGAACGCCACCCCGGAGAAGTCGACGCCGGAATAGGCCATGTAAGCGATACCGGCCAGCATGGCCACGATCAGCGGCGGTACCCTACGAAGCAGCCGCGCCGAGATGAAGAAGGCCAGGATCATGATAGCCGCCGGCAACATGGCACTCTCCAGCGGCGCCACCATATTGAGCCCGAACTTGAGCAGGATACCGGCGACCATGCCCATCACGATCGGCATGGGGATCAGCTTCATCACGATGCCCATCACCCCGGCCAATCCGGCCACCAGGGAGAGGGCACCGGCGAGCAGGGTCGCCCCCAGGGCCGCTTCCAGCCCGACCAATGGAATCACCGCCGCGAACAGCAGCGCGCCGGGAATGGAGTTGGCCATGGGCAACGGCAATCGGTAGTAGGCCGGCACGAACAGACCGAACAGGCCGTTGATCAGCAGGTAGCTGACGACCCAAATCAAGAGAAAGTGGGCATCAAGACCGGCAGCAGTGCCAGCGCTGATATGAATAATGCCGGCACTGAGGCCGAATATCCCGGCAACGAGTCCGGCGCTGAGATTGTCGATATTGAGATCACGCAAGAAGTCTCGAGGTGCGGTCCGAAAACCCACCCCCTTCTCGATATGTGTCATGGTGTGCTCCAGGGGTTGTTATCGTTGTCTTCAGGGTTTGGGATTAACCTCCCATGTCAGCGCGGGGTCAGGCCGTTGCGAAAGAGTCCGCCGACTCCCACCCCAAGCGCACTCTGGCCGCAGCCACGTCATTCCGTAGGTCATGGTTCCAGAGCCAGTCGAAACGTGCCTCCAGATCGGCGGCGAGCCGTGCCTCGTCAGCGCCAATTCCCGGCGCGCTGTACTCGTAGAGGTCCCCTGCTTCATGAGAGGTACGCTGCACCCTGCAGGCGCGCGCGTGGCGGACCGCCTCGAAGGCCGTCAGTACTTGCTGGGCGTTTTGCCGGGTACAGGAGGTATCGGACAGCAGGCTGGCCAGCACGTAGGCGTCCTCCAACGCCTGGCCGGCTCCCGCGCCCTGGTGGGGCACCATGGCATGGGCCGCATCCCCCACGATCAGCACCCGACCGCGGTGATAGAAGGGCAGCTCCGGCAGCTCATGCAGGGCCCAGCGGGTCGGCTCGGGAATGCAGTCCAGGATGGCCCGGGAAGCGGCGCTCCAGTCGGCAAAGACCTCCAGCAACTCCTGCTGGGCCACGGCCTTGACCCACTCCTCGCCCTCGGGCAGCCGGGGGTTGGGGGTGGAGCGATCGGTGATGAAGGCCACCACGTTGATCAGCTCGGACTGCTTGACCGGGAAGGTCAGGATGTGACGGTCGGGGCCCAGGTACATTTGCGGCACCAGCGCCAACCGCCGGTCGGCTCCCCTGGCCTCCATGGCCGCCTCCAGTTGTCCGGTGGGGATCATGCCGCGATACGCATAGGTGCCGCTCCAGAAGGGGCCGAGGTCACCGTACTGCTCGGGGGGTAGCACATGGTCACGCACCGTCGACTTGATGCCATCGAAGCCGATAAGGATGTCGCAGCGATGGCGGCTGCCATCCTCGAAGTCCACCTCGACGCCGTCGTCATCTTGCCTGACCTCGGCACAGCGCTTGCCGAAGCGGGCGATGCCCTCGGGCAGATTGGCGACGATGGCGTCCAGAAAGTCGGCGCGGTGCACCGAGGACTGCCCGCAGCCCGGCGCCAGGGAGGCGGTCAGGTAGGCGTCGTCGCGGCCGCGCCGCCATTCGAACCAGACATCCTCGAAGGGAGCCGGGGAGGAGTCGGCGATGCGGCGATATGCACTCTCCAGGCCGAGCAGGGAGATGGCCCGCACAGCGTTGGGTCCGAAGGAGACGCCGGCACCGATCTCGGAGAACTGCGGTGCGGCCTCGAAGAGCTGGACGTCGAGGCCGGCATCCCGCGACAGGGCCACGGCGAAGGCCACACCGCCGATGCCGCCGCCGACGATGCCGATGGAAAGGCGTTTTGGTTGGAGGTTGGATACCATGGTCGTGCTCCCGTGAAGTGGCCGGAGGATGTGTCCTTACGCTAGGCACACCCCTCGCTGGGGACCACACAGCACCCTGCATTCGCTGCATAAGCACGACTAATAAGCCGGTAAAACAATAATCTGGATGATTTCGACCCTTCGAGCCTCGACCTTTGTCCAATGCCACGAACGGCCGGAAGACACCCGCTGACGACGAGAACGCCATGATCAAGCTGTCGGAGATCGACGTGAACCTGCTGGTGGTCTTCGACCTCCTCTACCAGGAGCAGAACACCCAGCGCGTGGCGCTACGCCTCGGGCTCACCCAGCCCGCGGTCAGTCACGCCCTGAAACGGCTGCGCACCCTGCTCGGCGACGAGCTCTTCGAGCGTACCTCCAAGGGCCTGATGCCGACACCATTGGCCTCCCGCCTGCATCCGCCCATCGCCGAGGCCCTGGCCCGGCTGCAGGAGACCCTCAACCGGCCGGACGACTTCAACCCGGCGGTGAGCGAGCGCACCTTCAACATTGCCATGACCGACATCGGCGAGATCGTTTTCCTGCCTCGCCTGCTCCAGCGCCTGGCCCGGGAGGCGCCGGGCATCGCCCTGAACACGGTACGCAGCCAGAACGAGGACCTGAAGCGCGAGATGGAGGACGGACGGATCGACCTGGCCATCGGCCTGATTCCGCAGCTCGGCGCCGGCTTCTACCAGCAGGGGCTCTTCGTGCAGCGCTATGTCTGCCTGATGAGAGCCGACCATCCTCTGGCAGCGGGAGAGTTCGACCTGGACGCCTTCGCCGCCGCCCAGCATGCCGTGGTGGTGGCCCGGGGCACCGGCCATGGCATCGTGGAGGAGCAGTTGGCCCGGTCCCGCATCACCCGGCCGGTCAGGCTCGAGCTGCCCCACTTCGCCGCCGTGCCCTATATCGTCAGCAGCACCGACCTGGTGGTGACGGTCACCGACAAGCTGGCCGAGGTGACCCGGGAGCGGTTCCGGCTGGCGATGCGCGAGCACCCCGTGCCTTTCCCCGAGATTCCGATCAACCTCTTCTGGCACCGGCGCTTCCATCAGGATGCCGGCAACCGCTGGCTGCGCGGTATGGTCTTCGAGATGTTCGCCGAGTGACGGTGGCCCTATAGCATTACGGCGGCGGCCCTCGGGCCGCCGTTTTCGTTACGCCCCACGCCGAAGTCCGCACTAGACCAAAGACGTAACAGAGCAAGAATGACCCGTCGGGGATGGTGCTGTAGTCTTTATACTGTTTATAATCACAACAGTATCTATGGACAACAAGCGCTCAGCCTGACGAACCACTGCCGAGGCCCCCATGACCGAAACTCTCGTCAAGAAGTCTCTGGATGACAGCATCTACACCATCACGCTGGCACGACCGGAGAAACGTAACGCCGTCAGCGATCGCCTGCTCAGCGCTTTGGAAGAGGCACTGACCGCCACCCCCGAAAATGCTCGGGTCATCGTTCTAGCTGCCGAGGGCAAGCACTTCTGCGCCGGGCTCGACCTGGCCGAACACCAGCACCGTGAGCCCTTTGGCGTGGTAAAGCACTCCCGCAGTTGGCATCGCATCTTCGATCGGTTGCAGAACGGCGGCATTCCGGTGGTCAGCGCCATGCAGGGTGCCGTCATCGGCGGCGGCCTGGAGCTTGCCACCGCCACTCATGTGCGAGTCGCCGAGACCAGTACCGTCTATCAACTGCCCGAGGGGCGCCACGGCATCTTCGTCGGTGGCGGCGCCTCGGTGCGGGTGGCCAACATCATCGGTCCCGGCCGCATGTGCGAAATGATGCTCACCGGCCGGGTCATGGCGGCGGACGAGGGCCAGCGACTCGGCCTCTCCCACTATGTGGTCGGCGAGGGCGAGAGCCTCGACAAGGCGCGCCAGTTGGCCGCCCGCATCGCCGAGAACGCCCCCATGGCCAACTGGGCCATGGTCACCGCCATCTCGCGTATCGACAACATGGCCAGCGACGACGGCCTGTTCGTCGAGTCGCTGACCGCCGCGCTGACCCAGACCAGCCCCGAGGTCGCCGAACGTATCGGGGATTTTTTCAAGAAGAAAGGCCAGGGCCCACGTACCTGAGGAGGACATCATGAAATTTCAGGACAACACGTTCATCGTTTCCGGCGGCGCCTCGGGGCTGGGAGAAGCCACCGCGCGTGCCTTGCACGATGCCGGCGCCAACGTCGTGATTGTCGATCTCAATGCCGAGCGCGGCGAGGCGCTGGCAGGCGAGCTGAACGCCAGGAGCGCCACCGATCGCGCGCTGTTCCAGCGTACCGACGTCACCCGTGAGGCTGATGCCGAAGCCGCGGTCGCACTGGCCGTGGACGCCTTCGGCGGCCTGCAAGGGCTGATCAACTGCGCCGGGGTCGGCGATCCCGCCAAGGTGGTCGACCGTCACGGCGAACCGCTGGCGCTGGAGGCTTTCTCGCGCATCATCAACATCAACCTGCTGGGCAGCTTCAACATGCTGCGCCTGGCCGCCGCGGCCATGGCCAAGGGCGATCCTCAGGCCGACGGCGAGCGCGGGGTGATCATCAATACCGCTTCCGTAGCCGCCTTCGACGGCCAGATTGGCCAGCCCGCCTATGCGGCCTCCAAGGGCGGTATCGTCGCCATGACCCTGCCCATCGCCCGTGAGCTGGCGCGCCATGGCATTCGCGTGATGACCATCGCCCCGGGGCTGTTCCGAACCCCGCTGATGGAAGCCCTGCCGGAGGAAGCGCAGCAATCGCTGGCGGCTTTCATTCCCTTTCCCAGCCGCCTGGGCGAGCCCGATGAGTTTGCGCGTCTGGCCTGCCATATCGTCGACAACTCCATGCTCAACGGCGAGACGATTCGGTTGGATGGTTCAATACGTATGGCCCCCCGCTAGTCCGTTCTTTCACGGCTCACATAAGGAGATGAGCTTTACCGGCAACAAGCCTGCGCGAGGGCGCTGTGAACCCATCCCTGGGCGCTACTTTTGCCATCCCTGGCAAAAGACCCTCGCTTCGGCTTGTCCCCGGCGCTCATCCCGCCGGACCTGTGGAACACCAAGCTTCGGGAACGGCGCCTTTTCCACTCACGATCCAGCCACTACGCCAGGGGTGAAAATTCATCATGCTCGACTACCAAGCGCCGCTGCGTGATATGCAGTTCATCCTCGAGGAGTTGGCCGGTCTCGAGGGGATCGGCGAGCTGCCCGAATGCGAGGATGCCTCGCCGGATCTGGTCAACGCCGTGCTGGAGGAGGCCGGCAAGTTTGCCGCCGGTGTGCTCGCTCCGCTCAACCCGGTCGGCGATCAGCAGGGCTGTCGCCTGGAAGGCGAGCGAGTGGTCGCTCCCGAGGGCTGGAAGGCGGCCTACGACCAGTTCCGCGAGGCCGGCTGGATCGGCCTCTCCCTGCCCCCCGAGCACGGCGGCCAGGGACTGCCCAAGCTGGTCTCCACCCCGGTGTGGGAGATGTGGTTCTCGGCCAACATGGCCTTCGCCATGCTGCCCCAGCTCAACGTCGGCCAGACCGAAGCGCTGACCATCGCCGCCAGCGAGAAACAGAAGGCCACCTGGCTGGACAAGATCGTCAGCGGCGAGTGGGCGGCCACCATGAACCTCACCGAGCCCCAGGCCGGCTCCGACCTGGCCGCCACGCGCATGCGCGCCGAGCCTACGGAAGACGGCGCGTTTCGCTTGTATGGGCAAAAGATCTTTATCTCCTACGGCGAGCACGAGCTCACCCCCAACATCGTGCATCTGGTACTCGCCCGGCTGCCCGACGCCCCGCCGGGGGTGAAGGGGCTGTCGCTATTCCTGGTGCCCAAGTACCTGCTCGACGAGCGGGGCGAGCCGGGGCAGCGCAACGACATCCGCTGCATCGCCATTGAGCACAAGATGGGCATCCACGGCAGCCCCACCTGCACCCTCAGCTACGGCGACGATGGGGGCGCGCTGGGCTATCTGGTGGGCGAACCGCACCAGGGCTTGGCCACCATGTTCGTGATGATGAACGATGCCCGCTTCAGCGTTGGGGTGCAGGGCGTGGCCCTCGGCGAGCGCGCCTATCAGGCCGCACTCGCCTACGCCCGCGAACGCGTCCAGGGTCGCGACATCGTCAGCGGTGAGAGCGGCAGGCCGATCCTCGTCCACCCCGACGTCAAGCGCATGCTGGTCTCGATGCGCGCCCGGCTGATGGCCATGCGCGGCCTGCTCTACAGCGCCGCCGGCTGGTTCGATATCGCCCGCCACCACCCCGACGACGAGGTCGCCGACAAGCACCGGCGCTACGTCGATCTGCTGATGCCGGTGGCCAAGGGCTGGTGCACCGAGGTGGGAAACGATCTCTGCGACGAGGCCATCCAGGTGTTCGGCGGCATGGGCTTCGTCGAGGAGACCGGCGTCGCCCAGCTGTTCCGCGATGCCCGCGTCATCACTATCTACGAGGGCACCACCGGCATCCAGGCCAACGACCTGCTGGGGCGCAAGATCCTGCGCGAAGACGGCGCCACCCTGCGCGAACTGATCGGTGATATTCGCGAGACCGCCGTCCGGCTCCGTGCCCATGAGCGACTCGGCGACCTGGCGGGGGCACTCGACGACCAGGCCACCCTGCTCGACGAAAGTGTCGACTGGCTGCTCGCCCACCAGGCCGACACCGCTGTGCTCTTCGCCGGCGCCGTGCCGCTACTGCATCTGCTGGGCACCGCCTGCGGTGCCTGGCAGATGGCGCGCCTGGCGCTGGCCGCCGAGGCCCGGCATGAGCAAAGAGAGGGTGACGCCGAGTACTTGCAGAGCCTGATAGAACTGGCCCGCTTCTACCTGGCCACCCAGGCCCCTCACGCTCATGCCCACGGCCATACCCTGCGCCATGCCGGCGCGGTGCTGAGCCATTTTTCCGAGCAGGGATTCTAAGCCTGCGCGAACGAGACACACAGACCGGGCCGCCACCGCTGCTGCTCTCGCTCCCAGGCAACGTTCAGATAAACACGACCTACCCTACCGGCTTGCCTGATGACCGACAGGCTGCCCGGATTGTTGCCCTCCGGCTGCCAGCAAAAAGGGGCGAATCATTGAACATCAATGATTCGCCCCAACGATAGCGATCGAAACAAGGGCCAGGTATTTCCTCAGAACTTGTACATCGCCATCAACTCCACCTGTTGCCCAGCCGGACGCAGCGGCATGGTCGTCGCATTGCGGTCGCGCCACTCGATGCCGAAGTCCAGGTTGGGCAAGTCGGTATAGATCAGATTGACGTTAACCATCTGGAGGGTGTCGTCGGCAACGGTCGGCGCCACCTCGTCCGCTTCCACCTGGGCATAGCGAATATTGCCCCGGAGTCGGTCACTGAAGCGATGGCTCAGACCTGCACTCAACCCTGTCGTACTCACCAGATCGCCAGACGCATCGACCTCCCCGCGTGCAGCGATTGTGCTGGGGTTCGTTGCCCCGTTATACCCCCAGCCGGAGTAGACGTTGTTGCCTTTCCCCGTGTAGCCGCCCAGCGCAAGAGCGGTATCACCGAAGTTGAACTTGGCAGCGATGGAAAACGCGGCGCCGAATTCCGAATCGTCGATGCCGGTCTCGACCTCCCGCCCGGTAACCGCGGCATTGAAAGCGTGTCCCGACTCGGTGCGGTAAGTGTAGGAGGCGACCATGTCCGGGAAATCGGCATCCTGGTAGACCGGATCCTGGAGACTGAAGCGGAAACCACCCGGTGTGTAGTGCAGCACCACGTCGGGTCGTACGACCGCGCCGCTACCGGAAACGCTTCCGACCCCCGTGCCATAGAAATCGAGAACCTCGACGTCAAATGGTGCATTGGCAAAGAACTGCCCCGACCAGGTCTGCCCGAGGGTAAAGTCGTCGACCTGGATGAAGGCGTGGCGCAAACGCATGGCGTAACTGGTATCCGATGCATCCGTGGCATTATCCCAGAAATCACCCTCTATGAAGCCCGTCACGCTATGGCCTTGAATGTCCTTGTCGACCTTGAAATTGATGCGCGACTGACGTGCACTGGCATCGAAGTTTCTGTCGCCCCCATCGGGGTCGGTAAAGATTCCCTCCGCCTTGACGTAGCCACCGATACTCAGATTCGCGCCACCGACCTCACCCAGATCCAGGGCATTCGCCTGTGCCGAAAAAGCGCAAAGCGCGACCGCCATGGCCAGTCTTTTTTTATTCAATTTCATTATTCATCTCCGTGTTGTTCTAGTTGACGTCTACAACGTGAAACCCATCTCCCTTGCTCTCTTGCATTCACACCCGCCGTCTCCCTTGGCGGGCTTTCCCGGTCGTAGAACCGGAGAAAATCAGCCCACCTTGACGATCAGCGCGGCCGCGGAGTCGCCTGCCGCGCAGCCGGTGACCAGGGCGTAGCCGCCGCCTTTGAGCGCGGTCTCCTCGATGGCTTCGATCAGCAGGCGAGCCAGCGTCGGCGCCTGGGGATGGCCGTAGACCAGCGAGGTGCCGTAGTTGTTGAAGGTGTGGGCATCGAGCCCCAGCGCCTTGGCCAGGTGCAGGTCGTTGGCGATGAACGGCGTGTGATTCTTGATCGTCTTGATTTGGTCGAGCCGGAGATCGGCGCGGGCGAGCGCGCGCTTGACCGAATCGGCCGGTGCCATCGGCATGTGGGCCGGCTTGGTGCGGGCATGGCCGTAGGCCACCACCTGCACGGCCATCTGTGGGTCGCGGCTGAGCTCAACGGCGCGCTCACGAGTGGTGACGACAATGCCGGCATTGGCATCGGCCGGGTGGGTCTGGGCCCCATAGGTATGAATGCCGTCCGGCTGCACCGCCCGCAGCCTGGCGAGGCCCTCGGCACTGGTCGCGGTCACGCCCTCGTCGGCCTCGACGAGCTTGGTCTCCTTGCGCGAGACAGCCACCTCCACCGGAAACATGTAGCGCTTCTGAAAGGCGCGCTCGTCGGCCAGCGCCTCGGCATACTGCTCATAGCGCCGCAGGGTCAGCTCATCCGCCTGCTCGCGGCTGAAGCCGTGCTCCCGCGCCACGTTCTCGGCGGTGGTCAGCATGTCCTTGCTGGTGGCCGGGTCGGCGGCGATGTTGTCCATGTTCCAGTTCTCGGCGATCACCTCGCCGCCTGGCCCGTTGGGATTCGGCCAGATGGTGTGCGGACCGTTGGAGGGCCGGTCGGCCAGCAGGCAATAGGTGGTATCGAAGCTGCCGGAGTCCACCGCCAGGGCGGCATTGAACACCGCCGTGGTGGCGGTGGCGCAGGCCTGGGTGATGTTCTGGCCCGGCGCCTGGCCGGCGCCCATCATGGCCGCGGCCCAGGGCGCGCCGTAGAAGATCGACTTCTGGCCCACCGACACGCCCAGGTAGAGGTAGTCGATGATGGCGGGGTCGATTTCGCGGCTGGCGAACCAGCGCTTGCTGGTGGCCGCGCCCAGCTCGATGGCGTTGACGTTGGCCAGGCTGCCCATCCACTTGCAGAAAGGCGTGGTGTAGTAGCCGCCGTAAGGGATGTAGGCGTTCTTGAACATGTCCGATCTCCAAATACTGTTCAGTCGCGGGTCAGATGCGCGCGCAGGCCGCCCCACTGGGGCTGGAAGAGTTCGGCCGGCATTTCGCGCAGCTCGCTGGCGATGCGCGGCACGAAGTCCATGGCCGCGAGGATGTCGCGCTCGACGTCGAGGCCCGGGGCAATTTCGGTGAGGGTGATTTCGCCGTCGATCAGCTCGAAGACGCAGCGCTCGGTGACGAACAGCACCGGCTTGCCGGTCTGCTGGGCATAGCGGCCGCTGAAGGTGATCTGGTCGACGCGCTGGACGAATTTACGGCGGTGGCCCTCCTGGCGGATCCGCAGCCGGCCGTCCTCCACCGCCAGCTCGCCGCCGTTGGTGAAAGTTCCACAGAACACCACCTTGCGGGCGTTCTGGCTGATGTTGATGAAGCCGCCTGGCCCCACCACCTTGTCGCCGAACTTGCTGACGTTGAGGTTGCCCTCGTGGTCGGTCTGGGCCAGGCCGAGGAAGCAGACGTCCAGCCCGCCGCCGTCGTAGAAGTCGAACTGGTAACCGTGGTCGATGATCGCCTCGGCGTTGTAGGAGGTGGCGAAGTCGCCGCCACTGGCGGGCACGCCGCCGTAGGTGCCGAGTTCGGTGGTCAGGGTCATCAGGTCGCTGACGCCCTCCTCCGCCGCCACGCTGGAAACCCCTTCGGGCATGCCGATACCGAGGTTGACCACCCCGCCCGGCACCAGCTCCATGGCGGCGCGCCGGGCGATCACCTTGCGCGGGTCCAGCGCCATCGGCTTGATACCGCCCAGCGGCACCTTGAGATCGCCGGAAAGCGCAGGGTTGTAACCGGTGGTGATGGTCTGCATGTGGTGCTCGGGCTCGGCCACCACCACGTAGTCGACCAGATCGCCCGGCACCTTGACCCGCTGGGGATGCAGGCTGCCCTGCTGGGCCAGGTACTCCACCTGGGCGATGACAATGCCGCCGTTGTTGCGGGCTGCCTGGGCCATGGAGAGCTGCTCGAGGAACAGCGCTTCGCGCTCCAGGCTCAGGTTGCCGCGCTCGTCGGCGGTGGTTGCGCGGATCACCGCCACGTCCACCGGAAAGGTGCGATAGAGCAGCCACTCCTCACCCTCGAGTTCGAACAGCTTGACCAGTTCCTCGACTGCGGCCGTGTTGGCCTTGCCGCCTTCGAGGCGTGGGTCGACGAAGGTGCCAAACCCCACCTTGCTGAGCACGCCGGGCTTCTTGCCGGCGATGTGACGCCACAGGTGGGCCAGCACGCCTTGCGGCAGCAGGTAGCCCTCGAGGCGGTTCTCGCGGATCAGCTCGCCCATGCGGGGGGCCTGGCCGGTGTGCCCGCTGATCAGCCGCTTGACCAGGCCGGCATGTCCCAGGTGGTTCATGCCGCGTTGTTTGCCATCGCCACATCCGCAGCTGTGCGCCACGGTGAGATTTCGGGGCGCACCCGTCTCAAGGAACCGCCGCTCCAGCGCGGTGGCTACGGCTTCGGCGAAGCCGCACAGGCCGGCAGTGGACCAGATGACGGTGGCGTCATCCTGTATCAAGCCCGCGGCGGTGGTGCTGTCGATGACCTTGTTCACTCTCTCGGCCTCCTTGGGCGAAGCTTACGATTGAGGTTTAAATATATTGTTTAATAAACAAATTATATTGATCGAAGCAGGACGACGATTGTCAGTGCAGCCAACCTTGGCGTGGATCAGCCGCCGGTCAGCACCAGTACGATCTGGGGATAGAAGACCACCAGCGCCACCACGACGATATCGGCCACCAGGAAGGTCGACACGCCGCGGAAGATGTCCATCAGCGAGGCGTACTGCCCCGCCACGCCCTTGATCACGAAGATGTTCATGCCCACCGGTGGGGTGATCATGCCGATCTCCAGCAGCTTCACCAGTAACACCCCGAACCAGATCAGGCTCACGTCATACAGCTCGAAGACCGGCAGCAGTACGGGCAGGGTCACCAGCATGGCGCCGAAGGGCTCCATGAACAGCCCGAGGAAGAGATAGATCAGTACCACCACCAGCATCAGTTCGAGGTAGGAAAGCTCCCAGCCGGTCACCGCCCCGGTGATGTAGCCGGCCAGCCCGCTCAGACTCAGGAACAGCGTGAACATGCTGGCACCGACGCCGATGACCAGCAGCGACGAGGTGGTGGAAAGCGTCTCGAGCAGCGCGGCCTTCATTGCCCGGCCGTTCAGGCGCCGCAGCAGCAGGCCGATGAGGATCGCCCCGGCGGCCCCCACGGCACCCGCCTCGGTGGCGGTAAAGAACCCCGAGAAGAGGCCGCCGAACACCAGCACGCCCAGCACCAGCACCGGCCAGATATCGAGCAGCGCCTGTCGAGCGGTGATATCGCGGGCTCCGACGGCCTCCCGCGGCACGATGTCGGGACGCCTCCAGCTGACCAGCAGGATCACCAGGCTGTAGCTCAGCGCCGTCAGCAGGCCGACAGTAATGCCACCCAGAAACACTTGGGTGATGGAGACCTGAGCGAACACGCCATAGACGATCATCAGAATGCTGGGTGGGATCAGTGCACCGATGGTGCCGCCGGCGGCAATAGTGCCGCAGGCGAAGCTCGGCTTGTAGCCGCCACTCACCATCTCGGGAATGGCGATGCGTCCCATGGCAGCCGAGCAGGCCACGCTGGAACCGCTCACCGCGGCGAAACCGGAGCTGGCGACGATACTCGAGATCGCCACGCCTCCGGGCAGCCAGCGAAACACCACCTTGGCGGCACTGAACAACCCGTTGGTGAGACCGGTGTGATAACAGACGAAGCCCATCAGCAGAAACATCGGCACCGCACTGAGCGTCCACTTGGCGATGAATTCGTACGGCGTCGAAGAGAGCATGCCGATGGCGGTGTTCCAGCCGAACATCACCGTCATGCCGCCCAGCGAAACGACCACCAGGGCGAGCGCCACCGGCACCCGCAGTGCCAGCAGCAGCATGAGGATGGCGAGGCCGTAGAAGCCGACATCAACGGACATGGAGATCACCTTTCATCGGGCGTGCTGGAGGGGTGAACCGCACCTCTGGCCAGGAACGGCAAGCGCACCATGCAGACCACCGCCGCCAGGGCGAAGGCAACGGGCAAGGCGAAGTAGGTCGGCCAGACCGGCATGGGGAAGTTCAGCGACATCACGTAGGAGCCGATGGCGTATTGCTCCATCGCCTTGCCCCAGGTCGCCACGGCCAGGACCGCATAGACCGCAGCCGAGAGCAGCGATACCAGCACATCGGAAAGGCGCAGCAGCCAAGGCTTCATCAGCCCTTCCAGCGCCTCCACGGCAATCATCTCCCTGCGCCACTCCACCCAACCCAGCGGCAGCAGCGCCAAGGTGATCAGGTAGTAACGGGTCACCAGCTCGACGGTAGCGGGGATCGACACGGACAACGTGGTACGCAGCAGCACATCCAGGGTGATGTGGATCACCATCAGCAGGATACCGAGCGTACCCAGCAGTGCCAGGCCGACGGCGGCCCGGTTGGTGACACGATAGAGAGCGTCCATGGCGTGGCTCCGGCATCAAGGGGGCCCAAGGCCGGTGGTCCCGGCCTTGGGTGCGGCATCAGGTTCCGTACGTGGAGAAATCCACCCCGTTCCAGATCTCGCGATTCATGGCCTCGGCAACCGCCTCGGGATCCGCGCCGACCTCCTCGATGATGCCGGTCCACTTCTCCACCAGCGACTGGAAACGCTCGATCTTGGCGGCGGCATCTTCTACGCCATGGCGGCTCTCCGCCTGCTCCGCGGCATAGATCAGGTCTTCCTCGAGGAAAGCCTCGACGGCCTCCACCAGCTCGGGCTCGGGTTCCAGAATCTCGATACCGTTTTCGCCTGCCACCTCGCGGGCCTCGTCAGCCATCTCGTAGCCCCAGCGTTGGGTGATGGCGGCAGACGCCTCGACCGAGGCATGGACCAGTGCCTCACGCTGATCGGCAGAGAGAGAGTCCCACGCCTGCTGGCCGACCGCATGGGAGATGGTGCTATGGAAAGTGCCCAGCTCGACATCGGTGACGTAATTCAGCACGTCATCCAGGCGAAAGGAGATGATATCGGCAACGGAAGCGATAGTGCCTTCGATCACCCCCTGGGAGAGCGATTCGTACGTCTCCCCTACCGGTATCGAGGCCGGCGACACGCCCACCGACTCGGCCCAGCGGGAATACTGGGGGCCACCCACCCGCATGCGCAGCCCCTGCAGGTCGTCGAGAGAGCGTACCGGCTCGGTACTCAGTATGCGGTAGAGATCCGAGGCATGAGAGCTGGTATAAACGAGGCCCAATTGCTTGAGCTCCTGCTGACATTCGGCACAGGTGACGATGTATTCGGTCACCGCCGCTCCCATGGCATGGGGGTTGGTGCCCAGGAAAGCCAGGTCGCCGACCAGGTTGATCTCGGGCAGGTCGGCCGGAAAGTAGGCCGGCAGGAAGAGCCCCACCTCCACCAGGCCACTCTTGATGGCATTACGCATATTGCCGATGTTGGCTACCTCGGTACCCAGCAGGTTGCCCGCCAAGTCGCCATCGGTTTTCTCGGCCAGGCGCTCGGCGAATTCGGTGAACATCGGATCGTAGGCGGGATGCGCTGGCGGCACCCCGGGAGCCATGCGCAGATCGCAGGCCTGAGCCTGGACGGTCAGTACCAGGCTACCGGCAGTAGCGGCGACGGCAAGGGACTTGAGCAGCGTACGACGTGTCATGGGATACCTCAGCGGCTTATATTTGTTTGTGTGCAAAACAATAGTGCATGTCATCTATCTGCTGGCCAATTATAGTCCAGCCAGCAACCCCTCCCGATACCCGACTTTGGTATAGGAGACGTCACTAGCCGACTGGTGCGAGGTATGCCGGTTGAGTAGTGGCTCGGCTGGAAGGCGTTCCAGTCGCTGGACAAGATGTTTGCCACGCGAGTGGTAGAGGCCTCGCCCACCCCATGGCATCTGGATGAGGCCCCGATGGAATTCGACGGGACCTTCACGCTGGAAGGTGAGGAGGTTTCCCTCGAGGCGTTTCTGGAAGGGACGAGAACCAATGCCCTGCTCGTTCTCAAGGATGGAAAGATCGCCTACGAGCGCTATCGCAACGGCCTCGACGAGGCGACCCCGCACGCCGTCTTCTCGGTTTCCAAGTCGATCCTCGCTACCCTGATCGGCTTTGCCGTCGAGGATGGCAGCATCGCCAGCCTCGACGACAAGGTGGTCGACTATGTGCCGGCCATGGCCGGCAGCGGCTATGAGGATGTCAGCATTCTCGAGGTATTGCGCATGCGCTCCGGGGTAGCCTGGGAAGAAGTCTACGAATTCGGGGCAGCACCCAGCTTACCGAGGTACATGACAACGCCCTGGTCGCTTACCGCTACCGCTGGTGTGACTATGCGGCCTCCTCCTCCGAGCGCCAGTACGAGCCCGGCGAAAGGTTCAACTACTCCACCCTCGATACCAGCGTACTCGGCTGCGTGCTGGCAAGTGCCGTCAATACGACGGTGGCCAACTACATGACGGAGAAGTTCTGGCAGCCCGCTGGCATGGAGTTCGACGCCTACTGGATCATGGATGGCCCCGAGTCCGTCGGGAACGAGTTCTACGGCGCCGGCTTCAACGCCACGCTGCGCGACCTCGGACGCTTCGGTCTCATGATGCTCAACCAGGGTGAGGCCAACGGCATCCAGGTGCTGTCCGAGGACTGGGTGGAAGCCTCCACCGTTTCCGACCCCGGCTACGAGCGCATCTCGGAAGACGCTTCCATCGGCTACCAGTACCAGTGGTGGACCTTCCCTGACCGGGAAGCCTACTCGGCCATCGGCATCTACAACCAGTTCGTCTACATCGACCCGCAGAGCCAGACGGTGATCGTCAAGCTGAGCCACACGCCCGATGCCCAGGGCTGGGAAGACGACACCCTGGCCTTCTTCGAGAAGATTTCACAGCTGACGCCTTGAACCCGAACGCAACACGGCCACCCTGCCGGGTGGCCCCCTCGTTCACTCGCCGCCGGGATAACGAAGCGCCGAGATCAGCTCCACCTTGTTGCTGACCCCCAGTCGAACGTAGGCATTGCGGAGGTAGGTCCTGGCCGTGGCGGGAGTGACGCCCAGCGTACGGGCCACCTCCTTGTAGGAGCTGCCCTGGGAGTAGAGCCTCGCGGCACTGAGCTCCCGCGGAGAGAGCGAGGGGGAGCGTCGGCGGGAGCACATCGTCAGGGAGACCAGCTCCCCGCACGGCTGCATCACGATCCCCCTCCGGCTCCCCGGGGACAAGGTACAAGGCGCACGCTCCAGCATGTCGGATAGATTGCCTGGCAGGCGAGAGCCCTGCCAGTCGGAATACTCCTCGTCGAGCGCCGCTCCCACTTCCCTGCCGATGTAGAGCAGTTCCCCCTTCCTGCTCGAGAGCGCATAGCCGTCCCACTCGTTCGACATGCCATCGGAACGAACCGCCATCAAATAGGCTTTCCAACAGCGAGCCAGGTGCCGGACGAACTCCTCCATCAGCAGAGCATCGACATCGTCAAAGCCGAATCGAGACTTGCCTCGGTTGATCGATACGAAGAACAGCATCCCGCTGGGAGGGAAATCCAGCGTCACGGCCATGCTATGGTAGATGTCATGCCGTTCGCAGAACGCTCCCACCGCCGTGTTCGCCTCCTCCGGGCAGTCGCCCTGACACTCCCTGACGGCCAGGCCCAATCGAGAGATCGAAGCGTTCGCGAATCGGTCGAGGGTGGAGATGTCGTTCCACTCCTCGGCGAACGAAGGGCTCAGACCCAGGCTGCCATGCATCAGGTTCTTTGCTGGCGCGTCCTGCGCAGACACATACACCTGCCCCCACCACGCCGTATCGAAACTCACGACATTAGCGAAGCCTTGAACGGCTTCGTGCAGCCAGCTTCTCGATGCCGGGCATCTGGGTATCTCGGCCAGGCCAAGCACTTCGTGGCTGAAGCGCTGCAGCACCCTCACATCGACCGCGGAACCACATGCACTGCTGTTGTTATTGTCCATATGGGTATCGCTCATGTCGCTACTCTGCAGATTCAATCGAACCGTAACACGCCCTGCGGCGGTGGCTCGCGATAAAGCGCCTCGACGATGGCGGCCCGGTTGTCCAGCACGGCGCGCTGGTTGATCGAACCCTTGTCGGTGATCTCGTGGGCATCCAGGCGCGGCGGCTCGTCGAGCAGCACCAGACGCCGCACCCGGGTGGAACTGCCCGTACTGTGGGCGTCCAGGTCGCGCAGCATCTGCAGGAAGCGCTCGCGCACGGCTGCACTTGCCAGCACCGCGGCGGCATCGGCCTCGCTGCCCAGCCCCGCCAGCTCGCGGCACTTCTCCAGGTCCGGGAACACCATGACCGAGACATAGGGCCGGTCGAGCCCGGCGATCACCACATCCTTCACATAGGGGGCGCCGGCTTCGATGATGCGTGCCCGCAGCGGGCCGACACTGACCCAGGTGCCGGTATCGAGCTTGAAGTCTTCGGAGATGCGCCCGTCGAAGCGCATGCCGCGCTGGGGGTCGTCCGGGTCGATGAACTTGACCGCATCGCCCAGGCAGTAGAAGCCCTCCTCGTCGAAGCTCCTGGCGGTGACCTCGGGCTGGCGCCAGTAGCCCGGCATCACGCTGGGCCCTTTTACCCGGCACTCCAGCTTGCCGCCGTTGGGCACCAGCTTGATCGTCACCCCGCGCGCCGGCAGGCCCACCACGCCGGAGCGGGACTCCTCCAGCGAGGCGAACATCGCCGAGGGGGCGGTCTCGGTGGCGCCCAGGCCGGTCAGCATGCCGACCTTGCAGCCCAGGGTCTGGACGGCCAGGCGGTCGAGTTCGTCCCAGATGTGCTGGGAAAGCCCCGCCGCGGCAAAGAACATAAGGTTGAGCCGGGAGAAGAAGGTCTCGCGCAGGGAATCCTCGCGCTTGAGGTAGTCCACCAGGATCTCGAAGCCCTTGGGCACGTTGAAGTAGACCGTCGGGGCGATCTCGCGCAGGTTGGCAATGGTCTTCTCGAACTCGCCCGGCACCGGACGGCCGTCGTCGATGTACAGGCTGCCACCGTTGTAGAGCACGATGCCGATGTTGTGGTTGCCGCCGAAGGTGTGGTTCCAGGGCAGCCAGTCCACCAGCACCGGAGGCTCGTCGCGCAGGAACGGCATCAGCGAGGCCAGCATCTCCTGGTTGGAGCAGAGCATGCGGTGGGTATTGATGACGCCCTTGGGCATGCCGGTGGAGCCGGAGGTGAACAGGAACTTGACGATGGTATCGGGGGTAACGGCCCCTCGGGCTTCATCCACCGCCGCAGTCACGGGGGTATCCAGCAATTCGTTGAAGGTGCCCATGGGGAAGCCTTCGGCCTCCACCGCCACACAGTCGCAGTCGGCCGGCTGCACCGCCGCCAGAGCGGGGGCGAAGTCCTTGGCCTTGTCGACCATCAGTAGGCCCGGCGTCAGCAGCTCGACGATATGGCGCAGCTTGCCGTAGTCGCGGCTGACCAGGGAATAGGCCGGCGAGATGGGAGCGAAGGGAATGCCCACGTACATCGCCGCCAAGGACAGCAACAGGTGTTCGATGGAGTTGCCGCTGAGGATGGCCAGGGGCCGCTCGACGCTCAGACCGTGGTTCAGCAGCCCCTGCGCCAGCCGGCGCACCCGCGCCAGGGTCTCGGCATAGCTCAGGCGCTGCCACTCGCCTGCACTGTCGCGCCGCGCCACGAAGGTACGGTCCGGCGCCTCTTCGGCCCAGCGCTCCAGGCATTCGAGCAGCGTATCGGGATAGTCGCCGAGGGGCTCCTCGATGCTGAGCAGTTGAGTGCCGTCGCCACGCAGGGTCAGCCTGGCCGTGGCGGTGCCCAGACGGACATTGCGAAAGGAAGGGGACATGGGACGCTCCTGCTGATTGTGATCGTTGTCTTAGTCGAAAGGGGCATCTCGCTACCCTCGGCGGGGGAGCCTTGGTAACATGGGTCCAGTATTTTTTTAAACTGTTGCATAGTCAAACATTTAACCAATATAACATTATGCCCCGAGACATCCGGAGGAAGGCGACAAAACCAACGAATATCAAAAGGATACGGACACAATTCGACAGCGGGCGCCATGCCCGACTGCGACTAAAGTTGATGCCTCCACAGGCCATTCAGTCGCTATCCGATCGCTATTCGCTGCTTGCCACCCTCGTAGCTCACCCAATGCCAGAGCCGACCAATCTATGAGCAACGACGACCAGAACGGTATCGACTACTCCATGCTGCAATCCCGTCTCGGCTACAAGCTGCGCCGGGCACAGCTCGTCTACTTCGACGTGTTCTTCGAGGCTTGCGCCCAGGAGGGCATCACGCCCGGTCTGTTCAGCATCCTCGCTATCATCTATCACAACCCGGGGCTGACCCAGTCGGCGGTTTCGACCGCTCTGGACGTGGACCGCTCCGCCATGGTGGCGGCCATCGACAAGCTGGAGAGCATGGAGGTGGTGGAGCGGCGCAAGTCGAAGAACGACCGTCGCTCCTATGCGCTCTATCTGACCGATAAGGGCAAGGAGTTCACCGAGCGGCTCAACCGCAAGGTCGCCGCAGGCGAAGACAACTTCGACAGCTTCATGAAAGAAGGCGAGCGCGAATGGCTGCTCGACCTTCTCGACCGTATCATCGAGCGCCGGAAGGGTAGCTGAACCGGGCCCGGGACGCCGCCCCGGATCCGTCAACAACCTCGCCCGCCCCACATGCTGTGGATAAACTCAGTGGGCGCGGCTATATGGGATAGTGTCGCGGCCCCAACTGCACCGTGATCCAGCGCAGTTCGGTAAACGCTTCGATGCCCACCTTGCCACCGAAGCGCCCATAGCCGCTGGCCTTGGTGCCACCGAAGGGCATCTGCGGCTCGTCGTGCACCGTCGGCGCATTGATATGGCAGATGCCCGAACGGATGCGCCCGGCCACCTTCATCGCTCGCGCCGTGTCGCGACTGAACACCGCAGCCGAGAGACCGTACTCGCTGTCGTTGGCGGTGCGAATCGCCTCCTCCTCGCCCTCGACGCGGATCACCGCCACCACCGGACCGAATGACTCCTCGCCGTAGAGCCGCATCTGCGACGTCACGCCATCCACCACCGTAGCCGGCATGATCACGCCATCGGCCCGGCCGCCCGCGGCCAGCCGCGCCCCGTGGCTCTCGGCATCGTCGAGCAGCGCATTGAGCTTCTCGCCCGCTTCGACGCCAATCAGGGTACCCAGCGCATTGCCCTCGCCCCGCGGGTCGCCGGCCTTGAGCGCCGCAGCACGGGTGGCCAACCTGTCGACGAAGGCGTCGGCCACCGAGGCATCGACGATCAGCCGCTCGGTGGACATGCAGATCTGCCCCTGGTTGAAGAAGGCACCGAAGATCGCTGCGTCTACGGCGGCGTCCAGATCGGCATCGTCCAGCACCAGGAACGGCGCCTTGCCGCCCAGCTCCAGCAGTACCGGCTTGAGGTGGCGGGCCGCCTTCTCGGCGATGATGCGCCCCACCCCGGTGGAGCCAGTGAAGTTGATCCGGGCCACTTCGGGATGAGCGATCAGCGTCTCCACCACCCCGGGCGCATCGGCCGGGGCGTTGGTGATGACGTTGACGATCCCCTCGCCGAGCCCGGCTTCGACCAGTACCTCGCCGATCAGGTGGTGGGTCGCCGGACACTGCTCCGAGGCCTTGAGAACCACCGTGTTACCGCACGCCAGCGGTGTGGCCACGGCCCGGGTGCCGAGGATGATCGGCGCGTTCCACGGTGCGATGCCGACCACCACGCCGCAGGGCACACGCACGCCCATGGCCAGGTTGTCGGGTACGTTGGAGGGAATCACGTCGCCCTGGATCTGTGTGGTCAGTGAAGCCGCCTCGCGCAGCATGCCGGCGGCCACCATCACGTTGAAGCCCGCCCAGGCCGGCGTGGCGCCGGTCTCGTCGACCATGCGCTCGATGAACTCGGCCTGGCGCGCCTCCATCAACTCCGCCGCCTTGAGCAGCTTGGCGCGGCGCTCGCCGGGCCCGCTCTGCGACCAGGTGGCGAAGGCCCTGCCCGCCGCGTCCGCTGCTGCCTTGGCATCCTCCACCGAGGCTGCTGCCGCCGTAGTGGTAACCTGGCCCGTGAAGGGGTTGGCGCGTTCGAAGGTGCGCCCCAGGGACGCAGCCTTGACCTGGCCGCCGATCAGCAGTTCGAGGGTCGTCATGGGTCTCTCCATTGCATTATTTTTGGCATCGGCTGCATTCATTTTCGCCGAAGCCAACCGCTGCATAAGGCAAAATCAGTGGGATTAATTGGACTTTCCCCGGATCCCGCCAGAACTTTAGTCGTGTACCAGGCTAGCGCTGCCACTCAGGATGGCGGTTGCGCCTCAGCGGGGCTCCACGGGGCACTCGTCGCGCAGCTCGAGGGCGCGCTGGTAGATCTCGCGTGCATTGTCGAGGCCCCGCTCCTCGAGCCGCTTGAGGTAACTCTCTGTGCCCTCCTCGAGCGGTCCTGACCACTCAGGGTCGTTGAGCGGGTCTTCGACGACGTGGATGGTGTCGCCCTGGGCCACGGCTTCCTCGCGCCCGGCCTCGTCGAGCGCGTCGAAGACCCGCCCCGCCTGCTGGGCCCAGGCCATGCCGCTGTTCTCGTCGATCACCGCCTGCATCTCGGGTGAGAGCCGCTCAAAACTCGCCTGGCTCATCGTCGCCACGATGGCGCCGGCGTAGTACGGCACCTGCAGGTGGTAGTTCGTCAGCTCGTTGATGCGAAACACCTTCATCGCCTCCCAGGGAAAGCTCAGGCCATCCATCACCCCGCGCTGCAGCGAGGTGAAGATATCCGGCGCCGGCATGCCCAGCGGCTGGGCGCCCATGCTGGCGAGCATCTCGCCGGCCACCTCGCTGGGGCGGCGGATGCGCAACCCCTCGAGATCGGCCGGCGTGCGGATCTCGGTATCGCGGGTATGCAGGTAGGCCGGTCCGGTGGTGAACAGGAACAGCACGCGGGTATCGTCGTACTCCCCGGCGATGTCCCCGTCATCGTAGAGCGTCTGCAGGATACACGCGCCCTGGGAGGCACTGTTGACGATCCCCGGCAGTTGCACGATCTCGGTGAGCGGGAAACGCCCGGCGGTATAGCCCTGCAGCGTGACGGCGATATCGGCGATGCCATTGACCGTCGCGTCATAGGCCTGGTTGGCCTTGCTCAAGGTCTGCGAGGGATATATCTCGACCTTGAGCTCGCCGCTGGATTCCTGCTCCACCCGTTCGGCCCAGGCCCGGTATATCTCCTGGTTGACCGCCGAACCCTCCGGCCATAGGTGCGCCATGCGCAGAGTGGTTTCCGCGCCGACCGAGGCGCACAGCCCCAGTGCGGAAGTGGCGAGCAGCAGGCGTGAGATGGCGTGTTTCATGACGGTGACCTCTCTTGTCGTTGTAGTGATGGCGTTATGTCGGATCAGGTGGGCAGGGTCGGCACCTCGATCAGCAGCGGCCGATCCATCGCGAAGCCCTCCCGCAGGGCCGTTTCCAGGGCCTGCCGGGAGTCGGCCAGGCGCGCCTCGACCCCGTAGCCTCGCGCCAGCGCACAGAAATCGATGCCCGGCACGTCTAGCCCGGGGGCATCGTCCACGGCCATGTGGCGGGCGAAGCCGCGCAGGGCACCGTAGGTATCGTTCCGGAGGATGAGCAGCACCACCGGGATGCGGTACTGCGCGGCGCTCCATAGTGCGGTGATGGCGTAGCTGGCCGAGCCGTCACCGATCACGCCGATGACCTGGCGCTGCGGCTGGGCGAGCTGCACGCCGAGCGCCGCAGGTAGGCCGAAGCCGAGCCCACCCGCAGCGGGAAAGAAGTAGCTGCCGGGCTCACGCATCGCGACGCGCTCCCAGAAGATCTCCACCGTCGAGGTCGACTCCTTGACGTAGATGGCGTCCTCCGGCGCCAGCGCATCGAGCATGTCGAAGACGTTGGCCGGGGCCAGTCGCCCCTCGCCGTCTTCGGCCGGGGCCGGCCTCGGCAGCGGCTCGGGCATGGACCGCTCGCTCTGCACGATGTGCGGCAGCAGCGCCTCGAGCGTGGCATGCACGTCGCCGACGAGCGCATCGCCCATGGGCGCTCGGGCCGCCTCGTTGGCATCGCCAGTGACGTGCACCAGCCGAGCCCCCTCGGGCAGGTAACGCCCCGGCGCGTACTTGTGATAGCGGAACACCGGAGCGCCGATGACAACGATCAGGTCGTGCCCTTCCAGTTGCGCGGTGATGCCCGAAATGGCCGCTGGCAGCACGCCGCGGAAGCAGGGATGGCGATTGGGGAAGGGGCAGCGCGAGGCGGAAGGCGCCACCCATACCGGCAAGCGCAGGCGCTCGGCCAGCTCCACGGCCAGCCCGTTGGCCTGGCGCGCATCGACCTCGGGCCCCAGCACCAGCACCGGGTTGTCGGCGGCGTTGAGCCGCTGGGCCAGCCGCTCGAGCTGAGCGGGTGACGGCACTCCGGCGTGGTCGATCTCACGCTCGGCCACCAGCTCGGCATCGTCGTCGGCTTCCCGGTCCCAGTCGTCATGGGGAATCGAAACATATACCGGGCCGCGCGGCGGCAGCGAGGCGCTATGGATCGCCTGGCTCAGCGCACGCGGCACGTCCTCGGGGCAGGCCGGCTCGTAGCTCCACTTGACCAGCGGCTTGGGCAGCTGCGGCGCCTCCACGTTGGCCAGCATCGACTCCACGCCGATCATCGAGCGCGCCTGCTGACCGGCGGTGATCACCAGCGGGGAATGCGAATACCAGGCGTTGGTCAGCGCCCCCATGGCGTTACCGGTGCCCGCCGCGGCGTGCAGGTTGACGAACGCCGGCCGCCCGCTGGCCAGCGCATAGCCGTCGGCCATGCCCGCCACTACGCCTTCGTGCAGGCCGAGCACGTAGCGGAAATCCTCAGGGAAGCCCTTGAGAAACGGCAGCTCATTGGAGCCGGGGTTGCCGAAAACGGTGGTGATGCCCTGGCGGCGCAGGAGCGAATAAGTGACGGTGTGAACGCTCGGCATGCTTGTTCCTTGGTCTTGTGCGTATTGCCTTCACGCTAGCCGTCGCTGCTACAATCAAGCAAATTGATAGTTTTTCTATGAAAAATAAAGCGCATCTATTTTATGAACCACATTGACCTCAACCTCATGCGTACCTTCGTGCTGCTGTACGAAACCGGTAGCGTCACTCTCACGGCCGAGCGGTTATACGTCACCCAGCCTTCCGTCAGCTATGCGCTGGCCCGGCTGCGTGACCTTTTCGAAGACCGCCTGTTCGTGCGCACCCGCCAGGGCATGGAGCCCACCATTGCCGCGCGCCAGCTCTACCCCTCGCTGCGTGATGCCCTGCAACAGCTCCAGGACACCATCGAGAGCAGCCGCGAGTTCGATCCCGCCACTTGTACCCGCCGCTTCCGGCTGGCGCTGACCGACCTGGGCGAGATGGCGCTGCTACCGAAGCTCATGCGGCACCTGCACGAGCAGGCGCCGCAGGCCGAGCTGGAAGTGGTACCGCTGGAGATCGAGCACGCCGAGGAGTGGCTGGTCGCCGGCCGGGTCAACGCGCTGATCTGCAGCCGCCCTCTGACGAGTACGGCCATTTCACGCCATGTGCTGTTGCAGGACCGCTACGTATGCCTGCTCAATCAGGAGCGCTTCGGCGAAGGCCCCCTGACCCGCGAAAGCTTCATCGCCGCGCGCCACGTCGCCGTCACCTCCTCCTCGGGGCATGGCATGGCCGAGGAGGTGATGCGTCAGCAGGGCATTCAGCGCAAGGTAAGCTTGGAAATTCCGCACTTCTCGGTACTGCCACGGGTGCTCCACGACAGCGACCTGATCGCCATCATGCCGCTGCAGGTCGCCGCCAGCTTCACCGAAGGTTCCCCGCTGGTCATTCATGAACTGCCCTTTCACGTGCCCGAGTTCGAGGTCGCGCTGCACTGGCAGGCCCAGGCCAGCCGCTCCCCCTCACAGCGCTGGTTCTGCGAGAGCATCATCGAGGCAATTGGGGAGCGGGAGGGGTGAGGCCAGGCCACTAAGCCTCCAAGATTCGACATGCGCCTTACGCTCTTTGAATGCTAGCACCAAAACTCAGCCGCACGACAAAGGTTCGTCGGGCTGAAGCACCTAGTGGGGCGTATTACTCTCGACATTCTGGCCAGGCTGCACGCGCGTATTATGCCCAGCACACAACCACCAGCTGTCTTGCTTGCGAACAAATACGTATAGGCAGCGTTCGTCAGATTCCACTTCAGTACCATCTGGAGAAGTTCGCGTGAGCCGCACATAAGCGTATGCAGCATCCGGAGTAACAAGCTCCATACGTTCTATAATATATTTGAACTTAGAGTTACGAAGGGGTCCTTCGAGAAAACCCTTATGAACGGGATGTAGAGCGTCCAAGCCCCTTACGATGCCACCGTTTGGATTTCCCCACGAAACATCGTGGGTAAAATAACGGTTGTATTCCACTGCATCGTGAGCATTCAGCGAGCGCTCAAGTGCTGAGATGAACTGCTCAAGCGGCTTTGTATCCGTAACACTCATAACACCACCTTGATTTAGCCTGCCCAATGCCGCCCATCGCTGATGGAAAACCGGAGCGAAGCATGGATTTTGGCATCCATTGCCTGGCTTGGCTAAGCGCTCTATCGGATGGTACAGACATCATCGACATCCACCGGGCCGCAAGAGCACAGACTTATACCAGATCAGATCTTTATTAAGCGTAAGAAGAAGCTAGAGGCCCTGCAAATCCCGGTCGCATAATGAGAAAAAATTGTTTCGAGCGAGCCCCTCTTGCAGGTCTTTGACGAAAGTCTCCGATATCGACAAGATCGGCGAGAGGCATGCCCTGATCCCGGCGGCGATGGCCGGACGCGGCGCGCTGGACCATCTCGGCCTCCGGTAGCCGCGCCGCGGCCAGTCGCGCCCAGATCATCGAGGTCGGCGTCGGTTGCACGGGCTTCGAGTGCTTTAACATCCCTGTTTAGGCGACTCATGAGTTTGTCCCATCAGCCTCGCTGGTTCTGCGAGAGCATCATTGCGGTGATAGGAGAAAGCGAGAGGTGAGGGCAAGCGTTACTCGTTCATTGCCTCCTCTCGCTCCTGTTTATACTCACTGTACGTCTTGCTGGCATCCTTCATACATTCGTCATACTGAGAGTGAGGAAGCTTGGAACATTCATAACGGTTGCTCGCCTGAATGCCCTCATAAGCCCCCCGGCTTGTACAGCCAGCCAGTATGCAAAGCATGATAAAAAGAAGTCCTTTTTTCATCATCTTATCCGATTTCCATTTTTGCGTAATGCCGCCCGCAGGCGTCGAGGCCCGAGCGGCAGCCGTGGGAGATGCGGCTCAGGCTTCTCGGATCCGGGTTGGGAAGCCTGGGTGCAACCGCTACTGTAGCAAGAACACACTGGATGGATAGCAGGAGGTCATAGGTCTGTCGAGACATCCCCTAGACCTGACGATACCGCCGCCTGACAGAGCCCTCCGAACCCTGGACGAAGCACGAGGGCCCATCACGGCATGTCCCGACCATGGTCGTGGTATCGCGCCCCTACCGTGCGCGTTATCTCACAGGCCGATTTCGATATGTACGTCCATCGGGACTGCACAGCAGGTCAGCACATGGCCTTCGGCCGGGCTGATCAGCGGCTTGCGCGGGTAGTGAACGTTTCCCGCGATCAGGCGTGTGGCGCAGGTACCGCACTTGCCCGAGCGGCAGCTGTGGGAAGGCTTCAGTCCGGACGCCTCGGCGGTTTCCAGCAGCGTGCCGCTCTGAGCGGTCCATTCGGTCTGGACCTTCGAATGGGCGAAAGTCACCGTTGCGCGCGTCGGCAGTTCCGCGGTCGCCGCTTTCTCTTCGGTATCGTCGAGTTCGCCCGCGCCAAAGAACTCATAATGGATATGCGAGCGGTCGATGCCCATGTCGCGCAAGCCGCTATACAGCGCGCGCATGAAGCTCTCGGGGCCGCATAAATAGAATTGGTAGCCGCCGAAAGGGAGCAGCCCCGCGAGCACCTCCATGCTCAGCCTCGCCTCGATATCGTGCGTGTGGCCCAGGCTGTCTTCCGCGCCCGGCGCCGAATAGGCGGTGAAGAGATGCAGCCAGTCGTACTGGCGGGCGAGCGCCTCGAGCTCGCCGCGAAATGCCCGGCTGGCGCTGTTCCGGGTGGCATGGATGAAATACACCTCGCGCCGAGGCGCCCCGCTGTGCTGCGCACTCACGAGCCCGTCGAGCATCGCCACCATGGGCGTAATGCCGACGCCGCCGGAGAGCATGACGATGGGCTGGGTACCTCGATCCAGCACGAAGTCGCCCGCCGGCGAGGCGACCTCGATCAAGTCTCCACTCTCGAGCCGATCATGCAGCCAGCGGGAAGCCCGGCCATGCGCTTCTCGCTTGATTGAGAGGCGGTAGTCGTGTCCATTCGGTGCCTGGGAAATCGTGTAGCTGCGCAGAATCGGGCCGTCATCGTCGTGAAGCCGGATCGGCAGGAACTGCCCTGCCTCATGCGGCTCGATCGGGCCGCCGTCTGCAGGGGTCAGATAGAAAGAGGTGATGGCGTCGCTTTCCCTGCGTTTCGATACGATCCGGAAGTGCCGATAACCATCGCGCTTGAGCGCGGCCAAGCGCACCTCATCCCAGCTGCCGGTGGCCTCGAGTGCAGGCCACGGCTCGGCAAGCGCTGCGGTCATCGGCAAGGTAGCGGTGGCATGCCAGATCTCTTCCGGCTGCACATCGACGATGCGCTCGGCCCCCGCGAAAGCACCCGCGCGCTCCGCGCTCCAGTCGATGCTGGCACGGCCGGTCAGCACGACCGCCTCGCCGGTTTCGAAGTCCGGCAGGAACAGGCCGACGCGGCCATCGCCCTCGATGTTGCCAAGCGTGTTGAACATGCGGTTGCCGGAAAAGTCGGGAAAGGAGAGCGAGCCGTCGTCGTTGATGCCGAGAAACCCCGGCCGCCCGCCGCGGTGCGACGCGTCGACCCCGGCGCTGCCCCCCTCGAGCGGACCGGCGGCCCGGGAGGCGATGAAGAAAGTGTCGGCGGATTCGATGATGCGGCGGACCGTCGGGTCGGCCAGGCTGCTGCTCCGCCCGGTGGCGGCCGAGGGCTCGGCCATGGCAGCGGTCTGGGAGCGGGTCTGGATGTACTGCGGGCAGTTCCCGAAGCTCTGGTCGACCGCGAGGGTGATCGCATCACCTGATGCATGCCGTACCCGGCCATTCATCCGATTGCGTCGCCGGTTGGATAGGTCGACACCGACAAGGCCAACGCTCGACCCAGGCGTCAACATCAGACCCAGTTCGTCGACGAGTACCGGCGCGCGTTGCAATACCAGGGCATCCGCGGAGGGAGAGGCCACGAAGCCAGGCGGCCCGAAGGCGGAAACGCACCAGGGGCGACCCGCCGGGTCGAGCAGCCCGAGAAACAGCATCGGCAGGTTCTCGAAGAACTCTCGGTGCTGCTGTGGCATCGCAGGGCGCACGAAGCCTGCCGCACTCTCGAGCCAATCGCTGGAGACTTCGGCACGCCGCTGTACCGCTCGCTCGCCGGCGTGAAAGGTGTGATCGTGCTGCGCCATGCGATGCCCCTCTCGCTCAGGCGGTTTCGGGAAGCGGCGTACGGACCATGCCGACAAAGCCTTGCTGCGCTTCGATCCTGGCCAGCCAAGCCCGGATCGATGGGTAAGCCTCGAGGCTGACGCCGCCTTCGGGCGCATGGGCGATGTAGCTGTAGCCGGCCACATCGGCGATGGTGATGGCCGGTCCGGCCAAGAAATCCCGGCGTTCCAGGATCGGTTCCATTTGGGCAAGCAAGCGATGCGCCGCCGCCTGGGCGCCTTCATGATCCAGCGCTGCGCCGAAGACCGTCACCAGCCTTGCCGCGCAAGGGCCACGCGCGATCTCGCCGGCAGCCACCGACAGCCAGCGCTGCACTTCCGCGGCGCCCGCAGGGCTTTCAGGCAGCCAGTCGTGGCCGGTGGGATAGGACTTCACCAGGTAGACCAGAATGGCGTTGGAATCCGACAGCATCACGCCGTTGTCATCGATGACGGGGACCTGCCCGAAGGGACTGATAGCGAGAAACTCGGGCGCCTTGTGCGCGCCGTTCACGAGATCGATATCGACGGTCTCATAGGGCAGGTCGAGCAGTGCCATCATGAGTTCGACACGATGGCTATGACCCGACTTGGGGTGGCGGTACAGCTTGATCGGGGCGGCTTGGGCGGGGAAGTTCGGGTTCATGCTGTGACTCCTGTGAACGAGACATGAGGCTTTTGAGCTCAATGTGATGAGCTGTTCACGAGGATATTGCTTTCCAAAAAACCGCAGTAGATGGCAAAGTTGAAACACTAACTTCCATTATTTGGAACCAAGGTAACCTTGGTTGAGTGGCCCATGCCCGACAGACTCCAGACGATGGCCATGCTGGTCAGAGTGGTCGACGAAGGCAGCATCACGTCCGGCGCCCGTGCCCTGAGAATGCCCATCGCTACAGTTAGCCGCAGAATCTCCGAGCTGGAAGCCGACTTGAACGCCGAGCTGGTTCAGCGCTCTCCTCGGGGGCTGACGTTGACCGAAGCGGGAACGGCCTACGTGGCGGCGTGCCGGCGGATCCTGGAAGAGGTGGCCGAAGCCGAACGTGGCGCTTCCGGTGAGTTTTCGGCCCCTCGGGGTACGCTGACCCTGACGGCGCCGATCGTCTTTGGACGTCTGTATGTCCTGCCGGTGGTCACGGCTTTCCTGCAGTGCCATCCGGAGGTGAACATTCAGTTGCAACTCACCGACCGCCCGATGAGCATCGGTGAGGAGCACATCGATATGGCCGTGCGTATCGGCCCACTACCGGATAGCGGTCTCATCGCTCGGAAAGTCGGCGAAGTACGCCAAGTCGTTTGTGCGAGTCCCGCCTATCTCGACGAGCATGGCAGGCCCGCTGCGCCAAGCGATCTCGTGGGGGCCTCCTGCATTACCTTCGATCAGTTGCTGGCCATCCAGGCCTGGCGCTTCGAAGCGGAAGGGGAGTCGCTGCGGATTCCTGTGCAGGCACGCCTGACCGTGAACACGGCCGAAGCGGCACTGGATGCTGCCGAGGCGGACCTCGGCCTTACCCGCGTTCTCTCTTATCAGGCGGCACCGAGGATCCAGGCTGGGCGCCTGGAAACGGTATTGCAGGCGTGGGAGCCAACGCCCTGGCCGATCCACCTGGTTTACGAGCGCCGGCCGCTGCTCCCACAGAAGCTGCGCGCCTTCATCGATTTCGCGGTGCCTCGTCTCGAGCAAAGCGTGAAGGCCGGGTTTGCTGAGACTGACCGCTGATCACCCGCAAACGGCCATCACCGATTAGCGGCCCCGAATAGCAGCCAACACGCCCGTAATGCCTTCCTGCATGTCCTTGACGAAAGTCTCCGGCACCTCCAGCGACGGAAAATGCCCTTTTCGGCCGTGCTCCATCGCACGATCTGCCGGTACCGCTGCTCCGCCCAGGGGCGCGGACACTTCTCAATGTCGCGGGGGACCCTTTAGCCTCGATGTTGGCGGTGACGGAGCCGAAGGCACGATATGGCCTTGCGAAACCCACGCCTGGCCCCGCCAAACAGCTTGGCAAACAATGTGGCGCGCAACCGGGCATTGCGTCGCTCGATTTGAAGCATCTACGGGTCGGGGTTATGGAAGGCAATAATCGCCTCCGCTGGGACTTTGAAAACGTAGCAAAAAAGCACCAACATACATGGACAATCTACGTCAGAAATCAACCCGATGCCGACCTTTAGGGTAAGATGACAAATTCACGAATATCTTAGTACTTCGGAGAAAAAGCTCAATGAAGATGAGCGGTATTTATTGGAAAAAGAGAAAATCCCACTTCTAGATGCGTCATTCTACTTGAACACCCTTCCAAAACTCTCCAGCACAATAACCCAAGCAAAGAATGATATTACCCCTGACAACACACCGCCGTAATCACCATTTGAAATTTCAAAGAAATTAGCAATTCCCGTAAAGAAATTTACAATATAATAAATAATAGCATCGCCAGGGTAAAAATACAGCCATTTAACCCACAACCATACATCACTAATGGTAACTGAATCACTATAATTCATATCGGCCACGAAAACCCATTGGCGTACATCATTCATATCTAACCCCCGCTCGTAATCTAACAGCGATCAGACAGTGCTTTCACACCCAGATGGCCATGACAGCTACATTTACTGGTCGCTAGCTGTAGGGACCCGCATGACCGGATCGCCATGAAAGATTGGACTAGGTATCCAGCCCAAAGCGCCGCCACAATGCCTCTTATAAAAGAATACACGTCATCAGCATAGATGCTCGCGCAGGCCTGCACCAGAGACCTACGCCAACGCAATGCTAAATAGACGAGAGCCAGCGCAAAGCGCTGGCTCTCGGTGGTAAAGTTTGCTCCACGGGCTCGATCTCTCAGTTGTGACCTAACTTTCCATCGCCGCAAACGCCTCAGCAATGGTAGGCGGCGCCGTGGGGCGAGCATACATTGTCTTCAGGAACTCCCTCAGCCTGGGTGCATCGCCGAGCATGTTCTCTTCATTGGCCCAGTCCAGGGTGTAGGCGGCGTTGAAGTCGGCGACGCTGAGCCGGTCGCCGACCACGTATTCGCGCCGTTCCATGTGCCGCTCGAGTACCGTCACCATCGCCACGCACTCCTGCCTGGCCTGGTCGACGTCTTGTGGCAGGCGCTTCTCGTCGGGGTAGATGAAGGTATGACGAGCGATGCGCCACAGCGGCTGCTCGATCTCGGTCACCAGGAAGAATATCCAGCGATACAGCTGGGCTCTCTCCTCCACAGCCTCTGGAATGAAACCCGCCTGTGGATATTTCTCGGCCAGGTAGAGCTGGATGGCGGACGATTCGGTGATGACCTGGTCACCGTCGACCAGCACCGGAACCTTAGCGGCGGGGTTAAGTGCGAGGAAGTCTGGCTGGTGGTGCTCTCCTTGCAGGAGATCCACAGGGATCAGCTCGTACTCCAGGCCCAGCTCGTTGAGTAACCAGACGGCGCGCAAGGCGCGGGTCGGCGGCGTTCCGTAGAGTTTCATCATGTTCCGGCTCCTTCGATTGGCAGGCACTCGCTATTACTAACTCATGAGCCTGTCGAACGAGCGCAGATGGAATCGACAACGAGAGTGGAGGCATCGCTGCCGCAGCCGGAGGGATTGCCTCACCCATAACGAGAAGAGCCAGCGCAGTGCACTGGCTCTTCTCGTCGTGTCAGGTTGCCGGGCCGACCGGGCCAGGCACAGCCTCGGCCCTTAGAGGTAGTAGTTACGCAAGATAGGCTTGTACTGTTCGTAGGCGCTTTCGGTCATCCGCTCGAGCAGGCGATAGGCGGCAGAGCGGATACGCTTGCCCAAGGGAGCGCTGGACTGGGTAGCGGTCGCACGGAAAGGGAGCGTCTGGGTGGTCATGGCTGGGTATCTCGGTTACTTCATGAGGATGCTAACAGCATACCCGAATCATAGACTTTAGTCGAATTTATTCACCTTTAGTCGCATGCCCTGCGTCATTCCGATAGCCAAAAAAACGAGAGCCAGCGCATAGGCTGGCTCTCGGTGTCTTGCGGCCCTCGTCGGGCAGATTTGCTACAGCGGTTCAAGAAGCTAGTCGGCCGTCTGGGAGCCGCTACACGGCCAGGTGGAAAGTGCCTGCTCTGTGATGACCACCAGCATGTCGCGGCTGAAGTCGGCGACGCTGAGTCGATCACCGACGACGTACTCGCGCTCCTGCATGTGGCGTTCAAGCACCATCAGCATTTCCCTGCACGCCTGCCTGGCCAGGTCGACGTCCTGGGGTAGGCGCATCACCTCGGGTAGAGGAAGGTGTGGCGAGCGAGTCAAGGGACAAGGACGACCCGGCCCAGAATGGAATTTTCCTCGGCATAGGCATGTGCCGCCGCGACCTCGCAAAGCGAAAACCGTCGATCGATGGGAACCTCCAGCTCACCGGTGGCGGCCAGGCGCAACATGTCGTCGACCGTTCTGTGGACTTCGGGTTTTTCGAGCTGGCTGCCCATGAACACACCCAGAAGCGTCTGGTTGGCCTGCAAGGCAGGCCAGAGGTCCAGGTCCAGCGACGCGCGCCCTGCGTTGCCGACAAAGACCAGACGACCCTCGGGCCGGAGTGCGGCAAGCGATCCCGCGAGCGTGGACCCGACGGGATCGACGACCAGATCCACGCCGCGGCCGGCGGTTAACCGCATGACGGCCGCGGTCACATCCTCTGAGCGGTGGTCAATCGCGGCGTCCAGCCCATAAGTCCGCAGTTGCTCAGCGCGATCCGCGCCCGAGACGGTTGCCAATACCTTCGAACCGGCGCGATGTGCCAGTTGGATCGCCGCGACCCCGACGCCGCCCGCTCCGCCCTGCACGAGCAGGGTCTCGCCGTCGACCAGGTTGCCGCGCGCAAACAGGCTGTGATGGGCGGTTCCAAACGAAATGGGCAGGGCGGCCGCAGCCGCCATCTGCAACCCGTCCGGCACGATCCATGTTCGCGTGGCCTTCACGGCGCGCAATTCGGCATGGGACCCGCCCATGTCGAATGACGTCACCTTTTGCCCGATGAAGCGGCCGCGAACCTTCGCGCCAACCTCGACGATCTCGCCCGAGGCCGCATAGCCAGGAACGTGGCCTGCTGCCTGAGGCGCCGCCGTCGCCCGATTGATGAGATCGCCCCCCTCGATCGAGATTGCCTCCACCCGGAGGAGTACTCCATCCTCGGGACAAACCGGAGCCTCGACGTCTGCGTAGCTCAGGACCTCTGGTCCGCCTGGAACATCATAATATGCAGCCTTCATGTTCTATCCTTCCATCGCCCAAGCAATAAAGCTCAGGATCTGGTTTTGAGCGGCCATCAGATTTGTGCGGCCCCACCGTCAGCGAAGACCTCGCTACCGGTCATGAAGCTGCTTTCGTCCGAGGCAAGAAAGAGCGCCACCGCCGCCGTCTCCTCGGGGTGCCCGATACGACCGAGAGGTATCTGCGAGGCAAAGCCCTCCAGCAACGCATCTTCCTCGCCGGCAGTTGCCAAGCCCTTGAGGCCGGGTGTCTCGGTGGCGCCGGGAGAGAGTACGTTTACGCGGATGCCTGTCCCTTTCAGGTCCAGCGCCCAGCTGCGGGCAAAATTGCGAATTGCAGCCTTGGTCGCGCTGTAGACACTGAACGCAGGCGTTCCCGTCGAGCCGGTGGTTGAACCGGTGAGGATGATGGATCCACCGGCCTGCATAAGCGGTAGAGCCTTTTGCACCGTGAACAGCATTCCCTTGACGTTGACGTCGAAGGTCAAATCGAACGACGCCTCGTCGATGGTGCCTAGCGGAGCTAGCTTTCCAAGCCCGGCATTGGCGAAAAGAATGTCTATTCGTCCGCTCTTCGCACGCACCGTCGCGAACAACCGATCGAGATCGTCCAGTCGCGAAACGTCGCCCTGCACCGCGGTCACTCCGGAGCCGATCGTCTCCACCGCCCTGTCCAGCTCCTCCTGACGACGGCCGGTAATGAAAACCTCGGCACCTTCTGCCACGAACCGTTTGGCTGTCGCCAGACCGATGCCGCTGTTGCCGCCGGTTATGACGGCGATTTTACCTTCAAGCCTGCCCATCTCGATCTCCTGGAAAAATGATAACCGCTTCGAGATAGAGAGTAGAGGCTTGCTTTCCTTAATTAAAGTATGCACCCTTTGGTAAGTACTATCTGGAGCATGCGAAATGACAACATATGGTTTTATCTGCGGGCTGGACGCTGCGCTGGCTGTCATCGGGGGCAAGTGGAAACCTTTGATCCTGTTCCACCTCGCCCACCAAGCGCGGCGTTATGGCGACCTGAGGCGCGCCATCGGCAATGTCAGTGACAAGATGCTCATTCAGCAACTCAAGGAATTGGAGGCTGATGGGATCGTCGACCGGCTCGACTACAAGGAAATTCCGCCGAAAGTCGAGTATTCCCTCACTGCGCTCGGCCAGACCCTCGCCGAAGCCTTGAAGCCGCTATGCGCCTGGGGAACGGAACATATGACCGAGGTTGAGGAACTTATGTCACGGCGCTCGGTACCGTGATCGCCAGCCTGCTCGAACATCCCGCGACCGTCGAGGTGATGCTCAATTCCGATGGCCGGCTCTGCAGGATCTCGGACGGTTGATGCATCATCTTCATCGGCTCGGGTAAAACCGAGAGCCGGCACGTGCGCCGGCTCTCGGGGTCTTGCGGCCCTCGTCGGGCAGATTCGCTGCGGTGATGGCGAATCAGAAATCGAAGAACACCGTCTCGCCTTCGCCCTGCAGCCTGATGTCGAGGCGGTAGCGTACCTTGCCGTCGGCCTCTTCGCGCTTGGCGATGAGGGTCTGGCGGCGGGTCGGCGATTCGATGCGCGAGAGCACCGGGCAGGCGGCGTTGGCCTCGGCTTCGTCCTCGAAGTAGAGACGGGTCTGAAGCTGGATGTTGATGCCGCGGGCGAAGATCGCCAGGTTGATGTGCGGCGCCATGAGCTGGCCGTTGGGGTGAGCCACCGGGCCTGGCTTGACGGTCTTCAGCGACCATTCGCTGCCGTGGTCGAAGGTGGTGGCGGTGCGCCCGAAGCTGTTGAACGGCTTCTTGAGGTCGAACTCGGGCTGGTAGACGCCGTTGGCGTCGGCCTGCCAGGCTTCGAGGAAGGCGTCGCGCACCAGGTCGCCGTTGCCGTCGATCACGGTACCGACGACTTCGATCAGCTCGCCCTCGGCGCCGGGCTTGGCCATCTCGTTCCAGATCTCTTCGTCGCGGGTCGGGTTGCCCGCGGCGGCCAGGGCCAGGCCGATGTGCACGTAGGGCCCGGCGGTCTGGGAGGCGGTCTCGCGCAGCATCAGTTCGCTGGTGGGAACGCTGTTTGGCTGTTTCATCTCTGTTCCCTCCTCACTGATTTTCGAAGAATGTCTGCAGTTCGCCGCGTACCACCAGGTCGAAGCGATAGGCCAGGCAGTCCATAGGCCGGCTATGTGCCATGTCGAGGCGTCCGATCATGGTCTCGACCGCGGCCGGGTCCTTGATGGTGTGGACGATGGGGCACAGCGGAATCAGCGGATCACCCTCGAAGTACATCTGGGTGATCAGGCGGGTGGAGATCGAGGGGCCCATCACCGAGACGTGAATGTGCGAGGGGCGCCAGCTGTTGGGGTCGTTGGGCCAGGGATACGGGCCGGGCTTGATGGTGCGGAAGCGGTACCAGCCCTGCTCGTCGGTCAGGGTACGGCCCACGCCGCCGAACCCGGGGTCGAGCGGGGCGAGGTAGCGGTCGTTCTTGTGGCGGTAGCGCCCGCCGGCGTTGGCCTGCCACATCTCGACCAGGGTGTGTGGCACCGGCTTGCCGAACTGGTCGATCACGCGACCGAACATGATGATGCGCTCGCCGACCGGCAGGCCGGCCGCGCCCGCCAGCGCGGGGTCTTCACGGAAGTTGAGCAGCAGGTCGTTGTCGTGGGGGCCCATGCGCAGGTGGCGGAAGTCCGGGCCGGTGAGTTCGGAAGCGGTGGCTTGCTGCATGCTGGCCAGGGCCTGCTGCGGCGAGCGGGGCACGCTGGTCTTGTAGCCGGGGGCGTAGGCCGGGGGATGCCAGTTACGGTCGCGCTCCACGAAGCGCTTGTTGTGATCTTGCATGGCGTGTCGTCTCTTGGGGAGAGTGGTCTTGTCCCGCCCAGTGTGACCTCTCGCCAAAGGCCCGCCAATTGACGACTCGGGCACCCCTCATAACCGCAGGGTTATGCTGCATTGCGCTATCACGGCTGCTTTCAGCTGCTCCCGGCGCAGCGCTCGGCACTCACTTCGCGCAGTACTTCGCAGAAGGCTTCCAACGCCAGGGTGGGCTGCATGCTGGCGTTGTAGCACAGCCCGACGGAGCCGCCGCGGGGTTCCAGCTCGATGCCGAGGCGACACAGCCGCCCCGCCGCCAGGTCTTCGGCCACGGCCTCTTCGGGCACGACCCAGATGGCGTCGCTCTCCAGGGTGTAGTGGCGGCTGATGGGCAGCGAGAGCGTCTCCAGCCGCTGGCTCATCAGCGTCAGCGAGTGGCGCACGCAGAAGCTGTCGACCTGCTGGCGCAGGGTGGTCTGCAGAGGCGGCAGCACCCAAGGGAAGTCGCCCAGCCGGGCGGCTTCCAGCGGCGCGATGCCGGCCAGCGGGTGGCCGCGGCGCACGCACAGCAGCAGCGGCTCATAGTAGAGGTGCTCGAAGGCCAGGTCGCGGATCTCGCGGGCTTCGGTCATGCGTCCCACCACCAGATCCAGCTCGCCGCGGCGCAGCCGCGAAAGCAGGAAGGCGCTGGCGCCGGTTACCACGTTGACGCCCACCGCGTTCTGCCCGCTGGGCGCGGCGTGCCAGCGGCGGATGGCCTCGGGCAGCAGTTGGCTCTCCACCGTGGAGAGCGCGCCCACGCGCAGGTCGTGGGCGCCCAGGTGCACGTCGCCCACCGCCGCCACGCCCTCTTCCAGCGCGCGCATGGCCGGCCCGGCATGGCGCAGCAGGGTCAGGCCCGCCTGAGACAGCGCCACGCCCTGGGGCGTGCGTTCGAACAGCGAAGCACCAAGGCTCTCCTCCAGCTCGCGAATGGTCTTGGAGATGCCCGGCTGGGTGATCGCCAACCGCTCGGCGGCCCGGGCGAAGCTGCGCTGGCGGGCCACCTCGAGGAAGGCCTGCAGATGGCGCAGCTTGATACGGGCGTTGAGCATGGGGTTTTCCTACTGGCGTGAAGCGAGCAGCCGCGGGGTAACGGCCATGGCGACCAGGCTGATCAACAGGGTCGGCAGGAAGGCCAACGCCACGGTTCCCGAGAGATCGTTGAGCCAGCCGCCAACCACGGTGATGCCGAATACCAGAAGGTACCCGAAGAACAGCATGCCGGCCATCAGCCGCGGCAGCGCCTCGAGGCGAACCAGCCAGGCCGGCAGCGCCAGCACGAAGATGAACAGCGCGCTGGTGAAGAAGCCGAACACGCCCGCCGCCCACACCACGTGGCCGCCCGGCAGCCACAGCATCAGCGGCAGGGCCAGCAGCGCCAGGGCGGTGATGCCGATCAGCGGCCGGGGCCGCCCCATCAGCCGGTCGGCGTAGAAGATCAGCAGCGCCGAGGAGAGCATCTGGGCGCCGTTGAGGGCGGTGAGGCTGGGCGCCAGCAGGTCGAGGCGCGCACTCGCCTCGAGCAGCGGCGGCAGGAAGACGTTGCCGGTGAAATAGAGCGCTGCCGCCGCGCCAAGAAGGGCCACCAGGCGCCACGTACGCCCGTCGCGCACGTTGGGCAGGGTCAGGCTCGCACTGCGGGAGCCATTGGCCATGGCCGGAAGCTGCCGACAGCCGACGACCAGCGCCAGCATCAGCAGCGGTACGGGCGTCACCCACAGGGCGAAGGCCCACTGCCAATGGGCGCCAAGCCAGGCCGCGGCCAGCGGGCCGGTAGCACCCGCCGCCAGCAGCTCGCCCACCAGCAGGCCGTTGGTGTAAACCGCCGAGGCGCGGCCGATGCGACCGGGCGCCCACAGCTTGGCGAGTACCGGCATCGCCGTCTGCATGAAGGCGATGCCCACCCCCATCAGCACGGTGGCCAGCATGAAGGCGGTAAAGCCCTCGGGCAGGCTGCGCAGCGCACTGCCCAGCGCCATGACGGCGAGCCCCAGCAGCATGCTGGGTAGCGTACCGACCCGCGCCAGCAGCCAGCCGGCCAGCAGGGCGCCGAAGGCCAGTGTGACCAGCGGCAGGCTGGTGGCGATCGCCACCTCGCTGCTGGTAAAGCCCAGCACCGCCTTGAGCTGGGGAATCAGCGGCGGCACCACCAGCACCGTGAGGCGCAGATAGAGCCCCAGGCACCACAGCAGGCCGTAGGCCAGCAGGGCCTGGCGCAGCTCGCTCGGCGGCGGTGTGGTGGCGTCCTGAGTCATGCCCTGCTCTCCTGGTCGCGAATGCCCGCCCATAAAGCCGAAAACGGCCAAAGGCCGGTTCGGATCATGCCATGCGGCACGTCTTGTTAGCACTCTAACGAAAGTCTAGGGCTTCTCGGGAGAGTTAACTCAGCTCTCCACCCCAACCTTCTTTCTTGGCCAAAGCAAACGCATGGTTCGCCGCCGGTACCCCGGCGTAGATGGCCACGTGCATCAGCACCTGGCGCAGCTCCGCTTCGCTGAGGCCGATGCGCTTGGCGGTCTTGAGGTGCAGTACCAGCTCTTCGCGGCCTAGGGCGGCGAGGATGCCGGTGGTGATCAGGCTGCGCTCGCGGCGGGTGAGGTCGTCGTTGCTCCACAGCTCGCCCCAGGCCAGCCGGGTGATCATCTGCTGGAAGGGAGCATCGAGGCTGTTGGCGTTCTGGGTGGAACGCGCCACGTGTTCCTCGCCGAGCACCTGTTTGCGGGTCTCGAGGCCGGCAGCATAGCTCACGCCATGCTCGCCGACGTCATCACGCTCGCTGGTCATCCACAGCAGCAGGCGTTTGGCCATGGCGGCGGGCGCTTCCACCGAGGGCACGTGGGCAATGCCTTCGAGGATCTCCAGCGGTACGCCGCCACACTCGGCGGCCAGGGCCTGCAGGGTCTCCGGCGGCGTGGCCATGTCGTCGCTGCCGCCAAGCAGGTGCACGCCGATGCCCGGGTGCTCGGCGAGCGGCTCTTTGAGCTTGCCGCGGAAGTCGGTCCGGCCGAGCATCTCGCACAGGCGGGCATAGGACTCGTCGTCGCCGCGGCCCATCTGGGTACACCAGCCGGCCTTGAGCGCCGGCTCGGCCTCGAAGCAGGCCGGTGCAAACCAGCGCGGCACGATCTCCTCGGCCATTGCCGCCAGGCCTTCCTGGCGAATGCGGCCGGCACGGGTGGTCCACAGCTCCTGGTTGCCGATCACCGCCCCGGTGTTGGTCAGGGTGACGGAATAGAGACGTTCGGCATGCTCTCGGATCAGCTGCTGGCCGACCACGCCGCCGATGGAAGTGCCGACGAAGTGGAAGCGCGAGGCACCGGCATTCTCGACCAGCGCCAGCGCCTCAGCGGCCAGGGCCGCGGGGGTGATCCCGCCGCCCTCAGCCGGCCAGGCCTGGCTGGCACCGTGGCCGGGCAGGTCCCAGGTCAACACGCGGTAGCGCGGCAACAGCGCCGGCAGCAGGTCGTCCCACACCGCCTGGCTCATGCCCAGCGGATGCGCCAGCACCACCAGCGGCAGCGCCTCGGGGCCTAGCAGGCGATAGGCGACGCTGCGGCCGTCGACGGTCAGAAATGCCATGATTCTTCTCCCAGCAGTGCAACGGGAAAGGCCGGCAGCTCGTCACCACCGGCCTGGTTCCACTCTATTTCTATTAGGCCTTCTCGATCAGGGTCGCAATCCCCTGCCCCACGCCCACGCACATGGTGCACAGCGCATAGCGCTTGCCGGTGCGCTGCAGCTCATGGGCAGCGGTGAGCAGCAGGCGCGCGCCGGACATGCCCAGCGGATGGCCGAGTGCGATGGCACCGCCGTTGGGGTTGACCCGCGGGTCGTCGTCAGCGAGCCCCAGGTCCCGCGTGCAGGCGAGTGCCTGGGCAGCGAAGGCCTCGTTGAACTCGAAGATGTCGATCTCGTCCATGGTCACGCCGGTTCGCTCGAGCAGCTTGCGTACCGCCGGCACCGGGCCGTAGCCCATGATGCGCGGCTCGACACCGGCCGTGGCCATGCCGATGATACGAGCCATGGGCTTGAGGCCATGTTGCTCCACCGCGGCCTGACTGGCCACCAGCATGGCGGCGGCGCCGTCGTTGACGCCGGAGGCGTTGCCGGCGGTGACGCTGCCGCCCTCGCGGAACGGCGTCGGCAGCCCGGCCAGCTTCTCCAGGGTGGTCTCGCGCGGGTGCTCGTCGGTGTCGAACACCAGCGGCTCCTGCTTGCGCCGGGGGATCTCGATCGGCGTGATCTCGATGGCGAAGCGACCCGCCTTCTGGGCGGCGGCGGCCTTCTGCTGGGAGCGCAGGGCGAAGGCATCCTGGTCCTCACGGGAGATGTTGAACTTCTCGGCGACGTTCTCGGCGGTCTCCGGCATGGAATCGATGCCGTGGGCCTTCTTCATCAGCGGATTGACGAAGCGCCAGCCGATAGTGGTGTCCTCGATCTTCTGGCCGCGGGAGAAGGCGCTGTCGGCCTTGCCCAGCACGTAGGGCGCGCGGGACATGGACTCCACGCCGCCGGCCAGGGCCAGCTCCATCTCGCCGGCCTTGATGGCGCGGAAGGCGGTGCCTACCGCGTCCATGCCGGAGCCGCACAGGCGGTTCATGGTGGTGCCGGGCACCGAGGTGGGCAGGCCCGCCAGCAGGGCGGACATGCGCGCCACGTTGCGGTTGTCCTCGCCGGCCTGGTTGGCGCAACCCATGAACACCTCGTCGATGGCGGCCGGGTCGAGATCCGGGGCCTCATTCAGCACCGCCTTGAAGATGGTGGCGGCGAAGTCGTCGGGGCGAACGCTGGCCAAGGTGCCACCGAAGCGGCCGATGGCGGTGCGCCGCGGATGGCAAAGGAATACGTCGGTCATACATTATCTCCTTAATTCGATGCCAGAACGCGTCGAGCGATGGCCAGACAAGGCGAGAGACAGCGAAAAAGCGGAGTTTACGAATGGGTAAATGAGCATTTTGAGCTGTCTCTCAACGCCGTATGGCCAAGCGCAGGCCGTTCTGGCGCGAATTACGCACCGGCATGGGCACGGGCGGTACGGTCCTTGAGTTCGCGCAGGACCTCGAGCTCGCGGGCCGAGGGCTCCGGGGTGCTCTCCAGCGTCTCGGCGAAACGGATCTCCCAGCCGGTGGCCTCGATCACGTCCTCGCGGCTCACGCCGGGGTGCAGCGACACCACCACCAGCTCCTTGGTCTCGGGGTCGGGCTTCATCACGCACAGGTCGGTGATGACCCGGGTCGGCCCCTTGCCGATGTTGGGCACGCCGTCGCGGCCCTTGCCGTCGCGGCCGAAGCCCAGGGTGGTGACGAAATCGACCCGGTCGACGAAGGCGCGCTTGGAGTGCTTGAGGGTGATAAACACCTCGCCGGCATTCGTCGCAATCTCCGGCGCACCGCCGCCGCCAGGCAGGCGCACCTTGGGCTCGCGGTAGTCGCCGATCAGGGTGGTATTGAGGTTGCAGTAGCGGTCGATCTGGGCGGTGCCGAGGAAGCCCACGTCGATCTTGCCGCCCTGCAGCCAGTAGCGGAACATCTCCGGCACCGAGACGGTGGTGAGCGCCGTTTCGGCCAGCTCGCCGTCGCCGATGGAGAGCGGCAGCACGTCGGGCTTGGTCTGCAGGGTGCCGGATTCGTAGATCAGCACCACGTCCGGTGCATGTGTCAGGCGAGCCAGGTTGGCCGCCTCACTGGGCAGGCCGATGCCGACGAAGCAGGTCATGCCATTCTGCAGGGCACGGGCCGCGGTGACGGTCATCATCTCTGACGAGGTGTAGTCCAGGTCCTTATCGACGGTACTCATCAGGCGTTCCCCCCTGCTTTCATGACGTTCTCTTCGATCCACCGGGTGAAGGTGTCGCGGTCGCGGGCGATACCATCCCACTCCTTGTAGAAAGCGTTGTTGCGCGGGTAGTAGCTGTGGGCATAGGAGGGCAGCGAGCCCTTCTCGGCCACGGCGATGGCACTGATGGCCCAGCCCGGGATGATGCAGGCGTTGGGGTGATAGTCGACCTCGGCACGCAGATCGTCGACGATCTCCTCGACGGTGACGATGCTCTGCTTGGCCGCCAGCACCGCCTCCTTCTGCACGCCGACGATACCTTCGACCAGCACGTTGCCGGCGCGGTCGGCTTTCTGCGCGTGGACGATGGAAACGTCGGGACGCACCGCCGGCACCGCGGCCAGGCGCTCACCGGTGAAGGGGCACTCGATGAACTTGATCTGGTCGTTGACGCTGGGCAGCTCGCTACCCACGTAGCCGCGCAGTACGGCCAGCGGCAGGCCGGCGGCGCCGGCCTCGAAGGCGCAGGCCATGGCGGCGTGGCTGTGCTCGAGGATTTCGACCTTGTGCGGCCAGCCCTTCTCCACCGCATCGCGCAGGCGGTGCAGCGAGCCCACGCCGGGGTTGCCGCCCCAGGAGAAGATCACCTTGCGGGCGCAGCCGGCACCGATCATCTGGTCGTAGACCAGGTCCGGCGTCATGCGGATCAGGGTCAGGTCACGCTTCTTCTGGCGGATTACCTCGTGACCGGCGGCAAAGGGAATCAGGTGGGTAAAGCCCTCCATGGCCACGGTGGCGCCGTCTTCGACATAGCGTGCCACCGCGTCACGGAGGCTCAGGAATTCGGCCATGGTATCTCTCCTGGGCGCTCTCGTTAGAGTTCGAATAGCGAACTTTGTTTTGTGATGCGAACAAGTTAACGCCAAGTTCGTTCGATCGTCAAATGCGCCGCTGACGAAACAGGCGAGGGGAGGCTAGGCCTCCCCTCGTTCGGAACATGGAAATCGATGCTTTTCAGCTAATTAATCACTCTGTAGTCAGGCGGCAGCACGACGCACCTGCTCCAGGCTGCTACCAAGGTATAAGGCGGGGCCCGCGCATCTGTTGCCTCCGGCAGTCTCAGATAGAAGCCAGGCCGAGGATCTCGCGCGCCTGCTGCCAGGTGGCCACCGGTCGCTCGTACTTCTCGCACAGTGCCACGGCACGCTCGACCAGGGCAGCATTGGAAGGTGCCAAGGTGTCGCGGTCGAGTCGCACGTTGTCCTCAAGGCCGGTGCGGGTGTGGCCACCCGCGGCGATAGACCATTCATTCAATAAAAGCTGGTTGGGGCCTATGCCGGCACCGCACCACTGGGCATCCGGGGCCAGGCGCTTCAGGGTCTCGATGTAGAAGTCGAAGGTAGGCTTGTCCGCCGGCATGGCGTTCTTGACCCCCATCACGAACTGAACGTAGAGCGGCGCCTTGAGCTTGCCCTGTTTCGAAAGATTTACCGCCTGGTGGAGGTGGGAAAGATCGAAGGCTTCGATTTCCGGCTTGATGGCGTACTTCAGCATTTCGTCGGCAAGCCACTCTACCAACTGCGGCGGGTTCTCGTAGACGCGGTTGGGAAAGTTGTTGGAGCCCACCGAGAGACTGGCCATATCCGGCCTGAGCGGCAGCATGCCGCCCCGCTCCTGGCCGGCACCGGAGCGCCCGCCGGTAGAAAGCTGAACGATCATCCCCGGACAGTGCTTTCTGAGCCCTTCCATCAACCGGGCGAACTTTTCGGGGTCCGATGTCGGGCTCTGGTCGTCGTTGCGCACATGACAGTGAGCGATGGTGGCCCCGGCTTCAAACGCCGCCTGGGTACTCTCGATCTGCTCCTCGAGGGTAATCGGCACTGCAGGGTAGTTCTCCTTGCGCGGCAAGCTGCCGGTGATGGCAACACAGATAATGCAGGGATTGGACATGACGGCCTCTTGAGGTACCGGAGCGCAGCCAGGCACTGATTCGAAGAGGCCCGGAAAGCACTTCGTTTTATTTCGCATAACGAACATAGATTTGCGATACGAACAATCTAGCCCCCATGAACCTCCGCCGTCAAATCAGCAAGCGCGCATAAAAGCAAAGGGGAGGCCAGGCCTCCCCTTTGCAGGAATACGAAAAGAAAATCACTTCAAAGCGTTATTCATCCAGCCAGGCCATGGCTCGCCGCACCTGTGCCAGGCTGCTACCAAGGTATAGGGCGGGGTCCGTCGCCTGGCGCAGCGCCTCGACATCGAGCTTGCCGTTTACTTCGGCTTTCACTTCGTCATGCGCCTCGAGCGCCTCGGTGTAGGGAATGCCCTGCAGGCGCGCCGTTTCGGCGGCCTCGGCGCTGATTCGCTTGGCGGCATCCTGGCCCAGCACCGGCGCCAGCAGGCGTGACACCGGCTCGGCCATGATGCCGCCGCCAGTGGCGGCCAGGTTGCGGCGCATCGCCTCGGGATTCACCTCGAGCCCTTCGAGCAGCACGGCAGCCTGTTCCAGTGCCCCCTCCAGCAGCAGCGCACTGTCGACCAACGGCGACCATTCGGCGTGCCATTCGCCAAGGCCCCGCTCCAGCGGCTGGGCGGTGGCATTGAGCAGCACCGTGGCATGACCATGCACCTGCCGCGCCGCGCCACGGATCATGGCGCAGCGCACCGGGTTACGCTTGTGCGGCATGGAGGAGGACTCGCCCATGCCCGGAGCGGAAGGCTCCGCCACCTCGCCCACCTCGGTCTGGGTCAGCAGTGCGATATCGAGGGCCAGCTTCTCGGCCGCCCCCGCCGCAGCGTCCAATGCCGTACCCAACGCATGGATCGGCTGGCGGTCGGTGTGCCAAGGGAGCACCGGGGCACTCAGGCCGAGGCGCGCAGCCAAGGCGTCCATAAAGTCGAGACCCAGCTCGTCTAAACCAGAATGCACGCCCACGGCGCCACCGAACTGCACCGGCAGCTCAACGGTAGCCAAGCGGCGACGCGCCTGCTCCAGGCCAATGGCCCAGTGCGCCACCTTGACGCCGAACGTCATCGGCAGTGCCTGCTGCATCAGCGTGCGCCCCACCATCACCGTCTGCTCATGGGCCTGCATGAGCGTGATCGCTGCCGTGCGGCAGCGCAGCAGCAGCGCATCCAGCGCGGCGAGCCGCGGCTTGAGCAGCAGCATCAGCGCCGAATCGATCACGTCCTGGCTGGTGGCGCCCATGTGCCAGTAGCGCTTGAGCGCGTCGGGCAACGCCGCGCGCGCCTGTTTGACGAAGGGGATGGCCGCATTGCCGCCGCTGGCAATACCCGCAGCAATGGCCGCCGAGTCGAAAGTGTGACTTTCCAGGCAACGGCGCATCTCCGCACTCGCTCCCTGGGGCACGGCGCCACGCGCCTCCTGCACTTCGGCCAGCGCCAGCTCGAAAGCCAGCATGGCCTGCACCATGGAATCGGCATGACACTCGGCCAATGCCGTTTGGCTCATGAAGGGGTGCTGAAGCAGGGCGTCGGGCATATCATGCTCTCCGTAGAAAGGGCTGGCTCATGCTCAGTCTCAAGACCTAGGCTCAGGTCTTAGCTTAACCCATAGTCGTACATATGTTCGCAATTCGAACATTATGCTAGATTGAAGGGCTCCGATGGAGCAACTCACAAAGGACAAGACGGGAAAGAAATGACACCCGAGGAAGAGGTTCTCAGCCCGGACGACCGGGACTTCGTTACCGCCCTGGCCAGCGGCCTGGAGGTGATCCTGGCCTTTGACGATGCTCACCCGCGCATGACGCTTAGCGAGGTCGCCAGCCGTACCGGCATGAACCGCGCCCGCGCCCGGCGCTTCCTGCTCACGCTGCATGCCCTTGGCTACGTGCGCAAGCAGGGCCGCAACTTCGAACTGGCCCCGCGGGTGCTGCAGCTTGGCTATGCGTTTCTCTCCGCCAACAACTATCGTAGCGTGATCCAGCAGGTGCTGGAGGACATCACCGCCGAGAGCGGCGAATCCTCCTCGCTGGGCGTGCTCGACGGCGACGAGGTCACCTACGTGGCGCGCTCCTCGGCCCGCCACCGGCTGATGGCGATCACCCTCTCCGTGGGTACCCGGCTGCCCGCCGCCCACACCTCGATGGGGCGTGCTCTGCTGGCCCAGCTTCCCGATGCCGAGCTCGACGCCTTCCTGGAGCGGGTTACGCTTACGCGCTACACCGACAAGACCGTGACCGACAAGTCAGCACTGAAGAAGTGCATCCTCAAGGTGCGCCAGCAAGGCTACGCCATTGCCGATCAGGAGCTGGATTCAGGGCTGCGCTCGCTCGCCGTGCCGGCCTTCGACGCCAACGGCAAGCTGCTGGGCGCCATCAACATCAGCACCAACGCCGCCCGGGTGGATCTCGATACCTTGATGAAGGAGTACCTGCCGCTGTTGCAGCAGAAGGCGCGTGATATCCGTACCACCATCAGTTGACCCGCCCACCATCATGAACACGGCCGACCGGGATCGCCCCCCGGCCAGCCGTAGCTGCCCTGGCACGGAGCCCGAATGCTCGAGATACTCGCTATCACCACGCCGATCTTCCTGCTGATCGGCACCGGCTACCTGGCCATGGGTGCCCGGTTGGTGAACCGGGAGCAGTTGCAAGGCGTGGCTACTTTCGTGCTCTACTTCGCCCTGCCCGCTTTGGTTATCCGGGCACTGACGCAAAACCCTCTCGACCAGGTGCTGAATACTCCCTACCTGCTGGCCTATGGCCTGGGCTCGGTGGCGGTGTTCGCTTTTGCCTTAATGCTCACCGTGGGCCTGCAGGGCAAACCGCTCAGTGAAGGCGCCTTGCACGCTTTGGGCATGTCCGCTTCCAACAGCGGCTTCATCGGCTATCCCGTTGCCGCCATGGTGCTTGGCGTCTCTCCGGCGGCGGTCATCATGGCGCTCAATTTTCTGATCGAGAATCTGTTGATCATACCGGCGGCACTGATCCTGGCCGAGGCCGGGCGCCAGAGCGGTAGAGGGATCGGCAGCGTGGCGCGTAAAACCCTCCTGCGCTTGATCCGCAATCCGATCCTGGCCGGCCTGGCGACAGGGCTGCTACTGGCCGTGACGGGAACATCCTTGCCCGGCCCGCTGGTTCAAATGATCGACATGCTGGCCAATGCCGCCGGCCCGGCAGCACTGTTCGTGATCGGCGGTACCCTTTTCGGCCTGCGGGTGCGCGGCATGCTGGCAGATGTTGGTCAGATCGTCGCTGGTAAGCTGATCTTCCATCCACTGGCAGTGCTGGGGCTGTTTCTGGTGATGCCGCAGGCCGATCCCGCCATGATGGCCGGTGCCCTGCTGTTTGCCTGTGCCCCGATGATCAGCGTGTATCCGTTGCTCGGTCATCGCTATGGCATGGCAGGCGTCAGTGCCGCCGCCTTGATGGTGGCCACGCTGGCCGCTTTCGTGACACTGAGCGTGGCCATCTGGGGGATGAGTCAAGCCGGCCTGCTACCAAGCCACTGAATCCAAGTCGCGATCGCCGCGTGTCGATGCGTCGGCCGCAGGTCTACTAGTGCCGATGCATTGCTCACTCCCAACCCTCGACGCCGGCCATGTCGGGCAGCTCGTGGGCGATGCCCTTGTGGCAGGTGATGCAGGTGGCGTCGCCGTTGATCAACCCCCGCCGGTGCGCATCAGCGGCCCTGGAACTCTGTCGGGTGAAGTCCATGGCGTCCTCGTCGTGGCAGTTGCGGCACTCCAACGAGTCGTTGGCTTCGAAGCGGCGCCACTCGCGGGAGGCCATCTCCAGGCGATGGTCGAGGAACTTCTCGCGGGTGTTGATGGTGCCGAAGATCTTGCCCCATACCTCCTTCGAGGCCTGCATCTTGCGCGCGATCTTGTCGGTCCAGTCGTGCGGCACGTGACAGTCCGAGCAAACCGCCCGCACCCCCGAACGGTTGGTGAAGTGTATGGTGGGCTGGATCTCCTCGTAGACGTTGGCGCGCATCTCGTGGCAGCTGATACAGAACCGCTCAGTATTGGTCGCCTCCATGGCGGTGTTGAAGCCGCCCCAGAACAGCACCCCGCCGATGAAGCCCCCCACGGTAAGGAACCCCAGGCTGAAGTAGCCGCTGGGCGAGTTGAAGATACGCCAGAAGACCGAGAGCAGGTTCTTGATACGTTGGATCATGCAGCGGACCTCACTCTTCCGTCTCGCGTGGTTGGCGGAGGATTTCGGCAATGTCGACGAAGCGGTTCTCGACCGTCAGTGGCGCCTCCGTCTGCGGCACGTGGCACTGATTGCAGAAGTAGCGGCGCGGCGAGAGTTCGGCGAGGAAGTTGCCGTCGCGGTCCATGTAGTGGGTCACGCTGATCATCGGCGCCTGGGTATCGCCGACCCGCTGCCGGCTGTGGCAGCTCATGCAGCGGTTGGCGTTGAGGTCGACCTGATAGTTGTCGATCTTGTGCGGAATGGTCGGCGGCTGCATCGGGTAGGCGCGGACTCGCCGCTGGTCGTCGTTCACCACGTCGTAGAGCGGTTCGGGAGTGCGCTCCTCGAGCAGCGGCACGTGGCCGCGCAGGGCATCGAGTTCGCCCTCCTGGGCGAGCACTCCCAGGCTGATCGCCAGCACAGCGATGGCGATAGCGGTAGTAATAGTACGCATCGTGCTTCCCTCCCTAGACCGGCTCGATCCGGCAGGCGCACTTCTTGAAGTCCGTCTGCTTGGAAATGGGGTCGGTGGCATCCAGCGTGACCTTGTTGATCAGTTGGCTGGCGTCGAACCAGGGCACGAACACCAGCCCCCTGGGCATGCGATTGCGCCCGCGGGTCTCGACACGGGAGTTCATCTCGCCGCGGGCGCTGACGATGCGCACCTCGCTGCCGCGGCGCACGCCAAGCTGACGCGCGTCCTCGGGATGCAGGTAGACCACCGCCTGGGGGAAGGCGCGATGCAGCTCGGGCACGCGCCGGGTCATCGAGCCGGAGTGCCAGTGCTCGAGCACCCGGCCGGTGACCAGCCACATGGGATACTCCTCGTTGGGCGACTCGGCGGGCGGCTCGTAGGGTACGGCAAAGATCACCGCCTTGCCGTCGGGATGGCCGTAGAACTGAATGTCACGACCCTCCTCGACATAAGGGTCATACTCGCCGTTATAGCGCCAGCGGGTCTCTTTGCCGTCGACCACCGGCCAGCGCAACCCAGTGGTCGTGTGGTAGACATCGAAGGGCGCCAGGTCGTGGGCCTTGCCGCGGCCGAACTTGGCGTACTCCTCGAACAGCCCTTTCTGGACGTAGAAGCCGAAGTGCTCCGCCTCTTGGTTGGCGTACTCATCGTCGAGTTCTTCCAAGGCATACGCGTCGACCTGACCATTGCGCCACAGCACGTCGAACAGGCTACGTCCCTTGTACTCAGGGTTGGCGTCGAGCATCTCCTGGGGCCACACCTCGTCGGTGGTGAAGCGCTTGGAGAATTCCATCAGCTGCCATAGGTCGGAACGCGCCTCGCCTGGTGCTTCGACCAGTTGGTGCCAGAACTGGGTACGCCGCTCGGCGTTGCCGTAGGCGCCCTCCTTCTCGACCCACATGGCAGTAGGCAGAATCAGGTCGGCCAGTTCTGCGGTCACGGTGGGGTAGGCATCCGAGACGACGATGAAGTTGTCCGGGTTGCGGTAGCCGGGGTAGGTCTCCTCGACCATGTTGGCCGCCGCCTGGACATTGTTGTTGCACTGCACCCAATAGGCATTGATCTCGCCGTCATTGAGCATGCGGTTCTGCAGCACCGCATGCGCGCCGGGCTGTGCCTGGATGGTGCCCTCGGGTACCTTCCAGATCTTTTCGGCGAATGCCCGGTGCCCTGGGTTGTTCACCACCATATCCGCCGGCAGGCGGTGGGCGAAGGTGCCTACCTCGCGTGCGGTGCCGCAGGCCGAGGGCTGCCCGGTCAGTGAGAAGGGGCTGTTGCCCGGCGTCGAGATCTTTCCGGTCAGCAGGTGGATGTTGTAGATCATGTTGTTTGCCCAGACCCCGCGGGTGTGCTGGTTGAACCCCATGGTCCAGAATGACATCACCCGGGTGTCGGGATCGGCGTAGAGTTCGGCGAGTTCGTCGAGCCGCCGCTTGGGCACACCCGAGATTTCGGTGACAGTGTCGGCATCGTACTGCTGAAGGAATTCCCGGTAGCGCTCGAAGTCGATGTCCTTGGCACCGCCCGGGTCGGCAGCGTTGTCCGCCATTAGCTCCAGCCGGTGCTCGGGTCGCAGGCCGTAGCCGATCAGGGTGTTACCCTCCTTGAAGCGTACGTGCTTGTTGACGAAGTCCCAGTTAACCCGGTCGTTTTCGATGATGTAGCGCTGGATGTAGTTGAGGATCGCCAGGTCGGCCTGGGGCGTGAACACCATCGGCATGTCGGCCAGTTCGAATGAGCGATGCTCGAAGGTCGAGAGCACCGCTACCTTGACGTGTGGCGCCGAGAGTCGGCGGTCGGTCACACGCGTCCACAGGATGGGGTGCATCTCGGCCATGTTGGAGCCCCACAGCACGAAGGCATCCGCCGCCTCGATGTCGTCGTAGCAGCCCATCGGTTCATCCATGCCGAAGGTGCGGATGAATCCGGCCACTGCCGAGGCCATGCAGTGGCGCGCATTGGGATCGATATGGTTGGAGCGGAAGCCCGCCTTCATCAGCTTGTTGGCGGCATAGCCCTCCCACACCGTCCACTGGCCGGAGCCGAACATGCCGATGCCCTGGGGGCCCTTCTCGCGCAGCACGGCCTTGTACTTGTCGGCCATGACGTCGAAGGCCTCGTCCCAGCTCACCGGGGTGAACTCGCCCTCCTTGTCGTAGACGCCGTTGCGCTTGCGCAGCAGCGGCTGGGTCAGGCGGTCCTCGCCATACATGATCTTGGACAGGAAGTAGCCCTTGATGCAGTTGACGCCGCGATTGACCGGGGCGTTGATATCGGCGTGGGTGGCCACCACCTGGTTGTCGCGCGTCGCCACGTTGACCCCGCAGCCCACGCCGCAGAAGCGGCACGGCGCCTTGGACCACTTCAACTGCGACTGGCTGGCGTCGGTAACCACGTTCTGTGCCTGGCCGGTTGTGCTGATCCCTGCCGCCGCGGTGGCCGTGGTCGCCGCCGTGGCCTTGATGAAGTCACGTCGCGTCAGCGTCATAGCTCATCTCCTCCATCTCCCTGTCCAGTTCGTCGGCGCTCTCCGCATGGTGATAGACCAGGCTCACCGACAGCACGCCGGGCGCCTGCTGCAACCCTTCAATGAATGTCACGATCTCACGCTGTCCCGCCGTCTCCAGAACCAGCACCATCTTGCCGCACGGGTCCTTGGCGTGGACCTCGACGCCCGGATGGGCCTGACAGTGCTGGCTGACCTCCTCGATGCGCTCCGGCTGAAGCTGCACGATCAGGCTCGAGATATGCACCTGAGCGTTCATGTCTCCTCCTCAAAGCGGGCGGTCTGTAGGCGGGGGGAATGACTCGTGCTCGGCGGGTCGATCGCTACCGCCTGGGTGGGGCATACCGATACGCAGGCGCCGCAGCCGTTGCACGCCTCGCTGTCGACCGTGGGTTCCGGCACGCGCTGGGCATTGAAAGAGAAGTGGATCGCGCCGGCTTTGCAGCTCTCGCCACAGCTGCGGCAGTAGACTCCCTGCGGCCCCAGGCATGCCGGCCCGATGGCCGCAACGTGTCGCCAAGGGTGGTCGCGCTCGGGGTCGCGAAAGGCGTCTTCCTCGCAGGCTTCGACGCAGGCACGACAGAAAGTGCACTCGCCCAGCCGGAAGTCAACCTGCGGAAAACCGGCCGCATCGCGCACGATAATCTCGGTTTCGCAGGCCTGGAAACAGTCGCCACACTGGCTGCAATTTCCCAGAAATTTTGGCTCGTCACGGGCCCAGGGTGGCCGCAGCACAGAGGGGTATTCGAGGCGCCCCTTGAGCAGCGCCCGCCGCGAGGGTTCCACGCCCATTTCGGTTCTCCACGGTCTTTGTTATTTCAATTCTGTTTCGTGATTTTTCTTATTCCGTTTTCCTTATCTATCTCTCGGCCCGCTAGCTGGGCGGACCGGGAGGTCCGGCAAAGATCTGGAAGATCCAAACGGCGAAGCCGTAGCCCGAGACTACGAGGACGGCAAGAATCGGAAACAGGATGCCGGCGAGGAACAGGAACACCAGCAGCTCCCGCTTCTTCTCCTGCCGCTCTTCGGGCGTCTGTGGCTTGCGCTTGCGGCTGGAATTGTCGACGGTTCTTTGCATGAATCGGCACCAGAGCGAGACGTCTTGTACTACCGTAGGAAGCAAAGAGATATTGCGCAAACCGGATTCGAACTCGCTCATCATTCAGGCAACAAGCGGGAGCAACGGAATGAAAATCTTTCTCTCGAAGGAATCGATCATCCTGGGGGTGGTACTGGTCTGCTTGCTGGCAGGAATGGCACTGGCGCAGGAGAGCGATGATCGCGAAGCGATCCAGGCCAGCCTGCGCGCCCTGCACCAGCACCAGGCCGACCTGGCGGAGCTCGCCGAGGAGCGTGCCGAAGGTGACGAAGTCGTCCAATTGGCCAACACCCTGCGGCGCGACCACGCCATTCTCGACGAGTGGCTGGCCGAGGCCAGCGAGGACGGCGACACCCCGCATGACGAGCACGCCCTGCATGACCGGGACGCCTTCGAAGCATTAGGCGAATTGGAAGGTGAAGCGTTCGACGAGACCTTTCTTTCCTACCAGATGGAACTGCATGTGGCCGCGATCGAGTACCTGGAGCAGAACCGCCCTCAGGGCGACGGGCAGCTCGACGAGTTCAACAACCACCTGCTCGTCACCCACGAGACGCTACTCGTCAATCGCGAGCTGATCGACTCGTTACTCTAATGGGGTCATGCCAAGGCCCGCTGGCGTGGGAAGGGCACGTCAGCGGGGCCGGCTCAGGTGCGCTCGGCGGCGCGAATCACGGCGTCCAGCGCGGCAAGGTAGCCCTGGCTGCCGAGCCCGGCGATGACGCCGTCGGCGCGCAGCGAGACGTAGGAGTGGTGGCGGAAGCTCTCGCGCTTGTGCACGTTGGAGAGGTGCACCTCGATCACCTTGCCCTCGAAGGCGTTGAGCGCGTCGAGGATCGCCACCGAGGTATGGGTAAAGGCGGCGGGGTTGATAATGATCGCCACGGTGCCGTCTTCGCGGGCGGCGTGGATGGCATCGATCAGCACGCCCTCGTGATTGCTCTGCAGCGCCTTGATGTCCCAGCCGTTGATGGCGGCCTTCTCGTATAGCGCATTGTTGATGTCGTCCAGCGTCTCGCGACCGTAGATCTCCGGCTGTCGGGTGCCCAACAGGTTGAGGTTGGGGCCGTGCAGGATCAGCACCTTGTTCATCGTTATCTCTCTCGTGGCAAAGGAATCGCATGGGTGAACGTCATGCCGCAGGCTCCAGCAGCCGCTGCCAGGCATCGATCACCGCCTGGCGATGCTGGTGAAACTCAGCCTCGCGTCCACGGGCGGGCTGGCGGGTCAGCGAGGCGCGGTGAGCGGCGCTGCGCAGGGCCAGGTAGGCCTCGCGCAGGCGTTGGCACTCCTCGGCAGGCAGCCGAGCGCTGCTCTCCAGTGTCTCGAGGATGCGCATGTTGTCGCTCCACTGCAGCAACTCGGGCGTGTCGTGGCCCATGGAGAGCACCGCGAACTGGCACAGGAACTCGATGTCGATCATGCCGCCGGGGTCATGCTTGAGGTCGAACTCTCCCTCTCCGCTCTTGCCACCCAGGTGGTCGCGCATCTTCCGGCGCATCTTCACCACTTCCTCGCGCAGCGCCTGGCAGTCGCGCTGGCGCCCGAGAATTTCGCGGCGCACCGCATCGAAGCCTTCGGCCAGGCGCGGATGGCCGGCCACCACGCGCGCACGCACCAGCGCCTGGTGCTCCCAGGTCCAGGCCTCGCGGCGCTGGTATTCGCCGAAGGCCTCGAGGGTGGTGGCCAGCAGCCCGGCGTTGCCCGAGGGACGCAGGCGCATGTCCACCTCGTAGAGCGTGCCAGCCGGGGTCACTGCGGTGAGCAAGTGGATGATGCGCTGGCCCAGGCGGGTGAAGAAGACCGGCGTGTCGATGGGGCGCGCGCCGTCGGTTTCGCCCTGGGAGTCGGCATCGTGGATGAACACCAGATCGAGGTCGGAGCCGTAGCCCAGCTCGATGCCGCCCAGCTTGCCGTAGCCGACGATGAGAAACTCGGGGTCGGCTCCGGCACGCGAGCCGTCGCGGCGCAACGGATAGCCGTGCTTGCGCGTCAGGTGGCGCCAGGCCATGCCCACCACCGTTTCCAGCAGCACCTCGGCGATGTAGGTGAGATAGTCGCTCACCTTCATCAGGTGGCGGGTGCCGGCGATGTCGGAGGCGGCGACGCGCAGCACGTGGGCGTGCTTGAACACCCTCAGCGCCTCGAGTTGAGCCTCCTCGTCGTCCTCGGGAATGCGTCCCAGGGCCTGGCGCAGCTCGTCGGCCAGGCGCGCCTTGTCGGCAGGGGTATAGAGCGTATCCGGGGTCAGCAGCTCATCGAGCAGGATCGGATAGCGAGCCAACTGCTCGGCGATCCATGGGCTGGCGCCGCACAGTCCCATGAGGTGGCTCAGCGCCTCGGGGTTTTCGCGCAGAAGCGCCAGGTAGGCGGTGCGCCGCAGCACCGACTCGATCAGCGGCAGTACCCGTTCGAGTGCGGTATCGGGGGCGTCGCTGGCGGCCACGGCATCCAGCAGCAGCGGCATCAGGGCTTCGAGACGGTCGTAGCCGATGCGCTGCATGGACTGCACCTGGCGCGACTGGCGCAGGGTCGAAAGGCGTCGCTGAGCCGCCTCGGGCTCGGCGAAGCCCGCCTCGGCCAGCCACTCCTGTCCCTCCTGAGCTTCCAGTTCGCCGCACCATAGTGAGCGCCAGTCGTCGAGCGACAGGATGCCCTCGCCTGGCGCCTCGCTCGTTTCGTCGAGCTCCTCCTCGGGGTCGGCGATCACTGCATCGAAGTGCTGGCGCACTCGGCCGCGCACTTCATCGAGCCGTGCCACGACGGCCGGCCAGTCCTCCAACTCCAGAGCCAGGGAAATTCGTTCGCGATCCAGCTCGTCGTCGGGCAGGCTCTGGGTCTGGCGATCCTCCAGCGCCTGCAGCGCATGCTCGAGATCACGCAGGAAGACGTAATCGGGCTCGAGTTCATCGACGACGTCCTGCGGCAGCAGGCCGAGCGCTGGCAGGCGAGTCAGCGCGGTGCGCAGCGAGGTGACCTGCAGTTCGGTATCGCGGCCGCCGCGGATCAGCTGGAAGGCCTGCACCACGAACTCCACTTCGCGGATGCCGCCAGGACCGAGCTTGATGTTGGCCTGCATGCCTCGGCGCTTCACCTCGCGGTTGATCAGCGCCTTCATCTCGCGCAACGACTCGATGGCGCCGAAGTCGAGGTACTTGCGGTAGACGAAGGGCCGCAGGTTGCCGAGCAGTTCGCCCCCGGCCCCCAGGTCGCCGGCCACCGGCCGCGCCTTGAGCATGGCGTAGCGCTCCCACTCGCGGCCCTGGTCCTGGTAATAGGCGGCCAGCGACGAGAAGTTGCCGACCAGCGGGCCACCGTCGCCCAGCGGGCGCAGGCGCATGTCGACGCGGAAGACGAAACCATCGGCTGTCACCGCATCCAGCGCGGCGATCAGCTTCTGCCCCAGCTTGGTGAAGTATTCCTGGTGCTCGAGCGACTTGCGCCCACCTTCGGTCTCACCCTTCTCGGGATAGGCGAAGATCAGGTCAATGTCCGAGGAGAGGTTGAGCTCACCGGCACCCAGCTTGCCCATGCCCAGCACCACCAGCCGCTGCTCACTGCCATCGGCGCGCAGCGCCGGGCGTCCCCAGCGCGGCTCGAAGTGCTGCTCGAGCCAGCTCAGCGCCCCCTCGAGACACACCTCGGCCAGCCGCGACACCGAGGCCGCCGTGGACCACATGTCGATGCCCGACGGCCGGGTCAGGTCACGCCACACGATGCCCAGCATGCGCGCCCGGCGGAAGCGCCGTAGCGCCGCGTGCAGGGCTGCCTCGTCATCGGCGTTCTCGAGCCGCTCGGCCAGCCAGGCGCCGAGCGTATCGGCGCCGGGCGCCTCATCCAGTTCGCTGCTGGCATCGAGGTGCTGAAGCCAGTCGGGATAACGCACCAGCGTGTCGACCGCGAAGTCGGATATGGCGATGACGCGCGCCAGTTGACGGCGGCGCGCGGGATCGAGGCCCAGCCAGTTCTCCGAGGGCGGCTCCTGTCCGGTCATCTCGGCAACGCTGTCGCCCTGCGCCAAGCTGTCAGCCAGACGCTGCCACGCTTTCTCCAAGGCAGGCAGGAGCGTAGGAGGGAGATCGTCGGCGGGCAGGAAGTCGTTGGTTAGGGGCATGGCACGCGCCTTGTCTCAGCTGGGGTTCCCTCAGCATATCGAAGGCGCTGGCGCTGGGGCACCCCTGGAGGAGCACGCAGCGGCATTCAGCCCAGGAATTTCTGCCAGATCAGCAGCCCCCAGGTCAGGCCGGCGGCCAGCAGGGCCAGCATCACTGCCGCCGAGCCGATATCCTTGGCGCGACCCGACAGCTCGTGGTGCTCGGTGCCGATGCGGTCCACCACGCTCTCGATGGCGCTGTTGATCAGCTCCACGGTGAGCACCAGCAGGCAGCTGCCCACCAGTAGGATCCACTCAACCGGCCCGGAGCCGATCCACCAGGCCAATGGCAACATCACCACGCACAAGGCCAGTTCCTGGCGAAACGCCGTCTCGTGACGAAAGGCGAATTTCAGCCCCTTGAACGAGTATCCCGTGGCATCGATGAGGTGTCGCCATCCGGTTCGCGCTGGTTTCATCGTCTCGCTGTCCTTACGTGCAGGTAGACCTCAATGCGCCTCGATCATGCGCTCCAGGTCCTGGGTCAGGGGGTCCAGCACCTGGGCCCAGTTGAGCCATGGCGTGGAGGCGGTACCGTTGACCAATGCCGTGAACACGCCCCAGCGTCCCGAGCGGGCGCGGAAATAGCCGCTGGCGGCGCGTACCGCATAGGGCTGGTTGAGCGTACCGGTCTTGAGCATGATGCGCTCCTGAACCAGCGGCGAACCGCGGCGAATGAAGCGCGAAACACCGTTGGACGGCGACTGGAAGCTGGCGACGAAGCCGGGGAACAGCGACGCACGGTGGAACATGCTCTCCAGCAGCGCATTGGCACCGCTGGCCGAAGTGCGGTTCTCGGTGGTCAGGCCGCTGCCGCTGAGCATGATCACCGGTCCGTGATCGGGCAAGCCGGCCACGTAATCCTGGATCGCCTCACCCGCCTGGAGCAGGGTCGCCCTTGGGGCATCGACCAGATTGAGCGCCAGCACGTCGGCCATGAAATTGTTGGAATAGTTCATCACGTGAAGCAGCAGCTCCTGCAGCGACTCGCCCTCCACTTCTGCCAGGGTGCGAGCCGAGGCGGGCGGCGGCTCGACGCTGGTGGCGTAACCGTCGCCGATACCGATGCCGGCCTGGTCGAGCACGGCCGCCAGGGTACGCGCCGTCTGGCGAGCGGGGTCGCCACTGGCTCGGTAGACGTCACGCGATGCCGCGTTGAGCGCGATATGGCCGCGCAACAGCATCACGTCACCCTCTTCACGGGTGACGCGCTCGGCGCTGAATTCGGTGGCAGTGCCGGTCGCTCGCGTTTCGACCTGATTGTCGATGCCCAGGATCAGGGCCTGGCTGTCACAGCTGGTCACCCGAGCCGGCTCGCCCACTGCCGCCCCAGGAGCGACATTGACACACCAGTTGCCGTAATTGACACCCGCCGAGGAGAGCAGCGCGCTGTAGCTGTTGGCAGCCCGCGAACGGGCATCGCAGCGATCGGTGGTGATGCACTCCACCGGGCCGAAGCGCCACTGGCTGACTACCAGCCCTCCTTCGATTTCACGCACCCCGGCCTGATACAGCCGCTGTGCCAGTCGCCACAAGTCTTCGGTGACCAGCGCCGGGTCCCCGCCACCCTCGAAAATCAGATCGCCGCGCAGCACGCCGTCGGCGTCGAGTTCACCGCTGCTGACCAGGCGCGTGGTGAAGCGATGCTGGGGTCCCCAGCGGTCGAGCGCCGCCGCCGCCAGGTAAGCCTTGGAGACCGAAGCCGGCGACAGCTGACGCTGCGGCTCGATGGCGCCGACCACTTCCCCGGGACGATCACCATCCCCCAGCAGCCGGGCCTCGGCGCTGACCTGAAAGCCTCGCTCGGTCATTTTTTCCAGCTCCGTGAAGCCCGCTGCCGATACGAGCAAGGGCATCAGCGAAGCGCCGACGAGGAGCAGGCAGCGAAACCGGGCAGCAGTACGAGTCATCATTGCAACAGGATCCATCCAGAACTCATGTAGCGAATCAGTGGGTGGAAAGGCGTGAAAAGAGCTGGATCACAACCACCCCGGTGATGATCAGACCGATCCCCACCACGGCCGGCGTATCGGGTCGCTGGCCATACACCAGCACCCCGACCAGGGCCACCAGCACGATTCCCAGACCGGCCCAGATGGCATAGGCGATACCGACCGGGATGGTGCGCAGCACCAGCGACAGCATGAAAAACGCGAGGGCATAGCCGACCACCACCAGCAGGCTGGGACCAGGCCGGGTGAAGCCGTCGGTGGCCTTGAGCGCACTGGTCGCCACGACTTCCGCCACGATGGCCAGCGCCAGGTAGACGAACGCCATCAGCCAACCTCCTCTGCTGTACCGCCGGGAACGAGCTGCGGCGCGTGGGGCAGGTCCACTACCAGGCGCCAGAGAGACTGACCGCTGAGGTGATACTTGCGTTCAAACGGGGTCAGGTATGGCTCGTCGGGGACGAAGACATCCACCTCTGCGGTCTCGCCGGTGACCTGGTTCAGGGCCAGGGCGAACTCCTCCACGTAGAGCCGCCAGTTGGAGCGAAGCTCCAGGCGGCCGCCGAGTGCCAGGATCACCGGCAGCACCGGATGGCCATGCCAGCGCTGCTTGAGGTGCGCCGACTTGGGGTAGGGGTTGGGATAGAGCAGGTAGTGCCGCACCGGCTGCCAGCCGGCGGCCAGCGCCAGGCGCCAGAAGTCCACCAGGTCGGCGCGCACCAGCAAAGCGTTGTCCCCCACCTCGCCATGTTCTCGCGAGAGCCGCTCGGCGCTGCGATCCACACCGATGACCAGATGATCGGCGAAGCCGGCGGCCAGCTGGCGCGTCGAGAGCCCCACGCCGCAGCCTGCATCGAGGATCAGCGGCCGGCCTGCACCGCCATGCTGTGTGTACCAGGCCTGGGCCCGCTCGAACGCCTCGCGCGTGTGGTCGGCCACCGGCTTGCGCAGGGGGTGGCCCAAGGCACGCGTGACGCGCCTTGCGACGTCCTTGTGCGGACCCAGCTGATTGGTGGCGATGGCGCGGGAAGTGACATGCATGGCGAGAGCGATTCGGTGGCTGACGAACTGGCCATTCTAGCAGCCATGGCGTGGCAGGCGAGGGGCAAAAAAAAGGCGCCTCCAAAGACAGGAAGCGCCCACATACCCACTCGTATGACTCAAACAGCGATCTCAGCATAACGTCTTCGGCATCTTATTTCAAACGTTTGTTCCATAGCTGATGGCCGGAACAGGGGCTGCACGCCCATGACGGCATCCCGGACCGGGTGCTATGATCGCCTCTCTTAATGTCTACATTACCGACTCGCACGAACAGCACAACGAGGAAAGCGGCTTGTCACACTTACCGGTGATCGTCGGCATGGGCGGCGTCAACGCCGCCGGTCGTACCTCAGGCCATCAAGCATTTCGTCGCACCGTGATCGACGCCCTTCCTGAAGCCGAGCAGCAGGCGCTGCTGCTCGGCCTGGCCGCTCTGATGGGCCTGGGCAGCTGTCGGGAAGGGGCCTGGTACGATGCCGCCGGAAATCCCATCGACGCCAGCAAGCTGGCCGAGAATTGCCGCGAGCAGGTGCTCGACCACACCCTGATACGGCGCATCGAAGATCCCCGCTTCAACGACGAGGGGCTGCCGGCCAATCGCCGCGCCGGCCTGGGCCTGGGCACCGAGCTGACCTTCAGCATTCGCCGCCGCCAGCTGCCGGAGCGCCTGCCGCCCACCTGGCAGGTGCGCGAACTGGACCGCCATACCCTTGAGGTCACGGTCCCCCCCGGCGAACTCGACGTGCTGCTGCCGGAGACCCGGCCGGCGCAGGTACGGGCCGCCGGACAGCTACCCAGCGGCTTCGACCCCAGCCGCTACTACCGTAGCGTGCACCATCCCCGCGGCCTGTCGATGTCGATCTTCGCCGCCAGCGACTGCCTGGCCAGCAGCGGCCTGGAGTGGGAAACCCTGCGCAACCGCCTCGATCCCGACGAGATCGCCGTCTATGCCGGCAACTCCATCGGCCAGCTCGACGACGAGGGCTGGGGCGGGCTGCTCAAGAGCTTCGTCTCGGGCAATCGCGCCACCTCCAAGCAGATGCCGCTGGGCTACGGCCAGATGCCCGCCGACTTCCTCAACGCCTACGTGCTGGGCAGCGTCGGCGGAACCGGTGCGGTGCTCGGTGCCTGCGCCAGCTTTCTCTACAACCTGCGCCTGGGGGTGGAGGATATCCGCAGCGGCCAGCGCCGTGCCGTGATGGTGGGCACTTCCGACGCCCCGGTGACCCCCGAAATCATCGAAGGCTTCCGCGCCATGGGCGCGCTGGCCGACGACGACAGCCTCAAGGCGCTGGATGCGCTGGAACTGCTTACCGATGCCGATTACCAGCGCGCCTGTCGCCCCTTCGCACGCAACTGCGGCTTCACCATCGCCGAAGCCAGCCAGTTCGTGCTGCTGCTCGACGACACCCTGGCGCTGGAACTCGGCGCCGAGATCCTCGGCAGCGTGCCGGGAGTGTTCGTCAACGCCGACGGCTGGAAGCGTTCCATCTCCGCCCCAGGTATCGGCAACTACATCACCTTGGGCAAGGCGGCTGCGCTGGTACGCGACATGCTGGGCGAAGAGGCGCTGCGCGAGCGCAGTTTCCTGCATGCCCACGGCACCAGCACACCGAAGAACCGGGTGACGGAGTCCCACGTCTTCGACCTGGTCGCCCGCGCCAACGGCATCGAGCACTGGCCCGTGGTGGCGGTGAAGGCCTTCGTCGGCCACTCCCAGGGCAGCGCCGCCGGCGACCAGTTGACCAGTGCCCTGGGCAGCTTCGCCCACGGCCTGCTGCCGGGCATTCCGACCCTCGATGCGGTGGCTGACGACGTCCATGCCGAGCGGCTCAAGTTCTCCCGCGAGCCGCAGCCGTTTGCGGCCGATGCCGCCTTTATCAACGCCAAGGGCTTCGGCGGCAACAACGCTACCGGGGTGGTGTTGTCGCCCGCCGTGACCGAGCGTCTGCTGCTGAAACGCCATGGCGAAGCCGCCGTTGCGGCCTGGCGCGAACGACGCGACGCCACCCGCCAGGCCAGCCAGGCCTATCTGGCCCAGGCCGACGGCGGCCACTACCAGGCGCGCTACCGCTTCGGCGAGGGCGTGCTGGAAGGGCCGGAGCTCGAAGTCAGTGCCACCGACATCACCATCCCCGGCTACACGCGCCCGGTATCGCTGGCGGTGGACAACCCCTTCGGCAAGCTGGAAGACTGAGGCGCCGCCCCGTTGTCGCCTCGGTCGGGGACGGTTACTCTGAGCCTCTTGAGCTGTGCAATTGAGCGGAGCGCCATGAAAATCGCGGTCTATCCCGGCACCTTCGACCCCATCACCCACGGCCACTATGACCTGATCGAGCGTGCCTCGCTGCTGTTCGACAAGGTCGTGGTGGCCATCTCGGCCAGCCCCGGCAAGAACCCGGCGCTGGATCTCGACACCCGTATCGCCCTGGCGCGTGAGGTATCGGTCGGGCTCGACAACGTCGAGGTGATCGGCTTCTCGGGTCTTCTCACCGACATGATGGCCGAGCAGCAGGCCCATATCATCCTGCGCGGCCTGCGTGCGGTGTCCGACTTCGAGTACGAGCTGCAGCTCGCCAACATGTATCGCGCCCAGGCGCCGGAACTCGAGAGCGTGTTCCTCACCCCGGCGGTGGAGAACTCCTATATCTCCTCCACCATCGTGCGCGAGATCGCCAAACTGAATGGTGACGTGTCGCGGCTGGTACATCCCAGGGTCGCCGAAACGCTGCGCAAGCATTACAATACCTGACCAGATTACTCGGTAATTGCCGAGCCGCTTTACTCAGGGTACGGCCGGACGCGGCGTGCCCGATCGCGAGGTAGCCCCATGGCCCTGATGATCACCGACGAGTGCATCAACTGCGACGTCTGCGAGCCCGAATGCCCCAACGACGCCATCTCCGCGGGCGAGGAAATCTATGTCATCGACCCCAACCTGTGCACCGAGTGCGTCGGTCACTACGACGAGCCGCAGTGCCAGCAGGTGTGCCCGGTCGACTGCATCCCGCTGGACCCCGAACGCCGCGAAACCCGCGACGAACTGATGACCAAGTATCGGCTGATCACTGCGGCCTGAATCGGTCGGCAGCCGGATCTGGCTTAGCGACAGCGAATAGATACCGCCCTGTCTGACTGGACATCCCGAGGTCCAGACCCGAGATCCGGTCACGATGAGGACGGTTGCGTTATCCCACCACTGCCACCATGCTGCTCGATTCGTCATTAACTGGGGCAAGACGTGGCGACCCTGCAAGCCGAGACACCTGCCGCCGCCCGGCGGCGCATCTGGACGCTGGCCTGGCCGATCATTCTCTCCAACATCACCGTGCCGCTCTTGGGGCTGGTGGACACGGCGGTGGTCGGGCACCTGCCGGATTCGCGCTACCTCGCCGGGGTGACGCTGGGCGCTACCCTGTTCAGCTTTCTTTACTGGGGTTTCGGCTTCCTGCGCATGGGCACCACCGGGCTCACTTCCCAGGCGGTGGGGCGCGAGAGCGACAGCGAGGTACGCAATCTGCTGGGTCAGTCGCTGCTGCTGGCCATGGGTATCGGTGCGCTGCTGATCCTGTTCTCCCAGCCGCTGATCGCCCTCGGGCTGTGGCTGCTCGACGGCAGCGAGGGCGCTACTGCCCTGGCCGCCGAGTATGCCCAGATCCGCATTCTTTCCGCCCCAGCGGTGCTGGCCAACTACGCCATCCTCGGCTGGTTCCTGGGCCAGCAGAATTCGCGGGTGACGCTGGCCATCCTGATACTGACCAATAGCGTCAACATCGCGCTGGACCTGCTGTTCGTGGTCGGGCTCGGCATGACCAGCGACGGCGTGGCCTGGGCCACGGTGATTGCTGATTACACGGCACTGGCCTTCGGCGGCTGGTTGGTGCTACGGCAACTGAAGCTGCTGCAAGGACGATTCCTGCGCGAGCGGCTGTTCCGGCTCGCAGCCTACGGCGAGCTCTTTCAGGTCAACGCCAACCTTTTCCTGCGCACCTTGGGGCTGCTGTTCGCCATGGCCTTCTTCACCTCGCGCGGCGCGGCGCAGGGCGACACCGTGTTGGCTGCCAATGCCGTGCTGATGCAGTTCATCATGCTCACCAGCTACGCCCTGGACGGCTTCGCCCATGCAGCCGAAGCCACCACCGGACGCGCCGTGGGCCGGCGACGCTGGGACGAGTTCGGCACGGCCGTGCGCGCTGCCGCCAGGTTCTCGCTGATGACGGCCACTGCCGCGGCGCTCGCCTTTGCCCTGGGCGGCGGCCATCTCATTGCGCTGCTGACCGGCCTGCCCGAAGTGCGGCAAACCGCCGGCGAGTACTTGCCGTGGATGATCGTGATGCCGCTGATCGCGGTATGGAGCTATCTGCTCGACGGCGTTTTCATCGGCGCCACGGCGATTCGCGAGATGCGCAACAGCATTTTCATCGCGTTGGCGGTTTATCTTCCCGTCTGGTGGCTAGCCCGGGCGATCGCCCCACCGGATTATGAAAACCATGCCCTGTGGCTGGCGTTTCTCATCTTTACCGTGATGCGGTCGCTGGTACTGGTCGGCTACTATTGGCATCATCGACGCAACCGCTGGTGCCAACGACCACTCGATGGCAAGGCACAGCGAACCCCCAACCGTCCCGTCTGAGCCGCAGAGTCCTTTTCATTAGGGCAAGTCGATGACATTGCGCTATTTTTCTCAGACGCATCCAAGACAACCAGAAGAAGCGACGCCGCCATGCTAAAAACGCTGTCCAGACCCGCCGTCAGGCTGGTCGAACGCTATCTGCCGGATCCCTTCATCTTCGTGTTGCTGTTGACCGTCATCGCCGCAGCCGCCGCCATCGGCGTGGAGCGCCAGACGCCGCTGGCGGTGATGCGCTACTGGGGCGACGGTTTCTGGAATCTGCTGACCTTTTCCATGCAGATGCTGTTGATCCTGGTGACCGGGTTCATGCTGGCCAGTTCACCACCGGTCAAGCGCTTGCTGCAGCGGCTCGCCGGCCTGGCCAGAAACGCCGGGCATGCCATCCTGCTGGTCACGTTCGTGTCGTTGGCGGCCAGCTGGATCAACTGGGGCTTCGGGCTGGTGGTGGGCGCCCTGTTCGCCAAGGAGCTGGCGCGTGTGGTACGCGTCGACTATCGCCTGCTGGTGGCCAGCGCCTATTCCGGCTTCGTGGTCTGGCATGGCGGCCTGGCCGGATCCATTCCGCTGACCATCGCCACCGAAGGGCACTTCACCGCCGAGCAGATCGGTGTCATCGGCACCGGCTCGACCATCTTCGCCTTCTTCAACCTGGCGTTGGTCGTGTGTCTGTTCATCGTCATTCCGCTGGTCAACCGCGCCATGCTCCCCGACGACAGCGAGAGCGTCTACGTCGACCCCAAGCTGCTCGACGATGCCCCCGCCACACGGGTACGCCTTACGCGCCCCGCCGAGCGGCTGGAGAACAGCGTAACCCTGGCCTGGCTGGTCGGCATCCCCGGGGTGATCTTCCTGCTCGATCACTTCGTGCTGCGCAACGGCGGACTGAACCTCAACATCGTCAACTTCATGTTTCTGTTCCTGGCCATCGTGCTGCATCGCACCCCACGCAGCCTGCTGGAAAGCCTCAACGAGGCGATCAAGGGCGGTGCCGGCATCGTCATCCAGTTTCCCTTCTATGCCGGGATCATGGCCATCATGGTGCAGTCGGGGCTTGCGGAAACGATGTCCGAGGGCCTGATCTCGTTTGCCACCGAGACCTCGCTGCCATTCTGGTCCTTCATCAGTGCCGGCATCGTCAATCTGTTCGTGCCCTCCGGCGGCGGCCAGTGGGCGGTGCAGGCCCCGGTCATGCTGCCGGCCGCCGAGGCGCTCGGCGTGGACATACCGCGCGTGGCCATGGCCGTGGCTTGGGGCGACGCCTGGACCAACCTGCTGCAACCGTTCTGGGCCCTGCCGGTGCTTGCCATCGCCGGGCTCAAGGCCAAGGACATCATGGGCTATTGCCTGATCCAGTTGATCATCACCGGAGTGATCATCTCGGTCGGCCTGACCTGGTTCTGACTCCCCGCCGTGGCGTTGTACGGCCCCGGCAATGTCGGGGCGCCTCGGCACTTGCATCGAGTTTGACCGTCGCTCGTCGCGCTCGGCCATCGAGCCGCGGCGCGAAGTCGCGGCGGTAATGCCTGTGGGTTGCCCAGGGCGAAGGCGTTATGCTGTGGGAAATTCGACAATGAGAACGCCCCGATGGACGACCACGCCCTCCCCGGCCAGCACGAACTGACCATGACCGTGCTGATGACACCCGACATGGCCAACTTCAGCGGCAAGGTGCACGGCGGCGCCATCCTCAAGAAGCTCGACGAGGTGGCCTATGCCTGCGCCAGCCGCTACTCCGGCCACTATGTGGTCACGCTGTCGGTCGATCAGGTCTTGTTCAAGCAGCCGATCCACGTCGGCGAGCTGGTCACCTTTCTGGCTTGCGTCAACCATGTCGGCCGCTCCTCGATGGAGATCGGCATCAAGGTGGTCGCCGAAGATATCCAGCGCAAGCTGATTCGCCATACCAATAGCTGTTACCTGACCATGGTGGCGGTGGATGCCAACGGCAATCCGGCTCGCGTGCCGCCGCTGGCGCTGACAACACCGCTACAGCGGCTGCGCTTCGAGAAGGCGGCCCTGCGCAAGAAGCTGCGCAAGCAGGCCGAGGAGGCCGAGCATCAAACCCAGGTGGAGCATGGGCAGAGCAGCGACAGCCGGGAGCAGCAAGAGAAATAGGCAAGCGGCGCATTAGCCGCTCGTCGATGGCAAGAGTCGGTCAGCCGCAGCCGATATTGGTGATGGTATCGCTACTGTCGAGATGGACATTGATCCGATCGCCCCGGTACTCCATGGTGTAGGCATGCCCCGGGCGGATGGTCCGTAGGGTAGCGGCGCCGCTCTCGCGGCGTATCGACTCGCCCAGCGCTTCGTCGTAGCGTCGGCCGACCCGGTCCTGTACGCGCTGCGCTCCGCAAGCATCCTCTGACTCGCTGACCCGAGGCGGTTTGGGGGCGGGTTCGGATGCAGGATTGCTGGCATTCGACATATGAGTACAACCTGTCAGTAGCGTCAGGCCGACAGACATCAGGCACAACCGCAGAGGGCTTACCATGTAAGGTCTCGCTAAAGGAATGAGGAGCAAGGGAGAAATCTTCAGGCAGCGCACGGGAAGACTGCCAGATCACCCGTGCGCTGCCAGGCCGGACCGTGCGTGTTACTCGGCCGCTTCTTCTATTTCCTGACCACCACGCTCGATATCTTCACCGGCGCCTTCGATGGTATTGCAGCCCGCCAGTGCACCAGCGGCCATCAGCAGGGCGAAACTCAGGGCTATTGCTTTCTTCATGGTCGTATCTCCTTGAAACGAAGAAGGGAAATCCATTCCTTGCCGTGAAGCAATGGCCACTTAAGCGTAACAGCCCTTAACCGATTTGCATAACCGCTAATATGACGACGATTGACGCTGGATCGCTTCGCCTCCCTCCTCGATGTCTTCCCCCATGCCTCGCATGGTATTGCAGCCGCTGAGCAGCGACAGGCCCAGAAGGGTTGCCAGCAGTACCGCCATCGTCCGTTTCATGCACCGTTCCTCCTTCGTCGGGGTTGGTTCCTTCACTCTAGCCGCTGTCGCCCCGCTTCGCTTGATTTCGTGTCAGGCACTTCTCGCCCCCCTGTGTCATGATGGTCTCCATCGTCGTCGCGCAAGGAGAGGAAGGATGTCGTCAGTAGCGTTGGATGAACGACTCGTCAGGGATAGCTACCCAGTCGCGGAGCTGCCGCTGTGCCAGCTGCGCCTGATGGACGATACTCGCTTTCCCTGGCTGATTCTGATCCCTCGGCGTAGCGGTGTCAGCGAAGTGTTCGACCTGGAAGCGGCGGACCAGCGCCAGCTGTGGCACGAGGTTGGCGAGGTGGGGCGTATGCTCAAGGCCCTGACCCAGGCTGACAAGATCAACGTGGCCAACCTGGGCAACGTGGTCTCTCAGTTGCACGTCCACGTCGTGGCCCGCAAAAGCGACGACGACGCCTGGCCAGGCCCCGTCTGGGGACACGGGGCGCCGCAACCCTACGACCGCAATGACCTGGCCAGCAGGCGAGACTACCTGCTGGCGCAACTGGACGGGATGAAACTGCAGCTATGAGCTCGATCGCCCTCCAAAGGGATGGCCACCGGGCGCTGGGGACCGCTCTGCCGGGCCGCTGTGGGTCGGCGGATCACCCAGCAGGGGTGCCGTGCTGGGTTTCGTCACCCCGGTGACGGACAACGAAATCCCCAGCGCCATGATGGCGAGCCCACCGCCCAGGGCTGCCCAGCCCAGCAGGCGTCCCATTCGCCACCGGCCACTCTGCTTGCCCAACCGGCGCTCGGCCCAGCCGCGCGCCATGACGCTGGCCAAGGCCAGACCTGAGACGGTCAGCGCCGTCCCCAGCGCCATCACCATGACCGCCGCGACACCGGCGGCGAACTGATTCAGCAGGGTGGCCGCCCCCAGCAGCAGCACACCGCCGCTGCAAGGGCGAATGCCGATGGCAACCACCGTGGCCAGCGCAGTGCGCCAGTCGGTGGCCTGCTGCGGGTCGACATGATGATGACCGCCGCAGCAGGCTGAATCATGGCCGTGATGGTGATGACCATGTCGACCGTGTGCATGCACCGGCTCAGCGAGCGGTCGCCGCAGTTGACGAATCGCTCGCAGGCACAGCCAGCCACCCAGCAACGTCACCATCAGGAAGCTGGCCTGCTCGACCCAGGCAACACTGCCCATCGCCTGGCGCGTCACCCAGCCCAGGCCATGCACCAGCACCACTACCAGGCCGATGGCCACCAGCCCCTGCAGCAGCGAGGCGGCAAAAGAGAGCGCCAGCGCTCGGCGCGTGGCGCCACCCTGCGAGAGGAGGTAGGTCGTCAGCACCGCCTTGCCATGCCCCGGGCCGGCGGCATGAAACACACCGTAGCCGAAGCTTATACCGAGCAGCGTGGCCCAGGCCGCCGGCGAAGGCGTGCCGGAAAACTCGGTGATGGCCAGGGTGAGGGCACGGTGGAGATCGCGCTGCCACGCCAGCAGTTGCAGGCTCATCGCCTGTAGCCCGCCCTGCCCGAGCAGTAGCAGCACCAGAGCGGCGAGAGCCAGCAGAGCCAACAATATCAGTCCGGCCCGCCATGCCTTGAGGGGAGTTCCGGCGAATATCCTGGCCATTATTCGCATTCCACTACTCCGGTTTCGGCAAAGTGCCGTCCCAGGCCGGGCTCGGCCTGATCTTGCACATCGAGCATGGAGGCCTCCATGACCCGCTCGGGATCGGGGTCGGCAGGCAGCACGCGGGTGGTACAATTCAGCCCGCCGCCCACCGTCAGGGCGTCGTCATCGGGGGCGTCACCTTCCGCTGCGTGGACGACCTCGAGATAGTAGGTCGGGTCGAATACCTGGTACTGCAGCGTCTGTTCGCTCAATGTCCGGGGCTCAGCCAGCGGCAGGAGGAAGACGAATTCCACCCTGCCGTCACGCTCCATCACGGTGTACTCGGTCACGTCGCCAAGACGCAGCGCATCGTCGCCCATACGAAGTTCGGTGAAGTAATCGAACGGCTTGAGATTGCCGCGAATCTCGCCGCCCAGCCGATCGAGGCCTGCCTCCAGGCCACCTTCGGTCTGGCTCAGCTCCTCGATCAGGACCAGGCTGTAGAAGGGGTCCATGCGCCAGGCTTGGTGCAGCGCTTCAAGACGCCCCTCCTCGTCGACCACCAGACGGACTCGAATGTCGATCCAGCCATGCGGATGGGCCAGGGCCAGAGCCGGCAACAAGGCAAGCAGGCCTGCCAGCGCGGTGCGTCTCGCCCCCGAACGGAAGCGTCGAAACAGAAGGCTCATAGAATAAATGCGCTCATTCGAAGGGGGAAAGTCATCGGGGCGCCAGTCCCAGCCGACGCTGAAGCTCGGCCAGCAGCGGGTCGAGCAGATGAGGTGGCAGCGGCACACCGCCTCGGGTCGCCGTCAGCGAAGCTCGGCTACCTTGGCCTTCGGCAGTGACCTCTCCTCTCACCCGATAGCCAGGCCAGCGGGCGAGCACCGCTTCGACGCGCCCCAGCCCGGCATCGGCATGTCGGATCACGTAGCCCTCTTCCATCAACAGGCCGACGATTTCCTGCAGGGTCGGCTCGGGTGCTGCCGCAAGCGACAGTTCGCGAGGCTCCGGTGGCTGCATGGTGGCGGCACAGCCCGACAGCATGACGAGCAGCAGTGCCATGGCAATTCCGCGCATCAGGGCTCCTCCCTATCACGAGCAGCCTGCATCGCCTGACGCAGCGTACCGCAGAAGGCACTATCGCTGCCGCTGCGCGTTTCGCGCAGCTCACCCCGCCAATCGATCACCTGAATGTCGCGGCTGACTCGTACCCAACCTTCATCGGCGACAACCGAGACACGCTCGAGCTGTGTGGCATCCTGGGTGATGCTGCCACCGGCACCGCCGAAGCCGATCATCACGCCGGTGGAGACGCCGCGACCACGGCCCAGGCCGAAGCCGCCGAAGAAGCCAGTCCTCTCCCAGTCATCATAGCGATCACCGTAACCGGGAATGGTCCTGGTGCGCTCGGCGCTGACCACACCCAGCGCCAGCTCGGTGTCACGCACCACGAAGTCCTGGGCCTCCAGCGCATCGAGTGCTCGGCGTACCCACTCGCGGGCTTCGATGCCCTCGGTCTCCCAGCGGCACTCGGCAGCGGGCCGCGGCTCCGCGGAAGGCAGCACCGAGGGCGTCGTCTCACAGCCGGCCAGCAAGGCCAAGCCGGGCATCATCCACCACCACAGGCGCATGGCGCTTCTCCTGTTCATCATTGGCCGCAGTCTACGCAGCCCGGCCCACCGTGCAAGCCGTCTGATGCCTTATGAGTCCCGCACCGCGCCTGGGTTCCCGAATGGGGCGCGACACGAGCGCGCAGCGTGTTGCAGCGGCGGGCACGGCTGGACAACCATGCATACAGTCTATCGCAATCATGCACAGATATTGCTTAAGTATCGTCTGCCTGCGCCCTAGACTAGGCAGCAACACATTGCACGCGAAAGGAGTACGCACATGAGCGACACCAACGCCATCGGCCTGCATCAGGACAGCGCCAATCAGCTGGCCGAGAAACTCAACGTTCTGCTGGCCAACTATCAGGTCTTCTACATGAACGTTCGCGGCTATCACTGGAACGTGAAGGGACCGCAATTCTTCGAGCTGCATGCCAAGTTCGAAGAGTTCTATACCGACCTGCTGACCAAGGTCGACGAGGTAGCCGAACGCATCCTGACCCTGGGCCACAAGCCGGTGCACGCCTACAGCGACTACGTCTCGATGGCGCAGATCCGCGAGGATAAGGACGTGCACGATGGCGAGGCTTGCGTGCGCGGCGTGCTCAAGGGGTATCAGACCCTGATCGAGCTGCAACGCGACCTGCTTGCCGTGGCCTCGGACGCCGACGACGAGGGCACCGCCGCCCAGGCCGGCGACTACATCCGTGAGCAGGAAAAGACCGTGTGGATGCTCAACGCCTACCTCGGCTGAGCGACCTGCCGGAGCCGGGACGACCCCGGCTCCACTCGCGTCGGCCACATGCCGACAACCCGATTGACGTTTCGCAACATTCCCGCACTTGTTCTCGCCGCCATTCGCCACAACCCTGTTAGGGACACACACAACCGCGACTCGCACGCTGGCGGAGCCAGCGCACACTGCTTGCAAGGAGGTAGCTCATGAGCGAGAAGCTGAAAGGCAAGACCGTCGCCATCCTCGCCACCGACGGCTTCGAAGAGTCGGAGCTCAGCGAGCCCAAAGCCGCTCTCGAGCGCGAAGGCGCTACGGTACACGTGGTCGCCCCCGACAAGGACAGCATCCGCGCCTGGGCGAAGACCGACTGGGGCGGCAATTACGACGTCGACCGCCGCCTGGAACAGGCCAACGCCGATGACTACGACGCACTGGAGCTTCCCGGCGGCCTGTTCAATCCCGACGCCCTGCGCCAGAACGAGCAGGCGCTGGCTTTCACCCGGCGCTTCTTCGAGGCCCACAAGCCTGTAGGGGCGATCTGTCACGGCCCCTGGGTGCTGATCAACGCCGGTGTCGCCAAAGGCCGCCGCATGACCTCCTACCCCTCGGTGGAGCAGGATCTGCGCAACGCCGGGGCCGATTGGGTCGACCAGCAGGTCGTGGTCGACAGCGGCCTGGTCACCAGCCGCAAGCCCGACGACCTCGAAGCGTTCTGCAGCAAGCTCGTCGAGGAAATCGCCGAGGGCAAGCACAGCCGCCAGCACGCCTGAGGTAACGAGCCTTCGCTCTGCGCCGCTCGCCCCCGGCGGGCGGCGCTCTCTATTCTCAGTCAGACACCCGCTGCTCGGTCAGGCACCCATCGCGGTGTCGCAGGCCAGGTCCTCGATCAGCGCCCGCAACAGTCCCCAGAACTCTTCCACCGAGCTCAGCTCGACCCGCTCGTCGGGCGAATGGGCACCGCGGATCGACGGGCCGAACGAGATCATCTCGAGCGCAGGATACTTGCCGGCAAGGATGCCGCACTCCAGCCCCGCGTGGATCACCTTGACCGCCGGCTCGCTGCCGACGTGCTGCCGGTGCAGGCGGCGGAAGCGCGCCAGCAAGGCGCTGTCGGTCGCCGGCGTCCAACCGGGGTAGGCGTTCTCGACACGCGTGCGTGCACCGATGAGGTCGAACAGGCCGCGGAAGCGGTCGGCCAGGTCGTTCACCGCGCTGTCGCGCAGCGAGCGCACCAAGGCGCAGAGGTGGAAGCGACCCTCGTCGAGGCTCACCACGCCCAGGTTGTTGGAAGTCTCGACCACACCGGGTACCGAACTACTCATGCGCTCCACGCCGTAGGGGGCCGCATTGAGCGCCGCCAACAGCATGTGGCTGGCATGGGCATTGAGCGCCTGGGCGGGGCGGGCCTCGAGCGGCGTCATGGCGAGGGTCAGGCCATCGTCGACCCCGGCCAGCTCGGTACGCAACTCCTGCTCCAGCGTCGCCACCCGGCTGGCGACGGCATCGATCTCGTCGGCGGACAGCATCAGGGTGGCGAAGGCCTCGCGCGGGATGGCGTTGCGCAGGGTGCCGCCCCGATAGCCGACCAGGCGTATGTCGTAGGCTTCCAGCGCCCTGAGCACGCGGACCAGCAGGCGGTTGGCGTTGCCGCGACCACGGTGGATGTCGATACCGGAGTGTCCGCCCGACAAGCCGGTCAAGGCCAGTTGCACGGCGACTTCACCAGGCCCCGGCTCGGCCGTGGGTAGCTGAGCCTCCACCACCACGTCGGCACCGCCGGCACAGCCGATGAACACTTCGCCGCGGTCTTCCGAATCCAGGTTGAGCAGCACGCGCCCGTCGAGCCAGTTCTCCGCCAGCTGCAATGCGCCGCCCATCGAGGTCTCCTCTTCGAGGGTAAACAGTGCCTCGAGCGGGCCGTGAACCAACTCGCTGTCCTCCAGGATCGCCAACGCCGCCGCTACACCGAGTCCATTGTCGGCCCCCAGCGTGGTGTGCCGCGCACGCAGCCAGCCATCCTCGACATAGGTCTCGATCGGATCGCGAGTGAAATCATGGGGATGGTCAGCGTTGGCCTGGGCCACCATGTCCAGGTGCCCCTGAAGAATGATGCCGGGCGCATTTTCATGCCCCGGTGTGGCCGGCTTGCGTAGGCGCAGATTGCCGAAGCCGTCGCGATCGTGGACGAGCCCCTGCCGCTCGGCCCAGCGTTCGAGAATGGACACCAGCTCGGCCTCGTGTCCAGAAGGACGCGGCGTGTTGCAAAGGGTGCGGAAGTGGCGCCACAGCGGCTGCGGGGCAAGTTGCTCGAGATGTTCGTTCATGGTCCGTCTGCTCGGGTAATAACCGAGCTACCTTACCGGGCCGCTGGCGCCGGGAAAAGCCCGCTCAGGGCATGTCCGCATCATCGTCTTGCAGACGGGCCACGACCCCGCGCAGCCTCTCCATGACCTGGCGTCGCCCCTTGGCACCGGATTGGGCCGCCAGCCAGGCAATGCCTCGCCCCTGGAAAGCCCAGGCAGCGAGCCAGGCCAGCTCGGGATCCTGACTGCCTGCCGTTGCCGCACGGCGTACCAGTCCCTGCAGGGCCGGGCGCGCCAGCGCCGGCTCGCGGCGGCCGTGGGCCACATCTTCGATATCGCGGCATTCGACCGCATCCAGTACCGGGCGTGGCCCTTCGGCCAGCAGCGCAAGCGCCACCTCGGGAGCCAGGTCGGCCAGCTCGAAGGCCAACAGGGCGGGCAGCAGCCGCTGGAAACGCTGCATCAGTGCCTCACTCAGCGCCCTCCCCCTGGCGCTGAGCGGGACCACGACCATCACGGCATGCTCGCCCGTCGAGGTCTCCCGTGACAGTCCCAGCCGCACTGCCTTGAAGCCCTGCGCCTGCCAGAAGGCCAACAGACCTGGCTCGGCGCCAAAGCTGGCGCCCAGCAAGTCGATACCAGCCTGCCGCGCAGCCTCTCGTTCATGCTCCAGCAGGCATCGACCCAACCCTTCGCGACGCCGTTGTGGATGCACCGCAATGCGCCGCACTCGACGCAGGCGTGTCGTCAGTGCCTCGCGAACACCGGCATGGGCCGCTAGCGACTGGGCCAGCAGATGGCCGGGCAGGCGACGTTCGCCCCGCGCCACCTGCTCGGCCAGCTCGGGCTCGAAGCCGCCTTCATCGGCGCACACAGTCACTGCCTGGGTATGCCCACCGGCCGTCAAGGTAGTGATACCGAGCCCCGGCTCATCAAGCAGGCGCTGCAGGTCGGCAGGCGTGGTGCGGTAGTGCGCCTGTACCAACAGGCCGAAGACCTCACGCAGCGAGACTTCATCGACGGCAAGTGCCGAACGCTGCCAGCGCACTGTCTCAAGCGCCACGGGGGCCGTGGATGGAGGCGGTTCGGCATCGAGCAGCAGCAGGTCGCTGACCAATCGCTCAAGGGGGTCGCCCTCGGTCCAGCGCACCGGCGTGGCGAGGTGGCACTCATGCCAGTCGGGAGTCAATTGCTCGAGGCGCTGGCGAAAACGCAGGGCGAAACCGCGCCCCGAGCCCTCGTAACCGTGCACGGTGGTGGCGAAGGCGATGCGAGGAAAGGCCCTGAGCCACTGCCCCAGCAGGGCTGCGGGAAGCGCAGCGGCCTCATCCACCAGCAGCCAGGTGCCCGCACCGCCGGCCTCGCCGTGCTCGATTCGAATGCTCAGCTCATCGGGTGCTATGAACTCTACTCGCCCGCCCTGTGCATCGACGAAGCGATTGCCGTCCCGTTGGCCTGCCGGGCGCAGCGCTTCCAGACGCGCGAACAGAGCCGTCACTGCCTCGGGACGCGGCGCCGTCACGCTAATGTGACGCTGGCCCGCCTGCAACAGCCGCGCGCAGGCGATGCCGAGCGCAGCCGTCTTGCCGCGACCGCGGTCGGCGGTGAGCACCAGAGGTCGGCGTCGCCGCAGGCCGACCAGCCGCTTGACCGCCTCGGCCTGATCCGCGGTCAGACAGTCGGGATCACCACTCTTCTGCTTGCTCTTTGGCGAAGCGGCAGGGAGATCGGGTAGCCGCGGAGGGGTACCGGGCATCCATCGTGCCACACCGGGCGCCTGCGACAGCCGTTGCCGCAGACGAATCAGGTAGCGACCGGCGCCGACCTCATCATGCGGCGATGTCAGCAACACCAGCAGGCCTCCGGCTTGCAGCGTTCCGCTCAAGGCACCGAAGGCATCCGCATCGAAGCCGGCCCCGGAGCAGAGCATATCGAAGATGATCAGGTCGTGCTCCTGGCCCAATCGGGTCCTGGCCTTGTTGGGCGGCAGCCATGCCCCGTGCCATGGCAATTCGGGAGGCGTTGGCGACACCCAGCAGGGAGCACGCCAGGCGCGCGCCTGCCCCAGGGCAATCGCCAGGTGACGGGCCGGCTCGTCGGACGCGGTGGCCCACAGCAGGCCGCGCCAACCGCACCGGCCCAGTTGGTCAGACCAATTTAATATGGCGGTGTGTTCCGATATGCCCACAGGCGTTTCCTTTTTCCCTATCCGATCCCGTCAGCCTTAACAATTGGTCGCAGGCCAATCTCACCCCCGATTCATGAGCTTGCTAATCACAGAGCACAATAACGCAATCTTCGCATCAAGATACTGACTTTTCAGAGCCAATCGACGCAGATCAAGCATCCAACCCCACCACGGCGTTCAGATCCCCCAAGTCCATTATTGGTCTTACCAATTTTCCATAGTTGCCTTTCCTAGAGGCTCATGGGAGTTTCGTCGCTGGAATAGGCCTTTCCTAGAACAATACCCGTCACAACAAGTGGAGTCGCGTCTATGCAAGCCTCAACTGGCCCCCAACGGGCTGCACGCCTGAAGCTGACCGTCACGGCCGCCGCCGTGATACTGGCCGGTGCCACCCTGGCCGCAAACGCCAACGCCCAGGAAAGCGTGCGCTGGCAGGTGCCCATTGCCTTTCCTTCACATCTGGTGGGTCTGAGTACCCCGGTGGTGCACCTTTCCGAAACGCTGGAGGCCATTTCCGGCGGCAACATTCAGTTGCGTTACTACGAGCCGGGCGAGCTGATTCCGCCGTTCGAGATTCTCGATGCCGTCTCGGAGGCGCGCTATCCGGCGGGCTTCACCTGGATCGGCTACGACCAGGGCAGCATCCCGGTACTGCCGCTGCTGTCAGGCCCTCCCTTCGGCATGGAGCCGCCTGCCTTCATGGCCTGGCACTACTTCGGTGACGGCGATGCCCTGCTGCAGGAAGTCTACGAGCCGTATGGCGTGAAGGCACTGCTGTGCGGCGTCATCGGGCCGGAAGCCGCCGGCTGGTTCGCCCAGCCGCTGGAATCCCTCGAGCAGATCGATGGCCTGCGCATCCGCTTCGCCGGCATCGGCGGCCGGGTGATGGAAGAGCTGGGCGCCTCGGTCACCATGCTGCCAGGCGGCGAACTCTACCAGGCCATGGAGCGCGGCACGATCGATGCCACCGAGTTCTCAGCTCCGGCCGTCGATCGCATCCTGGGCATGCAGGAGATCGTGCAGAACTATGTCATGCCGGGCTGGCACCAGACCTATACCACCTCGCACCTGCTGGTCAACGAAGAGACCTGGAACGAGCTCTCCGACTTGAGCCGTGCGCAGATCGAAACCGGTTGTCGCTCCGCCACGCTGTTCGGCTTCTCCGAGAGCGAGTGGGAGAATCCTCAGGCGCTGGCCGGCTTCGAGGCCGAGGGGGTGAATGCCCAGACTCTGTCGCCGGAGATCATCGCCGAGCTGGAAGCGGTCACCATGGGGGTGCTGGACCAGATGGCCAGCGAGGACGAGCTCTTCGCCCGCGTGCTGGAAAGCCAGCGCGAGTGGATGCAGGTCCACGGCAACTGGCATGCCAAGGGCTACCTGCCGCGCACCTACTACACACCGAAATCCAACTGATCGTCCTAAAGACCGCCGGAGGCAAGCCTCCGGCGGCGCCGCCGACTCGCGGCAACGAGAGGCTGCTCGATGTCTACACCTGATACATCTCCCGATACGCCACACGCACTCCCACCGGAGCTGCCCACGAACCGAATCAGCCACGCCGTGGACTCGGCCATCGCCGTACTCGGCAAGGGCCTCTCCTGGCTGTGGCTGGCCACGCTCGTCGTCGTACTGACCAACGTGTTCAGCCGCTTCATTATGGGGCGAGGTTCCATCGCCCTGGAGGAGCTCTCCTGGCACTTTTTCGGCGCCACCATGATTCTCACGCTGGCCTATGCCGTGGTCACCGACGATCACGTTCGCGTCGACGTGCTGCGCGAGCGCTTCACGCTGCGTTTCCAGGCCTGGGTCGAGCTGCTGGGTATCGTCCTGCTGGTACTTCCCGTGCTCTATTTCATGGTCGATGGCCTGATCGACTATGCCTACCGTTCGTTCGAGCAAGGCGAGCGCTCGCAGGCGCCGAGCGGGCTGCCCTATCGCTTCATCATCAAGAGCACGCTGCCCCTCGGCATGGCGCTGATCGCCTTCGCCCTGTCGTCACGAGCGCTGCGCTGCTGCACCTACCTCTTCGATTTCCCCCGGAAGCTGCCGCTGCGCCGCCCGGTGGACCATCGCTAACGCGCCTCCGCGAGGATCGACATGGGTCTTGAAGAAATTCTCGTCATCGGCATGTTCGCCGGTTTCATGGGGCTGTTGCTGCTGGGCTTCCCGGTGGCCTGGGCGCTGGCCGGCATCGGCTTCCTGTTCGCCGTCATCGGCCACGTACTCGTGGAATTCCTGGAGGCCGAGCTGTGGTTCACGTGGGGCGGCACCATCGGCGTGCTCGACCGGCGTCTTTTCGGCATCGTCGCCAACGAATTGATGGTGGCACTGCCGCTGTTCATCTTCATGGGGATCATGCTCGACCGCTCGGGTATCGCCGAGCGGCTGATGAACTCTCTGGTGCGAGTGCTGGGTGGGCTGCGCGGCGGCTATGCCGTCACCGTGGTCATCGTCGGCGTACTGCTGGCAGCTTCGACCGGTATCGTCGGGGCGTCGGTGGTGCTGCTCGGCATGCTGTCGATCGGCCCCATGCTACAGGCCAAGTACGACAAGTCGCTGGCGGTGGGCACGGCCTGTTCGGTCGGTACGCTGGGCATCCTGGTACCACCCAGCATCATGCTGGTACTGATGGCCGACCGCCTGGGCACCTCGGAGGCCTCGGTCGGCCGGCTGTTCATGGGCGCGCTGATTCCCGGCGTGATGCTGGGAGTGATGTACATCGCCTATATCGTGATTGCGGCCTACCTCAAGAAGGACCTGGCGCCGGCCCCCGAGAACCGCGAGCCGTTCACACCGAAGGCACTACTTGAGGTATTGATCGCGGTGCTGCCGCCCATGGCGCTGATCGTGGCCGTGCTCGGCTCCATCTTCCTGGGTATCGCCACTACCACCGAGGCATCGGCGGTGGGCGCCCTGGGCGCCCTGCTGCTCGCCCTGCTCAGTCGCCGGCTGAGCCTCGAGGTCGTGACCAAGGCGCTGTTCCAGACTACCCGCACCACGGCGTTCATCTTCGGCATCTTCGTTGGGGCCACCATCTTCGCAGTGGTGCTGCGCGGGCTCGGTGGTGACGACGTCATCCGCAGCGCGATCACCGGCCTGCCCTTCGGGCCCGCCGGCGTAGTGCTCACGGTCATGCTGGTGGTGTTCCTGCTCGGCTTCTTCCTCGACTGGGTGGAAATCACGCTGATCATCCTGCCACTGGTCGCCCCGGTGGTGTTCAGCCTGGGCGTCGATCCGGTATGGTTCGCCATCCTCTTCGCCATCTGCCTGCAGACCTCGTTCCTGACTCCGCCGGTGGGTTTCGCACTGTTCTACATCAAGGGGGTCTGTCCGCCGGAAATCAGCACGCTCGACATCTACAAGGGCGTCGCTCCTTTCGTAGCGCTGCAATTACTGGGACTGTTCCTGGTGTTCTTCTACGAACCGTTGGCCACCTGGCTGCCGGGGCACGTCTACAGCGGCAACTGAGGTCACGCCATCAAGACGACGAGCCGGAGCCCCTCCGGCTCGCATCGCCCCATCAGACTTTGGTCTATCGACTCCTCCCACCCCACCCCCGTTCTCCTTGCCCAAGACGGCGCTGCTTTGCCTTTCAATACAGCCACATCCCAATAAACAAGTCCTAATTTACCCTTGCCGGGGGTGCGCTACTCTTTGCCGAGCAGGCTATCGATTCCTGTCACAACGACATGCTAGCTTGTGATGAGACCCGAGCGAGCGCTCGGGTATGAGCGTCCCGGGTACGCTTCGCGTTCTCGTCTCGGTAGTGACGCCACATCGCAGCTTTAAAACAACGTATAGGGAGCACGACAGCATGATGAAAAGTCGATTCGCGCTGACCGGTCTGGCCGCAGGCATCGCCCTGGCAGCCATGTCCACCACTGCCCAGGCGCAGGAGCAGTGGACCATGACTACCACCTGGCCGGATAACCTGGATTTGATCGAGATAGACCGCCACTGGGTGGAGCTGGTCAACCAGCTGGCTGGCGACGAGCTGCAGATCGAGTTTCGCGCCGGCGGCACGCTGATGCCCGGCACCGAGGTGTTCGACGCCACCGAGACCGGCAGCATCGAAGCCGCGGGTGACTGGCCCGGCTACTGGGCGGGCCTCTCGCCGGCCTTCTCGCCGCTGGCCACCACCACCAGTCTTTTCAATGGCGTCGACTATCTCAACTGGATCATGCAGTGGGGCGGCTGGGAGCTCTATCAGGAGGTCTATGGGCAGTACAACATGGTCTACCTGCCCTACGGCATCACCAACAACGAGTCCGGTTTCCGCGGCGGCACACCGATCGAAAGCATCGCCGACCTGGAGGGCAAGCGCCTGCGCCTCTCCGGTCGCGATCAGGGTCGCGTGCTCGAGCAGTTGGGCGGCTCGCAGGTCACCCTGGCGGGCGGCGAGATCTATCAGGCCATCGAGCGCGGCGTGGTCGACGGCGCCGAGTTTTCCACGCCCGGCGTAGATTACAAGGCCGGCTTCAACGAGGTTGCCGACTACTGGTCCGTGCCCGGCTGGCACCAGTCTGCCAGCGTGTTCGGCGTGATGATCAACAAGGATGCCTGGGATGCGCTCTCCGAGGAGACCCAGGAGAAGCTGAAGATCGCCGCCCAAGCCAACCTGGCCTGGTCGCTGGCCTGGTCGGAGCGCGAGTCCACCGAGGGCACGGTGAAGTTCATCGAGGACGGTACCGAGATCAACCAGCTGTCCGAGGAGGACCTGGCCCGTATCCAGGAGATCACCAACGAAGTGATCCTCCAGGGTGCCTGCGAGGACCCGATGCACGCCAAGATCTACCACTCCATGATCAGCTACATGGAGCACTATGCCAACTGGCGTGACATTTCGGTGCCTTACAACATGAGCCGCGTTACCGATGACCTTCCCCCGCTGGAGGAGATCGAGTCCTGCATGAACCAGTAAGCGGATCCGGGTGGGCCCATGGCGACCCACCCTCCTCGTCTCACAGCCATACGCCAATCCGCCTCTACTCCGACCGATTCCGAGATCCTCATCATGAATGCCATTGCCAGGGCCATCGACGCCCTTAACGAGGGGTTCGGACGTTTGATCGCCCCGCTGCTAGCCGTGATCACCCTGATCGTGATCTACGACATCGCCATGCGCTTCTTCATCGGGCGCCCCAGCGACTGGGCCTTCGATGTCACCAAGATGCTGTTCGGCGCTCATTTCATGCTGATGGCCGCCTACGGCCTGCGCCATCATGCGCATGTCGAGGTGGACGTCATCAAGCGCCTGCTCTCGCGGCGCAAGCGAGCCCTCATCGATATCCTCGGTTACCTGATCTTCTTTATTCCATTTATCTGGATGCTGCTCACCTACGGCTGGAACTTCTTCGAGCGCTCCTTCAGTCGCAGCGAGACCACCTACGGCATGATCGCCATCCCGGTCTATCCGGTGAAGGGCGTGATCGTGGTCGCCGCGGTGCTGATCCTGCTGCAGGCCATCGCCATCGTCATCCGTGCCGTTCGGGAACTTAACCAGGAGGAGCCCGCATGAGCCCCGAAATGCTCACCCTGTTCATGTTCGGCGGTCTGCTCGTCGGGCTGTTCATGGGCCATCCGCTGGCCTTCGTGCTGGGCGGTGTGGCGGTGCTCGGTGCGCTGTTCGGCCCCGGCATCAAGGTAACCGGTACGCTGATCAACAACATCTACGGCAACGCCATGGACAATTACGTCCTGGTGGCCATCCCGCTGTTCGTGCTGATGGCGCGCTTCCTCAACGACTCCGGCGTGACCGAGAAGATGTTCGAGTCGATGCGCCTGTTGCTCGCCAACCTGCGAGGCGGCCTGGCGCTGACCGTGGTCATCGTCTCGGTGCTGCTGGCGGCCACCACCGGCATTGTCGGTGCCTCCATCGCGGTGATGGGCATGATCGCGCTGGTGCCGATGCTGAAGTACTCCTACAACAAGGAGCTCAGTACCGGCGTGATCATGGCCAGCGGCTGCCTGGGCATCCTGATCCCGCCGAGCATCATGCTGATCCTGATGGCCAGCTATTCGCCAGTCTCGGTCGGCGCGCTGTTCGCCGGCGCCCTGGTGCCGGGCGTGATGCTCGGGGTGATGTATGCGCTCTACGTGCTGGTGATCTGCTACTTCAAGCCCAGCTACGGACCGCCGGTACCGGCCGAGGAGCGCGCCGACGTCTCCACAGGTGAGCTGGTGGGCATGCTGCTGAAGTACGTGCTGCCGCCGATGTCGCTGATCCTCGGCGTGCTGGGATCGCTGTTTGCCGGTATCGCCACCGCCACCGAGGCCTCGGCCATCGGCGTCTTCATCGCCTTCGTGCTGTTCCTGATCTTTGGCGACCGCAAGGCCGCCACCTGCTACCGCACCCTGATCGAGGCCAGCAAGACCACCACCATGGTCATGTTGGTGCTGGTCGGCGCCACGGCCTTCACCGGCGTCTTTTCTCGCGGCGGCGGCATGCAGGTCATTCACGAGGTGGTCATGGCCATGCCCGGCGGTACCACCGGAGCCCTGATACTGATGCTGTTCCTGGTCTTCATCCTCGGCATGTTCCTCGACTGGACCGGCATCGTGCTGCTCAGCTTCCCGATCATGCTGCCGATCGTCGAGAGCATGGGCGTCGACATCCTGTGGTTCGTGGTGATGGTCGCCGTGGTGCTGCAGACCTCCTTCCTCACGCCACCGTTCGGCTACGCGCTGTTCTACCTGAAGGGCGTGGCCCCGCCGGGAGTCGAGACGCTGGACCTCTACCGCGCCGTCATCCCCTTCTGCGCGCTGATCGTGCTGGCCTGCGTGCTGATGGCTTTCTTCCCGTCACTGGTGACGGGACTGCCATCGATGCTGCTCGATTATTGATCCGCTAGCGCCCGCTGCCAAGCGCTCGCGCCGTCAGGCGCGGGCGCTCTTTCATTGACACCGGTCAGCTGCAGCCTGCTGCGGCAACTGGTATCATTTCCAGCCGCCATCATCTCGCATTGCTGGGCTGCGCGTCGGCCAGTGAAGGAGTCCCTGCTTGTTCCGATCCGCGAATTCGGCCCTGGCTTCCCTGTCTCGCCGCCTGAGCCCCTGGACGCTGCTGATCCTCGCCGTGGCGCTCGTCGTCGCTCTTCCGGTCATCGCGGTGCTGGCCCATATCGTGATGCCGACACAAGGCGTCTGGCAGCACCTGGCCAGCACGGTACTGGGCCGCTACCTGAGCAACACCTTCTATCTCGCCATTGCGGTAGGGGTCGGCAGCATGGTGATCGGCACCGGCAGCGCCTGGCTGGTGGTGATGTGTCGCTTCCCGGGCCGGCGCCTCTTCGAGTGGGCGCTGCTGCTGCCGCTGGCCGTGCCTACCTATGTAATCGCCTACGCCTACACCGACTTCCTGCAGTACGCGGGCCCACTACAGAGCTGGCTGCGTGAACTCTTCGGCTGGGGCCATGGCGATTACCTCTTTCCCGACATCCGCTCGCTGGGCGGCGCCGCCACGCTGATCACTCTGGTGCTCTACCCCTACGTCTACCTGCTGGCACGCGCCGCCTTCCTGGAACAGTCGGTTTGCGTGCTCGACGTCGGCCGCACCCTGGGTCGCGGCCCGTGGAGCCTGTTCGCCACCGTGGCCGTACCACTGGCCCGCCCGGCCATCGTCGGCGGCGTCTCGCTGGTGCTGATGGAAACCCTCAATGAATTCGGTGCCGTGCAATTCTTCGGCGTCGATACCTTCACCACCGGCATCTACCGCACCTGGTTCGGCCTGGGCGAACAGGTCGCGGCGGCCCAGCTCGCCGCCTGCCTGCTGCTGTTCGTCATTGCGTTGGTGCTGCTCGAGCGCTGGTCGCGCGGCAAGCGCAAGTACTTCCACACTACCAACCGCTACCAGCAGCTACCCGAATTCCGGCTGCGCGGCTGGCGAGCGGTAGCGGCCTTCACCGCCTGCGCCCTGCCGGTATTGGTCGGCTTCCTGATACCCTGTGGCCTGCTGTTGCAGATGGCGATCGCCAAGGGCGATACGCTGCTCGGTACGCGTTTTCTCGATTTCGCCTGGAACAGCCTGACCCTGGCGATCACCGCGTCGCTCATTGCGGTGGGGCTGGCGGTGATCCTGAGCTACGGGGTACGCCTCCACGACAGCCCGCTGACGCGCATCGCTACCCGTATCGCCTCGATGGGCTATGCCATACCGGGGTCGGTGATCGCGGTGGGCATCCTGATCCCCTTCGCCTGGCTGGATAATGCGCTCAACAGCTGGCTGCACGCCCACTATGGCAAGATCGTTGGCCTGATCTTCAGCGGCTCGGCCTTCATCCTGGTGTACGCCTACGTCGTGCGATTTCTCGCGGTGTCATTCAATACCGTGGAAGCGAGCCTGGGCAAAGTGACGCCGAGCATGGACGCGGCCTCGCGCACGTTGGGCCAGACCCCCGTCGGCACCCTCAAGCGGATACACACGCCGATCATGCGCGGCAGCTTGATTGCCGCCGGGATCCTGGTGTTCGTCGATGTCATGAAGGAGCTGCCGGCGACCATCATCCTGCGCCCGTTCAACTTCGACACCTTGGCGGTGAGGGCCTACAGCCTGGCCTCGGACGAGCGCCTTGCCGAGGCGTCGACGGCCTCGCTTGCCATCGTCGCCGTCGGCATCATCCCGGTCATCCTGCTGAGCATGGCCATGCGCCGCTCGCGCCCCGGTTCAGGCAGCCGCTGAAGGAAAGACGAAGACCTGGGAGAGGTCGAGGTGGATGTCGACCCGCTGCCCCTCGGCCGGCAGGAATACGCCAGGAACCCGGGCATGCAGGTGGGCTTCGCTGCCATCCTCGCCATGCGCGCAGATATGCAGCAGGCTGGTGCGCCCCAGCAACTTGGCCATGACCACATGGCTGTGACGGTGCACCGGCGCTGGCTCAAAGTGCTCAGTAATCCGCAGCGCCTCGGGCCGGATCATCACCAATACCTGACTTCCCTCGGGTAGCCAGCCGGCCTCCACCGGCCCCACCGGGGTCTGCACCCGACCATTCCGCACCACCCCCGGCAGCTCATTGACCTCACCGAAGAAGGCGACGACGAAGGGATCGCAGGGGACGCAGTAGAGCTCGCGTGGCGTGCCCACCTGGACGATACGCCCGTCGCGCATCAGGGCGATGCGATCGGCCATGAACATGGCCTCTTCGGGATCATGGGTCACCAGCAGGGTGGCGGCACCGACCTTCTTGAGCACGTGCAAGGTATCGTCGCGGATGCGATCGCGCAGGCGCGCATCGAGACTGGAGAAGGGCTCGTCGAGGAGCATCAGTTGAGGCGCAGGCGCCAGGGCGCGAGCCAGCGCCACACGCTGCTGCTGTCCGCCGGAGAGCATGTGGGGGTAGCTGTCGGCATAGCTGGCCATGCCCAGTTGCTCGAGCAAGCTCAAGGCCCGCTCGCGGCGTTGCCGGGGCGGCTCCCCTTTCAGCCCGAAGGTGACGTTCTCGATCACAGTGAGGTGGGGAAACAGCGCCGAGTCCTGGAACGCCAGCCCGACGTTGCGCTTCTCCGGCGGCACGTGGCGCCCCTTGGGCACGGCGATCTCGCCGCCGTTGAGGCTTACGCGCCCCTGCTGCAGCACTTCGAGCCCCGCCGCGATGCGCAGCAGCGTGGTCTTGCCGCAGCCCGATGGCCCCAGCAGGCAAACGACCTCACCGGGGGCTACGTCCAGGTCGACGCCACGTACGGCCGCCTGGCTGCCGAACGTGTGATGCACATCCTCCATGGTCAATACGGTAGGCTGAGCGTAGGGTACGCGTCCGACGTCCATGGGCTTCGATTGGCTAGTCATAGAACAAGCGGCATGATCCAAGGGAAATGACAAACCTCATCCTACCCGAAATGTCCAGCAAATACGTTTGGAATCGACTCGCATTTAGCCCTTTTTTTCGCTTCGCCTTGCTTCAGGTCAGTCTCCAGAGCTTATGCGTGCCAGTGACGCCAGCGGCACGCTTGACGAGTTCTTCGCAAAACGCTTCAATAGCCAGCAACGTAATGCAACGTATTATCATTACTTCAATAACATTAGACTCTCGAGGTGCCTCCACCATGACCCATCGTCGTCTCGTCGCTCCCCTTGTCGCCGCGCTGGCGGGCTCTGCGCTGGCTTCCACCGCCATCGCCGAGGAGATCAACCTCTATTCGGCCCGCCACTACGATTCCGACGAGAAGCTTTACCAAGCTTTCACCGAGGAGACCGGCATCGAGGTCAATCTGCTCGAGGGCGACTCCGATCAGTTGATCGAACGCATCCAGCGCGAAGGCGTCGCCAGCCCCGCCGACGTGATGATCACCGTCGATGCCGGCCGTCTGTGGCGCGCCGAGCAGGACGGCGTCTTCCAGAGCGTCGAATCCGACGTCCTGGCGGAGCGACTGCCTGAGTCCATGCGTCATCCCGAGGGCAAGTGGTTCGGCTTCAGCCAGCGCGTGCGCGCGATCTACTACAACCCCGAGAACGTCGATCCCAGTGAGATCACCTCCTACGAGGACCTGGCGGACCCACGTTGGGAAGGCGAGGTGTGCATTCGCTCCTCGAACAACATCTACAACCAATCGCTGCTGGCCTCGCTGATCGAGCACCACGGCGAGGAAGGCGCCGAGGAGTGGGCCCAGGGCGTGGTCAACAACATGGCGCGCGATCCCGAAGGCGGCGACACCGACCAGATCAAGGCAGTGGCTGCCGGTGAGTGCGACCTGGCCGTCGGCAACCACTACTACTACGTGCGCCTGCTCGAGTCCGAGGACGCCGCCGATCGTGAAGTGGCCGACAAGGTCAGTATCCTGTTCCCCAACCAGGACGATCGCGGCATCCACGTCAACGTCGGTGGTGCCGGTGTCGTGGCAACCGCACCGAACCGCGAGAACGCCATCCGCTTCCTCGAGTTCCTGGCTTCAGACGAGGCCCAGGAGATCTTCGCCGCCGGCAACTACGAGTTCCCTGTCGTTGAAGGCGTGAAGATGAGCGAGACCCTCGAGTCCTGGGGTGAGATCAAGAAGGATGACCTCAACGTCAGTATCCTGGGTGAGAACAACCCGGAAGCGGTACGCATCTTCGATCGCGTCGGCTGGCGTTAAGCCCTACTCGGCACGAAAAGACGCCCGCGGCCATGGCCGCGGGCGTCTTTCGTTTACGCCTCTCCTATCTTGCCAGGAACGATGCCCTCCTCCCTGGGCTCGATTCCAAGCAGCGCCTCGCTCAACTCCTCCGCCAGCACCGCCACTGCCAGCGGCAGCGAGCGCTCGGCAGCACTGCACAGCACCAGCCGAGCCTTGGCGATGTTGCGATCCTGCAGCGGCTTGAACACCAGCTCGCCATGCTCCAGTTCGCGGGCGATATCGAGCTTGTTGAGAAAGGCCACCCCCAGGCCTGCCCGCGCCAGCGACTTGATCGTCAGTATCCGGTTGCAGCCGGCCAGCGGGGTGAGATCGATGTCCGAATGGGCAAGTGTCCGCTCCAGAGTCGAGCCGTGAAACATCTCGGCGCTAGGCAGTATCGCCGGGTAGGGACGGCAGTCACGCAGACGTACCGATGCCTTTTCGGCCAGCGGATGCGAGGGAGCCACCACCGCGCCGAACCCCAGCTCTACCGCCTGCTCGAAGCGAATCCGCCGCGTCACCGGTGGGTTCATGCAGATGCCGATATCGGCCTCGCCGCTGGCGACCTGCTCCAGGATCGTCTCGGTCAGGCCTGTGGTCAGCACGAATCGCACCCTGGGGAAGCGCTCTCGAAAGCCTTGCAACAACGTCGGCAACAGCTGGTCGGTCAGCGACTCGATGGTGGCGATGCGGACCTCGGCGCAGCCGGTGCCGCGGATGTCGCCCAGGGTTTCCAGCATCTGGCGCTCGTCGCGCTGCCACTGGCGAATCTGGTAGAGCATCAGCTCTCCCGCCGGCGACACCCGTAGCCCCCGCGGCAACCGCTCGAACAGCGGTACGCCGAGCTCATCCTCGAGCTTGAGGATCTGACGATTGACCGCCGAGGCGGCAACATGCAGGCGTTCCGCCGCTTTTCGCAGCGACCCCTGGCGAGCGACTTCCTCGAAATAGCGCAGGGAGGTCATCAGTAACGACATGGCACATCATCCCGAGCGTACCGTTGCCATTTCGGCAACGGAATGAGCGAAACTTTATTATGGACCGGGACAGTCTGACGGCGCTAGCTTTCTCATGTGGCAATAACAATGACAGAGGACACTAGCCATGAAAGCGACACACGACCCCACCGAGTCAAGCGCGACAGCGGTCGAGCCCGTGGACGAGAAACTGCCGTTGCATTCGATGATGCTCTACGGCTTCCAGCACGTGCTGGTGATGGCCGCCGCGCCGATCACCGCCGTGTTCCTGGTCGGCCGGGCGATGGGCTTCGACAGCGACATTACGGTGGCACTGATGAGCGCGACCTTCCTGGCCTGCGGCCTGGGCACGCTGCTGCAATCCTTCGGCCCCTTCGGTATCGGCGCTCGACTTCCCTTCGTCCAGGTACCGGGCGGTGCACCGATCGTGATTTTCCTGGCCATCGCCCAGGCCACCGACATCCAGACCGCGACCGGCGCGGTGATCCTTACCGGGCTGTTCTACTTTCTGGCCTTGCCGTTCTTCACCCGGGTGCTGAAGTTCTTCCCTCCGATCGTGATCGGCACCATGCTGCTGCTGGTCGCGGTCAACCTGGTTCGAATCTTCGGCGGGCTGATCACCGGCAAGCCGGACTCGCCGGATTTCGCCAACATGACCGGCATCGCCCTGGCGCTGCTGACCATGGGCTGCATCGTGGTCTTCGCCCGCGTGTTCACCGGTGTGCTGCAGAGAATTGCCGTGATGCTGGGGCTGATCGCCGGTGCCGCGGCGGCTACCCTGCTCGGCGTGATGAGCTTCGACAACGTATTTTCCGGCCCGGTGGTGGCCTTCCCGTCGCTGTTCCCCTTCGGCATGCCCAAGTTCGACATCATCGCCTCGCTGCCGCTGATCATCTTCAGCGTGGTGTCGATGACCGAGGCCACCGGCCAGACCATGGCCACCGCCGAAATCGTCGAGAAGAAAGGCGACCCGCGCGCCCTGGTACCGCGCAATATCCGCGCCGACGCGCTGGGTTCGCTGATCGGTGGCTGCTTCGGCACTTCACTGATTATCACCAGCGGCGAGAACATCGGTATCGTCCGCGCCACCGGCGTGCGCTCGCGTTACGTCACCGTGGCGGCCGGCATCATCCTCGTCGTGCTGGCACTGCTCGCCCCACTCGGCCGACTGGCCGCCACCCTGCCCACCGCGGTGGTTGCCGGTACCGCAGTGATCGTGTTCGCGATCATCGGCGTGATGGGCATCAATATCCTGCGCAAGGTCGATTTCAACGAGCATGGCAACATGTTCACGCTGGCCGCGGCGCTGGCCATGGGCCTGATTCCCATCGTCGTGCCCGGCTTCTACAGTGCCTTCCCCCAGCATCTGCAGATCATCCTCGGCAACGGCCTGGCCATGGGCACGTTGACGGCGGTACTGGTCAACATCCTGTTCCACCATCTGGGACACTCCCGCGCCCCGGCGCCGGCAACCGAGCAAGCCGATCTCGCCAGCGAGCACGTCAAGAGCAAGTAAGAGAGAACCTCATGCATACTTCACTACAGGTCCGCGACACCGTGGGCCAGGGCACGCTTACCCCCGAAATCTTCTATGCCGATACCCTTTTGCTGCTCCCCGAAGAGGTACTGCTCGAGAGCGGCTGCGCCAAGCACAAGGCCGTCCTGATCGCGGACGGCAAGTTCGCCGAGATCGACCGGCGTGAGGCACTGCTCGCACGCCATCCCGAGCTGACGCCGATCGAACTGCCGGGCAAGCTGCTGATGCCCGGCTTCATCGACACCCACCATCACCTGACCCAGTCGCTGGGCAAGTCGCTGGTGTTCGGCGAGCCCTCCGAGATTTTCAAGCGCATCTGGGTCCCGCTCGAGGCCAGCCTCGACGAGCAGACGCTGTATCTCTCGGCCAAGCTCGCTGCGCTGGAGGCGCTGCGCGGCGGCTTTACCACCGCGGTGGACGCCGGCACGCGAGCTTCGGCGGAGATCGGCAGCATCGCCAAAGCCGCCGAGGAGACCGGCCTGCGCTGCGTGCTGGGTTACATCTGCAACGACCTGGGCGGTAAGGAGTCAACCCAGGACGGCACTGCGATCCGTCGTGAGGCCGAACGGCACTTGGCCCGCTGGGCAGGGCATGCGCTGGTCGCACCGTCGCTGGCGGTGTCGATCCCCGAGGTGGCCAGCGATGCCATGCTGCACGATGTGGCCGCGCTGTGCGCCGAGAGTGGCGCCATCTTCCAGACCCACATCAACGAGCACCTCCAGGCGGTGGAGCGTTCGCTGGTCGCGCGCCGTCAGCGCCCCTTGGAACAGTTGCACGCGGTGGGTGCATTGGGGCCGCAGACGCTGGTCGCCCACGCCACCCTGGTCACGCCGACCGAGCTCAACCTGCTGCGCGACACCGGTACCGCGGTGGCCTTCAATCCGGTCGCCAGCGCGTGGAAGGGCAACGCCGTAGCGCCGGCCCTGCAGATGGCCGCGCTGGGCATCCGCTTCGGCCTGGGTACCGATGGCACACGTAGCGACGCCTTTCGGCTGATGGATGCCGCCGAGACCAGCCAGCGCCTTACCGTCGGACTGGCGACCGGGGACTCGTCCTGTGGCGGCGGCTGGCTGTGGCTTGAGCACGCCACCCGTGCCGGCGCCGATGCAGCGGGACTCAAGGGACAGACCGGAGAGATTGCCCCAGGCCTGGCCGCCGATTTCCTGCTCGTCGATCTCGACGTGCCGGAGATGACGCCATCCTGGGATCGCCCATGGGAGTTGGTGCGCTACGCCAATCGCGATCAGATCGAGGCCGTGTTCACCAACGGTCGGCTGCGCCTGTGGCAGGGCTGGCCGGTGGACTGGGATGCCAGCGCGCTGCTTGCCGAAGTACGCGAAGCGGCTGGCGCTGCGGTGCAGCGCGCGCCGATCTACCGGGTACATCCGCCGTCATCGAAACATCGGGCAATGACCCAAGGGAGTCTGGAGATCGACACTGCGTTGGCCACCGGAGCGGTTTACTCATCATGAACGAAGTCGCCGTCTTCGTGATCATTGCCGCCGCCACCGGTATCGCCGCCTTCGTACAGGGCGCGATCGGTATCGGCTTCGCGCTGATCGTCGCTCCGGTGCTGGGCTTCCTGCGTCCCGATCTGCTGCCGATTGCGCTGCTGATCCTGATGTTGCCGCTCAATCTCTACGTCGGGCTGCGCGAACGCGAGGCGATCGACTGGAAGGGTGTCGGCTGGATCAGTCTGGGTCGCTTGCCGGGCACCTTCCTCGGCCTTTGGATTCTGGTCGTGCTGAGCGCCGACAGCCTCAACCAGGTGGTCGGCGCCTCGACGGGAATCGCCGTACTCGCCGCGCTGTTCGCGCCGGTGTTTAAGCCCAAGGCGGGCGCCTGCGCAACGGTCGGCGTCATCACCGGCGTCACCGAGACCGCTACCGGCGTGGGTGGGCCACCGCTGGCGCTGCTCTACCAGCATCGCCCCGGGCCGGAGCTGCGCTCGACCATTGCCTGCTGTTTCCTGGCGGGCGAGATCATTTCGCTGATCATCCTGGCCGTGGCGGGCAAGCTCCACCTGGAACAGCTGCTGTGGGCCCTCTACCTGCTGCCGCCGCTGTTCATCGGCAGCGTTGCCAGCCGCGTGACCCACCACCGTATCGATGCCAGACGACTGCGCCAGGGCGTGCTGCTGTTCGCACTGGTGTCGGGCGTCATATTGATGTTCCCTTACTAACGCGAGCCTGATCCAGACTCGGCCACTTACGCCGCGACAGCATCGCCGCCCATGGCCTGAGTCATGGGCCTTCAGTGTGCCTCGTCCCAGTTGGCCCCACTCTCCGCCTCGACGATCAGCGGTACGCTGAGCTCGGCGGCGGCCTGCATGCGCGATTTCACCTCGTCGATGAACCCGTCCACCTGGCCTTCGCCGACCTCGAACACCAGCTCGTCGTGGACCTGCATCACCATGCAGGCGTCGAAGGCGCTCTCCTGCAACCAGGCGTCGACCGCGATCATGGCGCGCTTGATGATATCCGCCGCGGTGCCCTGCATCGGCGCGTTGATGGCTGTACGCTCGGCGGCCTGGCGCCGGGCGTGATTCTGAGCACGAATCTCGGGCAGGTAGAGGCGGCGACCGTACACGGTCTCGACGTAGCCATCCTCGGCGGCTTGGGCGCGAATGCGATCCATGTAGCGGGCCACGCCCGGGTAGCGGTCGAAGTAGCGGTCGATATAGGTCTGCGCCTGGCCGCGCTCGATGCGCAGCTGCTTGGATAGCCCCCAGGCGCTCATGCCGTAGATCAGGCCGAAGTTGATCGCCTTGGCGCTGCGTCGCTGCTCGCCCGAGACCTTCTCCAGCGGTACGCCGAAGACCTCGGCTGCGGTGGCGGCATGGATGTCGCGGCCTTCGGCGAAGGCGCTGAGCAGCCCCTGGTCCGCGGAGAGGTGCGCCATGATGCGCAGCTCGATCTGCGAGTAGTCGGCGGCGACGATGCGATAGCCGGGCCGGGCGATGAAGGCCTGGCGGATCTTGCGCCCCTCCTCGGTGCGGATGGGGATGTTCTGCAGGTTGGGATCGGACGAGGAGAGTCGGCCGGTGGCGGCGACCGCCTGATGGTAGCTGGTGTGCAGCCGCCCGGTGCGCTTGTTGACCAGCCGCGGTAGCTTGTCGGTATAGGTCGACTTGAGCTTGGCCAAGCCGCGATGTTCCATGATCACCTTGGGCAGCGGATAGTCCAGCGCCAGCTCCTCGAGCACGGCTTCGGCGGTAGAGGGCGCCCCCTTGGGGGTCTTCTTTAGCACCGGGATCTTCTGTTCCTCGAACAGGATCTCACCGAGCTGCTTGGGCGAGCCGAGGTTGAACTCGCGCCCGGCCAGTTCGAAGGCCCGCGTCTCGAGCTCGGCGATACGCGCTTCGAGCTCCTGGCTCTGGGCACGCAGCCGCGCGGCGTCGATCGCCACGCCGGTACGCTCGATGCGCGACAGCACAGGGATCAGCGGCCGCTCGATGCTGTCGAGCACCTCGGCCAGGCGCCCCTCCGCCTCGATGCGCGGCCGCAGCTCACAGTGTAGGCGCAGGGTCACGTCGACATCCTCGCAGGCGTAGGGCACGGCCTGCTCGAAGTCGATCTGGTTGAAGGTGAGCTGCTTGGCGCCTTTGCCGGCGATCTCCTCGAAGCTCACCGTCTTCTGGCCCAGGTACTTCAGCGCCAGCGAATCCATGTCGTGGCGGGTGGCCGTAGAGTTGAGCACGTAGGACTCAAGCATGGTGTCGGTGAGCGGTCCTTGAACGTGAATGTCGTAGTTGGCCAGTACCGAGATGTCGTACTTGAGGTTCTGGCCGATCTTGCCGCGGCATGGGTCCTCCAGCAACGGCTTGAGCGCGGCCAGCACGCTGGCCCGGTCGAGCTGCTCCGGCACGTCGAGGTAATCGTGGGCGAGCGGCACGTAGGCCGCCTCGCCGGGCTCCAGCGCCAGCCCCACGCCGACGATCTCGGCGTCCATGTAGTTGAGGCTATTGGTCTCGAGGTCGAAGCAGAAGGCCTCGCAGGCACCCAGCCGCGCCAGCCACTCGTCGAGTTCGGCCTGGGTCAGGATCAGGTGATTGGTACAGGCCGCAGCGCTGGCCGGGGGCGCGTCCGGGTCGAGGTTACCCGCGGCGGCGGTGCCGGCCACTCCGGCACCGCGCTCGAGGTCGTCGACACCCTCGTCCTTACCGGAGAGCAGTTCGGAGAGCCACGCCTTGAACTCAAGTTCGGTGTACAGGCGCTTGAGCGCCTCGCGGTCGGGATGGGCGATATCGAGGTCGTCGAGCCCTACAGGAAGCTCGCAGTCGGTCTTGATCGTGGCCAGTCGGTAGGAGAGATAGGCCATCTCGCGATGCTCCTCGAGCTTCTTCGGCAGCGACTTGGCACCGCGAAAGTCGAGGGTGGTGACACGCTGGAGGTCGGCATAGATGGTATCGAGCCCGCCGCCCATGCCCTGCAACAGACCCAGCGCGGTCTTCTCGCCCACCCCCGGCACGCCGGGGATGTTATCAACCTTGTCGCCCATCAGCGCCAGGAAGTCGATGATCAGCTCCGGCGGCAGACCGAACTTGGCTTCGACCCCGGCCACATCGAGGGTCTCGTCCTTCATGGTGTTGACCAGGGTGATGTGCGCGTTGACCAGCTGCGCCATATCCTTGTCGCCGGTAGAGATCACCGCATCGCGGCCGGCCTCGGTGGCGAGGCGGGCCAGGGTGCCGATGACGTCGTCGGCCTCGACGCCCTCGACGCACAGCAGCGGCAGTCCCAGGGCGCGCACGCAGGCATAGAGCGGCTCCACCTGGCTGCGCAGGTCGTCGGGCATCGGCGGCCGCTGCGCCTTGTACTGCTCGAACAACTCATCGCGGAAGGTCTTTCCCTTGGCATCGAAGACCACCGCCATGGGGCTGTCCGGATAGTCCTTGATCAGCCGCTTGAGCATGTTGAGCACGCCCTTGACGGCACCGGTGGGCTGGCCTGTAGAAGTGGTCAGCGGCGGCAGGGCGTGAAAGGCGCGGTAGAGATAGGACGAACCGTCGACGAGAACGATGGGCGTGTCGGCCATGTATCGGCATCCGTTGGGTCTGTGCAAGAAAAAGGGATCTTGATCCGCCATGATACGCATTGCGCGTTGCTTTTGCCGCCAACGTTGGGATCTGGCGGTCCAACGTCATACACTGGAGTCAAGCAGTGGCAGCCATTGTCGCACGCGCTCCTGGGAGGCCAACATGAACGTTCCTCGCCGTTTCCTCGCCGTCACCCTGCTCGCCTTGGGTCTCATGGCCCTGGCCACCCCCGTGCTGGCCCAGTCCTCGGCCAACGTCGAGCCCGATATCACCATTCGCCAGGAGGAAGACCGCACGATTCGCGAGTACCGCATCAACGGGCAACTCTATGCCATCGAGATCCAGCCGCGCCAAGGGCCCAGCTATTTTCTCGTCGACCACGACGGAGATGGCAACTTCGAGCGCGAGGAGGGCGACAGAGTCGCCGTGCCCCAGTGGGTACTGATTCGCTTCTAATCGTTGCGCTGGCTACATCGCTGGTGAGTACCGGAGCGAGTCGTGCATCGCGGTGCCAAGACGCTACAATAGGCGGCTTGGCAACCTGGGCGAGAGACACATGGCCGTATTCACCCCGTTGAGCGACGCACAGGTCGCAGAGTTTCTCAGGCGTTTCGATGTCGGCAGCCTGGTCTCCCTGGAGGGGGTCGCTGGCGGCACCGAGAATACGACGTTCTTCGTCACTACCGACCGTCGCGAGCTGGTACTGACGCTATTCGAACAGGGCGAGCACGACGAGCTGCCGTTCTTCGTCGATCTGCTCGACTACCTGGACGAGCATCGCCTGCCGGTGCCGGGACCGATACATGACCGTGAAGGCATCGCCCTGCACAGCCTGGCGGGCAAGCCCTCGCTGCTGTTCCCGCGCCTGCCCGGCCGCCACCCCATGGCGCCCACCCTGACTCAATGCCAGGCCCTGGGTGACGCGCTGGGCCGCATGCACACGGTGTCCCAGCACTTCCCCGGGCACCGTCCCAATCCGCGCGACCTCCACTGGCTCGTGGCCATGCATCACAAGGTGCTGGGCTATCTCTCGCCAGAGGATCAGGCGTTGATGAAAGACGAAGTGGAGACCTACCAGGGCGTCTTCGGGGCCGCGCCCGAGCTACCCCGTGGCGCGCTGCACGGCGACCTGTTTCGCGACAATACCCTGTTCGAGGACGACCGCCTCGGCGGCATCATCGACTTCTACAACGGCTGTACCGGTGACCTGCTGTTCGATCTCGCCATCGTGATCAACGACTGGGCCTCGGGCCCGGAGGGGCGCCTGGACCGCGAGCGTCATGATGCCATCCTGAGCGCTTATCAGGCTCGCCGGCCACTGACCTCCGCCGAGCGCGAGGTATGGCCGACGATGCTGCGCATGACCGCCCTGCGCTACTGGCTGTCGCGGCTGCTGGTGGTCTACGTCGACCCACCGGCCCACGACCTGACGCCGCACGATCCGGCGCAATTCCACACCATTCTCACGGCACGCCTGAAACATGGCGCCCTGCCCCTGCCAGAAGCGAGCAACACATGAGCCTATCCATGGGAGCTGCCTCCGGTCCCGCCCAGCGTGCACGCCGTACCTGGAACATCGACCAGTGGGGCAGCGGCTACTTCGACGTCGATGACAACGGCCATGCCCTGGTGCGGCCGCACGGCAGCGAAGCCGAAGGTCCGGCACTGCCGCTGGCGCCGCTGGTGGACCAGCTGCGTGAGGCCGGCCTGCGCCTGCCGGTACTGGTACGTTTCAGCGATATCCTGCATGACCGCGTCGAGCAGCTGTGCGAAGCCTTCGACCTGGCCATGACCGAGGAGGAGTATGCCGGCGGCTATACCGCCGTCTACCCGATCAAGGTCAACCAGCAGCGTCGCGTGGTCGAGGAGATCCTCGCCACCCGCGAGCGCGGCCATGGCCGGGTCGGCCTGGAAGCCGGCAGCAAGCCGGAGCTGCTGGCCGTGCTGGCCCTCTCCGCCGACGGCCCGTCGCTGATCGTATGCAACGGCTACAAGGATCGCGAATACATTCGCCTGGCGCTGATGGGCGAAAAGCTCGGCCACCGGGTCTATCTGGTGGTGGAGAAGTTCTCCGAGCTGCCGCTGATTCTGGAGGAGGCCGAGAACCTTGGTGTCACGCCACGCATCGGCTTGCGTGCGCGCCTGGCGTCGGTGGGCATGGGCAAGTGGCAGGACACCGGTGGCGAGAAGTCCAAGTTCGGCCTCACCGCTGGTCAGATGCTGGCGGTCGTGGAGCGCCTGCGCGAGGCGAATTCGCTGGCCAGCCTGCAACTGGTGCACTTCCACCTGGGCTCGCAGATCGCCAATATCCGCGATATCCAAGTCGGCCTGCGCGAGTGCGCACGCTTTTACCAGAGCCTGCTGGCACTGGGCGCACCGATCGATACCGTCGATGTGGGCGGCGGGCTGGGTATCGACTATGAGGGCACCCGCTCGCGCAGCTTCTGCTCGATCAACTACTCCATGCGCGAGTATGCCCGTAACGTGGTCAGCGCCTTCGCCCAGGCCTGCAACGAGGCGGAGATTCCCCATCCCCACCTGATCAGCGAATCGGGCCGGGCACTGACCGCGCACCACGCCGTGCTGATCGCCAACGTGATCGGCGAGGAGCGGGTCAACGACCGAGCCCCCGAACGTCAGGCCGAGGACGACCCTCAGTTGGACGAGCTGTGGCGGGTACACGACCTGCTGGGCAACGCGGTGGAGCCGCGCGAGCTGGTCGAGGCCTGGCACGATCTGCTGCAGGCGATGAGCGAGATGCACGACCGCTTTCTCATGGGGCTGGCCGACATCACCGTGCGCGCCGAAGCGGAAGGCGTCTATTTCGCCACCTGCGCGCGGCTGCGCGAGCGCCTCGACAGCCGCAACCGTGCCCACCGGGAGATCGTCGACGAGCTCGCCGAGAAACTCGCCGACAAGCTGTTCGTCAACTTCTCGCTGTTCCAGTCGGTACCCGATGTCTGGGGCATCGACCAGATCTTCCCGGTGCTGCCGCTAACCGGACTGAACCGCGAACCCACCCGGCGCGGCGTGATCCAGGACATTACCTGCGACAGCGATGGCCGTATCGACGGCTACGTCGACGGACAGGGCGTGGAAACCACCCTGCCGCTACCGGAGTGGCGCGACGACGAGGAGCGACTGCTGGGCTTCTTCCTAGTCGGTGCCTACCAGGAGATCCTCGGCGACCTGCACAACCTGTTCGGCGACACCGACTCCGTCGATGCCGCGCTGATGGAAGACGGCAACTGGGTGCTGAGCCACGCCCAACAGGGCGACCGGGTCTCCGACGTGCTCGCCTACGTCAATTTCGACGCCAAGGTGCTGCGCGACCGCCTCGCCGGCCAATTGCAGGAGAGCGGCCTGACGGCCGAGGAGCAGGCGCACTTCCTCGACGACCTTTCCGCCGGGCTTCAGGGATACACCTACCTGGAGTGATCGCCACTGCGGTCATGCAGACACGAAGACGCCCCCAGGAGGTTCCCTTGGGGGCGTCTTCATGCCGGGTTGAGCACCGGTCGGGGTTACTACTCCGCGACCTGCCCCTCGACCTCGAGCCCACCGGTCAAGGAAAGGCGCAGTTTCGCACCACGCGGCAATTCACCCACTCCCGCCGGCGTACCGGTCAGCACCACGTCGCCAGGTTCCAGGGTGAAATGGCGGCTCATTTCGGCCACCAGGGTAGGAATCGGAAACAACATGTCGGCACCTTCGCCGCGCTGTCGAAGCTCAGCGTCGATCTCGAGCGTGAAGACCAGAGCACTCCAGTTCGGCACGCGGCTCAGCGGCAGAAAGTCACTCAGCGGACAAGCGCCATCGAACGCCTTGGCCACCTCCCAAGGCTGCCCCTTCTCCTTGAGGCGAGCCTGCACGTCGCGCAGGGTCAGGTCGAGGGCCAGACCGATACCGACGACGGCCCTCTCGGCCTCTTCGGTCGTGGCGTGGGTCAGCCGCTCACCGATCAGCAACGCCAGCTCGGCCTCGAAATGCACCTCGCCGCGGGCAAACGGGGCCTCGATGGGCCTATCGAAACCGGCCGCACTGGTGGCTGGCTTGATGAACAGCAACGGCTCGCTGGGAATCGGGTTGTTCAGTTCCTTGGCATGATCGGCATAGTTGCGACCGACGCAGACGATTTTGCCAAGCGGGTGGGAAAACGCCTGGCCATCGGTGAAACGGGGGACAAAGCGCATGGCGGGTCTTCTCCTTCTGGGTTGGCGTGCCGCTTGTCGTCGACAGGCCTAACAGTCTACCTCACCACACGCCCTGTTCCATCCACTCGCCGTGCCCTGCCGCGGCGTCAGCCCTCGGGCGTCCACGGCTCGTCCGGTGAATGCGCCAGGAAGCGCGGGCGCCGGCGGCGTGCCGCGAAAGGCTCGGTGCAGGCGTTGTCCCGCCGGTTGTAGACGAAGAAGACATTGCTGCGCGGGTCCGGCGACATGTTGGCGTTGGAACCGTGCAGCGTGTTGCAGTCGAACAGCAGCAGTCCACCGGCCGCGCCTTTCGGCGCCTCGATGCCGTGGCGACCGACCAGCTCACGCAACGCCTCGCGGCCCGGTACGCCGAACTCCTGGCGCTTGAGCGACTGGCGATGATGATCGTCCGGCGTCTCGCCCAGGCACGGCACGAAGACCCGGTGCGAGCCGGGAATCAGCATTAGCGGGCCATTGAACTCGTGATTGTCAGTCAGCACGATCGAGGCGCTGACGGCGTGCATGGCCGGCATGCCGTCCTCCGCGTGCCAGGTCTCGAAGTCGGAGTGCCAGCTGAAGCCCTTACCCTCGAAGCCCGGCTTGTAGTTGATGCGCGACTGGTGCACATAGGCATCGCCCCCCAGTAGCTGGCGTACGCGCCCCACCAGTCGTTCGTCACGAGCGAGCTCGGCGAAGCGCTCGGACAGATAGTGCACCGCGAACAGCGAGCGGATCTCCTGGCTGTCGGGCTCGGTGATGCTGAAATCGCGGCCGCGGAAATCATCGTGGTTGAGTAGCTCGCTCAGTTCGCGACGCAGCCCGTCGAGCTCTTCCCCGCAAATGAACCCGGGCTCGAACAGAAAGCCCTTGCGCTCGAACTCGTCGAGCTGCGCCTGCGTCAACGGCCCATCCTTGGCACTACCACGCACCACGCCCTCCTGACGCTCCAGCCAGAGGGTGTCGAGCGGCTCAGCCAGCCGGGTGGGGTAGGCGTCGCGCGTACGGCCGAGCATGCTGCCGACCTGAGAGGTCAGGGTGTCGCTACCGGCGTAATCAGTCGCCTGCTTGAGCTTACGGTTGGACGAAGTTTGTACTGCCATCCAATCACCTCCTGTGTATCCGTGATCAGTTTCAGTCCCAACTCGTGCAACGGCGTACAGCCGCGGTGGGAGGTCCCGACGGGACCATGCAGCGTGGATGTGGTGGCGGTGCGCTGCGCTTTCAAGAGCGGTCCGATACGGCTTTCGGCATGGCATGGGCCTGGCTCGTCTTGCTACATTAGCGCCATCATGGCACTGCGGCCTGCTCCGCTGGCCGCCATTTCCTTCAGCCAGGAGACCGTCATGTCACAGACACAACCGCCTTTGCCTCCCCAGGGGCGCTGGGAGAGGCGATTCGAGCGCTGGCTGTGGAGCAGCCGCTTTCTCGTACTGCTGGCGGTCATCCCCAGCCTGGCGGCGGCCCTGGCGCTGTTCATCATCGGCACCATGGACATCGCCAAGCTGGTCATCGCTACCGCCGTCTACTATTTCATCGGGGGCGGGCCGGACATCCACGATACCGTGGTACCCAGCGTGGTCATGGCCATCGACATCTATCTGGTGGCCATCGTGCTGCTGATCTTCGGGCTCGGCGTCTATCGGCTGTTCGTTTCCCCCATCGAGCAGGCCGAAGAGCATGCGCCGGGTCATCCGTTCAACGTGCAGTCCTTCGATCAGCTCAAGGACAAGATCGCTCGAGTCGTCATTCTCGCGGTGATCATCGAATTCTTCCGGGCCGTGGTGGACATTCGCTTCCAGACGCCGCTGGAGGCCATCTATCTCGCTTTGTCGGTACTGGCGTTGGCCGGCGCGCTTTATCTGATGAGCCGTGCCCAGACACATTGAGCCGAGGATTTTAGCTACCTTCAGGAGTCGACGTAGCGATTACTCGAATAACGAAAAAACCGCCTATTGAGGCGGTTTTTAATAGCTGCAAGTCGCTGATATCCCGAAGGTCTTGATGGTGCCGGCACCAGGAGTCGAACCCGGGACCTACTGATTACAAGTCAGTTGCTCTACCAACTGAGCTATGCCGGCTCGGGACCGACGCTTACGAACTGCAGAGTCGGAAAAGGGTTGGCGTGGCTGGGGTACCAGGATTCGAACCTGGGAATGCCGATACCAAAAACCGGTGCCTTACCACTTGGCGATACCCCAGCAGATTGGTGGCCAGAGACGGAATCGAACCGCCGACACGGGGATTTTCAATCCCCTGCTCTACCGACTGAGCTATCTGGCCGCTGCCAACGGTGCGTATTAAACAGGATCAGCCCGGCAGCGTCAAGCCTTTCGTTTCATGCAGATGCCTCCCCCTTGGCCGTGTCGCTCGAGCTAGCGCTCGGGCGGCACATAGCCCTCCGCCTGGTCGGTTTCCCGGTTATCGAGGAAACGCTCCATCTGCTCGTTGAGGTAGGCACGCGCCTCGGGATCGAGCATGTTGAGGTGCTTCTCGTTGATCAGCCGGGTCTGCAGCGCCTGCCATTCCTCCCAGGCACGCTTCGACACGCTGGCCTGGATCTCCTGGCCCTTCTTGCCCGGTAACGGCGGGAACGGCAATGCCTCGAGCTCCTGCTGGTACTTGCGGCAGAATACGGTCTGGCTCATGAATATCTCCTCGTTTTGTAGACGGTGTGCAATCAAGGCTCACCCGGTGCCACCAGGGCGAACGGCGCGAGCGAGGCCAACAGCGCCCTCACCGGCGCTGCCAGGCCGACGCGCCCGGGATTGCCGGGATCGTACCAGCAACGCCCCTCGCCCACCGAATCCAGCCTGCCGATTCGCGCCGGCTGTGGAGTGATGTCGAGGCGGAAGTGGCTGAACGTATGGCTGAAAGCCGGCCAGGCCGGATAGAGCGCGGCCCCCGGGGCATGGGTGTCGAGCCAGGCACGCAGCGCCACCAGGTCGTCGAACTGGGGCAAGCCCCACAGTCCGCCCCACAATCCGCTGGCGGGGCGCTGCTCGAGCAGCACGCGGCCCTCGGCGTCCTGCAGCACCAGCATCAGCGTGGCGCGCGTCGGTAGCGTCTTCTTGGGCTTGGATTCGGGGAAACGGCGCTGCTCGCCTCGTGCGTGGGCCACGCAGACATCGCTGAACGGGCAGCGTTGGCAATCGGGCGTGCCACGGCGGCACAGGGTAGCACCGAGGTCCATCATCGCTTGGGTATAGTCGGCGACGCGACGCTCGGGGGTATAGTACTCGGCCAGCGCCCAGAGCCGACGCTCCACCGCCGGCCGCCCCGGCCAGCCTGACACGGCGTGCAGCCGCGACAGGCTGCGCTTGACGTTGCCATCGAGAATCACAGCACGTCGGCCGGTGCTCTGGGCGATGATCGCCCCGGCCGTGGAGCGGCCGATACCGGGCAGCCCAGCCAGGGCTTCCAGGCTCGCCACCGGCAGCTCGCCGCCATGTGCCTCCATGACCTGCCGGGCCGCCTTGTGCAGGTTGCGCCCGCGGGCGTAGTAGCCAAGCCCGGTCCACAGATGGAGCACCTCGTCCTGGGAGGCCTTGGCCAGCTCGGCCAGACAAGGAAAGCGCGCCATGAAGCGCTCGAAATAGGGGATGACGGTCGCCACCTGGGTCTGCTGCAACATGATCTCGGAAACCCAGACCCGATAAGGCGTGCGCTCTCGCTGCCAGGGCAGATCGTGACGACCTTCGCGGTCGAACCAGTCCAGCAGGCGATACTGGAACTGGGTCGCGTCGAGCACCGAAGCAGGCATTTCACTCATGAACCACCTTCCTGCAGGCGTGACGAAAAAAAGCGCCGACTCGTAGGTCGGCGCAGAGACTGGCTTTGGGTCATCAGTTCAATAGACCACGCAGGGTGTCGCGAAGTTCCCGCCCGGCTCCCTCGCCCAGGCGCTCTTCGAGCTGCTCGAGCGGGCGCTCCAGGCGCTTCTCGAGCTCCTCGCCAGCACGGCGGGAGGCTTCATCGCGCAGCAGATCGGCCAGGGTCGCCTGAAACGCCTCACGGTCGAAGCGGCACCACTCCTCTCTCTCGCCGGAGAGTTCGCCGCTGCAGCGTACCGGCAAGGGAACGCGCTCCAGGCGCGGGTTGACGGGGCAGGCCGCATCCGCTCCGTCGACGAAACGGGCAGCGGCCCGCAGGTCGAAGCGTTCGCTGCCCAGATCGAGCTCGCCGCTGCCGCCGAGCTCGATCCCCGGAATGGCAATCAGGATGTCTTCGCTGCGGGCGATGCCGTCGGTAATTTGCAGGCTTGCTTCGGCCTGCTCAAAGCGGGTATCGGCCCTCCACTCACGGCTCGTCTCGCGGCCTTCGAGCGTTGCCACCAACGAGCACAGCTCCTGAGACACATTGACGTCGAGTACGGCGCCGTCGTCGAGGTGTCCCTGCAGACGTCCATTGAGGTTACGCTTGAGCGCCGGCCAGCTGTTGTCGCGCGTTTCGAGTTCGCCATCGAGGGTAAGCCGACCGCGCAGCGGCGCCGGGCCGTCATCTTTACTCAATGCCTCCAGCAGCGGCTCCAGCCGCACCCGCGACAAGCTGGGACTCAGCTGCCAACGAATCGGTTCACGGTTGAGGTCAAGCGCCCCGCTGGCGCTCAGCTCGCCGTCGTAGAAAACCGAGTCAAAACGTTCGAGTCGCTGCTGGCCGTCATCACCCGACAAGACCAGTCCTACCTCGGTGAACTCGAGCCCCGACAGACGCAGCTGCGCCAGGTCGAGCGCTCCGTTCAAGCTCAGCTGGGCCAGCCACTCGGCGGGCACCAGCTCGTCCGCATCCTGGGCATAGGCCTTGCCAATGCCCAGAAGGCCATGTCGGGCAGCACTCTGATCACCAGACTCGGCCGGCGGCAGGTAGCGATCCAGGTCGAGACGGTCACCTTGCAGCTCGAAATCGAGCTGACGGCCGTCGAGACCGGTGGTCAACCGGCCAGTGAAGGTGCTGCCATCAAGCACCATGGTCAGGCCCGCCAGCTCGAGACGCTCCAGATCACCTCGCACCGGGCTGGTGAGAGCCACGTCGGTGAGCGCCTCAGGATCCGCCATCGTGGGCAGCTTGCCCAGACGCGAGAGCCAAGGGCGCAACGAGAAGGGGGCCGCGCTGAGCTGGCCACTATATGTCGGGGCTTGATCGAGGTCGGCGAGATTGAGGTGGCCGCTCACGCTTAGCGAGTCGGGCCCGGTTAGCTGCAGGTCACGCAGTTGCGCCGTCTTTTCGGCCAGGTCGGCATCCAGCGCCAGGGTCAAGGACAGGGGCAGCGGCTCCTCGCCCAGCCCGGGATGTTGCAGTCCGACCTCCAGCCGACCTTCCTGCAACTGCAATCGCTGCTGAGACAAGTCCAGGACGAGCTGCTGGCCACTCAGGTCGATCCGTTGCCTGCCATCGATACCCGCCACCAAGCTGGCGGTATTGAGCTGCGGCGCTTCCAGCAGGTAACGGCGTTCGGCAAGGACGAGCTGCATCCGTCCCTCGAGGGTAACGTCGCTCGCCAGCGCCGGGCTTCGCTCCAGCTCACGCCAGTCGAGGGTACGGTAGGATTTCAACTTGAAAGAGGACTTGAACGGAAAGGCACGCCGGGGGTTGACGTTGGCGCCCGACAGGTTGATCTCTTCGACCAGCCATTCGGTTCCCTCCGTCAAATCGCGATAGCTCGCCGTGCCGTTGCGCACCTGGACGCTGGCAATGTTTAGCGCCACGGCCAGGTTGGCTCCTTCTCGGCTGGGGCCGGCAGTAGCCGGCGCCAGCGCCGATTCGGCCCCCTCGCGGCGTTCGTCGAGCCGCTGCATCAGGGTTTCCCAGTTGCCGTGCCCCTCCTCGTCGCGTGACAGGTTCAGTTGCATGCCGTCGAGCGTCAGCCCTTCGATGGCGATCTCGCCGCGCAGGAGCGGTGCAAAGGCCAGGCTGACCTCGGCATGCGCGAAGGCGAGAAAGGGCTGATCGTCGGCACTCTGCTCCGGGAGGCGGCCTTCGGCCTGCTCTACGCTTACTCCAAGACGCGGATAGAACGACCAGGAGAGGGGGCCGTCCAGGGTCAGCTCCAAGCCGCTCTGCTCGCGTACCACTTCGATGAGACGCGGCTTGAAGTCCTCCGGGTCGAGGAAAGTCGTGACGTAGACCACGGCCGCCGCCACCACCACGCCGAGCACCCCGATGGCCGCCAGCAGCATCTGCAACAATCGCTTCATGTGTTACCGCCTCCTTGCAGCGGTGGAGCCAATACGAAGTAGTCGCCGGTGATGTCCATGCGATATCCCAGGCGCGTCAGCAGCACCTGGTCGGCGACAGGCAGCTGAGAGGAGTGCGTACGCAATTCACAACCCGTGGCACGCGCCGCATCGCTGACCAGCGCCAGCAGCCGCGACCCGACGCCACGCCGTCGGGTGGCCTTGCGCACACACAGCTCCGACAGCCACCAAGCCTGGTCGTCGGCGCTTACCGCCAGCGCGCCCAGCAGGCGGTCGTTGAAGCGCGCACAGGCAAAGAAGTGTCCCGCCTCGAGGTGCTCACGGAGAAAGCGGTCCACTGGCTTCTTCAGAGGTTCGCTCGGGGCATCGGCATAGATCCGCACCAGATCGAGCTGTGCCTGTGGATCCGACGTCCAGGTGGCCTGATCTACGAGGTGAAGCGTTACTGGCATGGCGGTCTCCCTGTACCGCGGCAAGGTGCCGCCGCTGTGATGGGCGCATTGTAGCGGATGGGGGGGACGATTCTCTATAATGGACGCCCCATGACGGCAAGCGCAGTGGCTTGCCCGCCCGGATGCCGCCTCCGGCCTTGCCGGGCCCTTACCATGCGACGCGCACCTGCGCCAGAGAGAGTCCGACATGTCCGAGCGAATCGCCACGGTAACCCGTGACACCAAGGAGACCCAGATCACGGTCACCGTGAACCTCGATGGCGAGGGGCGGCTGAACTGCGAGACCGGCGTGCCCTTCCTCGATCACATGCTGGATCAGGTGGCACGCCACGGCCTGATCGACCTGGACATCAAGGCGGTGGGCGACCTGCACATCGACGATCATCACACCGTCGAGGACCTCGGCATCACCCTCGGCCAGGCCTTTGACCAGGCGGTGGGCGACAAGCGCGGCATTCGCCGCTACGGCCACGCCTACGTGCCGCTGGACGAGGCACTGTCGCGCGTCGTGGTCGACTTCTCGGGTCGTCCCGGGCTGTTCATGGACGTCGAGTTCACCCGCGCCACGATCGGCCGCCTCGATACCCAGCTGTTCTGGGAGTTTTTCCAGGGTTTCGTCAATCATGCCAGGGTCACGCTGCACATCGACAACCTGAAGGGCTTCAACGCCCACCATCAGGCGGAAACCATTTTCAAGGCCTTCGGCCGCGCACTGCGCATGGCCGTGGAGCCCGACCCGCGCATGGCCGGGCAGATGCCGTCCACCAAGGGCTGCCTGTAGCGCAGACGACCGAACCAGAAAGGAGCCTCCATGACCATTGCCGTCATCGACTACGGAATGGGCAATCTGCACTCGGTTGCCAAGGCGCTGGAACACGTCACCCACGAGCACGTGGTCATTACTCGCGATGCACGCCGCATCCAGGGCGCTACCCGCCTGGTGCTGCCCGGCCAGGGGGCAATCCGCGACTGCATGGGCGAACTCGAGAAGACCGAACTGCGCGGGCTCGTCGAGGAACTGCTGGCCAGGCAGAGCAAGCCCCTGCTGGGCATCTGCGTGGGTCAGCAGATGCTGCTCGACCACAGCGAGGAGAGCGGCGGGATCCCCTGCCTGGGCTTTCTGGCCGGCGAGGTGAAGCGCTTTCCCACCAACATGACCGATGACCACGGGCAGCGCCTCAAGGTACCCCACATGGGCTGGAACCTGGTGCACCAGCACCACGAACACCCGCTATGGCAAGGCATCGACCAGGACGAGCACTTCTACTTCGTGCACAGCTACTATGTGGCGGCAGAGGAAGACGCCTGCGTGTTCGGCACCACCCGCTACGGGCATGTCGACGCCCACGTCGCCGTGGGTCGCGACGCTACCTTCGCCGTGCAGTTCCACCCCGAGAAGAGTTCACGGGCCGGCCTCAAGCTGCTGGAAAACTTCGTCACCTGGGCGCCTTGAAGCTTCACCAGGCCATCCAGGCGTACCCGACGGTACGCTTGCGGTCAGGCCGCCCGACAACCCGGCGCCCCGCGTGCGCCCGAGAGGACACGACATGCTGGTAATACCCGCCATCGATCTCAAGGACGGCAAGTGCGTCCGCCTCAAGCAGGGGCGGATGGATGATGCCACCACCTACGGCGACGATCCGGTGGCCATGGCGGCCCGCTGGGTCGAGGCCGGCGCACGCCGGCTGCACCTGGTCGATCTCAATGGCGCCTTTGAGGGCAGGCCCGTCAACGGCGAGGCGGTCACCGCCATTGCCCGCCGCTGGCCCGAACTCCCGATCCAGATCGGCGGCGGCATTCGCAGCGCGGAAACCATCGAGCACTACCTCGCTGCCGGCGTCTCCTATGTGATCATCGGCACCAAGGCGGTCAAGGAGCCGGCCTTCGTCGGCGAGATGTGTCGCGCTTTTCCCGGTCACGTGATCGTCGGCCTCGATGCCCGTGACGGCTATGTCGCCACCGACGGCTGGGCCGAGGTCTCCACGGTCAAGGCTACCGAGTTGGCCCGACGCTTCGCCGACGATGGCGTTTCCAGCATCGTCTATACCGACATCGCCCGCGACGGGATGTTGAACGGCGTCAACGTCGAGGCCACCGCCGAGCTGGCCCGCGAGGGCGGCCTGCCGGTCATCGCCTCGGGCGGCGTGACCAACCTCGACGACCTGCGCGCGCTGGTGGCGGCGAGAGAGCCGGGCATTCTCGGCGCCATCACCGGCCGCGCCATCTACGAAGGCAGCCTCGACGTGGCCGAAGGCCAGACGCTGTGCGACGAACTGACTGCAGGGCTCGACCGAGCCGGGAGCTGAATCATGGGACTGGCCAAACGCATCATTCCCTGTCTCGACGTCGACGCCGGCCGCGTGGTCAAGGGCGTCAATTTCATCGGCATCCGCGATGCCGGCGACCCGGTGGAAATCGCCCAGCGCTACAACCTGCAAGGGGCCGACGAGATCACCTTCCTCGACATCACGGCTAGCCACGAGGATCGCGACACCACGGTGGAAATGGTCGAGCGCATCGCCGGCGAGGTATTCATTCCGCTGACCGTGGGCGGTGGCATCCGCACTTGCGACGATATCCGCACCATGCTCAACGCCGGTGCCGACAAGGTCTCGATCAATACCGCCGCGGTGACCAACCCCGACTTCGTGCGCGAGGCCGCCGAACGCTTCGGCAGCCAGTGCATCGTCGTGGCCATTGACGCCAAGCGAGTCTCGGCGGAAGGCGAGACTCCGCGCTGGGAGATATTTACCCACGGCGGGCGCCGCCCCACCGGGCTGGACGCGGTCGAATGGGCGAAGAAAATGGTCGAATACGGCGCCGGCGAACTGCTGCTGACCAGCATGGACCGTGACGGCACCAAGGCCGGCTTCGACCTGGGCGTGACGCGGGCCATCAGCGACGCGGTGACGGTGCCGGTGATCGCCTCCGGCGGCGTCGGCAACCTCGACCACCTGGTCGACGGCGTGCGGGAAGGCGGTGCCGATGCGGTACTCGCCGCCAGTATCTTCCATTTCGGCGAGTACACCATCCCCGAGGCCAAGCGCTACATGGCCGAGCGCGGTATCGAAATGCGCCTTTGAAGTGGCGCCCGGGAGCAAGGAAGGGAGGCATTCAGGGATGAGCGAGAGGCGGCGCGTCGGACTGCTGGGGCTGGCTCTGGCCCTGCTGGTTGCTCCCGCCTCGCAGGCACGGCAGGAGCCCATCTGGCCGCCGGTGCCCGATCTCGAGCACGTGCTGGTGCAGACCAGCCTCTATACACGTCATTTCGATCCGCAGCCCGACCATAACAACCAGCAGGAGCTGATCGGGATCGAGCTGCACAACTCGCAGCGCTGGCTGGCCGGTGGTGCGCGATTCCTGAGTTCCTTCGACCAGGAGGCTTTTTACCTTTATGTCGGCCGCGAGTTCCCCCTTTGGGAACCGACCGACAATGTCACTGTGCGTGCCAAGCTGAGCGCCGGACTGCTGCATGGCTACCGTGGTGAATATCAGGACAACATACCCTTCAATCGCTATGGCACGGCCCCGGCAGCGCTGCCCAGCGTAGGGCTCCGCTGGGGACGTTTCGAGACCGATCTGATCGTATTCGGCGCTGCCGGCGCCATGGTCATCGGCGGCGTTCGCTTTTAGCGCACCAGACCGCCCCCGGTCGGCCTCGCTCCCCTAGTCCAGGGTGAGGCCAAGGTTGCTAACGCCATCGTTGCGCCCCAGTCGGCGCAGCGCCTTCAATGCGTCGCGGTCGAGATCGCCTTCCACCGCTTCCAGCACGGCATCCTGAAAATCGTTCTCGTCCGCCATGAGGGGGTGCTCACGGACGAGTTTCGCCAATTTGCTGGCGTCCTCCTCGCCCTCGGTCAGCTCGATGTAAGCGCGTACACCGGCCTTGGAGATGCGGCTCACCTCGAGCACGGCATCAGCGGACTCGCCACGCAACGTATCGAGCAACGAGGTCAGCGCCACCACCACCTCCACGGCGCGTCTCCCGCCGAAACTGTCATCATCGGAAGGCGGCTCGAGTTCGGCCAGCTTCTCGGCCTGGCGCTCGAAGTCGATGCGCGCCTCGCGCACGGCGAGCTGTTCCCACACCAGATCGAGCACCGCTTTCAGGCCGGCCGGGTTGCCATCCCCCGTCATCTGCACATAAAGGGCATAGTTGGGCAGCATTCGCTCGCACAGCGCCGCCATGAAGGCCTGCTGCTGACGTGGTGGGAGAGCCTGGAGCCGCTCATGGAAACCCCCTTTGGGCTGACTCATGGTTTATCCTCGTGAATTGACGGTCCAGATGAAGGGTGGCGACACTCGTCTGGTCATGGCCACAGCGCTTCGGCAGGCACTCGCCCCCGTGCATCGAACAGCACGCCCTCGGCGACCAGCCTTTGGCGCTGCTCGATGGCTCCGGGATGTTCGGCCAGCCGACGCGACGCGGTGATCACCCGAAACCAGGGCAGATCGTGGTCCTCGGGGAGTTCACGCAGTGCCCGGGCTACCAGGCGTGGCGTGCCGCCCTCGGTCATGGCGGCAATACGTCCGTAAGTGGTCACCCGCCCGGGCGGAATGGCAGCCAGAATGGTCAGTATCTGTTCGCGCAGTACCGGTTTCATGTACGCTGCCGCTCCCCTGATTGCGTGTCACTCCTGAATGGCGAGGTTTCCATGCACCTGCATCTGCTTCAACACAGCCCGCATCACGGCCCGGGACGGATCGCCGACTGGCTGACCAGCATGGGGCACAGCCATACCGTCTTCCACCTCCATGCGGGGGAAGCACCGCCCAGCCTGACCGATGGTGATGCACTGATCCTGCTCGACGGCCCCATGGATATACTCGACGACGCACGATATCCCTGGCTCAAGCGTGAGCGCAAGCTGATCGCCAAGGCGCTGGACGGCAACAAGCCGCTGCTCGGCATCGGCATGGGCGCCAGGATGATTGCCGCCGAGCTCGGTGCCACGGTAGGCCGCGGCACCTTCGCCGAGGTCGGCTGGCACGAGGTGACCCTGGCCCCCGAGAGCCCTTTCGATCTGCCGGAGCGATTCACCGCTTTCATGTGGCATCGCGATGTCTTCGCCCTGCCCGACGACGCCTTGCCGCTCGGCGGCAGCCTGGGCAGCCCGGTGCAAGGCTTCGCCTGGGATGCCGGGCGCGCCTTGGGGCTGCTGTGTCATTTCGAAGTGACCCAAGCCAGCGTCAGCGAACTGCTGGCGCACGACGAGCCGCCGGAAGGCAGCGAGGCCAGCCCCCACGCGCAACCCACCGAAAGCATTCTCGCCGACGGACGGCGTTTCGACCGCCTGGCCCCGCTGCTCGACCGTCTGCTTAGCCAGTGGATGCGTAGCGCGGCGGCTTGATTCCAAGTCAGGCTGGCTGAGGCCGTCCGCTGGACTGGCGTGCGGCCTCTTGCGCCCACGAGCGAGCCGCCTCCAGGCAGCTGTCCCAGTCGCCCACGTGCAGGAAGCGGCCAGGATCGCGCTTTTCCAACTGGTAGCGGTACATGGGGTCATAGTATTCGGTGAGCAGCGGTGCCAGCCAGGCCTCGTGCGCCTGGCGATTGCCGCGTTCGTGTTCACGGAAGGCAAGCTGCTGCAGCCGCTGCAGGCGTGCCAGCCGCGCATGACCCAGGCGCTTCTTCAGCCTCGCCAGCGCACTCGAGAGCTGCTTGCGCATCAGCGTCCAGCCCAGCCATTCGCCGAACTGCTGGCGATATATCGCCCACAGGTCGTCGATATAGTCCTTGTGGATCTGCGCCAGACGCCAATCGAGCGGCATTTCCACCCGAACCCTGGGGGCAAGCTCCATGGCTCGCCAGAACGCGAGCGGCACATTGGCGGCACCGATATGGCGCGACTCGTCCTCCACCACCAGCGGTCCCGGCAGCGACAGCAGGCGCAGCCCCATGGCATGCTCGAAGTCGATCTGGCTCGGCGCCGGAAGAGGATGCCGGCCAAAGGCAGAGCCCTTGTGCCGGGCGCAGCCCTCGAGATCGAGCCCATTGGATAGCGCCTGGATCAGTGCCGTCTTGGCACAGCCGGTAAGCCCGCCCACCACCAGCAGCGGCTGCTCGGCCGCCGCGTCGATGCGCCAGCATAGCGCTTGACGCATCGCCTTCCAGCCGCCGCGGATGCGTGGACGCTCGACACCGGCATCGGCCAGCCACTGCTGGGCGATCTGCGAGCGCAGCCCACCACGATAGCAGTAGATGATCGCATTGGGATGCGCCTCGACCAGGCGCTGCCAAGCCGCGATGCGTGCCTCTCGAATACCGCCGCTGACCAGCCGTTGGCCCAGCTCGATTGCCGCCTGCTGACCGCGCTGTTTGTACTCGATACCCACCAGACGACGCTCCTCGTCGTCCATCAGCGGCAGGTTCACCGCACCGGGCAGGCTGCCCTGAGCAAACTCCACCGGCGCGCGTACGTCGACCAGTACCCGCTCCTGGCGAAGCAGGGAAAGATCGGGCTCGATCAGCGGCAGCTTCACCCACGCACCTCGATCAGCGCCTGGCCCTCGGCCTTGACAATCTCGCCGAATGGCACCAGCTCGATGCCATGCTCGCGGCCGATGCGCTCGACATCGTCCTCCCACGAGGGGTGTACCGAAAGCAGCAGACCACCGGAGGTCTGTGGATCGCACAGCCACTGCCAGTGCGGCTCGTCCATGTCCTTCAGGGCAGCGCCCAGGGCGTTGCGGTTGCGATGGGTGCCGCCGGGCACTGCGCCGCGGCGACGGTAGGCCTCGGCCTCGGCCAATCGCGGCAGGCGACGAAAGTCGATGCGCGCCGCCACACCGCTGGCCTGGCATACCTCGGTGAGATGCCCCGCCAACCCGAAGCCGGTCACGTCGGTCATGGCGTGCACCCCCTTCACCTTGGCCAGCGCCATGCCGATCTGATTGGGCTTGAGCATGGTCTCGCGGGCCAGGGTCTGATGGCCGGATTCCAGCAGGCCCTGCTTCTCGGCAGTAGTCAGGAAGCCGACGCCCAGCGGCTTGGTCAAAAACAACAGGTCACCTACCTGGGCGCCCTTGTTGAGCTTCAGGTGCTCCAGGTCGACCAGACCGTTGACCGCCAGGCCGAAGATCGGCTCCGGCGCATCGATGGAGTGCCCGCCGGCCAGCGCCAGGCCCAGCTCGCGGCATACGCCCTGGGCACCCGCCACCACGTCGCCGGCGATTTCCGGCCCCAACTTGTCCAGCGGCCAGCCGAGGATGCCGAGTGCCAGCACTGGCCTGCCACCCATGGCGTAGACGTCGCTGATGGCATTGGTTGCGGCGATGCGGCCGAAGTCGAAGGGATCGTCGACGATGGGCATGAAAAAATCGGTGGTGGCGATCATGCCACGCCCATCTCCCAGGTCGTACACGGCTGCATCTTCACGGCCCTGGTTGCCCACGATCAGTCGCGAGTGGGTGGCTCCGGGCCCGGCCTTGGCCAGGATGCCGTCGAGTACGTCGGGTGCAATCTTGCAACCACAGCCGGCACCATGGCTGTATTGGGTCAGGCGAATCGCGCTCATCTCGTTCTCCTTGGCAATCGTTTGGTCATTCTATCGCAGTGAGAGGTCCTTTCTCACAGCGCCTCGAGGGCATCGGCCAGCTTGTCCACCGCCACGACCTCCATGCCCTCGGGAGGGCGCTTCGGCGCATTGGCACGCGGCACGATGGCACGGGTAAAGCCGTGCTTGGCGGCTTCGACGATGCGCTCCTGGCCGCTGGGCACGGGGCGGATCTCGCCGGACAGCCCCACCTCACCGAAGGCCACCAGCTCGCGGGGCAAGGGACGATTCTGCAGGCTGGACACCACCGCCAGCAGCACGGCCAGGTCGGCGCTGGTCTCGAGCACCTTGACCCCGCCGACCACGTTGAGGAAGACGTCCTGGTCACCGGTGAACAGTCCGCCGTGGCGATGCAGCACCGCCAGCAGCATGGCCAGGCGATTCTGATCGAGACCCACGGCCACCCGTCGCGGATTGCCCAGCGCCGACTCGTCGAGCAACGCCTGCACCTCCACCAGCAGCGGTCGCGTGCCCTCCCACACCACCATCACCAGGCTGCCCGGTGCCTGCTCTTCGCTACGCGAGAGAAAGATGGCACTGGGATTCTTCACCTCCTTGAGGCCATGCTCGAGCATGGCGAACACGCCCAGCTCGTTGACCGCACCGAAGCGGTTCTTCTGTCCACGTAGGGTGCGGAAGCGCGAGTCGGCGCCGCCTTCGAGCAGCAGCGAGGCATCGATCATATGCTCCAATACCTTGGGCCCGGCCAGGGTGCCGTCCTTGGTCACGTGCCCCACCAGCAGCAGCACGGTATTGGACTGCTTGGCAAAACGCGTCAACACCGCAGCGGACTCACGTACTTGGGCCACGCCGCCGGGAGCCGAGGCGATGTCCTCGAGGTGCATGGTCTGGATCGAGTCGATGATCAGTATCTCGGGCCGCTCACGCTCGGCGACCGCCAGTACCGTCTCGACGCTGGTTTCGGCCAGCATCTTCAACCCCTGGGTAGGCAGCTGCAATCGATGTGCCCGCATCGCCACTTGGGAAAGTGACTCCTCGCCAGTGACATAAAGCACCTTGCGCGCCTGGGCCAGCTTGCAGGCGGTCTGCAGCAGCAGCGTCGACTTGCCGGCCCCGGGATGCCCCCCAAGCAGCACCGCAGACCCCGGCACCAGGCCGCCGCCCAGCACCCGGTCGAACTCACCGAACGTCGAAGAGAGTCGTGGCACCTCGGTGAGGTCGACGCTGCCCAGGTCGACGACCTCCTTCGACAGCGTGCCGGCATAGCCGGCGCGCCCGGCACCACTCGAGGCCGCAGCCCCAGGGCGGGGGGCAGCGAGCCTCACCTCGCTCAGGGTATTCCACTCCAGGCAGCTCGAGCACTGCCCCTGCCACTTGCGATACTCCGCCCCGCACTCGGTACAGACGAAGGCGCTCTTCGCTTTGGCCATGCTGGCCTCTCTCCGGCTTCTATGTGCGCTCATTCTAACAGGACGGCCAGATACGCGAAGGCGGCCCGCAGGCCGCCTTCGCTACAGCTCGAGCCCGTCGTTACTGGCGCTGCAGCTGCAGGGCTTCGTTGTTCTGGAAGCGACGACGCTGAGGATCGATCAGCTCCAGGGTCTGATCGTCGACGCGCAGGAAGTAGTAGATCTGTCCTTCGCCATCCGGCGTCAGCTCGTATACGGTGGCATCGGGGTCGACCGCCGTGCCGCTGAGCACTTCCCAGTTGCCGGCATACTCTTCGTCGGGCGGTTCCTGAGGATGCTCCTGATAACTGGCGCGCAAGTCGAAGGTACGCTCCTCCGGTGCTGCCTGCTCGTCACCTCGAAGCGTCACGTTCAGGTCGATGCCCGCGCAGTTACGGCAGGGCAGGGTACCTTGATAAACGACTTCGGCATCATCCATTGCCATGTCGGCACGGTCATCAGCCGGGCCGGCCGCACAGCCGGCCAGGAAGGCCAGCATGGCCGAGCCAGCCAGCAGGGTCCTTACTTGCATTTGCTCACTCCTAAAACCGATGGGTTTCCGTTATGTCAGCGTATGTCACAGCATAACCCCTCATGGCGCTGGCAGACAGTCTCGTCTGTTCCTGCCCGGCATATCGCCTCTAGACCCCCGGGTGAACGTACATGAATACCATTGCCAGCACGAAGGGCATCACCACCAGGCTAGCCAGGTTACCGATCAGCACGAGGGAGGCCACCTTGTGCGGCTCCTGCCGATACTGCTCGGCTACCAGATAGTTGAGCACGGCGGGAGGGAGTGCAGCAAATACCCATAGAGCCGCCGCCTGCAACCCCGTCAGGTCCAGCCACAATACCATGGGGACGGCCAGAACCAGGCCCGAGAGCGGGCACAGCACGGCCCCCAGCAGACCGGTCCTCCAGTCGCCGAAGTCGATATCGAGCATGCGCACGCCAAGCGCGAACAGCATCAGCGGGATACACACCCCACCCAGCATGTGCATTGCCTCGAGAAGCCAGCCGGGCAGCGGCACACCCCCCAGGTTGACGCCCAGCCCGGCCAGGCTGGCCAGGACAATCGGCATCCGCAACAAGCGCCATAGCGGCGTGCGCGGGCTGAGCATGTAAAGGCCCACCGAAAAGTGCAGCAGCATCTCGACAATGAATACCACTACCGCAGCAGGCAGCGCCGCCTCACCAAAGGCAAGCACCAGCAGAGGGATGCCCATGTTGCCGGAATTGTTGAACATCATCGGCGGCAGGAAGGTCTTGGGCTCGAGCTTGAGGATTCTGACCAGCGGCAACAGCACCAGGCCCGAGCCCAGCACCACGACGGCCGCTCCCAACGCCAGACCCGCATACTCCGCCAGCGGAGCCTGCTGGTCCGCCAGCACCGCGAACACCAGCATGGGAACGAAGATTTCCATGTTGAGAGTGTTCAGGCTACGTATGTCCGGGGTACGAAAACGGCCGTAGAGAGTGCCGCAGCCGGCTATCAGGAATACCGGCAGCAGCGTGGCAATGATCTGGGCAGTCATGTATGGGGTTCCAGCCTCCTGGCGAAAGCGCCTAGGCTAGCACGCTGGCGGCTTGCGCGGTCAGGCTGCAGCGGTCAACATGGCCTAAAGTTCCGTCCAATGAGAAACGAGACACCATGAGCCAGTTCTGGAGCCCGGCGGTGCGCGAGTTGACGCCTTATGTCCCAGGCGAGCAGCCACGCGAAAAGCTGATCAAGCTCAACACCAACGAGAACCCCTACCCGCCGGCCCCCGGCGTCGAGGCAGTACTGCGCGAGTATCCGGTCGACCACTTGCGCCTCTATCCCGATCCGCAGTCGCTGGCTTTGCGCCACGCACTTGCTCGGGAGCATGGGGTGGAAACGGAGCAGGTATTCGTTGGCAACGGCTCCGACGAGGTGCTGGCCTTGGCCTTTCAGGCCTTCTTCTGCCACGACCGCCCACTCGAGATGCCCGAGATCACCTATAGCTTCTATCCGGTCTACTGCAAGCTGTATGGCGTCGAGCGTCGCGCTCTGCCGCTGGACCAGCACTGGCGGGTCGATCTCGATGCTTTCACACCCGGCAGCGGCGGCGCCATTTTCGCCAATCCCAATGCCCCCACGGCACACGGCCACCCGCGCGAGGCCATCGCCGCGCTGCTCGACCGACTGACGAACCAGGTCGTGCTGGTCGATGAGGCCTATGTCGATTTCGGTGGTGAAAGCACCGTGCCGCTCGTTGATCGCTACCCCAACCTGCTGGTGACGGGCACCTTCTCCAAATCACGTAGCCTGGCCGGCCTGCGGCTGGGTTACGCCATCGGTCCGCGCGAGCTGATCGAGGGACTCGAACGAGTCAAGGACTCCTTCAACTCCTACCCCATCGACAGCCTGGCCAGTGCACTCGGGACCGCTTCACTGGAAGACCGCGAACACTTCGACGCATGTCGCGAGCGCGTCATTACCACCCGTGAGCGTACAGCTCGTCGCCTCACGGAGCTCGGTTTCGAGGTGCTTCCCTCTCAGGCCAACTTCGTTCTCGCTCGCCACCCGCAGCACGATGCTGCACAGCTCTTCGTAGGCCTTCGCGAACGGGGCATCCTGGTGCGTCACTTCAATACCGAGGCGCTGCGTGATTTTCTGCGCATCACGATCGGTACCGACGACGAAATGGATAGCCTCATCGAAGCCTTCGAGCTGCTTTGCCGCTGAATCATGGCTGACGGACGTCTGCATGGCGTCCGCCCCATTTCGAGGTGCCGTGATGACCACGAATCCCCTCCCTCTATCGGGGTTCCACCATGTCGCCCTGATCACGGCCGACTATCCGCGTGCCAAGCGCTTCTATCTTGAGGTGCTGGGTGCAGAGATCGTCAGCGAGACCTTTCGCACCGAGCGCGACAGCCACAAGCTGGACCTGCGCCTGCCGGGCGGCATCCAACTGGAGCTCTTCTCCTTTCCCGATCCGCCGGCACGCCCCAGCTACCCCGAAGCCTGCGGTTGGCGCCACCTTGCCCTGGCCACCAGCGACCTGGATACCTGCGTGAGCATGCTCAAGGCGCGCGGTGCACGGCCCGAGCCCATTCGTACCGACGCCTCGACGGGGGCGCGCTTCACTTTCCTGAGCGACCCTGACGGAGCTCCTATTGAGCTGTACGAACAAAACTAACAGGTAATGAAAAACCCCGAGCACTAGCGTACTCGGGGTTTTGGAAGAGATGGTGCCTGACGATGTTTCGGGCCGTCCGGAGGGCGGTGCTCCGCTACTCTCCAGGACAGGCCCTAAACGACGAAACCCCGACCAGTTGGCCGGGGTTTCTGAAGAGATGCCTGACGATGACCTACTCTCGCATGGGGA
>NZ_JAHYCA010000007.1 GCF_019430905.1 Billgrantia antri | reverse complement strand
GGGGCGCATTCTACCGAATTCGCCGTGGGCGTCAAGTGCGAATTTTACGAAGCGAATCGGAAAATACAAAGCAAGACAGCCACTTACCACTCTTCCCACCGCCTGCAACGTTGCCCGTCGCCGACAGCGGATGCGTACTTTACGGCTTTCCCCTGGCCCCTGCAAGGGGCGCCTGTAAAAAAATTTCAAACGCGTGACGATGCGATGTCAGAACGCGGTTGGCGAGCTATCCACAGGCGCTTGCAGACAAGGGGCTGTGGATGGTTTCGGTGCGGGACGAAGACGACAACGCCCGCGCGAGGCGGGCGTCGGTAGAGCAACTGACTTGTAATCAGTAGGCCAGGGAACCATGGAATAGCTCAGCGCAGCGTGACCCGGGCGTAGCGCTTCTTGCCTGCCTGGATCACGTAGCTCTTGCCGGTATCGAGCATGTGGTCCTTGGATACGACTTCGCCGTCTACCTTGACCCGGCCGTTGCCCAGCATGTCCTTGGCCTGGGCACTGTTGTTGGCAAGTCCTGAACGGTTGAGCACCGCAGCGATCGGCGCCTGGTCGCTGCCCTCGAAGTCGACTTCCACCTCGGGCAGGTCTGCGGGCAGTTCGCCTTCGGCCAGGCGGTTGCCGGCCGACTTGTGGGCATTGGCCGCGGCTTCCTCGCCGTGGTAGCGCCCGATCAGCTCGCGGGCAAGCTCCATCTTGATGTCCCGTGGGTTGGCCCCGGCTTCGACCTCTCGCTTGAGCGACTCGAGCTCTTCATTGGATTTCAGCGAGAGCAGCTCGAAGTAGCGCCACATCAGGCTGTCGGGCATGGAAACGAGCTTGTTGAACATCGATCCCGGCGCCTCATCGACGCCGACATAGTTGCCCAGCGACTTCGACATCTTCTGCACGCCATCGAGCCCCTCGAGCAGCGGCATGGTCATGACGACCTGCGGCTCCATGCCGAAGTGCTTCTGGATCTCGCGCCCCATCAACAGGTTGAACTTCTGGTCGGTGCCGCCCATCTCGACGTCGGCCTCGAGCGCAACGGAGTCATAGCCCTGCACTAGCGGGTAGAGAAACTCATGGATGGAGATCGGCTGGCCCGACTTGTAGCGCTTGTCGAAGTCGTCGCGCTCGAGCATGCGCGCCACGGTGCTCTGGGCCGCCAGCTCGATCATCTTGGCCGCGCTGAGTTCGCCGAACCACTCGGAGTTGAAGCGCACCTCGGTCTTGTCGGGATCGAGGATCTTGAACACCTGCTCCTTGTAGGTCTGGGCATTGGCACGGACCTCGTCCTCGGTGAGCGGCTTGCGGGTGACGTTCTTGCCAGTGGGGTCGCCGATGCGTCCGGTGAAGTCGCCAATCAGGAAGATGACCTGGTGACCCAGGTCCTGGAACTGGCGCATCTTGGTCAGCAGCACGCTGTGACCGAGGTGCAGGTCGGGAGCCGTCGGGTCGAAGCCCGCCTTGATGCGCAGCTTGCGGCCGGACTCGAGCTTCTTGACCAGCTCCTCCTCCAGCAGTATCTCCTGGGTGCCTCGCTTCAGCAGCGCCAGTGCGCTTGCGACGTCGGTCATCGTCTCCCACTCCACGAATTGCGTTGATCCACCCCACGGCAGGGTCCATCGAATGGGGCACGATGTTAGCATGACTTCACGCCTCGCGGGCGGCCACGTTAGGGGAGAAAAGAGATGGCGCTATTCGTGGGTTTGATGTCCGGCACCAGTCTGGATGGTATCGATGCCGCCCTGGTCGAGATCGACTCGTCGGGGCATTCGCGGCTGCTCTCCACACATGCCGAGCCGATGCCCGACACGCTGCGCGAGCGCTTGCTGTCACTGTGCCAGGCTGAACGGGTCGCCTTCGCTGAACTGGCCTGCGCCGAGGATGCCTTCAGCCGACTCCAGGCTGAGGCAGTGACGAAGCTGCTGTTCAGCAGCGGCACGCCGGCGGAGCAGATTCAAGCGATCGGCAGCCACGGCCAGACCATCGAGCATGCACCCTGGGGTCACGCCGAAGGCCCCGCCTATACCCTGCAACTCGACAACCCGAGCCTGCTCGCCGAGCTGACGGGGTGCCGGGTGGTGGCCGACTTCCGCCGCCGCGACCTGGCGGCCGGCGGACAGGCCGCGCCGTTGGCCCCGGCATTTCACGAGGCACTGTTCCGGCGCGCGGGGCAGTGGCAGCTGGCCCTCAACCTGGGCGGCTTCGCCAACCTGACGTTGCTGCCACCCTCGGAAATCAAAGCCGAGATCATTGCCTTCGATACCGGCCCGGCCAACGCCCTGCTGGATGCCTGGCATGCGCGTCATCGCGGCGGCCGCTTCGATGCCGACGGCAGCTGGGCGGCCTCGGGGCGAGTGGACGAAACGCTGTTGGAGAAGTTGCTTGCCGAGCCCTTCTTCCATCGCCCGCCGCCGCGCAGCACCGGACGGGAAGTCTTTCATCTCGACTGGCTGGAGCGACATCTGACGGGACACGAGCGGGCCGAAGACGTCCAGGCCACGTTGGCGGAGCTGACCGCCACCAGCGTGGCCCTGGGCATCGAGATGGCACGGGAGATTGTCGGTGCGCCCACCGCCACTGCGCTGATCCCCTGCGGCGGCGGAGCGCATAACCGCGACCTGCTAGGCCGTCTGGCCCGCCACTTGCCCGAAACCGCCCTGGTGCCCAGCAGCGACTGGGGCTGGCCGGCCGACTGGCTGGAGGCCGGGGCCTTCGCCTGGCTCGCCTGGCGCCGCCTGGAAGGGCTGCCCGGCAACCTGCCCAGCGTCACCGGCGCCGCCGGCCCGCGAATCCTCGGCGGCATCTACGCGCCTTAGAAATCGTCGTCGTCGCGCAGCGAAAACCGCTGGGCACCATCCTGGGCTTTCGTCAGCACCTCGCTCTTCTCGTCGCCGTACTTGATCATCATGCGCAGCTCGTTGGCCGAGTCGGCGTGTACCATGGCCACCTCCTCGCTGATCGTGCCGGCCTTGTAGAGCTCGAACAGTGCCTGGTCGAAGGTCTGCATGCCCTGGTCGCGCGAGCGGGCCATGACGTTCTTGATCTCGCCGACCTCGCCCTTGCGGATCAGGTCGGCGATGAGCGGCGTACGCAACAGGATCTCGATGACCGGGGCGCGCCCGCCGTCGCGGGTCGGCAGCAGCTGCTGGGCGACGATGGCATGCAGGTTGAGCGACAGGTCGAGCCAGATCTGCTCGTGACGCTCATGCGGAAAGAAGTGAATGATGCGATCGAGTGCCTGGTTGGCGTTGTTGGCATGCAGGGTCGCCAAGCACAGGTGCCCCGTCTCGGCGAACGTCAGGGCGTGTTCCATGGTCTCGCGGGTGCGTACCTCACCGATCAGAACCACATCCGGCGCCTGGCGCAGGGTATTCTTCAGCGCCACCTCGAACGACTCGGTGTCGATGCCCACCTCGCGCTGGTTGATGATCGCTTTCTTGTGGGGATGCACGTACTCGATGGGATCCTCGACGCTGATGATGTGGCCGCCCACGGTCTCGTTGCGCTGCTGAATCATCGATGCCAGGGTGGTCGACTTGCCGGTCCCGGTGCCACCCACCACGAACACCAGCCCGCGCTTGAGGTTGGCCAGCTCGCCCAGTTGGGCAGGCAGGGAGAGTTCCTCGAGGTGGGGGATCTCATAGGCAATGCGACGGATGACCATGGCCCACTGGTTGCGCTGCTGAAAGGCACTGACCCGAAAACGCCCCCGGCCGGAGAGGCTCAGTGCGAAGTTGGCCTCGCGCTCCTGCTGGAAGCGCTCCTTGAGCCCCTCCGGCACGGCGGTATTGACCAGTTCGCGCACCTGTTCCACCGACAGCCGCTGGTCGCCCAGCGCAGTGAGCTTGCCGGCGGTCTTGATGGTGGGCGGCGCCTGCACCGAGATCAGCAGGTCCGAGGCCTCCTGACGGGCCATGATGTCGAGCAGCTGCTCCAACCATTCCTGTGCTTTCATCTCTCCGCTCCCCTGTCAGATGTCTCGGCGCTCAGCTGGTCAGCACGCTCTTGGCACGGGCTTGGGCCTCGTCGCGATTGACCACGTTTTCTGCCACCAGCTTGGCGAGGGCGGCATCGAGGGTTTGCATGCCGATATTGCCGCCGGTCTGGATGGCCGAGTAGATCTGCGCCACCTTGTCCTCACGGATCAGGTTGCGCACCGCTGCATTGGCGACGAGGATCTCGTGGGCCGCCACGCGGCCGCCGCTGCGGCGCTTGAGCAACGTTTGCGAGATGACCGCCTGCAGCGACTCCGAGAGCATCGAGCGCACCATGGCCTTCTCCTCGCCGGGAAAGACATCGATGATACGGTCGATGGTCTTGGCTGCCGAGGTGGTATGCAGGGTGCCGAACACCAGGTGGCCGGTCTCGGCGGCCGTCAGCGCCAGACGGATGGTCTCGAGATCGCGCATCTCGCCGACCAGTATCACGTCGGGATCCTCGCGCAGCGCGCTGCGCAGCGCCTGAGCGAAGCCGTGCGTGTCGCGGTGCACCTCGCGCTGGTTGATCAGGCAGCGCTTGCTGCGATGGACGAATTCCACCGGGTCCTCGATGGTGAGGATGTGGTCGTAACGGTTATCGTTGATATAGTCGATCATCGCAGCCAGCGTCGTGCTCTTGCCCGACCCGGTGGGGCCAGTGACCAGCACCAGTCCGCGTGGCAGCAGCGCCAGGCGGCGGAAGACCTCACCCAGTTCCAGGTCGTCCATGGTCAGCACTTCGCTGGGGATGGTGCGGAATACCGCGCCAGCACCGCGGGCCTGGTTGAAGGCGTTGACACGAAAGCGTGCCACGCCCGGCACTTCAAAGGAGAAGTCGGTCTCGAAGAACTCCTCGTAGTCGCGCCGCTGCCGATCGCCCATGATGTCGTAGATCAGCTTGCGGACCTCGCGGTCCTCCATGGCGGGCACGTTGAGCCGACGAATGTCGCCGTCGACGCGAATCATCGGCGGCAATCCGGCCGACAGGTGCAGGTCAGAGGCGTTCTGCTTTGCCGAGAACGCCAGCAGTTCGGTAATATCCATGCGATTCCCCAGCTCCCCGATAGAGGTTCCAGCGAGTATGACAGACCTTGCGGACATGACGGAGATCATGTGGCTGATATGACGGATACCATGCTTTCCGAGTCGCTGACCAGTGCTCGCGAACGCCTCTCGCGGGCGCTGGTCACGGCCGGACGCCCAGCCGACGCAGCGCGACTGCTTGCCGTCAGCAAGACCAAACCGGCCGGCATGATCCGTGAGGCCTGGCAGCTGGGCCAGCGCGAGTTCGGCGAGAACTATGTTCAGGAGGCGCTGGAGAAGCAGGCCGAGCTGGCCGACCTGGAGGGGATCGTCTGGCATTTCATCGGCCCGCTGCAGGCCAACAAGACGCGGGCCGTGGCCGAGCACTTCGACTGGGTCCACAGCATCGATCGCGAGAAGATTGCCCGGCGTCTGAACGACCAGCGCCCTGACGCCCTGGCGCCGCTCGACGTTTGCCTGCAGGTCAACGTCAGCGACGAAGCCAGCAAGTCGGGGGTTGCCTTCGACGAGCTGGAGGGCCTGGCGAACGCGGTGCTCGCGATGCCGCGCCTGCGCCTGCGTGGGTTGATGACCATTCCGGCCCCGGCCGCAGACATGGCGAGCCAGCGCGAGCCCCTGGCAAGGCTGCGCTTGGCCCTGGAAGCGCTGCGTAAGCGCTTCCCCGAGGCGCCGCTGGACACCCTGTCGATGGGCATGAGCGACGACCTCGAGGCCGCCGTGCAGGAGGGCGCCACTCTGGTGCGACTGGGCACGGCTATCTTCGGTGCACGCAACACATCGCATCGTTGAACGACGCATGCGTACCGGTGCGAGCCGGACGCTATTTACAGCAGAAGGACGGATCGCAATGGCCAGCAGAGTCACCTTCATCGGCGCCGGCAACATGGCCGGCGCCATCATCGGCGGAATGATCGACAATGGCCATCCGGCCACCGCCATCACCGCCACCTCGCCGAGCGACGACGTGCTGGCGCCGCTGCGCGAACGCTTCGGTATCCATACCGATACCGACAACACCACAGCGATACGCGACGCCGATGTCGTGGTGCTGGCGGTCAAGCCGCAGATCATGCGCGGCGTGTGCGAGGGGCTGCGTGACACCCTGCAGCGCCAGCGGCCACTGGTCATTTCGGTGGCGGCCGGGCTGACTGCCGAGTCGCTGCAGGCGTGGATGGGCGGCGGTCTGCCGCTGGTACGCTGCATGCCCAACACCCCCTCGCTGGTCGGCGCCGGTGCCGCCGGCCTCTACGCCACCGCCGAAGTAAGCAACGAGCAGCGCTCTCTGGCTTCTGAGTTGCTCGAGGCCGTGGGGATTGCCGAATGGGTGGAGCAGGAAGGTCTACTGGACGCGGTGACCGCCGTGTCCGGCAGCGCCCCGGCCTACTTCTTCCTGATGTTCGAGGCCATGGAGGAAGCCGGCGTCAAGCTCGGCCTGCCGGCCGAGACGGCGCGACGCCTCGCGATCCAGACCGCCCTGGGGGCTGCCCGCATGGCGCAGAGCAGTGAGTTCCCCCCGGACCGGCTCAAGCGCAACGTGATGTCACCCGGAGGCACTACCGAACGTGCCATCGAGCACCTGGAGCAGGCCGGACTGCGCCAAATCATGGCCGAGGCCATGGAAGCCTGTGCAGCCCGGGCACAGGAGATGGCCGAAGAACTCGACAAGCGTTAGTCTTTTTGATCGCTCGCGACGACCGCGGGCGATCGTCTCGACGATAGGGAGGAGCCCACATGGGCCAACTGGGAAATGCCGGCCTGCTGCTGGTTAACACCCTGATCAACATCTACCTGTTCCTGCTGATGCTGCGCTTTTTGCTGCAGGCGTCCCAGGCCGACTACTACAACCCCATCAGCCAGTCGGTGGTCAAGATTACCCAGCCGGTGGTGCGGCCTTTCCAGGGTTTCCTCGGCCCGGTGATGGGGCGCTTCGACATGGCGACTCTCGCCGCCGCTTTCGTGCTCAAGGCAGTGAGCGTGGTAGTGATTCTGCAGGTCGCCGGCTTCGGCATGCCGCCCATCACCCAGGTGGCGATCGGCGCCGTGGCGGCAATCGCCAATGCCATTCTCAAGATCTACTTCTTCGCGCTGATCGTGATGATCATCCTGAGCTGGGTCGCGCCCAACGCCAGCCACCCCGGGGCGCTGCTGGTCATGCAGCTGGTGGAACCGATCATGGCACCGGTTCGCCGGGTCATTCCGCCGCTGGGCATGATCGACCTGTCGCCCATCGTGGTCTTCATCGCCATCAGCCTCATCGATGGTATCGTGGTCGGCGCCCTGATGCGTGCCGCCGGCATCGCCGGCGCTCTGGTGGGCCTGTAAGACTCCGCCCGCTCCTGGCGACCCCTAACGACTGGACACCGAACGACACATGCCCGAGTTCCCCGATGACTCGGTCGGCCTGGTGACGCCGCAGACGGCGCACTTCGACGACCCCCTGGCCCTGGCCTGCGGCAGGACGCTGCCGGCCTATGATCTGGTCTACGAGACCTACGGCACGCTCAATGCCGAACGCTCCAACGCGGTACTGATCTGCCACGCCCTGTCGGGCCACCATCACGCCGCCGGTTATCACGGTAGCGACGAGCGCAAACCCGGCTGGTGGGATGCTCACATCGGTCCGGGCAAGTCCATCGATACCAACCGCTTCTTCGTGGTGTCGCTGAACAACCTGGGGGGCTGTCACGGCAGCACCGGTCCGATCAGCATGAACCCTGCCACGGGACGCCTGTGGGGACCCGACTTTCCCATGGTCACGGTGAGCGACTGGGTGCACAGCCAGGCGCGTCTGGCCGATCGCCTGGGCATCGAGCGTTTCGCCGCAGTGATCGGCGGCAGCCTGGGCGGCATGCAGGCACTGCAGTGGTGCCGACTCTATCCCGAGCGGGTTGCCAACGCCGTGATCATCGCTGCCACGCCCAAGCTCTCGGCACAGAATATCGCTTTCAACGAGGTCGCACGCCAGGCGATTCGCTCGGATCCCGACTTCCACGAGGGCTGGTACGCCGAGCACGACACGGCGCCACGCCGCGGCCTCAAGCTGGCGCGCATGGTAGGGCACATCACCTACCTCTCGGAAGACGCCATGGGCACCAAGTTCGGCCGCGATCTGCGCAGCGAGGACCTGAACTTCGGCTATGACGTCGAGTTTCAGGTCGAGTCCTACCTGCGCTACCAGGGCGACACCTTCTCCACCACCTTCGACGCCAACACCTACCTGCTGATGACCAAGGCCTTGGACTACTTCGACCCGGCGGCAGAGCACGGCGGCGTGCTGGCCGAAGCCGTCGCCCCCAGCCAATGCCCGTTCCTGGTGGTGAGCTTCACCAGCGACTGGCGCTTCCCGCCGTCGCGCTCGCGCGAGCTGGCCAATGCCCTGACCCGTGCCGGCAAGCCGGTGAGCTACGTCAATATCGACTCGCCCCACGGCCATGACGCCTTCCTGTTGCCGGAGCCACGCTACCAGGCGGTATTCGCTGCCTTCATGTCCCGCGCCGCCCGTGAGCTGGGCCTGGAGGAGACCGCATGATGCGCGCCGATCTGGAGCTGATCCATCGCTGGGTGCCCGAAGGCGCCCATATCCTCGACCTGGCCTGCGGCGACGGCACCCTGCTGGAAGCCCTGGCGCGTGACAAGGGCGTCAGTGGCTATGGCCTGGAGATCGACCCTGAAGGCATCACCGCCTGCATCGCCAAGGGCGTCAGCGTGCTCGAGCAGAACCTCGACGAGGGGCTGGTCAACTTCGAGGACGATGCCTACGACCTGGTCGTCATGACCCAGGCATTGCAGGCGCTTCGCCGACCCGACCGCATGCTCGACGAGATGCTGCGGGTGGCCCGGGAGTGCATCATCACCTTCCCCAACTTCGCCTACTGGCGGCATCGGGTGCATCTTGGCATTCGCGGCTACATGCCGGTCTCCAAGTCGCTGCCGCACGCCTGGTACGATACGCCCAACATCCATCTGTCGACCTTCAACGACTTCGAGCACCTGTGCCGCGAGAAGGGGCTTCGCATCACCGACCGAGCCGTGGGCATCGGCGATCATGAAGGACACTGGGCCACACGGCTATGGCCCAACCTGTTCGGCGAGATCGCGATCTTCCGCGTCGAGCGCCAGAATCGCCAATGACCCCCTGCCGTCGACCGTCATGCTCAAGGAGAGCGCCATGCTGAAACGCATCGTGTCACGCCATCGTGCCCTGGCCATTGCGCTGTTGCTGGGCCTGCTACCGTTGGCAGGACAAGCCCAGCAGTTCGAACAGGTGGGCGACTATCAGATCCACTACAGCGCCGTGAGCACCAGTTTTCTGCCCCATTCCGTGGCCGAGGCCCATGGCATCCAGCGCAGTCCAGCCATGGCACTGCTCAATGTCAGCGTGCTCGAGGAGGTCGACGGCGAGCTGCGCCCGGTCAATGCATCGGTCAGCGGCACGGTAGGCGAGGTTCAGGGCAGCGAGCGCACGCCGCTCTCCTTCCGCACCCTGCGCAGCGGCGACACGCAGTCGCAGATCGCGGTGTTTCGCATCCGCGACGACGAGCCGATGCACTTCACGCTCGATGTGCGCTATGACCGCAACCAGGAGCCGGCCGAAGTGAGCTTTATCCAGCGCTTCCATATCGAGCGCTGAGCAAGATGTCCGACGCCATCGCGCATCTTGCCCAGTTGGATGCCTCGCCTTCGCGAGGCTTGACGCTGCCCGACGGCCGTCACGCCTTTCTCGTTCAGGTACACGGCCGCGTCAGCGCCTACCTCAATCGTTGTCCGCATCAGCTGGTGCCGCTGAACGTGCCGGAAGGGGATTTTCTCGAAGCGGGCGGCGAGCTGATCCAGTGCGGCATGCATGGCGCCCTGTTCCTGCCGGAGAGCGGCGAATGCGTGTTCGGCCCCTGCCAGGGCCGCTCCCTGGAACCGCTGCCGATCTCAGTCGATGCCGAGGGCAACATCTACTTGGCGAGTGAGTGACACCGGCAGACGCTCGCCCAGCGCGATCGTCACCGGACTGCCATCATGCCAGCCGACCTTGCAGCCGTGCGCGATGACCTCGACTCCGCGCTCTACCACGGCCTTCAAGGTAGCGGCGTAGGCCGGATCGAGATGCGCCGCCGGGGCCACGTCGCGGATGCCGGTATGCGCCACGCAGAACAGCAGCACCGCACGCCGGCCCTGCTCGGCCAGGGCCGCCAGCGCCAGCAGGTGCTTGCGGCCGCGCTCGCTGACCGCATCGGGGAAGTAGCCGTGGCCATCGAGCTCTTTGAGCGTTACCTGCTTGACCTCGACGTAGGCGCTGTCGCGCTCGGCATCGCCGAGGCAAAAGTCGAGACGCGCCCCCTCGACCCTGGCCTCGCGCCTGAGCGTGGCGTAGCCGGCCAGCGCCGGTACCCGACCCGCGCGCAGCGCCTCCTCGACGATACGATTGGTGCGCCCGGTATGCACCGAGGCCAGTGCCACGCTGCCATCGGCCTGGGTCAGCTCGATCAGCTCCCAGGTCCAGGCCAGCTTGCGTGCCGGGTTGTCGCTGGGCGCCAGCCACACGCGGCAGCCGGGCACGTTGACTGCCCGCATAGAGCCGGTATTGGGGCAATGCGCCACCACTTCGCGGCCGTCCTCGAGGCGTATGTCGGCGAGAAAGCGCTTGTAGCGACGCAGCAACACGCCGGGAACCAGGCAGGGATAGTCCATCTCGCCTCCTACAACCGCGCCAGGAAGCGCTCGAGCCGGCTCACCGCCTCCTCCAGGCGCGCAACGCCGGTGGTAAACGCCATACGCACATGGTGCTCGCCTCCGCTCACGGCGAAATCGACCCCCGGGGTGATCGCCACGTTCTCCTCCTCCAGCAGGCGCTGGCAGAAGTCCTGGCTGTCACGGCTGTAGCGCGAGATGTCGAGCCACAGGTAGAAGGCGCCCTGGGGCGGCAGCGACGGCGCCAGGCCCAGCCGGGCAACACCGGCCAGCAGTGCGTCGCGGCGTCGCCCGAGCTCGCGGCGACGGCGCTCGAGAATATCGCGGCACTCGGGCGTGAACGCCGCCAGGGCCGCGTGCTGGGCCGGGGTGGGAGCGGCGAGGAAGACGTTCTGCGCCAACCGGGTCAGCGGCTCCACGGCCTCCTGCGGCGCCAGCAGCCAGCCCAGGCGCCAGCCGGTCATGCCGAAATACTTGGAGAAGCTGTTGACCACGAAGGCATCGGGAGTGAGCGACGCCACCGACAGCGGCTCGAGGTCGTAGCTGAGGCCCTGGTAGATCTCGTCTACCAGCAGATGGCCACGACGTGCTGCCACCGTGTCGGCGACCGCCCTGAGCTGTGCCGCATCAAGCATGTGGCCGGTGGGGTTTGACGGCGTGGCAAGCATTGCCAGGCGGGTATCATCGCGCCAGTGGCTTGCGACGAGGCCGGCGTCTAGCTGCCAGCCGCTCTCCAGGCCGACAGGGACGGTATCCACTTCGGCGCCGGCCAGGGCCATGAAGTGGCGGTTGCAAGGGTAGTTGGGATCGGCCATCAGCACTCGGTCACCCGGACCGACGAGCAGTTGGCTGGCCAGCAGCAGTGCCCCGGAAGCCCCAGGCGTGACCAGGATCCGCCGAGGGTCGACTTCGGCGCCGAAGTGCTCGCGGTAGTGGCCGGAAATCGCTTCGCGCAGGGCCGGCAAGCCGGCGGCCGGACTGTAGCGGGTGTGTCCTGCCGACAGCGCTGCGTTCCCGGCCGCCGTTACCGGCTCGGGGGTGGCAAAGTCGGGCTCGCCTACCTCCAGATGAATGACGTCATGGCCGGCGGCCTCGCGCGCCTGGGCGGCTTCCAGCAGACTCATCACACGGAAGGGCGCGACGCGTTCAACGCGCGGATTCCACGACATGGCATACTCCTGAGCGCAAGAAAGATAACCGCCGGTGGGCACTTTTCCCCTTTCGGCGGTCAAAAAACAATACCATCGATTCAGGTCGCTGGGAGGCCTCGGCCAATTCCACCGGGTATTGCAAAACTCGGAGAATTCCGATAAACAAGCATGCCTTTGGCGTGAGATACCTTGCACCATGTTGCGGCGGGTATTGATCAGCAGTCACTCAAGTAATGAGGCAATCCCATGCCAGTAGCAGACAAGAAAACGGAAGCGCCCAAAAGATTCACCCCGTACGAGGCGGCGCCGGGTGAAGAGTACATGAACGAGCAGCAGCTTGAGCACTTCCGACAGATCCTGCTGGGCTGGAAACAGGAGCTCATGGAAGAGGTCGATCGTACGGTGCGTCATCTGCAGGAAGAGGCGAACAACTATGCCGATCCGGCGGATCGCGCCACCCAGGAAGAGGGCTTCAGCCTGGAACTGCGCACCCGCGATCGCGAACGCAAATTGCTCAAGAAGATCAACGAGACGCTCGAGAAAATCGATGAGGACGACTACGGCTTCTGCGAGGCCTGCGGCGTCGAGATCGGCATCCGTCGCCTGGAGGCACGCCCCACCGCGACCCTGTGCGTCGACTGCAAGACCCTGGCCGAGCTCAAGGAAAAACAGCTCGGCGGCTGATACCGGCGTGATACGTCTCGCTCTTCTCTGCAACGGGCACCGCTGGGTGCCCGTTTGCGTGTCGGCCACCCTCGCCTGGAGCCTGCCATGATCGGCTATCGCGGCCGCTTTGCTCCAACCCCTTCCGGCGCCCTGCACTTCGGCTCACTGATCGCGGCCCTGGCCAGCTTTCTTGACGCCCGCCGCGCCGGTGGCGATTGGCTCGTGCGCATCGAGGACATCGATACGCCGCGCTGCCCGGCGGGTGCAGCCGACATGATCCTGCGCCAGTTGGAGGCTTTCGGCCTGCATTGGGACGGCCCGGTGCTCTGGCAGCATGACCGCGACACCGCCTATGCCGCCGCCCTGGAACGCTTGAAGGCCCGAGGGCTGGCCTATGCCTGCAGCTGCTCACGCAAGCAGTGGCGCGGCTATCCGATCTATCCCGGCTGGTGCCGCAACGGCGTGTGCGAGCCGAACCAGCCGCTGGCCTGGCGCCTGCGCAGCGATCTAGGCCTGCGCCCGGTGATCTGGCAGGACAGGCTGTTCGGCGAGCAGCGCTTCGACCCGGCCCAGCTCGGCGACGTGGTGCTCAAACGCAAGGATGGGCTGTGGGCCTACCAGCTTGCGGTGGTGGTAGACGACGCCGACCAGGGCATCAGCGACGTGGTGCGTGGCTACGACCTGCTCGACAACACGCCCTGGCAGCGCCAGTTGCAGCAGGCGCTGGGCCTGCCCGAACCGCGCTACCTCCACCTGCCCTTGATCGTCAACCGTGAAGGCCAGAAGCTGTCCAAGCAGAACCTGGCGCCGGCACTGCCGCTCGAGGATGGTGCGGTGCGACCCTTGCTCCATCGCGCCCTCGTGGCTCTCGACCAGGCCCCGCCCGATACGCTGAACACGGCAAGCGTGAACGAGCAGCTGGCCTGGGCGATCGCTCACTGGGAGCCCCGGCGCATCATCGCCGACGCCCAGCGCAGGGAGTAGGAGTTCATGTACGTCTATCGCATCATGCTGTTCCTGGTCTTCGGCGGCTACCTGCTCTCGCCGCTGCTGATGAGCGGCTGGTCGAGTCCCGGCGTGGCCTGGTATCGCCCCTTCGTCATCTGGGGGGTGCTGATCGCCTTGACGCTATGGCTGGAACAGAAAAGGAAGCTCGATGAACGCTAGCCTGACCAGCGTCTTCTTCCTGGGCGCCGGTTACCTGCTGCTGATGTTTCTCTGCGCCCTCGCGGTGGAGCGGGGCTGGCTCAGCCGCAGAGTGACCCGCCACCCCGCCGTCTATACCCTGGCCCTTGGCGTCTACGCCAGCGCCTGGGCGGTCTACGGCAGCCTGGAGCTGGCCGCCGAGTCGGGCTATGGCTATCTCACCTACTACCTCGGCGCGGCAGGGGCGTTCCTGCTTGCCCCGGTGCTGCTGGTGCCGATCCAGCGCATGGCCCGCACCCACCAGCTCGCCTCGCTGGCCGACCTGTTCGCCTTCCGCTTCCGCTCGCGCTGGGTGGGCACCCTGATCACCGTGATCAGCCTGCTGGCGGTACTACCGTTGCTGGCGCTGCAGGTCCAGACCCTGGGCGACGCCATCCAGCTGATGACCGGCGCCACCTCGCCGGCCCTGCCCGCGCTCGCGCTATGCATGCTGATCACGCTGTTTGCGATGATCTTCGGTGCACGCCACGGCAAGGGGCCCGCCCGGCACGACACGCTACTCGCCGTGATTGCATTGACCTCGGTGGTAAAGCTCCTCGCCATGCTGGCACTGGGCGCCTTCGCCCTGTTCGTCGTCTTCGACGGCCCCGCCGAGCTGCAAACCTGGCTGGACGGTCCCGGGCAGATCTATCAGGCCAGCGTGATGCAGCCCGACGCCGCCCACTGGCGTACGTTGCTGTTGCTGTTCTTCGCCACGGCGCTGCTGATGCCGCATATCTTCCACATCACCTTCGCCGAGACCCTCTCGCGCCATACCCTGCTGCAGGCGAGCTGGTCGCTGCCGCTGTTCCTGCTGCTGATGGCGCTTCCGGTGCCGCTGCTGCTGTGGGCCGGCCAGCGGCTGGGCAGCCATGAGGCGCTGAGCGCCGCCTACCTGGCCTTCGGCCTCTCCGACGCCTTCTGGGTCCAGGCACTGGCCTTCCTCGCCGGCCTCGCCGCTACCAGCGGCACCTTGGTGATCATCGCCATGTCGCTGTCGGGCATGATCCTCAACCATGTGCTGCTGGTCGCCCATCCGCCCGAGGCCCAGCCCAACCTCTACCGCTGGCTGCGCTGGCTGCGCCGGGCGCTGATGGCCACGGTGATCCTCGGCGGCTGGCTGTTCTATCGCACGGTGGGCGTCCATCACGACCTGACTACGCTGGGATTGGCGGCCTTCGTCGGCATGGCCCAGTGCCTGCCGGGGTTATTGGCGCTGCTCTACTGGCCGGGTGCCAACCGCAAGGGCATGGTGTCGGGCCTGGTCGTGGGCGTACTGGTCTGGCTCGCCGGGCTGTGGCTGCCACTGCTCACCGGCCTGCCCACTCTACTCCTGATCCCACCGGGCCTGGAGTTGCTCGTTGGCGAGCCCGACTGGTACGTGGTGACCCTGGTGTCGCTCGCACTCAACATCCTCGTCTTCATCATCGTCTCGCTGGCCACGCCCACCTCCGAGGGAGAGCGTGCCGCCGCCGAGGCATGCTCGGTGGATGCCGTGATCCGCCCCAAGCGACTGCCGCTGATCGCTACCACTGGCGAGGAGTTCAAGCAACCGCTGGCGCAGGCGCTGGGCGAGGACGTCGCCCAGCGCGAAGTGGAACGCGCCCTCACCGACCTGGGCATGTCGCCGCTCGACGGGCGCCCCTACGCCCTGCGCCGGCTGCGCGACCGCATCCAGGCCAATCTCTCCGGCCTGATGGGCCCCTCGGTGGCACAGGACATCGTCGACCGCTACCTGCCCTACCGCCGCAGTGGCCAGGAGCCCACCGACGACATTCACTTCGTCGAGAGCCGGCTGGAGGCCTATCGTTCACGACTCACCGGTCTGGCGCGCGAGCTCGACGGACTGCGCCGCTACCACCGTCGGATCCTCGCCCGGCTGCCGGTGGGGCTTTGCACCTTCGGCGTCGATGACGAACTGCTGATGTGGAACGACGCCTTGGCCGAACTCTCCGGCATCGACGGAGCCGGCGTGGTGGGCGCTCGCCGCGATGGCCTGCCGGCTCCCTGGGCCGAGCTGCTGGGTCGCGCCTTGGTCGAGCCCAATGATCATCTCTACAAGCAAGCGGTGGAACTCAAGGGCGGGACGCGCTATCTGACGCTGCATCGCGCCGAGTTGCAGGCCGATGACGACGTGCGCGGCGGCACCGTGATCCTGATCGAGGACCACAGCGAAATGAAGTGGCTCGAGGACGAACTGGTGCACGCTGCACGGCTCGCCTCGATCGGCCAGCTGGCTGCCGGCGTGGCCCACGAGATCGGCAACCCGGTGACCGGCATCTCTTCGCTGGCGCAGAACCTGCGTTACGACACCGACGATCCCGAGGTACTGGAAACCGCCCACCAGATCCAGCAGCTCACCGACCGCATCTCGCGTATCGTGGGCTCGCTGGTCGGCTTCGCTCATGGCGGCCGTCACGTCAAGGGCACCAGACTGGCTCCCGTATCCATCGCCGAGATCACCGAGGAGGCCCTGCACTTGATCCGGCTGGCGCGCTCGGGAGAGGATGTCCGTTACCGTAACCTCTGCCCTGCCGAACTCGAGGTGCACGGCGACGCCCAGAGGCTGCAGCAGGTCATGATCAATCTGCTGAGCAACGCGCGAGACGCCAGCGAGCCGGAGGGCGAAGTGGTCATCGCGGCCGAACCGGAAGGCGGCATGCTGAAGGTCACCGTCACCGACGAAGGCCATGGGCTCGACGACCGGGTTCGCGAACACCTCTTCGAGCCCTTCACCACCACCAAGCCGCCAGGCGAAGGTACGGGACTCGGCCTGCCGCTGGTCTACAGCATCGTGGCGGAGCACCATGGCAGGATCGAGATCGAATCACCACCCCCCGGGCAGGAGCGCGGCACCCGCATCTGCCTGTGGCTGCCCACCGAACGAGAGGATGGCGAAGATACCGATGAGCCGGATTCTGATCGTTGAAGACGAAGCCATCATCCGCACCGCATTGCGCCGGCTGCTGGAGCGCCACGGCTACGAGGTCAGCGAGGCTGGCTGCGTGGACGAGGCGCTGGCCCTGGAGCCGCGCGGCTTCGATCTGGTGATCAGCGACCTGCGCCTGCCCGGCGAGCCCGGCACCGACCTGATCGAACAGGCCGCGCCGGTGCCGGTGCTGATCATGACCAGCTACGCCAGCATGCGCTCGGCGGTGGAGTCGCTGAAGCAAGGCGCAGTGGACTACGTGGCCAAGCCCTTCGACCATGACGAACTGCTGGAGACCGTGGCCCGGGTGCTTCATCAGCAGTCGGCACACCACACCTCGCCACCCGACATTACCGACGCCGGCGGCTCGCGCCAGAAGATGATCGGCGAATGCGCGGCCATGCAGGCAGTCTACACGCGCATTCGCAAGACGGCGCCGGCCGACGTCACCGTGCTGATCCAGGGCGAGTCGGGCACCGGCAAGGAGCTGGTGGCACGCGCCATACACCAGCAGAGCCAGCGCATCCACGCGCCGCTGATCTGCGTCAACTGTGCCGCCATCCCCGAGACCCTGATCGAGTCGGAGCTGTTCGGACATGAGAAGGGGGCCTTTACCGGTGCCAGTGCCGCCCGTACCGGCCTGGTGGAGGCCGCCGACGGCGGCACCCTGTTCCTCGATGAGATCGGCGAACTGCCGCTGGATGCTCAGGCGCGCCTCCTGCGAGTGCTTCAGGAAGGCGAGATCCGGCGCATCGGCTCGGTCGAGACCCGCCATGTCGACGTGCGCTTGATCGCTGCCACCCACCGCGACCTGCGAGCCCTGTCCAAGACCGGCGAGTTTCGTCTCGACCTGTACTACCGCCTGAACGTGATGCAGATCGATCTGCCGCCGCTGCGCGAGCGCGAGGACGACATCCTGCTGATCGCCGACGCCCTGCTGGAGAAGGCCTGTCGCCGACACCGGCGTGACGGGCTTCGCCTGTCACGCGCGGCGCATCGCGAAATCCGCGACTACCCTTGGCCAGGCAACGTACGTGAGCTCGAGAATGCCCTCGAGCGTGGTGTGATCCTGGCCGAAGGCCACCTGATTCACCCCGACGACCTGGGGCTGAACCCGAGCCCTGCCGCTCAGCACCGCAGCGTCGTGGAGCCAAGATCGATACCGACCGACCAGGCACGGGACGAAGAAAGTGAGGACGAGGAGGATCTGTCGCTAGAGGATTACTTCCAGCACTTCGTCCTGGAACACCAGGATCACATGAGCGAAACGGAGCTCGCCCAGAAACTGGGCATCAGCCGCAAATGCCTGTGGGAGCGTCGCCAACGTCTCGGTATCCCGCGCAAGAAGCAGGCACGGCGTAGCAGCGCATGACGTCCATCTAAGACTAATGTCCAAGCGCCTCGGCCGACTCGCCGCAGGCGCTTTTTTCGTGCCACGCAGGGCTCGCTTGCACCAGGTGTTACCTTCCCACCCAGAAATTGCCCCGACATGGCGCAGTGGAGGTAACACATCAGCCACGCAACGTCTGGGCACTTCCGAGAGCAAACTTCATGCTATTGATTTTCATGCAATAAAAGACTTGTTGGCATGTGCCGTGCAACTACCAAGGCAAGAAAAACAACATCCGGCTGCCCCCCGAGCCAACAACAAAAACAAGGCACCAGGGGAAGGCAGAGCCTGCACCAACAACAACAATGGCAGGCTGTGAAAAGGATGCGGTCAAGGGGCAACAACAACAAGATGCCCCGGGAAATGCCGCCCTTCGCTTTGTTCGCCAACAACAACAAGACGGAAGCGAAGCACCGGATCCATCAGGACGCGACGCGCCAGCCCCGGCCAACAACAAGAACAATGGCCGCAAGAGCGCACCTTCGGCAACAACATCAACAAGCCGAAGGCAGGCATACCTCCTGTGCCGTCGTGGTTGGATTATTGTTTTGAATACGAGGCGGTCGCAACCAGGAACGTCAACAATCACAACAACACTGTTTGCCTGTGACTCTTGGTGACTGTGGTGCGTATTCAAGGCGATGCGCCATCACGAAGAAGAAACAGCCGCAAGGACGCAGCACCGTTTAGCTTGTCAGAGGAGGCCCAACGGCCTCCTCTTTTGCTTTGCACATTCCTGCCAGGTCCCTGCGGTGAGAACGTCCGCCGCTTTGCAAGGTGTCGGTGGTCGGCTACACTCTACAACTTTCGCACACTGCGAGTCGAAATCGCCGCATGTTCAAAGGATTTACCCGCTTTCTGCAGAGCCCTGGCACACATCTCAGGACACTCTTCGGCCCCCAGGACGCTTCCGGGGGGCAGGCAGGCCCTCGAATCGTTCCCCGCGACCAGCACCCCATTTCGCGCCAGCACTTCAGCGAGGCGGCACTGAAGGTGCTCTATCGTCTGCATAACGCTGGGTTCGAGGCCTACCTGGTCGGCGGCTGCATTCGCGATTCCCTGCTCGGCAAGATGCCCAAGGATTTCGATGTCGCCACCGATGCCACGCCGGAACAGGTGCGCGAACTGTTCCGCAACTCGCGCATCATCGGTCGCCGCTTCCGCATCGTGCATGTGCGCTTCGGCCGCGAGGTGATCGAGGTCACCACTTTCCGCGGCACTCACAGCGACGACCACGGCGACCATATCGCCCAGCAGTCGGAGCATGGCCTGCTGCTGCGCGACAACGTCTGGGGCAATATTCAGGAAGACGCCATTCGCCGCGACTTCACCGTCAATGCGATCTACTACAGCATTGCCGATTTCTCCATACACGACTTTGCCGATGGCATGCGCGATATCGAATCGCGCACCCTGCGCCTGATCGGCGACCCGGCCGTGCGCTATCGCGAGGACCCGGTACGCATGCTGCGTGCGGTGCGCTTCGCCGCCAAGCTCGACTTCCATATCGCGCCGGATTCGGAAGCCCCGATCCACGAGCTGGCGCCGCTGTTGCTGCAGATTCCTCCCGCGCGGCTATTCGACGAGGTGCTCAAGCTGTTCATGGCCGGGCACGGCGTGGAGACCTTCCGCCTGCTGCGCCACTACGGCCTGTTCGCCATGCTGTTCCCCGAGACCGATGAGGCCATGGCCGAACTGTCCTGGGCGGAGCCGCTCCTAGAGGAGGCCTTGGCCAGCACCGACAGACGCATTCACGAGGAGAAGCCGGTGACTCCCGCCTTCCTCTTCGCCGCCTTGCTGTGGGGCCCCGTACAGCGCCGCCAGAGCGTTCTGGAAGCCGAGGGCATGCCACCCATCCCCGCACTGCAGCTCGCCTCGCAGCAGGTGCTGTCGCGCCAGTTGAAGCACATTTCGGTGCCCAAGCGCTTCAGCCTGCCGATGCGCGACATCTGGGACCTCCAGCAGCGCCTGCCCCAGCGCCGCGGCAAGCGCGCACTGCAGACCCGCGAGCATCCGCGCTTTCGCGCCGCCTACGACTTCCTGCTGCTGCGCGAGTCCGCCGGCGAGATAGAGCCCGGGCTTGGCGAGTGGTGGACGGCCTATCAGGAGGGCGACGAGCACGAGCAACGGCGCCTGCTCGAAAAGGCGGGGGCCGATACCGGACCCGGCGGCAACACCCCCCGGCGGCGGCGCCCGCGCAAACGCCGACGGCGCAGTCCCTCCGGTCCCTCATGACGCCTCTCGTCGACACATACGTCGGCTTAGGCAGTAATCTCGACGATCCGGTCGATCAGGTCTGCCGCGCCTATGGGGAGCTGAATACCCTGCCCCTGACCGAGCGAGCCGCCGCCTCGCGGCTGTATCGCAGCCGTCCGGTCGGGCCGCAGGACCAGCCGGATTTCATCAATGCCGTCATCCACCTGCGCACACGCCTCTCGCCGCTGGCCCTGCTCGACCAGCTGCAGGCGCTGGAGCAGCGGCATCGCCGCGTGCGTCAGCGCCACTGGGGGCCCCGCACCCTCGACCTCGACCTGCTACTGTACGGAAATGAGACTCTGATATTGCCGCGACTGCAGGTGCCGCACCGTGAAATGGCGGCCCGTGCCTTCGTGCTGCTGCCGCTCGCCGAGCTGGCGCCGCGGCTGCAGCTGCCGGATGGGCGTCGCATCGCTGAGCTGGCGGAAACGCTCGCCTCGGCTGGTGAAGTCGAAGTGTTACCTGACAGCGGGAACTGAGGCGCAAGGTGTTACCGGTCGACACGACCACCTCATTCTGGTAACAATCAGGCGCTGCCTTGGCACCACCGCTCCAGCCAGGCGCCCGGAACATAACGAGAGCACGCCATGAAAACCGTCACGCTAAGCACGCTGCAGGCCTACAAGCGCTCAGGCGAAACCTTCAGCTGTCTGACCGCCTACGATGCCTCCTTCGCACGCACCGCCACCGAAGCGGGCATCGAGGTACTGCTGGTCGGCGATTCGCTGGGCATGGTGCTTCAGGGCCATGCCAGCACCCTGCCGGTGACCCTCGACGACATCTGTTATCACACCCGCTGTACCGCCCGCGCCAAAGGAGCAAGTCTGCTGATGGCAGACCTGCCGTTCATGAGCAATGCCAGCAACGAGCGCCTGCTGAACGATGCCGGCGAGCTGATGCGTGCCGGCGCTGAAATCGTCAAGGTCGAGGGCGAAGCGTGGATGGCCGACGGTATCCGCGAGCTGACTCGCCGCGGCGTGCCGGTGTGCGCCCACCTGGGCCTGACGCCCCAGACCGTCTACCAGCTCGGCGGCTACAAGGTCCAGGGCCGCGACGCCGAGCGCGCCGCACAGATCCTCGAGGATGCCCGCACCCTGGTCGAAGCCGGTGCCTCGGCCATCCTGCTCGAGTGCGTGCCGGCCAGCCTGGGCAAGGCCGTTACCGAGGCCCTCCAGGTGCCGGTGATCGGCATCGGCGCCGGCCCGGATACCGATGGCCAGATCCTCGTCCTGCACGACGTGCTCGGCGTCACCCATGGCCGCACACCGCGCTTCGTCAAGAACTTCATGGCCGAGGCCGATGACATTCCCGGCGCCTTCCGTCGCTATCACGAGGACGTCAAGGCGCGCCGCTTCCCGGCTGAGGAACACTGTTTCTAGTTCCGTTCTTCCATCGAGGAGGCCCGCTGATGCGAACCCTGCGAGACATTTCTGCGCTGCGCGAGACTCTCGGCGAGCATCGTCGCCGAGGCCAGCGTATCGGTCTGGTGCCGACCATGGGCAACCTGCATGCCGGTCACCTGGCGCTGGTTGAAACCGCACGCCGCCATGCCGACGTGGTCGTCGCGACGGTTTTCGTCAACCCGCTGCAGTTCGGTCCCAATGAGGATCTGGATGCCTATCCGCGCACGCTGGCCGAGGACCAGGAACAGCTCGAGGCGGCCGGCTGCGACCTGTTGTTCACGCCCTCCGTCGCGACCCTCTATCCCCGCGGCGTAAACGAACAGACCCGCGTCTGCGTGCCGGCCGTCAGCGAGGGCCTGTGTGGCGGCTCGCGGCCCGGCCACTTCGACGGTGTCTCCACCGTGGTCAGCATCCTGTTCAACCTGGTTCAGCCCGACGTAGCCTGCTTCGGCGAGAAGGACTATCAGCAGTTGGCAGTCATTCGCAAGCTGGTCGACGACCTTCACTTTCCCATCGAGATCGTCGGCGTGCCGATCGTGCGGGCCGAGGATGGACTGGCGCTCTCGTCGCGCAACGGCTACCTCGACGAGGCCGAGCGCGCCACGGCACCGGAGCTGCAGCGCACCCTGGCCGCGCTGCGCACGTCACTCGAAGCCGGAGAGCCCATCGAGACGACCCTCGAAGCCGGTCTGGCTCGGCTGCGAGCCTCCGGCTTCGTCCCCGATTACCTGGAGCTGCGCGCCACCGACCTGGGACCGGTGAGCGCTGCCACACGCGACGCCGTGCTGCTGGCCGCCGCCCGGCTGGGCAAGACCCGCCTGATCGACAACCTGACCCTGACCCTGCCGCGCTAGGCGGCAGGCGAATGCACCCGGAGGAAGACGTCCGCATGTTCACCGTCATGCTCAAGGCCAAGCTGCACATGGCCCGTGTCACCCACGCCGTACTCAACTACGAAGGTTCCTGCGCCATCGACGGCGAGCTGCTGGACATGTCCGGCATCCGCGAGAACGAGCAGATCCAGATCTACAACGTCGAAAACGGGCAGCGCTTCACCACCTATGCCATTCGCGCCGAGGAGGGCTCGCAGGTGATCTCGATCAACGGCGCCGCCGCCCATCTGGCCGGCCCCGGCGACCGCGTGATCATTTGCAGCTATGCTCATTACAGCGAGGCGGAACTGGACAATCACCAACCACGCCTCGTCTACCTGCAGGAAGGCAATGTCGTCAGCCACACCAGCAACGCCATCCCCGTCCAGTTCGCCTGACGGTCCGGCATCGCGGCTGGTGCTATCTCCGCATGGGGCATTGCCGCAGCGCACAAAAGTCGCCTATGCTGGACTCTCAGCGTCCGTGAACGACTCAGGAGAATTCCAATGCAAGATGTGGTGATCGTAGCCGCTCGCCGTACCGCGATCGGCGCCTTCGGGGGGTCGCTTGCCGGCATACCCGCCAGCGACCTCGGGGCGCTGGTGATCAAGGACATCCTCGCCTCCACCGGCGTGGCCGCCGACCAGATCGATGAGGTGCTGCTCGGCCAGGTACTCACGGCTGGCGTCGGCCAGAACCCGGCTCGCCAGGCCGCCATCAAGGCCGGCCTGCCTGCCGCCGTTCCCGCCATGACCATCAACAAGGTATGCGGCTCGGGTCTCAAGGCGCTGCACCTGGCCACCCAGGCGATCCGCTGCGGCGATGCCGACCTGATTCTTGCCGGCGGCCAGGAGAACATGTCACTCGCTCCCCACGTGCTGCCCAACTCGCGTACCGGCCAGCGCATGGGCGACTGGAAGGCCATCGACTCCATGGTCCATGACGGCCTGTGGGACGCCTTCAACAACTACCATATGGGCATCACGGCCGAGAATCTGGCCGAGAAATACGGCATCACCCGCGAGGCCATGGACGAATTCGCCGCCGCCTCCCAGCAGAAGGCCGCCGCGGCCATCAAGGAAGGGCGCTTCAAGAGCCAGATCGTGCCGGTCGAGATTCCCCAGCGCAAGGGCGATCCGGTGGTCTTCGATACCGACGAGAACCCGCGTGAAGTGACCGCGGAAAAGCTCGGCGGCATGAAGCCCGCATTCAAGAAGGATGGCACCGTCACCGCCGGCAATGCTTCCTCGATCAACGACGGCGCCGCCGTGGTGATGATCTGCTCCGCCGACAAGGCGCGCGAGCTCGGCCTCGAGCCGCTGGCTCGCATCGCCGGTTACTCCAATGCCGGCGTCGATCCGTCGATCATGGGCATCGGCCCCGCCCCGGCCACCCGCCGCTGCCTGGAGAAGGCCGGCTGGAGCCTGGACGATCTCGATCTGGTCGAGGCCAACGAGGCCTTCGCCGCCCAGGCGCTGTCGGTCAACAAGGAGCTCGGCTGGGACACCTCCAAGGTCAACGTTAACGGCGGCGCCATCGCGCTGGGCCACCCGATCGGCGCCTCGGGCTGCCGCGTGCTGATCACGCTGCTGCACGAGATGATCGCCCGCGACGCCAAGAAGGGCCTGGCCACGCTGTGTATCGGTGGCGGGCAGGGGGTCGCCCTCGCCATAGAGAGGTAAAGCCGCTGCGCGCGCTGGCTTTCGCTAGCGTGGCAGCACTTAAATAAAACCGCCCCCATGGCTTGGCCATGGGGGCGGTTCGTTTTGCGGCGTCGAGTGCGGCTTACAGCGCGGTCTCGGCCTGCTCGGCTTCGAAGGCGGCCTTCTCTTCCGGCGCGATCTCCTTGATGGTGAGCTTCACGCGGTTGCGGTTGTCGATGTCGAGCACCTTGACCACCACCTCGTCGCCCTCGTTGAGGAAATCACGCACGTCGTTGACCCGCTCGGGCACGATCTGCGAAATGTGTACCAGGCCGTCGGTGCCCGGCATGATGTTGACGAAAGCACCGAAGTCGGCAATGCGAACCACCTTGCCCTTGTAGAGCTTGCCGATCTCGGCCTCGGCGGTGATCGACAGCACGATGTCGATGGCCTTCTTCGCCGCCGCCTTGTCCTCGGCGTAGATGCGCACGGTACCGTCGTCGTCCAGGTCGATGGAGGCGCCGGTATCCTCGCAGATCTTGCGGATGGTGGCGCCGCCCTTGCCGATGACGTCGCGGATCTTCTCCGGGTCGATCTTGATGGTGGCCATGGAAGGCGCGTTCTCGGAGACTTCGGCACGGCTCTGGCCGATGACCGTGTTCATCTGCTCGAGAATGTGCAGGCGGGCCTCATGGGCCTGCTGCAGGGCGATCTCCATGATCTCCTCGTTGATGCCCTCGATCTTGATGTCCATCTGCAGGGCCGTGACGCCGGCGGAGGAGCCCGCGACCTTGAAGTCCATGTCGCCCAGATGATCCTCGTCGCCGAGAATGTCGGTGAGTACGGCGAAACCGTTCTCATCCTTCACCAGGCCCATGGCGATCCCCGCTACCGGGGCCTTCATCGGTACGCCGGCATCCATCAGCGCCAGCGAGGCACCGCAGACGGAGGCCATGGAGCTGGAGCCGTTGGATTCGGTGATCTCGGAGACCACGCGAATGGTATAGGGGAAGTCCGCCTCGTCGGGCAGCATGGCCTGCACGCCGCGGCGCGCCAGACGGCCATGGCCGATCTCACGACGCTTGGGGCCGCCCATGAAGCCGGCCTCGCCCACGCTGTAGGGCGGGAAGTTGTAGTGCAGCAGGAAGCGATCCTTGCGCTCGCCTTCCAGCGACTCGATCAGCTGGGCATCGCGCAGGGTACCCAGGGTGGCGATGACGATCGCCTGGGTCTCGCCGCGGGTGAAGATCGCCGAGCCGTGAGTCTTGGGCAGGCTGCCGACTTCGATCGCCAACGGCCGCACGGTCTTCTGATCGCGACCGTCGATGCGCGGCTCGCCCTTGATCACGCGGGAGCGCACCACGCGTTTCTCGAGGCTGGCGAACGCTCCCTTGACCTCGTCGGCGTCGAACCGGCCCTCTTCCTCACCGGCCAGTTGCTCCACCGCCTGCTCCTTGAGCGCAGCGAGTGCATCCTGGCGCGCCATCTTGTCGGTGATGCGGTAGGCTTCGCCGACCTTGGCTTCGAAGGCGGTGGCGACGGCCTGCTTGAGCGCGGTGTTCTCGGCGGGCGGCTGCCACTCCCACTTGGGCTTGCCGGCCTCGGCGACCAGCTCGTTGATCGCGCGGATGGCCACTTGCATCTCCTGGTGGCCGTAGAGCACGGCACCCAGCATCTCGTCCTCGAGCAGCTCATCGGCCTCGGACTCGACCATCAGCACGGCCTTCTCGGTACCGGCGACGACCATGTCCAGCTCGGAGCTGGACAGCTCTTCCACTGTGGGGTTGAGGAAATACCCCTTCTCCTCGTCGAAACCGACGCGAGCGGCGCCGATGGGGCCGTTGAACGGCACGCCGGAGATCGCCAGCGCCGCGGAGGTGCCGAGCATGGCGGCGATGTCCGGGTCATGGTTGCGGTCGGTGGAGAGCACCGTACAGATGACCTGCACCTCGTTCATGAAGCCCTTGGGGAACAGCGGGCGAATGGGGCGGTCGATCAGCCGCGAGGTGAGGGTCTCCTTCTCGGTGGGACGCCCCTCGCGCTTGAAGAAGCCGCCGGGGATCTTGCCCACCGCGTAGGTCTTCTCCTGATAGTGGACCGACAGCGGGAAGAAATCCTGCCCGGGCTTGGTATCCTTGCGGGCGACCACGGTGCACAGCACCACGGTCTCGTCCATGGTGACCATGACGGCACCGGTGGCCTGCCGGGCGATGCGCCCGGTTTCCAGGGTGACGGTGCTGCGACCGTACTGAAACGTTTTCTTGACCGGATTCACGGCGACTTCCTTCAACTTGTCTCTACTCATGTATGGGTCGTTTTTGACTCGGCGACCATTTTAGGGGTTGACGCGCGTGAGAGCCACCTATACCGCCGATTTCGCCCCTTGGAAACGCAAAACGGGCAGCCCCATGGGGGCTGCCCGCTTCGTTTCCAGCCTCGCGTCGTTTAACGACGGAGACCCAGGCGCTGGATCAGTGCCTGATAGCGAGAAAGATCCTTGCGCTTCAGGTAGTCCAGCAGCTTGCGGCGCTGGTTGACCATGCGGATCAGGCCACGACGAGAGTGGTGATCCTGCTTGTTGGTCTTGAAGTGATCCTGCAGGCCATCGATGTTGGCGCTCAGCAGGGCCACCTGAACCTCGGGGGAACCGGTGTCGTTGTCGCCACGGCCGAATTCCTTGACGATCTCGGCCTTCTGTTCAGCGGTAAGTGCCATCTGTGTCTCCAGTAAGCAATATGCCTGAAACGTGAATGTGTGAGACCACGCATATTTGCAGTCTCGGGCGTCTCTCCTTCAGGGACAGGCTCGCGCCGCCCCTCAATCGGCTGCCGTATTGAGCAGCCGCTTCGGTGCCACTTCCTGTGGCCCCGTCACCACGCCGAGCCCGAGGAAGGTCTCGCCGCAGTAGAGTCTCGTCAGCTTGCCGGTCTTCTCGCCAGCAGCAGCGACGCCGGCCGCCTGGCCGTGCATGAGTCGCTGCCTGGCGCGCTCGTCGACCTCGACCTTGGGCAGATGCGCCACCAGCACGTCGACCGGCAGCAGCGTCGCCTCGCGCTCCTCCTGGCCCGACAGCGCTTCCAGCGCCTCGATGGGCAGCATGCCCTCGCTGTCGAAGGGGCCGGTGGCGAGCCGCCTCAGGGCGGTGATATGCGCCCCGCTGCCGAGTGCCCGTCCGATGTCCTCGGCCAGGGTGCGCACGTAGGTGCCCTTGCTGACCCGGACCTCGAGCTCGAAGGCATTGCCCTCGAAGGCAAGCAGCCGGGCATCATACACCGTCACACGGCGCACTGCACGCTCGACGCTCTTGCCTTCGCGGGCCAGTTCGTAGAGCTTGCGCCCCTGGTGCTTGAGCGCCGAGTACATCGGCGGAACCTGCTCGATCTCGCCACGAAAGCGCTCGAGCACCCGCTCGATATCCACCGGTGTCAGTGGCGGCACCTCGCAGCGCTCGACCACCTCGCCCTCGGCGTCGCCGGTGTCGGTCACCGCCCCGAGCTGCACCCGGGTACGGTAGACCTTGTCGGCCTCGAGCAGGTGCGCCGAGAACTTGGTCGCCTCGCCCAGGCACACCGGCAACAGCCCGGTCGCCATCGGGTCCAGCGTGCCGGTATGGCCCGCCTTCTGCGCCTGCAGCAGGCGCCGTACCCGCTGCAAGGCATGGTTGCTCGACGCACCTCTGGGCTTGTCGAGCAGCAGCACTCCGTTGACCGGCAGACCGCGACGCCGGCGCGCCATCAGTGGCGCTCTCCCTCGTCGCCACCGGCGTTCGGCTCACCCTCTTCGCTTGGATGACGGGAGCGATCGCTTTCGACCGCCTCGTCGATCAGCGAGGAGAGCCGCTGGCCGCGCACCACGCTCTCGTCGTAGTGGAAGCGCAACTCCGGCACGTGACGCAGCTTGATGCGCCGGGCGATCTGGCTGCGCAGAAAGCCTGCCGCCTGCTTCAGTACCTTGAGGTTCTCCTTGATGCGCTCGGGACTGTCCTCGCCGAGCAGGGTCACGTAGACATCGGCATAGCCGAGGTCACGGCTGACCGTGACCCCGCTGACGGTGACCATGCCCAGGCGCGGGTCCTTGACTTCGCGCTGGATCAAAACGGCCAGCTCCTTCTGCAGCTGATCGCCGACCCGGTCGGTACGCTTGAACTCGCGCATGCTCCACCCCCGCTGCGATTACAGCGTCCGCTCGACCTTGACCTGGTCGAAGACCTCGATCTTGTCGCCGACCTGAACGTCGTTGTAGTTCTTGACGCCGATGCCGCACTCCATGCCGTTGCGCACTTCCTGGACGTCGTCCTTGAAGCGGCGCAGCGACTCGAGCTCGCCCTCGTAGATGACCACGTTGTCGCGCAGCACACGGATCTTCTTGTTGCGGAAGACAGTGCCCTCGACCACCATGCAGCCGGCCACGGCGCCGATCTTGGGCGCACGGAAGACGTCGCGAACCTCGGCCACGCCGACGATCTCTTCCTTCCACTCCGGTGCCAACATGCCGCTCATGGCCTGCTTGACCTCGTCGATCAGCTGGTAGATGACGCTGTAGTAGCGCAGATCCAGCCCCTCGCGCTCGATGATCTCGCGGGCGGCAGCGTCGGCACGCACGTTGAAGCCGACCACGATGGCCTCCGAGGCCAGCGCCAGGTTGGCGTCGGTCCCGGTGATGCCACCCACGCCCGAGGAGACCACGGCCACCTGCACCTCGTCGGTGGAGAGCTCCTCGAGAGCGCCCTTGATCGCTTCCAGCGAACCCTGCACGTCGGCCTTGAGCACGATGTTGACCTTGGCCACCTCGTCCTGACCCATCTGGCTGAACATGTTCTCCAGCTTGGCCTTCTGCTGACGCGCCAGGCGTACCTCGCGGTACTTGCCCTGACGGAAGTTGGCGACCTCGCGGGCCTTCTTCTCGTCGGCCACGACCATGAAGTCGTCACCGGCGTCCGGGGTACCGTCGAGGCCCTGGATCTCCACCGGCATGGCGGGGCCCGCCTCCTCGACCTGCTGGCCGAGCTCGTTGGTCAGCGCACGCACGCGGCCGTAGTGCAGGCCGGCGAGTACGATATCGCCTTTCTTCAGCGTACCGTTCTGGACCAGCACGGTAGCTACCGGACCGCGGCCCTTGTCGAGGCGCGACTCGACTACCACGCCCTTGCCCGGTGCTTCCGGCACCGCCTTGAGCTCGAGGACCTCGGACACCAGCTGGATCGCTTCCAGCAATTCCTCGATGCCTTCACCGCTCTTGGCCGAGACGTGGACGAACTGGGTGTCGCCGCCCCACTCCTCGGAGATGACACCGTGCTGGGAGAGCTCGTTCTTGACCCGGTCCGGGTCGGCTCCCGACTTGTCGATCTTGTTGACCGCCACCACGATGGGCACTTCGGCCGCCTTGGAGTGCTCGATCGCCTCGACCGTCTGCGGCATGACGCCGTCATCGGCCGCCACCACCAGGATGACCACGTCGGTTGCCTTGGCACCGCGGGCCCGCATGGCGGTGAACGCCGCATGGCCTGGGGTATCGAGGAAGGTCACGCCGCCGTGCTGGTCCTCGACGTGGTAGGCCCCGATGTGCTGCGTAATACCGCCAGCCTCGCCGGTGGCCACCTTGGCCTTGCGGATATAGTCGAGCAGCGAGGTCTTGCCGTGGTCGACGTGACCCATCACCGTGACCACCGGCGAGCGGCTGATCTCCTCGCCCTCGTAGGAGATGCCTTCGAGCATTTCGGTCTCGAGGGCATCGTCCTTGATCAGCTTGGGCACGTGCCCCATCTCCTCGACCACGATGGCCGCGGTATCCTGATCGATGGTCTGGTTGATGGTCACCGCCGCGCCCATGGTGAACATGGTTTTGATGACTTCGTTGGCCTTGATCGACATCTTGTCGGCCAGGTCGGCGACGCTGATCGACTCGGGAATCGACACCTCGCGCACGATCGGCTGGGTCGGCTTCTGGAAGCCGTGCTTGCCGCCACCGGACTGACTGGAGCCACGACGGCCACCACGGCGCTCGGCGCGCTTGACCTTCTTGCCGCCGCCGCGACGACGCTCCTCGCGGTCCCCACGGTCGTCGTCGTCGCGATCGTGACGTCCCTTCTTGGCAGAGGCCTTCTTGGGCGGCGCGGTACGCCGGTCGGTACGGCCCTCCTTGGGCGGTGCCGGAGGCTCCGGCTCGCCGGTCGGCTCCTCAGGCGTCTCGAGTTCGGGCACCGGGATCTCGGGCTCGGCGGCGGCCTTGGCCGCCTCGGCCTTGGTGGCTTCCTCGCGAGCAGCCTGCTCGGCGGCGCGCACCTTGGCCTGCTCGGCCTCCTGGGCTTCACGCTTGGCCTGTGAATCGGCCATGTCACCGACCAGCTGACGCGGCCCGGCCTCTTCCACCGGCTCGGGGGCAGGGGCCTCCTCTTCGGCGCGCTTGACGTAAGTGCGCTTCTTGCGCACCTGCACCTCGATGGTCTTGCCACGCTCACCGGTCTTGATGCGGCTCTTGGTCTTGCGCGTCAAGGTAATGCGATTGCGCGCCCCGGCACCGCCGCCACCATGGCTCTTGGTCAGGTAATCGAGCAGCTTGCGCTTGTCCTCCTCGGACACGGCATCGCTCTCGGACTTGTGCTCGAGCCCGGCTTCTTTCATCTGTTCCAGCAGGCGGGGTACGTCGCGGCCCACCTTCGCTGCAAAATCTTTTACGGTCATTTCCGACATCTCGACCCTCCTCAGCCCGTGACCCGTTTACTGTTCGTTCTCGAACCAGGGCGCACGGGCAGTCATGATCAGTGCTGCAGCGCGCTCCTCGTCCATGCCCTCGATGTCCATCAGATCGTCGACGGACTGCTCGGCGAGGTCCTCCATGGTGACGATGCCCCGGCTGGCCAGGATGAAGGCCAGGTGACGCTCCATGCCATCCATCTCCAGCAGGTCGTCGGCCGGCTGTGCGCCGTCCAGTTCCTCTTCCGAGGCGATGGCCAGCGTCAGCAGTTCATCCTTGGCACGCGCACGCAATTCTTCCACCAGCTCTTCGTCGAGCTCCTCGATTTCGAGGATCTCCTCGAGGGGCACGTAAGCGATCTCCTCCAACGTGGTGAAGCCCTCTTCCACCAGCAGCCGGGCGAGGTCTTCCTCGATGTCCAGGTGCTGGATGAAATGCTCGACCAGGCTGTCAATCTCCTGCTCGCGCTTGTCTTCCGCCTCCCCTTCGGTCATGACGTTGATCCGCCAGCCGGTGAGCTCGGAAGCCAGACGTACGTTCTGGCCGCTGCGACCGATGGCCTGAGCCAGGTTGTCCTCGGCCACGGCCACGTCCATGGCATGGGCGTCCTCGTCGACCAGAATCGAGGCGACATCGGCCGGCGCCATGGCGTTGATGACGAGCTGAGCGGGATTGTCGTCCCACAGGATGATGTCGACCCGCTCGTTCTGCAGTTCGCTCGACACCGCCTGCACGCGCGAACCGCGCATGCCCACGCAGGCCCCGACCGGATCGATGCGCCGGTCGTTGGTCTTGACCGCGATCTTGGCCCGGGAGCCGGGATCACGCGCCGCGCCCTTGATCTCGATGAGCTGCTCGGCGATCTCCGGCACCTCGATCTTGAACAGTTCGATGATCAGCTCGGGGCAGGTACGCGACAGGATCAACTGGGCGCCACGCGCCTCGGCATCGACCTTGAGCAGCAGCGCACGCACCCGGTCGTTCATGCGGTAGCGCTCGCCGGGAATCATCTCGCTGCGCGGCAGGAACGCCTCGGCGTTATCCCCCAGGTCGATGATCAGCCCATCGCGCGTGGTCTTCTTGACGATGCCGGCGACCAGCTCGCCCTCGCGCTCGGCATACTGGCGAACCACCTCGGCCCGCTCGGCCTCGCGCACCTTCTGCACGATGACCTGCTTGGCGGTCTGGGCGGCGATACGGCCGAAGGCCGCGTTCTCGATCTGCTCCTCGACCACGTCCCCCAGACCCAGCGGCGGGTCACGGCGCTCGGCATAGGAGAGCTTGATCTCGGCGTCGGGATTCTCGAACTCGTCGTCCTCGATCACCTCCCAGCGGCGAAAGGTCTCGTACTCGCCCGTTTGACGGTCGATATGCACCCGCACGCTGACCTCACGGCCTTCGAAGCGCTTGCGCGAGGCGCTGGCCAGGGCCGCCTCGACGGCCTCGAAGATCACGTTCCGGGGCACGCCCTTCTCGTTGGAGATCGCATCCACGACCATCAGAATTTCTTTACTCATGCCTATGCCTCGCCAGAAAACCTGTTCTTGTGCACCAGCAACCTTGGCCGGCGACCTCAGTCTTCGAACCGGGGAACCACCCGTGCCTGATCGATGCTTTCGATGGGAAAGCAATACTCTTCGCCGTCGAGCTGCAGCAGCACCTCATCCTCTTCGATGCCGGCCAGCAGCCCCTGGAACTTGCGCCGCCCATCGAACGGCACGCGCAGCTTCAGCGCCACCTGGTGCCCGGCAAAGCGCGCGAATTGATCGAGGGTAAAGAGCGGACGGTCCATGCCCGGCGACGACACCTCCAGGCGGTATTCGCCCGGGATGGGGTCCTCCACGTCGAGCACGGCACTGACCTGGCGACTGACGTCGGCGCAATGATCCACGCTCACACCGTCGGCATGATCAATGTAGATCACCAGCCGGGAATGCTTGCCCTGGGGGCGGTAGTCGATGCCCCACAGCTCGAACCCCATGGCGGTGACCACCGGCTCGATCAGCGCATATAACGCAGCGTCCTTGAGTGCCACAGAAAGCTCCTACAGCCGTTGCATCAGGCACCTGGCCGGGAGTGAACAGGAAAGCTAGGTGGCTGATTGGCGTTGCCCGAACAAGCGCTGCCGGCCTGGCCGACAGTAAGCCGCTAACAAAAAGCCCCTTCGCAGGAAGGGGCCTTTCACAAGAAACCTGTAGTACCTCTTTCGGCATCTTGCATCCCGCTCGGACGCCTGCCAAAAGATGGTAGCGGGGACCGGATTTGAACCGATGACCTTCGGGTTATGAGCCCGACGAGCTACCAGACTGCTCCACCCCGCAACATTCCAGGTCGGCGATTCTAGGCGCAATAATCGCTTGAGTCAAGCGTGCGCCTGCCATCTTCCTGGTGCCAATCCTGCTTCTGACGACTCGCGGCCCATGGGACCACGGCGTTTCAGATGGTGCCGAAGGCGGGACTTGAACCCGCACGACCATAAGGTCACTACCCCCTCAAGATAGCGTGTCTACCAATTCCACCACTTCGGCTTGCTAGACTGCCGGAACCGCGACTCAGCCGTCGCTTTCCTCCAGCACTGGCGCGGTATTATCCACATCGTTGGCGTCGTCGTCAAGCGTTGGCAGGCCACGCTGCTGTTCGATCAGGCGCGAATCGGGAATGCCCGCCTCCGGGGCCTCTCCTGCCTGGCTGGCGAAGTAGGCCAGCGTCAGCGAGGTGGCGAAGAAGGCCGCCGCCAGCACCGCCGTGGTGCGCGAGAGAAAGCCGCCGCTGCCGCGCGAGCCGAACACGGTCTGGGAGGCACCGCCGCCGAAGGCCGCACCGGCCTCGGCCCCCTTGCCCTGCTGCAGCAGAATGAGAACGACCAGCGCGATGGCGATCGCCACATGGATCATGAGAATGGCAACTTGCATGGATTCAACCTGCTGACTGACAAATGGCTAGGAAATCGTCGACCTTGAGCGAAGCACCGCCCACCAGGCCGCCGTCGATGTCGGGCTGAGCCAACAGCTCAGCCGCGTTGCCGGCGTTCATGCTGCCGCCGTACAGCAGGCGCAGGCCTGCCGCGAGATCACGATCGAAGCCGCCTTGGTACTCGCGAATGGCGGCCATGACCTCCTGGGCCTGCTGCGGCGTCGCGGTTCGCCCGGTCCCGATGGCCCACACCGGCTCGTAGGCGATGACCACCCGCGCGCGCTGATCCGGCTCGAGGCGCGCCATCACGTAACCCACCTGGCGCAGCACGACCTCGAGGGTCTTGCCCGCATCACGCTCTTCGAGGGTTTCGCCCACACATAGAATCGGCGTGATGCCGGCGTTCAATGCCGCCAGCAGCCGATCGTACACGGCCTCGTCGTCCTCACGATAGAGCTGGCGTCGCTCCGAATGCCCCGCCAGGGCGTACTCGACGCCGAACTCCTTGAGCATGCGCCCGCTCACCTCGCCGGTGCGGGCACCGGAATGCAGCGGATTGAGTGTCTGCGCGCCCAGGCGTAGCGAGGTACCCTCGAAGGCGCGCCTTGCCGCATCCAGATAGGGAAAGGGCGGCAGGACGACCACGTCCAGCGATGCCGGAAGCCTCGCCTCGGCAAAGGCGCGACCGAACTCTTCGACCAGCACAGCCGAACCGTTCATCTTCCAGTTCCCGGCGATCAGCGGCGTTCGCATGCAGCGTCCTCTTTCAAAGTGGAGCGAAATGGTATAGGAGGCGTCAAGTCAAGACAACAGCTGTCGCGGCTGTCAACCCAGTTCTCCCTTGACCTGGTCGGCCAGGCGCCCCGCCAGGCCTTCGACGTCGAGGTGCGCCCGCCCTTCGACCATGACGCGAATCAGCGGCTCGGTGCCGGACGGGCGCAGCAGCACGCGCCCCTCGTCGCCGAGCTCCGCCTCCACGGCCGCCACCGCGTCCTGGACCGCCGGGCTCGCCATCAGCACCGAGGCATCGCTGCCCGGCGTCAGGCGCACGTTGACCAGCACTTGGGGCACCTTTTCGAGACCGGCAAGCAGCGCCTTCAGCGGCTTGCCCTCGCTGACCATGAGCGCCAGCACCTGCAGGGCCGAGACGATACCGTCGCCGGTACTCTGCACATCGGCACAAACAATATGACCGGAGGATTCACCGCCGAGCTGCCAGCCGTTCTCCAGCAACCGCTCGACCACATAGCGATCGCCGACCTTGACGCGTTCGAAGGGGATATCCATCTGCTCGAGCGCCATGGCCAGGCCGAAATTGGTCATCAGGGTGCCGACCACGCCGCCCACCAGCTGACCGCGCTCGTGCCGGTCGCGGGCGATCAGGTAGAGGATGTCGTCTCCATCGACTTCGCCCCCGTCGGCATCGACCATCAGCACCCGGTCGCCATCGCCATCGAAGGCGATCCCCAGGTCGGCGCCCTGCTGGATCACCGCAGCACGCAGCGTCGCAGGAGAAGTCGAGCCCACCTCGCGATTGATGTTGAGCCCGTCGGGACTGGCCCCCACCAGGCTGACCTCGGCGCCCAGCTCACGGAAGACGCTGGGCGCGATGTGGTAGGTGGCGCCATGCGCGCAGTCGAGTACCATGCGTAGCCCATGCAGGCTGACCCGGTTGGGGATCGTCGACTTGCAGAACTCGATGTAGCGGCCAGCGGCGTCGTCGATCCGCATTGCCTTGCCCAGCTTGCCTGCCGCCACCGTGGTCAGCGGCTCGTCGAGCACCGCCTCGATGCGCTCCTCGAGCGCATCCGCGAGCTTGGTGCCCTCGGTGGAAAAGAACTTGATGCCGTTGTCGGCAAAGGGATTGTGCGAGGCCGAGATGACGATGCCGGCATCGGCGCGGAAGGTTCGCGTGAGATAGGCAATGCCCGGCGTGGGCATCGGGCCGAGCAGCGCCACGTCGACACCGGCAGCGGAGAGCCCCGCCTCGAGGGCCGATTCGAACATGTAGCCCGAGATGCGCGTGTCCTTGCCGATCAGCACCCGGGCACGCCCCGACTCCCGCGCCAGGACCCGACCCATGGCCCAGCCCAGCTTGAGCATGAAGTCCGGTGTGATGGGGTACTCCCCGACCGTTCCGCGAATGCCATCCGTACCGAAGTATTTTCTAGTCATGCTCGCAGCCTTCCCTTAGCACGGCCCAGGTCATGTTCACCGCATCCATGACCGGGCCAACATCATGAACGCGCAAAATACGCGCACCGCGCTCGACGGCCAGCGACGCCAGCGCTAGCCCACCGGGCAGACGCTCCTCCACCGGACGGCCCAGCACCTTGCCGATCAGGCTCTTGCGCGACATGCCGACGAGCAGCGGCAACTCGAGCTCGGCCAGGCGTTCCATGCGATGAAGCAAGCGCAAATTATGCTCGACGGTCTTGCCGAAGCCGAAACCTGGGTCGAGCAGCAGGCGCTCACGGCGCAGGCCGGCAGCCTCGCAGACCGCCACCCGGTCAGCCAGGAAGCGATGCACGGCGTCCTCGATGGGCTCATCATAGCGGGGCGCCTGCTGCATGTCCCGTGGCTCGCCCTGCATGTGCATCAGGCACACCGGCAGCCCCGTTCCCAACGCCGCCTCCAGCGCACCTTCCCGCTGCAGAGCGCGTATGTCGTTAATCATGCCGGCGCCCAGCACCGCGACCTGGCGGATCACGTCGGGGTTGCTGGTGTCCACCGAGACCAGAGCGTCGAGCTCACACACCAGACGCTCGACCACCGGAGCCACTCGGTCCAGTTCCTCCTGGGTGGAAACCGGCTGCGAGCCGGGGCGGGTCGACTCGCCGCCCACATCGATGATCGCCGCCCCCTCGGCCAGCATACGCTCGGCGTGGCGCAGGGCATCGTCTACGGCCACATGGCGGCCACCGTCGGAGAAAGAATCGGGCGTGACATTGAGAATGCCCATGAGGCGGGGATAAGAGAGGTCGAGGCGGTGCCGTCCACACGGCAGCCAGGTCGGTGCGGGGTTGTCTGTCATGTCATGAATCCTGTGACGCAGGCCCGGGCTCGGGACTCCACAGCAAAGGCGCCCCATCGGGGCGCCTGGCTTCTTGTCGGGGCTTCGTCACGACCCGGCGGGGCCACCCAGCGGGTCGGAGGGACGACGGCGAGGCTCCCCGTCTTCGTCCTCGTCACCGTGATCGCCATTGCCGGTGCCGTCGGTCGGCTGCTGGGTGGAATCCTCCTCCTCGCGAGAGGACTCAGTCTCACTGCCGATGGGGGCACCGGTACCGGAATCGCCATCATCCCAATCCTTGGGCGGACGCGGCTTGCGGCCCTCCATGATATCGCGCAGCTGGTCGGCATCGATGGTCTCGTACTGCATCAGCGCCTCGGCCATGGCATCGAGCTTGTCGCGATTCTCTTCGAGGATCTGCTTTGCCTTGGCATAGCACTCATCGATGATCTTGCGCACTTCCTTGTCGAGCCGGGTAGTGGTCTCGCCGGACTTCAGCTTGCTGCCACCCTGCCCCGGACCACCGAGGAACTGGTGCGACTCGTCCTCGTCGTACATGATCGGCCCCATCTCCTCGGACAGGCCCCACTTGGCGACCATGTTGTGGGCCAGCTCCGTGGCGCGCTTGATGTCGTTGGAGGCCCCGGTAGTGACGCCGTTCGGTCCCAGCGTCATCTCCTCGGCGATGCGGCCGCCGAACAGCGAGCAGATCTGACTGATGATCTGCTGGCGCGACAGGCTGTAGCGATCCTGCTCGGGCAGGAACATGGTCACACCCAACGCCCGGCCACGCGGAATGATGGTGACCTTGTAGACCGGGTCGTGCTCCGGCATCACCAGGCCGATGATGGCGTGGCCCGACTCGTGGTAGGCGGTGTTGAGCTTCTCTTTGTCGGTCATGACCATGGAACGGCGCTCGGCGCCCATCATGATCTTGTCCTTGGCCAGGTCCAGCTCCTCCATGCCCACCAGCCGCTTGTTGCGCCGCGCGGCGAACAGGGCCGCCTCGTTGACCAGATTGGCCAGGTCGGCGCCGGAGAAGCCCGGAGTACCGCGGGCGATCAGCGACGGCTTGACGTCGTCGGCCAGCGGCACCTTGCGCAAGTGGACGTTGAGGATGTGCTCGCGCCCGCGGATATCGGGCAACGGCACCACGACCTGGCGGTCGAAGCGACCCGGGCGCAGCAGCGCCGGGTCGAGCACGTCAGGACGGTTGGTGGCGGCGATGACGATGATGCCCTCGTTGGCCTCGAAGCCGTCCATCTCCACCAGCAGCTGGTTCAGTGTCTGCTCGCGCTCGTCATTGCCGCCGCCCATGCCGGCGCCGCGCGAACGGCCCACGGCATCGATCTCGTCGATGAAGATGATGCACGGCGCCTGCTTTTTGGCCTGCTCGAACATGTCACGCACACGCGAGGCGCCGACGCCGACGAACATCTCGACGAAGTCGGAGCCGGAAATCGAGAAGAACGGCACCTTGGCCTCGCCGGCAATGGATTTCGCCAGCAGCGTCTTACCGGTGCCCGGCGGCCCCACCATCAGCACGCCACGGGGAATGGTGCCCCCCAGGCGCTGGAACTTGGAGGGATCGCGCAGGAAGTCGACCAGTTCCTCGACCTCCTCCTTGGCCTCGTCACAGCCGGCGACGTCGGCAAAGGTGGTCTTGATCTGGTCCTGGGAGAGCAGCTTGGCCTTGGACTTACCGAAACTCATCGGGCCGCCCTTGCCGCCGCCGCCCCCCTGCATCTGACGCATGAAGAACATGAAGATGGCGAGTATCAGCAGGATCGGGAAGCTGGCGATCAGCAGCCGCGTCCACAGGCTCTGCTGCTGCGGCTCCTTGCCCACCACAGTGACGTTGTTGGCGAGCAGGTCGTCCATCAGCTTGGGGTCTTCCGCCGCCGGCCGGATGGTCTGGAACTGCGACCCGTCGGCACGCTCGCCGGTGATGGTGTAACCGTCGATGGTTACGCTGCGGATCTGCTGGTTCTGCACCTGCTGGACGAACTGCGAATAGTTCATCGTCTGCGGTGTGCCATCGACAGTGAAGTTGTTGAACACCGTCAGCAGCACCGCTGCGATGACCAACCACAGGATCAAATTCTTCGCCATATCGTTCAAGGGACCACCCTCATTGCAAGCATCTCTCGCCGTAACGCCTAGCCCTGTGACCACAAGGGACCACAGTATGACCACAGGCGGGCAGGGCGTGTTCCACCCGGCCTTCATGCCCCCACTGTGACACAGTTGGGCCGCGCTGTCCGGTCATGGCGTCGTTAGTCTGTCTCTATCGACCGGCCGCAGCCGGTCGGGAAGCGCCGAGCCAGCAAGCTGGCTCAGCCGCGAAATCCTTCCGCCAGCAGGTAGACCTCGCGCGAGCGGGCGCGGGAGGCCTCCGGCTTGCGCGTCACCACCTTGTTGAAGCTGCCGCGCAGCTCCTTCAGGTAGGCATCGAAACCTTCGCCCTGGAACACCTTGGCCAGGAAGCGGCCACCGGGGCGCAGCGCCTGGCGCGCCAGGTCGAGGGCGAGTTCCACCAGGTACATGGCCTGGGGCTGGTCGATGGCGCTCATGCCACTCATATTGGGGGCCATGTCGGACATCACAAGGTCCACCGGACGTTCAGCGAGGGCCGCGAGGATCGCCTCGAGCACGACCTCCTCGGTGAAGTCGCCCTGAATGAACTCGACGCCGGCCAGGGCATCCATCTCTAGGATATCGGAGGCGATCACCAGCCCCTCGGGACCCACGCGATCCGCCGCCACCTGGCTCCAGCCACCCGGCGCCGCCCCCAGGTCGATCACACTCATGCCGGGCTTGAACAGACGATCTTTCTCGTCGAGCGCGAGCAGCTTGTAGCTGGCACGGCTGCGATAGCCGTCCTGCCAGCTCTGCTGCACGAAGCGGTCGTCGAAGTGCTCCTTGAGCCAGGAAGCCGAACTCTTGCTGGCAGCCTGTTTGCCACCGCGGGACGAGGAAGTGGATCGAGCCACAGATCACCTTGACTGAAGATGCCGAACGCTGCACAGGCACGCCGGCCCGGTTCGGTATGACGCGGAGCTGGTCGAGACCTGACTCGGGTCTCGCCATGCTTTCGCCGGCACGCGTTTCACCGTACCATGTCAGGTTACGCGCAACCGGGAAGACGCAAGATACCATGAGCTTGTCACAGGCACAAAAGAAAGCATTCCGCAGTATCGGCCACCACCTGAACCCCGTGGTCACGGTGTCGGAGAACGGCGTTTCCGAGGGCGTGCTGGCCGAGCTTGACCGCGCGCTTGCCGATCATGAGCTGATCAAGGTGAAGCTGGCCTTGGCCGAACGCGACGACCGCGCCGCCATGCTCGAGGAGCTGCTCACAGCGAGCGGCGCCGAGCGCGTGCAGACCATCGGCAAGATGGCGCTGCTATACCGCAAGAACCCCCAGGCCAACCCCAAGTTGTCCAACGTCAAGCGCTTCGAGAACCATCACGGCCGGCACTAGGGGCTGGCGCGCCAGCGGCGAGCCTCGAGCTCCGCGCCGCGAGGCATCACTTAGCAAAAAGCCCGCGACAAACTGTCGCGGGCTTTTTGCTGGCGCGCTGCTCGTCGCTCAGCGGTGCTCGACGCTGGATATCTCGTACTCGACCTCGCCGCCCGGCGTGCTGACCACCACCACATCGCCCTCTTCCTTGCCGATCAGGGCGCGGGCAATGGGCGAAGTGACCGAGATCTTGCCGGCCTTGATGTCGGCCTCGTCCTCGCCAACGATCTGGTAGGAGACCTCTTCGTCGTTGCCGAGATTGAGCAGCTCGACGGTGACGCCGAAAATCACCTTGCCGGTCCGGGGCAGCTTGTGCACGTCGATCACCTGAGCATTGGAGAGCTTGCTCTCGATCTCCTGGATACGCCCCTCGATGAAGCCCTGCTGCTCGCGCGCCGCATGATACTCGGCGTTCTCCTTGAGATCGCCGTGCTCACGGGCCTCGGCAATCGCCGCGATCACCTTGGGGCGCGCCTCGCTCTTGAGTTCCTCGAGCTCCTTGCGCAGGCGCGCCTCGCCGGCAACGGTCATCGGGACCTTGTTCATTGTGTGGCTCCTGCATGCAGTTCCTGTAGCCGCCGTACCGTAATCGCATTGCCATATTCCAGCGCCATGCAAACGGCGCTTGCCCCTGCCAGGGTGGTGGCATAGGGCACCTTGCGGGCCAGCGCGGTACGACGGATCACCGAGGAATCATTGATCGCCTGGCGACCCTCGGTGGTATTGACGATATAAGCGATGTCGTCGTTCTTGAGCAGATCGACGATGTGCGGACGGCCTTCGTAAACCTTGTTGACGACCTCGACCTCGAGACCGGCAGCGTCGAGGGCGGCTGCGGTACCCCGGGTCGCGCACAGAGTGAACCCCAAGCCTAGCAGAGAACGCGCCACCTCGATAACACCCGCCTTGTCCGGATCGCGCACCGAGAGGAACGCCTTGCGCTCGCCTTCGAGCCTTGGAATCGCCTCGCCGGCACCCAGCTGCGCCTTGTAGAAGGCCTCGGCGAAGGTCTCGCCCGAGCCCATCACCTCGCCGGTGGACTTCATCTCAGGCGACAGGATCGGGTCGACGCCGGGGAACTTGTTGAACGGGAATACCGCCTCCTTGACGCTGTAGAAGTGCGGCACGATCTCGCGGGTAAAGCCCTGCTCGGTCAGACTCTTGCCGGCCATGCAGCGCGCGGCGACCTGGGCCAGCGAGGTACCGATGCACTTGGAGACGAAGGGCGCGGTACGCGAGGCGCGCGGGTTGACCTCGATGACGTAGATTTCGCCGTCCTGCCACGCCAGCTGCACGTTCATCAGGCCCACCACGCCGAGTTCGACGGCCATCCGCTTGACCTGCTCGCGCATCTCGTCCTGCACCTCGGCGGGCAGCGAGTAGGGCGGCAGCGCGCAGGCGGAGTCGCCGGAGTGCACGCCGGCCTGCTCGATGTGCTGCATGATGCCGCCGATAACCACCTCGTGGCCGTCGGAGACGGCGTCGATGTCGATCTCGATGGCGGCGTTGAGGAAGTGGTCGAGCAGTACCGGCGAATCGTTGGAGACCTTGACCGCGTGGGTCATGTAGTTCTCCAGCTCGTCGGCTGAGTAAACGATCTCCATGGCGCGACCACCGAGCACGTAGCTCGGGCGCACCACCAGCGGGTAGCCGATCGCCTCGGCCTTGACGAAGGCTTCGTCGAAGCTGCGCGCGGTGGCGTTGGGCGGCTGCTTGAGGCCGAGCTTGTCGATCATCTGCTGGAAGCGCTCGCGGTCCTCGGCGCGGTCGATGGCGTCCGGGGTGGTGCCGATGATCGGCACGCCGGCGGCTTCCAGCTCGCGGGCGAGCTTGAGCGGGGTCTGGCCGCCGAACTGCACGATCACGCCGACCGGCTGCTCCTTGTCGGCGATCTCGAGCACGTCCTCCAGGGTGACCGGCTCGAAATAGAGACGGTCTGACGTGTCGTAGTCGGTAGAGACGGTCTCGGGGTTGCAGTTGACCATGATGGTCTCATAGCCGTCGTCGCGCATGGCGAAAGCGGCATGCACGCAGCAGTAGTCGAACTCGATGCCCTGGCCGATACGGTTGGGCCCGCCGCCCAGCACCATGATCTTCTGGCGCTCGGATACCTCAGCCTCGCACTCCTCCTCGTAGGTGGAGTACATGTAGGCGGTATCCGAGGCGAACTCGGCGGCACAGGTGTCGACCCGCTTGTAGACCGGGCGGATGCCGGCTTTCTGGCGCGTCTTGCGGAATTCCTTCTCGGAAACGCCGAGCAGCTTGGCCAGACGCGCGTCGGAGAAGCCCTTGCGCTTGAGGCCGAACAGCTCCTGCGGTGAGAGCTCGGAGAGAGAGCGCTTGGCCACGTCCCGCTCGATGCGCACCAAGTCCTCCAGCTGAACCAGGAACCAGGGGTCGATCTTGGTCAGGGCGAATACCTCATCCACGCTCATGCCGGCACGCATGGCATCGGCGACGTAGAAGATGCGCTCGGCGCCGGCGGCCTGCAGCTCGCCCTTGATATGCGCCATGACGTCGTCGCTGAATTCGGCAAACTTGGGGTCGAGGCCGTCGTTGCCGGTCTCGAGCCCGCGCAGCGCCTTCTGCAGCGACTCCTGGAAGGTGCGCCCGATGGCCATTACCTCGCCCACCGACTTCATCTGAGTGGTCAGGCGATCGTTGGCCTGGGGGAACTTCTCGAAGGTGAAGCGCGGGATCTTGGTGACCACGTAGTCGATCGACGGCTCGAACGAGGCCGGGGTGCGCCCGCCGGTAATGTCGTTGGAGAGCTCGTCCAGGGTGTAGCCCACCGCCAGCTTGGCGGCGATCTTGGCGATCGGGAAGCCGGTGGCCTTGGAAGCCAGCGCCGAGCTGCGCGACACCCGCGGGTTCATCTCGATCACCACCATGCGCCCGGTGTCAGGGTCGACGCCGAACTGCACGTTGGAGCCACCGGTCTCGACGCCGATCTCGCGCAGCACCGCCAGCGAGGCGTCGCGCATGATCTGGTATTCCTTGTCGGTCAGCGTCTGTGCCGGGGCCACGGTGATGGAGTCGCCAGTGTGCACGCCCATGGGATCGAAGTTCTCGATCGAGCAGACGATGATGCAGTTGTCGTTCTTGTCGCGAACGACCTCCATCTCGTACTCCTTCCAGCCCAGCAACGACTCGTCGATCAGCAGCTCGTGGTTGTTGGAGAGCTCGAAGCCGCGGGTACAGATCTCCTCGAACTCCTCCTTGTTGTAGGCCACGCCGCCGCCGGAGCCGCCCATGGTGTAGGAGGGGCGGATGATCACCGGGAAGCCCAGCGACTCCTGGATGCGCCAGGCCTCCTCCATGGTGTGGGCGACCTCGGCCTTCGGGCACTCCAGGCCGATGCGCTTCATGGCCTGGTCGAACAGGTCGCGGTCCTCGGCCTTGTTGATGGCGTCGGCGTTGGCACCGATCATCTCCACGCCGTACTTCGCGAGTACGCCGTGCTTGTCGAGGTCGAGCGCGCAGTTGAGCGCGGTCTGGCCGCCCATGGTGGGCAGGATGGCATCGGGGCGCTCGGCCTCGATGATCTTCTCCACCGCCTGCCAGGTGATCGGCTCGATGTAGGTGGCGTCGGCCATGGCCGGGTCGGTCATGATGGTGGCCGGGTTGGAGTTCACCAGGATGACCCGGAAGCCCTCCTCACGCAGCGCCTTGCAGGCCTGGGCGCCGGAGTAGTCGAATTCGCACGCCTGGCCGATGACGATGGGGCCGGCGCCAATGATCAGGATGCTGTTGAGGTCGGTACGCTTGGGCATGTCGGTTCCCGCGGCTGGATTCGTTGAAATCAGGCGATTAAGACGAGGACGGCGCCGCTCAGCGGCGCTCGCGCATCATCGTCACGAAGCGGTCGAACAGCGGCGACACGTCGCGCGGTCCGGGGCTCGCTTCCGGGTGGCCCTGGAAGCTGAAGGCCGGACGGTCGGTCAACTCGATGCCCTGCAGCGTGCCGTCGAACAGCGAGCGGTGAATGGCCCGTACGTTGCCCGGCAGGCTCGCCTCGTCGACGGCGAAGCCGTGGTTCTGGCTGGTGATCATCACGTGGCCGCTGTCGAGATCCTGTACCGGGTGGTTGGCGCCGTGGTGGCCGTGGTTCATCTTCACCGTCCTGGCGCCGGCGGCCAGCGCCAGCAGCTGGTGGCCCAGGCAGATGCCGAACACCGGCACATTCGTCTCGAGGATTTCGCGAATCGCGGCGATGGCGTAGTCGCAGGGCTCGGGGTCGCCGGGGCCGTTGGCCAGCAGGATGCCGTCCGGGTTCTTGGCCAGCACCTCGGCGGCCGGGGTCTGGGCCGGTACCACGCTGAGGCGACAGCCGCGCGAGGCCAGCATGCGCAGGATGTTGTACTTCACGCCGTAGTCGTAGACCACCACGTGGAAGGGGCGCTCGCTGCCGCTGGCATCGACGTTGCCCTGGCCCAGCACCCACTCCGCCTCGCTCCACTCGTAGGCCTCGCGGCACGAGACCTCCTTGGCCAGGTCCATGCCCTTGAGCCCGGGGAACGCCCGCGCCGCCGCCAGCGCACGCTCGACGGCGTCGTCGCCCTCGGCCTCCCGCCCCGCCAGGATGGCGCCGTTCTGGGCACCCTTGTCACGCAGGATGCGCGTCAGGCGGCGGGTGTCGATATCGGCGATGCCGAGCACGTTCTGGCTCTTGAGATAGTCGGAGAGCGACTGTTCGGAGCGGAAGTTGCTGGCAACGAGCGGCAAGTCGCGTATCACCAGGCCGGCGGCGGCGATCGAGCCCGACTCAACGTCCTCGGCGTTGACCCCGGTGTTGCCGATATGCGGGTAGGTCAGGGTCACGATCTGTCGGGTGTAGGAAAGATCGGTGAGGATCTCCTGATAGCCGGTCATGGCCGTATTGAACACCACCTCGCCGCTGGTCTGCCCATCGGCGCCGATGGCGGTGCCATGAAACACACTGCCGTCTTCCAGGGCCAATATCGCGGGTCTGTTCAATGCGGGGCTGTTCAAGACAAGGTCCTCCCATGCTGAGGCGAGCCTGAGGGGCGCAGGCTCGGCGGCTATCGTCAGGCGACAGATTCGGCTCGTAAAAAAGCGGGACGAAGCCGATAGGAACCGGTTTCATCCCGCTTGTTGTCTCTGTTTGCTCGGGGCTGGCCACGCAACAAGCGCGCAGTTGGACTGCTGTATTTCAGGCGCCCGGCCAAAATTTTGGAGATGTTACAAGAAATGGCACTCAGCGGCTACCCCAATCGGGCAGCCCAGAGCAGTTAGCGATGTCCTCGGGGCTACCCCGTCGACAGGTTTGCGAGGAGGCGCTGTAAACCCGTCCCTGGGCGCTACATTTGCCATCCATGGCAAATGACCTCCTCTTCAACCTGTCCCCGGCGCCCCTCACGACGCGTAGCGCGGCTTGCCCTGTGCTTACAGACCCAGCACGTCCTGCATGCCATAGCGCCCATTGCCCTGCTCGGCCACCCAGCGCGCCGCGCGCACCGCGCCCTTGGCAAAGGTCATGCGACTAGAGGCCTTGTGGGTGATCTCGATGCGCTCGCCCTCGGTGGCGAACATCACCGTATGCTCGCCGACGATATCGCCGGCACGCACCGTGGCGAAGCCGATCTCCTTGGGATCCCGCGGCCCGCACTGCCCGACACGCTCGAACACGCCGTGCTCCTTGAGCGTGCGCCCCAGCGACTCGGCCACCACCTCGCCCATCTTCAGCGCGGTGCCGGAGGGCGAATCGACCTTGTGACGATGGTGGGCCTCGATCACCTCGATGTCGTAGCCCTCGTCGCCCAGCGCCCGAGCCGCGGTCTCGAGCAGTTTCAGAGTCAGGTTCACCCCCACGCTCATGTTGGGGGCGAAGACGAAGGGCAGCCGCTCGCGGTAGCCGTCGAGTTCGGCCAGCTCGTCGTCGGCCAGGCCGGTGGTGCCGATTACCATGCGCTTGCCGTGCGCCGCGCAGAAGGCCAGGTTGGCCAGGGTCACCCGCGGCGCGGTGAAGTCGATCAGCACGTCGAAGTCGTCGACGATGGCGTCGAGAGAGTCCACCGCAACGACACCCAGCTTGCCGAGACCCGCCAGCTCGCCGATATCGGCCCCGGCCAGCGAACTGCCCGGCTCGACGATACCGCCGGCCAGGGTGGCCCCGGCATCCTGCTGCACGGCGTTGACCAGGGTGCGGCCCATGCGGCCGGAGACACCGACGATGGCGATACGGGTCATGCGGACTCCTGCGAAATCTGACGAGTGGGGATCGAGGCAGTATATCAGAGCATCGACCGGGCTGGCCGAGCGCTTGGGCAGCGACGGCGGAATCGCCCACACTGGGCATGACGACCCCGCACAAGGAACGCCATGTCTGAGCCGATGCCGACCGACACCCGCCCTGTAGCCGCCCTGCTCGAGCTGCTCGAACGTCATCCGCGCATGCTGCTAACGGGCCCAGCCGGCAGCGGCAAGAGCACCCTGGCGCGAAGTGCGGCGGCGGCCTTGGCCGAACGCGGCCAAGTATGCCGCTGCCTGGCCGCCGACCCCGGCCTGCCCGGCTTCGGCCCGCCCGGTGCCGTGTGCCTGGGGCGATGGGACGAGCACCTGGGCGACTGGCAGCTGGAAGCCATCGAGGCGCTGGCCACGCTGGACAGCGCCCGTTTCCGCCTGCCACTGGTCGAGGCGGTTCGCCGCCTGGCCCAGCGAGTCGGGCCCGGACCGCTACTGGTCGACGCCCCCGGCGTGGAGCGCGGCATCGCCGGCGCCGAGCTGTTGCCGGCGCTGGCCGGCGCCGCTGGCGTCGATGCCGTGGTGCGCCTGGCACCGGCACAGGTACCCGACCCGTATCCCCATGAGCGCTCCGTACTGGGGCTCGCCACACTATGCCTGCCGGCCGACGCCATGGCCCGACACCCCGGCAAGCAGCAGCGCAGGCAGTGGCGCACCGCGGCGTGGGACGCCTACCTGGCGCAGGCAAGGGAGCAGGAGCTGTCCCTGGCAGCGCTGGCCCTCCTCGGCACGCCGCCTCCGCGTGATACCGCCCACGCCTGGCAGGGGCGCCAGGTCGGGCTGCTCGACGACACCGGCAACACCCTGGCGCTGGGCGAGGTGCTGGCGCTGGAGGACGACATGCTGCGACTGCAGGCGCCTGCGCTGACTGCCACGCCCCGCCGGCTGGTGATACGCGACGCCGTTCGTCGTCGCGAGGGCGGCCTGGGTACCGCAGTACCCTCCCCACCGCCCAGCAAAGCCCTTTCAGGCAGCGAGGAGCCGGCGCTTACCCTGGCGCTAGACGAGCATCTCAGCGGCCCGCGCCCAACGCTGCGCCTGGGTAACGTGCGCGCCACCCTGGTCAACGGCGTGTTCGGCGATCCGCTGCTGCACCTACGCTTGCGTCACCACAAGCGCAGCCTGCTGTTCGACCTGGGCGACCCCGGCCGGCTGCCGGCGCGGCTGGCCCATCAGGTCAGCGACGTCTTCATCAGCCATGCCCACGTCGACCACATCGGCGGCTTCCTGTGGCTGCTGCGCTCGCGCATCGGCGACTATTCGGCCTGCCGGATCTACGGCCCACCCGGGCTCGCCGGCCATCTGGATGGCTTTCTGCGCGGCATCCTGTGGGATCGGGTGGAGGAGAAAGCGCCCCGCTTCGAAGTCTTCGAGCTGCACGGCGAGCGCCTGGCACATTACCGCCTGGTGGCAGGCCAGCCGATGAAGGCGCTCTCCCCGCGCGAGGTGGAAGCCGGTGTAATCCACGCCGAGCCCGGCTTTCGCGTGAGAGCGATGGCGCTGGATCATGGCACCCCGGTACTGGCCTTCGCCTATGAGCCGGAAACCCAGCTCAAGGTGCGAAAGGAGGCGCTGGAGGCCCACGGCTGGGCACCGGGGCCCTGGCTCGGCGAGCTCAAGCAGTGCGCGCTGGCAGGAAACAGCGACACATATGTCGACCTGCCCGACGGCAGCCGCCGTCCCGTTGCCGAGCTGGCAGAGCAATTGCTGTTCTCGCAGCCGGGCCAGCGCCTGGCCTATGCCACCGACTTCGGCGACACCCCTGAGAACCGCGAACGCCTGCACACGCTGGCCCAGGGCGCCGAGGTGCTGTTCTGCGAGGCCTCGTTTCGCCAGGACCAAGCTGAACAGGCCCGGCGCACCGGCCATCTGACTGCTCGCGCCTGCGGCGAGACTGCCGCTGCGGCCGGGGTCGGTCAGTTGGTGCCGTTTCACTTTTCGCGCCGCCACGTGGAGGACGTGCAGGAACTCTACGAGGAAATTCGCCGCCACTTTCCGCGGCTGGCCGCAACGCCTGGGAGTGAGCCGGGCACCGAGGAGCTGGATTAACGGGCGTCCTTGCCGTCCTGACGCAGCAGCAGGCCGATGGCGACGAGCACCAGCGCACTGCCCGGCAGCCAGTGCCAGCCGATCTGCTCCGGCGCCGTGGCGAACAGCAGCAGCATGGAAACGAAGGGCACCATGTAGCCGTAGGCGGTCACGGCGCCAGGCGTGAGCACCGAGGTGGCACGCTGCATCAGCCAGAAGGTGAGCGCGCTGGAGAAGAGCCCGAGGTAGATCACCAGGGCCAGGTCCTGCCAGCGCATGCTAGCAAGCTCGCCAGCGGGCTCGATGGCGAGACCCAGTAGGCCGATGGCGAGTCCGCCCAGGCCCAGGCTCCAGAAGGTGCGTACCGCCGCCGAGCCGGGCAGCCACTCGCGGGCCAGCCCCCACTTGCTCAGCACCGGGTAGAGCGCCGACGACACGCAGCCGAGGAAGAACACCGCTTCGCCGATGCCCAGTTGCATGGCTTCGCCGTGACTGCGCGCCTCGGCAAAGGCGAGTCCCAGGGCACCCGTCGCGCCCAGCGCGAGAATGGCGGGCAGCCGCCAGCCCGACCGCTCGACGCGAAAGCCGAGCCCCAGCAGGTAGGCCAGCAGCGGCACGGTGACGTAGAGGGTAGCCATGGAGAGTGCGGTTGCGTGGTGGGCGGCCCAGAACATGGCGCCAAAGAAGCCGGCCAGGCACAGCCCCATCAGCGTATAGAGCGGCACCACCCGCCAGGGCGGGAGGAAGTCGGCCGAGCGCCGCGCCAGCCACCACAGCCCGGCACAGGCGATGGCGAAGCGCAGCGCGGTGAGCGACAGCGGAGGCAGCTCGCTCATCAACCCCACGGCGGGAAACGACAGCCCCACCAGCAGCGCCCACAGCAGCATGCCCAGGTGGGCGAGGCGCGGCGCAGATGGCGCGCTCAATTTTCCCAGACGATGGCCAGCTCCTCGTCGCCCGCCATGCGCTGCAGGTGAGCGTCCACCACGCCTTCGAGCTGATCGAGCACCTCCTCGTCCAGCGCCTCGATGGCAACCAGCAGCTTGCCCGGCTCGACGCGCATCACGCAGGAGCCGTCCTCGAACGCCACGCGGCTCTCCTCCTCGCCCTGCTCCACCTCCAGCTTGTGCGTCCAGTGCTTGCACAACCGGTTCATCAACCTCGCCCCGGATTCGGTAGTGATCTCGGCCCGCGACATCGGCATAACAACGATCTCCCTTCGCATTGAAGTTAACAGACTAAGACGCCGGAGCGGGTCAGCGCCAGACCCGCGGCACAGCGTCAAACGAAACGGGAGGTTCGAGCCGGCAGGTCAATGCTCCGCTGCCATAAAGCAGAAACCCCCGATGCCAAGAGCAACGGGGGCCAACGAGGTGCAAGGGAGACTACGGCTTCATGTCCTCGAAGAACTTCTTCACGCCGTCGAAGAAACTGGTCTTCTTCGGCGAGTGGCGGCTGTTGCTGCCGTCGAGGCTTTCCTGCAGCTGGCGCAGCAGCTCCTTCTGGTCCTCGTTGAGGTTGACCGGGGTCTCGATGACGACCTTGCACAGCAGGTCGCCCGGCGGGCCGCCGCGTACCGGCTTGACGCCCTTGCCGCGCAGGCGGAAGAGCTTGCCGGTCTGGGTCTCGGGCGGGATCTTGAGCTTGACCCGGCCGTCCAGCGTCGGCACCTCGAGTTCGCCGCCAAGCGCGGCGTCGACGAAGTTGATCGGCACCTCGCACTGCAGATGCTTGCCGTCGCGCTGGAAGATACGGTGCGGCTTGATCGCCACCTGGACGTAGAGATCGCCGGGCGGGCCGCCGTTGATGCCGGACTCGCCCTCTCCGTTCAAGCGAATGCGATCGCCGCTGTCCACCCCGGCCGGGATCTTCACCGACAGGGTGCGGGTCTCGCGCATGCGGCCCTCGCCGTGACACTTGTGGCACGGCACCTTGATGTGCACGCCGCTGCCGTGACAGGTGGGGCAGGTCTGCTGCACGGCGAAGAAGCCCTGCTGCATGCGCACCTGGCCGTGGCCGTTACAGGTGGGGCAGGTCTCCTTGGTGGAGCCCGGCTCGGCACCCTGGCCGTCGCAGCGGTCGCACTCCACGTGGCGCGGCACGCGAATGTCGACGGTGGTCCCGGCCACCGCACTCTCGAGGTCGAGCTCGAGGTTGTAGCGCAGGTCGCTGCCGCGCTGCGGGGCATGGGGGCTGCGCCGGGCGCCGCCACCACCGAAGATATCGCCAAACACGTCGCCGAAGATGTCGCTGAAGCCCCCGGCACCGGCCCCGCCGAAGCCACCGCCACCGAAGCCGCCGGCCTGGCCGTCTACGCCGGCGTGGCCGAACTGGTCGTAGGCGGCGCGCTTCTCGCTGTCGGAGAGGATCTCGTAGGCCTCGGAGACCTCGCGGAAGCGCTCGGCCGCCGTATCATCGTCCGGGTTGCGGTCCGGGTGGTACTTCTGTGCCAGCCGTCGGTAGGCCTTCTTGATGTCCTTGGTGTCGGCGCCGCGTTCGACGCCGAGCACTTCGTAATAATCGCGTTTGGACATGGGTCCATGCGCCTCCTGGTCTAGGCAGTTCTGCCCGATCCGCGGAAACGGCAACGCGGGAGTCGTCCCCCCGCGCTACCGTCGTCCGTGGCATCGCCTTGGCGATTACTGCTTCTTCTGGTCGTCGTTGACTTCTTCGTACTCCGCGTCGACCACGTCCTCTTCCGGCTTGGCGCCGGCTTCCTGACCTTCGCCACCGCCCTGCTGGGCGGCCTCGGCCTGGGCGGCATACATCTTCTGCGCCAGGTTGCCGGAGGCTTCGGTCAGCTTGTCCAGCTTGGCCTGGATGTCGTCCTTGTCGTCGCCCTTGAGCGCTTCCTCGAGCTCGGAGGCCGCCGTCTCGATGGCCTGCTTCTCCTCGTCGGTGGCGTGCTCGCCGGCTTCCTGCACGGTCTTGCGCGCAGCGTGGACCATGCCGTCGGCCTGGTTGCGCAGCTGAACCAGCTCCTCGAACTTCTTGTCCTCGTCGGCATGGGCCTCGGCGTCGCGTACCATCTGCTCGATCTCTTCATCGCTGAGGCCGCTGGAGGCCTTGATGACGATCGACTGCTCCTTGCCGGTGGCCTTGTCCTTGGCCGAGACGTTGAGGATGCCGTTGGCGTCGAGGTCGAAGGCAACCTCGATCTGCGGCACGCCGCGCGGTGCCGGCGGAATGTCGGCCAGGTCGAAGCGGCCCAGCGACTTGTTCTGGCCGGCCTGCTTGCGCTCGCCCTGCAGCACGTGAATGGTCACGGCGGTCTGGTTGTCATCCGCGGTCGAGAAGGTCTGGGTCTTCTTGGTCGGGATGGTGGTGTTCTTCTCGATCAGCGGGGTCATCACGCCGCCCAGGGTCTCTATGCCCAGGGTCAGCGGGGTGACGTCGAGCAGCAGCACGTCCTTGACGTCGCCGCCCAGCACGCCGCCCTGGATCGCCGCGCCTACGGCCACGGCCTCGTCCGGGTTGACGTCCTTGCGCGCCTCCTTGCCGAAGAAGTCGGCGACCTTCTTCTGCACCAGCGGCATGCGGGTCTGGCCGCCGACCAGGATCACGTCGTCGATCTCGTTGGCCGACAGGCCGGCGTCGGCCAGCGCGGTCTTGCACGGCCCCATGGAGCGCTGCACCAGGTCTTCCACCAGCGACTCCAGCTTGGCCCGGGTCACCTTGACGTTGAGGTGCTTGGGACCGGTGTTGTCGGCAGTGATGTAGGGCAGGTTGACATCGGTCTGCTGGGCGCTGGACAGCTCGATCTTGGCCTTCTCGGCGGCTTCCTTGAGGCGCTGCATGGCCAGGTTGTCGCCCGAGAGGTCGATACCGCTGTCGGCCTTGAACTGATCGACCAAATAGTTGATCAGCTTCATGTCGAAGTCTTCGCCACCCAGGAAGGTGTCGCCGTTGGTGGCCAGCACCTCGAACTGGGTCTCGCCGTCGACGTCGGCCACCTCGATGATGGAGATGTCGAAGGTGCCGCCACCCAGGTCGTACACGGCGATGGTCTTGTCGCCACGCGCCTTGTCCATTCCGTAGGCCAGCGCTGCCGCGGTGGGCTCGTTGATGATGCGCTTGACCTCGAGCCCGGCGATGCGACCGGCATCCTTGGTCGCCTGACGCTGGGAGTCGTTGAAGTAGGCCGGCACGGTGATCACCGCCTCGGTGACGGTCTCGCCCAGGTAGTCCTCGGCGGTCTTCTTCATCTTCTTCAGCACTTCGGCGCTGACCTGCGGCGGCGCGAGCTTCTTGCCCTTCACCTCGACCCAGGCGTCGCCGTTATCGGCCTCGGTGATGCCGTAGGGCACCATCTTGATGTCCTTCTGCACCACGTCGTCCTTGTAGCGACGACCGATCAGGCGCTTGATAGCGTACAGGGTGTTCTGCGGATTGGTGACCGCCTGGCGCTTGGCCGCCTGCCCCACCAGAATCTCGCCATCATCGGTGTAGGCGATGATGGAAGGCGTGGTGCGGGCGCCCTCGGCGTTCTCGATCACCTTGGCGCTGTCGCCGTCGAGCACGGCCACGCAGGAGTTGGTGGTCCCCAGGTCAATACCGATGATGCGTCCCATAGGAAATCCTCGAAAAATTCGTTTGCCTTGAATCCATCTCAGCGGCGTCTGCCGCGGTTGACGACTATCTGGGGGGCGTGAACTCGCTTTTCAAGCCCCACCCCCGTTTTCATGTTCGGCTCAGCCAGCCGCCTGACTGACGACGACCATGGCCGGACGCACCAGGCGCCCGTTGAGCGTGTAGCCCTTCTGCACCACTTCCATCACACTGTTGGGCTCGAGCTCGGGGTTGGGCACCATGGCCATCGCCTCGTGATACTGCGGGTCGAACGGCTCGCCGGCGGGATCGAGCATCTCGACGCCGAACTTGCCCAGCACGTCCTGCTGCATCTTCAGCGTCATGGCCACACCCTCGCGGTGCGCCTCGCTGGCGTCCTCGCCCATGGCCTCGAGCGCCTTCTCCAGGCTGTCGACCACCGGCAGCAGCTCCTTGACGAAGCGCTCCAGGGCGAACTTGCGCGCCTTCTCGGCCTCCTGTTCAGCCCGGCGACGCACGTTCTGTGCCTCGGCGGCAGCACGCAGCGCCTGGTCCTTGGCCTCGACCAGGCTCTGCTCCAGCTCTTCGACCTGGGCGGCCAGCATGTCGGCCTCGGGGTTGTCGCTCACCGCCGTCGGTTCCTCGGAGGGGGCGGAGGCATCCTCCCCGACGCCAACCGCATCGTCCAGTTCGCCTTCCACCGGCTCCGGCCGAGCCTCTTCCTCGCGCCGTTCCAGCTCGTCGTCAAGCGGGGTCTGGGGTTCTTTAGCCATGCGCATCTCCTGAAGCGTGGTTCGGCCATACGGCCGCAACGGTGTCGAATGGGCGAAAGCCTCGAGTCTGCCCGCCTATATGGGGGCCTTGCCGGCAATCTCAAGAGAACAATGAAGCGCGAGCACCATGGAGATATTGAGCGGCCGCCTCGACTACTGTATAAAAACGCAATACCTTGTATGGATATCCAGCCATTCTGTGCCGGTTGCCGGGAGGTCTCATGCTGACGCAGCTCGCCATTCGCGATTACGCCATCGTCGATACGCTCGACCTGGAGCTTGCCGGCGGCATGACCGCCATTACCGGCGAGACCGGCGCCGGCAAATCGATCCTGCTCGGCGCCCTGGGGCTGTGCCTGGGCGAACGTGCCGATGCCGGCAGCGTACGCCACGGCTGCGAGCGCGCCGATCTCTCGGCACGCTTCGACATCGCCGCCCTGCCGGCCGCACGCCGCTGGCTCGCGGAGCGCGAACTGCCCGACGACGACTGCCTGCTGCGCCGCGTGGTCACCGCCAATGGGCGCTCCAAGGCGTGGATCAACGGCCAGCCGGCCACCGTGGCCGATCTCAAGGCGCTCGGCGAGCACCTGGTCGAGATCCACGGCCAGCACGCCCACCAGCTGCTGCTGCGCGAGGAGACTCACCTGCGCCTGCTCGACGACTTCGCCGGCAACCGCAGCGCCGTGAGCGAGCTCGGCGAGACCTTCCGTCGCTGGCAGACGACCCGCCGCCGCCTGAAGCAGCTGACCGAGAGCGGCGACGAAGTGCAGGCACGCCGCCAGCTGCTGCGCTATCAGGTCGAGGAGCTCGATGCCCTGGCCCTGGGCGATGACGAGCTTGCCACTCTGGAGCACGAGCAGGAGCAGCTCGCCCACGCCGAGGAGACGCTGCGCGAGGCGCAGTTTGCCGCCGAATGCTGCGACAACGACGACGGCGGCGCGCTGACACTGCTCAACCAGGCCACTCATCACCTCGACCCGCTACCCGGCAGCGACCGCGGCGCCTTGGCGGAAGTGCTCGCCATGCTCGGCGAGGCGCGAATCCAGATCGAAGAGGCCGTGCGCGAGCTGCAGCGTTTCGCCGACGCCACCGAGCTGGACCCCGAACGGCTGGCCTGGGTGGAGTCGCGCCTCGGCGAGGTGCACCGCATTGCACGCAAGCATCACGTGATGCCCGAAGAGCTGCCCGCATTGCACCGCCGCCTGCAGGCCGAGCTGGAGAGCCTCGAAGGCGGTGAACACGACCTGGAAGCACTGCGCGCCGAAGTGGAGGCCCTGCGCGACAGTTGGCGCGAGCGGGCACGCACCGTGGGCGAGGCTCGCCGTCAGGCGGCGGGGAGATTCGGCAAGGCGGTACAGGAGCAGCTCGCCTTCCTGGCCATGGGCAAGGCGCGCTTCGAGGTGGAGGTCGAGGGCCGCCATAGCCCCCAGGCCGACGGCATGGAGGAGGTACGCTTCTTGATCAGCGCCAACCCCGGCCAGCCACCACGGCCCCTGGCCAAGGTCGCTTCCGGCGGGGAACTGTCGCGCATCAGCCTGGCGATCCAGGTGGTCGCTGCCCGCCACTCCACGATTCCCAGCCTGGTGTTCGACGAGGTGGACGTGGGCATCTCCGGCGCCACCGCCGAAATCGTCGGCCAACTGCTGCGTCGGCTGGGCGATAACGGCCAGGTAATGACAGTGACCCACCTGCCGCAGGTGGCAGCCCAGGCCCATCACCACCTGCACATCGAGAAGCAGGCCAAGCGCGACATCACCTTGACGCGCATGGCGCTGCTCGACGAGGCCGGCCGGGTCAGTGAGCTGGCGCGCATGCTCGGTGGCGTCAACCTCTCCGATCGCACCCTGGCACACGCTCGCGAGATGCTGGACGCCAGTCAGCAGGGCGCCGCCCACTAGGCTGGCTCGGACCCGCTCCACGCCCATACGCAAGCGGCCCCGATCGAGGATCGGGGCCGCCATGGCGCGGATTCGACATTCACACGCGTGTCACTTGCGCGGCGTGCCTTCCTGGCGCGTGGCATTGGAGCCGCGTGGACGCACGTAGAGCACCAGGGCATGATCGACGAGCTCGAAGCCGTGCTCCTCGGCGATCTCCTGCTGGCGGCGCTCGATGGTCTCGTCGAAGAACTCTATGATCTCGCCGCTGTCGAGGCACACCATATGGTCGTGGTGTTCCTCCTGGGAGATCTCGAACACGGCATGACCGCCATCGAAGTTGTGGCGAATCACCAAGCCTGCCGACTCGAACTGGGTCAGCACGCGATAGACGGTCGCCAGGCCGACGTCCTCCCCGGCTTCCAGCAGGGTCTTGTAGACATCCTCGGCGCTCAGGTGGTGCTGGCCCGTGGCATTCTCGAGGATCTGCAGGATCTTCACTCGGGGCAAGGTGACCTTGAGGCCCGCCTTGCGCAGTTCATGGTTCTGGTCGGCCATGTTCGCTCTTCGCAGTATCAGGTAGGGTCGGGTATGATCGACCGAATCCACGATAGTGAAGAACGGACACAAATGCAAAAGCTGATCAAAACCCTCCCGCTCGTCATCGCCCTGACCGTTACCGGTGGCTGCGTCTACAAGCGCGACCTTCCCCAGGGCAACTACATCACCGAGGGCATGGTCCAGCAGCTCCAGCCCGGCCTGAGCCGCACCCAGGTCGTCGATCTGCTGGGCAGGCCGCTGCTGGAAGCGCCCTTCGACGCCAACCAGTGGGACTACGTGTTCCGCCTCGACGAAGCCTACGGCGACGTCCAGCAGCGTCGGGTGACGCTGACCTTCGCCGGCGACCGACTGGTCAACGTGCGGCAGGAGGGGGATTTCTCCGAGGACATCGAGCTACGCGGGCAGGACGAACTTGGCCCGGCCTCGGAGGGGGCCGACCCCGCCGGCATGCTGCCCGGGAGCCAGCCGGAGGCCGTGCCCGAGCGAGCCCCCGATGCCGGCGGTACCCTGCCGCGTGGCGGCGAACCGGCCTCTACCGAACCGCTGGACATGTGACGCCGCCGCGGCGCTAGAGCCCGGTTCGCTGTGCGCGCCGGGCTCGTGCCTCCTTGGGATCGTTTTCGAGAGGACGATAGACCTCGACCCGATCGCCGGCGCGCAGGCTGTAGTCGTCGGGGTCGCGCAGCCGCTTGCCGAAGATGCCCAGGTCCGCCTCGGCGAAGAACGCGGCCGGCACCTCGGGGAACAGCCTGCCCAGTTGCGCCAAGGCCACGGCCTGACGCGCCGTGGTGCCCGGCGGCACCTCGAGCGCGACGATGCGCTGCCTCTCCGGCAGGGCGAAGGCGACCTCCACCTCCAGCTTCGCCTCAGCGGCCATAGATTTCGTCGGCGCGGCGGGTGAAGGCATCGACCAGTTGCCCGGCCACTTGCTGGAACAGCTTGCCGAAGGCCATGCCCAGCAGCCGATTGGCGAACTCGAACTCCATTTCCAGGCACACCTTGCAGGCCCCCTCGCCCATCGGCAGGAACAGCCAGCGACCACGCAGGCGCTTGAAGGGCCCGCTGACCAACGACATCTCGATGCGCTCGGGCTCGATGAGGTCATTACGGGTGGTAAAGCTCTGCTCGAGGCCCGCCCGGCCCAGGGTCATTTCGCCGATCAGGTGCGACTCGTCGCGCTCGAGCAGCCGCGCCCGCCGGCAGCCCGGCAGAAACTCCGGGTAGCGCTCGAAGTCGTTGACCAGTTCGAACATGTCCCGAGGGGTGTGCCGCACCAGGGCGGACCGATTGACCATTGGCATTGAGCTCTCCGCTGACTTCACAGTGCCCAGGGCGTATCATGAGCGGTTATTTCACGCCTTGAATGGTATCACGCTTCCCCCCATATCGAAGGAGGCGTTGCCCCAGGCAAGTACATGACACGAGGTTCCATGGCCAACAAGAAAGGCAAGGGCAAGGGTCCCGGTAGTAGCGTCATCGCCCAGAACAAGAAGGCTCGCTTCGAGTACCACATCGACGAGTCCTTCGAGGCCGGCCTGGTACTGGCCGGCTGGGAGGTGAAGAGCCTGCGTGCCGGCAAGGCCCAGCTCACCGACACCTACATCCTGGTGAAGGATGGCGAGGCGTGGCTGCTGGGCAGCCACATCACGCCGCTGAATACCGCCAGCACCCACGAGATCGCCGATCCCTCGCGCACGCGCAAACTGCTGCTGCATCGCAAGGAGATCGCCAAGATCTTCTCGCGCTCGCAGGAGAAGGGACATACCTGCGTGCCGCTCAAGCTCTACTGGAAGGGCAACAAGGTGAAATGCGAACTCGCCCTGGTGACGGGCAAGAAACTGCACGACAAGCGCGCCACGGAGAAGGATCGCGACTGGCAGCGGCAGAAAGGCCGCATCATGCGGGAACACACCAAGGCCTGAACGGTCACAACACCTGTCGCCGGGTGGTTCTCCGAAAACAGCAAGAATCGGGGAAGCGGTGGAACCAACCCATCCGGCAGGTGTCATAGAAGTGCCCATGCTGATATGATGGGCCTGCTACGGGGGCGACATGGCTTCGACGCCGGTGACAACCTCCTAGGTGCATGCCGAGAGCGTGATGTATCTCGTAAATCCAACATCACGACTAAATAGTCGCAAACGACGACACCTACGCTCAGGGCGCCCTGGCAGCTTAAAAGCTGTTAGCGGTTAGTCCGGCCCCAAAGCGATGTGCCCATTCATCGCGGAGGGGATACGAGCTAAAACTGATGGGATCGCGGTTGGCGACGTCCTCTCGTCAATCGCTAAAACTTCGAGGAATCGCGTAGCTGGATCCTGCCCGTTGGAGCCAGATGCGTTAAACCAAAAAACGGACCTAAGCATGTAGAGCCGAAGAGCGAGTGCCGGCGGACGCGGGTTCGATCCCCGCCGCCTCCACCAATCGAGTACGAAAAAAGCACCCCAGGGGTGCTTTTTTCGTTTCTGCAAAGGCCGCCGGATCAGGCCTGGGGCGCGGAGGTGCTACGCATGCCGGCAAAACTCTGGAACGCAACGGGTAGGGCCTCGTCGATATAGGTGTCGTTGAACTCGACCAGTCGCGCCAGGGCATCGGGATCGGGCAGGACCACGTGCTGACGGTCGCGGATCACCAAGCCTTCGTCGCGCAGCATCGAAAAGGTGCGGCTCACGTGCACCGCGCTGAGCCCCAGCGCATCGCCGACCTGCTCCTGGGAGAGCGGCATGTGAAAGCCGTTTTCTTCTACCGCCCCGATCCGCTTGAGGCGCAGATAGAGCTCGTAGAGGAAGTGCGCCAGCCGCTCATGGGCGGCATACCGGCCCAGGTAGACCAGCCGCTCGGTGAGCATCGCCTGCTGGCGCACGGTCAAGGCGATGATACCAACGGCCAGGGCTGGCGAGCGTCCGAAGAGCTCGAAAAGCTGCTGGTGAGTGAACGGGCTGATGAGGCCGTCGTTGATCATCGCCACACCGGCCAGCCGGCGCGAGAAGCCGAAATCGCGCATGCCGATGATATCGCCAGGGAGGTAGACCTTGAGGATCTGCATCGATCCGTTACCAAGATTGCGGTAGGAGTATGCCCAGCCCTCCTTGATCACGCAGAACAGATCCACGTCCGCACTCTCCTGCCACAGCACTTCCCCGGCCGACACGCGCCTTGGATTGAGCTCGAGGCTCAGCAACAGGGTCTTGTCTTCCGCCGTCAACGCTGTGTGTCGGCTCAGGCCCTGCATCACTACACTGTCGAGTAGGGTCACACGTTGCCTCTCCGGCTTGTGGTTGGGTTGCGACATACTAAAACACAAGCTTATATAGAGCTTCATAACGCAGGTTATCGACGCTCGATAATGCATAAACGAGCGCCGGAAAGGGCGTGGTGGTCCGCAGCGAAACCACACCCCCGCTCGCTTTTCGGTTGCTTTCGCCCCACCCCCCTGCTTTGGTCTAATAGGTCACGACAAAATCACTTGCCCCTGGCTTCCCTGGAGGCCATTATCAGCCCGCAAGCATGAGCGAGACCGGGGTGGCATCGGGCACGGGCATACGAGATGGCCGAAACTCCGATAAGACCCTACGCTTCCATACACATCCCGATCTGAATTCGAGAGGCCCATGAGCAAAGTCCTGATTATCGGCGCCGGCGGCGTCGGAGGCGTCGTCACCCACAAGTGTGCACAACATCCCGAAGTGTTCAGCGAGATCTGCCTGGCCAGTCGCAACGAAGCAAAGTGCAAGGCCATTGCCGCTCAGCTGGATCGCCCGATCCAGACGGCTCAGGTCGACGCCGACAGCGTCGAGGCCCTGGTTGCGCTGATCGAGTCGTTCAAGCCGGACGTGCTGATCCACGTGGCTCTGCCCTATCAGGATCTGACCATCATGGAGGCGTGCCTCAAGACCGGCGTGCCCTACCTCGACACCGCCAACTACGAGCACCCGGACGAGGCCAAGTTCGAGTACAAGGAGCAGTGGGCGTTTCAAGACCGCTACGCCGAGGCGGGCAACATGGCGACCCTGGGCTGCGGCTTCGACCCGGGCATGACCAACATCTACTGCGCCTATGCCCAGAAGAACCTGTTCGACGAGATTCACCGCATCGACATCCTCGATGCCAACGGCGGCGATCACGGCTACCCCTTCGCCACCAACTTCAACCCGGAGATCAACATTCGCGAGATCACCGCGAAGGGTCGCTACTGGGAGAAGGGCGAGTGGAAGGAGACCGATCCGCTGGCGGTGAAGCGCAAGTTCGACTTCGACGGCATCGGCGAGAAGGACATCTACCTGCTCTACCACGAGGAGCTCGAGTCGCTCAGCCAGAACATCAAGGGCCTGGAGCGCATCCGCTTCTGGATGACCTTCTCCGAGAAGTACATCACCCACCTCAAGGTACTCGAGAACGTCGGCATGACCAGCATCGAGCCGATCGAAGTGGGCGGTGCCAAGATCGCCCCGCTGGAGTTCCTCAAGGCGGTGCTGCCCGACCCGGCCTCGCTCGGCCCGCGCACCAAGGGCAAGACCAACATCGGCATCATTGCCGACGGCATCAAGGACGGCAAGCGGCGCAAGGTCTACATCTACAACATCTGTGACCACGAAGCCTGCTACCGCGAAGTGCAGTCCCAGGCGATCTCCTACACCACCGGCGTACCGGCGGTGACCGGTGCCATGCTGATGCTGGAAGGCATCTGGAAGGGCGCGGGCGTGTTCAACGTCGAGCAGCTCGATCCCGACCCCTTCATGGCACGCATCGGCGACATGGGCCTGCCGTGGCAGGTGGTCGAGCTCGACCCCGATCACGACCCGCTGGCCTGATCCGTCATGGCACCAAGCGACATGGGCCAGCCGGCCTATCCGTTCGACATCGACGCCTGTCCCTCGCCGGCCTACGTGGTCGACGACGCACTGTTGCGCCGTAACCTGGAGCTGCTGCGGCAGGTCCAGGAGGAGAGCGGCGCGCGGATCCTGCTCGCACTGAAGGGCTTCGCCATGTGGGACACCTTTCCGCTGGTGAGCCAGTACCTGGTGGGCACCACCGCCAGCGGGCAGGACGAGGCGCGCCTGGGTGCGGAGACCTTCGGCGGCGAGGTGCACGTCTACTCGCCGGCTTTCACCCCCGAGGAGATGGAAGTGGTGCTGCAGTACGCCGACCACATCAGCTTCAACTCCCCGGGACAGTGGCGGCGCTACCGCGACACCGTCGCGGCGGCCCCACGCCAGGTTTCCTGCGGCCTGCGGGTGAATCCCGAGCACTCCACCGGTGCGGTGCCGCTATATGACCCCTGCGCACCGGGCTCACGGCTCGGTACACGGGTGACGGATCTCGCCGAAGGCGACCTGGAGGGGCTCGAGGGGCTGCATTTCCATACCCTGTGCGAGCAGAACAGCGACGCTCTGGAGGAGACGCTGGCCGCCTTCGAGGCCAAGTTCGGCCAGTTCCTCGCTGGGCTCGACTGGGTCAACTTCGGCGGCGGCCACCATATCACCCGCGCCGACTATGACGTCGAGCGGCTGGTGCGGGTGATCCGCGGCTTCCGCGAGCGTCACCCGCACCTCACCGTCTATCTGGAGCCGGGCGAGGCGATCGCGCTGAATACCGGCTATCTGGTCTGCTCGGTGCTCGATATCGTCGAGAATGACGGCCCCAACGCCATTCTCGATACCTCGGCCACCGCGCACATGCCCGACGTGCTGGAGATGCCCTACCGGCCGCAGATCATCGGCGCCGGCGAGCCGGGTGAGAAGGCCCATACCTACCGCCTGGGCGGCACGACCTGCCTGGCCGGCGACGTGATCGGCCGCTACTCGTTCGACGCACCGCTCAAGATTGGCGATCGCCTGGTGTTCACCGACATGGCCCACTACACCATGGTCAAGACCACCACCTTCAACGGCATTCGCCTGCCATCGATCTGCCGGGTGGACGAGGTCAGCCGTGAGGTGCGTACGGTAAGGACGTTCGGCTACGAGGCCTACAAGGAGCGCCTTAGCTAACCGCTCCAACGCAACAAAGCCCCCGCGGGGGCTTTTTTCGTATCTGCACCGCCATTTGCATGGTGCACCGACCTGCCCTTTCTCTCTCGGAGAATATGCACCATGGTGTAGGGCACGACGATACCAGAGACAGGGAGAGCCGGAATGCCCACCGTGTTCAAGTTCGGCGGTGCCTCGATCAAGGATGCCGATGCCATACGCCACCTGACCCCGCTGATAGAAGCGCATGCAGACCGCCCGTTGGTCGTGGTGGTCTCGGCCATGGGCAAGACCACCAACAAGCTGGAAACGCTGCTCGCCTCCGCCCGTGATGACGGCAGGAAAGATGCTTATCGTGACTGCTTCGACGCCCTGCAGGCCGAGCACCGCGAGGCGATCGAGTCCCTCTTTGGTGATGCATCGGATTCGCCGCGAGAACGGGTGGATGTCCTGTTCGAGGAGCTCGACACCCAGCACCGCAAGCACCGCGACGCTCCCTATGCCAAGCACTACGACCAGACCGTGTGCTACGGCGAGCTGATCTCCACCACCATCGTCGCGGCCTGGCTGAACCACTGCGGCATCGCCACCGACTGGCACGATGCCCGCGAGCTGGTGCGCACCGACGCCTGCCACCAGTCCGCAAACCTCGACTGGACCGCCACCGCCGACGCCATTCGCGGGCGACTGGCGGGCAGTGAGCGGGTGATCCTGACCCAGGGCTTCATCGGCGGCACCGAGCAGAGCGAGGCCACCACCTTGGGGCGCGAAGGCTCGGACTTCAGCGCGGCGATCTTCGCCCACTGCCTCGACGCCCACGAGGTGGTGATCTGGAAGGATGTCACCGGCCTGTTCAACGCCGATCCCAGGCGCTTCGACAACGCCGTACAGCTCGAGCGACTCTCCTACGCCGAGGCCACCGAGCTGGCCTGGCACGGGGCCAAGGTGATTCACCCCAAGACCCTGGGCCCGCTGCAGGAGAAATCGATTCCGCTCATGGTGCGCTCCTTCGAGACGCCCGAGGCCGCACCCAGCGTGATCGACGCCGAGCGCCGTTTCGATGCCGAAGTGCCCTGCTGCATCCTGCGCGAGAAGCAGGTCTGGCTGGAGGTACTGCCGCGCGATTTTGCCTTCATGGACGAACCGCGCCAGCACGACATCCTGGGCCGCCTGGTGGAAGCCGGCCTGCACGCCAATCTGATCGACAGCAGCGCCATGCGCTTCGCCCTCTGCCTTGACGACAAGCCCGAGCGACTCGAGACATTGATCGACTCGCTGGAGAACGATTACGAACTCAGACGCGAGGACAGGCTGACGCTACTGACCGTACGCCATCCCCGGCCGGGAATGATGGATGCCCTCAGCGAGGGTCGCGAAGCGTTGGCCGAGCGGCGCAACGCCACCACCGCCCAGCGCCTGTTCCACAGCGACGACTGCCCCGAGACCTGGCACATCCCCGAAGCCCGCTAGGCGAAAGGAACACCAGGCGCACAGAACCGCGCCCGCTCATGAGCGGGCGCGGTCGGTCCGGATGTGGGCGCCAAGATGGCATCAGTCATCGAGGTCGATATCGTCCTCGTCGGTAACCGCCCCGGTTGCAGCGCCTACCCCGGCGCCGACCGCCGCACCTTCTACCACGCCGGCTCCGGTGACAGCTCCCGCAGCGCCCCCTACGGCAGCCCCGACACCGGCCCCGCTGGCGGCACGCTCACCGGTGCTGGTACCGCAACCCGCCAGGGCCAGCATCAGTACCGCCAGGCAAGCAGTCACTGCATTCCGTCTTCCTGCTCCATCGCGTGTCATGTCGCACCTCCTATTCCATGGATAGCTTTTTCACCATAGTCAAGGCAGATGGCATGGAGCAAAGTGACGCCCAGCGGCGACAGGCCCGCCCGCTTCGTCGAATCGCAGCTCCTCGTACGGCCTGATGCCGCCCCGAAAGGACAAAGCGCCGGGATGTTACCCCCGGCGCTCAATCGGCTTGGCATCACCGCCTCATGCCGCTTCGCGCTTGGCATCCCCCGCGGCCTGCATGGCAAGCGCGGTGTCGAGCATGCGGTTGGAGAAGCCCCATTCGTTATCGTACCAGGCCATCACCTTCACCAGACGGCCGTTCACGCGGGTGTGGTTGGCATCGAAGGTCGAGGAGTTGGCGTCGTGGTTGAAATCGATCGACACCAGCGGCTGGGCGTTGACGGCAAGTACCGGCGAGGCCTCGGCGGCCTTGGCGACGATCTGGTTGATCTCTTCCCGGGTGGTGTCACGGCTGGCGGTAAAAACCAGATCCACCAGCGAGACGTTGATCACCGGCACGCGAACCGCCAGGCCGTCGAACTTGCCGGCCAGTTCCGGCAACACCAGGCCCACCGCAGCTGCGGCGCCGGTCTTGGTCGGGATCATCGAGTGCGTGGCGCTGCGTGCCCGGTAGGGGTCGCTGTGGTAGACGTCGGACAGGTTCTGGTCATTGGTATAGGCATGCACCGTGGTCATCAGGCCGTTTTCGATGCCCACCGTGTCGCTGAGCGCCTTGGCCACCGGCGCCAGGCAGTTGGTGGTGCAGGAGGCGTTGGAGACTACCTTGTGCTCGGGCTTCAGCACGTGCTCGTTGACCCCGTAGACCACGGTGGCATCGGCATCCGGGCTCGGTGCAGAGATCAATACGCGCTTGGCCCCGGCTTCGAGGTGCTTGGCGGCGGCATTGCGCTTGGTGAACAGCCCGGTGCACTCCATGACCAGATCGACGCCCAGCGACTCCCACGGCAGCGCGGCCGGATCGCGCTGGGAGAGGATGGCAATGCGGTCGCCGTCCACGCTCAGGCTCTCCTCGTCGTGCTCCACCTTGAAGGGGAAATGACCATGCACGGTGTCATGGCGCAGCAGGTGGGCATTGAGCGCGGGGTCGCCCAGGTCGTTGATGGCTACCACCTTGACCCGGTTGCGGTAGCCGTTCTCGTACAGGGCCCGCAGCACGTTGCGGCCGATGCGACCGAAACCGTTGATGGCGATCTTGAGCGTCATGGTTCGTTCCTCCGTATGGGTTTTGTCGGTAGGGAGTCGAGCCGATTGGCGGAGGTCGTGCTCACTGAACGGAATACGCGCAGGCCCACGGCTCATGGCAATACCCACAATGTGGCGCAGTAAAGCGACAGACTCAAGCATTTTTTAGTAACTTTACAACATAAACATCTTGATGAATCGATACAGCTGTTATGCCCTTTTCGCCTTCCCTGCAATGCAGCATAGCAAAATTGCCAAGCCAGGCGAGAGGTGGAGCAGATACTTCCTGCCATAGAGAGATGTAGTAAATTTACCGCAAAACCGATATGGTTGTAGCACTACAACATCTCTTCTCTCAGAGGCCTCGACATGCTGAAGCCACCGCCGCACACCCCCATCCGCCGCACCAAGATCGTCGCCACCCTGGGCCCAGCCAGCGATCGCGAGGGCGTGCTCGAGGCGATGATCCGCGCCGGTGTCGACGTGGTGCGCCTCAACTTCTCCCACGGCAGCGCCGCCGACCACCGCCGACGGCTGATCGCCGTGCGCCAGATCGCCGACCGCCTGGGACGCAGCGTCGCCGCCCTGGGCGACCTGCAGGGGCCCAAGATCCGCATCGCCCGCTTCCGCGACGGCGCGGTGGTGCTCGAAGAGGGCCAGCCCTTCGTCCTCGACATGGCGCTGGACACCGAGGCCGGCGACGCCAGCCGCGTCGGCTGCGAGTACACCCAGCTGGCCGACGACGTCGCCCCCGGCGACCGCCTGCTGCTCGACGACGGCCGCCTGGTACTGACGGTGGAGCGGGTCGAGGGCCAGCAGGTCCACACCACCGTGGTCACCGGCGGCAAGCTCTCCAACAACAAGGGCATCAACAAGCAGGGCGGCGGGCTTTCGGCCCCGGCGCTTACCGACAAGGACAAGGCCGACCTCGAGACCGCCATCGAGATCGGCGTGGATTATCTCGCCGTCTCCTTCCCGCGCTCGGCCGAGGACATGCACGAGGCGCGGCGCCTGCTGGGCGAGGCGGGCCGCGAGATCGGCCTGGTGGCCAAGCTCGAGCGCGCCGAGGCGGTGGCCGACGACGCCACGCTCAACGGCATCATCGAGGCCTCCGAGGCGGTGATGGTGGCGCGCGGCGACCTCGGCGTGGAGATCGGCGACGAGAAGCTGATCGGTATGCAGAAGCGCATCATCAAGCGCGCCCGCACGCTCAACCGCGCGGTGATCACCGCGACGCAGATGATGGAGTCGATGATTACCTCGCCGCTGCCCACCCGTGCCGAGGTGTTCGACGTCGCCAACGCCGTGCTCGACGGCACCGACGCGGTGATGCTCTCGGCCGAGACCGCCGCCGGCGACTACCCGGTGGAGACCCTGGAGGCCATGCGCCGGGTATGCCTCGGCGCCGAGCGCGAACGCGTCGCCCAGGAGTCGGGCCACCGCATCCACGAGGGCTTCTCGCGCATCGACGAGACCATCGCGCTCTCCGCCATGTACGCCGCCAACCACCTCACCGGGGTGGCCGCCATCGCCTGCATGACCTCGACCGGCTATACCCCGCTGATCGCCTCGCGCATCCGCTCGGGGCTGCCGATCGTCGGGCTGGCCCACAGCCCCATCGCCCAGCGCCGCATGGCGCTCTATCGCGGGGTAGTCTCGCTGCCGTTCGACACCACGGCGATGGCGGCCAGCGAGCTCAACGACCGGGCCCTGGCGCTGCTGGTGGAACAGGGGATTGCCGAACCCGGCGATCATGTCATCCTGACCCGGGGCGACCACATGAACGCCCACGGCGGTACCAATACCCTGAAGATACTCGAGGTAGGCCAGCCATGACCGAAAGCCGCCCCCGGCGCAGCGTGCGCCGCACCCTGCCGGCACGCAAGCGCATCGCGCTGATCGCCCACGACGGCAAGAAAGCGGAACTGCTGGAGTGGGCCGAACGCTGGCGCGACACCCTGGTCGCGCACGAACTGGTGGGCACCGGCACCACCGCCGGGCGCCTCTCGGCCAGCCTCGGGCTCGAAGTGGAGGGGTTGATGAGCGGCCCGCTGGGGGGCGACCAGCAGATCGGTGCACGCCTTACCGAACAGCGCCTCGACCTGCTGATCTTCTTCTGGGATCCGTTCGCACCGCAACCCCACGACCCCGACGTCAAGGCACTGCTGCGCCTGGCGGCGCTGTGGAACGTGCCGGTGGCATGCAACGCCGCCAGCGCCGACTTCCTGGTCAGCTCGCCCTGGCTGGACAAGCCCTATGAAATGGCCATTCCCGATGCCGACGCCTGGGTCGCCTCACGCAACCCGGAGTGAAGCGCAGGCCCCACAACGTAACCAGAACAACGCGTGACAGGCGGGCCGAGCCCGCGAACCGTGCGAGGACACCATGTTCCAACTTACCCGCAGCGTCACCTGGCAGGCCCTCCAGCGGCTGCAGCAAGCCACCGCCCAAGACCGCATCAGCGACTACTTCGCCGCCGACCCGCAGCGCTTCGACAAGATGAGCCTGCGCGTTGGCGGGCTGTTCCTCGACTACTCCAAGCATCACGTTTCCGAAGCGGTATTGGCCAAACTGCTCGAGCTGGCCGACCACTCGGCGCTGGTGCAGCGCCGCGCGCAGATGTTCTCGGGTGACATCATCAACGTCACCGAGGACCGCCCGGTACTTCACACCGCCCTGCGCAACCTCGGCGAGGGGCCGCTGATGGTCGACGGCAAGGACGTGATGCCCGAGATCCAACGCACCCGCGAGCAGATCAAACAGTTCTCGGAGGCGGTGCGCAGCGGCGAGTGGCGCGGTTACAGCGGCGAGCGCATCAAGGATGTGGTCAACATCGGCATCGGCGGCTCGGACCTCGGCCCCAACATGGCCAGCCGCGCCCTGCTCAAGTACCGCCACGCCGAGCTGAATTTCCACTTCGTCTCCAACGTCGACGGCGCCCATATCCAGAAGGTGCTCGCTCGCCTCGACCCGGCCACCACGCTATTCATCGTCTCGACCAAGACCTTCTCCACCCAGGAGACGCTGCTCAACGCCAAGACCGCGCGGCGCTGGTTCCTCGACAATGCCGGCGAGGGCGCCGACGTGGGCGCTCACTTCGTCGCCGCCTCGACCAATCGCAAGGCGGCCATGGAGTTCGGCATACGCGAGGAGAACGTGTTCGAGTTCTGGGCCTGGGTCGGCGGGCGCTACTCGATGTGGTCCTCCATCGGCCTGCCCATTGCGCTCTCCATCGGCTTCGACGGCTTCATGGAGATGCTCGAGGGCGCCTACGCCATGGACCAGCACTTCATCGAAGCGCCCAGTGCACGCAACATGCCGGTACTGATGGCACTGATCGGCATCTGGTACATCAACTTCCACGGCGCCGAGACCCAGGCCATCGTGCCCTATGACCAGGCGCTGCATCAGCTACCCGCCTTCCTGCAGCAGCTCGACATGGAGTCCAACGGCAAGTCGGTGGATATCTTCGGTCATCCGGTGAACTACAAGACCGGACCCATCGTCTGGGGCCAGACCGGCTCCAACGGCCAGCACGCCTTCTTCCAGCTGCTGCACCAGGGCACCCGCTACGTGCCGATCGACTTCATCGCCTCGCTCAAGCCCGAGCCCGGGGTCGAGGAGCACCACTTCGCCCTGCTCACCAACATGCTGGCCCAGGCCAACGCCTTCATGATGGGCAGCCAGGAGGGCAGCCAGCTCGACCCCTACAGCTGCCCCGGCAACCGTCCCTCCAGCGTGCTGCTGCTCGACGAGCTGACACCGCGCAATCTCGGCGCGCTGATCGCGCTCTACGAGCACAAGGTATTCGTGCAGGGGGTGATCTGGAACATCAACTCCTTCGACCAGTGGGGCGTGCAGCTGGGCAAGCGCATCGCCGGCGAGATCAGCGAGCGCATCGACGAGCGCAGTCAGGAGTTCGATGCCTCGACCCAGGGCCTGCTGGCGCTGGTGCGCGAGCACTTCCGCCCCGTCCCCGAGACGCAGGAGCCCGCCAGGGCCGACAAAGTGGAAAAGAAGGCAGCGAAGGCCAGGCGCTAAAAAAAGACGTAATAGGCAGGCCAGGAAAGCAGCGAAAGCGGCCCGTCAGCCGTGACGGGTCCGCACGAAGCGATCTCCCAGCCAGGCGGCGGCCAACCATAACGGCATGCTGAGCACGACATAGAGCAGCGCTAGCCCGGGGCGACCGCGTTCGAGCAGATGTAGCGTTTCCAGGCTGAACAGCGAGAAGGTGGTGAAACCGCCACAGAAGCCGGCCACCAGGAACGGCTGCCAGCGCGCTATCCGCCCCCGGCCGCGATGGACGGCATGAGCGGCAAAGGCCGCGATCAACCACGAGCCGAGCAGGTTTACAGCGAGCGTGCCCCAGGGAAAGACCGGCCCCAGAGCCGTCAACGCTCCCAGCGATACCAGCCAGCGCAACACGCTGCCCAGGGCGCTGCCGACGCCGACCGCCGCGTAGCGCTGCCAGCCGATCATGTCAGCCCCCTCGTCAGCCACCAGCCCAGCGCCGCCAACGCCAGCCCGGCGATCAACGTCGCCGTCACGTTGGCCAGCGCTGCACGCCGACGACCGCCCTGCCACAAAGCCAGGCTCTGCAGGCTCAGCGAGGAGACGGTGGTATACCCCCCCAGCAGCCCCACCACTACCAGCGACCAGCCGCCCGGCACCCCGGCCTCGTGCGACATGCCGTACCAGCCGGCCAGCGCACCGGCCAGTAGCGCGCCGCTGAGATTGACCGCAAGCGTGCCCCAGGGAAACCCCGTGCCCGCCCAGCGGGCCAGCAGGTCGGACAGCGCCAGTCTCGCCATGCCACCCAGCGCCCCTCCCGCTGCCACCAGCAGCAGCAACCCCATACTCGCGTTCATCCGCCTCCCTCGCCCTGATCAAGAACCGATGCTAGCCGAGTCGACGCATGGGGACAAAAAGAAGCCATCCGGAGGGCGGATGGCCAAGAGGATAGGGCTTCGTTCAGGGAATCGCGCCCAGGGAAGGGGCGCAGGTAAAATATGACACACTATCGACATAATGTACAATAACTGCATAAGTAGTTATCGCCATTCGTCCCTGCCGCTCTGACGCCCTATCATTAGCGGGACGGAATACATACCATTTCCCGCCCGACACGCCCGAGACGGAGGTCACGCGTGAAAGCAAACCGGTTTCTCCCCTGGCTTTTCGGCTGGCTGATATTGGCCCTGCTGGTCGCCGCACCGGCCCAGGCCCAGCCTGCCGACAGTGATGCCGCTCCCGCCCCGGAAGCCCTTGCCGAACTGCTCGAGAACGAGCAGACCCGGCAACAATTGATAGACCACTTGCGCCGTCAGGCCAGCGACCCTGAACTGACCGCCGAAACCAGCCAGGCAGAGGAGGCAATATCGCTGCCCAGGCAGCTGGCCGGCATGACCAGCCGCATCGTCAGCGACATCGGCGGCGAGGTACGCAACCTGTTCGACATCATGGCGGGACTGTTCAGCACCCAAGCCGATACCCCCGCCCTGGACTGGAGCGATTTCACCACGGCCGTGATCAACCTGGGACTGGTGATCCTGGCGACCTTCATTCTGTTTCTGGGCTTTCGCCAAGTGTCACGCCCGCTCTTCTCGCGACTGAGCCAGTGGTCGCGGCAGGAGAGCGGGCTCAATCCGACCATACGCCTGGTGCTGTGCGTTGCCGTCGCGGCGCTGTTCGACGCGCTGGTGGTCGGGCTGGCCTACGTGGGCGGCAATCTCATCGCCACCTTCGCCGTGGGCGAGAGCGGCGAGCTGTCGACCCGCGCCTCGCTGTTCCTCAACGCCTTTCTGATTATCGAACTGATCAAGGCGGCGCTGCGCATGCTGTTCTCGTCGCGCTACGAGGGGCTCAGGCTGCTGCCCATCTCGGCCGGTGAGGCCTCCTACTGGAATCGCTGGTTGGCGCGGCTGGTCGGCTTGATCGGCTACGGCCTGCTGGTGGTGGCGCCACTGGTCAGCGTCTATCTGGCGCCCACGCTAGGCCAGGGTATCGGCGCGCTGATCATGTTCATTGCCTTCTTCTACGCCGTCGCGGTGGTGCTGAAGAACCGCATCCGCATTCGCGGCGAACTCAACGCCATGGCGGCCCGCTCCGACTTCACTGCGACCCGCATTTCGCTGCAGTTGTTTGCTCGCACCTGGCACCTGTTTGCCCTCGCCTATTTCCTGGTGGTGCTGGTACTGACCCTGACGCGTCCCGTGGACGCGCTGCCCTTCGTGCTCTTCGCCACGCTCAAGACCGTGGTCGTGGTGGTGGTCGGCATGCTGCTGTCGAGCCTGCTGACCCAGACCATCGGACGGCGCATTCGCCTCTCCGACGACCTTCGCCGCAAGCTGCCGCTGCTCGAGCCGCGGCTCAACAGCTACGTACCCAACGCGCTGCGCGTCATCCGCAGCGTGATTCTGGTCGCGATCGTGCTGCTGGTGCTCAACGCCTGGGGCGCCTTCGACCTGGCCGCCTGGTACGCCTCCGAGGCAGGACGCGGACTGATCGGCAAGCTGATCAGCGTGGCCGTGATCCTGCTGGTCGCCATCGGCGTGTGGCTGGCGCTGGCCAGCCTGATCGAGCACAAGCTCAACCCCGAGACCGGCAAGGGCGAGCCCGACGCTCGTGCCAAGACGCTGCTGTCGCTATTCCGCAATGCCCTGGCCATCGCCCTGATCACCATGACCGGGATGATCGTGCTGTCCGAGATAGGCATCAATATCGGCCCACTGATCGCCGGTGCCGGCGTGCTCGGCCTGGCTATCGGCTTCGGCGCCCAGAAGCTGGTGCAGGACATCATCACCGGCGTCTTCATCCAGGTGGAGAACGCCATGAACACCGGCGACGTGGTCACGGTGGGCGGCATCACCGGCACCGCCGAGCGGCTCAGCATTCGTTCGGTGGGCATTCGTGACCTCCAAGGGGCTTACCACATCGTGCCCTTCTCCAGCGTCGATACCGTGTCCAATTACATGCGCGAGTTCGGCTATCACGTCGGCGAGTACGGCATTGCCTATCGCGAAAGCATCGACGAGGCGATCGTCGCCCTGCGCGAGGCCTTCGACGAGCTGGCCGCCGACGACGAACACAAGATGAACATTCTCGCCCCGCTGGAGGTGGCCGGCGTCATCGCGCTGGCCGACAGCTCGGTGAACATTCGCGTGCGCATCAAGACCACCCCGGGCACCCAGTGGGGCGTGGGGCGCGCCTACAACCGCCTGGTCAAGCTGCACTTCGACGCCAAGGGCATCGAGATTCCCTTCCCCCACACCACGCTTTACTTCGGCGTGGGCAAGGAGGCCGAGGCACCGCCGGCCAACGTGCGCCTGATGCGGCAGAATTTCGATATCGATGGCCGCCCCGGCGGCCAGCCCCGCTCCGGCGAGAGCAGCCGCGAAGGCGAGGACGATCCGCGTGCGAAGCCCAACCCCGAGTTCAAGGGCGACTACGACGAGCGCGATTGAGCCCTAAGCGCCTCGAGCGCTCATGTACCTCATGACACGCCTCCCACCCCACGGTGGGAGGCGTTGTCGTTGCGCCGCGGATGACCGCCAGGAAGAATCTCGCGACGTGCCTATACTGTCCCTGGGCCCTGGCGAAGCGCTATCTGCATGCCGCCAGCCGGGCCACCATGCTTCGAAGGCGTTCAAGGGATGGGACTACCATGACAAGCAAACCGCAAGGCACCGCCTACGGCGCCTGGTTGCTGCTCGCGATATCGACCATTGCGCTGATTCTCGCGGCAGTCGCCACCTTCAATGAAGGCAATGGCATTGCCTACACGCCGGGCACCTACCTGGTACTGATCTCCACCGCATTGATGCTGCTCGGGTCGTTGCTGCTGGCGCTTGCGCGCAGCATGCCACGCTGGCTGGGCGGGCTGCTCACTTTCCTGCTGCTGCTCGACCTGCTGGGCACGGGCCTGGCGGCCTATCTGCTGCAGGCCGAGTGGCTGCTCGGCGCCGTGGGGGTCGGTCTCGCGGCATGGCTCATCCATGTGGTGGCCGACCCCGCATCGGGCAAGCGCACCCCGGTCATGACGCAACGCCAGGAGGCCGATTCATGACACGCCAGGACATCATCCCCACCTTCGCCTCGCTGCTGCTTGCGGGCTGCATCGGCTACGCACAGGCACAGGAGGATACCTCTAGCGGCGAGGGGGGCGGTCAGCCCCAGGAAATCACCGAGACCCAGGACGACGAGTCCGAACGGGGCGCCAGCGGCGACGAAGCGCCAACAGGCCAGGACGGCGGCGAAGACTCCGCGGTCACCCCGACCGGCCCCGGCGGCCGTGTCGAGACGGGCCCCGCCGGACAGCCCCCGCGCGACGACGGCCAGTCCGAGCCGCCGCGCCAGGGCCCGGACGCCTGGATGGAGTCGCCCGACAGCTGGGCAACCTTCAATGGCGACCTTCGCGCCCAGAAATATTCGCCGGCCGAACAGATCACGCCGGGGAATGTCGGCGAGCTGGAGCCGGCCTGGGAATACCATACCGGCGATGTCGCGGATGGCAGCGACGAGGTGCCCATGTCGGTATGGTCGGCAACCCCGCTGTTCGTCAACGATACCCTTTATCTGGGCACGCCCTTCTATCGCATCATCGCCCTGGACCCGGGCAGCGGCGAGGAGAAGTGGACCTTCGACCCCGAAGCGCCTCTGGAAGCGCTGACCCAGCCCAACATGAAGGGCCGCGGCGTGGCCTACTGGGAGGCCGACGAGCCGCAGCCGGGCGAGGCCTGCCAGAAGATCGTATATATCGGCACCATGGACGCCAAGCTCTACGGCGTCGATGCCGACACGGGAGCCCCCTGTGCCGACTTCGGCGACGATGGCATGGTCGACGTCAACCAGTGGAACACCGTCAACGACAAGTGGCCGCTGTCGCTGTTTCAGCCGCCCACGGTATACAACGACACGCTGTTCCTCGGCTGGGCCGGCAAGGACTGGACCAACGCCGTCGCGCCGCCGGGAACGGTCTTCGCCCTCGACGCACGTACCGGTGAACGCAGGTGGACCTTTCATGCCTTGCCCGAGGAAGTCGTCGAGCGAACCGGTACGGCCAACGTCTGGGCGTCGATGTCGCTCGATCCCGAAACCGGACTGCTCTACATCCCGATCAGCTCGCCGAGCCCCAACTACTACGGCGGCGAGCGCACCGAGGAGCTGCCCCTGGCCACCTCGGTCACCGCGCTCGACACCGAGACCGGCGAGGTGGTGTGGAGCCGCCAGCTCGTACATCACGATATCTGGGACTACGATACCGTCGCCCCGCCCACGCTGGTCGACATCCAGAAGGATGGCGAGACGGTTCCCGCCCTGGTGCAGCCGTCCAAGCAGGGCTTCCTCTTCGTGCTGAACCGGGAGACCGGCGAGCCCGTGTACCCGATCGAGGAGCGCGAGGTGCCGGCCTCGGATGCCGAAGGTGAGCAAGCCTCCCCGACCCAACCCTTCGTCGACGTTCCCGAGCCGGTTACCCCGGATGAGTGGCCGGGGATCTCGAAGCTCGCCGACATCGTGGGCCTGGGCGAGTGCAGCCGCAAGGCCGAGGGGCTGCGCTACGAGGGTCGTTTCACGCCGCCCAGCGTCGAGGGCACGCTCACCTATCCGCCCACCACGGGCGGCTCGCAGTGGGGCGGCGGCGCCGTCGACCCGGAGACGGGCGTATTCGTGATCAATTCCAACAGCGTGGTGCAGATCTATCGACTCATCCCACGCGACGAATACCAGCAGTTGGAGCAGTCGGGCGAGACGGGCGGTTACTACGCCCAGGGCGACACGGCCTACGGCTTCCAGCTCGAGACGTTCCTCAACTGGGCGGGCATGCCGTGCTGGAAACCGCCCTACGGCACTCTCGCTGCCTACGACCTCACTACCGGCGAGCGGTTGTGGAACGAGCCGTTCGGTCAGGTGCAGAAGCATGGCTTCTACATGCCCGAATCATGGGGATCGGTCACCATCGGTGCGCCGGTGATCACCCGTTCGGGATTGATCTTTATCGGCGCCTCGATGGACTCACGCGTGCGTGCGCTCGACCTGAAGAGCGGTGAGGTGCTGTGGAAGCACCTGGTGGATGCTCCCGCCGTCTCGATGCCGGCGGTCTACACCTACGAGGGCAAGCAGTACGTCACCTTCGCGGTGGGCGGCAACTCCATTCTGCTACCCAAGGTCAGTGATCAGGTGATCTCCTTCGCCCTGCCCGACTGAACCGGTCGGCAGGGCTCCGGGAGCCAACGACGAAGGGGCGCCTGGCGGCGCCCCTTCGTCGTCTTGCAGGCGGGTGACGGCGGGTCAACCGGCCTTCTGCTCCTTTGCCTCGCCCTTTTCGGGCTGGACGGCCGGTTCGGCCGGCTGTGGTAGCGAAGGCAGCGACTTGTCGAGCAATTCGACGCTCTGACGATAGTAGAGCTGGCTCTTGTTGTGCTCGCCCAGGTTGGCGTAGAGCCGTGCCAGCTCGGCGCACACCACGCCGCTGGGGCGCTGGCGCTGGCTCGCCTCGAAGTACTCCTGCGCCTTGCCCCAGTAGGCATTGCGCAGCGCCAGGCGACCCAGGGTGAGCAGCAGGTCAGGATCGTTGGGACGCTCCTGCAGCCATTTCTCGGCATGCACCAGCTGGCGTGCGGGGTCGACATCGAGCAACCCGTAGCGCAGCACCAGGCGGCTGTCCCAATGCTCCTTGAGCGAGTGGCGCAGCAGTCGCTCGGCGATCCCCTCCTCGTTGCCACGCACCAGGGCTTCGGTATAGAGCACCACCAGCTCGACGTTGCCGCGCAGTGCATCCGGCATGTCGGCCCACAGGTTGCGGATGCGCTCGACGTTGCCCGGGTCGCGCGCCTCGTGAACCAGCAGCTCCTTGTAGGCGCGCAGCTCCAGTTGGGTGCGCTCCTGCGGAGCGATCAGCTGACGCGCCGCCAGCCGCGGCATCAGCCGGCGCAGGCCGTCCCAGTCGTTGACGCTGAGATAGGCCTGCTTGAGCTGCTTGAGCACCTGGGGGTGATTGGGCATCTGACGGTCGAGACGGGTCAGGATGGCCAGGGCCTCCTCGTACTGCTGGCGATCCAGCATCAGCTGAACCTGCATCAGCCCGACGGCGCTATCGGCCCCTTCGGTAGAGAGATGGGCTCGCTTGAGCAGCGTGTCGGCCTGCTCGTAGCGACCCTGATAGTGAGCCGCCAAGGCAGCGGAGAGGTAGTTGACCAACGGCGTGCTGGAGTCGTCGGCCGCCTTGACCAGTGACTTCTCGGCACGCTTCCAGCGGCCTTCGGCCAGCGCCACCAGCCCGCGCACGGTACGCTTCATGGCGTTGCGGTGACGGGTGCGACGGTTCCACACCTTGAGCCGGCTGACAGGGTGACGCAGGCGCATCAGCACCCGCAGGGCGAAGTGCAGGACCAGGAATACCGCCAGCAGCAGCACCAGGCCAAACCAGAAAGAGGTCTGGTAGGAGGTATCCCCGACCCTCACCAGCCAGTAGCCGGGTAGCGAGACCATCAGCTGGCCGAACAGGGCGCCCAGCGCCAGGCCGAGGAGGACGATCAGCAGCAGTTTTCTCATGCCTCGTCCCCTCCCTCATCGCGCGAGCCGAAGCGGCGCTCGATGAATTCCTGCAGTGCCTCGTGGGAGCCGCTGATGTCGGGCAGTTCGGGCTGGATCGCCTCGCCCTTGAGCTCCTGAAGACGCTCGACGACGGCCTGAACCTCGCTGCTCTCGGTGTCGTAGTAGTTCTCGACCAGCGTCAGCGCCTTGTCGAGGCTGGCCTCGTACAGCGCCTGCTCCTCTTCGAGCAGCGCCAGCTGGGCCTGTTCCAGCACCAGGCGTGCGCTCTGGCGCAGGTAGGATTCCTGTTCCGGCGCGATCAGCCCTTCGAGCGCTTCGTCATGGTGGCGGATGACGATCAGGTCCTTGAGTTCCTGGCCGAAACGCGACAGCTGGTCCTGCCAGCCGCCGCTCGGCGCCTCCTCGATGCCGGAGCGCGCCGGAATCTCCTCCAGCTCGCGCGACAGCGGCAGCTGTGCCAGGCGCTCCTGGACCGAGTTCAGAGCCAGATACAGGCCGGTACGGTCGACCTCCGGCACGCCGGCGAGGATCGACAGCTCGGAGGCAATGGCGCGGCGTACCGAGAGCAGCGCCGGGTTGTCGGCTTCTGCCAGTCGCTCGTCGGCGGTACGCAGCAGCGCCGCGGCGCCTTCCACATCGCCCTCAAGCTGCAGGCGCTGGCTGGCGAGCCGCAGCAGATAGGCGGCCTCGGCGTGCAGCCACTCGCCTGCATCCGGCTCTTGCTCGCGCGAGAGCTCCTCGAGCACCTGGTCGAGCGCCGCGTCGACCTCGCTGCGGTAGCTGGCGAACTCACCCTGCATGGCCTCGATCGCCTCGGTCAGTTCGGCATCGCGCTGCCGTTCGCCGCTCTCGAGCTGCTCACGCAGGCCCGCGACTTCCTCGGCCGAAGCGGCACTGCCGGCGCGCTCCTCCAGCTCGGCCAGGCGCTGCTGCTGGGTGTCGAGGCGCCCCCAGGTATTCCACGCGAACAGGCCCGCGCCGATGCCGAGGAACAGCACCAGGATCAGGGCCAGCACGCCGGCGGCTCGGCTGCCGCCCTTGCCGGCACCACCGCCGGTCGAGCTCGGCGTACCGCCGCCACCGGCCGGAGCCGCCTTGGCGGTGTCGCCGCCGGGCTTGCCGCTGCCGGACTTGTCACTGGCCGGCGTCTTGCCGGAGGCGGCCGGCTTGGCATCGCCCCCCTTGCCGCCGGTCGGGGCGGGCTTGGCATTTTCCGGCTTTGCGGCGCTGGGCTTGTCACTGTCGGCAGGCTTGCCGCTGGCCTTGTCCGACGACGGCGTAGCAGCCGTCGACTTGTCAGCGGCCGGAGTAGAAGAAACCGGTGTGGCGCTCTTGCCCTGGCTCGCGGGCGCATCATCGGCGGGGGGTGTCGGCGGCTTCTCGCCTGCCTTACCTGCCGCGGACGGCGACGATGAGCTACCGCGCTGGGGGCGACTCTTATCGCCGCCGCTGCCGGGCTTGCCCTTGGCACCGGCCTCTTGACCCTTGTCGTCCTGGTCCTTGGCAGAAGGCGCCTTCTGTTCGTCCTGCTCGTTGGTCTGCTTGCTCATCTGTCGCTAGCCCTTTTCGAGATCATCTTGATCGACATCAGCATCCTCCTGGTTACAGGCCGCGGCCACCGCGCCGGCAAGCGCCGCCGGCGTGGCCCCCGGTGCCACCACGGGAGTGCGAAACCCCAAGTCGTCGGCCAGTGTAGCCAACCGGCGACTGGACACGATTAGCGGTTGGCTCAAGGTAGCCCTGGTGCACCATCTTGCCAGATGTTCGAGGATTTCTCCGCTACTCACTACCAGCGCACGGTACTCGCCTCGTGCGAGGCGTTCGCGCAAGGCAGCGGGCGGCGACTCGAGGCGCCTGCGATAGAGCGCCAGCCGGGTGACCCGTGCGCCGCGCGCCTCCAGGGTCTCGGCCAGCAGCGTCCGGCCGCCCTCGCCGGCTACCAGCAGTACGCGCTGGCCGTCGAGGGCGCGCAGCGAGGCAAGCTCGAGCAGCGCCTCGCTGGTGTCCTCGCCGGCCGCGGCCGGCGGCAGGTGCACCCTGGCGCCGAATCGCGCGTGCAGGGCTTCGGCGGTGGCCGCTCCTACCGCGTACCAGGCTGTCCCCAGCGGCAGCTGGGGCCAATAGCGGTCCAGGGCCTGGTAGAGACACTCGGCGGCGAAGGGGCTGACCACCACCACCTTGTGGAAATGGTCGAAATCGAGCCACGCCTGACGCGTGGCCGGGGTTTCCGGCAGCGCCTCCAGCGTCATGGCCTCGAGATTCGCCACCGGGAAGCCGGCGGCCTCGATGGCGGCCGCCAACGCAGCCGCCCGCTCGCCCGGTCGGCAGATCAGCACGGGAAGCCCGGCCGCCATTCAGGCGCCGTAGACCTGTGCCAGAATCTCGCCGGCACCCTGTTCCAACAGGTCTTCCGCCACCCTTATGCCGAGCGCCTCCGGCTCGTGGATCGAGCCGCGCCCCTCGGCGCGCAGCACCTCGGTACCCTCGGGGTTGCCCACTAGTGCGCGCAGCCACAGCGTCTGGCCGTCTTCCTCGAACACGGCATAGCCCCCGATGGGCACCTGGCAACCGCCCTCGAGGCGTGTATTCATGGCGCGCTCGGCGCGCACCCGGGTCGCCGTGATGGGGTCGTCCAGCGGTGCCAGCAGGGCGATCAGCTCGGGATCGTGGATGCGGCACTCGATGCCCAGCGCGCCCTGGCCACAAGCCGGCAGGCACACCTCGGGGGGCAGCTCCTGGGCGATGCGTTCGCCGAGCCCCAGACGCTTGAGCCCGGAAGTGGCCAGGATGATGGCGTCGAACTCGTCGGCGTCGAGCTTGGCCAGGCGCGTCTGGACGTTGCCGCGCAGGGTGAGGATCTCCAGGTCGGGACGCTGCTCGCGCATCTGCAGGCCGCGGCGCAGGCTCGAGGTACCGATGCGTGCCCCTTCGGGCAGCTGGTCGAGCGTGCCGAAGCGGTTGGAGACGAAGGCGTCGGTGGGCTCGGCACCGGCGAAGATCACCGACAGCCCGAGCCCCTCCGGGAAGTGCATGGGTACGTCCTTCATCGAGTGCACGGCGATATCGGCGCGCCCGTCGAGGATGGCCTCCTCCAGCTCCTTGACGAACAGCCCCTTGCCGCCGATCTTCGCCAGCGGCGTATCGAGAATCTTGTCGCCACGGGTGGAGAGCGCGACCAGCTCCACCTCGAGCCCCGGATGTTCGGCCATCAGCAGGTCGCGAACGTGTTCGGCCTGCCACATGGCCAGCAAGCTCTTACGGGTGGCAATGCGCAGCGTAGTGTTGGATCGCACGTGGTTCTCCCATGCAGCGGGCCTGAACGGCCTCGGCTCAGCTGTCGTTGCCGCGCCATTATCGGTCACGGTCGGTAGACGGTCATTGACGTTCATCATAAAGCACCGGGCGAAGCAGGAAAAATTGGCCCTCTCGTCGCTTGCTGCGCCCCTCGCCACTCGCGCCGACTCTGGTACACTGCAAGACCTGACCTACGCCGCCGCACGCGGCTTCCCGAGAACGCCACAGCATGCAACACGCAGGATGCCCACGCCGATGAGCTCTAGTTCCCCAACCCCCGGCACCAACCAGTCCTGGGGCGGCCGCTTCAGCGAGCCCACCGATGCCTTCGTCGAACGCTTCACCGCTTCGGTCGACTTCGATCAGCGCCTCGCCCTGCAGGACATCCAGGGCTCCATCGCGCATGCCACCATGCTGGCCCGGGTGGGTGTACTGACCGACGCCGAGCGCGATGCCATCGTCACGGGGCTGACCGAGATCCGCGGCGAGATCGAGCGCGGCGAGTTCCAATGGTCGGTGAAGCTCGAGGACGTGCACATGAACATCGAGGCACGCCTGACCGACAAGATCGGCATCACCGGCAAGAAGCTGCACACCGGCCGCTCGCGCAACGACCAGGTGGCCACCGACATCCGCCTGTTCCTGCGCGACGAGATCGACGTGGTCGAGGCCGAGCTCAAGCGCCTGCGTGAAGGCTTGATCGAACTCGCCGAACGCGAAGCCGACACCATCATGCCCGGCTTCACCCACCTGCAAACCGCCCAGCCGGTGACCTTCGGCCACCACCTGCTGGCCTGGCAGGAGATGCTCGCCCGCGATCACGAGCGGCTGCTCGACTGTCGCAAGCGGGTCAACGTCATGCCGCTGGGTGCAGCAGCGCTGGCCGGCACCACCTATCCCATCGACCGCCATGTCACCGCCGAGCTGCTGGGCTTCGAACGTCCCGCCGAGAACTCGCTCGACGCGGTGAGCGATCGCGATTTCGCCATCGAGTTCACCAGCTTCGCCAGCATCCTGCTGATGCACCTGTCGCGCATGAGCGAGGAGCTGGTGCTGTGGACCAGCGCCCAGTTCGATTTCATCGACCTGCCCGACCGTTTCTGCACCGGCAGCTCGATCATGCCGCAGAAGAAGAATCCCGACGTGCCCGAGCTGGTTCGCGGCAAGACCGGGCGTGTCTACGGCCACCTGATGGGCCTGCTGACGCTGATGAAGTCGCAGCCGCTGGCCTACAACAAGGACAACCAGGAGGACAAGGAGCCGCTGTTCGATACCCTCGACACGGTGCGCGACTGCCTGAAGGCGTTCGCCGACATGGTGCCGGCCATCGAGGCGCGCAAGGAGAGCATGTACGAAGCCGCCCGTCGCGGTTTCTCCACCGCCACCGACCTGGCCGACTACCTGGTGCGCCGCGGAGTGGCCTTCCGCGACGCCCACGAGATCGTCGGCCAGTCCGTGGCCTTCGGCCTGCGCGAGAAGAAGGATCTCTCCGAGATGAGCCTCGACGAGCTGCGTCAGTTCTCCGACGTCATAGATGACGACGTCTTCGAAGTGCTGACCCTGGAGGGCTCGGTGGCGGCACGCAACCATATCGGCGGCACCGCGCCGGACCAGGTGCGCGCCGCCGCGCAGCGGGCCCGCGATGCGCTGGCGGCCCTGGGCCGCTAACCATGCGCACGGCGAGAAGCAGCAAGGTGCGCACGCCAGCCCTGATGGCCCTCACGCTCGCGCTGTTGGCAGGCTGCGGCCAGAAGGGGCCGCTCTACCTGCCCGGCGACGAGGCCGCCGAGGAGCGCTACGGCAACCCTGCGGTACAAAGTGACGAGCAGCAAGACGCCGACGACGAGGACACGGACTGAATCATGGATCACTTCGAATATCGCGACGGCGTGCTCTACGGCGAGGAAGTACCGCTGTCGCGGGTGGCCGAGGAGGTCGGCACGCCCTGCTACGTCTACTCCAAGGCCACCCTGGCGCGGCACTTCCGTGCCTATACCGAGGCGCTGGGCAGTCATCCCCACCTGATCTGCTATGCGGTCAAGGCCAATTCCAACCTGGCGGTGCTGGGCCTGCTGGCGCGCATGGGGGCTGGCTTCGACATCGTCTCACAGGGCGAACTCGAGCGCGTGCTCGCCGCCGGCGGCGATCCGGCCAAGGTGGTGTTCTCCGGCGTGGCCAAGCAGGAGTGCGAGATGGCCCGGGCGCTCGAGGTCGGCATCAAGTGCTTCAACGTCGAGTCGCGTCCCGAGCTTGAGCGCCTGAGCGCCGTGGCCGAGCGCCTCGGCCAGGTGGCGCCGGTATCGCTGCGGGTCAACCCCGACGTCGATGCCGGCACCCACCCCTACATCTCCACCGGACTCAAGGACAACAAGTTCGGCATCCCGGTGGACGAGGCGCTCGCCGTCTATGAGCTGGCCGCCCGCCTGCCGGGGGTGAAGGTAGTGGGCCTGGACTGTCACATCGGCTCGCAGTTGACCGAGCTCGCCCCCTTCCTCGACGCCCTCGACCGCCTGCTGGTGCTGCTCGAGCGCCTGCGCGAGCGCGGCATCACCGTGGAACATCTGGACCTCGGCGGCGGACTCGGCGTGCCCTACCGCGGTGAGCGCCCGCCGCAACCCTTCGACTACGCCGCCTCGCTGCTCGAACGCCTGGCCCGCTGGGAACACGGCGCCGGCCTGACCCTGCTGTTCGAGCCGGGCCGCTCGATCGCCGCCAATGCCGGCGTGCTGCTGACCCGGGTCGAGTATCTCAAGCCCGGCGAGACCAAGAACTTCGCCATCGTCGACGCCGGCATGAACGACCTGATCCGTCCCTCGCTCTACCAGGCCTGGCAGGCGATCATCCCGGTGGATACCCGGCCCGTGCGCGAGCGCGCCACCTATGACGTGGTCGGTCCGGTCTGCGAGACCGGCGACTTCCTGGGCAAGGAGCGCGAACTCGCCATCGACGCCGGCGACCTGCTGGCGGTGCGCTCTGCCGGCGCCTACGGTTTCGTCATGGCCTCGAACTACAACAGCCGGCCGCGCCCCGCCGAGGTGATGGTCGATGGCGACGCCTTCCACGTGGTGCGTCGCCGCGAGAGCATGGAATCGCTGTGGGCCGGCGAGTCGCTGTTGCCCGAGACAACGGCGGACGCGAGCGGAGAGAAGCGCTGATGCTGCTGCATTTCACCAAGATGCATGGCCTGGGCAACGACTTCATGGTGGTCGATCTGGTCACCCAGCGCGCGCGGCTGCGCGACGAACAGATCCGCCGGCTCGCCGACCGCCGCTTCGGCGTGGGCTTCGACCAGTTGCTGCTCGTCGAGCCGCCGCGCGACCCCGAGATGGATTTCCGCTACCGCATCTTCAATGCCGACGGCAGCGAGGTGGAGAACTGCGGCAACGGTGCGCGCTGCTTCGCCCGCTTCGTGCGCGACCAGCGCCTGACCCACAAGCGTGAGATCCACGTGGAGACCGCCGGCGGCCCACTGACGCTGGTGGTGCAGCAGGACGGACAGGTGACGGTGGATATGGGCAGCCCTCGCTTTGCGCCGACGGCACTGCCCTTCGATGCCGCCGAGGACCGCCCGCTGCACCGGCTCGAGGTTGACGGCGAGACGCTGGAGATCGGCGCCGTCTCGATGGGCAACCCGCACGCGGTACTGCGCGTGGATAGCATCGACACCGCGCCGGTCGAGCGCCTCGGCCCGGCCATCGAGGCTCATCCACGCTTTCCGCGGCGGGTGAACGTCGGCTTCATGCAGGTGGTCTCGCCCCACGAGATCCGCCTGCGCGTCTTCGAACGCGGCAGCGGCGAGACCCTGGCCTGCGGCACCGGTGCCTGCGCCGCGGTAGCCAGCGGCATGCGCCAGGGTCTGCTGGAAACGCCCGTCACGGTCCACCTGCGCGGCGGCGACCTGCGCATCGACTGGCCCGGTGGCGATGCACCACTGCTCATGACCGGCCCTGCCGAACGCGTCTTCGAGGGACGCGTCGCCCTGGCCTGACTTGCCGGGCCCACCCGAACCGAAGGAGGCAAGCATGACCCGAGCCGTCCCCGAACCGCGCAAGACCCTCGATCCGGACCGGGTGGCCGAATGGCTGGCCCGTCATCCGGATTTCTTCGTCGGTCGCGAGGGGCTGCTGCAGCAGCTCAAGGTGCCTCATCCCGAGGCCCATGGCACCACCTCGCTGCTCGAGCGTCTGGTCTACGATCTGCGCCGCCGTGCCGAGCAGGCCGAGTGGCGGCTGGAGCAGCTGCTGGAATCGGCACGTCACAACGAGGTGCAGTACCGTCGCACCCGTGAACTGGTGCTGGCACTGCTGGAGGCCGAGGATGCCGACGCCCTGGGCCAGGCGCTGGCCACACAGATGAGCGAGCACTTCCAGATCCCCGCCGTGGCGCTGTGGTGCCCGTCCCAGCTCACCGACCACGAGCCGCTGCCGCCACAGCCACCGCGGCACGTGCTCGACGAGCATGCCGGCGTGCGCCTGGCGGCGCTGCTCGACGGCCGGACCAGCCGTTGCACCCGGCTCACGCCCACCGACTGGGGGCGCCTGCTGCCGCACACGCGGCCGCCGCGACAGGCCGGCTCCTGCGCCCTGACCCGGCTGACCCTGGGCGAGCCAATGGGCTACCTGGTCATGGCAAGCCCTGACCCGGACCATTTCCGCGCCAGCATGGATACGTTGTTCACCGAGTACCTCGGCGACGTCCTGGCGCGACTGCTGCTGCGCCATGCCCCGGCCCCCCATGGCTGCCCTACGTCGCATGGCTGACAGCCCACTGCGCCAGCAGCTGGCAGCGTGCCTGGAGACGCTGGCGCGCACCGCCAGCCCGGCCACGCTGAACGCCTACCGGCGCGACCTCGAGGCGATGCTGGCCTTCCTGGAAGAGCGTAAGATCGAGGATGGCGCCGGGCTGGACGTCGGCCTGGTGCGCCGTTTTCTCGGCGCCGAGCGCAGTCGCGGCCTCGCTCCGCGCAGCCTGGCACGGCGCCGTGCGGCGATCTCTCACTTCGCCAACTTCCTGGTGAAGCACGGCGTGCTCGAGCACAATCCCGCCGAGTTGGTACCCACGCCGCGCCAGGGCGCCCACCTGCCCAAGCCGCTGGACGTGGACCAGCTCGCGCGACTGCTCGATACGCCTCACGACGGCTCGCCGCTGGCGCTGCGCGACCAGGCGATGCTAGAGCTGTTCTACTCCAGCGGCCTGCGCCTGGCGGAGCTCGCCGGCCTCGACCTTGACGCCCTGGAGCCGCGCCGCGTGCGGGTGCTCGGCAAGGGCGGCAAGCCGCGCCAGGTACCGGTGGGACGCAGCGCCCGACGCGCGCTCGACGCCTGGCTGGCCTGCCGCGCGAGGCTGGCGGCGCCGGGAGAGACAGCGCTGTTCGTCGGCGCCCGCGGCGGGCGGCTCGGACACCGCGCCATCCAGAAGCGGCTGACCGAGGTGGCCCGCCGCCGCGGCCTGCCCGAGCACCTCCACCCGCATCGCCTGCGCCACTCCTTCGCCAGCCACCTGCTGGAGTCGAGCCAGGACCTGCGCGCGGTACAGGAGCTGCTGGGGCACGCCAACCTCTCGACCACCCAGGTCTACACCAAGCTCGACTGGCAGCACCTGGCGGCGAGCTACGATGCGACCCACCCACGCGCCCGCCGGCGCAGCGACGAAACACGCGATGCATGACCATGACTGACCCCTTGCCGCTCCAGGCCATCACCTTCGACCTCGACGACACCCTGTGGGACAACCATGGTGTCATGGTCGCCACCGAGACCGGCCACTACGCCTGGCTCGACCGCGAGCTCGCCGGCTGGCTGCAGGCGCACGGGCGTTCCACCTCGCCACGCTTCAGCGAGTGCTTTCCGCTGGAGAGCTTCGAGCTGCGCCGTCGCGCGCTGGCCCACGCGCACCCGCTGCATCGCGGCCACTTCACCTGGCTGCGCGAACGGGCGCTAACGGAAATGCTGGGGGAGTACGGCCTCGAGCCGGCCACGGCGGAGCAATGGGCGAGGGCAGCGATGGCTCGCTTCATGGAGCTGCGCCACCGGGTCGAGCCGCACCCCGAGGTGGAACCGCTGCTGACCGGGCTGGGCCGGCACTATCGCCTGGCCAGCATCACCAACGGCAACGTGGATATTCAACGCCTGGCGCTCGGCCGGCACTTTCCGGTGGCCATCGCCGCGGGTGAGATCCTCGCTCCCAAGCCCGACCCGCGCCCCTTCCTGGCGGCGCTGGCGCGACTGGGGGCGTCGCCGGCCCGTGCCCTGCACGTGGGCGACTCCTGGCGCGAGGATGTCGAGCCGGCCCGGCGCCTGGGCATGCAGGTGGCCTGGATCTCACCTCACGTGGACGACACGCCGATGCCACCCGGCATCCATCGCCTCGATCACGTGCGCGAGCTGCCCGCGCTGCTGCGCCGGCTGGGCCAGCCGGCGCCGGAGTGGGAGCTGCGCTAGGCGGGTTCGGGGTCGGCCAGCCAGGCGTCGAGGCGGGCACAGGCCTCGTCGACCCCCTCGCGCTTGAGTGACGAGAACAGCTGTACCGTCACCAGATCCTCCCACTCGCGCAGGCGACTGCGCACCTGCTGCAGGGCGCTCTTGGCCGCCCCAGACTTCAGCTTGTCGGCCTTGGTGAGCAGGATGTGCACCGGCATGTCCTGGTCGTCGGCCCAGCCCAGCAGGGTCTGGTCGAACTCGGTCAACGGATGGCGCACGTCCATCACCAGCACCAGGCCGCGCAGGGCACGGCGACCGCGCAGATAGTCGGCGAGGTGGCGCTGCCACTCGCGCTTGACCGCTTCGGGCACCTTGGCATAGCCGTAGCCGGGCAGGTCGACCAGCCGCCGGCGGGTGTCATCGCCCAGGGTGAAGAAGTTGATCAATTGGGTACGTCCCGGGGTGCGCGAGGTGCGTGCCAGCGCCTTCTGTCGGGTCAGTGTATTGATCGCACTGGATTTTCCGGCATTCGAGCGGCCGGCGAAGGCGACCTCGGCACCGTCGTCGGGCGGGCACTGGGCTAGCGTGGGCGCGCTGGTCAGAAAGCGCGCACTCTGATAGTTCATTCGGGTCATGGCCTCAACGTTCTGCCGGTAAAGTCGCAGAGGACACCATCGGTACCTGCCCTGCATTTCCGATGCCGGCCTGTTTCGTTATAATGCGATGTCTTTTTTCTGCGACCTGGGCGCGCTAGTGTAACATCGTGCTCTTGCCGGCAGCGACCAACCGAGTGTCGCCTCGGCAGCAGGGCAAGGCCGGCCTGGTATCCGCAAGGCGGGGCAGCTCCCAGGAATGCGTACCGGTATAATCCATAACGGCATAGTGAATCAGCGATGAGAAAGTTACTGGCAAGCCTGGCAATAACCCTCGGCGCCGTTGGCGTCGCTCACGCCGACCTGGAAGCAGACGCCGACGCTGCCGCTGGTCGCGAAAAAGCCCAGAGCTGTGCGGCCTGCCATGGCCAGAACGGCATTAGCTCCGCGCCCTCCTTCCCGCACCTCGCCGGTCAGCAGGCGAGCTACCTGGCCAAGCAGATCATGGATATCCGCGACGGCAAACGGCTGGTGCCCGAGATGGCCGGGCAGGTCGACGATTTCTCCGACCAGGATGCCTGGGACGTCGCCGCCTACTTCGCCACGCAGGACGCCAACATCGGTCAGGCCGATCCGGCGGAGGAAGCCTTGCTGCGTGGCCAGGAGCTCTACCGCGCCGGCGATGCGGCCAAGGGGATTCCGGCCTGTGCGGCCTGCCACGGGCCCAGCGGCGCCGGTATCCATACCGCCGTCTACCCGGCCCTTTCCGGCCAGTTCCCTCAGTACATCGTCACCACGCTGCAGGATTTCGCCGCCGGCGAGCGCAGCAACGATCCCAACGGCATGATGGGCGATATCGCCGCCAAGATGAGCGATGCCGACATGGAGGCCGTGGCCAACTATATCCACGGCCTGCACTGAGCGCCGCATCGCGGACCTCGCCGGCTCCGGCCGGCACGGAAGGCGGCCCCTGGCCGCCTTCGTCGTCTTGACCCGACGACGTGGTTCGGAACCGTCAGCGGCATCGGCGCTCAAAGTGAACGACGCATCCGTCAAGCGGGTCCTATCGCCGCCTTTCGGCGTACTTCACAGGAGTTCCAGTTCTATGTTCAAGCCCTTGCGTATCCTCCAGTCAGCTGTTTTCGCCATGGCCGGCCTGAGCCTGGCGACACTGGCCAGCGCCGACAACCTGGTCGAGGGACAGCACTACGAGAAGCTGCCCGAGCCCATCGAGACCCGCGCCGGGGAGGACCAGGTCGAGGTGACCGAAGTGTTCTGGTACGGCTGCCCGCACTGCTACAACCTGGAGGAGCCGCTCAACGCCTGGGTCGCCGAGCAGCCCGACGACGTCGCGTTCAACCGCATGCCGGCGACCATGGGTGGCGACTGGAACACGCATGCGGTGATGTTCTATGCCGCCGAGGAACTGGGAATTCTCGAGCAAGCCCATCCCGACTTGTTCCACGCCATCCACGAGGAAGGGGAGCGTCTCAACGATACCGACAGCATTGCCGGCTTCTTCAGCCAGTACGACGTCAGCGAAGAGGAGGCACGCCAGGCGTTGGACGCCTTCGGCGTCAAGGCCCAGGTCAACAAGGCCCACGCACGCATGCGCACCATGCGCCTGATGGGCGTCCCGGCGCTGGTCGTCGACGGCCGCTACCTGGTCACCCCGAGCAGCGCCGGCAGCCTCGAGAACATGCCGCAGGTTGCCGGTGCGCTGGTCGAGCGCGTGCGCCAGGAGCGCACGAACTGAGCGTGTCTGCCGAGCGCTCTCACCTGGTCGATGCCAGGACCCCGACCCTGGAGGGTGGGCATCTCAAGCTGCTCACCTTCAACATGCAGGTGGGCATCCAGACGTCGGCCTACCATCATTACCTGACGCGCAGCTGGCAGCACCTGTTGCCGCATCCCCAGCGGGTGCGGCGACTGGACATGGTCAGCAACGTGCTGAGCCGCTTCGACATCGTCGGGCTGCAAGAGGTCGACGGCGGCAGCTTTCGCTCCAGCCACGTCAACCAGATCGAGTACCTGGCCACGCGGGGCGGCTTTCCGCACCACTACCAGCAGCTCAACCGCAACCTGGGACGCTTCGCCCAGCACAGCAACGGTCTGCTGTCACGGCTCGCCCCAACCCGGGTCGAGGAGCATCGCCTTCCCGGCACCCTGCCGGGGCGCGGCGCCATCCACGCCCGCTACGGCGACGGCCCGGACGCGCTGCACCTGTTCGTCGCCCACCTGGCGTTGAGCCACCGCGGCCGGGTACGCCAGTTGGATTACCTGAGCGAGATCATCCAGCCGCTGCAGCACGTGGTGGTGATGGGCGATCTCAACTGCACGCCGGATCAGTTGCATTCGCATACGCGCTTCTGCGACTCGCTGCCGCTGCATCCGGTGCGCCCGCTGCTCAGCTACCCTTCGTGGCAGCCGCGCCGCGCGCTCGACCACATCCTGATCTCCAGTTCGCTCAAGGCTCAGGACGTGCGTGTGCTCGACCACCTGTTCTCCGATCATCTGCCCATCGCCATCGATGTGGCACTGCCGCCCCGCTGTCTGGCGCTGCTCAAGGAACTGCGCAAACGCCAGCAGCGCGAGCCAGGACGTTGAGGCATGAGGATGACGCACGCTGCGTAATCAGCGATGATGCGTCCCCTGATATTGCTTCGACACGAGACTTCCACCATGCAAACCGCAAACCGTGATCCGGTCCTGCTCGCATGGCTCGACGGCTTTACCGAGGTCGTGGGCCGCTCCATCGCCTGGCTGGTGATCCTCATGATGGCGGTACAGTTCGCCATCGTGGTGATGCGCTATGTCTTCGGCCTCCACAGCATCGCCATGCAGGAGTCGGTCATGTACATGCATGCCATGGTGTTCATGCTGGGGGCGGCCTGGACGCTGCGTCACGATGGCCACGTCCGCGTCGACATCTTCTATCGCAAGCTCTCCGCCCGCGGCCGGGCGTGGATCGACCTGCTTGGCACGCTGTTCCTGCTGTTTCCGGTGACGCTGTTCATCGCTTATTCGAGCCTCGGCTACGTGAAGAGCAGCTGGGCGATTCTCGAGCGTTCGCCGGACGGCGGTATCCCCGGTGTCTTCCTGCTCAAGTCACTGATCCTGATCATGATGCTACTGCTCATGCTGCAGGGCGTGGCTCAGGTGATGCGCCAGGTGCTGATTCTGCGCGGCAAGGCCCCTGGCAATACGCCCGACCACGACGAGGGGGTCTGACGTGGAAGTCCTGTTCGAGTTCATGCCGCTGTTCCTGTTCCTTACCGTCTGTGCCGTGCTGATGCTGGGCTATCCGGTCGCCCTGGCGCTGGCCGGTACCGCGCTGATCTTCGCCGGCCTCGGCCACCTGCTGCTGCAGATGGGCATGCCGGTGCCGTTCGAGGCAAGCATGCTGGGCGCCATGCCCAACCGCCTGTACGGCATCATGACCAACCAGACACTGCTGGCGGTACCGCTGTTCGTGTTGATGGGGGTGCTGCTGGAGAAGTCGCGCGTCGCCGAGACCCTGCTCGACGCCATGGCAATGCTGTTCGGTTCGCTGCGCGGCGGACTGGGTATCTCGGTGATCCTGGTCGGCATGCTGCTAGCCGCCTCGACCGGCATCGTCGGCGCCACCGTGGTCACCATGGGCCTGCTGTCGCTGCCGACGATGCTCAAGCGCGGCTACTCGCCGTCGCTCGCCACCGGCACCATCTGCGCCACCGGCACCCTGGGCCAGATCATTCCGCCCTCCATCGCCCTGGTGCTGCTGGGTGACGTGCTCTCCAATGCCTATCAGCAGGCGCAGCTCGCCATGGGCGTGTGGAGTCCCAAGACGGTCTCGGTGGGCGACCTGTTCGTCGGCGCCCTGATACCGGGCCTGCTGCTGGTAGTGGCCTATATTCTCTATCTGCTGGCCGTGGCCTGGTGGAAGCCGGAGAGCGCCCCGCCGGCCGACCGCGAGGCGCTCAAGCAAGAGCTCGGTCACCGCGGCAGCCTGTGGCCGCTGCTGATCAAGGGTCTGATTCCCCCCGTGCTGCTGATCGTCGCCGTGCTGGGCTCGATCCTGGGCGGCTTCGCCACCCCCACCGAGGCCTCGGCGGTGGGTGCCATGGGTGCCCTGCTGCTGGCGCTGGCCAACCGCCGGCTCAACCTGGCCATGCTGCGCGAGGTGGTTCAGTCCACCGCCAAGGTCACCAGCATGGTGTTCCTGATCCTGATCGGTGCCGCGCTGTTCTCGCTGGTGTTCCGCGCCTACGGCGGCGAGGAGCTGGTCAAGCAGCTGTTCGAGGCACTGCCCGGCGGCGTGGTGGGTGCCACCCTGGTGGTGATGCTGGTGATCTTCCTGCTCGGCTTCATTCTCGACTTCATCGAGATCACCTTCGTGGTGGTGCCGATCGTCGGGCCGGTGCTGCTGATGATGGGCCTCGATCCGATCTGGCTCGGCATCATGATCGCGGTGAACCTGCAGACCTCGTTCCTGACGCCGCCATTCGGCTTCGCGCTGTTCTATCTGCGCGGCGTGACGCCGGACTCGGTGCCGACTTCCGCCATCTACCGCGGCGTAATCCCGTTCATCCTGCTGCAGCTCGGCATGCTGGCGGCGCTGGCGCTGTTCCCGGGACTGGCCACCTGGCTGCCTTCCCTTCTATAGGTCAGTCACATAGCGGCGCCAGCCACGCCTGGGCCAGAGCCAGCACCACGGCGTAGCGTGCCGCCTTGGCCAGGGTGATCAGCAGCACTGCGCGCCACCAGGGCAGGCGAAAGACGCCGGCAAGCACGGTGAGCGGGTCGCCAATCAGCGGCGCCCAGCTCGCCAGCAGGCTCCACTCGCCGAAGCGGTGATACCAGCGCTCGGCGCGGGCCAGGCCCTCGCGCGAGGCAGGGAACCAGCGGCGGTCCTGGAAGCGGCGCGCGTAGCGCCCCAGCCAGACGTTGACCAGGCTGCCCAGGGTATTGCCGCAGGTGGCCACCAGCCACAGCCCCAGCAGCGGCTGGCCCAGGCACCACTGCCGCGCCAGCCAGACTTCCGAACCGCCAGGCAGCAACGTAGCACTGGCGAAGGCCACCAGGAACAGACTCAGCATTCAGCGCCTCCCATACCCATCAGTTTGCAGGACGAGACGCCATGACCCACGATCGCCTCATTCCCAACGTTCTCACCATCGCCGGCTCCGACCCCAGCGGCGGCGCCGGCATCCAGGCCGACCTCAAGACCTTTTCGGCATTGGGCGCTTATGGTACCAGCGTCATCACCGCACTGACCGCGCAGAACACCCGCGGCGTACGCGGCGTGCATCCGGTACCGGTGGAGTTCATTCGCCTGCAGCTCGACACCCTGCTCGACGACGTGGCTGTCGATGCGGTGAAGATCGGCATGGTGGCCAGCCGCGAAGTCGCCGAGACCATCCGCGACGCCCTGCAATCGCGGCGTCCCCGCTGGATCGTGCTCGATCCGGTGATGGTGGCCAAGAGCGGCGACGTGCTGGTCGACGAAGCCGGCATCGCCGCGGTACGTGAGGTATTGGTCCCGCTGGCCGACCTGATCACCCCCAACCTGCCCGAAGCCGCAGTACTGCTGGGCATCGACGCACCCAGCAGCCGCGATGAGATGCTCGCCATGACACCCGACCTGACGACGCTGGGAGCCGGTGCCGTGCTGCTCAAGGGCGGTCACCTGCGCGACGAGAGCTGTCCCGACCTGCTGATCGGCCACGGCACACCGCACTGGGTCGAAGGTCCCCGCATCGACACCGCCAACCTGCACGGCACCGGCTGCTCGCTCTCCTCGGCCATCACTGCGCGCCTGGCGCAGGGCGATTCGCTGCCGCAGGCGATCGCGACGGCCAAGCAGTGGCTCGAGGCGGCGCTGACGGAGAGCTGGCGTCTTGACGTCGGCCGGGGCCGCGGCCCGGTGCATCACTTCCACCGCTGGTGGTAGTGACACGGTGCTTGCGCCTTGGTCGAGTGCCGCCCATGCTGAAGTCTGTCCTGTCAGGCTCATCCGCCACGGAGAGACGTCATGACCCAGACCCTGCTGTTTGCCTGCGACCTATCGGCCGAGAATCGCGCTGCCTTCGCCCGGGCCATACGCCTGGCCATCGAGAACGGTGCGCGCCTGGATGTCATTCATGTCCTCGACCCCTTCCTGCCGCGAAGGGTACTGCACGATCTGGAAGAGGCCGTGGTGGCCGACATGCAGGCTATCCTGACGGATGTGCGCGAGGACTATGCATTACCGGAGCCGAGCGTGATGCTGCAGACGGTGGCCGGCGCCACCTATGCCGAGATCATCCGTGAGGCACACGACCGCGAGGTGGACATGATCGTGCTGGGCTCCCACCGCAAGCGTGGCCAGCCCGATCTGGTCGCCGGCACCACCCTGGCACGGGTACTGCGCAGCGCTCCCTGCCCGGTGCTGTCGGTCTCCCAGCCGGCCAATCGCGACTGGCAGGAGATTCTGGTGCCGGTGGATTTCTCGCTGGCCAGCCGCAATACCCTGCGTGCGGCACTCAAGCGCTTTCCCGAAGCCCGCCTCACCTTGCTGCATGCCTGGGATATTCCCGGCGAACGCGAGCTAGGCTCCGACAGCGACTACGCGCGCTGGCGCGACCGCGAAGTGGAACGCCTGCGCTGCCAGATCGAGCGCGAGACCGACCAACTGATGGGCGAACTCGACAGCGTGCCGGAGGTGGAGCTGGTGCTCGAACAGGGCGAACCGCTGGAAGTGCTGCTGACCCAGCTGCGGCGCCAGCAGCCCGACCTGCTGGCGCTGAGCAGCCGGGGCCAGCTGGGCCGTCAAAGCCCTGTCACCGAGGCGCTGCTCGCCGAGCCGCACTGCGACATCATGCTGTGCAGGGCTTGGTAGCGTCTGCCCTTCGTCCCGGCGCATGATACCCTTCGGCGAGTTGACGACCGAAGGAGACTCGCCGCATGAAGGCCCTGATACAGCGCGTGCGCCGCGCCAGCGTCACGGTGGATGAACGTAGGGTGGGCGCCATCGATCACGGCCTGCTGGCCCTGGTGGGGGTAGAAAAGGGCGATGACGAGGCCGCCGCCGAGCGGCTGCTGCACAAGCTGCTACGCTACCGGGTATTCAGCGACGCGGCAGGCAAGATGAACCTCGACCTGCAGCAGGTCGAAGGCGGGCTGTTGCTGGTATCGCAGTTCACCCTGGCCGCCGACACCCGCAAGGGGCTGCGCCCGAGCTTTTCCAGCGCCGCACCGCCGGCCGAGGGCGAACGGCTGTTCCACTACCTGCTCGAACGCGCCCGGGCGGCCTGGCCCCGGGTCGAGAGCGGTGAGTTCGCCGCCGACATGCAGGTCGAGCTGGTCAACGACGGGCCGGTAACGTTTCTACTGGAGAGCTGAGGCAGCGCCAGACCACACTGAGAGGATGACCGCAGGCAAGGAAAGCGGCACAGGACGGCCGAGTACCGCCTCTCCGGACGGTACAAGTCCCAAGCTAAGGAACAGGGAGCGGACGGATGAAGCATGGCTCCTCTAGGCATTTCTGGTGGTTGGCCCCGGTCCTCATCGTGGCCTTCCTCGTTGCTGCGGTGGATTTGCTGCACTGGAATGCACTGAAGCCGGTCATCATCGAGCGCGTGGAAGAGACTACCGGACGCCAGGTGGCCGTGCGCGGCGATGTGGGTATCGACCTGTTTCCCCGGCCACAGCTGACACTCGAGGACGTGACGCTCGACAATCCCGACTGGGCCGAGGCTGAACACCTGCTCGAGGCGCGGCGTATCACCCTGACGCCCGCCCTCGGCGATCTGCTCCGCGGCCAGGTCTCGTGGGATGAAGCTGGAGTAAGCGATGCGACCCTGAACCTCGAGCAGCGCGCCGATGCCCCGGGCAACTGGCTATTCGACACCGGCCGGGAAGAGCGCCAGGCCCAGGAGGATTCGGCCTCTCGCCTGCCCTTGCGCCAGCTCTCCATCGCCGATTCGCAAGTCCATTACCGGGCCGCCCAGACAGAGATCCCGCTCGAGTTTTCCCTCTCCAGCCTAGAGATACAAGCCGACGACGAGGCCCTGCACACCGAGGCGATGCTGTCGTTTCGGGGACGCCGCTTTGCATTGGAGGCCGATACCGCCCCCATCGCGACGTTCATGGATGCCACTCAGGCGTTCAACGGAGAGGTTTCTCTCAGCTCCGAAGAAAGCCAGTTCACTGCCACCTTCGAGATATCCGGCGCTCCGTCGATGGATGGCTTGCGGGTCAATGGAGATCTCAATCTCAAAGACCTTGCTCAATGGTCTCGCGGGCTGGGGCTGCCGCCAATGGCACTGGATCACCGCGAGGTGGCGGGAAAAGTTGAGCGCGAAGGCCACGTGTGGCGCTTGCGCGATATCGAAGCCTCCGCGGCCGAGAGCCGCCTTAGCGGAGAGCTGGCAATAGATACTTCGGGCGCGGCACCGACCCTGGACGGACGGCTCTCCTCAAGTGAGCTCGATGTCGCCGCCTTGCGCAAGGCCATGCCGGAATCCGAGCAAGAGACGGCGGTCTCGGTGCCCGTGCTGCCGGACTGGCGCGGCGAGGTCGCTCTCTCCGTCGATCGCCTGAAGCTCGCCGAGACAGTGATTCAAGACCTTCAGGGGCAGCTACGCTTCGCCGAGCACACGGCTGCTCTCGAAGCTATTGACTTCGAGATGGCGGGCGGCAGCGTCGAGGCTGAGGCACGGCTGACGAGCGACCCCGAAACGCTCGAGGCACAGGCTCGGCTCTCTCTGCAGAATATCGACCCGGCGCAGCTGGGTATGGGACAGGATCCCGGCGCCACGCTGGATGCCGAGCTTGCGCTGGAACTCGAGCCGCTCTCGCAGCGTGCCAGTTACTCGCGCAGCACGCTGCTCGCCAACCTGCGAATCGCCGACGCTCAGGGCACCTATCGTCACGAGGAAGCCGGCAACGACCTCCAGGTGACGCTCGAGAGCATCGACGAGAAGGCGCCACCCGGGCTACGCCTGACGGCCAACGGCACCTTTCGCGACAAACCGCTAGCGTTGCAGGCCAGCGGCGCCCCCCTACCCGAGCTGTTCGACCTGCAAACGGGCAGCCTGAGACGGGATTACCCGTTCGCGGCGCAGGCGACTTCCGGCAGGCTGGAAGCCGCCACCGATGCGTCCCTCGACCTGCTCCTCAACCCCGAGACCTTCGCCATCGACCTGACGCTCGACGACGAAAGCGGCCGCGCCCTGGAAAGCTGGATCGGCCCGGTGCTGCCGCCCCTGCCCGGCTATCGGCTCGCCGGTCGGCTGAGCCGGGAGGGCGAGCAGTGGGCCGCCAGCAGGGTCGAAGGGGTGGTTGGTTCGACCCCAGTGGCCGGCAACGTGGAAGTAAACGCCACGGAGCGCCCTGAGATCACGGCCGATATCGAGGCCGGGCGCATCGAGCTGGCGCAGTTCATTCCCGCTGATCAGGCATCGGACGACACGGCCCGGGACGAATCGTTGCTGGCGCCGCTGAGAAGCTTCGACGGGGAATTGGACCTTCAGGCCGACGCCCTGGTGCTGCCCAATGAACTCGTACTGCACGACCTCGCCCTCGATGCCGAGCTGGATTCAGGCCGGCTGCAGGCGGACCTCTCGCGGTTTCGCCTGGCAGACGGTTCGCTCAGCGGCGCACTGACGCTGGATGCCGGCAGCGCAGCGGCGTCCGGGCAGCTGGATCTGGTCTTCGACGATATCGCCCTGAGCCGCCTGGGCGACACCTTCACTACGGTGGAGGACCGCCTCGGCCGGCTGTCGGGCGACCTGCACCTCGACGTGAGCGAAGCGCTGCCCGGCGTACGCCGCGACGACCTGCTGTTGCCGTTCCTCGGCCACCTGAGCTTCGCCCCCTCGGAGCTCCGCTTCGTTGACCCACGCGCCGGCACCGACCTGACCCTGCGCCTGGAAACCCAGGGCGCCGGCAGCGGGAACCAGACGTTCCAGCTGCAAGGCGAAGGCCGCTACGACGGCGCCCCAGCCTCGCTTACCCTGCAAGGCGACCCCCTGCTCGACGCCCGCGCCCCGGATCGCCCCTACGCCGTCGAGTTCGAAGCGGACCTCGTCGACACGAGCATCCAGCTGCAAGGCTCCCTCATGCGGCCACTCGCGCTGGCCGGGCTGGATCTGCAGCTCGCGGTGGAGGGGCCGAACCCGCAGCGCCTGAGTCGCCTGTTGGGTGTCTCGCTGCCCGAACTGCCCCCCTACGCCGTGTCGGGAGACGTCCAACTGGAAGATCAGCGCTGGACCTTCCGTAACATGCAGGGGCAGGTCGGCGACAGCGACCTTGCCGGCCGCCTGGCGCTAGATGTCGGTGTCACGCCGCCTCGACTGGAAGGAAAGCTCTCCTCCCGCTTTCTCGAACTAGAGGACCTGGGGTTCCTCGCCGGTGCCACCCCCGAGGAGACCGCCGACGACCGCTTCGTGCTGCCCGATACGCCCATCGTCACCGAGGGCTGGCAAGGGGTCTCCGCGGACGTGAGCTTCCGGGGTGAATCGGTGCGCGCAGGGAACCTCCCCTTGAGCGACGTGAGCTTAGACTTCGAGCTCGAGGATGGCCGCGGCCGCTTCGCCCCACTCCGCTTCGGCGTGGAAGAAGGCAGTGTCGATCTCACGCTCGACATCGATTCCAGCACCCGGCCTCCCAGCGGCACGGTACAGGTGGAAGTCAAGCGCCTGGATCTTAACGATGCGCTGCAGCATTGGGAGCTGGCCGATGAAAGCGTCGGCACTATCGCCGGGCGCGGCAAGCTGTGGGTAGAGGGTGCTTCGATCGCCGAGCTGCTGGCCTCCGCCGATGGCGGCGTGGTCGCGCTGATGACCGGCGGCAAGCTGGATGCGCTGCTTGTGGAGCTTGCCGGCATCGATGCCGGCCAGACATTCTTGAGCTGGGCGCGAGGGCGCGGCCCGATTCCCATCGACTGCGCTTACGCTGACCTTCAGGCGAGGGACGGCGTGGCCCAGATGGACACCTTCGTGGTCGACACGAGCGATACCACCTTCACCCTGGGAGGCCAGCTCGACCTGAACCGGGAACAGGTGGATGTCAGTATCATCGCTCATCCCAAGGACCCAGTCTCTTCGTCGGCCGCTCCCCCCTTCATCTCGGCGGCACGTTCTCCGACCTCGACCTCGACCCGCACCGCCAAGGGCTTGCCCTGCGGGCCGGAGCGAGTGTCGCCTTGGGAGCCCTTGCCAGCCCCATCACCGCTCTCCTGCCGCTACTGGAGCTCGGCGCCGGTCCCGACGTGGCCTATTGCCAAGGCTTGATCAGCCGCTCCCGTGGCGCCATCGTTGACGAGGAGGCCAATTGATGCTTCGATGCCGCCGTCTCATGCCTCTTGCCCTACCGGGGCTCCTGCTGCTCGTACTGGCCGCTTGCACCGTTGCCCCGGTCAATGAAACCGCCAGACTCGAGCAGCAGGATTCGCTCGCTGCCGTGCAGATCAAGGCCCGGCTTCTCGAAGCGCCGGACCTGGCGGGTTCGGCCATCGACGTGGATCTCGCCGGTGACCGCGCCATCCTCACGGGCTTCGTCGAGACCGAGGAGCAGCGTGAACGGGCCGCCACCCTCACCCGGGAGCAGGACGGGGTGGCGCAGGTAGACAACCGCATCACCGTGAAATAGTCCCTCGGCGCACTATTCACTTCCCGTCGTCAGCAGCTCCGCTTCCATGGCCTCCAGTGCCTCCTCGGCGTCGAGCCATTCGGCTTCCAACTCTTCGAGCCGCGTCTTCAGTTCACCCTGGCGGGCCAGGTGCTCGGTGAGCGCGGCCTTGCGCGCCGGGTCGGTATAGAGCTCGGCCTCGCCCAGCGTCTCCTCCACCGCGGCCAGCTCCGCCTGGGCCTTCTCCATGGCCTGCTCGGCGCGATCGCGCGCCTTCTTCAGCGGGCGCAGCTTCTCGCGCAGCTCGGCGGCGGCGCGGCGGCTCGCCTTGCGGTCCTCCTTCGGTGCGGGACCCTCCGCCTGGCGCTCGGCCTTGTCGGCTCGCGCCTCGCGTCGCTCGCCCTCCAGCCGCGCCTTGAGCCAGGCGCGATAGTCCTCAAGATCGCCGTCGAAGGGCTCGACACGATGGTCGGCCACCTTCCAGAACTCGTCGACGGTGGCACGCAGCAGATGGCGGTCATGGGAGACCAGGATCACCGTGCCTTCAAAGCTGGCCAAGGCCTCGGTGAGCGCCTCGCGCATCTCCAGGTCAAGGTGGTTGGTGGGCTCGTCGAGCAGCAACAGGTTGGGTTTGCGCCACGCCACCAGGGCCAGCGCCAGGCGGGCCTTCTCCCCGCCCGAGAAACGCCCCACCTCGCCGAAGGCATCGTCGCCCGGGAAGCCGAAGCCGCCGAGGAAATTGCGGATCGACTGATCGCTGGCAGTGGGCGAGAGGCGCTGCACATGCATGAACGGCGTAGCCGCCATGTCGAGCCCCTCGAGCTGATGCTGGGCGAAATAACCGACGCTGAGATGCTCGCCCGGCACCCGCTTTCCCGCCAGCAGCGGCAGCTCGCCGGTCAACGACTTGATCAGGGTCGACTTGCCGGCCCCGTTGGGCCCCAACAGGCCGATACGTTGTCCCGGTAGCAGGGTCAGCTTGACCGCGTCGAGCTGCACCTTCTCTATGCCGGCTTCGTCGCGGTAGCCGAGTCGTGCCTGATCCAGCACCAGCAGCGGATGCGAGGTCTTGTCAGCGGCGGGAATGGTGAAATGAAACGGCGAATCGGCATGGGCCACGGCTATGTCGCCCATGCGCTCGAGCATCTTCAGCCGGCTCTGGGCCTGGCGCGCCTTGCTCGCCTTGGCCTTGAAACGCGCTACGAAGCGTTCGATCTCCTCGCGCCGTGCCTGCTGCTTGGCGGCCTCGGCCTGCTGCAGCGCCAGCTTCTCGGCGCGCGTGCGCTCGAAGGTGGAGTAGTTGCCGCGATAGAGCACCAGCCGACGCCGGTCGAAGTGCACGATGTGGTCGCACACGGCATCGAGGAAATCGCGGTCGTGGGAAATCAACAGCAAGGTACCGGGGTAGCGCATCAGCCACTGCTCGAGCCATAGCAGGGCATCGAGGTCCAGATGGTTGGTGGGCTCGTCGAGCAGCAGCAGATCCGACGGCATGAACAGCGTACGCGCCAGGTTGGCACGCATGCGCCAGCCGCCGGAGAACGCCGACAGTGGCCGCTCCAGGTCGGCCTGGGTGAAGCCCAGCCCGATCAGCAGTTGGGCGGCACGCGCCGGGGCGCTGTAGCCGTCCAGCGCCTCGATGAGGCCGTGCAGCTCGGCCTCGCGGTGAGCGTCGCCACGCTCGCGCGCTGTACCCAGATCCGCCTCGGCCTGGCGCAGCTCACGGTCGCCGTCGAGCACGTAGTCGACGATGGCGCGATCCAACGCATCGACCTCCTGTGCCATGTGGGCGATGCGCTGGCCTCCGCTCATTTCTATCTCGCCGCGATCGGGGGCAAGCGTGCCCAGCAGCAGACCGAACAGGCTGGACTTGCCGGCCCCGTTGGGGCCGACGATCCCGGCCTTGTGACCGGCGTGCAGGGTCAGGTCGGCGTTCTCGAGCAGGGTCTGGGTGCCGCGTTGCAGGGCAACCTGGCGCAGTGCAATCATGCAGGCTCCAACTGGCAGAAAGGTGGCGCCACGGCGCCGGGCCCCGCTTGCGTGGTCCGGCTGGTGACGACGGGTTCATGACGGACGATTCTACCGCAACGCTTGTCGCTCTGCGGGCCGGGCTTGGCGCCGACCCGCTGTGGGACTTTGCCCTCGCCTTCTACGCTCGCCCCGGCGTTGAGGCCGCCTGTCTGTGCCTGCAGGACGAGGCCGGCATCGACGTGTGCGAACTTCTGTGGCACTGCTGGCTGTACCGGCACGGTCTGACCCTGCGTGAGGAGCCGCCCGAGCTCGAGGCCATTCGCCGTTGGCAGCGCAGTGTCACTCAATCGTTGCGTGATCTGCGCCGTCAGCTCAAGGCAGAGGCCGCCCGCAGCCCCGGCATCGCCGATGTCCGCCGGCGAATCCAGCAGGCCGAACTTGCCGCCGAACGTGAAACCTTGCAGCGTCTCCAGTGCCTCGCCAAGCAGGCCGAGCCACTCACGCCCCTGTCAGCGGACGATCCAGGTCTCGTAACTTCCCTGGCAAGTCGCTGGAAATTACAGAAAAAAGCACAACTTTTGGCACTCCAAACCCTCGAATACCGCCTTGACCCTCTCTAGGGGGCACGCTAGCCTGAAAAAAGCTGTGTAGCTTTTTGTGGCTACCGATGCCTGTTGATGTTGCATGTTTTCACGGGCCAAACCTGCGAGGAGAAGATAATAATGAAGGCAACCCAGTTGTTGACCACGGCCAGTATCGGCGCCATGTTGCTCGGCATGTCCGCGGCCGCATATTCCGATAACTGGCGTTATGCGCACGAGGAATATGAAGGTGATGTACAAGACGTGTTTGCCGTCGCCTTCAAGGAGCATATCGAGGAAAACTCCGACCACAGCGTCCAGATCTATCGTTTCGGCGAGCTGGGTGAATCCGACGATATCATGGAGCAGACCCAGAACGGCATTCTCCAGTTCGTCAACCAGTCGCCCGGCTTCACCGGCGCCCTGATTCCGTCAGCCCAGATCTTCTTCATTCCCTACCTGCTGCCCACCGACGAAGAAACCGTGCTCGAGTTCTTCGAGGAGAGCAAGGCGATCAACGAGATGTTCCCCGAGCTCTATGCCGAGCACGGGCTGGAACTGCTCAAGATGTACCCCGAAGGGGAAATGGTGGTCACCGCCGACGAGCCGATCACCTCGCCGGAGGACTTCGACAACAAGAAGATCCGCACCATGACCAACCCGCTGCTGGCGGAAACTTACAGCGCCTTCGGCGCAACGCCGACGCCGCTTCCGTGGGGTGAGGTCTACGGCGGCCTGCAGACCGGCATCATCGACGGTCAGGAGAACCCGATCTTCTGGATCGAATCCGGCGGCCTGTACGAGGTCTCGCCGCACCTCATCTTCACCGGCCACGGCTGGTTCACCACCGCCATGATGGCCAACCAGGATTTCTTCGAGGGCCTCTCCGAGGAGGATCAGCAGCTGGTTCGCGAGGCGGCTGACGTGGCCTACGATCACACCATCGAGCACATCCAGGGGCTGTCCGAGGAGTCGCTGGACAAGATCATGGAAGCCTGTGACGAGTGCAGCGTGACCCGTCTCGACGAGGAGCAGATCCAGACCTTCCGCGAACGCGCGCCGCAGGTCGAGGAGGAGTTCCTCGAAATGACCGGTGAAACCGGACGCGAGCTTCTCGAGCAGTTCAAGGCCGACCTGGAAGCGGTCACCGAGAACGGCGAAAACGGCTGAGTTCCTGGATCACGCCACCGCTTCGGGGGCAGCTGAGGCTGCCCCCGAGTTGTTTCAAGCGGTCTTGAACGAGCCCCGTGCGCATGGCATGGGACAGGCGGTAACCGCCACGTAGTGGGTTGCAGCGTAAATGCAACGTTGAGGTCGCTGAGGTGTTCGGCACCGGCACTTGGTGGCTACGCTTAAGACTCATCAGCCCGTATTCGGCTTTCGCACCAAGAGGAAGCGCCATCATGTCCGAAGAAGAAGCTGAAAAGAACTATCGCTCCGGTCTCCCTGGCTTTCTTGGCACCATCGACACCCTGATCAGCAAGATCGAAGCCGTCATCCTGGCAATGGGGGTACTGTTGATGGCCATCAATACCATTGCCAACGTGATCGGACGCTTCGTCTTTGGCAGCAGTATTTTCTTTACCGGCGAGATCAACCGGATCCTGATCATCATGATCACCTTCGCCGGAATCGGCTATGCCGCGCGTCATGGGCGCCACATTCGCATGTCGGCCGTCTACGATGCCCTGCCGGTCGGTGGGCGCCGGGTGTTGATGATCGTCATCTCGCTGTTCACCGCGCTGGTCATGTTCTTCCTGCTCTACTATTCGATCGTCTACATTGCCGATCTCTACTCCAAGGGGCGGGTTCTTCCGGCGCTGAGCATTCCGGTCTGGATCATCTATGTCTGGGTACCCCTGGGCTTTCTGATCACCGGCATCCAGTATTTTCTGACCGCGATCAAGAACATGACGTCGCGTGACGTTTATCTATCGACCGGTGTCCTCGACGGCTACAAGGATACGGAAACGGAAGTCTGACGCAGCTCAGGTGTTCGGGGGAACACAGCATGACCACAGTAATGGTAACGACGATGATCGCCCTGCTGCTGCTGGGCTTTCCGATGATGATTCCGCTGATCACGGCAGCCGTCATCGGCTTCTACATGATGTTCAACGGGCTGGGTCAGATGGACACGCTGATCCAGCAGATGATGGCGGGCATACGGCCTGCCTCCCTGATAGCGGTCCCGATGTTCATCCTCGCCGCCGACATCATGACCCGAGGGCAATCGGCCGAGCGTCTCATCAATATGGTGATGGCCTTCATCGGCCACGTGAAAGGCGGACTCGCCGTCAGCACCGCGGCCTCTTGCACCCTGTTCGGGGCGGTTTCGGGCTCGACACAGGCCACGGTGGTGGCCATCGGCTCGCCGCTGCGCCCCAAGATGCTCAAGGCAGGTTACTCCGACTCCTTTACCCTGGCGCTGATCATCAACGCCAGCGACATCGCCTTCTTGATCCCGCCCAGCATCGGCATGATCATCTACGGTGTCATTTCGGGCACCTCGATAGGCGAGCTGTTCATTGCCGGCATCGGTCCGGGCTTGCTGATATTGCTGATGTTCTCGGCTTACTGCGTGGCCTACGCCATCCTCAAGGACGTGCCGACGGAGGCCAAGTCCAACTGGCAGGAGCGCGGCCGGGCCGTGCGTGAAGCACTCTGGCCTCTCGGTTTCCCGGTGATCATCGTGGGCGGAATCTACGGCGGAATCTTCAGCCCCACCGAAGCCGCTGCGGCGTGCGTACTCTATGCCATCGTGCTGGAGTTCGTCGTCTTCCGCTCTCTGAAGATTCCGCACATATATGCCATCGCCAAGTCCACCGGCCTAATCACCGCGGTCGTATTCATTCTGGTGGCCGTGGGCAACGGCTTTTCGTGGATCATCTCGTTCGCCCAGATTCCGCAGGCCATTCTCGAAGCCGTCGGCATCAACGAGGCCGGCCCCACCGGGGTGCTGATCGCGATCTGCGTGGCCTTCTTCGTGGCCTGCATGTTCGTCGACCCCATCGTGGTGATCCTGGTGCTGACCCCCATCTTCGCTCCTGCCGTCGCGGCCACCGGGCTCGACCCGGTGCTGGTAGGGGTGCTGATAACGCTGCAGGTGGCTATCGGCTCGGCGACGCCTCCCTTCGGCTGCGACATCTTCACCGCCATCGCCATCTTCAAGCGCCCCTACTGGGAGGTGATACGCGGAACGCCACCCTTCGTGTTCATGCTGATTCTGGCGGCGGCGCTGATCATCATATTCCCCCAGATCGCCCTCTTCCTGCGCGACATCGCCTTCAGGTAGTAGCGCGGCCGAACTGTTACCTTAGGAGTCGCTGAGATGTTCAATCGCATACTGGTTCCGGTGGATGGTTCGAAGGGCGCCCTCAAGGCGCTGGAGAAAGCCGTCGGTCTGCACCTGCTGACCGGCGCCGAGCTCTACATCCTGTGCGTGTTCAAGCACCATAGTCTGCTGGAGGCCTCGCTCTCCATGGTACGCCCGGACAGGCTCGATATCCCCGACGATGCCCTCAAGGAGTACGCCACCGAGATCGCCGTTCACGCCAAGAGCGAGGCGGTCGAGCTGGGCGCCGATCCGGCCCGGCTGCGCGCCTTCGTCAAGGGCGGCCGCCCTTCGCGCACCATCGTGCGCTTCGCTCGCAAGCGGGAGTGCGACCTGATCGTGATCGGTGCCCAGGGCACCAACGGCGAGAAGGGCCTACTGCTGGGCAGCGTGGCTCAACGGGTCGCGGGCTCCGCCCATTGCCCGACCCTGGTGGTATGAGCCCGTCGGGCCCGTAGCGTGCGGCAAGTGCGGAACCGGCGCCGCCCTGATAGAGTCCGAGTACTGTTGCATGCCGCTCAATGACTGATCGATAGGACTCTGCATGAAAAGATTGCTGACTTCCGCCTCCTTGGTTGCCCTGGTGGCCGCGGTACCGTTCGCGCTGGCCGCACCAGAAACCGAGGACGAACGTCTCAGCTACAGCCTGGGTGTCGCCTACGGCCAGAGCATCGCCCAGGAGTACCCCGAGCTCGACATCGAAGCTTTCACCGACGCCATTCGCGATCTCATCGAGGGCAATGAGCTGGCCATGGAAGCAGATGAGATGGCCGAAACCTTGAGCCAGTTCCAGCAGGATGCACTGGCCGCCCGCCAGGCCGAGGCCGAGGAAGTGGCCGAGCGCAACCTCGAAGAAGGCCAGGCCTTCCTGGAGGAGAACGCTGAGCGCGAGGAGGTCACCACCACCGATTCGGGCCTTCAGTACGAGGTAATAGAAAGCGGCGATGGCGAAAGTCCCGGACCGAGCTCGCATGTCGAGGTGCACTACGAGGGTACGCTGGTCGACGGCACCGTGTTCGACAGCTCCTTCGACCGCGGTGAGCCGCTGAACTTCCGTGTAGACCAGGTCATCGAGGGCTGGCAGGAAGCGCTGCAGCTGATGAGCGTGGGGGACACCTGGATGCTGTTCATTCCGCCGGAGCTGGGCTATGGCGCTCAAGGCCAGGGCCCCATCGGTCCCAATGAGACCCTCATCTTCCGCGTCGAACTCCTCGATGTGGTGGAGTGACACCGGCCGAATGAAAGCGCTTCTGTTGAGTGCCGGACTGCTGCTGGCATTCGCGGCCAATGCCGAAGAACGGCTGCCCGAGCTGCCCCAGCTCGCCCTCTCACCTGATGCTACCAGCGTGATCGGTGTCTCTTCGGGCGGCTACATGGCCACCCAACTGGCCGTCGCCTGGCCACAGCGCTTCCAGGGCTTGGCCGTGCTCGCTGCCGGCCCATGGAGCTGTGCCGAGGGCGGCCTGGGCCAGGCCCTCGGCCGGTGCATGTCGCTGCGCCGGGGCAGCCCCGATCTCGACGCCTTGAACGTGCGCCTGCGCGACTACCAGGCACGCGGGCTGGTAGGCGAGGCCGGCGACATCGCCGAGCTGCGGGCCTTCGTCTGGCATGGCGGAGAGGATCGCGTGATCGATCCCTCGCTCGGCAAGGCGCTGGCCGAGCAGCTGGCCGGTTGGCTGGCCGATCCCGAGGAGCAGTTGAAAGCGGTCGAGTCGCCTGGCGTCGGCCACGGCTGGCCGCTCGAGGCCGATGCGCAAATCCCTCCCGGTCGACTGGCCCGATGTAGCGACGGTGGGGGAACGCACATGCTGGCCTGCGGCATGGACATTGCCGGCGAGGCACTGAGTTGGCTGCACGGCACGCTGGAGCCCCCCGTCGACGCGCCGACGGCCCGGCTGCTGCGCTTCGACCAGGCGCCGTTCGATGCGCGCGGCCTGGGCGACGCCGGCTATGTGCTGATTCCCGAGACGTGTGAGTCGGGAGGGTGCCGACTCACCGTGGCGCTGCACGGCTGCGGCATGACCGAGGAGCTGCTCGACGACGCTTTCGCACGTCATAGCGGACTCAACGAGTGGGCCGAGGCCAACCGCCGTGTCGTGCTCTATCCCCAGGCCAGCAGCAGCCTCGCCAACCCGCAGGGCTGTTGGGACTGGTGGGGATTTGCCGAGAGCACCTGGCAGCTCGATCCGCTCCACGACACGCGCGAGGGGACCCAGGTGAAGGCGCTGATGGCCATGATCGAGCGGCTAGAACAATCGCTGGAGGAGTAGAAGACGGCGCATACGCCTCGATAAGGAGGCTAGCGCCCGACCCTCCCTATCCGCCGAGCTCTTGCTCCAGTGCTGCGCGCAACGAGTGCGGCGTCGGCGAGTAGAGCACTCGTTGCAGGATCGTGCCATCGCGGTCGACCAAGTAGAGGGAAGAGCTGTGGTCGATGGTGTACTCCATCGCCGAGTCGGGGGTTTCCACGCGCCGCCAGATGATCCCGTAACGCGCGGCCAGCTCCTCGAGTTGCGCCTGACTGCCGGTGGCACCGATGAAGTTGTCACCGAAATAACCCACGTACTCGGCCAAGCGCTCCAGCGTATCGCGTTCGGGATCCAGCGACACCAGCAGCGGGACCACACGGCGCCGCTGCTCCTCGTCCAGCCCCTGCATCACCTGGCGCATGACTGCCATGCTCATCGGACAGACGTCCGGACAGTGGGTATAGCCGAAGAACAGCACGGCCAGTTGGTCGTCCTCGAGCTGAGACAGGGAGAACTCCCCCTGGGTAGAAGGCAATTCCACCGGACCACCCTGCGGGCCATCGCTCCCGGCCTGCCGCAGCTGCTGGTAGCCGAATAGCCCGCCGACAGCCACCAGCACGACCAGCGCGCCTACTGCCCCCCAGATACGTTGCCGCTTCATGGCACACTCCGCTCCACTGTGAAATCGAACCGGCTTCCCAGCCGGCCCTCTGCGGTTTCCACCACGACCTGTGCCTGCCAGGGCATGACCGACTCGGTGCAGATCGGCACCTGGCCGACCCCCTCGAAACGCCCACTATCCTGCTTGCTCAGGGGAAAGCGATGCAAGCCCATGTCCATGTCGCGACCGATGAAGTCGACGCTGGCCGCATCGACCTCGATACCATCCACGCGAACCGTCAGCGGCAGCAGCTCCAGGGCCCGTATCCTTCCCGAAGCCTCGACATCCAGGGTCAGCGTGCGCCCCCCGCCAAGGCTGGCAGTACAGGCCGACTGGTGAAGATCGCAGGGCAACGTGGCGGCATGCCAATCGACATCGGCTTCGCCGCGCAGCAGGTGTGCAGCCAAGTACCAGAGCGCCACACAAAGGGTCAGCAGCGTGACCAGCATCAACAGACGCAACCTCGGGAAACGGGATTCGCCCGTATCGGGCTGGGAGGGAGAGGACATGGCAGCAAGAGCAGCACTTTATCGGATAGGAGGGTAAGCTTAACAGCATTTGTCGTCCGGCCAGGCGTGTACCGTTGTCGCAGGGTTTAACGCTCATTTAATGGCCAACCGCCACGAAGGATACCGCTATGCAAGGCGTCGCCGATGCCCTGGGCCCCCTGTTTCTGCTGATACTGCTCGGTGCCGCGCTAGGTCGGCTGCGCCAGCCGGACGGTGACTTCTGGGCGCAGCTCGAGAAGGTCATCTACTTCCTGCTCTTTCCTGCCATGCTGGTGGCCACCCTGGCGACCGCCAACGTGGACGAGGTGCCGGTGGTCCGCCTGGCTCTCGCCCTGCTCGGCAGCCTGGTCGCGTTCTCCGTCCTGCTGTGGGTCTCGCAGCGCCGGCTGGGACTCGAGGCGGCGGCCTTCACGTCGGTATTCCAGGGCGCGCTGCGTTTCAACACCTACGTCGGCGTGGCCGGTGCCGCCGCCCTGCATGGGTCGGCCGGCGCCACGGTGGCAGCGGTGGCCGTGGCGCTGATGGTGCCGGTGGTCAATGTGCTGTGCGTCGCCAGCTTCATAGCCGCCGGCACGCTCGGCCCCTCGAGCCTGGGCAAGAGTCTGGCGGCACTGGTGCGCAACCCGCTGATCCTCGCCTGCCTGGCCGGCATCGGCCTCAACCTCTCCGGCATCGGCCTACCCGGCTGGAGCGGCTCCGCAGTGGAGCTGCTGGGTCGCGCCGCCCTTCCACTGGGTCTGGTCGCGGTGGGTGTCGCTCTGCGCCCTCAGGCACTGCTGCGGGTGGACCGCGGTGTGTGGGCTGCCAACCTGGTCAAGCTGGCACTGATGCCCGCTCTGGTGTTCGCCTTGGCGCTTCTGTTGGGGCTGGATGCCGTTAGCCGCGACGTCGCTCTGCTGTTCGCCGCCCTTCCAACCGCCACCTCGGCCTACATCCTGTCTCGCCAGTTGGGCGGCGACGCCGAACTGATGGCCGCCCTCATTACCGGCCAGACGCTGCTGGCCATGGCCACCCTGCCCCTGTGGCTACACCTGGCCGGAAGCTGAAATAAAAAACATTCGCATTCGTGTTGACATCGATAATGAGAATGGCTTACATTGAAGGCGTGGTGTTGATGAGGCACCACGGCCATTAGGGGAACCGCCAGTTTCCCGCTATGGTTTCTCCCCCTCATTGCTAGTCACGGTCTTGCCTGCGCCTCCTCTGGAGGCGCTTTTTTTGTGCAAAAAATAGATCCCCTCATTGCTGCTTTATACAAATTCAGGGTCTTGCCTGCACCTCCCCTGGCAGCGCATTCTTGTGCAGAGAACACCCCTCATTGCTGCTTTATACAAATTCAGGGTCTTGCCTGCACCTCCCCTGGCAGCGCATTCTTGTGCAGAGAACACCCCCTCATTGCTGCTTTATACAAATTCAGGGTCTTGCCTGCACCTCCCCTGGCAGCGCATTCTTGTACAGAGAACACCCCCTCATTGCTGCTTTTTTCATATTCAAGGTCTTGCCTGCGCCTTCTCCTCACCCTGAGCCTGCACCGCGCCAGGGCCCGCGCCCACGCAGGCGTTCACGCAATAGCTCGGCCAGGGCCTCGGCGGCAGGTCTTGATCCAGGCTCGATGGATTGGGCGAAGTGCAGCTGCGCTTCGCAGCGCCCCAGCACGGGCAATCCTTCGTCTTCGCCGAGTTCGCGCATGGCCGGGGTGAGACGTTCGCGGTCGAGCACGCTGATCGCCAGGCCCCGTTCTACCGCCCGCTCGATGGCGTGAATGCTGGTGCTGGTGAACACCGCGTGCCAGGGCCTGCCGAGCCGTTCCAGCGCCTCGGTCGCCAACGCCCGATAGGGGCAATCGACCTCGTGCAGGGCCAGCGGCAGGCTGTCCCGCTCGGTCAGGTTGGCGATGCGTGGCGCCGCCCATACCGGCCTGGTGCGCCACAGCGGCTCGCCTCCTGGCAGCGCGATGGGGCGATCCAACACCACCGCCAGGTCCAGCCGCGCGCGCCCCAACTGGCGTGCCAGCTCACCGCTGGTGGCCGTCACTGCCTGCAGCAGCACCTCGGGGTGGCGCGAAGTGAACTCGGGCAACACGTCGCCGAGCAGCTCGCGGGCGTAATCCTCGGGCAGGCCGAAGCGTACCTTGCCTCGCAGGCCGCGCCCGGCATAGCGGGCGACGATCCCGTCATGCATGCGCAGCAATTCGCGCGTCTCCTGCAGCAGCGCCTCGCCCGTGGTGGTAGGCACCACGCCGCGCGGCCCGCGTTCCAGCAGGCGGGCTTCGAGCAGCGACTCCAGGCGCTTGATCTGCATGCTGATGGCACTCACGGTACGGTGCCGCTGTTCGGCCGCCGCCGCCAGCGAGCCAAGCTGAGCCGCCGCCTGGAAGCTGCGCAGCAGTTCGAGATCCAGCGTCGAGCTGACTTCAGCCATATTGAACCCTGACTGCAACAAATATCGCTTCATTGAAGCCTCTATGGCGGTCAAGCTCAAGCTCCCTCATCGAGGAGTAGGAAAATGCCACATCAGGCCCTATCGCTATTGATCGCCGTCGGCTTCGTGGTGTGCTGGAGTTCGGGCTTCGTCGGCGGCCGACTCGCCAGCGCATTGGATACGCCAGTGCTTGCGCTATTTGCCTGGCGCTTTTTGCTCGCCGCCCTGCTGGTGGCGCTATGGTGCCGATGGCGGCTCGGCGAAGCGCCGAGGGCGAGAGACATGCGACGTGAGATGGCGGTCGGCAGCCTGACCATGGGCGGCTACTTGCTGGGCGTGATCGTGGCCATCGACCTGGGCGTCAGCGCCAGCGTCACGGCGCTCGTCACCGCCCTGCAGCCGCTGCTGGCGGCGGCACTGGCAGGCCCCCTGCTGGGAGAGCGCCTACTACCGCGAGGCTGGCTGGGAATGCTCGTCGCCACCCTGGGCGTGACGCTGTGCGTGGCCGACGACATGCAGCAACCGCTGGCCGCGCCGTGGTGGGCCTATCTGCTGCCGCTGCTGTCGGTGATCTCGGTCACGCTCGGCAGCGTACTGGCCGTGCGCCAGGCACCCGCCATGCCGCTATCGGCGGCGCTGCTGGCCCAGTTGCTCGCGGCCGCGGGCATCTTCCTGCTGGCCGCGCTTGCAGCGGGGGGAGGAAAGCTGCCAGCGCCGACGCGCGAGCCCCCTTTCCTCGCCGCCATCGCCTGGCTGGTGGTGCTGTCGAGCCTGGGCGGCTACGGCTTCTTCATCGCCAGCCTGCGTCGGCTGGGCATCACGCTGACCTCGGCGCTGGTACACCTGACGCCGGGGGTGACGCTGCTGTGGGCCGCGGCAATGTTCGGCGAACGTCTCGGCCCGACAGGCATCGCCGGCATGGTGCTGGCCGGCGGCGGCGCCGGCCTGGCTATTCGCTACGTTCGAAGATCAGATCCCACACGCCGTGACCGAGACGCTCGCCGCGCGCCTCGAACTTGGTCAGCGGACGAAACGCAGGCCGCGGCACATAGGGTGCCGTCTCCGGGGTCGCAGAGTTGACGTAGCCCGGCGCGGCCGCCATCACCTCGGCCATCCACTCGGCATAGGCCTGCCAGTCGGTGGCCATGTGCAACTTACCGCCCAGCTTCAAGCGGGTGCGAATCAGCTCGACGAAGGCGGGCTGCACGATGCGCCGCTTGTGGTGCTTCTTCTTCGGCCAGGGGTCGGGGAAGAACAGCTGCAGGGTGTCGAGGCTGGCTTCCGGCAGGCACTGTTCGAGCACGGCCAGGGCGTCCTCGCGATAAACGCGGAGGTTGGTCAGGCCACGCTTGTCGGCCTCGTCGAGCAGCTTGCCCACCCCCGGGGCGTGCACCTCGATACCGATGAAATCGGTATCGGGATGGGTCTCGGCCTGCTCGATCAGCGAGGCGCCCATCCCAAAGCCGATCTCCACCACCCGCGGTGCCCGGCGCCCGAACAGGGCGTCGAGGTCCTGCCGCCCGTTGGCCAGGGTCAGGCCCAGCCGCGGCCAGACCTCGTCCAGGCCGCGGGTCTGGGCCTGGGTCATGCGCCCGGCACGCAGCACGTAGCTCTTGATGCCGCGACGATGCAGCGGGGCGTCCGATCCTTCCGGGCCGGTGGTGGCAATATCGCGTTGCGGGTCACTCATGGATTCGTTGTGGCTCCGGTGGGTTCAGCCGTTGATGCGGCCGGCAAAGGGCGAGGAGGGCTCGGCGGTCTGACGACGCGGCATGCGACCGGCGAGGAAGGCCTCGCGTCCGGCCTCGACGGCTTTCTTCATGGCGCTGGCCATCAGCACGGGCTGATGCGCGTGGGCAATGGCCGAGTTCATCAGCACGCCGTCGCAGCCCAGCTCCATGGCCATAGCGGCATCGGAAGCGGTGCCGATCCCGGCATCCACCAGCACCGGCACCTGCGCCTGGTCGATTATCAGGCGGATGTTGTGCGGGTTCTGGATGCCATGGCCGGAGCCGATCAGCGAGCCCAACGGCATGATCGCGCAGCAACCCAGACGCTCGAGCTCCTTGGCGACGATGGGGTCGTCGCTGGTATAGACCATCACGTCGAAGCCGTCTTTGATCAGCTCTTCCGCCGCCTTGAGGGTCTCGACCACGTTGGGGTAAAGGGTCGTGTCGTCGCCGAGCACCTCGAGCTTGACCAGCTTGTGGCCATCAAGCAGCTCGCGGGCCAGCTTGCAGGTGCGCACGGCATCCTTGGCAGTATAGCAGCCGGCCGTGTTGGGCAGCAGGGTGAAACGATCCGGCGGCACCACGTCGAGCAGGTTGGGACCGGCCTCCTGGCCGAGGTTGGTACGCCGCACGGCAAAGGTAACCACCTCGGCGCCGGAGGCGGCGATGGCATCGGCCGTCTCGTCGAAGTCCTTGTACTTGCCAGTACCGACCAGCAGGCGGGAGGTGAAGGCGTGGCCGGCAATCCGCAGCGGTTGATCCTGATAGAAATCTGTCATCGCATGAGCCTGTGTCTGTAGCGGAATCTGGAGGAACGGGCGGGAGAGGAGTCCCCTCTAGCCGCCGCCGATGGCATGCACGATCTCGATACGGTCGCCGTCGGTCAAGGACGTGGTCTCGTGCTCGCTCTTCGGCACGATCTCCTCGTTGCGCTCGACGGCGATACGCCGCCCGCTCAGACCAAGGCTGTCGATCAACTGCGCCAGCGTGAGACCGGGGGCAAGGTCTCGGGCCTCACCGTTTAGCTGAATCTGCATGGCGTGCTCTCCACGTTGACGAGTGTCGCGGGCCGATATTGTAGCCCCTTAGCGCTCCCCGCGGTACGGTAGGCGGCAATGCCTTATCCGCAGGAGGAGACACGATGCATGACCGCGGTTGGTGGTGCCTGGCGGCGCTCTCGGGTGCCGTGACGGTCATGGCCGGCGCGTTCGCTGCCCATGCTCTGCAGGGGGCATTGCCCGAGCGCCTGTTCGGCGCCTTCGAGACCGGCGTGCGCTACCAGGCCTGGCACACCCTGGCGATGCTTGGTGTATTGGCCTGGCGTGCGTCGCGACCGATGCACGGTCAGTATCTGGTATTGGGGCTTTGGACAACGGGAATGCTGCTGTTCTCCGGCTCTCTCTATGCCATGGCTTTCAGCGGACTCGGCGGCCTGGGCATGGTAACGCCGTTCGGCGGCGTGCTGATGATCGCCGGCTGGCTGGCGCTTGCCCTCTGTGCGCTGCGGGCCCGCTACGATCAGTCGGAGTCGGGAATGACATAAGTGGCGGTAACCAGCGCCACCGGGCGCTCGTCACCAGCCGAGAACAGCTGCACTTCACCTACCGCCAAGCGGCGTCCCAGCTTGAGCAGACGCGCCGTGGCGATGATATCGCGGTCGCCGCGCGGGCGGCGCAGGAAACGGCAGTGCAGATCGCTGGTGACCGCCATGGGCTCGGGGCCGATCTGACCGAGAATGGCCACGTAGAGGCAGACATCGGCCAGACCCATCAGGGTGGGCCCGGAGACGCTTGAACCCGGTCGCAGGTGCTCATCCTCGATGGCCAGACTCATGGTCGCCCGCATGTCGTCGACGGCCTCGATGGTCCCGATACGCTGGGGAAACACCTCGTCGAGAAAGTCCTCGATGGCAGCGGCGGTCATCACGGTCATCGGCAGGCTCCTGGTGAGTTGGCTGGGGTGGCTGCCGAAAAGGCAACGCAGCTCAACATAACCCAAAGCGCCCCGGGCGGGTACCCGGGGCGCTTCATGATACTGGCCTCAATCAGGACGGCCGAAGCCAGCCCGGCTGGTGGCTCAGTCTCCGGTGCCCCATGTCACTTTGCCTTGTGCACGGCGCGCCAGTGGTGCAGCAGCGGCTCGGTGTAGCCGGAGGGCTGTACGCGGCCCTTGAAGATCAGGTCGCTGGCCGCCTGGAAGGCGCTTGAGCCGGCATAATCGGCCGACATCGGCGTGTAGGCCGGATCGCCGGCGTTCTGCTCGTCGACCACCTTGGCCATGCGCTCCAGGGTCTTCTTCACGCGCTCTGCATCGACCACGCCATGGTGTAGCCAGTTGGCGATGTGCTGGCTGGAGATGCGCAGCGTGGCTCGATCCTCCATCAGGCCCACGTCATGGATGTCAGGTACCTTGGAGCAGCCCACGCCGTGCTCGACCCAGCGCACCACGTAGCCGAGGATACCCTGGCAGTTGTTGTCGAGCTCCTGCTGAATCTCTTCGTCGGACCAGCCGGCCTTCTCGGCCACCGGCACGGTGAGCAGGTTGTCGAGCAGCTCTTCAAGCAGGGCAGGTTCGCCCTGGGCTTCCAGTTCGCGCTGGATTTCGGCGACGTCGATCTGGTGGTAGTGCAGTGCGTGCAGCGTAGCGGCCGTCGGCGACGGCACCCAGGCGGTGTTGGCACCGGCCTTGGGGTGACCGACCTTCTGCTCCAGCATGGCGGCCATCAGGTCAGGCATGGCCCACATGCCCTTGCCGATCTGAGCCCGGCCACGCAGGCCACAGGCCAGGCCGACCAGCACGTTGCTGCGCTCGTAGGCCCCGATCCAGGCGGCGTTCTTCATGTCGCCCTTGCGGATCATCGGGCCCGCTTCCATGGCGGTGTGCATCTCGTCGCCGGTGCGGTCGAGGAAGCCGGTGTTGATGAACACCACGCGGGAGGTGGCCTCGGCGATACACGCCTTGAGGTTGACCGAGGTGCGACGCTCCTCGTCCATGATGCCCATCTTCAGCGTGTCGCGGGCCAGGCCCAGCAGGTCCTCGATGCGGCCAAACAGCTCGTTGGAGAAGGCGACTTCCTTGGGACCGTGCATCTTCGGCTTGACGATGTAGACCGAGCCCTGGCGCGAGTTGCGCGGATCGTCCTCGCGCTTCTTGAGATCGTGCATGGCCAGCAGGCTGGTAACGATGCCGTCGAGAATGCCTTCGGGCAGCTCGTTGCCGTCGGCGTCGAGCACCGCCGGAGTGGTCATCAGGTGGCCGACGTTGCGCACGAACATCAGCGAGCGCCCGGGTAGCGTGAGGCTGCCGCCGTCCGGCGTGGTGTAGCGGCGATCGTCGTTGAGACGTCGCGTGAAGGTCTTGCCGCCCTTCTCGATCGCCTCCTCCAGGTCGCCCTTCATCAGCCCCAGCCAGTTGGCGTAGACGCCGACCTTGTCCTCGGCATCAACCGCCGCCACGGAGTCCTCGCAATCCATGATGGCAGTCAGTGCGGCCTCGACCAGCAGGTCCTTGACGCCGGCCGGATCAGTCTTGCCGATCGGATGGCTGGGGTCGATCTGAATCTCCAGGTGCAGATCGTGATTGGCGAGCAGGATCGCCTCGGGGCTGGCGGCATCGCCGCGATAGCCGATCAGCTTGCCCGGCTCCTTCAGCCCGGTCTCGCGGTCCCCTTCGAGGGTCACCACCAGTTGGCCGTCGCGCAACGCATACTTGACCGCGTCACGATGGCTGCCGTTGGCCAACGGGGCGGCCAGGTCGAGCACGCCGCGGGCGTAAGAGATGACTTTCTCGCCGCGCTTGGGGTTGAAACTTGCGCCCTTCTCGGCACCATCTTCCTCGGAGATGGCATCGGTGCCGTAGAGCGCGTCGTAGAGGCTGCCCCAACGGGCATTGGCGGCGTTGAGCGCGTAGCGGGCGTTGCTTACCGGTACCACCAGCTGCGGGCCGGCCTGAACGGCGATCTCGCGATCCACGTTAGCGGTGGAAACCGTCACCTGGGAGGGCGTCTCCACCAGGTACCCGATCTCTTCGAGGAAAGCGCGGTAGACGCTCATGTCGCGCACCGGGCCGGGGTTCTGCCGGTGCCAGGTATCCAACTGCTCCTGCAGGCGCTCGCGCTCGGCGAGCAATTCCCGGTTTTTTGGTGTCAGATCATGAAAGATGGCATCGACCCCGGCCCAGAAGCTCTCGGCATCGAGACCGGTGCCGGGGAGAGCCCGGTCGTTGATGAAGCGGTCCAGTTCAGCGGCCACCTGGAGACGATGGCGTGTGACGCGTTCGGACATGGAAAAGTCTCCTCCTGCGTGGCGGCCGATGTCGTGCGCTCGGCCAGCCGCAATTCGTGGGGTGATACCACTGCGAAGGCGCCAATTCTGTGGAAAACTGTTCCACATGTAAACCCGAAGGAAGGGCTACCCTACTAGACATAGGGTTAAGACCCGATTTTTTGACCAAACGGTCAAAAAAATGTGGCGTATCACGGTGATAGCTCACCCACAGCATGGTCGGTAGATAAACTTGCTGCACGCTCCGTGCCGCTGTAGACGAAAGGATTCGAGGGGACAATGTCTTGATTCGCTGGAGAACGCCATGACCGACTTCACCCCTCTGCAGGCGTTGGGGCCGATTGCCCCCTTCCGGGCCGATGGAGAGCCTTCGCTGACCGGTTATCTGAGCCACTACGGTCTCGCCCCGCTGCTCTCCGAGCAGGTCGGGCTTTATGTGGGTTACGTGGATGCCCAGCGCTACCAGCTATGGACGCAGGTGTGGAGCCCAGCAGCGCCGATCGGCACGGTATTCGTTGTGCATGGTTACTACGATCATCTCGGGCTCTACCGGCATCTGCTGGAGCGGCTGCTGACGCGCCGTTGGCGGGTGGTGCTGTGGGATCTACCGGGGCATGGTCTGTCCAGCGGCAAGCGTGCCTGCATCGATGACTTCGCCCACTACGGCGAATGCCTGCATGCCCTGCAGGAGCAGCTGGACGCCGGGGGGCTCGCCCCTCGCCCGTGGCTCGGTATCGGCCAGAGTACCGGCGCCGCCATTCTCGCCACCGATGCCTTGAGCCGTCCCGGCGAAGGTCATTGGTCGGGCCTGGCGCTGCTCGCTCCTCTGGTGCGCCCCTTCGGCTGGCCCCAGGCCGGATGGCTGCACACCCTGGTGGGGCCTTTCGTACAGAGCGTGCCACGCAAGTTCCGCGCCAACTCCACCGATGCCGAGTTTGCCGCCTTCCTGCGCGAACATGATCCGCTGCAGCCGAACCATCTCTCACTCAACTGGGTCAGCGCCATGCGCCGCTGGATGCCCCAGCTACTCGCTCTTCCCCCCTGCGACCTGCCCACCCTGATCCTGCAAGGGGAGCAGGACGTCACGGTGGACTGGGAGTGGAACCTGGCGGTACTGGAGCGCAAGTTTCCCAACGCCCGCATACATCGCCACCCGGAAGCGCGACATCACCTGGTCAACGAGGCCGAGCCCATTCGCACCGCCCTGTTCACCGCTCTCGATACTTTCGTTGCCGAATTGGAACTAGGCCCTGCGCCGGCCGCCCAGGAACGCTTCTCCCGATGCTGAGACCTATCGCACTGCTGCTGTTTTTCACTCTGTTCGCCGGTTGCGCCAGCCAGCCACCCGAGCCCGATCCCATTCGCCGAGCACTGCAGAACCTGAGCGACCGCGCCGTGGCCAGGGTGCTGGACGTGGACGCCCTGCAGCCTACCCAGGAGCAGGTACTGCTGCTGGTGTCGCCACAGGTGGATAACAGCCTTGAGATCGGCAGCGAGCGCCTCCTGGAAAGCCTCACCCGCGCCCTGCTGGGCGCCAGCGACGGCCCTCAGGTGCTCGACTGGCGCCCGGCCATGAGCGGCGAAGGCGGCGATCACCAGTGGCGCATGGAGAGCCGCCTGGAAGCCACGGCGCCACGCCTGCGCCTCTCCGATCGCGACCTGCTGCCCTATCGCCTCACCCTGTCGCTCTATCGCCCCGACGGGGAGCGCGCGCTGTGGCAGACCGAGATCGAGGGCGCCTTCGACGCCACGGCGTTGTAGTGCCCCTACCCTTGGCGGAGCTGGCGATCCAACTGCCGATAGCCGATCGCCTCCATCAGCTCGCCACGCTCCGGATGCGGCTTACCAGCCAGGTCGGCCAGGGTCAGCGCCACACGTAGTACACGGTGGTAGGCCCGCGCCGAGAGGCGCAAGCGCTCGAGCACCCCGGCCAGCCAGGCACGGTCGGCCGTCGACAGGGCGCAGGCCGCTTCCAGCTCGCGCCCGCCCAGGTGAGCGTTGAGCGCACCTCGGGCGTATTGCCGTTCGCGTGCCGCCATGACCCGGGCACGCACCTCTGCCGAGCTTTCACCCACTTCGCGGGACGTGAGCTGCTCCGGTGGCAACGCCGGCACTTCGATCTGCAGGTCGATGCGGTCGAGCAGCGGCCCCGAAAGACGCGACTGGTAGCGCTGAATCTGTGCTGCGGTGCACTGGCAGGCCTGGCGCGGATCGCCGAGGTGGCCGCAGGGGCACGGGTTCATCGCCGCGACGAGTTGGAACCGCGCCGGAAATTTACGCTCGTGGTTGGCGCGGGCGATATGAATGCGCCCCGACTCCATCGGTTCACGCATCACCTCGAGTACGTGGCGGCTGAACTCGGGCAGCTCGTCGAGGAACAGCACGCCGTGATGAGCCAGCGAGATCTCACCCGGTCGCGGCCAGGAGCCACCTCCGACCAGGGCCACGGCGCTGGCGGTATGGTGCGGCGCACGAAAGGGCCTACGCCCCCACTGCTCGGCCAGAGGCAGGCCGCACACCGAGCGAATGGCGGCGACTTCCAAGGCCTCCTCCTCGGTGAGCTCGGGCAGGATGCCGGGCAGGCGGCTCGCCAGCATGGTCTTGCCGGTACCGGGCGGGCCGGCGAACAGCAGGTTGTGCGAACCGGCCGCGGCGATCTCCAGCGCACGGCGCGCCTGATGCTGGCCGCGCACCTCGGCCAGATCACCCTCGCGGGTATCGGCGACGGGCGGCGTTTCGAGACGGTGCGCGGCGATCGGCTTCTGCCCCAGCAGATGGGCCATCACGTCGAGCAGGTGCTCGGCCGGCAGCACCTGCAGGTCGCCGGCCAGCGCCGCCTCGTCGGCGTTCTCCCTGGGCACGATCAGCTTGCGCCCGGCCTTGCGTGCGGCCAGCGCCAGAGGCAGCACCCCGCTGATGGGGCGCAGGCGGCCGTCCAGCGCCAGCTCGCCGACGCTTTCGATACCCTCGACCGCCTCGCCGGGTACTTGACCGGAGGCGATCAGGATGCCCAGCGCGATGGGCAAGTCGAAGCGCCCGCCGACCTTGGGCAGGTCGGCGGGCGCCAGGTTGAGTACGATCCTGCGGGTATTGGGGAAGTCGAAGCCGGCATTGGTGAGGGCGCTGCGCACCCGCTCGCGGCTCTCCTTGACGGCGGCCTCGGGCAGGCCCACCAGGGTCATCCCCGGCAGGCCATTGGCCAGGTGTACCTCGACTTGTACCTCGGGCGCTTCCAGCCCCAGGCCGGCCCGTGTGGCAACGATCGCCAGCATCGTGCGGTCCCTCGCAGTCCATTAGAGAAGGGCTAGATACTAGCACTGTGCCGCAACGAGCTCTCCACGCTGGCTCAGCGCTTGGCTTCGTCGGCCGCGGCTTGGTCTTCGTCGAAGCCTTCTGGCGGCGTAAGGCTCGCCTGGGGCGCAGGGGTGTCGCGGGCTGCCAGCGCCTCTTCCAATGCCGCGACCTGCTGCTCCAGCGCTTCGACCCGGATCCGCGTGCGCTGCATCACGTCCATGAGGATGTCGAAATCTTCCCGCGACACCAGCTCCAGGCGATCGAAGGCCCCGCGCACGACCTGCTGCACGCCCTTCTGAAACTCCTCCGGCGCCTGGGCCGCCCCCTGCAGGCGCTCGCCTAGCTGCTGCGCCAGTCGGCTGATGGGGTCCTGATTCGCCATGGTGCGCTCCTCCTGTTGGCCTGCTGATGTTGGACTACAGCATACGCAAGGCCCCGCCACCGCGCATTCCCTTCTCTCGCCCTCTCATGACGCAGGCGCACCATGAGCCAGCACCACTCTGGTGCACGACCGCAGAACCGGCTGCGCCATTGCGGCGCAAGACATGCCACTAGGTACCGGCAACTACATGTTTCATCGCACATAAAAATGGATTGGCACGTTCCGCGCATGGGGAGAGGTACAGCCGGCTGGCGACCCCCGCCGCCCCTATTTCCAGCAGGGAGAAACGCGATGAAGCTCATCACCGCCATCATCAAGCCATTCAAGCTCGACGACGTTCGTGAGGCGCTGGCCGACAACGGCGTCCAGGGCATCACCGTAACCGAAGTGAAAGGCTTCGGGCGCCAGAAGGGTCACACAGAGCTCTACCGCGGCGCCGAATACGTGGTCGATTTCCTGCCCAAGGTGAAGGTCGAGGTCGCCGTGGACGACTCACGTCTGGAATCGGTGCTGGATGCCATCTGCAGCGCAGCCAACAGCGGCAAGATCGGCGACGGCAAGGTCTTCGTGACCCCGCTGGAGGATGTGATCCGCATCCGCACCGGCGAACGCGGCGCCGAGGCCGTGTAACGCCCCCTACAACAACTCGCAGCAACAAGAGCGATGGAGTAACTCCCATGAGTGAACTTGCCGAGTTGAGCTATGCGCTCGACACCTTCTACTTCCTGATCTGCGGCGTGCTGGTGATGTGGATGGCCGCGGGCTTCTCGATGCTCGAGGCCGGACTGGTGCGGGCCAAGAACACCGCCGAGATCCTGACCAAGAACATCGCCCTGTTCGCCATCGCCTGCACCATGTACCTGCTGGTGGGCTACGCCATCATGTATTCGAGCGATGCTGGCGGCATCCTGCCCAACCTGGGCGTACTGATCGGCGCCGAGAATGGCGTGGACGCGGTCACCGCCGGCGGCGACGATGCCCCCTACTACTCCATGCGTGCCGACTTCTTCTTCCAGGTGGTATTCGTCGCCACCGCCATGTCGATCGTCTCGGGTGCCGTGGCCGAGCGCATGAAGCTGTGGGCCTTCCTCGCCTTCGCCGTGGTCATGACCGGCGTCATCTATCCGGTCTCGGGCTACTGGACCTGGGGTGGCGGCTGGCTCTCCGAGCTGGGCTTCTCCGACTATGCCGGCTCCGGCATCGTGCACATGGCCGGTGCGGCCGCGGCGCTTGCCGGTGTGCTGATCCTCGGCCCACGCAAGGGCAAGTACGGCAAGGACGGCAGCATCCATGCCATTCCCGGTGCCAACCTGCCGCTGGCCACCGTGGGTACCTTCATCCTGTGGATGGGCTGGTTCGGCTTCAACGGCGGCTCCGAGCTCAAGCTCTCCGACGTGGCCTCGGCCAACAATGTGGCTCAGGTACTGGTCAACACCAACGCCGCTGCGGCTGGGGGGGTCATCGCCGCACTGATCCTGGCCAAGCTGTGGTTCCGCAAGGCCGACCTGACCATGGCGTTGAACGGCGCCCTGGCCGGCCTGGTGGCGATCACCGCCGGCCCGCTGACGCCCTCGGCGCTGGGCGCCACGCTGATCGGCGCCGTGGGCGGGATCATCGTGGTGGCTGCCATCGTGATGCTGGACAAGCTGAAGATCGACGATCCGGTCGGCGCCATCTCGGTGCACGGCGTGGTCGGCATCTGGGGCCTGCTGGCAGTGCCGCTGTCCAACGGCGACGCCACCTTTGGCGCTCAGATCATCGGTGCGATTGCCATCTTCGCCTGGGTCTTCGCCGCCAGCCTGGCCGTGTGGCTGATCATCAAGGCGATCATGGGCGTTCGCGTCAGTGACGAGGAGGAGTACGAGGGGGTCGATCTGGCCGAATGCGGCATGGAAGCCTATCCCGAGTTCAGCGTCGCCCGGGTCTACGGCGGCAGCGGCGGCCGCCCGCAGTCCGGCGGCTACGGCGTCGGTGCGCCGCTCGGCCAGCCCCACGCCGAGTAAGCGCGACAATCTTGGCACAAGGCTCCCTGCGGGGAGCCTTTTTTCTTCCTGCCAGCGGCGGTGTATGCTTGGAGCCAACTGCTACCGTATCAACCGGGTCCGACCTGCGGACTCTGCCCGACCATGAGGAAACAGACCATGAAACTGGTGACCGCCATCATCAAGCCGTTCAAGCTCGACGACGTTCGCGAGTCGCTTTCGGAGATCGGCGTCCAGGGCATCACCGTCACCGAGGTGAAGGGCTTCGGCCGCCAGAAAGGCCACACCGAGCTCTACCGCGGCGCCGAGTACGTGGTCGACTTCCTGCCCAAGGTTAAGGTCGAGATCGCCATCGACGACGACCTCGTCGAGCAGGTGATCGACGCCATCACCCAGGTCGCCAATACCGGCAAGATCGGCGACGGCAAGATCTTCATCACCCCGCTGGAGCAGGTCATTCGCATCCGCACCGGCGAAACCGGCAAGGACGCCGTATAGACCCTAGACCCAGGTCGCGCCTACACATTCAGCAAGATCGGCGACGGCAAGATCTTCATCACCCTGCTGGAGCAGGTCATTCGCATCCGCACCGGCGAAACCGGCAAGGACGCGGTGTAACAACTGGGAAGCCAGCAAGCAAAAAACCCACGACCGCGAGGCCGTGGGTTTTTTGAAGCGTCGGCAAGCGCCGAAACGTCTTGAGCGCCCGAAACGTGAGCGAGCGTCCTTTTTTACTTCTCGACGAAGGCGCGCTCGATCACGTAATCCCCCGGCTCGCCCATACGCGGCGAGATGTTGAAGCCCAGATCGTCGAGCAGTGCGCTGGTCTCGTCGAGCATCGCCGGGCTGCCGCAGATCATGGCGCGGTCCTGCTTGGGGTCCATCGGTGCTACGCCGGTGTCCTCGAACAGCTTGCCGCTGCGGATATGATCGGTGAGGCGTCCCATGGTGTGGAACTCTTCGCGGGTCACGGTGGGGTAGTAGACCAGCTTCTCGCGGATCTCGTCGCCCAGGTACTCATGCGCCGGCAGCTCCTGCTGGATGAAGTCGGCATAGGCCAGTTCGCTGACGCTGCGTACGCCGTGCACCAGAATCACCTTCTCGAAGCGCTCGTACACTTCCGGATCCTGGATCAGGCTCATGAACGGCGCCAGGCCGGTGCCGGTGGAAAGGAAGTAGAGGTTGCGCCCCGGCAGCAGATCGTCGGTGACCAGGGTGCCGGTGGGCTTGCGGCTGACCATGATCTGGTCGCCCACCTTGAGGTGCTGCAGGCGCGAGGTCAGCGGGCCGTCGGGTACCTTGATGCTAAAGAACTCAAGGTGGTCCTCGTAGTTGGGGCTGGCGATGGAGTAGGCACGCATCAGCGGCTTGCCATTCACTTCCAGACCGATCATCACGAACTGACCGTTCTTGAAGCGCAGACTGCGCTCGCGGGTGGTGCGGAAGCTGAACAGGGTGTCGTTCCAGTGATGGACGCTAAGCACCTCTTCCAACGAAAACTTGCTCATGCCGGCTCCTTTCTATTCCAATTTCGAATAACTCAAAGGGCAAATCGATTTGCTTGCATTATAAGAGCGCAAGGTTTATCTGTTAATTGGATTGTATGGATAACCTTTATCCAGACCACTGATATAGATCAACGCCAGGCTTATTCATGCACTTCACCCTGCGCCAGCTCGAGGTCTTCGTCGCCGTCGCCCAGCACGAGAGCGTCTCGCGTGCCGCGCGCGCCCTCTCCCTATCGCAGTCGGCCACCAGCACCGCCCTGGCCGAACTCGAGCGCCAGTTCGACTGCCAGCTGCTCGACCGCGTCGGCAAGCGGCTGCGGCTCAATGCACTAGGCTTCCAGCTGCTGCCCAAGGCGGTGGCACTGCTCGACCGTGCTGACGAAATCGAGGAGATCCTGCACGGCCAGCAGGGCATCGGCTCGCTCGACGTGGGCGCCACTCTGACCATCGGCAATTACTTGGCGACGCTGCTGATCAGCGACTTCATGCAGCGTCACCCGGGCAGCCGAGTGCGGCTTGCAGTGCGCAACACGCGGGAAATCGTCGACCGCGTGCGCCAGCACGAGCTCGATCTGGGGCTCATCGAGGGGCACTGCGAGGAGGAGGACGTCATTACCCAGCCCTGGGTGGAGGACGAGCTGTCGGTGTTCTGTTCGCCGCGCCATCCGCTGGCAGGACAGGGACCGGTGGAGCTCGACCGCCTGCTGCGTGAGGCGTGGATCATGCGCGAGCAGGGCTCGGGCACGCGCATGACGCTGGAACAGGCCGCGCGTCACCGACGCGGACGCTTCAACACCCTACTTGAGCTGGAACATACCGAGGGCATCAAGCGGGCGGTGGAGTCGGGGCTCGGCATCGGTTGCGTGTCGAAGCTGGCGCTGCGCGACGCCTTCCGCCGCGGCAGCCTGGTGCCGATTGCCACGCCGGAGCTCGACCTGAGCCGTCAGTTCGCCTTCATCTGGCACCGTCACAAGTACCTGGCCACCGGCATGCGCGAGTTCTTGCGCCTGTGTCGGCAAATGACCGAAGGCGTCAGGCGCAGCGACGAGATCGACCTGCCGCCGGTATCCTGACGCCCTTGTCGCCGCTAGCGGCGTTCGCTCAAGCGAAAGCCGCCCACGACCCTGGCCAGGCGATCGGCCTGCTCGCTGAGCTGCTCGGCGGCGGTGGTCGATTCCTCCACCAGCGCCGCGTTCTGCTGGGTCATGCGGTCGAGGTCGGCCACCGCCACACTGACCTGGCCGATGCCATCGCTCTGCTCGGCGGCGGCCATGCTGATCTCACCGAGCATATGCGCCACCCGGTTCACGCTGGCCACCAGTTCGTGCATGCTCTCGCCGGCGCGACCCACCAGCTCGGCGCCGTTGGCGACACGCTGGGTCGAGGCATCGATCAGTGCGCGGATGTCACGCGAGGCCTCGGCGCTGCGCGTGGCGAGCTGGCGAACCTCACCGGCCACCACGGCAAAGCCGCGGCCATGCTCGCCGGCCCGTGCAGCCTCGACCGAGGCATTGAGCGCCAGCAGGTTGGTCTGGAAGGCGATGCCGTCGATGACCTTGACGATTTCGCCGATCTGCTCCGACGAGCGGCTGATCTCGTCCATGGTATCCACCACTTGGCCGACCGTCTCCCCCGAACGCTGAGCGACCTCGGAGGCCGTTTTCGACAGGCCGTTGGCCTCGCGCGAGGACGTCGAGGTGTGTTCGACGGTGGCGGAGATCTCCTCCATCGAGGCCGAGGTCTGCTGCAGGCTGGCGGCGGCCTGCTCGGTGCGCCGTGACAGGTCCTCGCCGCCGCTGGCGATTTCGCTGGCCGCCACGCGCACCGACTCGCTGCTGTCACGCACGTCGAGCAGCACGTCGTGGATCTTGTCGACGAAGGCGTTGAACTGGGTGGCGAGTTCGGCACTCTCGTCGCGCCCACGCACCGGCAGTCGCTGGGTCAGATCGCCATCGCCACTGGCGATCTCACGCATGCGCTCGGCCAGCAACCGCAGCGGCCGCGAGACCCGGGTGCCGACCCACCACAGCGCGGCGAGTCCCAGCGCCGCCAGTAACAGGCCGACCAGCGCCATGCCCAGGGTATCGGCGCGACGCTGCTCACCCAGCACCTCCTGCAGGGTCGCAAGCTCTGCCATGACGGCCTCCTCGGGCAGGCGGATCAGCAGCGTCCAGGGCGCGTCGCTATCGCCGATAGTGAAAGGCTGGTAGCGTTCGAGCAGGCCCTCGCGCACCAGACTCACGCTCACACCCTCCGTGCGCGCCTGCTCGATGGCGGCGAGCACATCGCCATCGAATGCCTCGCTCGCCGCTGCGCCGAGCCGCTCGGCATCGGCGGTATGCGCCACCAGGCCGCCGCGCCCCGCGATCAGCGCCATCTCGCCCGCCCCACCGTAGAGCGACTGATTGGCCTCGAGCAGCAGCGCCTGGATGAAGTCGAGCGCCAGGTCGACCCCGGCAACGCCGCGAAACTCGCCGTCGACCAGAATCGGCACATTGAACGACGTGACCAGCAGCGTCTCGTCGCCATACTCGTAGGGCGCCGGGTCGATGATGCAGGGGGCCAGGGTCTCGCGCGGGCAGAGATAGTACTCGCCTTCACGTACGCCGCTGGCGAGCACCGCGGTGCTCTCCATGGTCCCACCCAGCGGCAGCACCTCGACCTCACCGTCGCCGCTACGATACCACCAGGGCATGAAGCGGCCGCTGCCATCGTAGCCATCGCTTTCGCCAAGGTCGGCATACAGCGCGTCGCGGCCGAAGGCGTCGGGCTCCCAGCCGATGAAGGCATCCAGCAGCGATGGGTTCTCGACGACGGTCTGGCGCACCAGGTTGGAGAGTTCGCGACGGCTCAGCGAGAGGGAGCGGCGGCCGCTGGCATCCTGCTGCCCCATCAGCGCATTGGTGTCGGCCAACTGAGTCGCCAGCGTCAGCGCATGCTCGAGTTCACGCTGAATGCGTCCGGCCTCGGCATCGGCCAGTACCGCCAGGCGTTCGTCGATCGCTCCCTCGAGCAGCTCTCGGGTATGGGCCTCGACGGTCTGCTGGGTACGCGCCGAGGAGAACAGGCCGTAGAGGACCAGGGCCACGACCACGGCCAACAGGCAGGGGCCGGCCAGCAGGACAACGAACTGGCGGATCGATTTGAGGTGCATGGGCGCTCTCGCTGAAATAGAAGCCGGTAATCGCGAAGAAAACTTCGCTTTCATGGCTCTCTTATCGGCAAGAACGCCCCCATCTTGAGACGAAAGTTTGAGGATGGATGGGATCAGCGCATATCGCTGACAGCCTGCTGGATGTCGTTTAGCGGCGCCTTGGACAGGTCCTTGTCCAGGGTATGGATAACCAGCTTGCTGGTCGGACCGTCGAGCTTGTCGCGCAGCACACCCAGGAAGCGTGGCGGTGCCACCAGGATCAACTTGTCCATGCTGTTGTCGACCCGGGCCTTGTAGATGCGCTCGGCGATCTGCTTGGCGAAGATCTCGGCTTCGTGATCCAGAGCCACGCTGTCTCCCCGACTGGAGCGCCGGGTCTGAGAGGTCGATTCATCCATGGCGCCCGTGGCGCCCGTCACCAAGTCTCCCTCGTGCAGCCGCCCTTCGGCGTGTACCAGACTCTCTTTCTCCTCCAGCTTGAGCGCATCGCGTGTAAACACGCGAGCCCGCGCCGCATCGGCCACCACGATATACGTTGTCATAGCCTCTCCTTGAGTCGGGTTGAAGTCAAAGCCCGCCTTCCCGTTGCGGACTCTCTATCTCCAAAATGGCAAGCAGACTCTCAAGGGTCAACCGGTTACAGCACCTTGCCCCGCAGCAGGCCGGTCACCGCCTCGCCGATCAAGACGAGCACCACGATGGCGATCAGGATGGTGGCTACCGTGGGCCAGGCGAAGGTGTCGATGGCACCCTGCAGGATCACCCCGATGCCGCCGGCGCCGACCAGGCCCAGCACCGTCGATTCGCGAATGTTGATGTCCCAGCGCAGGATGACGATGGCAAAGAAGGCCGGCATCACCTGCGGCACGATGGCATAGGCGATCACCTTGGCCTTGGACGCACCGGTGGCCTCCATGGCCTCCACCGGGCGGCGGTCGATCTCTTCGATCGCTTCGCCCATCAGCTTGCCGATGAAGCCCACCGAGCGAAACATGATGGCGAGTATTCCGGCCAGTACTCCCGGGCCGAAGATTGCCACGAACAGCAGTGCCCAGATGATGGTGTTCACCGAGCGGCTGGCGACCAGGATGAAGCGGCCCAGCCACAGGCAGGCACGGTTGGGAGTGGTGTTCTGGGCGGCAATGTAGGAGACCGGCAGCGCAATGAAGATCGTCAGCGCGGTGGCCAGCGTGGCGATGTGCACCGTCTCGAGCAGCGCATTGACGATCGCCGCCAAACGCGAGGGGTCGGGCGGCCACATGCGCGCACCGAGGCTCGATATCTGGTTGGGCGCGTCCCACACCCAGGGCCAGAAGATATCGATGTCGCGCACCGCCCAGTAGACCACCATCACGGTGGCCAACAGCACGGCGTAGCGGATCATGCGCTGTTTGCGGTCATAGCGTCGCCACACGCGGTCGGCCAAGGCGCCGGCACGATCTACCATATCTTCTTCCTCACCCAGCCGCTGATGCCTTCACTGACCAGAATCACCGCAATGATCGTGAGCAGGATGGCAAAGGCAAAATCGTAGTCGTAACGCCCGAAGGCGTTCATCAAGGTGCCGCCAATGCCGCCGGCACCGACGATGCCGACCACCGCCGAAGCGCGCAGGTTACTGTCGAGCTGGTACATGGAGAGCCCTACCTGGCGCGGCAGGATCTGCGGGAATACGGCGTAGACCAGGGTGGCGAGGTAGCCCGCGCCAGCGGCCTTCATCGCCTCGACCTGGCCCCAGTCGATCTCCTCGATCTCCTCGGCCAGCAGTTTGCCGACGAAGCCGATCGAATAGATCGTCAGGGTGAGGATACCGGCCAGGGGCCCGAAACCCACCGCGGCGACGAACAGGATGGCGACGATCACCGGATGGAAGCTGCGCGAGACGATGATCACCGCGCGCCCGAGCAGGTAGATGGGCTTGGGCGCCACGTTCTTGGCAGCCATCACGGCAAAGGGAATCGACAGCGCCACGCCGAGCAGCGTGGCCAGGATGGCGATCTGGAAGCTCTCCTTGAAGCCGGTGAGCAGCAGTTCGCTGCGCTCGAAGCTGGGCGGAAAGCCGCCGCCGAAGATACGCGCCGCTCGCGGCAGGCCCTCGCTGATGCGCTCCCAGTTGAACGGCAGCGAGCCGAACGCCCACACCAGATAGACGAGTATCGCCAGCCACAGCCCATAGCGCAGTAACGGGCTGGCAATGAAGGGCGGCTTGCGCCAGGTGCGCGGCGCACCGACAGGGTCAGGTGGAGTCATGCGCCACTCCCTGTCTCGAGCGGCCAGGCTCCGCGGTGATCTCGTCCTCAGCGGCTTCGATGCCGCCATAGATGGCGTCCAGCGCCTCCTTGGTGAAGTCGGCCGGGACGCCGTCGAAGATCATTTTCCCATGGCGTAGTCCGACGATGCGCTCGGTATAGGCCTTGGCCTGGGCCACATTGTGGATATTGATCAATACCGGCAGCGAGAGCTCACTGGCCAGGCTCTGCAGCAGTTTCATGATCTGCTCGGAGGTGCGCGGATCGAGCGAGGCCGTCGGCTCGTCGGCGAGCAGGATCTCGGGCTCCTGCATCAGCGCCCGCACCACACCGACACGCTGGCGCTCGCCGCCGGAGAGTTCGTCGGCACGCTTGTTGGCGTAGTGGGCGATGCCCACCCGCTCCATCAGCTGGAAGGCACGCTCGATGTCGCTCTGGGGATAGCGCCGGGTAACGGCCTGGAAAAGATTGACGTAGCCGAGTCGGCCAGCCAGCACGTTCTCCATCACCGTCAATCGGTCGATCAGGTTGAAGCCCTGGAAGACCATGCCGATCTTGCGTCGAGCCCGGCGCAACTCGCGCCCTTTGAGGTTGACCAGCTCGGTGCCGTTGAGCCGGATCGAGCCCGAGGTCGGCTCCACCAGGCGGTTGATGCAGCGCAGCAGGGTACTCTTGCCGGCACCGGAGGCACCGACGATTGACACTACGCTGCTTCCTTCTACCTTCAGGTCGAGCTCTTCCAGTACCGGCTTGTCACGGCCGTAGCGCTTGACCAGTCGCGTTATTTCCAGCATGCCACTCCCTCATACCACCAGGAACGAGGGGCCCCGGCCATGCCGAGAGCCCCGACGCAGTTCACCAGACTTACTCCTGGTCCAGGTTCTCGGGAGTGTATTCGACTCCGTTGGCGTTCTGGATGGTACGGATGACCTTCCAGTGTTCCTGATAGTTGATGGGGATGAACTTCTCGACACCCTCGAACTCGTCGCCCAGCTCGGTGCCCTCGAACTCAAAGGAGAAGAAGGCCTCCTCGATCTTGTCGACCAGGTCGGGGTGCAGGTTGTGAGCATAGGTATACGAAGTAGTGGGGAAGCGATCCGACTCGAAGATCATGCGCACCTCCTCGGGATCGTAGAGGCCACGGGCGGCCATGCGCTCGACCACCTCGGAAGCCACCGGGGCGGCATCGTAGTCGCGGGCGACCACGCCGAGCATCGACTGATCGTGGCTGCCGGAGTAGACCACCTCGTAGTCCTCTTCGGGTACGACCCCCAACTCGGGAAACAGGGCACGCGGCGCCTGGTTGCCGGAGTTGGAGGTCGGCGAGGTGTGCGCAATGCGCTTACCCTTGAGATCCTCCAACTCCTCGATGTCGGAGTCGACGTGGGTGTAGACCTGCAGGGTGTAGCCGAACTGGCCGTCGTCGGAGCCCATCAGGGCGAAAGGCACCGCCCCCGCCAGGTTGACGGCAAACGGCGTCGGCCCGGTTGAGAAGCCTGCGATGTGAAGTCGTCCGCTGCGCATGGCCTCGACTTGCGCCGAGTTGGACTGCACGGCGAAGAAGCGCACGTCGCGCCCGGTCACTTCCTTCAGGTGGTCGATGAAGGGCTGCCAGATATCGGAGTAGATGGCCGGATCCTCCACCGGGGTATAGGCGAAGATCAGCGTATCGGGATCGACCCATTCGGATTCGTCGCTGGGACGGTCGGCCACCAGGTCGCCATCCTCGTCACAGTAGATCTGGTCCAGGTCGCCGCGCTGGCAATCGGACTGAGCCTGCGCCTGGGCGGGCAACAGCAGAAGCAGCGGCAGCAGTGAGGTGAAGGCCAGCGTGGCGAAGGGGGAACGACGGAACGTCCTGATAGTTGTCATTGGCGTGTCTCTCTGTATCACTGTCATTATGTTGTTGTCAGCGATGGCGGGAGCGAAAATGCCCAGGAAAGCCGCTCATCTGCTCGAAAGCGAACACGGTAAGGCCCATATGATCGCAAACGAAACTAACCAACAATCTAGGTAGTATGCCAACACGATGTCAATCCGATTTCACTCCGCTTTGGGCCAACGCCACAACCGCTACCTGCTGATGCGGCATGGCCACAGCCAGGCCAATGCCCGTCACTTGATCATCAGCACGCCGGCCCGGGGTCTGGCGGAATATGGCCTCTCCGAGCAAGGCGAAGCGCAGCTGGACGCGCTGCTCGCCGACTGGCGCTGGCCGGCTCCTACCCACATTCTGCACTCGGACTTCCTGCGCACCACGCAAACCGCCAGGCGAGTGGCCGCTCACTTCGGCCTCGAGATGCAGGCCGAGCCGCGCCTGCGCGAGCGCGACTTCGGCGAACTCGAGGGCGCGGCGGACAGTCGCTATCGTGACGTCTGGGTCCATGATGCGCGCAGCCCCGAGCACCGCGAATACGGGGTCGAGAGCGTGGCCAGCGTCGCCGCCCGCATGCAGGGCGTGATCGCCTCGCTGGAGCAGGCACTGCGGGGCGAGACCGTACTGCTGGTCAGCCACGGCGACCCGCTGCAGATCATGCTGACCGCCCTCGAAGGTCGCCTGCTGACGGAGCATCGCGACCGCGAAGCGCTGCTGCCGGCCGGCATCGCTGTGCTCGATTGATCGGGACATCGACAGGACGGCTGACGCTCGGCGTCTTCTGGGGTAGCATCGGCTTTCCGGCAGGGATGCCGGCCACATCATCGTACTGCGAAGCATCCACGGGAGGACCCCGATGCGACAGTTCCTGTTTCCCCGCCGCCCGATGTCCCGGGGCGTGCTGCTCCTGATTCACTTCGGTCTGCAGGCTGGCCTGCTGACTTACGCCCTGCTGTGGCTGCTGCCGCGCAGTCCTTGGTTCGGCGCGGTCGAATGGCACCTGGCCTGGCCCAGCCTGGCGCTGGGAGTCGGGCTCTGGCTGGCCGCGACCCTCGTTTTGCGCCTGCTGATCGAGCTCTGCCTGCTGCCGCATCACCTCGCCAACCGCACCGGTTTTGCCCCGGGCGACATGGTCACCCGCTCCTTCGAGCGCCGCCCGGCGGTGCACGACAGCCAAGCGGCCTGGACCAGCGAGGCACGCCCGGTGGAAACCGAGCCCAGTGTTCTCGGCAACGCACGCGTGACACGGCCCGCCGAGCCTCTCAAGCCTCAGGGCAGCCTCTGAGCTAGCCGGGCCTAAACGGAATGCGCGGCCGGCCCCGTAGAGTGAGGCGGCCGCGCAGGGCCCAGACCTCAGTGACCGAGGATCTGACTGAGGAAGAGCTGCGTCCGCTCGGACTGCGGATTGTTGAAGAAGGGCTCCGGGGCGTTCTCCTCGATGATCTGGCCCTGGTCCATGAAGATCACGCGGTCGGCCACGGTCTTGGCAAAGCCCATCTCGTGGGTCACGCAGAGCATGGTCATGCCCTCGTTGGCCAGCTCCACCATGACGTCGAGCACCTCCTTGATCATCTCCGGGTCGAGCGCCGAGGTAGGCTCGTCGAACAGCATCACGTCGGGATGCATGCACAGCGAGCGGGCAATCGCCACGCGCTGCTGCTGCCCGCCCGAGAGCTGGCCGGGATACTTGCGCGCCTGCTCGGCGATCTTGACCCGCTCCAGGTACTGCATGGCGAGCCGCTCCGCCTCGCGGCGTGGCTTCTTCTGAACCCACATCGGTGAGAGGCAGCAGTTCTCCAGTACCGTCAGGTGCGGGAAGAGATTGAAGTGCTGGAATACCATGCCTACGCTGCGGCGGATCTGCTCGATGCGCTTGACGTCCTGGGTCAGCGGCACGCCGCCGACCACGATCTCGCCGGCCTGGTGCTCCTCGAGATGGTTGATGCAGCGGATCAGCGTCGACTTGCCCGAGCCCGAGGGCCCGCAGATGACGATCCGCTCGCCCCGCTTGACCTCTAGGTTGATGTCGCGCAGTACATGGAAGTCGCCGTACCACTTGTTGACGCCGCGCATCTCGACCATCAGGGTCTCCGCGCCGGCCTGGGTTGCCTGTTCAGTCATTGTTCTAGTTCCTATCTCTTATGGCCGGTGTGAAGTTTCCGCTCGAGGTACTGGCTATAGCGCGACATGCTGAAACAGAAGATCCAGAACATGAACGCGGCGAACACGTAGCCCTCCAGGGAGAAGCCCAGCCAGCGGGAATCCGACAGCGCTGCCTGCACGATGCCGAGCAGGTCGAACAGCCCGATGATCATTACCAGGGTGGTGTCCTTGAACAGCGAGATGAAGGTGTTGACGATGCCGGGGATCATCAACTTCAGCGCCTGGGGCAGCACGATCAGGCCCATGCGCATCCAGTAGCTCATGCCCAGCGCCGCCGCCGCCTCCTCCTGGCCACGGGGAATCGCCTGCAGCCCGCCGCGGATGACCTCGGCCATATAGGCGCTCTGGAACAGGGTGATGCCGATGAAGGCCCGGATCAGGCGGTCGACGCTGACCCCGGTAGGCATGAACAGCGGCAGCATCACCGAGGCCATGAACAGCACCGTGATCAGCGGCACGCCGCGCCAGAACTCGATGAACACCACGCAGAAGCTCTTGACGATGGGCATCTGTGAGCGTCGCCCGAGTGCCAGCAGGATGCCGATCGGCAGCGCACCGACCATCCCCACCACGGCCAGCACCAGGGTCAGCATCAGCCCGCCCCAGCGGTGGGTTTCCACCACCCGCAGGCCGAAATGCCCGCCGTAGAGCATGAAGTAGGCGAACACCGGGAAGGCCACGAGGGTGGCCAGCGCCACCCAGCGCTTGAGCGGCAGCCGCGGGATCATCAGCCAGGCGATCAGGGCGGCGAACACGGCGAAGGTCAGGTTGATCCGCCAGAGTTCGTCGCGCGGGTAGAGGCCGTAGATGAACTGGCCGATACGCGCATTGACGAAGACCCAACAGGCGCCTTCACGGGAACAGTCGTCGCGGCTGGTGCCGATCCAGTCGGCATTGATGAAGGCCCACTGGATCGTAGGCGTCAGCAGCAGGTAGAGCAGATAGAGCCCCAGCAGGGTGAAGATCGTGTTCACCGGCCCGCTGAACAGATTGGCCCGCAGCCAGGCCACCGGGCCGATGGTATTGCCGGGCGCCGGTCGCGCCTCGATCATCTTGTGTTGAATCGTCATGGCGCCTCTCCTAGCGTTCCACCAGCGCCACGCGGGCGTTGAACCAGTTCATGAACATCGATACCAGCAGGCTGATGGTGAGGTAGACCGCCATGGTCATGGCGATGACCTCGATCGCCTGCCCCGTCTGGTTGAGCGTGGTGCCGGCGAACACCGAGACCAGGTCCGGATAGCCGATGGCCGTGGCCAGCGAGGAGTTCTTGATCAGGTTGAGGTACTGGCTGGTCAGCGGCGGGATGATCACGCGCAGGGCCTGGGGCACCACCACCAGGCGCAGCACCAGGTTGCGCGGCAGGCTCAGCGCCTGGGCTGCCTCGGTCTGGCCGTGGGGAATCGCCTGGATGCCAGAGCGCACGATCTCGGCGATGAACGAGGCCGTATAGATGGAAAGCGCCAGCCATAGGGCCAGGAACTCGGGGATGACGGTAATCCCCCCGCGGAAGTTGAAGCCGCGCAGCTCCGGCACGTCCCAGGTCACCGGCACGCCAGTGGCGACCAGCACCAACAGCGGCAGGCCAATGATCAGGCCCAGCGAAATCCAGCCCGCCGGCAGCCGCTTGCCGGTGGCTTCCTGGCGTCGCTTGTTCCAGATCATCAGCCCGACACTGGCCACGACAGCCACGCCGAAGGCCAGCGGAATCAGGCCGAAGCCCGACTCGAATAGGGGTTGGGGCAGAGACAGGCCGCGCACGTTGAGAAACACGGCCTCCCCGAGCGACAGGCTGTCACGCGGGCTGGGCATGGCGCGCAGCACGGCGAAGTACCAGAAGAAGATCTGTAGCAGCAGCGGGATGTTACGGAATATCTCGATATAGCCGCTGGCCAGCCGGGCGATCAGCCAGTTGGGCGACAGCCGGGCGATGCCGACGACGAAGCCGATCAGGGTAGCCGCCAGGATCCCCAGCGCCGATACCACTAGGGTATTGAGCAGCCCCACCACAAAAGTACGGCCGTAGGTACTCTGCGAGGAGTATTCGATCAGGCTCTGGACGATGCCGAAACCGGCGGTATTGGTCAGGAAGCCGAAGCCGGTGGTGATGCCGCGGGCGGCCAGGTTGGCCTGGGTATTGCCGACGATATACAGCAGGAAAGCCGCCACTGCGGCGATCAGCAGGGCTTGGAAGAGCAACGCACGCTTGGCGCGATCACGCCAGAAAGGCGGTTTTGGGCCCACGGACTGGGCCTTGGGTCGAACGGACATGAAGGGACTCTCCGCCTGGATCCGTCAAGCAGGTATCAAGCCCCGGCCTGGGATGGCCGGGCCGGGGCTAAGTTGGATCGAGGCACCTCAGGTGACTCGGACGGTTCGATCAGCGGATCGGCGGAGCGTACTGGAAGCCGCCATCGTTCCACAGCGCGTTCACCCCGCGCTCGATACCCAGCGGCGAATTCGGGCCCACGTTGCGATCGAAGCTTTCGGCGTAGTTGCCGACCTGGCTGATGATGTTGTAGGCCCAGTTGGCGTCGAGCCCCATGCCCTCGCCGTAGTTGCCGTCCTGCCCCAGCAGACGGGCGATGTTGGGGTTGTCGGAGTCACGCATTTCGTCGACGTTCTCGCTGTTCACACCGAGCTCTTCGGCGTTGAGCATGGCGAACAGCGACCACTTGACGATGTTGAACCACTGGTCGTCGCCCTGACGCACTACCGGCCCCAGCGGCTCCTTGGAGATCACCTCGGGCAGGATCATGGCACTGTCGGGTTCGGAAAGCTGAATGCGCAGTGCGGCGAGCTGGGAAGTGTCGGAGGTCAGCACGTCGCAGCGGCCAGCCTCGAAACCGCCCACGGTCTGCTCGGAGGTATCGAAGACGATGGGATCGAACTGCATTTCGTTGGCACGGAAGTAGTCGGCCAGGTTCAACTCCGTGGTGGTACCGGACTGGATACAGATGGCGGCACCATCGAGCTCTTTGGCGCTGGAGATACCCAGATCCTTGGACACCAGGAAGCCCTGGCCATCGTAGAAGTTCACGCCGGCGAAGTTCAGGCCCAGGGTGGTGTCGCGGGTAGCGGTCCAGGTGGTGTTGCGCGAGAGGACGTCGACCTCGCCGGACTGCAGCGCGGTGAAGCGCTCGACGGCGTTCAGCGAGATGTAGCGCACGGCATCGGCATCGCCGAACACCGCGGCGGCCACGGCACGGCAGACATCGACATCAAGACCCTGCCACTCACCCTGGTCGTTCGGCGCGGAGAAGCCCGGCAGGCCGTCACTGACGCCGCACTGAACGACGCCTCGCTCGCGCGTATTCTCGAGTGTCTCGGCGGAAGCCACGGAGACGGCACCCAGAGTCAGTGCGGCTGCGGAAGTGAGCAGCACCCACTTGTTCTTGTTGTCGCGCATGGAAAGATCCCTCGTAGGTCTATTGTCTTTTGGACGATGCATGCCGAAGCATGTGCCTGCACCTTAGCAAGGTTTGTTCCAAGGCAGGGATAGCGCAGGCAAAACACTTATTCAACGGTCGTGAAGAAGAATATCCGGCCGCATCCGTTGCCCCACGATGGTGCAACGAGGCGAGATCGCGCACCAGCGATGCGGTGCGCTTGCCTTCAACGAAAGAGGCTCATCCGGAAACACGACGCCCCCGCAGGCAGAGCCTACGGGGGCGCTTCACGAGGTTCGCCGCGGCGGGCGAACCTCGAACGCTACGGGGCGGCGTCAGTGCCGAATGAGATAGTCGAAGGCCCCCAGTGCGGCCTTGGAACCCTCGCCCATGGCGATCACGATCTGCTTGTAAGGCACGGTGGTGACATCGCCGGCAGCGAAGATGCCGGGCACCGAGGTCATGCCGCGCTCGTCGATGACGATCTCGCCGCGGGGTGACAGTTCGATCGATGAATCGGTCAGCCACTCGGTGTTGGGTACCAGACCGATCTGCACGAAGATGCCTTCCAGGTCGAGTCGCTTGATCTCGCCGCTGGCGCGCTCCTCGAAAGTCAGGCCGTTGACCCGGGTTCCGTCGCCGTTCACCTCGGTGGTACGCGCGCCAAGGATGATCTCGACGTTGGGCAGGCTGCGCAGCTTCTTCTGCAGCACCGCGTCGGCGCGCATCTCGTCCATGAACTCGATCAGCGTTACGTGGCCGACGATGCCGGCCAGGTCGATGGCCGCCTCGACGCCGGAGTTGCCGCCGCCGATCACCGCCACGCGCTTGCCCTTGAACAGCGGGCCGTCGCAGTGGGGGCAGTATGCCACCCCCTTGTTGCGATACTCGGCCTCGCCGGGTACGTTCATCTCGCGCCAGCGGGCACCGGTAGAGAGGATCAGCGTCTTGCTCTTGAGGCGCGCGCCGGACTCGAACTCCACCTCGTGATCGCCGCCCTGGTCGGCCGCCGGAATCAGCTTCACCGCACGCTGCAGGTTCATGATGTCGGCTTCATACTCCTTGACGTGTTCCTCCAGCGCCGCGGCCAGCTTGGGGCCTTCGGTGTAGGGTACGGAGATGAAGTTCTCGATCGCCATGGTGTCGAGCACCTGGCCACCGAAGCGCTCGGCCGCCACGCCGGTGCGGATGCCCTTGCGCGCGGCATAGATGGCCGCCGCGGCACCGGCCGGGCCGCCGCCCACCACCAGCACGTCGAACGGGTCCTTTTCGTTGAGCTTGGCCGCCTCTCGCTTGGCCGCGCCGGTGTCGACCTTGGCCAGGATCTGCTCCAGGCTCATGCGGCCCTGATCGAAGGGCTCGCCGTTGAGGAAGATGCTCGGCACCGACATCACCTGGCGTGCTTCCACCTCGTCCTGGAACAACGCGCCATCGATGGCCACGTGGCGCACGTTCGGGTTGAGGATCGCCATCAGGTTGAGGGCCTGCACCACGTCGGGACAGTTCTGACATGACAGCGAATAGTAGGTCTCGAACTCCAGCTCACCCTCGAGCTGCTTGATCTGTTCGATGACGTCGTCGCTGACCTTGGGCGGGTGACCGCCGACCTGCAGCAAGGCCAATACCAGCGAAGTGAACTCGTGGCCCATGGGGATGCCGGCGAACACCAGGCCGGTCTCCTCGCCGGGACGGTTCAGGGCGAAGGAGGGCTTGCGGGCATCCTCGCCGTCGAGGCGCAGGCTGATCTTGTCGCAGAGGCTCTCGATGTCCTTGAGCAGTCCGTGAAGCTCCTTGGACTTGGCGCCGTCATCGAGGGACGCGACGATCTCGAACGGCTGCGTGACCTTTTGCAGGTAGGCTTTTAGCTGACTTTTCAGATTGTCGTCCAACATGACAGCGGTTTCCTTCATGTCTGGCTCATGATTGACGGCAAGACGCCGCCCTGACGCGGACCCAAAGTCAGCGCGGGCAAGAGCTTGCACATCTGGGAAAGAGCGCCCGGGCGGTGCCGCCCGGGCTGGGAACACACGAGGTCAGGGGATTGCCTCGCGGACCGGAAGATCCGTCTTAGATCTTGCCGACCAGATCCAGAGACGGCGCGAGGGTCTCTTCGCCTTCCTTCCACTTGGCGGGGCAGACTTCGTTCGGGTTGTTGCGCACGTACTGAGCGGCCTTGACCTTGCGCAGCAGCTCCTCGGCGTTGCGGCCGATGTTGCCGGCATTGATCTCGACGATCTGGATCTTGCCGTCGGGATCGACGACGAAGGTACCGCGCTCGGCCAGGCCGGCGTCTTCGATCAGCACTTCGAAATTGCGCGAGATCTGCAGGGTCGGGTCGGCCAGCATCGGGTATTGCAGCTTGCCGATGGTCTCGGAGCTGTCGTGCCACGCCTTGTGGGTGAAGTGGGTGTCGGTGGAGACGCTGTAGATCTCGACGCCCAGCTTCTTGAATTCCTCGTAGTTGTCCGCCAGGTCACCCAGCTCGGTGGGGCAGACGAAGGTGAAGTCGGCCGGATAGAAGAAGAAAACGCTCCACTGGCCCTTCAGGTCGGCGTCGGTGACGTCGATGAACTCGCCGTTGTGATAGGCAGTGGCTTTGAACGGCTTGACTTCGGTGTTGATCAGGGACATTCAGCAATGCTCCATGTCATGGGGTGGATGTTCCGAATACGGGGCACATCATATCCATCGCAACCGATAGGCGAAAATTGATTGCCGCCATGGTTCCGATAAGGCTTGTCTATGGTGGCACCGTGGCTTCATTGCAAGGCCACCGCCTCCCCCTGTCGATCCAGCGCCAGGAAGCGCTGGGTATTGCCCATCTGCAGCGACTCGACCATGCGCTGTAGATGACTCTCGGCTTCGTCGCCGGTGGGTGCCTGCCGCCCCCGACCCGACAGTGCGCCGACGAAGACGATGTCCCACTCGACCCCGGTACGCTGCGACTCCGCAACCAGCGAAGCCATGTCGCTGAGCTCCTCAGGCGTCTTGTCGACGCACAGCACCGGCGTCAGCACGCCGCCCTCGCCCTGCTCGAAGCGCTGGCGCTGCTCCTCGCTGGGGTCGTCGGGCAGCTCGGCTCGGGTAAACACGAACAGCAGCCGCTGCGGCTCGGGCTGACTCCGTGCTTCCTCCAGCAGGTCGGCAAAACGGGAAATGGCCAAGGCGCTCCTCCAGACGTTGCGGCCCCCGGGCATGGGGCGAAGTGGTCGTGCGCCGAACGGGCGGCGCACGGGATACGATAGCGCATTCGCCCCTCCCGCGCCTGACCTGGGTCAGTGCCCCGTCACCTCGTGGGGCGGGAAGCGCGCCAGCACTTCCCGCTCCTCGCCGCGGCGGCGAATTACCAGCGGCAGCAGGGTGCCGGGCGGCTGGCGACGCACCTGTCCGATCAGGTCGGCAGGCTGGGTAACGGTCTCACCGGCCGCCCGCAGGATGACGTCGCCCGCCTCGATCCCGGCCGCCTCGGCGACCGAACCCTCGATCACCTCCTCCACCGCAACCCCCTCCCCGTCGGATGCCAGCAAAATGCCAAGTTGCGGCGGGGAGACCACCGGTTCATCGTGTTCGACGATGCCGAACAGCGCCTGCGCCACATCTGCCGGGGGCGGCTCGCAAGTCGCGCCGGCCGCCGGCCAGGGCAGCAGCGTGGCGAAGTCGTCGATTCCCAGGTCGACGAGCTGATGCGGCACGCCGTGACCGTATTGCAAGTGGCCCTGACCGATCAGACCGACCACCAGCGCGGTCTCGCCGCTGGCCTGCTTCAGGCCGGCGGCCATGGCCCGGTCCCACACCAGCTGCGCCGCGATGAAGCGCTCGAGGCCTTCCCCGTCGTCGTCGCCGTTCATGTGCTGGGCGTGTATCTCGGCCAGGCGCTGGCGATAGCCGGGCGAGGCCTCGACCGGTGCGGTAATGCCGAAGCGCTCCGCTTCCGGCACCGCCGCCCAGCCCGCCTCTGCCAACCGCCCACGTAGTTTGCGGGAGACGTTGATCGCCCTGAGCGGTACCCGATTCAAACGGGCGAAGTGCAGGATCGGCAGGTAGAGTTCGGCATCGAAGCCCCAGGCGGCATACCAGTCGCTTGCTTCGAGGAAGGCCACCTCGTCGAGCTCCCCCGCCACCCAGGCGTCGAGAGCCGGCTGCGCCTCGCGCGGCAGCATCTCGAGGGCGATGGCCATGTCCGGCTCAAGGGCATGCAGACCGGCCACGACATGCAGCTGCCAGCGATGGTGGTCCATGCGATCGTGCTGCTCGCCGAGCAGCACCACCTCGCGCCCGGCCAACTCACGCATCAGCATTACGCTGTCGAGCTCTTCACCGGCGGGACGAAGCCACTGCCCAGGGGCGGGACAGGAATCGGCCCGCGTGCCAAGGGCCATGGCGCTCAAGGCCAGGCAGGCCAGCACAGGCAGGACACGGGGCAAGGCGAACGAACGGCGCATCGGAACCTCCCTATCGAATCGCCCCATGATGGCGCATTGCGCGCCGCTCGGCAGCATCAGACAGCCTGCCGATGCGCCTCGTCGTCCTTGCTCTCTTCGAAATGGAACTCCAGTTGGTCCGGCTCCAGACGCGGATCGAGCTCGGTGAAGTGTGGCGTCTCCAGCGTCGGTACCGCCACGAAGGGCTCCTGCTCGACCTCCTCGACGGGTACGCCGGGACGCCGGCGCAGGCGCCAGGCCACGAACGCTGCCAGCGCCAGCGAGGCGCCACCGAGAAACACCCACAGGCCATCGGGACCAACCAGGCGCATCACCAGCGAAGCGGCGAAAGGGCCGATGATCGAGCCGATGCCGTACCAGATCATCAGCTTGGCGTTGGCCGCCACGACCTCGCCGGGTTCGAGCCAGTCGTTGGTGTGGGCCAGGCTGAGGGCATAGAGCGTATGCAGCATGGCGGTATGGAAGCAGGCGGCCAGTACCAGCATCCAGAAGTCGATGCGCACCAGCATCGACACGAAGGCACCCGAGACCGTCATCACCACCGCCATGCCGAGGATCACCTTGCGCCGGTCGATGCGATCGGAGAGCCGCCCCAGCCCCCACTGGGCGAACAGCGCCACCATGGTGGTAATGGCCATGAAGCGGGCCGTCTCGCCGGTGCTCAGGCCGACCTCCTGGCCGTAGAAGGGCGTCATGGCAAAGAACGCCTGGACCATCATGCCGGCGGTGAAGGCGCCGACCAGCCCCACCGGGGCACGCTGGTACAGCGCCTTGAGGCGGATCTTCTGGGGCTGGAAGTCGTGGGCCTGGCGCGGGCCTTGGATACGCACGATCGACAGCGGTACCAGCGCCAGGGCGAACAGCATGCCGACCAGCGAGAACAGTGCGGGCCCCGACGGATCGCCGACATTGAGCATCCACTGCCCGCCGGCCAGCGACAGGGTCGAGATGATCATGTAGAGCGCCAGCACCCGTCCACGGTTCTCGTTGGTCGACTCCCCCGAGACCCAGGACTCCATCACCATTAGCATGCCGGCGGTGGCGACACCACCGATCAGGCGCCAGGCCAGCCAGGCCCAGGGGTTGACCCACAGCCCGTGCAGCATCGCGGTGACCGCCAGCAGGCCGGCGCAGGCGGCGAACACGCGGATGTGGCCGACGCTGCGGATGCGCTTCTCCAGCGCATAGCTGCCCAGCACGAAGCCAAGCGAGAAGCTCGACATCAGCAGACCCGCCATCTGCGAGGGGAAGCCCTCGATGGACATGCGCACCCCGAGCAGGGTCATGATCAGGCCGTGGCCGAGCAGGAAGCTGATTTCGCAGACGAACAGGATCGGAAGGGTTGCCGGTAGACTGCGCAAGATGTCACTCCGTTGACGTAGCTGCACACGCTCCGGGCCAGCGGCGGCCCGGGCTCGAACGAGTTTACTGTGGCCTGAGTGTAGTAAGCCCCCCTCCCTGCGTGCCAGTCCGAAGGCGCTGTCATCCCCGTCGCGATGGGTCTACGCTGGGAATGACCCCCCAGACTCGCGTTCGTGGAGATGGATCATGGCAAGGATGCGCAAGCGGGTACTCCGCTGTCTGCATTGGGGAGGCGCGCTGCTGGGCGCGGCTTGGCTGACCGGCGCCAGCGCGCAGGAGACCGAGCCGGACTCCGCCAGTCCCGCCGTCCCGGGCCGCGGTGCGGCGACACCGGACCCTGCCGAGACCACGCCTCCTCCCGATGTCACTACTGGCCAGTACGGCACCAGCAGCGGCATCACCAACTCGGACATGCTGATCCGCGAGGAGGACAGCGGCAGCGGCCAGGCCCAGGGAGACAACCTGTTCCAGACCCCGGCCGCGGGCTCCGAGGCCGGCCCCGACCATGATGTGCAGACGCCCGAGACAGACACCGATGCTGACCAGCGCGCCGGCGCCGAGCAGCCCCGAACGTCGCAGGCGAACGACAATTCCGCAAACGGCCAGCCCCAGAGCAGCAACGCTGACCAGGGGCGCGACAACGGTAGCAGTGACCAGAACCGATGACCGAACCAAGCACGAGCGGGGCGTCGTCCCGAACGTCCGCCGCAGCAAGACCGACAGCCAGCCATAAGAGGTAGAAGAACCAGGCAGGAGGCCTCATGACCCTACAGGTGACACGTCGACAATTCTTCAAGCTCGGTGCGACCGGGCTGGCCACGTCCAGCATGGCCATGATGGGCTTCGCTCCGGAGCCTGCCGTCGCCTCGGTCCGCCACTTCAAGCTGACCGGCGCCAAGATCACGCGCAGCAACTGCACCTACTGTTCGGTGGGGTGCGGCGTGCTGCTCTACAGCCGGGGCGACGCGGCGATCAACGTCGTCGATGACATCTACCACGTGGAGGGCGATCCCGATCACCCGGTGAGCCGCGGCTCGCTGTGTCCCAAGGGGGCGGGACTGCTCGACTACGTCAAGAGCGACTCGCGGTTGCGCTACCCCCAGGTGCGTGAGGCCGGCAGCAACGAGTGGAAGCGTATCGGCTGGGACGAGGCGCTCGACCGCATCGCGCGCCACATGAAGGACGACCGCGATGCCAATTTCGAGGCCGATGACGATGACGGCAACATCGTCAATCGCTGGACCACGACCGGCATGCTGGCGGCCTCGGCCTCGACCAACGAGACCGCCTATCTGACCCAGAAGGTGGTACGCAGCCTCGGCATGGTGGCCTTCGACAACCAGGCGCGCGTCTGACACGGACCGACGGTGGCAGGTCTTGCCCCAACATTCGGTCGCGGTGCCATGACCAATCACTGGGTCGATATCCGCAATGCCGACCTGATCGTCACCATGGGCGGCAACCCCGCCGAAGCGCACCCCGTGGGCTTCCGCTGGGTGATGGAGGCGCGTCAGTACAACGATGCGCGGCTGGTGGTGGTCGATCCGCGCTTCAATCGCACGGCGGCGGTAGCCGACTACTACGCCGAGATCCGCACCGGGAGCGACATCGCCTTCCTCGGCGGGTTCATCAACTACCTGATCGAGAACCAGCGCTTCCATCGCGAGTACGTGCTCGCCTACACCGACGCCAGCCTGATCGTCAGCCCCGAGTTCGGCTTTGAGGATGGCCTGTTCAGCGGCTACGACCCCGACAGGGGCGAGTACGACAAGGCGAGCTGGCGCTACCAGCACAACGCCGACGACTACGCCCGGCGCGACGAGACCCTCGAGCACCCGCGCTGCGTGTTCCAGCTGATGCGCCGGCACTACAGCCGCTATACCCTCGATGTGGTGTCATCGGTCTGCGGAACGCCGCGCGACAAGATCCAGCGCGTGTGGGACATGATGGCTGAGACGGCTGCGCCCGACAGGACCATGACCTTCCTCTACGCGCTGGGCTGGACGCAGCATTCGATCGGCTCGCAGATCATCCGCACCGCGGCCATCATCCAGCTGCTGCTGGGCAACATGGGCATGCGTGGCGGTGGGGTCAACGCCCTGCGCGGCCACTCCAATATTCAGGGCCTGACCGACCTGGGCCTGCTCTCCAACCTGCTACCGGGCTACCTCAAGCTCGCGCAGTCTGACGAACAGAGCTATGCCAGCTACATCGACGATCGCGCCCGCCCGCCGCTGGTGGAGGACGAGGTCTCATACTGGCGCCACTACGAGCGCTTCCACGTCAGCCTGATGAAAGCGTGGTTCGGCGACGCCGCCAGCGCCGACAACGACTGGTGCTACGCCTGGCTGCCCAAGCTCGGCCAGCCTCTCTACGACGTGCTGCACACCTTCGAGCGCATGCACCGGGGCGAGGTGAACGGCTACATCTGCCAGGGTTTCAATCCGCTGGCGGCCTTCCCGCACAAGGCCAAGAACACCGAGGCTCTGTCGCGGCTGAAATACCTCGTGGTGATCGACCCGCTGCGCACCGAGACGGCGGAATTCTGGAAGAATCACGGCGAGTTCCACGACGTCGATCCCGCACGGATCGACACCGAGGTGTTCCGCCTGCCGACCAGTTGCTTCGCCGAAGAGGACGGCACCATCGTCAACAGCTCACGCTGGCTGCAGTGGTTCTGGTCGGCGGCCAAGCCTCCCGGGGAGGCGCGCGCCGACACGGCGATCATGGCCGGCATTTTCCTGCGACTCAAACGCCTCTACCAGCAGGAAGGCGGGGCTTTCCCCGAGCCGATCCTCAACCTGCAGTGGCCCTACCGCTACCCGGAGGAGCCGAGCCCCGACGAGCTGGCACGAGAGTACAACGGCTGGGCGCTCGAGGATGTCTACGACGAGGCGCGCAACCTGGTGGTGCGCGCCGGCGAACAACTCCCCGACTTCGGCACGCTGCGCGCCGACGGTTCCACCGCCTGCGGCTGCTGGCTGTTTGCCGGCTGCTGGCCGCGCGAAGGCAACCTGATGGCCCGGCGCGACAACTCCGACCCCTATGGCACCGGCCAGACCCTGGGCTGGGCCTGGGCCTGGCCGGCCAACCGTCGCATCCTCTACAACCGCGCCAGCGCCCGCCCCGACGGCACCCCCTGGTCGCTGCGCAAGGCGGTGGTGTGGTGGAACGGCCAGCGCTGGGTCGGCAACGATGTGCCCGACTTCCCGGTGGGCTCGGCGCCGGAAGAGGGCCAGGGCCCCTTCATCATGAACCAGACCGGGCGCGGCCAGATCTTCGCTCGTGATCGCATGAACGAGGGTCCGCTCCCCGAGCACTACGAGCCCTTCGAGACCCCCATCGCCAGCAACCCCCTGCATCCCGACAACCCGCGGGCCAAGCACAACCCCGCGGCACGGGTATTCGAGCAGGATCGCGAGAACTTCGGCACCCTCGAGGAGTTCCCGCATGCCGCCACCAGCTACCGCCTGACCGAACATTTCCACTACTGGACGATGCACAACCGGCTCAACGCCATCGCCCAGCCGGAGAAGTTCGTCGAGATCGGCGAACGCCTGGCCGAGGAGCTGGGCATCGCCAAGGGCGACCGCGTGCGGGTCAGCTCCAAGCGCGGCTACATCGAGGCCGTGGCGGTGGTGACCAAGCGCATCCGCCCGCTGCAGGTGGCGGGCCGCACCGTGCATCAGGTGGGGATCCCGCTGCACTGGGGCTTCCTCGGCGAGACGAAGAAGTCCTATCTGACCAATACCCTGACGCCCTTCGTCGGCGACGCCAATACACAGACGCCGGAATTCAAGTCGTTCCTGGTGCGGGTCGACAAGCTGTAGGAGGAGGCCAAGGATGAGAGGCGACCAGATCAATCTGCAGAACGTCATCGCCCGCTCGGCGACCCAGGTGGAATCCCCCCGGCAGCGCGACGGCGGGGTGGAAAAGGTGACCAAGCTGATCGACGTGTCGCGCTGCATCGGCTGCAAAGCGTGCCAGGTGGCCTGTGCCGAGTGGAACGACCTGCGCGACGAGGTCGGCGAGTGTGTCGGCGAGTACGACAACCCCCTCGATCTCACTCCCGATACCTGGCAGGTGATGCGCTTCAACGAGTACGAGGACGAGCAGGGCAACCTGGAATGGCTGATCCGCAAGGACAACTGCATGCACTGCGCCGAGCCGGGTTGCCTCGAGGCCTGCCCCGCGCCCGGTGCCATCGTGCAGTACGCCAACGGCATCGTCGACTTCAATTCGGAGCACTGCATCGGCTGCGGCTACTGCGTGTCGGGCTGTCCCTTCGACGTGCCGCGCATCTCGAAGCAGGACCACAAGGCCTACAAGTGCACGCTGTGCTCCGACCGCGTCTATCACGGTCTGGAGCCGGCCTGCGTCAAGTCGTGCCCCACCGGCTCGATCATGTTCGGCACCCGCGAGGAGATGCTGCACCTGGCCGAGGAGCGCAGCGACTTCCTCCACCGGCGCGGATTCGAGAATGCCGGCGTCTACAACCCCGAGGGGGTCGACGGCACCCACGTGATCTACGTGCTGCAGCACGCCGACAAGCCCGAGATCTACAGTGGCCTGCCCGCGGATCCACGTATCAGTCCCCTGGTCGACGCCTGGAAGGGCGTGACCAAGCCGCTGGCCTCGGTGGCCATCGGGCTTGCCGCCCTGACCGGCTTCTTCCACTACGTCACCGCCGGCCCCAAGGAACACGGCGAGGAGGACGAAGCTGCCGTGCGCGAGGACGACGCCCGCGAACGTGAACGGGAGGAGCGCCCATGAGCCTGGCCAAGTCGGATCCCTCCCTCCAGCGCTACAGCGTCTGGAACCGCCTCAACCACTGGCTCGTCGCGATCAGTTTCGTGCTGCTGGTGCTCAGCGGGCTGCCATTCTTCCACCCCTTCTTCTGGTCACTGACGGCACTGTTCGGTGGGCCGACCATGACCCGCATCCTGCACCCCTGGATCGGCCTGTTCATGACGCTGATGTTCCTGTTCATGGCGATCGCCTTCTTCAGGGAGAGCCTGATCAGGCGGCGCGACATCCAGTGGCTCAGGCAGATCCGCGACGTGCTGGCCAATCGCGACGATAAGCTGCCGCCCGTCGGCAAGAACAACGCCGGCCAGAAGCTGGTGTACTGGATCATGCTCGGCTGCATCGCCCTGCTGCTGATCAGCGGCCTGCTGATCTGGCAGCCCTACTTCGCCGGGGCCGTGCCCATCACGCTACGCCGGCTGGCGTCACTGGGCCACGCCGGCGTCGCCTTTCTCGCCATCCTCACCCTGATCATCCACGTCTACTCGGGTATCTGGGTCAAGGGCTCGTTCCAGGCCATGGTGCGCGGCCGGGTCAGCTGGGCCTGGGCCCGCCATCACCATGACCTGTGGTACGAAGAAGAGCGCGAGAAGGCGCGCAAGCACCGTGCGATCAGCAGCCGCCACGACACGCCCACGAACCGACAGGAGTCGCCGTGACCCACGCCTTCGGCAACGCCCCGACGGGTGTCATGCAGCCGCCCGAGGTCCGCCTGCCCGACGCCGACCACTTCGCCCGCCGTGCTCGGCGCCTGCGCGAGCTCGCCGACCGCGTCGCGCCGCTGGGAGATTTCCTGCACTTCATGGCGCAGCTGGCACAGGCCCAGCAGGCGGCTTTCGAACATGCCACGCCGGCCTGGCAGCCGGAGCCTCGAGCCTTCGCGCTGGCACTGGAACATGGCATGCCACCGCTCAACGTGCAGGCGCTGCGCAGCAGCATCGATCTCGGGACCGAACTCGATGCCGTGCTGGACGCCCTCGAGCTGCATGTCGGCCAGGCCCAGCGCCCGCTCCTCGACGCCCTGCGTCGCCTATCGGCTGCCGAGATCGACCGGTTGGCGGATGAGGTACTCGCCGGCAACGCCGGCGAACCCACCCGGCGCGGATTGATGCCCCTGGTGGCCGCCGCACTGCAGGTGGCCTGGCTGCGACTGACGCGTGCGCTGCCCCAGGCGCCAGCACGCCCCGCCGGCGAGGTGCGTACCCTGTGCCCCTGCTGCGGCTCGCCACCGCTGGCCAGCGTGATCGAAGCCGAGCCGCGCTACCACGGCGTACGCTATCTGCAGTGCGGCCTGTGCGCCACCCAGTGGTACCTGGAGCGCTCCCTCTGCAGCGTGTGCGAACGCAGCGGCAAGCTCCATTACCTGAGCCTGTCGTCGGAGACGGACGAAACGGAGGAGGGCAACGCTGTCGCCCAGGCCGAAGCCTGCGGCGACTGCGGCAGCTACCTCAAGATATTTCCGCGCGAGCTGGAGCCCGCTGCCGAACCGCTGGCGGACGACCTCGCGAGCCTCGCGCTCGACCTGCTGCTCGGCGAGAAGGGGCGCTATCGACGCAGCAGCTTCAATCCGCTGTTGATCGTTGACGACTAGCAGACACAACATGGACGTCCCCCGCCCCGACATGCTATGCCATAGAAGTGCCTATTCCTCGAAACACGGAATATGACCCTCCCTTGCCGACAAGGGATGACCCACTTCGTTGAGACAGGGACCACGACCCCGGCATGGACATGACGACAACGGACGTTCGACGCCGCCTGCCCGCGGTGGACACGCTACTGGCCCATCCGCATGTGCTGGAGGCACGCAGGCAATACGGTCACCGCCTGATCCGGCGCGCCGTGCGCCAGACGCTGGAGGAGACTCGCCGGGAGTTGGCACAACCGTCCTCGACCGCCCCCGACGTGGATGAGCTGGCTCGGCGCGTGCTGAAGCAGCTGGACGAACTGGCCCGCCCGGCCAGCCAGCCGGTCTTCAACCTCACCGGCACGGTCATTCACACCAACCTGGGCCGTTCGCCGCTCGCCGAGGTGGCCGTCGCCGCCATGACCGAGGCGGCGCGCCACCCGGTAGCATTGGAGTACGACCTCGACAGCGGTGGCCGTGGCGATCGCGACCGGCTGGTGGAGAGCCTGCTGTGTGAGCTGACCGGCGCCGAGGCGGCCACTGTGGTCAACAACAATGCCGGTGCCGTGCTGCTGGCCCTGGGTGCATTGGGTGCCGGCCGCGAGGCGCTGATCTCGCGTGGCGAGCTGATCGAGATCGGCGGCGCCTTTCGCATGCCCGACATCATGGCGGCGGCGGGGTGCCGCCTGCGTGAAGTCGGGGCGACCAACCGCACCCACGCGCGCGACTACGAAGACGCCATCGGCGAGCACACCGGGCTGATCGTGAAGGCCCACACTTCCAACTATGCCGTCACCGGTTTCACCTGCAGCGTGCCCGAGACCCGCCTGGCGGAGATCGCCCATGCCCACGATATTCCTTTCCTGATCGACATGGGTAGCGGTGCGCTGACCGATTTCGCCGCCCTCGACTTGCCTTACGAACCGCAACCGGGCGACGCCATCGGCGCCGGGGCCGACGTGGTCACCTTCAGCGGCGATAAGCTGCTGGGCGGTCCCCAGGCCGGCCTCATCGTCGGTCGCCGCGAGGCCATCGAGAGGATCAAACGCCACCCGCTCAAGCGCGCCCTGCGTCTGGACAAGCTGACCCTGGCCGCGCTCGAAGCCACGCTGCGCCTCTACCGCGACAGCGACGCTCCCCAGCATGACGTTCCCACCCTGGCGCTGCTGACCCGCCCGGAGGCAGACATCATGGCCACCGGCGAACGGCTGTTGCCCCGGATGGAAGGGCTGCTCGCCGACTTCGAGGTCACCCTGACGCCATGCGCCAGTCAGCTCGGCAGCGGCTCGCTGCCGGTCGATCGTCTGCCCAGCCGAGCCTTGTCGTGGTGCTCCCGCGCCGACAGTCGGCGCCAGCGCGAGCGCCAGATCCGCCGCCTGGAGACCGCCCTGCGCCGCCTGCCGCGTCCGGTCATCGGACGCCGCCACGAAGGCGCCCTGCTTCTCGATTTGCGCTGCCTCGAAGGCGCTCAGGAGGAAGCCCTCTTCCTCGCGCAGCTAGAGCAATTGCCCTACCTCTACGACACGACCGCAACGCAGGGCAGCGAGGCGTCGCCGTGATCGTCGGTACCGCCGGTCATGTCGATCATGGCAAGACCGCGCTGATCCAGCGGCTCACCGGCATCGACACCGACCGCTTGAAGGAGGAGAAGGCGCGCGGGCTTACCATCGAGCCCGGCTTCGCCTACCCCGAGGTCGCCGACGACGTGGAGCTCGGCTTCATCGACGTGCCCGGCCACGTGCGCTTCCTGCATCACATGCTGGCGGGCAGCGCCGGTGTCGACACGGTGCTGCTGGTGGTGGCCGCCGACGACGGCGTGATGCCGCAGACCCGCGAGCACCTGCAGATCCTCACCCTGCTGGGCCTGGACCGCGGGCTGGTGGCCCTGACCAAGGTCGACCGGGTCGATACCGAACGCCGCTGCCAAGTACGCAAGGAGATTGCCACGCTGCTGGCCGATACACCGCTGGCCGGAGCACCGATCGTCGAGGTCTCCAGCCACAGCGGCGAGGGCGTGGAAGCGCTGCGCGACCGGCTGTGGACCGCAGCGGCGGCGCAGCACCAGGCAACGGCGCAGGGGCACTTCCGGCTCGCCGTCGATCGGGTCTTCACCAAGACCGGCGCCGGACTGGTGGTAACCGGCACGGCTTTCGCCGGTCAAGTGGCGCAGGGCGACGAGGTACGTCTGGTGCCGGCCGGCCTGAAGGCCCGGGTGCGCGGTCTGCGTCGCCAGCATCGCGACAGCCGGTGGGCGCAGCAGGGCGATCGCGTGGCGCTCAATCTCGCCGGCAATCATATCGACCGCGATTCGATCCAGCGCGGTGGCTGGATCGTGGCCGAAGCGCTGGAGACGCCGCCGCTGCGGCGGCTCGACGTCCAGCTCCGGCTGCTCGACGGTGCACCGGAGCTCAAGCACTGGGCCGCAATACACGCGCACCTGGGCGTGACACGGCTCAGCGGACGCATTGCGCTGCTCGAGGGCCAGCGCCTCGCCCCCGGCGAGCACATGCTGGGCCAGTTGGTGCTCGATGCCCCGGTGCACGCCTGTCTCGGCGACCGTTTCGTGATTCGCGACCCCGCCGGGCGCCTCACCCTGGGCGGTGGTACGGTGCTCGATGGCGCCCCGCCGCGCCGCGGCCAGCGCCGTCCCGAGCGGCTGGCCTGGCTCGCCGCGCTGGCCGAGTGCGCCACCATCGCCCCGCTCGACCTGACCCCGGCGCTGCGGGAGGGGCTGCACCGCCGCCCCGTCGGCATCGACCTGCACGCCCTGGCGCGCAATGCCAATGCCGAGGTGCAAGCGCTGGTCGAGACGGTCAAGTCGCTTGGCGGGGAGACCTTGACGACCGCACAAGCCGCCCGGAGCTTCTCTGCCGAGGCCATCTCGGCCCTGGAGACCCGGCTGCTCGACACCGTCGCCGCCAATCACCAACGCGAGCCCTCGATGCTCGGCACCGAGCGTGCCCGCCTGATCCGCCAGGCCATGCCCGCGCTACCCGAAGCGACGGGCCGGCAGTTGCTGGAACGCCTGATTGAAGACGGCAAGCTGGAGGCCCACGGCCCCTTCGTCGCCCTGCCCGGCCACCAGGTAAGCCTCGGCGAAGAGGAGGAAGCGCTATGGGCGCGGCTCGAGCCGCGTATCGCCGCTGCCCCCTTTCAGCCGCCGCGGGTGCGCGACCTGGCGACGAGCGAACACCTCGACGTGGGTCGCATTCGCGAGGTCCTCGCCGCCTGTGCCCGTCTCGGCCGGCTCTACCAGGTGCGCCGGGACCACTTCTACCCGGCCGAAGCGGTGGCCGAGATGGCCGCCACCGTGCATCTTCTCGAGCGCGAGCACGGCAGCATTCGCGCGGCCGCCTTTCGCGACCGCATTGGCACCGGCCGCAAGCTCGCCATTCACATACTCGAATTCTTTGATAAGGTAGGCTTCACGCGCCGCGTCGGCGACGAGCGCGTGATACGCAACGCCGATATTTGGCCGTAGGGCAACGGCCCTGTCACAAGGCACCGCTCAAGGAAGAGGATCGACCCCCGGTGGGGCGGCCAGACTTCAAATCTGGCAGGGGCTGCCAGCGGTCCCTGGTGGGTTCGACTCCCACGCTCTTCCGCCAGCCTCCCCGCGCTCAACCACTGATCACCACCCGCGTGCCGATCCTTAGCCAGGGGTCCAGCGCGCGGATCTCCTCGTTGCTGACCGCAACGCAGCCTTCGGTCCAGTCGAAGCTGCGGTGCACGTCGGGATCGCCCTGGCCCAGGCCGTGAATACCGATCAACCCGCCCAGTGAGGTGGTATGCGGTGCCCGGCCGTGACGCGCCCGGTAGTTCTCGATGTACCAATACTCCTGCAGCGTGATCTTGCCGCTTTGCAGCGCTTCTTCCGCCACTTGCGCATTGGGATAGTCGAAGCCGAAGAACAGCCCGAAGCGCGAAGCGCGATTGATGCGGTCGACGCGAAATTCACCCAGCGGCGTCATCGAGCTGCCCTTGGCCCGCAGCGGCGCCGCACCGCCGGCACCGAAAGCAAGATGCTCGATGCGCTCGATCACGGTTTCGCCGCGCAGCACGCGCACCTGGCGGTTGCGCAGGTCGATGCTGAGCCACACCTCGTCGGCCGTCAGCCCCTCCGGCATGGCCACCGCATCCAGCACCTGCCACAGCGTCGGCGAGTCACCCAGCCTGCCATCGAGAGAAACGGGAAGATTGGCCTGGGCCGCCGGCCCAAGCGTGAAGAAGCCTGCCGTCAAGGCGGCAGCCTGGAGGAATGCCCTGTTCATGAGCCCCTGCCCCGTGCGTAATGGAGTTATTGTCGACTTGAGTCGATCGAGTTATTCGGACCTGCCATGGTCCGCGCCATGAGGGTCATGGCACGACTCCTTTCGAGGGACGTCATCGCATGGGAGCAGGAACAAGGGGGAGTGGTGCAGGCGCTTTCGCCGCCCGACTCCCGGTATAGACCCTGGGGCGGGCCCCATGAGGCCCGTCGGTCGGGCCACCGGCCGAACCATGAGACGCATGAGGCAAATATAGCACAGGCCGGTTAAGACGAAATAAGGAGAGCGCCTGACACCGTTGAAAAGCGTGATCCCATCGGGTTCAAGCGCTTGCCGAGCGAGCCTCTGTCTGGGCTTGCGCCAGCCGCTCAATGGCCTCCCTGGCCAAGGGCGAGAGCTCGCTGCCGTCCTGCTGCAGGTAGTCGACGATCTGGCGCTTCATGCTGCGGGCCCAGAACTTGGTCAGGTGGGCATGAATGCGCTCGGCAGCGTCGTCGTAGTGGGCATTGTTGATGGCGATCTGGTTCACCATATGGATCAGGGTATCGAGCTGGCTACGGCTCATGGCGACATCAACCTCCGCTGGCATGGGTTGCCGGCGCTGTCTCGGCGGCCGGCTGATGATAGATGACATGGCGCCCCGTGCGGGCGAAGCCGACCAGCATCAGGCCGGCCTGGCGCGCCTGCTCGATGGCAAGCGAGGTGGAAGCCGACACGGCGACCAGGCAGCCGATGCCGGCGCTGGCGCTCTTCTGCACCATCTCGTAGCTGGCCCGGCTGGAGACCAGCACGAAGCCCTGCCGGTCAGTATCACGCTGACGAAGCAGGGCACCGATCAGCTTGTCGAGGGCGTTGTGACGACCGACATCCTCGCGCGCCAGCAGGATACGCCCCTCGAGATCGCACCAAGCAGCGCCGTGGGTGGCCCCGGTCTCCCGCTGAAGCGGCTGGTGCCACTTGAGCGTCTCCAGAGCATGCTGAATGGCAGCGTCGCCGACCATCGGCGCCACGACCGGCGCCACCGGGCGAATCGCCTGTTCCAGCGACTCGGTACCGCACAGGCCGCACCCGGTGCGGCCGGCCAGGCTGCGCCGGCGCTGCTTGAGCGCCATGAAGCGCGGCGTCGCGATCTCGAGATGCACGGCAATGCCCTGGGCTTCCTGGCGCACCTCCAGGTCGTAGAGCTCATCCGCCGTGCCCAGGATACCCTCGGTGAGGCTGAACCCCAGCGCGAAGTCCTCCAGATCGGTCGGCGTGGCCATCATCACGGCGTGGGAGATGCCGTTGTAAACCAGCGCTACCGGCAGCTCCACGGCGATACTGTCTTCGAGCCGCATGGCACTGCCACCCCGGTGTACCTCAACCGGGGCTCGGCAGTGGCTGGGGTCGTCACTCATTCACACGCTCCGCTGAGGGCTCGTCGCCGCGCAGCAACCTTAGCTGGAGCCGGTCGAAGCTTTCGAACTGGCGCTGCCAGACGGACGGCTGGCTGACCTTCTCGACCTGCACGGCGGTCACCTTGTATTCCGGGCAGTTGGTCGCCCAGTCGGAGCTGTCGGTGGTGATCACATTGGCTCCGCTGCCCGGGTGGTGGAAGGTAGTGTAGACCACCCCCGGCGGCATGCGGTCGCTGACCCGGGCACGCAGTACCGTCTGGCCGGCTCGGCTGGTGATGCCGACCCAGTCGCCATCGCGTATGCCGCGCAGCTCGGCGTCGGACGGATGCAGCTCGAGCACGTCCTCGTCGTGCCAGGCCTGGTTGCCGGTGCGCCGGGTCTGGGCGCCGACGTTGTACTGGGAGAGGATGCGCCCGGTGGTGAGCAGTAGCGGGAAGCGACGGTTGGAGCGCTCCTCGGTGGCCACGTAGTCGGTGATGGCGAACTGACCCAGGCCGATGGGGAAGTCCTCGATATGCATGGTCGGCATGCCCTTCGGGTACGCCTCGTTGCACGGCCATTGAATGCTGCCCAGCTCGTCGAGCCGCGCGTAGCTGACCCCGGAGAAGCTCGGCGTGAGGGTGGCGATCTCGTCCATGATCTGGGCCGGGTGGTCATAGTGCATGGGGTAACCCAGTGCATTGGCCAGGTCCACGGTCACTTCCCAGTCCTGCTTGCCGGCCAGCGGCGGCATCACCTTGCGCACGCGGTTGATGCGTCGTTCGGCGTTGGTGAAGGTGCCGTCCTTCTCCAGGAAGGAGGAGCCCGGCAGCAGCACGTGGGCGAACTTGGCCGTCTCGTTGAGGAAGATGTCCTGCACGATCAGGCACTCCAGCGAGCGCAGCGCCTGCTCTACGTGCTGGGTGTTGGGGTCCGACTGGGCGATGTCCTCGCCCTGCACGTAGAGCGCCCTGAAGTCGCCGGCGATGGCAGCGTCGAACATGTTGGGAATGCGCAGCCCCGGCTCGTCATCGATGGGCACGCCCCAGGCCGCCTCGAAGCGCTCACGCACGGCAGGGTCGCCGACGTGCTGGTAGCCCGGCAGCTCGTGGGGGAAGGAGCCCATGTCGCAGGAGCCCTGGACGTTGTTCTGCCCGCGCAGCGGGTTGACGCCCACCCCCTCGCGGCCGATGTTGCCGGTGGCCATGGCCAGGTTGGCGATGCCCATCACCATGCTCGAACCCTGGCTGTGCTCGGTGACGCCGAGGCCGTAGTAGATCGCGCCGTTGGGCGCCTGGGCGTAGGTGCGCGCGGCGCGGCGCACCTGCTCGGCGGGCACGCCGGTGATCGCCTCGACGTTCTCGGGCGAGTGGCGCTCGTCGAGGATGAACTCGCGCCAGGCCTGGTAGCCCGCCGCATCGCAGCGCTTGGCAATGAACTCGCGATCCTCGAGTCCCTCACTGACCACCACGTGCGCCAGCGCGTTGATCATCGCCACGTTGGTGCCGGGGCGCAGGGCGAGGTGCTGGGCGCCGCGATGGTGCGGTGTCTTGAGCAGGTCGATGCGGCGCGGGTCGACGACGATCAACTCGGCGCCCTGGCGCAGCCGGCGCCGCATCTGCGAGGCGAACACCGGGTGGGCGTCGGTGGGGTTGGCACCGATGACCACGATCACGTCGGCCTTCATCACCGAATCGAAGGTCTGGGTGCCGGCGGACTCGCCCAGCGTCGCCTTGAGGCCGAAGCCGGTGGGCGAGTGGCACACCCGCGCGCAGGTATCGGTGTTGTTGTTGTGGAAGGCCGCGCGCACCAGCTTCTGCACCAGGTAGGTCTCCTCATTGGTGCAGCGCGAGGAGGTGATGCCGCCGATGCTCTCGCGACCGTGCTTGGCCTGGATCGCCTTGAGCCGCTCGGCGGCGAAGGCGATCGCCTCTTCCCAGCCCACTTCGCGCCAAGGCTGGTCGATCGACTCGCGGATCATCGGCGACTTGAGCCGGTCCGGATGGGTGGCATAGCCGAAGGCGAAGCGCCCCTTGACGCACGAGTGGCCATGATTGGCGTCGCCGCCCTTATAGGGCACCATGCGCACCACCCGGTCGCCCTGCATCTCGGCCTTGAACGAGCAGCCCACGCCGCAGTAGGCGCAGGTGGTCACCACGCTGTGCTCCGGCTGACCCTGCTCGATCACCGACTTCTCCATCAGCGTCGAGGTCGGGCAGGCCTGCACGCAGGCACCGCAGGAGACGCACTCGGAATCCATGAACGCATCATTCTGCCCGGCGGCGACCTTGGACTCGAAGCCGCGCCCCTCGATGGTCAGGGCGAAGGTGCCCTGCACTTCGTTGCAGGCGCGCACGCAGCGCGAGCAGACGATGCACTTGCTGGGGTCGAAGCTGAAGTAGGGGTTGGAGTCGTCGGTCTCGGCGTCCAGGTGATTCTCGCCGTCGAAGCCGTAGCGCACCTCGCGCAGGCCCACCGCGCCGGCCATGTCCTGCAGCTCGCAGTCGCCGTTGGCCGGGCAGGTCAGACAGTCCAGCGGGTGATCGGAGATGTAGAGCTCCATCACGTTGCGCCGCAACTTGGCCAGCCGTGCGTTCTGGGTGGTGACCTTCATGCCGGCCTCGACCGGCGTGGTGCAGGAGGCCGGCAAACCGCGCTTGCCCTCGATCTGCACCGCACACAGACGGCAGGAGCCGAATGCCTCGAGGTTGTCCGAGGCGCACAGCTTGGGAATGTTGATGTCGGCCAAGGCCGCTGCGCGCAGCACCGAGGTGCCTTCGGGGACGGTGATCTCGTGGCCGTCGATCTCGAGGCTGACGAGCGTCCCGGAGAGCCGCGCCGGGGTACCGTAGTCGCGCTCCGGAGAAGCGTGCTTGGGGTCGAAGTATTGCAACATGTCGTACCTCCTCCCGCTCAACGCTGCGTGGCGTCGCGCTGCAGGTCGTCGGGAAAGTGTTTCATCACGCTCTGCACGGGGAAGGGCGTCATGCCCCCCATGGCGCAGAGGGAACCGTCCACCATGGTCTCGCACAGGTCGCCCAGCAGCGCGAGATTGGCCTCGCGGTTGTCACCTGCGCGGATGCGGTCGATCACCTCGACGCCGCGCACCGCGCCGATGCGGCAGGGCGTGCACTTGCCGCACGACTCCACCGCACAGAACTCCATGGCGAAGCGCGCCTGTTCGCCCATGTCGACCGTGTCGTCGAACATCACCACGCCACCGTGGCCGACCCCGGCCCCCACCTCGGCGAAGGTCTCGTAGTCGAGCGGCAGGTCCCACTGGCTTTCGGGCAGATAGGCGCACAGCGGACCGCCCACCTGCACCGCGCGCAGCGGTCGGCCACTCGCGGTGCCGCCGCCGAAATCCTCCATCAGCTGGCGCAGGGTAGTGCCGAAGGCCAGCTCGACCAGGCCACCGCGCTTGACGTTGCCGGCCAGCTGCAGCGCCAGGGTGCCGCGTGAGCGGCCCATGCCGTAGTCGGCATAAGCCGTTGCCCCGCGGGAGAGGATGAAGGGCACCGCCGCCAGCGAAAGCACGTTGTTGACCACGGTGGGCTTGCCGAACAGCCCCTCGAGCGCCGGCAGCGGCGGCTTGAAGCGCACCATGCCGCGCTTGCCCTCGAGGCTTTCGAGCAGCGAGGTCTCCTCGCCGCAGATGTAGGCACCGGCGCCGAGCCGTACCTCGAGGTCGAAGCGCCGGCCGCTGCCGCGGATGTCGGCGCCGAGATAGCCGGCAGCCTCGGCGCGGGCAATGGCCTCGTTGAAAATCTCGTGTGCCAGGGGGTATTCGGAACGCAGGTAGACGTAGCCCTGGGTGGCGCCCACGGCGAGGCCGGCGATGGCCATGCCCTCGATCAGCAGATAGGGATCGCACTCCATCACCAGACGGTCGGCGAAGGTACCGGAATCGCCCTCGTCGGCGTTGCAGACGATATATTTCTGGTCGGCTGGGGCGTCGAGCACGGTCTGCCACTTGATGCCGGTGGGGAACGCCGCCCCGCCGCGACCGCGCAGGCCGGAGGTCTTGACCTCGTCGACGATGGCCTGGGGCGAGAGCGCCAGCGCCTGCTCCAGGCCGCGGAAACCGTCATGAGCGCGATAGTCGTCGAGTGAGAGCGGATCGGTGATCCCGATGCGCGCAAAGGTCAGACGCTGCTGGGCCTGCAAATAGGGAATCGACTCGGTCGGCCCCCGGCAGAGGGTAGACATGGCGCTGCCCTCTAGCAGCCCGGCGTCGAACAGGCCGGCCACGTCGCCGGGCTCGACCGGACCATAGGCGACACGCCCGGCGTCGGTCTCGACCTCGACCAGCGGCTCCAGCCAGAACAGCCCGCGCGAGCCATTGCGCACCAGCTCGACCTCGGCGCCGCGAGCGACCGCCTCTGCCTCGATACGCTCGGCGACCTCGTCGGCGCCCAGCGCCAGCGCCGTGGTCTCGCGGGGAACGTATATCCTCACTGGCATTAGCTCACCTCCAGCACTTGCGTGGTCAGCTCGTCGACCAGCCGGTTGAATTTTTCGGGGGTGACGCGGGCGAGGATGCGGTCATCGACACGCAGCGACGGACCGCAGGCGCAGTTGCCAAGGCAATAGACCGGCTCCAGGGTGATCTCGCGGTCGGCGGTCGTCTGGTGGTAGTCGATACCGAGCGTTTCCCGTGCGTGATTCTCCAGTGCCCGCGAACCGCGCGCCTGGCACGCCTCGGCGCGGCAGATCTGCACCACATGACGTCCCGGTGGGGTGGTTCGGAAGTGATGATAGAAGCTGATCACGCCGTGCACCTCAGCACGGGTGAGCTGCAACGCCTCGGCAATGATCGGCACCGCCTCACGCGGCACATGGCCGCAGCGGTCCTGAATCGCATGCAGGATGGGAAGCAAGGCCCCGGGCTCGTGCTTCAGGGCGTCGATCTCGTCCTGAACCTGTTGGGGGTTCCAGGGAAGGAATGGGCTGTTTGGCATGGCCTGGCCTCGAAGCGAACGTAGGGTGCATGTCGTACCAATACGTTCGACGCTGCTAGTGACGGTCTATTTATGTACTACAGTGCATATATGAATTACGCTGTATGTCGCTTCACGGCAATCGCTCTTGCTCTCGCGTACTTGTGAAAGTAGCAGTACTGCTTCCGTTTCGAAATATGAAAAACACAGCATATGAAACGCATTCGAATCGAGCCGGCCTGGTCCTTTACCGACGAGTCCGGTAACCGCCTGGACCCTCAGCTGTTCGGGTTGCTGCAGGGCATTCATCGCAGCGGCAAGTTGACCGAGGCCGCCGCCGAGGTCGGTATCTCCTATCGCCACGCCTGGAACCTGCTCAACAAGTGGGCGGACTTCTTCGGCACTGGCCTGGTGGAGATGCAGAAGGGGCGCGGCGCATGGCTGACCCCCCTCGGCGACAAGCTGCTGTGGGCCCGCCAGCGAGTGGCTGCCCGGCTCGGCCCGCAGCTCGAGAGCCTGGGCTCGGAGCTCAACCTCGAGCTTCAACAACTTCTCGAAGGTGTCGAGCCGGTACTGCGCATGCACGCCAGTCACGGCTATGCAGTAGCGCTGCTGCCCCGCTTCGCCAGCGACTTCCAGCTCGACCTGCAGTACTGCAGCCCGCAGGAGGCACTGGCGGCACTCAATCGAGGCGCCTGCGACGTGGCCGGCTACCACATGCCGACTTCGGCGACCCACGGTCCGCTGATGCAGGGCTATCGGCGCCAGCTTCGGCCACGCAGCCACTGCATCATCCGCTTCATCACCCGCTGCCAGGGGCTCATGCTCGCACCGGACAACCCCAAGGGCATCGCCGGCCTGACCGACCTGGCCCGAGGTGACGTGCGTTTCATCAATCGACAGAAGGCCTCGGGCACCCGGGCGCTGCTCGACATCCTGCTGCGCGAGGCCGGGCTCGCATCGCAGCGCATCCCCGGCTTCGAACTCGAGGAGTACACCCATTCCGCCGTGGCCGCCTATATCGCCGCCGGCATGGCCGATGTTGGCTTCGGCGTCGAAGCCGCCGCGCATCAATTCGGCCTGACCTTCCTGCCGCTGGCTCATGAGCACTACCTGCTGGTGTGCCAGCGCAGGAGCCTTGCCGACCCCAGCGTCGTGCGCCTGCTCGAGATGATCCGCGGCGAGGCGTTCCAGGCGGCCGTCCGCGAGCTGCCCGGCTATTCGCTGGACCGCTGCGGCGAGGTATGCGGCGTTGAAGAACTGTTCGACCAGGCCCGGCAGGGCTGAGCCTAGCCGGGCCCGGCCTCAGTCAGTAATCGACCACCACGTCGCCCCGGGGCTTGCTGCAGCAGGAGAGGATGTAACCCTCTTCGATGTCCTCATCGGTGATGCCGCCGTTGTGCTCCATGTCCACTTCACCGGACTTGAGTCCCACCCGGCAGGTGCCGCAGATACCCATGCCACAGGCCTTGGGAATGTGCAGGCCCAGCTTGGCGGCAGCTGAGTGCACCGTCTCGCCCGGCTGGATGCGGACGCTCTTGCCCGAGCCGACGAACTCGACGCTGAGCATGTCGGCGTAGTCGATCTCCTCGGCCTCGGCCTCGGCCTGCTCGGCCAGTTCCAGCACTTCTTCGCGCACGTCCAGCGGCGTGGCGCCGAAGGACTCCTCGTGGTAGTGGCTCATGTCGAAGCCGTTATCGCGCAGGATGCGCTTGATCGCGTTCATGTAGGGCGTGGGGCCGCAGCAGAAGATCTCGCGATCGAGGAAGTCGGGCACCATCAGCTCCAGCATCGGTTGGGTCAAAAACCCGCGATAGCCGGCCCAGGCCTCGCCGATGTCGTCCTTTTTCTCGCAGACGATATGCAACTTGAACTCGGGGATCCGCGAGAACATGTGCACCAGCTCGCGATGGTAGATGACGTCGCGCGGGGCACGTGCACTGTGGATGAACTCGACGTCGACGTTGGCGTTGGTGTCGAAGAACCAGCGTGTCATCGACATCAGCGGCGTGATGCCCACGCCGCCGGAGAGGAACAGCACCTTGTCGGCGGGAAAGTCGATCGAGTTGAAGTTGCCCACCGGCCCATGCACCGCCAGCTCGTCGCCGACCTTCAGGTTGTCGTGCAGCCAGTTCGACACTTTGCCGCCCGGCACCCGCTTGACGGTGATCGAGAAGCTGTAGGGAATCGATGGCGAACTGGAGATCGTATAGGAGCGCATGATCGGCTCGCCGTCGATCTCCAGCTCCAGGGTCACGAACTGCCCCGGCTTGAAGAAGAACATCACCGGCTGCTCGGCCATGAAGCAGAAAGTGCGGACGTCCCAGGTTTCCTGGATGACCTTGACGCAACGCACCAAATGGCGGCCGTTGGTCCAGGTCTGGGTCGTGACGGGGTTGAGAAAGTTCATGGTCATGTCGAGTCGCCTGGCATTGATCAGCGTGGAAGGCTCCGACTGCGGAACACCGCCTGCCGTTGAACGAATTTTGCGCCAGGCGGCAAGGCCACGACTTGCCTGACTACGACACGGGCATGCCCATGAGTCCCACTCGGTGTCTCTTTTCCTTCCACACGCGTCGCGCCTGCATTCTTGTCTGTCGTCGGCAGACAACTGCCTCCCCGGCGGCTGATCCACACTCGCCGTAATCACGACCGGCCCCCACAATCACAACGCCGGCCTCCTGACGACCACACCAACAACCGAACCGATGCCGCCAACGCGGCCAGCAATGAGGAAGCTTGCATGGACACCCCCTCTCCGACTCCCCTCGACGATCCCTTGGATCCGGCACGCCAGGCCACCGCAAGGATGCTGGCCGAGCGTGCGCACAACTTCTCGTTGCCCCAGCCCTTCTACAACGATGCCCGGCTGTTTGCCCTGGACATGCAGGAGATCTTCGGCAAGGAGTGGCTGTTCGCCGGCATGACCTGCGAGATTCCCGCCAAGGGCAACTACATGACCCTGCAGGTCGGTGACAACCCGGTGATCATCGTGCGCGGGGATGGCGGCACCATTCATGCCTTCCACAACGTCTGCCGCCACCGCGGCTCGCGACTGTGCGTCAGCGACAAGGGCAAGGTCGCCAAGCTGGTCTGCCCGTATCACCAGTGGACCTACGAACTCGACGGCCGCCTGCTCTTCGCCGGCAGCGACATGGGCGAGAACTTCGACCTTTCCGCCTACGGACTCAAGCCGGTCCACGTACGCACCGGCGGCGGCTTCATCTTCATCAGCCTGGCGGCCGAACAGCCACCGGCCATCGACGACTTCCTGGTCACCCTGGATCACTACCTCGAGCCCTACGACATGACCAACGTCAAGGTCGCCGTGGAGTCGAGCATCGTCGAGCAGGCCAACTGGAAGCTGGTGATCGAGAACAACCGCGAGTGCTATCACTGCAACGGCTCCCACCCGGAACTGCTCAACTCGCTGCAGGAGTTCGACGACACCGACGACCCGCGCGCCACGCCGGCCTACAAGGCACTGGTGGCGAAGAAGCAGTCCGACTGGGACGAGCAGCAGGTGCCCTGGCAGCTCAAGCGCTTCGGCAAGCGCAACCGCCTGACCCGCACGCCGCTGCTGGATGGCGTGGTCTCGATGACCATGGACGGCAAGCCGGCCTGCGGCAAGCTGATGGGCCGGCTGACCAGCCCCGACATGGGCTCGCTGCGCATCCTGCACCTGCCCAACTCCTGGAACCACTTCATGGGCGATCATGCCATCGTGTTCCGCGTGCTGCCGCTGGGGCCGCAGGAGACTATGGTGACCACCAAATGGCTGGTGCACAAGGATGCCGTGGAGGGCGTCGACTACCATCCCGAGCAGATGCGTCGGGTGTGGGACGCCACCAACGACCAGGACCGGCGGCTGGCCGAGGAGAACCAGCGCGGCATCAACTCCAAGGCCTACCAGCCCGGCCCCTACTCGGAGACCTACGAGTTCGGCGTGATCGACTTCATCGACTGGTACAGCGAGCGGATGCAGGAGAACCTGGGCCACAGCGCGCCCCACCTGCAGCTGGTGCGCGGCTAGGCTAAGCGCCGTCTACACCTCGTGAAGCAAAATCGCCCCCGGCCAAGGCCGGGGGCGATGCGTTACAGTGCAGGCTTCAGGGCGGCGTAGCCATGAGGGACGTCAGCCCACCACAGGCCGCAAATGACGCGCCAACGCCTCTCGCACCTCGGGCTGCATGACGCCGGTTTGGGTCTCCAGCTCGGCGACCAGCGCCGGCAGGTCGGGTACCCCCGCCTCGGCTTGCCGCTGAGCGGCAAGCCGGGCGCAGGTATCGGGATCGGCACCGACGGGCAGCTCGATGCCCAGCGCCACCAGGCGCTGACGAAAATCCTCCGCATCGATCAAGTCGGCGAACATCATCTCTCTCACCTCTCCGCTGCCGTTGTCGTCGTCAGTTCCCTAGATTACCCGCTCGACGCCCAGGAGACCACGTTGCCGTCGGGGGCGACATCCCGAGATGGCTCGCAGCGCCGACGGCAAGGCGCGGCGCGGCCAGCCCGGGTTCCTCTCCTTACCTTAGGCGGCCACGCTGCCGTGCGGGTCGATGACGAATTTCTTCGCCGCCCCGCCGTCGAAGTCGGCGTAGCCCTGCGGGGCCTGATCCAGCGAGATCATCTGTACGTTGACCGCATCGGCGATCTTGACCTTGCCGAACAGGATCGCCTGCATCAGCGGGCGGTGGTATTTCATGACCGGACACTGCCCGGTATGGAAGGAGTGGGACTTGGCCCAGCCCAGGCCGAAGCGCATGCTCAGCGCCCCCTGCTTGGCGGCATCGTCGACGGCACCGGGATCCTCGGTCACGTAGAGACCGGGGATACCGATCTGACCGCCGGCACGGGTCAACTGCATCGCTGAGTTGAGTACGGTGGCCGGCGCCTCCTTGCCGTGGTTGCAGCCGCAGGCATGGGCCTCGAAACCGACGCAGTCGACGAAGGCGTCGACTTCACGCTCGCCGAGGATCGCCTCGATCTTGTCGGCCATGTCGCCATCCTGGGTCAGGTCGATAGTTTCGCAACCGAAGCTGCGGGCCTGGGCCAGGCGCTCCTCGATCATGTCACCAACGATCACGCAGGCCGCCCCCAACAGCTGGGCGGATACCGCCGCCGCCAGGCCCACCGGACCGGCACCGGCGATATAGACGGTGCTGCCCGGCCCGACGCCGGCCGTCACGCAGCCGTGGAAGCCGGTGGGGAAGATGTCGGAGAGCAGGGTCAGGTCGCGGATCTTCTCCATCGCCTGGTCGGCATCCGGGAATTTCAGCAGGTTGAAGTCGGCGTAGGGCACCATGACGTATTCCGTCTGGCCGCCGACCCAGCCGCCCATGTCGACGTAGCCATAAGCGGCACCGGGGCGTGCGGGGTTGACGTTGAGACAGATGCCGGTTCGGCCTTCCTTGCAGTTACGGCAGCGCCCGCAGGCGATGTTGAAGGGTACCGAGACCAGGTCGCCCGGCTTGATGAATTCCACGTCGCGCCCGCACTCGACCACCAGGCCGGTGATCTCGTGGCCCAGCACCAGGCCGGACGGCGCAGTGGTACGACCGCGCACCATGTGCTGGTCGCTACCGCAAATGTTGGTGGTGACCACCTTCAGGATCACACCGTGGTCACATTTGCGATTGCCGAGAGCGAGTTCCGGGTAGGGGATGGATTCGACGTCGACCTTACCCGGGCCCTTGTAGACGACGCCGCGGTTGGCTTGGCTCATGGCTGGCTCCTTACATTGTTATGCGGCTGACCGGGCCTGAGCCCGATGCCGAGGGGGATGGCGAAACGCCACCAAGCCAGCCTACGCCACCCCTCGACGACCTCGTATGCGCAGAGGCGACGCCGCCATGCGTGATATCGCCATGTCCCGGGCCCCACCGGATAACCGCAGGTCGCTTTCACGACACCACCCCTGCCCCATGCACCCAACAATATCTGGCCGGGTGCGCCATCGCATTCGACACCCCAGCGCAAGACACACAACAATCACCGAGGAATCCCCATGAAGCATGACGATGCCCCGATCCTCAAACCGGGGCAGGACAATGCCCAGGTGCTGGGGATGGATTTCCACCATCCCGTCTTCCCACTTTCGGCCCTGGCCATCCTGGCCTTCATTCTTTATGCCCTGATCTATCCCGATGCCGCCAACAGCCACCTCACCGCGGCCCGCGGCTGGTCGATCGAATACTTCGACTGGCTGTTCATGATCGCCGGCAACCTGTTCGTGCTGCTGTGCCTGACGCTGATCGCCATGCCGGTAGGGCGCATCCGCCTGGGCGGCAGCCAGGCCCGGCCGGAATACTCGACCACTTCCTGGTTCGCCATGCTGTTCGCCGCGGGCATGGGCATCGGCCTGATGTTCTGGAGCGTAGCCGAGCCGGTCGCCTACTACACCGACTGGTACGGCACCCCGCTCAATGCCGAAGCGCATACTCCGGCAGGGGCCAGTGCCGCCATCGGCGCCACGATGTTCCACTGGGGCCTGCATCCGTGGGCGATCTACGGCGTGGTGGGACTATCGCTGGCATTCTTCGCCTACAACCGCGGCTTGCCGCTGACCCTGCGCTCGGCCTTCACGCCGATCCTCGGCGAGCGAGTGCGCGGCTGGTTCGGCCATATCATCGACATCGTTGCGGTGCTGGCGACGATCTTCGGTCTGGCTACCTCGCTGGGTTTCGGCGCCTCCCAGGCGGCGGGCGGCCTCAACTATCTGTTCGACGTGCCCAACACCATCGGTACCCAGCTGGCGATCATCGTGGCGGTCACCGCCGTGGCCCTGTTCTCGGTGTGGCGTGGCATCGACGGCGGCGTGAAGCTATTCTCCAACATCAACATGGTGATCGCGCTGGCGCTGCTCACCTTCGTGCTTGTGACTGGCGGCGTGCTGCTGTTCGTCAACAATCTGTGGCACACCACCCTGGCCTATGTCAGCCATATCGTGCCGCTCTCCAGTTGGATCGGTCGTGACGACGCCACCTGGTACCACGGCTGGACGGTGTTCTACTGGGCCTGGTGGATCTCCTGGTCGCCCTTCGTCGGCATGTTCATCGCACGGGTCTCCCGCGGACGCACGGTGCGCGAGTTCCTCACCGCCGTGCTGGTGGTGCCGACCCTGGTCACGCTGGTTTGGATGAGCGTCTTCGGCGGCACCGCCCTTGACCAGTCGTCCGCCGGCATCGGCGCCCTGGCCGACGGCATCAGCGACGTCTCGCTGGCAATGTTCCAGATGCTAGAGCACCTGCCGCTGACCACTCTGACCTCGAGCCTGGCGATCCTGCTGGTGTTGATCTTCTTCATCACCTCGTCGGATTCCGGCTCGCTGGTGATCGACAACATCACCGCCGGCGGCAAGACCGACGCACCTCGCGGTCAGCGCGTGTTCTGGGCGGTGCTGGAAGGCGTGATCGCCGGCATCCTGCTCTACGGTGGCGGTAGCACCGCGCTGGGCGCGCTGCAGGCCGGTGCCGTGGCCACCGGCCTGCCCTTCACCCTGGTGCTGCTGGGCATGGCCTTCTGCCTGGTCAAGGGGCTGAGGGAAGAGCAGCGCGGAGCGGTGGCCGCCAAGCTGGCCTGATACGCACCTCTCCTCCCCAGACGCAACGACCCCGGCCTTTGCCGGGGTCGTTGCGTTGAGGGCCTCTCGCCATGTCACCTCCCCGGACGGCACGAAGGGGCTCGACCTCGAGGGAACGAACAGGCATGGTAGTGATTTCCTACCTGGCCCCTCGTCGAGGCGGCGAGTGTGCCCCTCCCTGTCGTGTGTACAGGATGCACGAGAGCCCATGGTCACCCAAGTCGAGGAGGTAACACTGATGTCGACCCCGTTCACCCGATGCCTGGGCCTGGCCGGCCTACTGTCGCTGCTGGCCCTGGCACACCCTGCCTTCGCCCAGCAAGCCTTGCCTGGGGCCGCCGACGCCGATGTCACCACCGAGCAATTCCGTGATTGGGAGGTTACCTGCCCAAGCGAGGGCGAGGGCATCTGCACGATGGGCCAGGTAGTCAACGAACCGGACAGTAATCAGCCACTGATGCAGGTCGTGATGGCTTATCCGCCGCAACTCGACGGCCCGGCGATGACCTTCCTGCTACCGCTGGGAGTGCATCTCGCCTCGGGCCTGCAGCTCCAGGTAGGCAGCGAAGAGCCCGTCCAGTTCCCCTACCAGACCTGCGTGCAGCAGGGTTGCCGCGCCGACCTTCCCGTTCGGCCCAGCCTGCTGCAGGCATTGCGCAGCGGCAGCACGGCCACCCTGAGCCTGTTCGGCCCGCGCGGCGACCGCATCGATCTGGACATCTCCCTGATGGGCTTCACCGACGCCAGCTCCCGCATCTCGCCCTGAATACAGAAGCTCTCATATGAGAGCCCCGGCATTGCGCCGGGGCTCGTCGGGTTGCGGGTTACGCTTCCGGCCGCTACCTCAACACGCCCTCTTCCTTCAATAGCTTGAGAATCGCCTCGGCGCCCTGCTCCGGCGTAACGTCGGTCAACACCTGGCCCCCGGCGCCTTCGGCCTTGGCCGCGGCGGCCTTGAAGCGATCCCGGGCCGAGGCCGCCTTGACGATCTTCAGGCGCTTGGGCCGCTTGCGGGCCGGGGCCACGCTCCATTCCGCCTGGGCCTCGTCCCACTCGACTGCAGCGGGCTGGACCTCGATCTCACCCCGCCGGGCCGGGCCGAAGGCGCTCTGGCGAGCCGCCGCGGCGGCCGCGTCGACGCTGACGATCGCCGGCAGGCGCACCTGTAACCGGCGGCGCTGGCCGCGCGGCAGGGCCTGGAGCAGCGTGGCCACGCCATTCTCGACCTTCTCCACCGCCGCCAGACCACTGACCAGCGGCCAACCCAAGCGCTCAGCCAGTAGGTAGGGCAACATGCCGGAACCCTCCCCCTGCTCGGCACGCTCGCCGGCGATCACCAGCTGCGGCTGGGCGTCGCTTAGGGTGTCGGCCAGGGCAGGGACCACATCGGCACCTGGCGGCTGCTCCACCAGCGTCAGGGCCGGTAGGCCCATGCCCAGGTAGCCGCGCATGGCGCTTTCGCTCTCTTCGTCGAGACTTCCCGCATGCAGCAGCGTGACCCGCGCCTCACTGAGCGCCAAGGCCAGCTCCACGCCACGAGCATCCTGATCGGCACGCCGGGCGCGGCCGGTCACGGGATGGCGACCGACCGAAACCAGCACGGCCACCTCGAGAGCGGCACTGGCTTGAGCACCACTGTTGCGTGCTGCAGTGTCATGGGTGTCAGGCCGCATCGCGCCTCTCCTCTCGTAATCTCTGCACCATCTCGACCAGTGACGCGAGAATGCTCGCCGAGTCACCGATCACCGCCAGATCGGCACGTTTGATCATGTCGCATCCCGGATCGAGGTTGATCGCCACCACCTTCTCGCAACTCTGGATACCCTGCAGATGCTGGATGGCCCCGCTGATGCCTACCGCCACGTAGACTCGCGCCGTGACCCAGGTGCCGGTGGCGCCCACCTGCCGATCGCGGGGCATGTAGCCATCGTCGACCGCCACCCGCGAGGCACCCTCGGTCGCGCCCAGCACCTTGGCGGCCTGGTGGAAACCCTCCCACTCCTTGACTCCATTGCCGGCGGAGAGGATGAACTCGGCCTCGGCGAGCGCCACGCCGGCCGGGTCGACGGCTACCTGACCCAGGTCGTCGATGCGGCCCAGCAGCGGAGGCAGCGACTGCGACAAGGCCAGCGCCTGGACCGCATGACGGGTCTCTGAAACGGGCTCGGCGCATTCGGCCAGCGCCAGCACGATGCGCGGCAGGGTGCGCTGAATATCGGTCGTACCGGCAGCGCCCCGCGCGGTACAGCGCCAGCCCAAGGCACAGGCGTCGTCCCGCTCTAGCTGCCAGACGCCAGTAGCGGGGCGCTCCCGCAGGCGAGCCGCCAGCCGCCGCCCCAGTTCGGCACCACCCAACTTGGAGTCGGGCAATAGCCAGTGACGCGGGGAGAACTCGCCGTCAACGGCGGCAAGCGCCGCCAGGCGGGCCTCCGGCGCGTAGCCGTCAAAATCATCGCCGTCCAGTGCGATCAGCCGATCGATGCCGGCCTCGCTGAAGCCCTCACCATTGGTACTGCCGAAGATCACGGCCAGCACGGCGCCGGGCCGCTCGCCGTCGGCATCGGCCAGTTGTCGCGCCAGACCCAGCAGGTCTCGATCATGGCTGGAGAGCCGCCCGCCGGGCAGGTCCGGCACCACCGCGACCAGGAAGGCCGGATCGTCGATCGTCACTTGGCGACGACTGTCCTTCGCTTCTGCCGTGCCGGTGGCGGCATGGCCGCCCTGCTGGACACCGCTGCGGTCGATGCGCTTGATGCCGTTGGGCCCGATGAAGCCCACCGCATGGGGGTTTCGACGAACCACGCCGTTAGGCCCCATCCACTCCGTTGCTGCGGACGAGCCCTCACCAAGCTCTGCCAGCACGCTCAAGTGGTCGGGATGCAGACGATTGCGGGCGATCCACTCCTTACGCGGATCACGGCGGATGATCTCGCTCATGGCGTCACCTCCTCGGCGGCAGGCTGCGGGGCACGGGTGCTCCCGGAGGAAGCGGGACGCTCCACCAGCGCATCGGCCACCAGCTCGGCGATGTCACGCACCTCGGCGGTGGCATCGACCACCCCCTCGAGCATGGCGGTGCACTGCGGGCAGCCCACCGCGACCAGCTCGGCACCGGTCTCCTTGACGTCATTCATGCGCATGTCGGGAATCCGCTGCTTGCCGGGAATATCGGTGATCGGCGCACCGCCGCCACCGCCGCAGCAACGTGAACGGAACCCCGAACGCTGCATCTCGGCCACGTCGATGCCCAGCGCCTTGAGTACGTTGCGCGGTGCCTCGTATTCGCCGTTGTAGCGACCCAGGTAGCAGGGGTCGTGATAGGTGACCGAGCCGCCTTTCCAAGGCGCGAAGTGCAGCCGCCCCGCCTCATACAGTTCGGCGATGTAGGTGCTGTGATGGGACACGGCATAGTGGCCGCCCAGCTCGCCGTACTCGTTGCCGAGAACGTGGAAGCTGTGAGGGTCGCAGGTGACGATACGCTGGAAGCGATACTGCGACAGCGTCGCGATATTGCGCTTGGCCAGCGACTGGAAAGTCGCCTCATCGCCCAGGCGGCGTGCCACGTCGCCGCTGTCTCGCTCCTCGTTACCGAGCACGGCGAAGTCGACCCCGGCCGCACGCAGCACCTTGACCAGGGCCCTCAAAGTGCGCTGATTGCGCATGTCGAAGACCCCATCGCCGAGCCACAGCAGTACGTCGACCTGACCCAGGTCACGCATCAGCGGCAGGTTGAGATCGGCGGCCCAATGCATGCGCGAGCCGGGGTCGAAGCCACCCGGATTGTCGGTAGCGATCAGGTTGTCGAGCACCTCGGCCCCCTTGTTGGGGGTATTGCCATGCTCCAGGGTCAAGAAGCGGCGCATGTCGACGATGGCATCGACGTGCTCGATCATCATCGGGCACTCCTCGACGCAAGCGCGGCAGGTGGTGCACGACCACAGCGTCTCGGCATCGACCAGGGCCTTGCCTTCACGGGCGACGATAGGCCCATGGGGGCTGCCGGCATGCTCTCCCACCGGCTTGCCGGGATAGGGGGAGCCTGCATAGGCGGCGTCGCTGCCGCCGGCCATGCCGACGACCATGTCCTGAATCAGCTTCTTGGGGTTGAGCGGCTGGCCCGCGGCGAAGGCCGGGCAGACCGCCTCGCAGCGGCCGCACTGCACGCAGGCGTCGAAGCCGAGCAGCTGGTTCCAGGTGAAGTCGCTGGGCGTCTCGACGCCGAGCGGGGCCTTGGTATCCTCCAGGTTCAGTGCCTTGAGGCCGGTGGAGCGGTTGCCCTCACCGAAGCGCTCGGGGCGGCGATGGAAGGCCAGATGCAGGGCGCCGGCGAAGGCGTGCTTCATCGGACCGCCCCAGGTCATGCCAAAGAACATCTCGCCCAGGCCCCACACCAGCACAGCGGAGAGCGCCAGGGCGAGGATCACGCTGCCCGTTCCATCCGGCAGGATGCCCACCGTCGGCAGGGTGATCAGGAACACGCTCAGCGAGAAAGCCATCAGGCTCTTGGGCAGGCGCATCCAGGGTCCCTTGGAGAGCCGCGCCGGCGGGTTGCGCCGCCGCCTGGCCACAAACAGGCTGCCCACGAACATCAGCGCACTGGCGGCCAGCAGTAGTCCGCCCAGCACCGGATTGGCGAATCCCAGGCCATGCACCAGGATCATCAGCACGGCCGCCGCGACGAAGCCGCCGGCAGTGGCCACGTGGGTATTGGACATGACCTTGTCGCGCGCCACCACGTGGTGCAGGTCCACTAGATAGCGCCGCGGCATGGCGGCGAGCCCGCGCAGCAGAGCGACCTTGGCGGGCCGCCCCTGGCGCCACAGGCGAACGCGCCGCACGGCGCCGATCACGGCCAGCGCCAGGGCGGAGAAGATCAGTATCGGCAGGAGGGTGTCGAGCATGGTGCTCACCTCGTCTCTAGAACCAAAACGGGGCTATCCCGGCGACAGGCCTCTGCGAGGGCGCTGTGAACCTATCCCTGGGCGCTACATTTGTCATCCATGACAAATGATCCTCGCGACGGCCTGCCCCCGGCGCCCCTCGCCGTTGGTGGCTTTCACCAACTCAGAGGTCTTTACACAGCCGCAGGGCGTCATAGATGGCCGCATGCGTATTGCGCGGCGCGGTGCAGTCACCCAGGCGGAACAGCAGGTAGCCATCGCCTTCCTCGGCGAGGCAGGGCTGCGCCTTGGCGGCGTAGAGCGCCTCGAGATCCACTTGGCCGCGATTGCGCGAACGCTCCTTGAGCGCATAGTAGAGCGCCTCGTCCGGGCGTACGCCGTTCTCTACCACCACCTGGTCGACCACCCGCTCTTCCAGAGCGCCGGTGTACTCGTTCTCGAGCACCGCTACCAGGCCGCCGCCCTCGCGGTAGACCTTGTGCAGCATCAGGTCGGAGGTCATGATCACCTCCTTCTCGTAGAGACTGCGGTAGTAGGTCGGGAAGGTGGTACCGCCCACCGCCGCGCCGGGCTTGATGTCGTCGGTGACGATCTCGACCTTGGCACCCTTGTCGGCCAGGTAGTCCGCCGCCGAGACGCCGGAGAACTCGCAGATGGCGTCGTAGATCAGCACGTTCTTGCCCGGCGCTACCTTGCCCGAGAGCACGTCCCAGGTGCTTACCACCAGGCTCTCCTCGGGATCCTCGGAGTAGCCCCACTCGGGGAACTGGCTGAGGAAAGGCTGGCCGCCGGTGGCAAGAATCACCACGTCGGGGCGCAGGTCCTCGAGGGTCGCCTCGTCGGCACGCGTGCCCAGGCGCAGGTCGACGTTCAGGCGCGCCAGCTCCAGCTGATACCAGCGGGTGATACCGGCGATCTGGTCGCGCTGCGGCGCCTGGGCGGCGATGGTGATCTGCCCTCCCAATGCATCCGCGGCCTCGAACAGGGTCACGTCGTGACCACGCTCGGCGGCGACGCGAGCCGCCTCCATGCCGCCGGGGCCACCTCCGACCACCACCACCTTGCGCTTGGGCCCCTCGGACTTCTCGATGATGTGCGGCAGGCCCATGTACTCGCGGGAGGTCGCGGCGTTCTGGATGCACAGCACATCGAGGCCCTGGTACTGGCGGTCGATGCAGTAGTTGGCGCCCACGCACTGCTTGATCTGATCGACCTGGCCCATCTTTATCTTGGCGATCAGGTGCGGGTCGGCGATATGCGCGCGAGTCATGCCCACCAGGTCGACGTAGCCGCCTTCGAGGATACGCTGCGCCTGATTGGGATCCTTGATGTTCTGGGCGTGGATCACCGGCACGCTGACCACTTCCTTGATGCCCGCCGCCAGGTGCAGGAACGGCTCCGGCGGGTAGGACATGTTGGGAATGACATTGGCCAGGGTGTTGTGGGTATCGCAGCCGGAGCCGATCACGCCGAAGAAGTCCACCTGCCCGGTGGCATCGTAGTAGGCGGCGATCTGCTTCATATCGTCGTGGGTCAGGCCGTCCGGATGGAACTCGTCGCCGCAGATGCGCATGCCGACGACGAAGTCGTCGCCCACCTCGGCGCGCACCGCCTTGAGCACCTCCATGCCGAAGCGCATGCGATTCTCGAAGCTGCCGCCCCACTGATCGGTACGCTTGTTGACCCGCGGGCTCCAGAACTGATCGATCAGGTGCTGGTGCACGGCGGAGAGCTCGACGCCGTCCAGGCCACCCTCCTTCGCCCGACGCGCCGCCTGGGCGAAGTCGCCGATGATGCGCCAGATCTCCTCCTCCTCGATGGTCTTGCAGGTGGAGCGGTGCACCGGCTCACGGATGCCCGAGGGCGACACCAGGGTCGGCCAGTCGAAGCCGTCCCAGCGCGAGCGGCGTCCCATATGGGTGATCTGGATCATGATCTTGCCGCCGTGCTTGTGCACGGCATCGGCCAGGTTCTGGAAATGCGGGATGATGCGGTCGGTGGAGAGGTTGACCGAACTCCACCAGCCCTGGGGGCTGTCGATGGAAACCACCGAGGAGCCGCCGCAGATGCACAGGCCGCAGCCGCCCTTGGCCTTCTCCTCGTAGTAACGCACGTAGCGCTCGGTGGTCATGCCGCCGTCGGTGGCATGCACCTCGGCATGGGCGGTGCTGACCACACGGTTGCGGATGGTCAGCTTACCAATCTGGATCGGCTCGAAGATCGCGTCGAATGCCATGGAAACCTCCTCAACCCCGGGCGTCGGGCAACGGCTTGACGGTGAAGATGCCCACGTCGCAGCCGGGCTCGGCGGCGCTCTGGGTCTGCTCGGCAACGGTGCGCAGGCTACTGCTGCGGGCGGCGAGGATCTGATCCATGGCGCCGGCGAACCAGCCGGTGAACATGTACTCCTCCTTGTGCCCCGTCTTGCCGAGCTGGTAGACGAAGGCACTGTGCTCCAGGCGCACGCGGGCGGTGCCGGCATCGAGATCGATCTCTTCGGTCACGAACTTGCCCCAGCCCCGCTGGGAAAGCCGCAGCATGTAGTGCTCGAACACCTCGACGCCTGCCAGGCCGTGCAGTTCGGCCTCCTTCTCGCACCAGTGCCAGGCGCTCTTGTAGCCGGCGCGGTAGAGAATCTCGGCATACTTGTCCACACCCAGCGCCTCGGCGACGGCGGTGTGGTTGTTGATAAAGAAGTGCCGCGGCACGTAGAGCATCGGCAGGGCGTCGGTGGTCCACACGCCGGTTTCGCTATCCACCTCGATGGGCAGTTCAGGGGCCATCTTGGTCACGGTCTTTTTCCTCGAAATCGTTGTTATGCAAGGTGAGCGGCGCCGGGGATAGGTCGTAGAGGGGGGCTTTGACCTATCGCCGGTTGAGCCGCGTCTTCGGGCCGGCGCTCCTCGCTTACTCAGCCACTATCGTCAGGCGCCCCAAACATCCTTCAATATGCGAACCCAGTTTTCGCCCATGATCTTGCGTGTCTGAGTCTCGCTGAAGCCGCGGCGCAGCAGCGCCTCGGTCAGGTTGGGGAACTCACCGATGGTGCGAATGCCCTCGGGATTGATGATCTTGCCGAAACTGGTCAGGCGACGAGCGTAACCCTTGTCGTGGGTCAGCCACTCGAAGAAGTCCTTGCCGTGGCCCTGGGTGAAGTCGGTGCCGATGCCGATGGCATCCTCACCGACGATGTTCATCACGTATTCGATGGCCTCGACGTAGTCGTCGACGGTGGCGTCGATGCCGGCGCGCAGGAAGGGGGTGAACATGGTCACGCCAACGAAGCCGCCGTGCTCGGCGATGAAGCGCAGCTCCTCGTCGGACTTGTTGCGCGGGTGCTCCTTGAGACCGGACGGCAGGCAGTGGGAGTAGCAGACCGGCTTCTTGGACTCGAGGATGACCTCCTCGGATGTCTTGGAACCGACATGTGAGAGGTCGCACATGATGCCCACGCGGTTCATCTCGGCGACGATCTCGCGGCCGAACCCGGACAGACCTCCGTCGCGCTCGTAGCAGCCGGTGCCCACCAGGTTCTGGGTGTTGTAGCACATCTGCACGATGCCGACGCCGAGCTGCTTGAAGACCTCGACGTAGCCGATCTGGTCTTCGAAGGCGTGGGCGTTCTGGAAGCCGTAGATGATGCCGGTCTTGCCCTCTTCCTTGGCCCGCGTGATGTCAGCGGTGGTGCGCACCGGGCGCACCAGGTCGCTGCACTCGGCCATCAGCTGGTTCGATTTGACGATGTTGTCGACGGTGGCCTGGAAGCCCTCCCACACCGAGACGGTGCAGTTGGCGGCGGTGAGTCCGCCGCGGCGCATGTCCTCGAACAGCTCGCGGTTCCACTTGGCGATGATCAGGCCGTCGATGACGATGGCATCGTCGTGCAGGTCTTGGGGCGTCATGAGGCGTGCTCCGGGTCGGGGTTGACTGATGGCAGCATAGCGCCGGCCAGGCACGCCTCGACTTCTGGAAGCGACGGCAATAATTCCAAAAGCGTCATCTCTGTCGTGACTGCGACGAACGGCACACTCTCGCCCGTGGCGACTCGCGGAAACGCCGGCACGCAGCGCCGAGCTCCCGCATCAGCGGGAGCCCGGCTTCTCGAGAACGGGAGAGGGACGACTCGCGATACATGGCCGCGAGTCGTGGGCGTCAGTGGTCCAGGCGTACGCTGGCGTAGGTCGGCTCGCCGCGAGCGTTATCGAGCGCCATCAATGCCGCCGAGATCGGCTGCTCCGCCACCGGCTGGAAGGAGACCGGCTGCAGCAGCAGGCTACCGGACGGCTGCTCGGCCAGTACCGGTGGCCGCAGCGGGCTCATGCCCAGGCGCTCCTCCCGCGGCGGCAAACCGAAAAACTCACGGTAGCACTTTGAGAAGTGCGGCGTGGAGACGAAGCCGCAGGCCGAGGCGACCTCGATGATCGACATCGAGGTCTGCTTGAGCAGCTGGCGCGCCCGGGTGAGGCGCAGCTTGAGGTAGTAGCGCGACGGCGAGCAGTTCAGGTACTTCTGGAATAGCCGCTCGAGCTGTCGGCGCGAGACATCGACGTAGGTCGCCAGCTCCTCGAGCGCGATAGGTTCCTCCAGATTGGCCTCCATCAGCGCGACGATCTCCAGCAGCTTGGGCTGGGTGGTACCGAGCACATGCTTGAGCGGTATCCGCTGGTGGTCGTGCTCGCCGCGCATGCGCTCGCAGATGAACATCTCGGAGATGCCCGCCGAGAGTTCACGTCCATGCTCGCGACCGATCAGAGTCAGCATCATGTCCAGCGGCGCAGTACCGCCGGAAGCAGTGGCCCGGTCCCGGTCGATCGAAAACAGCCGGGTGGTCAGCACGGCACGGGGGAACGACTCGCGCATCGCCGCCAGGCACTCCCAGTGCACGCTGGTTTCGTAGCCGTCCAGCAACCCCGCCTTGGCCAACGCCCAACTGCCGGTGCAGATGCCGCCCAGCCGGCGCGACAGACGGGCCTGGGACTGCAGCCAGCTGACGTGTTCGCGCTGCACGGCGCGGGCCGGTCCCACGCCGCCGCAGACGATGACCATGTCCAGTGCCAGCGGCATGGTGATGGCGCCGTCGGGCGTGACCCGCAGCCCGTCGCTAGCCGAGATCGGGCCACCGTCGATGCTAAGCGTGAACCAGCGGTACAGTTCGCGCCCGGCCAACTGATTGGCCATGCGCAGCGGCTCGATGGCCGAAGCCAGCGAGAACAGGGTGAAGTTATCCAGCAGCAGGAAACCCAGCGTCTGGGGCGCCGGTTCCTTGCTCGGGGCGTGGGAAGCGGATGAAGCCTGGGAAGACATGGCCATAGTCGTACTCCGGTGCCGCGTATCGTTATGGTTGTCGGCACGTTTACCCGTGAGGGTGCTGTGTCAGGGTCTCGATGTGTCGTGTTCAGGCAAGGCTCGCCTTCGACATGTTCCAAGACGTCGCTCTCGGATATGACAAAAATCGGTCATTCGCGAGAGCGCCGCCAGATGGGCGGTCATCCGGTGTCGCAATCAATCGATATGAGTGTCGCAAATGGATAAGAGCGGAGCAAACCCATATTTCTCGTTCCGCTATCAGCGTTCCAGGTAATTCCTGTAGAGATGCCACGAGCGGTGGAGGTGCTGGTACATGGTCTCCCTTGCCGCGGCCTCGTCGCGGGACAGGATGGCCTCGAGAATATAGCCATGCTCTTCCTTGACCCGCCCGATATAGCGTTCCGCGGCGGCTCGGTTGATGTCGACGGCCGACAGCTTTGCACGGGGAATCATGCTCTGGCTGAGTTGGGAGTAGAGCTGCAGAAAAAACGGATTCTTCGCGGCCTGGAAGATGGCGTAGTGGAACTCGTAGTCCTCCGCACGGGCCTGAGATTTCTCGGCGTGCGCCTTGATGAAAGCGGCATGCCTGGCTTCCAGGTTACGGCGGTCCTCGACGTCGTGGCGCAGGGCTGCCAGCTCCGCTGCCGCCGGCTCCAGTGACAGGCGTAGCTCGAGCACATGCAGGATGTCGTCGATGGTGGTGGGGCTGATCCTCTCCGCCGGACGCGCCTCGATGGCAGTGGAGCGCAGCACCGTCGTCCCCACGCCCCTTCGCGTCTCGACCAGACCCAACGACTTCAGATGCGTCACGGCCTCACGAATCACCGTGCGGCTGACGCCGAACGAGTCGCACAGGCGGGCCTCGGTCGGCAGTTTCTCACCCACGCTTATCTTGCCTTCCAGAATCAACGCTTCCAGCGTATCGGCGACGTGGTCCGGAAGACTTCCCCGCTTCGCGACCTTCTGTACGTTGAACTCTGCCATATCGATGGTCATCTGCCTCCTGCCACCCCGCTTCTCCTTCATGACTGACGCACACTGCCCTCCCGCCCCGTTGGCATGAACCCGGCAGCGTAACGTTTGCCGACAATTTGTCATACATCATATTGACTTCCCCTCCCACATGCCACGCCCCCGCAGCGATCGGCTATGATCACCCCCTCAGTTGCCTGCCGGAGTCCGCATGCTCAACCCACGTGCCCTTGCCTACCTCAATGAAGTGATCCGCCAGGGCTCGCTGCGCCGTGCCGCCGCCCGGCTCGACGTGGATGCCTCGGCCATCAGCCGCCAGCTCAGGACGCTCGAGGAGGATCTCGGCGTGCGGCTGTGCGAGCGCCACGGCGGCGGCATGCGCCCCACCGAGGCAGGGCGCCTGCTGGTCCGCCACTTCCATTCCCAGCGTGCCGCCGAGGAGGCGGTGCTGTCGCAGCTGATGGCGATCCAGGGTCTCGCTCGCGGCGAAGTACGCATTGCGGTGGGCGAAGGCTTCATTGCCGACCTGATTGCCGCACCGCTGGGTGCGTTCATGTCCGCTTTCGCCGGAATCGAGGTGGAGATCCGCATGGCAGGGGTCAACGAGGCGATGTCGCTGCTCAAGGACATGGAGGTGGATCTGGCACTGCTCTATGCGCCGCCGGTGGACCCGCGGGTCCGCTGCCACGTGGAGACGCGCCAACCGCTGGACCTGATCGTGCCGCCGGGGCACGACCTGGCCGAGCTGGCACGGCCGGTACGGCTGCGTGACCTGCAGGAGGCGCCCCTGGCACTGATGGATAACCCCTTCGGCATGCGCCAGATGGTCAATATGGTGGCCCATCAGGAGCGGGTTCATCTCGATGCCCGCCTGCACACCAACTCGGTGGCAGTCCTCAAGAACTTCGTGCGCTCCGGCATCGGTGTGACCTTCATGCCCGAGCTGACCGTAAGCGACGAGATCCAGCGCGGCGAGATTCTCGCCCTGCCCATGGCCTATCCGGTCATGAACGGCGCCCGAGCGCAGATCGTCAGTCTCGAGGGGCGCGAGCTCACCCTGGCGGCCAAAGCCTGTGTCGAACATTTACGCCAAGGCATGCGCTTCTTCCGTGGCGATGCCCCGCGACTGGCCAAGGCAAAGTAGCTGTTGCCTACAAAGCAACGCTTGCGGTATTGCATAGTCAACACATCAATTTCTAGTCTGCTAATGGAGTGTCGTGCCTGATGCACGGCATCGGCCTTTCGTCGTCAATAACAACTCAAGGAGAAGCCTCATGACCCGCGACCTGTCTTCCGCGCTGAAGGGACTCGCCTTCGCCGGCCTGCTGGGCGGCGCCCTGGCGACCGGCGCCGCCCAGGCGGCGACTACTATCAACCTCAGCTACAACGGCGCCCCCGACCCGGACAAGAATGCCGTCCACGTTTTCGCCACCAATCTGAAGCAGTTGGTCGAGGAGAAGACGAACGGCGAGCTCATGCTCGAACTCTACCCCAACAGCATGCTCGGCGAGGAAGAGGAGCGCATGGAGCAGACCATGAACACGCCGAGTCTCAACGTGGCTTCGTTCGCCGGTGTATCGCCCTTGGTCGAGGAGGTCTTTGTCAGCGCCATTCCCTTCCTGTTCGAGGACTTCGAGGCAGCACGCAGCTTCTTCGACGAAGGCGAGTACTGGAAAGAGGTCGAAAGCGCCCTGCACGAACGTGCCGGCATCGAGATGCTCGCCGTAGTGGAAGAGGGCGGCTTCCTCGCCTTCACCAACGACGAGAAGCCGATCACGCATCCCGACGACTTCGAGGGCCTGCGCTTCCGCGCCATGGACCCGAGCCAGGTGGCACTCTATGAATCCTTCGGCGCCTCGGGCACGCCGATTCCCTGGACCGAGGTCTACATGGCCCTGCGCACCGGGGTCGCCGACGGCCAGATGAACCCGCCGATGTACATCATCCTGGGCAGCCTCTACGAGGTGCAGGATTATCTCACCCTGGCCAACATCCAGTATTCCAACCAGTTCCTGGTCGGCAATGCCGAGATGATCGAAGGTTGGGACGACGCCACCCGCGAGGCCTTCCGCGAAGCCGTGGCCGAGGCCAACCGCAACGCCCGCGAGCACAACGAGGCGAAGGTGGAGGAGCGCATCGCCTTCCTCGAGGAGCAGGGCATGGAAGTCATCCGCCCCTCCGAGGATGACATCGCTGCATTCCGCGACGTGGGCCAGCCTGCCTACCTGGAGTGGCTGCGCGAGCGCGGCATCGACCAGCGCTGGATCGACCTGGCGCTGGAGGATGCCGGCATGACCGAGCTGCTCGACTGACCCCACCCCACAATATCGCGAGGGCCACACGGCCCTCGCCCGTGACGGCCGGAGTTTTCCCATGCCTTCGCTTCGCCAACGGGTGCTGGCCGCGAGCCGGACACTCACCCTGACGCTCGCCGCCATGCTGCTGCTGATCAATCTTGCGGCCATTCTCTACGGCGTCTTCATGCGCTACCAGGCCGGCGGGGCACCGATCTGGACCGATGAGCTGGCACGCTTCCTGATCATTGCCACGGTAATGCTCGCCGCCGGTGGCGTATGGGTCGAGGGAGGCCACATGCGCGTGGCGCTGATCGAGCGGCTGTTGCCACGTGGCCTGGCTCGGGTGCTCAACTTCTACCAGTGGCTGCTCACGCTGGCCCTGGCCGTGGGCGGCGCCTGGTTCAGTTACCGCTACGCCCTATCGGTGGGCATGTTCACCACTTCCGGGCTCGGCATCAGTCGCACGGTACCGCTGATGTCGTTGCCGCTGGGCTTCGCCCTGCTCGCCTGGCACGCACTGTGGTACGGGCCTGCACCGCTGCCGACGATCGCGGAGGAGGTCGCATGATCCTTACCATGTTGGCGGTGTTTCTCGGCCATGTACTGCTCGGTCTGCCGCTGTTCCTCGCCCTGCTCGTCACCGCCGTGGTCGGTTTCCTGTTCGTCGACCCCGCAATGATCGCGCGCATGCTGCCGCAGCAATTCTTCGGCGGCATCAACGTCTTCTCGCTGATGGCCATTCCGTTGTTTATCCTGGCCGGCAACCTGATGAACGCCAGCGGGCTGACCGAGCGCCTGATGGGCCTGGCGCGCCTGCTGGTCGGCCACCTGCGCGGCGGCCTGGGCCACGTCAACGTGGTCTCCAGCGTGTTCTTTGCTGGGGTCAACGGCTCCGCCGTGGCCGATACCTCGGCGCTGGGCTCGCTGCTGGTGCCGGCGATGCAGAAGGAGGGCTACACCCGAGCCTTCGCCGCCGGGCTCACCGCCGGCAGCTCGCTGATCGGGCCGATCATCCCGCCCAGTATCTTCATGATCCTGTATGCCTCGCTGACCAATACCTCGGTGGGCGACCTGTTCCTCGCCGGCGTGATCCCCGGGCTGCTGCTGGGGCTCGCCTTCATGGGCATGAACGCCTGGCATGCCTGGCGTCACGGACTGCCCAAGCGCGGCGGCCTGCCGCGCCTCGGCCAGCTTGGCCTCGCCGCACTGGCCGCCCTGCCGGCGCTGATCGCCCCGTTCATCATCGTCGCAGGCATCGTGCTCGGCTTCGTCACGCCGACCGAATCCGGCGCGCTGACGGCGCTCTACGTGGCGTTGTGCGGCATCCTGCTCGGCGGCTTGCGCCTCGGCGACTTCTGGCGCGCCCTGCTGGATACGGCACGGCTCACCTCGGCGATCTTCCTGATCATGGCGGCTTCGGCCACCATCAGCTGGCTGCTCTCCTACGCCCAGGTGCCGGCCCAGTTCGTCTCGCTGCTCGCACCTTACGTGGACAATGCCGTACTGATCCTGCTGCTGCTCAGCGCCATCACCTTCGTTACCGGCATGTTCATGGAAGAAGTCTCGGCGCTGATGCTGCTCACGCCGATCTTCGCCCCGGTGGCGATGATGGCGGGTATCGATCCGGTGCACCTGGGCATCGTCATAACGCTCAACATCACCATCGCTCTGATCACGCCGCCCATGGGCGCCTGCGTGTTCGTCGCCGCCGCCGTCAGCCGCATCGAGATCGTTGCGCTGTTCCGCACCATCTGGCCCTTCGTGCTGACGGCCATCGGCGTGCTGCTCCTGTTGATTCTGTTTCCGCAGCTGACACTCTGGCTGCCCGCTGCCATTGGATAGAACCCATGCCCCGTCCTACCCCGCCCTTACCCAGCCAGCCGTTTCCCGGCTGGGAGTCGGTCAATCGTCTACCGATACGCGACAACGGCGAGCGTCTGGTGCCGATGAGCCTGGCGCCGCCGCCAATCAAGGTGTTTCCCGCCTATGCCCGGCTGGGCATACCCGGCGCGGTTCCGGAGTGCTTCGTACGCGAAGGGGTCTATCGGGCACTGCTCGCCGCAGCCCGGGCGCTGCCCGAGGGCTTCGGCCTGGTGGTACTCGACGGCTGGCGCCCTTGGCGGGTGCAACAGTACCTGTTCGACACGCTGCACGAGGCGATCCACCTGCACCACCCCGAACTCGACGAGGAGGAACTGCTGGAGCGCACCCGCGAGTTCGTCTCGCTGCCAAGCCGCGACCCGGCCGCACCTAGCCCGCACCTCACCGGCGGCGCCGTGGACGTCACCCTGTGCGATGCCGATGGCCTGCCGCTGGACATGGGCACGCTGTTCGATGAGGCGCTGCCCGCCTCGCACAGCGACCACTTCGAACGTCTCGAGACACCCGGCCAGGAGCAACTTCGTGCGCGGGACAACCGCCGCCTGCTCCACCGCATCATGATCGAACAGGGCTTTACCAACCTGCCGAGCGAATGGTGGCACTACGACCTCGGCGACCAGCTGTGGGCACACTACGGCGGCCACGCCGAGGCCCGCTACGGCCCCGCCGAGCTGGACACCATCGAGAACCGCTGGCGCCGACAGTTGAGCTGAGCGCACGAAAGAAGCCCCACGGCAATGACCGCGGGGCTTCGAATGGGTGGCATGACAGTTGTGAGGCCTGAACTGGGCTCACACCGCTACGGGTGACTCATTCGCAGCAAGGTGAAGGGCGCTTCGCAGGCGTGTCGCTCATCGCGCTCGTCAATGCTTCCCAGCCCCAGGTGACGATCGTTGTCGTAGGCGACGAACATGCGCTCGTGATCCAGCACCGCCAGCCCCTCAGCCTTGTGCTCAAACTCCAGCGGCGAGCCGTCCGCTGCGGTGACCAGTTCAGGGAGCCGGCCGGCACGCAGATCGTCGAGGCTCATCACCCACAGGTAACCGCCGATTCGATCCTCACCGTCCTGCTCCGTCTCGAAGCTGGTCAGCAAGTAGAGCCGAGCATGATAGGGATCGTACTCCAGGCTGGACAGGCCACACTCGAACCTCACCCCTTCATGATGCCCGGGATCGAAAGCGTAGAACTCGCGTATCTCGTCGATGAAGACGAGATTGCCCGTAGGACTGATCTCGTAGTGCGCACCCACCAGCCGGCTGACATAGGTGAAATCGTCATGCGCCCTGCCTTGCTCACGCAGCCCGAAGAGCAGCAGGCCATCGCCGCGTTCGCCAGGTATCGCCGCCAACCCTTCGATCTTGTAGTAGGGAAAGCCGATCGCCGCGTCGAGCTTGTTGCGCAGCTCCAGCGACCCCTCCACGCCGTCACGCGGATCGGGGTCCACGGCCTGTACCTTCTCCGGTTCTCCCAGCGGCCATATCAACAGGTGGTTGTAGGCGTTGAGCTCGTGGCTGGCATCATCGATGCGGTCGAAGCCAGTGGTCGCCAGGACATGGCGGCCGTCGGCGGTGAGCGCAAAATCCTCATACTTGATGGCCTGCTTGATCAGTGGCGTCGTGAAGTATTCGAGCTGCGTATCGTCCGGCCCCTCTGGCGTCATGGGCAAGGCGAAGACGGCAGAGCGATTCTCGCCAGGAATCGGCTTGTCACTGGCCATAATCAAGCGCTTACCGTCGTACACCACGGCGGAGACTTCCGCATTAACCAGATTGCCTCTCTCATCGCAAAGGGCGGCGGGAAAGCAGCGGATCGTGCCTTGTTGCAGGATGACGGCGCTCGGCATCACAGGTCTCTCCTCGGGGTTCCTTGATTCAGCATACCGGGCCCCAAAGCCGGGGGTCGACCCGTCCAGGGCTGTTGACACTATGACACCGACGAGCGGGTAGTGCTCATCGCCTGCTAGACTGGGCCTTAGTCTACGGGCAGGTCGAAAGGGAGAGGCACATATGCCAACCAGGGCGGAACGAGACGTCGAAAAAGGGTATTCCAAAGCCGAATTCGTGGCAAAGCTGCGGCGCCTGGCAGATACCATCGAAAAGGGGGATCGCTTCGACATCCAGATAGCCGGTGAGCGAATCTACGTGCCGGTACGTGCCGAGTTCACCATCGAGCACGAACGCTCGGACGATGAAGAGGAAATCGAGTTCCAGATCAAATGGAAGAGGGAGTAGCGCGCCAGCCTTCGCGAACCGGCATGACTTGGGAATGGCGCGCCCGGCAGGATTCGAACCTGCGACCTTTGGCTTCGGAGGCCAACACTCTATCCAACTGAGCTACGGGCGCTTAGCTTACTGAGAAGCGGCCAATATCGTAACCGCCGATGCCTGAACTGTCCAGCCTGGCTGGCTACTCGCAGCGTTCACGCTTGTACCATCTCGCCGACCTTTTCCAGGATGTGCCGGCCGATGGGCAGCGCCGAAGTGGCAGCCGGCGACGGGGCGTTGCAGACGTTGACCGTTCGCTTGGTGTTGACGAACAGGAAGTCATCGATCAGCCGGCCGGCGCGGGAGACGGCCTGGGCGCGCACGCCGGAGGGCCAGGGCTCGAGGTCGTCCAGGGTCAGGCTGGGGCAATACTTGCGCACCTCCTCCAGGTAGCCGCGACGCCAGAGCGAATTCCTCATCTCGTGCAAACCGGGCTTCAGGTTGCGCCCGAGCACCTTGAGGATGCCCGGATTGCTGAACATGCGCGCCATGTCGAGCAGCGAGACGTCGCCCTTGCGATAGCCCTCGCGCTTGAAGGCCAGCACCGCGTTGGGACCCACGGTGACCGAACCGTCGATCATGCGCGTCAGATGCACGCCGAGGAACGGCATGGAAGGATCGGGAATCGGGTAGATGAGGTGGCTGACGATGTCGCTGAGCCGGTCGGGCAGCCGGTAGTACTCGCCGCGGAACGGGCAGATGGAGAAACCGGGGTTACGCCCCAGCAGCCGCACGATGCGATCGGCCATCAGTCCGGAGCAGGTCACCAGATAGCGGCTGGCGAATTCGCCCTGGCTCGTGCCGACGATCACCTCCCCGGTGCGTTCGGCGATCGTCGTGACCTCATGGTCATAGCGGATCTGGCCGCCACGACGCTGGAACGCATCGGCCATGGCCGCGGCCACCCGGGCATAGCTGACGATGCCGCTGGAGGGAACGAAGATGGCACCGAGGCCGGTGATGTGGGGCTCGCGCTCTTTCAGCTCCGCGCCGGAGAGCCACTGCCGCTCCAGCCCGTTGGCGGCGGTGCGCTCCCACAGCGCTTCCATGCGCTGCATCTCCTGCTCGTTGGTTGCCACCAATAGCTTGCCGCAGACCTCATAGGGAATGGCATGGCGATCGCAGAATTCCTTGGTGGCACGGTTGCCCTCGAGGCAGAAGCGCGCCTTGAGGCTGCCCGGCGCGTAGTAGACACCGGCATGGATCACGCCGCTGTTGTGGCCGGTCTGGTGCTGCGCGGGGCCGCTCTCCTTTTCCAGCAGCAGCATTTTCTTGTCGGGATAGCGCTGGATGAGCTGCATCGCGGTGGAAAGCCCGAGAATGCCGCCACCGAGGATGATGAAATCGTACACGCACGCCTCGCGTCGCCAGTGGAACACCGAAGGGTCGCTATCACGATACTCGCCGGCCGCCGCGCTGACCAGCCGCTCCGCCGCGCCTGCTCATGCCAAAGGCGTGGGCAACGGCGTTTTCCAGCGCTTTGCTATATCGGTATACTACTGCCCATTGTGCGCATCACGGCGCTCCGGCTATCGCGTGCCGACGTCGCCGAAAGATTACGATTACAGGACCGTCGAGAGGTGGTGAGAGTGAAATCCAGCAAGCTGATCATGGGGTGTCTGGCCACCCTGGGCCTGGCCGCGGGCGCCGCGTCCGTGCAGGCCGAAGTGGACCGCGATGCCATCGCCGAGCGCCTGAAGCCGGTGGGAGAACTGTGCCTGCAGGGCGAGGAGTGCGGTACGGCAATGGCCGCCGCGAGTGACTCGGGTGGTGGCGACGGCGCCGACGGCGAAGCCATCTACGGCCAGGTGTGCATGGCATGCCATGACAGCGGCGCCGCCGGTGCACCGGTACGCGGCCAGGAGGATGCCTGGGCCGAGCGCGTCGACAAGGGCTGGGACACGCTGCTGGATCATGCCCTCAACGGCTTCAATGCGATGCCGGCGCGGGGTGGCAACCCCAACCTCTCCGACGAGGAAGTCGCCGCCGCCACCGCGCATCTGGTGGGCCCGGTGATGGAAGTACCGGAGCTTGGCGGCAGTGAAGAAGGCGCTGCCGATGGAGAGGCCGCCTCCGACGAGGAAGCTGCCGGCGGTGATGCGGAAGCCGTCACCGAAGAGGGTCCCGTCGAGGAAGAGGCTGCCGCAGCCGCCGTGGCGACCGAAGAGGCCCCTGCGGATGAAGAAGCCGCTGAGGACGCGCCTGCCGGCGAAGAGGCCGCTGGCGACGAACCGGCGCATGCCGGCATCGACGGCGAAGCGATCTACAACCAGGCCTGCATGGCGTGCCACATGACCGGTGCCGCCGGCGCCCCGCGCCGCGGCGAAGCCGGCGAGTGGGAAGGCCGCATCGACCAGGACATCGAGACGCTCTACGACCATGCCATCAACGGCTTCAACGCCATGCCGCCCAAGGGCGGTAACATGGGCCTCTCCGACGACGAGGTCCGTGCCGCGGTGGACTTCCTGGTCGAGCCGGTCAAGTAACCCGCTGCGCGGGTAGCGAATCTGCGACGGGGCGCCAACAGGCGCCCCGTCGTCGTTCATGGCCAGTGGCTCACTGACCCCCGCCGGCCGGGTATTACCCCAGCAGCGATCGCAGCCCGGCGATGGCGTCCTGTCCTCGGGCCTGCTTCTTCTCCGGGTCTTCCTTGTCGGCGCGGCCCTCCCACTCCAGGTCGTCCGGCGGCAGCTCATCGAGGAAACGGCTCGGAGTGCAGTCCATCAGCTCGCCGAAGGCCTTGCGCTGGCGCGCCAGGGTCAGGGTCAGGGTCTGGCGCGCCCGGGTGATGCCGACATAGGCCAGGCGCCGCTCCTCTTCCACCGTGCCGGCCTCGATGGCGTTGCGGTGGGGAAGCAGCTCCTCCTCGAGGCCCATCAGGTAGACGTGGGGGAACTCGAGCCCCTTGGAGGCGTGCATGGTCAACAGCTGCACCTTGTCGGTGTCGTCCTCCTCGGCCTGCTGCTCGAGGATGTCTCGCAGCACCAGCCGCGAGATGGCCGCCTCAACATCGTCGGTCTCGGCGCTCTCTTCCGCCTCGACTTCTTCTGGGTCGCGCTTCATGGACTTCTCGAGCTGGTCGATCAGCGTCCACACGTTGGCCATGCGCCGCTCGGCGATGGTGGGCGCGCTGGCGTTCTGGTAGAGCCATGCCTCGTAGTCCATCTCGTGCAGCATGCCGCGTATGGCCGCCAGCGAGTCGCCTTCGTCCATGCGTCGGCGCACGCCGTCGATGAAGTGGGTAAAGCGCGCCAGCCGCTCCACCGCCCGCGCCGGCAGCTGCTGTTCCAGGCCCAGCTCGTGGCAGGCGTCGAACAGCGAGGCGCCACGCTCGGTGGCATAGTTGGCCAGCTTTTCCAGGGTGCCCGGGCCGATCTCGCGCCGCGGCACATTGACGATGCGCAGGAAGGCGTTGTCGTCGGCCGGGTTGATAAGCAGGCGCAGGTAGGCCATGGCGTCCTTGATCTCGTTGCGCGAGAAGAACGAAGTGCCGCCGGAGAGCTTGTAGGGAATCTGGTAGTGCTGCAGCTTGAGTTCGAGCAGCCGGGCTTGGAAGTTGCCGCGGTAGAGCACCGCGAAGTCGCGCCACTCGGCGCGCTCCTTGATGCGCCGGGTGAGGATCTCGCTGGCCACCCGCTCGGCCTCGGCCTCCTCGTGGCGGTTGACCACCACGCGAATCGGCGCGCCCTGGCCCATCTCCGACCACAGGGTCTTCTCGTAGACGTGAGGGTTGTTGGCGATCAGGGTGTTGGCGGCGCGCAGGATGGTGCCGGTGGAGCGATAGTTCTGCTCCAGCTTGATCACGTTGAGGCGCGGGAAATCCTCGCCCAGGGTCACCAGGTTCTCGGGCCGCGCCCCACGCCAGGCGTAGATCGACTGGTCGTCGTCGCCCACCACGGTGAAAGTCTTGCGTTCGGCCATCAGCAGCTTGACCAGCAGGTACTGCGAGACGTTGGTGTCCTGGTACTCGTCCACCAGCATGTAGTGGATCTTGCGCCGCCAGCGCGCCAGCACCTCGGGATGGTCCTTGAGCAGCACCACCGGCAGCAGGATCAGGTCGTCGAAGTCCACTGCATTGTAGGCCTTGAGATGACGCACGTAGGCCTCGTAGACCCTGGCGGCGTAGAGTTCATCCTCGTCCACGGCGTGAGACAGCGCCTGACCCGGCAGCACCAGGTCGTTCTTCCATTCCGAGATCTGGTGCTGCACGGCGTTGATCTGCTCGGCATCGACCTGGGCGTCCTTGTTCATCAGGTCGCGCAACAGCGCCTTGGCATCCTCGGGATCGAACAGCGAGAAACCCGGTTTGTAGCCGAGTGCCTTGAGCTCGCCGCGGATGATGTTGAGCCCCAGGGTGTGGAAGGTGGACACGGTCAGCCCATGGCCCTCCTTGCCCTTGAGCATCTGCCCCACCCGCTCCTTCATCTCGCGGGCGGCCTTGTTGGTAAAGGTCACCGCGGCGATGCGCCGGGCGCTCATGCCGCATACCTGCACCAAGTAGGCGATCTTGGTGGTGATCACGCTGGTCTTGCCCGAACCGGCGCCGGCCAGCACCAGGCAGGGGCCGTCGATGTAGCGCACGGCTTCCTGCTGGCGCGGGTTGAGCTTGGCGAGGCGTTGCTGAATGCTCATGGGTTCACTCGGGCTGCGCCGCGCCGGCGAAGCCTAGCTGCCGCCAGGCCTCGAACACCAGGATGGCGCAGGCGTTGGAGAGATTGAGGCTGCGGCTGTCCGGCAGCATGGGAATGCGCAGGCGCTGCTCGGCCGGCAGGTCGTCGAGCATTGCCTGCGGCAAGCCGCGGGTCTCGGGGCCGAACAGCAGGGCATCGCCGGGGCGGTAGCTGGGTTCGTGGTAGCCGGTACGGCCGCGGGTCGAGACGGCGAAGACACGCCCCGGTTTTACGGCCTCGACGAAGGCCGGCCAGTTGCGGTGCACGCTGACGGCGGCCCACTCATGGTAGTCGAGCCCGGCGCGGCGCAGGCGCTTATCGTCGAGCACGAAGCCCAGCGGCTCGATCAGGTGCAGGCGAAAGCCGCTATTGGCACACAGCCGGATCAGGTTGCCGGTATTGGGTGGGATCTCGGGTTCGAAGAGTACGACGTCGAGCATGGCGGCCTGCCTGGAAGCGCTGGCGAGCCCGCAGGGGCCCGCCCGTACAGCGACGGCGATCAGAAGCTCAGGCGAACCCCGACCTGAGCGCCACGATCCAGCGTGCGGCTGCCGTGGCGGTTGTCGAAGTCGGCCGTCGTCTGGCGCAGGCCGACGTAGCCGTCGACGTTGGGGGTGAAGGCGTAGCGCGCCCGCACGCCTACTTCGTAGCCGTCGTCGAGGTCACCACTGGTCGCGATTCCGGGGGTATAGAAACCGTAGCCGCCCAGCGAGACGTCCGGTGCCTGGGGCAAGTAGACATAGCCATAGCCACCCAGGCCTACACCGCCGCCGTCGCCGTAGTCGGTGTCGAACTGCGTCCAGCGCGCACCGATGCCCACATCGCGCTCACGGTTGCGCTGCACGCCCAGCAGCTGGGCATGGTAGATGGTGGCGTCTTCGCGATACTCGCTGTTGATGACGCCGCCCCCCAGGGCCACGCCCTGGGTGATCTCGGCGGCGGCTTCGAACTGCATGGCATCGGCGCCGAGATTGAGGTCCAGGCTGCCGGCAGCATGGGCACCTGCAGCGACGAACAGCGCGCCGCCCAATACAGAGGCCGTGGCAAGATGCTTGACGAAGGTCTTCATCGACTGGCTCCTTTAACTTACGCGCTCGCATTCGAATCTGTACCGGCACTCACGCCATAGCGCGACCGGTAGTCGCGGATCGCCTCGGCATGCCCCTTGAAGGCTTCTCCGCCCTGTTCCTCGAGGTAGGCCAGCACCATGTCCAGCGTGACGATGCTCACCACCGGCATGGCGTAGCGCGCCTCGACCTCCTGGATCGCGCTTTTTTCGGCCTGGCCGCGCTCCTGGCGATCCAGCGCGATCACCACGCCGGCGGCCTCGGCGCCGGCGGCCTCGATCAGCGCCATGACTTCGCGTATGGCAGTGCCCGCGGTGATCACGTCGTCGATGATCAGGATACGCCCGGAAAGCTCGGCGCCGACGATGTTGCCACCCTCGCCGTGGTCCTTCGCCTCCTTGCGGTTGAAGGCAAAGGGCAGGTCACGGCCGTGATGATCGGCCAGCGCCACCGCGGTGGTGGCCGCCAGCGGGATGCCCTTGTAGGCAGGGCCGAACAGCACGTCGAACGGCACGCCGCTGGCCTCGATTGCGTCGGCGTAGAAGCGACCGAGACGCGCCAGGGCGCCACCGCTGCGAAACAGGCCGGCATTGAAGAAATAGGGACTGACACGACCCGACTTGAGGGTGAACTCGCCGAACTTCAGCACGCCTTGCTCGATGGCGAACTCGATGAACTCACGCTGATAGGCATGCATGCTGGCCGACACGGCGCTCCCCCTGCTATTCATACCTCTGATCACAAGCCCTCTGGAAATGGAATTCTGCGGTCCTACCACGAATATCCATGCGGGCCATTTACCCAAACGTCGAAACGTCGGGTATCATACACGCGCGACGTCAAAGGGACCATGTATGAAAATTGCCACCATCAATGTCAACGGAATCCGCGAGGCGGTCGGACGAGGGTTTCTCGACTGGCTGGCCGAACAGGACGCCGATGTCGTCTGCGTCCAGAACCTCAAGGCCAAGAGCTTCGAGCTCGACGATAGCATTCTTTACCCGGAAGGCTACGAAGGCTACTTCCTCGATGCCGAGGAAGACGGCTTTTCCGGCGTGGGCCTCTACTGCCGCAAGATTCCCAAGGCGATCATGTACGGCCTCGGCTTTCCCCAGTGCGATCATGAGGCACGCTTTCTGCAGGCCGACTACGACCGCTTCAGCATTGCCAGTTTCCTGATGCCCGACGGCAGCGACTACGCCGCCAAGCAGGCCTTCATGGCCCAGTACCAGGAATATCTGAACAAGATGTCGCGCAAGCGTCGCGAGTACATCATCTGCGGTACCTGGCACATCGCCCACAAGACCGTCGATCTGGAGAACTGGGCCGACAACCAGACCACACCGGGCTTCAAGCCGGAAGAGCGCGCCTGGATGGACCAGGTATTCGGCCCCACCGGCTTCATCGACACCTTCCGCGAGATCAACCGCGACGCCGGCGAATACACCTGGTGGCCCAAGCTCGACCAGGAAGTGCCACGCTCGCGCCAGGAGGGCTGGCGCATCGACTATCAGATCGTCGGACCCAACCTGCGCCGCCACGTGGTCGACGCGTGGATCGACTACGATGCCACCTTCAGCGAGTTCGCCCCGCTGTTCGTCGAGTACGACCTGACGCTGTAAGCACGTCCCCTTCGTCGCGGCCGGGTTTTCCCGGAACGCATAGCGCCGGCATTGATGCCGGCGCTATGCGTTTGAAGCTATATCGTCGCTCGGTAGATTGATGAGCTTTCCCGGCGCTCATCTCTACCGGCGCCTTGCAGGTAGCCTTAGCGGCGAATGCCCAGGGCCTCGCGCTGGTGCTCGAAGAGCTCGGCCCCGGCGTTCTCGGCCAGCTCGAGCATGGCGTTGAGCTGCTCGCGAGAGAACACCCCCGCCTCGGCGGTACCCTGCACCTCGATCAGCCCACCCGATTCGGCCATGACCACGTTCATGTCGGTGTCGGCACCGCTGTCTTCCGGATAGTCGAGGTCGACCACCGGCACCCCCTTGAACAGCCCCACCGAGACCGAGCTAACCAGCTGCTGGAAGGGATCGCTTTTGATCAGCTTCTTGCGCTGCAGGTAGCGGATGGCATCCACCAGCGCCACGCAGCCGCCGGTGATCGAAGCGGTGCGGGTGCCGCCGTCGGCCTGGATCACGTCGCAGTCCACGGTGACGGTGAATTCGCCCAGCTTCTTGAGATTGACCGCGGCGCGCAGCGATCGTCCGATCAGGCGCTGGATCTCCAGCGTGCGCCCGCCCTGCTTGCCGCGGGCCGCCTCGCGGCCGCCACGGGTGTGGGTGGCACGCGGCAGCATGCCGTACTCGGCGGTTACCCAGCCCTGGCCTTTGCCGCGCAGCCAGCGCGGCACGCCGGCCTCGACGCTGGCGTTGCACAGCACCTTGGTGTCGCCGAACTCCACCAGCACGGAGCCTTCAGCGTGGCGCGTGTAGTCACGGGTCAGGCGGATCTCGCGGGGCTGGTCGGGGCGCCGCCCGCTCGGGCGTGAGGGTTGGGAAGCCATGGAACCTCTCGAAAGACGAAGAACGATCGGAACGATGTCGCGGCATCGGCGAGGCATCGAATGGCTGGCCATTCTACACGGTCGGGGCGGGGAATCGGTTACACTCCTTGTCCGAGATGTCGCCGGGCTGATGCCGGGAACGGCGCAGCCGATCGAACGAGGAGTCGCCATGGTCGCCCATAGCAAGGTACACAGCATGACCGCCTTTGCCCGTCAGAGCCGCGAGAGCGACTGGGGCAGCCTGCAGTTGGAACTGCGCTCGGTGAACCAGCGCTACCTGGAGCCCTTCTTCCGGCTGCCCGAGGCGCTGCGCGACCTCGAACCCACCTTTCGCGAGGCGCTGCGTACGCGCCTGGCGCGCGGCAAGGTCGAGTGCCACCTGCGCTTCGAACCCACCGACGTGAGCGAGACCCTGGCCGTCAATCACACCCGGCTGGTGGCGCTGGCCGAGGCGCTGGGCGAGATTCGCGAGGCACTGCCCCAGGTCGCCATGCCCGATGCCCTGTCGCTGCTCGACCACCCCGGCGTGCTCGAGTCCCAGGGCGTCGACCTGGAGGCAGTGAAGTCGGAAGCCACGGCCCTGTTCGAGGCCGCCCTCGACGAACTGATCGAGGCCCGCGCCCGCGAGGGGGACAAGCTCGCCGCACTGATCCGCGAGCGCCTGGCCGGCGTGCGCGAGCAGGTCGCCGAGGTGCGTCGGCTGATGCCGGAGATCCTCGCGCGCCAGCGTGCCCTGCTGCTGGACCGGCTCGAGACGGTCAAGGCCGAACTCGAGCCCCAGCGGCTGGAGGCCGAGCTGGTGCTGCTGGCGCAAAAGGCCGACGTCGACGAGGAACTCGACCGCCTCGAGACCCACGTCGGCGAGGTGGCGCGCCAGCTCGAGCAGAAAGGCCCCAAGGGGCGCCGCCTCGACTTCCTGATGCAGGAACTCAACCGCGAGGCCAACACCCTCTCCTCCAAGTCGGCGGTGGCCAGCACCACCCGCTGCGCGGTGGAGCTCAAGGTGCTGATCGAGCAGATGCGCGAGCAGATCCAGAACATCGAGTAGCAACACATGACGGCAAACCCGGCGGAGCCCTCCAGCAAGCGCCTTCCCGCCGTGGCGCGGTGGGCGGGGCAAATGGCACTGGCCGCTTGTCTCGCCTTGCCCCTGCCGGGCTGGGCCCAGGCCGAGACAGACGCTGCCGACGGCACCGGAGAGGTCATCGTCGTCGGTGGCGATCACTACCACCCGCCCTACGAGTTCCTCGACGAGGACGGCGAGCCGGCCGGCTACAACGTGGAGCTGACCCAGGCCATCGCCGAGGTGATGGGGCTCGAGGTGCGCATCGAGTTGGCCCAGTGGAGTGAGGTCCGCGAGGGGCTCGAGAACGGCGAGATCGACGTCCTGCAGGGCATGTCCTACTCCGAGGCGCGGGCCGAGCACTTCGACTTCGCCCCGCCCCACGCTATCGTTCACCAGTCGCTCTTCGCCCGCCGCGGAGAGCCGGCAGTGGAGGTCGAGGCGCTGCGCGGCAAGGAGGTCATCGTCCAGCGCGGCGACATCATGCACGACTACCTGATCGAGCACGGCATCGGGGCCAAGGTAGTCCCGGTCGACACCCATGCCGATGCGCTGCGGGCCTTGGCTGCCGGCCAGCACGATTATGCGCTGGTGGCCAACTTGCCGGCCCTCTACCTCAGCCGCGAGCTGGGCCTGACCAACCTGGTGCCGGTGGCGCGCCCCTTCTCGCTGCGCTACGGCTACGCGGTGCGCCAGGGCGACGCCAACCTGCTGGCCAAGTTCAGCGAGGGGCTGGCCATCCTCAAGAACACCGGTCGCCACCAGGCGATCTACGACAAGTGGCTGGGCCCACTCGAGGGTCGCGAGGGCATCCCGTGGCAGAAGGTCGGGCAGGTCGGCGCGGCACTCTCCGCCCTGCTGCTGCTAGTCCTGGGCGCCATCGTGATCTGGAACCGCATGCTCAAACGCGAAGTGGCGGCGCGCACCGCGGAGCTGCGCCAGCACCAGCAACAGCTGATACAGGCCGACAAGATGGCCTCACTCGGCGTGCTGGTCTCGGGCGTGGCCCACGAGATCAACAATCCCAGCAGCCTGTTGCTGTTGAACCTGCCGGTACTGCGCGACGCCTATGCCGACGCCGAACCGATCCTCGAGGCCCACTACCGCGCCCACGGTGACTTCCCGTTCGGCGGGCTACCTTACTCGCGCATGCGCGAGGAGATCCCCGGCATGATCGACGACATGCAGGAGGGCACCCGGCGCATCAAGCGTATCGTCGGCGATCTCAAGGACTTCGCCCGTCAGGGCGGCGACGAACCGGCCGGCACCTTCGACCTCAATGCGGTGGTGGCCACCGCCGTGCGCCTGGTCGACAACTCGATCCGCCAGGCAACCGGCCGCTTCGAAACGCACTATGCCGAGAATCTCCCATCGCTATCGGGCAACGCCCAGCGCATCGAGCAGGTGGTGATCAACCTGGTGCTCAACGCCTGCCAGGCGCTCGAGCACCCCACCCAGGGCATCCGCCTGGCCACGCGTCACGATCGCACCGAGGGGCGGGTGCTGCTGGAAGTGCATGACGAGGGCCGCGGCATCGCCCCCGAGGCCATGCACCGGCTGACGGATCCCTTCTTCACCACCCGCCGCGAGTGTGGTGGCACCGGGTTGGGGCTGTCCGTCTCCGCCGGCATCGTCAGCGAGCACCAGGGGAGCCTGACCTTCGACTCCCAGCCCGGCCACGGCACCCGGGTGACCCTGTCGCTGCCGACGGCAAGGCCCGGCACGACGCCAACCGACGGGGCAGAGAATCGCCAGCAGGAGCCCGACACACCATGAGCACCCCCCTCTACCCCGCCTTCGGCGTTCTGCTCGTCGACGACGAGCCCTCCTTCCTGCGTAGCCTGAATATCGCCCTGGAGCGCAGCGGGGGTATCAACCATATCCACCGCTGCCAGGACAGCCGCGAAGTGATGGATATCCTGGCACGCGAGAACATCGGTCTGGTGACGCTCGACCTGACCATGCCCCATGTCTCGGGAGAGGAGCTCCTGGCGCGCATCGTCGAAGAGTTTCCCGACGTCGGCGTCATCGTGGTGAGCGGTCTGAATCAGGTGGAGACCGCCGTCAACTGCATCAAGCTCGGGGCCTTCGATTACTTCGTCAAGACCGACGAGGAGGGGCGGTTGGTCGAAGGCATCCGACGCGCTATCCGTTTGCAGGAGCTGCGCCAGGAGAACCAGGCGCTACGCCGTCGCGTGCTCGACGACACCCTGGAGCATCCCGAGGCCTTCGCTCATATCGTGACCGCCGACAGGAGCATGCGCGCCGTCTTCCAGTACCTGGAATCGGTGGCGCTGACCCAGCAACCGATCCTGATCAGCGGCGAAAGCGGCGTGGGCAAGGAGCTGATCGCCAAGGCGGCTCATACTCTCAGCGGCCGCCAGGGACCGCTGGTCTGCGTCAACGTGGCGGGTCTGGACGACAACGTCTTCGCCGACACGCTGTTCGGTCATCAGCGCGGCGCCTTCACCGGCGCCGAGCAGCCGCGGGCCGGCATGATAGAGCAGGCCGCAGGCGGCACTCTGCTGCTAGACGAGATTGGCGATCTCAGCCTCGCCTCGCAGGTCAAGCTGCTGCGCCTGCTACAGGAGGGCGAGTACTACCCGCTGGGCAGCGACCGGCCCAAGCGCCTGCAGGCCCGCGTGCTGGTGGCGACGCACCACGACCTGGCCGAGAAGCAGCGCACGGGCGCTTTCCGCAAGGATCTCTATTACCGCCTGCGCACACATCAGGTCCACATCCCCCCCTTGCGCCGGCGCAAGCAGGACATCGCACTGCTGCTGGACCACTTTCTGGCCGAGGCGGCCGAGGAACTCGGCAGAAACAAGCCAAGCTATCCGCCGGAGCTTGCCGTGCTGCTGGGCAATTACGCCTTTCCCGGCAACGTGCGCGAACTACGCGCCATGGCCTACGATGCCATGAGCCAGCATCGCAGCCGTACGCTATCCATGGATGCCTTCAAGCGCGCCATCGACCAGGCCTGTGGCGAAGACTCGCCTTCACCCCATCGCCAGCGGGCCGTGTTTGCCCCCGACGAGCCGCTGCCCACGCTGGACGAAGTCGCCGACCTGCTGGTGGAAGAGGCGCTGAAGCGCGCCGAGGGCAATCAATCCATGGCCTCACGCTGGCTGGGCATTTCGCAGCCGGCCCTGAGCAAGCGGCTGAAGAAGCAGCGCGGCGAAGGGGCATAACGCTGGTTATAGCGATAACCGTGGTTATAGTCACTCCATCCCACTGAAAACAAAGCTTTTTTCCCTTCTGAAGGCGTGAATGCCGTTGGCGAGGGTTATACCGCTTGATTTCCCAACCTCCAATTTCCCCCATAAAAACAATCCCTTGCCATCTCTCCCTCACTGGCATGGACCTTGCTCTGTATAGCCTGGCCCGCCCCGGCGGGCCATGTCGACAAACGCAAGCAAGAGGTTCTCCCATGCCAAGAACAACGACTCACGCGGCCATCGAACGGCCGGCATCGCGTATTGCCCCGCTCGCCACCAACCGGGGGAACGCACCATGCTCGATCTGATCAACGACCTGCTCTGGGGCAAGGTACTCATCACCTTGCTCATCGCCGTCGGCATCGGCTTCACACTCGCTTCACGCTTCGTGCAGTTTCGTCACTTCGGGCGCATGTTCCGTATTCTCGGCGCCGGCCATGCCTTCAAGCGCGACAAGCACGGTCACCTGAGCTCCTTCCAGGCCCTGCTGCTCTCGGTGGCAGGGCGCGTCGGTGGCGGCAACATCGCCGGTGTCGCGGTCGCCATCACCCTGGGCGGCCCGGGTGCGATCTTCTGGATGTGGGTGGTTGGCCTGATGGGCATGGCCACCAGCTATCTGGAGTGCACCCTGGCACAGGCCTACAAGACCGCCCAGCCCGATGGCACCTATCGCGGTGGCCCGGCTTACTACATCGTCCACGGCCTCGGTAAGCGCTGGCACTGGCTGGCAGCGCTCTACTCGGTACTGCTGCTGGTTACCTTCGGCTTCGGCTTCACCGCCCTGCAGTCCTATGCGGTGGCCACCTCATTCAACGATGCCTTCGGCATACCGGTCGTCTACTCCGGCATCGGCATGGCCCTGGTCGTGGGACTCATCGTCTTCGGCGGGATCAAGCGCATTGCCCGGGTGACGGAAGTGCTGGTGCCGGTCATGGCGCTCGGCTACATCCTGATCGCCCTCGTCGTTCTGGGCCTCAATTTCGCCCGCATACCCGAGGCCATCCTGCTGATCGTCAACAGCGCCTTCGGCCTCGAGCAAGCCGTCGGCGGCGGCATCGGCGCGGCCATCATGATGGGGGTCAAACGCGGACTGTTCTCCAACGAGGCAGGGCTCGGCAGCGCACCCAACGTCGCCGCCGTGGCCTATGTGCCGCATCCTGCCAACCAAGGCATCGTGCAGGCCTTCTCGGTGTTCATCGACACCCTGATCATCTGCTCGGCCACGGCCTTGATCATTCTGCTCAGCGGCGCCTACGATCCCGCCGCCGGCGTCGATATCGGCGGCGTGGCGCTGACCCAGACGGCCCTGGCCGATCACGTGGGCGAATGGGGGCGTAGCTTCGTCAGCGTGGCGCTGCTGCTGTTCGGCTTCAGCACCATCCTCTACAACTACTATTTGGGCGAGAACAGCCTCAACTTCTTCAGCGAGGGTAACGTCACGCTGTTCAATGCGTTTCGTGTCGCGATCATCCTCCTGTGCACCTGGGGCGCGCTCACCGACCTGGGCACGGTCTTCGCCTTCGCCGACGTGACCATGGGCCTGCTCGCCGTGGCCAACCTGGTGGGCCTGATCATGCTGTTCAAGCCGGGTCTTCGCATCATGCGCGACTACGACGAGCAGCTGCGTGCCGGCATTCCCCACCCGGTCTTCGATGCCGCCCGGTTCAGCGATCTCAACATCGATCCGGCGGCCTGGGACATCGAGCCCGAGGATCGTCAGCGTCTCGAACAGGAGCGGGCGGCCTCGCTCGCCACCAACTGAGGCTCAACGACCCGCTCCCGCTTTCGGCCCGGTCGCGCCTGTCGTCGCCGGGCCGGTTCGCTGGAGGGTACTCTTTGGGTAAAGCCGACTATGCAGCAGTGGTTAGAGGAGATCGCCGCGAGCGCCCGCCAGCGACTTGGCGAGGGGCGTGTCGCCGATTACATACCGGCGTTGGCGCAGCGCGATCCCGACCGGTTCGGTATCGCCGTCTGCACGACCAGCGGCGAAACCTATGCCGCGGGGGATGCCCGCGAGCCGTTCTCGATCCAGAGCATCGCCAAGGTGCTGTTGCTGACGCTGGCCCTGCGCACCCATGGCGAGGCGCTGTGGCAGCGGGTGGGTCTCAATCCGTCGGGCATGCCGTTCAACTCCCTGGCGCAGCTCGAGGCGGAGCGGGGCAAGCCGCGCAATCCGTTCATCAATGCCGGCGCCATCGCGGTGACGGATCGCCTGGTCAGCGCCTTCGCCACGCCGGACAAGCATCTGCAGGACATCGCCCGGCGGCTGTCGAACAATGCCACGATCCTGATCGACGACGCGGTGCTGGCTTCGGAGTGGCAGCACCGCTCGCGCAATGCTGCCATGGCCTACCTGATGAAGGCGTTCGGCAACATCGACAATGACGTCGACGAAGTGCTGCGCTGCTACTTCTCCAGCTGCGCGCTGGCCATGAGCTGCGTGGACTTGGCCACCGCGCTGAACTTCCTGGCGGCCGACGGCGAGGTCCGCCCCCTGGGGGAGCGCTTCGTCTCACCGGGTCTGGCCCGACGGATCAACGCGATCATGACCACCTGCGGCATGTACGACGCGGCCGGCGACTTCGCCTACCGTGTCGGACTGCCGGCCAAGAGCGGCGTCGGCGGCGGCATCGTCGCGGTCGTGCCGGGCAGGATGACGGTCTGCGCCTGGTCGCCGGCGCTCGACGAGAGTGGCAACTCCGTTGCCGCCCAACACGCGCTGGAGCTGTTCGCCGGGGAACTCGACGCACACCTGCTGACGACTTAGGCGTCTGGCCGCTTCGCCCACCACAGCCCATGACGCGCCCACTACCGGGCGGGTATACTGTTTCGCTCGAATGCGCAGCCATGGCGCTCGCCCCCTTTCGCCTCGCGCGAACGGGGGCATTTGCGATCCGGAGCCCGATATGTCCCAAGGTACGCTTTTCATCGTTTCCGCGCCCTCCGGCGCCGGCAAGACCACCCTGGTGCGCGAGCTGATCGAGAGCCTCGACGGCATCCAGGTCTCGGTGTCGCATACTACCCGGCCCCGCCGCCGCGGCGAGGTCGACGGGGTCAACTACCACTTCGTCGAGACCGCCGAGTTCGAAGCGATGATCGCGCGCGGCGAGTTCTTCGAGCATGCCCGTGTGTTCGACAACTTCTACGGCACCTCGCGGCCGGCGGTAGAGGCACTTCTCGAGGCCGGCCAGGACGTAATTCTGGAGATCGATTGGCAGGGTGCACGCCAGGTGCGCGAACTGATGGCCGATGCGGTGTCGATCTTCATCCTGCCGCCTTCACGCGACGAACTGGAGCGGCGCCTGGCCAGTCGCGGCACCGACGAGCACGCCACCATCGCCCGGCGCATGCGCGACGCCGTCAGCGAGATGTCGCACTACGATGAATACGACTACCTGGTCATCAACGACGATTTCACCACTGCCCTGCGCGAATTGCAGTCGCTGGTGATCAGCCGCCGCCTGAGCCTGGCCCGGGTGCAGGAAAGCCACGGCCCGCTGCTGGCGGCGCTGTTGTCCTGATACCGGGCGCAGGCGCTTGTCAGAGCCGCCAGGCGTCGAGTAATCTAGTCTGTCCTGTTCCATTTCGGTACTCCGGCCGTGGCCGGGGGCCTCACAGTTTCGGGAAGTACCCAATATGGCGCGTGTCACCGTCGAAGATTGTCTGGAAAACGTCGAAAACCGCTTCAAGCTGGTGATGATCTCCACCCAGCGTGCGCGTCAGCTGTCGCGCGGTTCCCGCGATGCCCAGTTGCCCTGGGAGAACGACAAGCCCACCGTGATGGCGCTGCGCGAGATCGCCGCCGGCCTGGTGGATCACAGCGTACTGGACGAGCCGATCGAGGCCCCGGTCCGGATTCGCCGCGAAGGCGAGCCGGGCATGGCCATCGAGGAGTAAGGCTGTCACTCAAGGCGCGCTAATGTTCACCATCGACGACCTGGCCGACAGACTCGGCGGCTACCTTCCTCCCGACGAGATCCAGCAGGTCAAGCGCGCCTTCTACTACGCCGAGCAGGCCCATGACGGCCAGCGCCGGCGCTCCGGCGAACCCTACGTCACCCATCCGCTGGCGGTGGCCAACATCCTCGCCAACATGCACATGGACCATCAGAGCCTGATGTCGGCCATGCTGCACGACGTGATCGAGGACACCGGGGTTTCCAAGGAGGCGCTCGCCGAGCAGTTTGGCAAGCCGGTGGCGGAACTGGTCGACGGCGTCTCGAAGCTGACCCAGATCACCTTCGAGGACAAGGCGGTCGCCCAGGCCGAGAACTTCCAGAAGATGGTGCTGGCGATGTCCAAGGACATCCGCGTCATCATCGTCAAGCTCGCCGACCGCCTGCACAACATGCGCACCCTGGGCGCGCTGCGCCCCGAGAAGAAGCGCCGTATCGCCCGCGAGACGCTGGAGATCTACGCCCGCATTGCCAACCGGCTGGGCATCAATACCATTCGCGTCGAGCTCGAGGATCTCTCGTTCCAGGCCCTGCACCCGATGCGGGCCGAACGCATCAAGCGCGCCGTGTCCAGCGCCCGCGGCCATCGCCGCTCGGCAATCCGCCAGATCCAGACCGCCCTGCAGAAGAGTCTTGACGACGAGGGCCTGCCCGGCACCGTGGTGGGCCGCCAGAAGCACCTGCTGTCGATCTACAAGAAGATGCGCGACCAGCGCAAGCCGTTCGCCGAGATCATGGACGTGTTCGGCTTTCGCATCATCACCGAGGACGTCGACAGCTGCTACCGTATTCTCGGCGTGGTGCACAACCTCTACAAGCCGGTACCGGGACGCTTCAAGGATTACATCGCCATCCCCAAGGCCAACGGCTATCAGAGCCTGCATACCACCCTGTTCGGCAGCGGCGGCATGCCCATCGAGGTACAGATCCGTACCCGAGAGATGGAGGCCATGGCCAACAACGGCATCGCCGCTCACTGGCTCTACAAGGCCGGCCAGACCGACCATCCCATCGCCGAGGGCAGCCACGCCCGGGCGCGGGAATGGGTCAAGGGGCTGCTCGAGATGCAGCGCCACGCCGGCGACTCGCTGGAGTTCATCGAGCACGTCAAGAACGACCTGTTCCCCGACGATATCTACGTGTTCACGCCGCGCGGCGACATCATGGAGCTGCCCCAGGGTGCCACGGTGATCGACTTCGCCTACACCGTGCATACCGATATCGGCAACAGCTGCATCGCCTGTCGTATCGACCGCCACCTGGCACCGCTCTCGACTCGCCTGGAGAGCGGCCAAACCCTGGAAATCATCACCGCCCCGGGAGCACGCCCCAACCTGGCCTGGCTCAACTTCGTGGTCACCGCCAAGGCGCGTTCGGCGATCCGTCACGCCCTCAAGCACCAGCAGCAGACCGAGGCGGTGCAGCTCGGCCGGCGTCTGCTCAATAAGGCGCTGGCCGACTTCGAGACCAGCCTGGAAGAGCTGCCCGAGCGCGTCCTGCCGGAGCTGTTGGAGGAGCTCTCGCTGAAGAGCGACGAAAGCCTGCTGGAATCGATCGGCCTCGGGTCACGGGTAGCCCACGTGGTAGCGCGGCGTCTGGTCGACCTGCTGCATGGCGACATGACCGCTAGCGGCGGTCGCTCGCCCTCCTCCCAGGGGCCGATCGTGATCAGCGGCGCCGAGGGCATGGTGATCAAGTTCGCCCGCTGCTGCCATCCGCTGCCCGGCGACCCGGTGGTGGGGCACCTGTCGGTGGGCAAGGGCATCGTGGTGCACCGCACCGAATGCCGCAATCTCGACGAACTCAAGAGCGACCCCGACAAGCTGTTCGCCCTGGAGTGGTCCGACAAGATCGATGAGGACTTCCCAGTGGCCCTGCGCATCGAGATCGAGAGCCGCCGCGGGCTGGTGGCCGAGCTCGCCAGCCTGGTCACCGATGCCGACGCCAACATCGAGCGTATCGGCATCGAGGAGCGCGACGCCCGCCTCTCCATCGTGCACCTGACCCTGGCAGTGCGCGACCGTGTGCATCTGGCGCGCATCATCAAGCGCATCCGTAACCTGTCCCACGTCGGCAAGATCACTCGCGTCGGCAACTGAATCCGTTTCAGCCCGTTCACCGTCGAAGGCGGAGAACGGGCTTTTCATTGACCTTGCACGACAACGCAACCACACAAGGAGAGCGTCATGAGCAACAAGGCCGTCATCAACACCGAGAAGGCCCCCGCCGCCATCGGCCCCTACTCCCAGGCCATCAAGGCCGGCAACACTGTCTACCTTTCCGGCCAGATCCCCCTCGACCCGACCACCATGGAGCTCGTCTCCGACGACTTCGAAGCCCAGGCCCGCCAGGTCTTCACCAACCTCAAGGCCGTATGCGAGGAGGCGGCCGGCTCGCTGGGCGAGATCGTCAAGCTCAACCTCTACCTGGTGGACCTGGACAACTTCGCGGTGGTCAACAAGGTAATGGAGGAGTTTTTCGCCACACCCTACCCGGCCCGCGCCGCAGTAGGCGTCAAGGCACTGCCCAAGGGAGCGCAGTTCGAGGCCGAAGCGGTGATGGTGATAGGCGACTGAGGGGAGAGTGCGCCTCTTTCTCGCACTGGTGCCGCCACCCGAGCTGCGAGGGCGGCTCGGCGAGCTGGCGGAGATCGCCCACGCCCGCTGCGGCGGGCGGCGCATGCCCGACGAGAGCCTGCACCTGACGCTGGCCTTCCTCGGCGAGGTGGCGGAAGCGCAGGCAAGCGAGCTGGCCGAGTGGGTTCAGGGCATGACCATCGAGCCGGGCGAGTGGCGCCTCGATCGCTGGGGCGGTTTCCGGCGCCCCGGCATCGTCTGGGTCGGTGGTCGCGAGCGCAGCCCGACCCTGGCGCACCTTCAGGGGCGGCTCTGGGGGAGCTTGGAGTCGCTGGGTCTCGGCACGCGCCCCACACGATTCATTCCACACGTCACCCTTCTGAGACGGGCCAGCGTCGTTGATCTGGAACACTTCCCGTCCATCGATCTGCTGTGGTCCTATAATCAGTTGGAGCTGATCCAGTCTAGCGTCGACGAGCGGGGTGCCCGCTATCGAACCATGGCCGCGTCGCAGGGTTGAGCTCCAAGGATGGGAGCGCACCAAAGATCAGAGATAAAAACATTGGTGCGCAAGAAAAAGGAGAACCAACATGAATCGCAAGTCGTCTCTCGCTGCCAGCCTCGGCGTCGCCCTCGCCATGGCGGCCAGCCCGGCCTGTCTGGCCGATCTCTACGTGGCAGGCGGTATTACCAGTGAATCGGCCGCCGCCGCCCGCATCGAGCTCGACACCCTGATCGGCCTCGAACGTCTGCATCCGCAGCTCGACCTGCGGTTGGCTACCGGCCTGCTGCTTCTCGAGGGGGACGAGAGCGACGAGAATGCCGCCTGGCTGCTCACCCCGATGCTGCGCTACACCTTCGCCGGGCAGCGAAACGTCTACCTCGAGGGCGGTATCGGGGCCGCCGTGTTTCTCGATGCGCGAATAGGCTCGCGCGACCTCTCCACCGCCTTCCAGTTCCAGGATCGCCTGGCCCTTGGCGGGTCGCTGGGACCGGGCGAGCTCTCGCTGAGCGTCGCGCACTATTCCAATGGCGGTATCAAGGACCCCAACGAGGGCATCGAGGTAGTGTCGCTGGGCTATCGGCTGCCGCTCTAGGCGCAAGCCGTCAACCCAGCGATGCGATGCCTCGGCAGCTCGATGCCAGCCTGGCAATGCTGGCCGACATTCCGCATTGCCTGCCGTGTCACGCCTGGATCAAACCGGCTCGGCGAGAAAACCACCCTCCTGCATCACATGGGCGTATCCCTCGCGGTAGCTGGGATAACGGAAGGCGTAGCCCGTCGCGCGCAAGCGGGCATTGTCGCAGCGCTTGCTCGAGCGCTTGCGCAGCGGCGCCTGGATCACCTCGGTGGGCTCCACCTTGAGCTGGCCGGCCAGCCACGCCATGACCTCATGAAGCGGCTCTGCGGCGCAGTCACTGGCCAAATAGAGATCGTCGAGCGGCTTACCCGCCACGTCGAGGCCGATCAGGTGCGCCAGCACACCGGCACAGTCGTCGCGATGAATGCGGTTGGAATACATGGGCGGGGTCTTCGGTGCGATGCGACCTTCCTGCACCTGGCGGATCAGGCGATCCCGGCCCGGGCCGTAGATACCGGAGAAGCGCACCGTGGTGCCGGCCAGCGGGCTCTCCAGCAGGGCCTGCTCGGCCTCGCGCATCACCGTTCCGGAGAAACCGGCGGCTTCCGCGGGGCTCTCTTCGTCGACGCGCTCTCCCTCCTTCTGCGCATAGACGCTGGTGGAGGAGACGAAGAACAGGCGTTTGGGCAATGTCTCACGCCCCTCGTAGGTCCGCAGCACCGCCTTGAGACCGTCGCAATAGGCTGCCCGATAGGCCGCCTCGTCGAAGCGATCGGCGCTGAGGATATAGACCACGTAATCCACATCGGGCAGCGCGGCCAGGGCCGCTTCGTCGTTCAGGTCCAGCGGCAGCGGCTCGATGCCACTCCCCTCGAGCGCCTGAGCGCTTCGGCGGGCACCGATCACGTGGTGGCCGGCCCCCAGCAGTTCCCTGCCGAGCACCATTCCGATGTCGCCACAGCCCAGAATCAGTGTCGTTTTCTTCACCTTTCTCTCGCCCCCTGATAAAAAGTCCCTATTGAAAGTCATCTATCGTCCGAGAGGATGCCCCAAGGGCACCAGACATGACTCTAACAGAACTTCGGTACATCGTAACCTTGGCGCAAGAGCGCCACTTCGGCAGAGCGGCCGAGCGCTGCTTCGTCTCCCAGCCCACGCTGTCGGTGGCGGTCAAGAAGCTCGAGGAAGAGCTTGGCGTGGCGCTGTTCGAGCGCTCCAAGTCTACCGTGCAGGTGACCCCGCTGGGCGAAAAGATCGTCGAGCAGGCCCAGCGCGTACTGGAACAGAGCAGCGTGATCAAGGAGCTGGCCAACGCCGGCAAGGATCAGTTGGCGAGCCCCCTGCGCATTGGCGCGATCTACACCATCGGGCCCTACCTGTTCCCGCATCTGATCCCCGCCCTCACGCGTAGCGCTCCGCAGATGCCGCTCTACATCGAGGAGGGCTTTACCGCCAATCTCAGGCGCAAGCTGCGCAGCGGCGAACTCGATGCCATCATCATCGCACTGCCGTTCACCGAGACCGACGTGGTCACCAAGCCGCTCTACGAGGAGCAGTTCGAGGTGCTGATGCCGGCCGACCATGCCTGGGCCCGGCGCGAGTTCATCGACAAGGAGGACCTGCTCAAGGAGCGCCTGCTGCTGCTGGGCGAGGGCCACTGCTTCCGCGACCAGATTCTCGAGGCCTGTCCCGCCATCAGCCAGCACCTCAACAGCCCCAGCAACACCCTGACGGCCGAGGGCGGCTCGCTGGAGACGATCCGCCACATGGTCGCCTCGAAACTGGGCATCACCGTACTGCCGCAGTCGGCCATCGGTACCGGCCACTACGAAAGCGGACTGCTCGCCAGCCGGCCGTTCAAGCCACCGGCACCGTCGCGTACCGTGGCGATCGCCTGGCGCGCCAGCTTTCCGCGCCCCAAGGCGATCGACGCGGTGACCGATGCCATCCAGCGGTGTCACGAGGCGTTGCCCGAAACGGCATGAGCGACCTCGACGCGCCGGTCACTACCCTGAAGGGCGTCGGGGAAGCGGTAGCGCTGAAGCTGGCGAGGCTGCGCGTGGAGAGCGTGGCCGACCTGCTCTTCCATCTTCCGCTGCGCTATCAGGACCGCACCCGCATCACGCCGATCGGCACTCTGCGCGCCGGTCACGAAGCGGTAGTCGAAGGTGAAGTCTCGGCCAGCGACGTGGTCAAGGGGCGCCGGCGCAGCCTGCTGGTCCGGCTGCGCGACGGATCGGGCATCCTCAGCCTGCGCTTCTTCCATTTCTCCCCGGCACAGCAGCAGCAGTTCCGCCCCGGTATCCGGGTGCGCTGCTTCGGCGAGGCCCGCGCCGGCGCCACCGGGCTCGAGATCTACCACCCCGAGTATCGCCTGCTGAGCAGCGATGCAGCGCCGGTCGAAGACCACCTGACGCCGATCTATCCCACCACCGAGGGGCTCAATCAGGCGCGCCTGCGGGCGTTGATCGAACAAGCGCTGGCCCGCCTCGACGAGGCTCCCGAAGCACTGCCCGACTGGATCGGCGCGGAGCTGCGCTCTCGCTTCGACCTGCCCGAGCTGCATGGCTGCCTTCACGTCCTTCACCAGCCGCCCCCCGATGCCGACCCCGAACGCCTGGCCAGCGGCAAGCACCCGGCCACGCAGCGCCTGGCGCTGGAAGAGCTGCTGGCACATCGTCTGAGCCTGCAGCAGGTGCGCCTGAAAATTCAGCAGGACGGCGCCCCGGCGCTGCCCAGCGGGCGCGGCCTGCAGGCGCGCTTTCTGACTCAGCTGCCGTTCTCGCTGACCGCCGCCCAGCGCCGCGTGCTCGACGAGATCGGTGCCGACCTGGCTCGCGAGGTGCCGATGCTGCGCCTGGTGCAGGGCGACGTCGGCTCGGGCAAGACGGTGGTGGCCGCGATGGCGGCGCTGTCGGCCATCGCCGGCGACTGCCAGGCGGCGATGATGGCGCCCACCGAGATTCTCGCCGAGCAGCACTATCGCACGCTCAAGGCATGGTTCGCGCCGCTCGGCATCGAGGTGGCCTGGCTGGCCGGCAAGCTCAAGGGCAAGGCACGGCTCGACACCAAGGCTGCCATTCTCGACGGCCGCGCGCAGATGGTGGTGGGCACTCACGCGTTGTTTCAGGGCGACGTACACTTCCAGCGCCTGGGGCTCGCCATCGTCGACGAGCAGCACCGCTTCGGCGTGCACCAGCGTCTGGCGCTGCGCGAGAAGGGCGAGGCCGGCGGGCTCACGCCGCACCAACTGGTGATGACCGCCACGCCGATTCCGCGCACCCTGGCAATGAGCGCCTATGCCGATCTGGATGTCTCGATCATCGACGAGCTGCCGCCCGGGCGCACCCCGGTGAAGACGGTGGTAGTGCCCGACGAGCGCCGCCCCGAGGTGGTCGCACGCATCCGCCACGCCTGCGCCGAGGGCCGCCAGGCCTACTGGGTCTGCACCCTGATCGAGGAATCCGATGCGCTGCAGTGCCAGGCCGCCGAGGCGACCCGCGACGAACTCACCGAGGCCTTGCCGGAGCTGGCCATCGGCCTGGTTCATGGGCGCATGAAGGCTGCCGAGAAAGCCACCGTGATGGATGCCTTCAAGGCCGGCGAGCTGGACCTGCTGGTGGCCACCACGGTGATCGAGGTGGGCGTCGACGTGCCCAACGCCAGCCTGATGATCATCGAGAACCCGGAGCGCCTGGGGCTTTCCCAACTGCACCAGTTGCGTGGCCGGGTCGGCCGCGGTACCAGCGAGAGCTTCTGCGTGCTTCTCTACCACGGGCCGCTGTCGGCCCACTCGCGCGAGCGCCTGGCGGTGATGCGCGAGACCACCGACGGCTTCCGCATCGCCGAGAAGGACCTGGAATTGCGCGGTCCCGGCGAAGTGCTCGGCACGCGCCAGACGGGGCTTGCGCAGATGAAGATCGCCGACCTGGAGCGCGACGCCGACCTGCTCGAGCGCGTCGCACCGTTGGCCGAAGCCTTGCTCACCCGTCATCCGCGAGCCAGCCAGCCGCTGATCCGCCGCTGGCTGGGCGAGGAAGCCGGGCGCTACGGGCAGGTGTAGCGGCGGCTATCCCGTCCTCACTGCGCTCGGGGCGTCGTCGCGGTCGTCCTGTACCGCGATCAGGCGCTCGGCGGCATCGGTCAGCGGCCCGAGCTGCTGGGCGATCAGCAGCAATTGTGTCTGCATCGGCCGATAGTCCTCCGCTTCCCATGCGGGGGGCTTGTCCTCGAGCCGTGCCAACAATGCCTCCCGCGCCTCCTCGAGCCCAGCAGCACTCGTGCGCCGAGCCAAGTGCTCCGCCAGCATCGCCAAATAGCCGGCGATGCGCCGCCCCTCAGGGAACAACCGGGCATCGTCCGCCTTCTCGCCGAGTCGTTGCCGGTGCGCTCCCAGTGCGGAAAGGTAGCTCAGCAGGGTGTGCGACAGCACCAGGAAGCGAAAGCCGTCATTGGCGACACGCTTGCGGTAGGGCTCGGGCTCCTTCAGCACGTTGGCCAGCAGGGTCGACAGTGCCGCATCGGCGTTGTGCGCGTTGCGCCGTGCCAGGCGGTAGGCGAGGTCGTCCTGCTTGCCGCTGGCGTACTGGTGCAGGATCTCCTCGAGATAATGCCGGCTGGCCTCGAGTGCGTTGGCTGCCTCACGGTGCAGGCGCCGCCCCTGCCAGTCGGGCAGGATCAAGAAGACCGCCGCCCCGGCGATCAGCGCACCGATCAGAGTATCGAAGAGCCGCGGCCAGATCAGGTCGAAGCCATCCCCTACCTGGTTGAAGCTGCACAGCACCAGCAGGGTGATGGCGGCGGTGGCAGCGACGTAGTGCCTCTCGCGGGTGGCAAAGAAGGTCACACCGGCAACTACCGCGATAAGCGTCTGCAGCAGGGCCGAGGGGAACAGGGTGATCGACGCCCAGCCGGCCACCAGGCCCAGCACGGTACCGGCGATGCGCTGGGTCAGAAAGCGCCGGGTGGCGGCAAAGTTGGGACGGCACACGAACAGCGTGGTCAGCAGGATCCAGAACCCTTGGGTGGGATGGATCAGTTGCAGAAGGCCATAGCCCGACAGCAGCGCGATGGGCAGGCGAATGGCGTGGCGGAAGGTGGGCGACGCCACCGTCAGGTTGAGCCGAACACGTTCCCAGGCATCCTTCACGCTGCCGGGCGAACGATCGAACAGGCTGGTATCTCCCGGGCTTTCGGCGCTGTCCGGATTGTCGGCCGAGGCCAGTTGCCCTTCGAGTGTGGCCAGATTGTCGGCCAGGGCCGCGAGCGGATGCATCAGCTCGCGCCAGGCCGGATTGCGCATCGCCCGCAGGTGGTCGATCGAGGCACGCAGGTCGGCGAGTGCCTGTTCGCTCTGGTCGTGCTCGAAGGGACGGTTGAGCAGCAGCGCCTTGCCCAGCCGCTTGCATGCCTGTCCCTGCTGGTCGAGCAGGCGCTGGCAGCGAAACAGCACGTCGTGATGGAAGAACGCCTCGGTCAGCCGGGCATAGGGATAATGCGTGGAGCTGGCCCGCTCATGAATCTCCTGGGCGATGAAGTAGATCCTTAGATAGCGGTTGAGCTTGCCCTCGCCACGCTGCCCCTCGAGCCGGCGGAAGATCATCTCCTTGGCCTGGTTGAGCGCCGTCACCACCCGGCCGTTCTGCCGGGCCAGCGCCAGACGCCGCGCCTCGATGTCGACACCACGCAGCGGTTCGAACAACGTCGCCTTCAAGATCAGGTAGTTGCCCAGCTCACGATAGAGCTGGGCCATGCTCTGCTTGACCGGCTGACGCGAGAAGAGCGCACACCAGATCACCGAAATTGCACCGTACCAGGCCGCCCCCGCGAGGATCAGCAACGTCTGCCCCCAGTCGTCCGCCTGCGGCGCGCCACCATGGTGCTCGATTGTGATCATGGTGTAGATCGACAGGATCAGTGTGCCCGAGGCGATGGTGGCGTAGCGCTGCCCGATGGCGCCCAGCATGATCAGCGCGAAGGTGGCCACGCCCAGCCCCAGGGCGAACAGCCACGGCCAGGGGAACAGCCAGCGCACCACGAGCGAGGCGGCAGCGAAACAAAGCAGCGTGACCGCGAGTGCCTGCAGACGACCCTGCCAGCTGTCGTCGGTTTCGGACAGCGCGCTGGCGATGATGCCCAGGAACAGCGGGATCACCAGGCTGATGTCGGCCAGCGCCCAGCTCAACAGCAGCGCGCCGCTCAGGGCCAGGAATACGCGCAGGCTGTAGGCGAACTTGTCCAGCGTCCACAGACGCCGCAGCGACAGGGAGAACGAAGTCGGCATGAGGCTCGGCTTAGTGGCGGGAGACTATGATCATTCTACGCGACACACGACTTTCGTATAAGTCCAACGCATTTGCCGCCGCCAGGCACCTCGCGCTGGCCTGGTACGCCGGGCATCGCAGCAGGTGTGCAAAAAAACAGAACACAGGCCGACTACCATTGGAACGCACTCCTTTCGATACTCGAGGTGTCCCATACCACGACAAGGACAACTCCATGGACATGAAACTGCTACTCGACTGGCGTCTGCACCTGACAGTGGTGCTGGCGTCGCTGCTGGCCGAAGCGATCGGCATCCTGCGCATTCCCCTCGGCCCCGGCACGCTGTTGCTGCTGCCGCTATTCTACGCCTTCATCATTGGCGTACTGCTCAACCCGCACCTGTTCTCGGGCATGCAGCGGATCATTCCCAAGCGCGTCAGCAACGCTGCCGGCCCGCTGATCATGATCTCGATCCTGCCATTCATCGCCAAGTTCGGCTCCACCATCGGCCCGGCCATCGAACAGATCATCGCCGCCGGCCCCGCCCTGATCCTGCAGGAACTCGGCAACCTCGGCACCATGCTGCTGGCGCTGCCCTTCGCCGTGCTGGTGCTGCGCATGGGACGCGAGGCCATCGGCGCCACCTATTCCATCGCCCGCGAGCCCAACATCGCCATCATCTCCGACAAGTACGGCCTGAGAAGCCCCGAGGGGATCGGCATCATGGGGGTCTACGTGGTGGGTACCATGTTCGGCACCCTCTACTTCGCGCTGATGGCCGGCTACCTGGCCTCGCTTAACGTTCTCGACATCCGTGCACTGGCCATGGCCTGCGGTGTGGGCAGCGGCAGCATGGTGGCGGCCTGCTCCGGTGCCCTGGCCGAAGCCGCGCCTCATCTGCGCGACGAGCTGCTGGCCTTCTCCGGTGCCAGCAACCTGCTGACCTACGCCACCGGCCTCTACGTTTCCCTGTTCATCGCCCTGCCTGCGGCCGAATGGCTCTACAAGCGTCTGGGCGGCAACCCCCTGCAGGAGGTCCGCCATGAAAGCTGATACCACTTCCGCACTGAACGCCGAGACCCTCGCGGAGCTGCGCCCCGAGCAACAGCTCGGCAAGACCGCCCTGTTGCTGGCAGCGGTGTGCGTGGCGGCCTGGTTCTCGAACATGATCAACGGCGCCCCACTGATCCAGGCGCTACCGGGCATGGTGCTGCTCTACGCCATGGTCATGCTCGGCCTGGTCATCGGCCGCCTCGTCCCGTTCTACCTGCCCAGCGTGGCCTGGGTCTCGCTGGTCAGCATCGCCATGACACTGCCCTCATTTCCTGGCAGCGCCTGGGTCGTCGAGCAGCTTTCCCATGTCAACTTCCTCGCCGTGGTGACGCCGGTACTGGCCTATGCCGGCCTGGCGCTGACCGGCCGCGAGTTCACCATGTTCCGCCAGACCGGCTGGAAGCTGGTGATCGTCTCGCTGCTGGTGTTCACCGGCACCTTCGTCGCCTCGGCCTTCATCGCCCACCTGATCCTCTGAGGAGCCCGTCCATGGATGACCGCCTGCTGCCGACGCCCGAGTGCCTCACGGCCTGGCGCCACGACTTCCATCGCCACCCGGAAACCGCCTTCGAGGAGCATCGTACCGCCGAGCGCATCGCCGAGCTGTTGCGCCAGGCCGGGCTCGAGGTCGTGACCGGCCTGGGTGGCGGCACCGGCGTCGTGGCGATTCTCGACGGCAGGCGCGGCCCAGGGCGTGTCATCGGGCTGCGGGCCGATATCGATGCACTCGACGTCGAGGAGGCCAACCGTTTCGCCCACGCCTCCCAGGTACCGGGCAAGATGCACGCCTGCGGCCACGATGGGCATACCACCATGCTGCTGGGGGCGGCCTGCGCGCTGGCCGCCGATCCCGACTTCGCCGGAAGGGTGGTCTTCATCTTCCAGCCGGCGGAGGAGAGCGAGGGTGGCGGCCGCGTGATGGTCGAGGAGGGGCTCTTCGAGCGCTTCCCCATGGAAGCCGTCTACGGCCTGCACAACTGGCCGGGGCTCGCCGTGGGCGAGGCGGCGGTACACGACGGCGCGGTTATGGCCGCCTTCGACGTCTTCACCCTGAGGCTCAGCGGACGTGGCTGTCACGCCGCCATGCCCCACCTGGGCAGCGACACCATCCTGGCCGCCTGCCAGCTGGCCAGCCAGCTGCAGGGGCTGATCAGTCGCGAGACGCCGCCCCACCAGAGCGCCGTGCTCAGCATCACCCAGTTTCATGCCGGCGACGCCTTCAACGTGATCCCGGAAACGGTGGAGCTGCGCGGCACCCTGCGCTGCTTCGACGGCGAGCTGCGCGCCTATCTGGAGCGCCGCTTCCGCGATGCCGTCGAGGCCCTGGCCGGGTTTCACGGCCTCAAGGTCGAACTCGACTACCAGTCACGCTACCCCGCCACGATCAACGCGCCCGAGCATGCGCTGCGCTGCGCCGAGGTGCTGGAGACGCTGCCGGGCATCACCCGCGTGCATCGCGACCTGCCGCCGAGCATGGCGTCGGAGGACTTCGCCTTCATGCTCGAAGCCCGTCCCGGCGCCTACATCTGGCTGGGTAACGGCGTGGAGAGCGCGGCACTGCACAACCCGCACTACGACTTCAACGACGCCATCGCCCCGCTCGGCGTGGCTTACTGGCAGGCGCTGGTCAAGACCCTGCTCGACGACTGACGGCGGCTTCCGCCACGTCTTCCATTGGCCGCGGCGCTGCTGCGGCCCGGATCGACGCACCTGCCCAACACCACATCTTGCATCTTATCGAGGAACGTCCATGAGAATCTGCGTTATCGGCCTCGGCCAGATGGGCGGCAACATGGCCCTGACCCTGCAATCCGCCGGCTTCGACGTCACCGGCAGCGACCTGTTCGAAAGCACCCGCCAGCGCCTGACCGAGCGGGGGCTGCCGGTGGTCGCCCCCGAGGAGCTGCCAGCGAGCGACGTCTACCTGCTGTCGCTGCCCACCTCGGCCCAGGTGCGGGAGGTGATCGAGACCTCGCCCGGCCTGCTCGGCCTGGCGCCGAAGGGCAGCGTCATCGTCGATACCTCGACCTCGGACCCGGTGATCAGCCGGGAGCTGGCCGCCAAGGTGCAGGCCGCCGGGCTGGCGTGGCTCGACGCCCCGGTCAGCGGCGGCCCCAAGGGGGCGGCGACGGGCAAGCTCGGCATGCTGCTCGGCGGCGAGACGGTCACCATCGAGCGCCTGGCGCCGATGCTCGAGGCGATGTCGGCCCGCTACACCCATGTCGGCGGGCCGGGCAGCGGCCATGTGGTCAAGCTGGCCAACAACTATCTGTGCGCCGCGCACCTGCTGACTACCGCCGAGGCGGTGGCCATGGCCGCCCGCGCCGGGGTCGATCCCGCCGCCTGCCTGGCCGGACTCAACAGCGGCTCTGGACGCAGCGCGGTCAGCGAGGTCAACTTCCCCGAATGGATCCTCTCCGGGCGCTTCGACTCCGGCTTCACCACCGGTCTGATGCGCAAGGACCTGCGCCTGGCCCGCGACGCTGCCGAGCGCTTCGACATGCCGCCGGGTCTACTCGATGCCGTGGTAGAGGCGTGGCACGCCGACCCGGAGCATCCCGCCGATGGCGACGACTTCAACCGGATCGCCGGCGCGCTGTTGGCCGCTGCTGCCCCCGCCGAGGAGGCTGCGCCATGAACCGTCTCAACCAACAGGCCCGTGACCGACTCTCGACGCTGCTGGAGGATTTTGAGCTGCAGGGCGAGGTGCCGCTCTCCAACTGGATCGACGGTGCCCCCTGCCCGGGCGAAGGCGAGGCGATCACGCTGATCGACCCCGCCACCGGCGAGGCACTTGTCGACTACCGCGATGCCGGCCCGACCCTGGTCGAGCGCGCCGTCGCCGCTGCCGCCCAGGCGCAGCAGGCGTGGATGGCGCTTACCGCCAGCGAGCGCGGACGCCGCATGAACGCCGCCGTACGCGGCCTCGAAGGCCACGAGGAAACGCTGGCCCAGCTCGAGAGCGTGGTGGCAGGCAAGCCGATCCGCGATTGCCGCGGCGAGGTCGGCAAGGTGCGCGAGATGTTCGAGTACTACGCCGGCTGGTGCGACAAGCAGCACGGCGAGGTGATCCCGGTACCCACCAGCCACCTCAACTACGTGCACCACGTGCCCTATGGGGTGGTGGGACAGATCACGCCGTGGAACGCGCCGATGTTCACCTGCGCCTGGCAGCTCGCCCCGGCCGTCGCCGCCGGCAACGGCGTGGTGCTCAAGCCCTCGGAGCTTACTCCCTTCACCTCGGTGGTAATCGCCCGGCTGTTGGAACAAGGCGGCCTGCCCAGGGGACTGGTCAATATCGTCAACGGCCTGGGGCCGAGCACCGGCGCGGCGCTTACCGGTCATGAGGGTATCAGCAAGCTGGTGGTCGTCGGCTCGCCTCACAGCGGTCGGCTGATCGCCGAGGCTGGCGCCCGGCGGCTGGTGCCGAGCGTGCTGGAGCTGGGCGGCAAGTCGGCCAACATCGTTTTCGCCGATGCCAAGCTTGACGCTGCCGTGGCCGGTGCCCAGGCGGCGATCTTCGCCGCGGCGGGGCAGAGCTGCGTGGCCGGCTCGCGCCTGCTGGTCCAGCGTGAGGCCTTCGCGGAGGTGACCGAGCGGCTGGCGCGCGCCGCAGCCGGGATCAAAGTCGGCCTGCCCGGCGATGAGGCGACGCGCATGGGGCCGCTGCAGAACGCCCGCCAGTACGCCCACGTGACGCGCATGATCGATGATGCCGTGGCCGCGGGAGCGCGGGTGATCGTCGGCGGCAACCGTCCGCCGGGGCTGCCCGACGAGGCGCAGGGCTATTTCCTCGCCCCCACCGTGCTGGTCGACGTCACGCCGGAGATGGAGATCGCTCGCGAGGAGGTATTCGGCCCAGTGCTGGTGGCAATGCCCTTCGACGATGAAGCGGACGCCGTACGCCTGGCCAACGCCACCCGCTTCGGCCTCGCCGGTGCGGTGTGGACCCAGGACCCGGCCCGCGCACACCGGGTGGCCAGTCAGCTGCGTGCCGGCACGGTGTGGATCAACGGCTACAAGGCGATCAGCGTGATGTCGCCCTTCGGCGGCTTCGGCGACAGCGGCTTCGGCCGCTCCAGTGGCCTCGACGGCCTGCGCGAGTACACCCTGCCGCAAAGCGTGTGGGTGGAGACCGCCGGAGAAGCCAGCGTGGCGATGGGCTACGGTAACGGCGTAGGCTGATCGCCGCCCGCCGCAGCGCTCTCGAGGGAGGGCACTGCGGCGCCACGGAAGGCCTGCATCCAGCGCTGCAGGTGACGCAGCAGCAGCACGCTGGCCTTGGGCTGCTGGCGCCCGATGCGGGTGACCATGTGCGCCTGGGAGCGCAGGAACAGCGGATCGTCGACCGGTCGCGCCACCAGCGTTCCCGCTTCGAGATCGCGGGCCACGGCAAAGGCCGGCAGCAGGGTGATGCCCATGCCGCTGCGCACGTACTGCGCCAATACCGCCATGGAGTTGGTATTCATGCTCATGCGCGGACGCAGCCGCGCCTGGTGAAAGGCCTGGTCGACCATCTGCCGCACCTGGTGGCTGGGATCCCACATCGCCATCGGCTCCTCGCTGAGTTGAGCCAGGGTCAGGGGCTCGGCCCGCTCGGCCAGCGGATGCTCGGGTGGCAGGATGGCCATCAGCGGCTGCGGGCTGGAGACCCAGAGGCGCAGCTGGTGATGCGTGCGCTCATGGAACATCAGGCCGATATGGGCCTGTTCGTCGATGATCGCCTCGATGATGCCTGAGGTGCCCGCCAAGTGGATGTCGAGCTGGATACCGGTATAGCGTTCGGTGAACTCGCGCAGTGGCTTGGCGATCAGGTCACCGACGAAGCCCTCGCCCACCACCAGCGATACGGTGCCGGTCTCCAGCCTCTGGTAGGCCTCCAGCGAAGTGATGAAGCTCTCGTCGAGGGCGCCGCGCCGCTCGCAGTATTCCAGCAGCATCTCGCCCACCGGAGTAGGGCGGATGCCGCTGCGTTTGCGCTCCAGCAGGGTGGCCCCCAGCGCTTCTTCCAACAGGTTGAGTTGTCGGCTGACCGCCGAGGGGGCTATGTCGAGCCGCGCGGCTGCCTGCCGTACCGAGCCGGACTCGAGGGTGACTCGAAAATAGACTAGCCGCTGGTGGGGAATGTCCACGTCACGTCACGCCGTGAAAGTCTGTCGGGAGGCGGTCAAAGCTGCTTGAGCAGTTTCTGCAGCTTCTTCAGGTCACTCGAGTCGCCGACCAGGCGCACCTTGCCGGCCATCATGCCGTCGAGAAAGGCTTGCTGGGTCGGCTTGCGCAGCACCCTTACGGCAGTGGCCTCGTCGTCGAAGCGCAGCTCCAGGTCGAGGTCCACCGGCAACCCAGCACCGGTCTGGATGCCCTGGGGGGACATACGGAAGTGGCGCGCAATGGCGAGATCCTCGGTGGCGATACCCCAATCGAGGCGGCGCATCTCGGAGAGCGTCCGGCGGAACCCCGGCTTGCGGCGCTGGGCACGCTTGAGCATCAAACCCAGCAGCCACAGCATCAGTCGCAGCTTCATGTCGAGTCCGATCCGAGCGTGGAGAAGAGATATCGCGGCCTGACGGTCAGGCCGCGTCACGAGAGGATTCGAGACGACGAATCAACCCTTGCCAACGGCGTCCTTGAGACCCTTGCCCGGCTTGAAGGCCACGGTCTTGCTGGCCGGAATGGCCAACGGCTGGCCGGTCTGGGGGTTCTTGCCGGTGCGGGCTGCGCGCTCACGCACGGTGAAGGTACCAAACCCGATCAGTGACACGTCCTGCCCCTGGGCCACGCTACCGGTGATCTCGTCGAGAATGACGTTGAGCACCTGGCTGGCCTTGTCCTTGGAAAGTTCCGCACGCTCGGCAATTGCCGCAGCAAGATCTGGCTTACGCATACTACAGCCCTCCTGGTATTGGCTATGTCCCGGCATGGTGCCGGTATGTTGTTATTCATCAGTGGTCAAGTTCGAGCCGCCTGTCACTTCCCCGGGAGAGCCCGTTCCCATGTGCGGGTTCGTCCCTTGCCCTTGAAGCACCAAGCGTGTCGACCAACGGCGGCTCGCACTGCGCAGCCGGCCGAGGCGATGACGTGACTAGCCTAGCAACGGCGGCGTCGCTCGCGCCAGCTCAACTTTCCGCTTCACGCAGGCTCCTGTCAACGCAAAGCCGATCAAACGTTCGTCCTGATCCTCGGCAAAGGCGACCAGGTCGGTACCATCCCCCTCGATTCGCCAGCGGGCAGGCGCCTGTAGCGGAGGCAGCGCCACTACCGGCAGCAGCGGCGTCTTGACCAGCACCGGCCAGGCACCGTAGCTCACTTGGGTAGGCGTGCCGGCCAGTGTCCGTGCCAGCGCCTTGGCGCTGGCCTGCAGCGGCTGGACGTACATGGCGTTGATTCCGGCCACGCAGGCCACATCGCCCAGGGCGTGCACGCCGGGTGCCGATGTCGCCAGGTAACGGTCGACCTGGATGCCGGCTTCGCTCACCTCCAGGCCGGCCTCGCGGGCCAGCTCGCTGCGCGGGCGCAGTCCGGTGGCCACCAGAACCAGGTCGGCCTCGAGCCCTTGGCCATCCTCCAGCACCAGACCGACGTCGCCACCCGCCGGTTCCAGCCGCTCCAGGCCGCGTCCCAGATAGAGCGTCATGCCGGCGTCGCGGAACACCTCGCCCAGCGCGCGCCCCAACGGCTCCGGCAACAGGCGCGGCAGCGGTGCCTGCTCCGGCGCCACCAGACTCACCGCATGGCCGCCCGCCGCCAGGTCGTTGGCGAACTCGCAGCCCACCAGGCCGGCACCGATGATAGCCACGCGGGCAGGCCGAGCCAGTGCCTCGAGGGCGGCATGAAAGGCGCGATAGTCGTCGAGATCGTTGATCGTGAAGAGGCGACCGGCAAGCGCCTCGGGGATGGCGAACGGCACCGCCGGAGCGGCCCCGGTGGCCAGTACCAGCTCGCCGTAGGCCAGGCGCTCTTCGCCGATGTGCAGGCAATGCTCCTGCGGGTCGACGGTGCCGACCCGGGTGTGGGTGCGCACCACCGCGCCCAGCTGAGCGGCCACCTCCAGCGCCGAGCGTGCCGCCAGCTTTTCGGGGGCCAGACGCTTGGCGAAGCCGGTGGAGAGCAGCGGCTTGGAATAGTCGTCGCCGCTGTCGCCAGTGATCAGGGTGACGGGGCGCTCGACACCCAGCGCTCGCAGCTGCTTGAGCAGACCGATGCCCGCCATCCCGGAGCCGATGATAGTGAGAGGTGCGCTCATGGAACTCCTTGTAAAAAAGCTGCCCGTACACGGCGAAACACAGCATGGCGCACGCAAGTGCGTCAGGACCGCATGTTACACTATGCGCCCCATATTCGACCCGGAGGTGCCGGTGACCCGCAACCGCACGGAGCGCCATACCCGTTCCTCGTTTGCCGCCTCTTGGCGCCCACTGCTGGCGGGCCGGCCAGCAATGAGCCCAGCCTGGTGGGCCTGGGTGGCCACGCGGGATTCGCTCACCGCTCGGTTGATCGAAGCCGGCGCCGGCCGTGCCTTCCGCGTGCGCCTGCTCGGCCAGCACCTGGGCAAGCCAAGCCTCGACGAAGCCCAGGCGCTCGGGTTGCCCCTCGATCGTCTCGCCTGGCTGCGGGAAGTGGCGCTGTGCCTCGACGAGCGGCCCTGGGTGGTGGCGCGTTCGGTGGCTCCGCTGGCGCAGCTGCGTGGCCAGCGCCTCGAACGGCTTGGTGAGCGCTCGCTGGGCAGTTGGCTGTTCCGTCAGCCCGATCTGCAGCGCAGCCCCATCGAGATCACGACCGCCACAGCGTCCTTTCACCCGGCGTTCGGCCCCTGGGGACGGCGTTCGGTATTCCGCCACGGCCGTTTCGCCGTGCTGGTACAGGAGTTCTTCCTCGACGCGATGGCGGATGAATTGGGCTTGCCATCACGCTAGGATGATCGCCATCGAATGAGGAGACACCGATGGAACGCTCTCTGATGCGCCCCAAGGGGCTGGCCCGCGTGCCCGACTTCCTGCACCTGATGCGGCTGGATCGCCCCATCGGCACCTGGCTGCTGATGTGGCCCACGCTGTGGGCGCTGTGGGTGGCCGCCGCCGGGGTTCCCGAACGCCACCTGCTGCTGATCTTCGTCGCCGGGGTCTACCTGATGCGCGCCGCGGGCTGCGTGATCAACGACTACGCCGACCGCCATTTCGACGGTCACGTGAAGCGTACGAAGAACCGGCCGCTGGCCACCGGGCGCATCAGCGAACGCGAGGCCAAGGGCTTGTTCGCCGGTCTGGTCGCCTCGGCCTTCGTGCTGGTGCTGTTCACCAACCCGTTTACCATCCTGCTCTCGTTGGTGGGCGTGGCGCTGGCATTCATCTATCCGTTCATGAAGCGCTATACCCATTTGCCGCAGCTGTTTCTCGGCGCCGCCTTCTCCTGGGCGATCCCGATGGCCTTCGGTGCGGTGCTGGGTCATGTGCCCCTGGAAGCCTGGCTACTATTCGCCGCCAACGTGGCGTGGACGGTGGCCTACGACACCGAGTACGCCATGGTCGATCGCGACGACGACCTCAAGATCGGCATCAAGTCCACGGCGGTGCTGTTCGGTCGTACCGATCGCGCCATGATCGGCCTGCTGCAGCTGGTCACCCTGGGCCTGCTGGGCTGGGTCGGGCTGCGCCTCGAGCTGGGCGCGTTCCACTGGCTGGGCCTGGCGGGCATGGCCGCCACCTTCGTCCACCAGCAGTTCCTGATCCGCCGGCGCGAGCGCGATCGCTGCTTCCAGGCCTTCCTCAACAACCACTGGTCGGGGCTGCTGGCGTTCGCCGGCATCGCGCTAAGCCTGTGGCCTGCCGCCGGTGTCTAGCCCCTATGGCCGCGTTGTCATCCAAGTGTCATGATGACGTGGTGAGATCGTCACCGACCCGTCACTGACCGCGAGGCTTCGGGATGACCGCCAAGACCGTTCTGATCGTCGATGACGAAGCGCCGATCCGCGAGATGATCGCGGTGGCGCTGGAGATGGCCGACTATCGCGTGCTGGAGGCTGCCAACGCGCAGAGCGCCCACAGCATGATCGTCGACAACCAGCCCGACCTGCTGCTGCTGGACTGGATGATGCCCGGTACCAGCGGCATCGAGCTGGCACGCCGGCTCAAGCGCGAGGAAGCCACCCGTGAGCTGCCGATCATCATGCTTACCGCCAAGAGCGAAGAGGACAACAAGATCCAGGGCCTCGAGGCCGGCGCCGACGACTACATCACCAAGCCCTTCTCGCCTCGTGAACTGGTGGCCCGACTCAAGGCGGTACTGCGCCGGACCACACCCAAGGGCGTCGAGGAACCGGTGGAAGTGGACGGCCTCGTGCTCGACCCGGTCAGCCACCGCGTCAGCGCCGGCGGCAAGGCGCTGGAGATGGGCCCCACCGAGTACCGCCTGCTGCAGTTCTTCATGACCCACCAGGAACGTGCCTACACTCGGAGCCAGTTGCTCGACCAGGTATGGGGCGGCAACGTCTATGTCGAGGAACGCACCGTGGACGTGCATATCCGCCGCCTGCGCAAGGCATTGGGCGATGCCCACCAGCATCTGGTCCAGACCGTGCGCGGCACCGGCTACCGCTTCTCCAACAAGGGCTGACGTGCGCTCCTGGAGCCATGAACTCTGGCGTCTCGGCCTGCTCGCCGTGGCGGGCAGCCTGGTCGGCTGGCTGTTTTCCGCCCCCGGGCTGGGGCTCGCCGCGGGGCTCGCCCTGCGCCTCATCTATCATCTTCGCCAGCTGCATGCCCTGCGCCGTTGGCTGACCCGCAACCCGCACAGCGAACCGCCCGCGGCCACCGGCCTGTGGGGCGAGCTGTTCGACCGCCTGTACCGCTACCAGAAGGGTCAGCGACATACCCAACACCGTCTGCAGGCAACCCTGAAGCGCATTCAGGAGTCCTCCGAGGCAATGCGTGACAGCGTGGTGATGCTCGACCCGCACGGCGATCTGGAATGGTGGAACAGCGCCGCCGAACGCATGCTGGGGCTCAAGGCGGCCCATGACCGCGGCCAGCACATCACCAACCTGGTGCGTGATCCCCGCTTCGTCGCCTACTTCAACGCCCGCGATTATCGCGAGCCGCTGACGCTGGCCTCCCCGGTCGACGAACGCCAGGTCCTGCAGTTCCAGATTACGCTCTACGGTGACGACGAACGCCTGGTGATGGCGCGTGACATTACCCGCCTGCACCGCCTGGAGGAGATGCGCCGCGATTTCGTCGCCAATGTCTCCCATGAGCTGCGTACGCCGTTGACGGTGTTGGCCGGCTACCTCGAGACCTACGTCACCTATGCCCAGCAGTTGCCGCCTCGGCTCGCTCAGGGCCTGACCCGCATGCAGGAGCAGACGACCCGCATGCAGAACCTGGTCAACGACCTGCTGTTGCTGTCTCGGCTGGAGATCGACCAGGGCGGCGAGGACCATCGGCCGCTGCCCATGGCCACGCTGCTCGAAGAGGTGCGCCGCGACGCCGAGGCGCTGGCGGCCGGCCGCCAGCAGATCCGGGTGGAGCTCGATGAGGCGCAATGCCTGCTCGGCAGCGATAGCGAGATCCACAGCGCGCTGTCCAACCTGGCCTCCAACGCGGTGCGCTACACCCCCGAGGGCAGCCACATCGTGCTGCGCTGGAAATCGCACCCCAGGGGCGCCTGTCTCGAGGTGGAAGACGACGGCGAGGGCATCGACCCGGTGCATATCCCCCGGCTCACCGAGCGCTTCTATCGGGTCGACAAGGGACGCAGCAGCGAAAGTGGTGGCACCGGCCTGGGACTGGCCATCGTCAAGCACGTGCTGCTACGCCACGACGCCTACCTCGAGATCGACTCCCACCCAGGCCGCGGAGCCCTGTTCCGCTGCGTGTTCCCCGCCTCCCGGCTGGTGGTGGCCGAGGCGACGGCAAAGCAAGTCTCCGAACGCTGAAGCGAGACAGTCACGAACGGCGTCACGGCTCACGTCGTGGCGAGATCACGTTCGCCGCGATAGTGGCGGTCCCACATCAGCACGGCGCCGGCCACGGCGCCGGGCAGCAGGAACAGGTTGGCCAGCGGTATCCAGGTGATCAGCGTCACCCAGCCGCCGAAGGTGAGAGTGTGCCAGGTATGCGAGGAGAGCCGGCGACGCATGTCGGCGAAACTCACCTTGTTGTTGTCCATGGGATAATCGAGATAGGTGATCGCCATTATCCAGGCCGAGAACAGCGCCCACAAGAAAGGGGCGGCGACATTGAGCGCGGGAATCCAGCTGATTACCAGCAGCACCAGGGCGCGCGGCAGGATGTAGCCGAGCTTGACCAGCTCGCGCCCCAGGGCATCCACCGCCGTGCGCGCCAGGCCGCGGTCGTCGAGCGGCGGCCGGCCGGTGGCCTGCACTTCCACCTTGGCCGCCAGGAAGCCATAGAAGGGCGCGGCGATCAGGTGGGTCACCAGGGTGAAGGTGAAGAACACGATCAACACCAGGCTAGCCACGAATAGCGGCCAGATCAGCCATTCCAACCAGCCGAGCCAGGCCGGTACCATGGCCATCCAGCTCTCCAGCCAGCCGCCGAAGTGGCTGATCACGTAGTAGAGCATGGCCGAATAGACCATCAGGTTGACGGCGATAGGGGCGTAAACATAGCGGCGCAGGCCGCGGCCATAGACCAGCCGCGTCCCGCGCGTCAGCGCCGCAAAGGCGTTCAGCATCCGAATCCTCTCTCGGGTAGTTACTCCTTGCGCGTCAGCGCATCCTCGTCGATCTGATCCGGGTCCATGTGACGAATGTCGAGTCCCTTGACCAGATAGATGACGTACTCGGCGAGGTTGTCGGCATGATCGCCGACCCGCTCCAGCGCACGCAAGATCCACATGACGTTGAGCACCGGGCCGATGGCGCGGCTGTCCTCCATCATGAAGGTCATCAGCGAGCGCATGGCGCTGCCGTACTCATCGTCCACCGAGTCGTCCTCGTGCACCACCTGCAGGGCCAGCTCGGTGTCGAAGCGGGCGAAGGCGGTCAAAGCGTCGCGCAGCATGCGGCGAACGTGCTCACTGATGTGGCGTACTTCGACCAGGCCGCGGACGTTGTTGCCGCCGTCGATCAGGGTCAGCGCGTTGCGCGCGATCTTGCTCGCTTCGTCGCCGATGCGCTCGAGATCCGCGGTGGCACGAATCACCGCCAGCACCAGGCGCAGGTCGGAGGCCGCCGGCTGGCGGCGGGCCAGCACCCGGGTACACTCGTCGTCGATCTTGAGCTGCATGGCGTTGACGTCGCGATCGCGATCGCGCACCTTCTCCGCCAGGCGGCTGTCGCCATCGAGCAGCGCCTGGATCGCCTCCTGGACCTGCTGCTCGACCAGCCCGCCCATGGTCATCAGGTGGGTCTTGAGCGCTTCCAGCTCCTGGTTGAACTGGCGGGATATGTGCTGACTGTGGGTATCGCTGGTGATGTCCATCGTTCTCTCCTCGGGCTGGCGTGGCCGGCCTCGTCAGGCCATGCGGCCGGTAATGTAGTTCTCGGTGCGACGCAGGCTGGGGTTGGTGAACAGGGTGTCGGTGGGGGCGTACTCCACCAGTTCGCCGTCCTGCAGGAAGGCGGTATAGTCGGAAACCCGCGCCGCCTGCTGCATGTTGTGGGTGACCAGGATCAGCGTAAGCTGCGACTTCAGGCTGCGAATCAGCTCCTCGATCTTGAGTGTAGAGATCGGGTCCAGCGCCGAGGCCGGCTCGTCGAGCAACAGCACCTCGGGGCGTACCGCCAGCGAGCGAGCGATCACCAGACGCTGTTGCTGACCGCCGGAGAGCGACCATGCCGAGGCACGCAGGCGATCCTTAACCTCATCCCAGAGCGCCGCGGCATTCAGCGCCCATTCGACGATGTCGTCCATGCGCCGGCGGGTCAGCCCCCCCTGCAGGCGCAGCCCGAAGGCCACGTTGTCGTAGATCGACATGGGAAAGGGGTTGGGCACCTGGAACACCATGCCGACACGTCGGCGCAGTTCGTCCACTGCCACCTCGGGCGCGTGGATGTCTTCGCCTTCGAGCCGGATTTTTCCCTCGTAGCTCACCTCCTCGTTGAGGTCGTGCAGCCGGTTGAGCGCCCGCAGCAGCGTCGACTTGCCGCAGCCCGACGGGCCGATGAACGCCGTGACCCGGTGCCGGGGAACCCGCAGCGAGAGCCCTCGCAGCGCCGGCTTGCCGCTATAGGACAACCCCAGCCCCTCGATCTGGAAGCAGCTGGCTTCGGGGGGGAAGTCGATGATCGAACCCGGGCTGGGCTGGAAGCGGGACGGCAAGGTCATCGCTGTGTCTTTGCTCCTCAAGGCCGCGGCTGCACGCCGTGGCGCACGCGAAAATGGTGTCGCAGAAAGATGGCAGTCAGGTTAAGCACCAGGATGACCAGCACCAGCAGCAGCGCCGAAGCGAAGACCAGCGGCATGGCCGCCTGCACGTCGCTGCCGTGGAATGCCGTGTCATAGATGTGATAGCCCAGGTGCATGAACTTGCGCTCGAGGTGGAGAAAGGGAAACTCGCCGTCAACCGGTACCTGGGGTGCCAGCTTGGCCACACCGACCAGCAGCAGCGGCGCCACCTCGCCGGCAGCCCGGGCGACCGCCAGGATCACGCCGGTGAGCATGGCCGGCACTGCCATCGGAAGCACTACTCGGGCCAGCGTCTCGAAGCGAGTAGCACCCAGCGCCAAGGCGCCTTCACGCTGCTCGACGGGGATCCGTGCCAGTCCCTCCTCGGTGGCCACGATGACCACCGGCAGCGTCAGCAGCGCCAGCGTCAGCGACGCCCACAGCAGCCCACCGGTACCAAAGGTCGGGGATGGCAGCGAGTCACTGAAGAACCACTCGTCCAGCGAACTACCGATACCATAGACGAATACCCCCAGGCCGAACACGCCGTAGACGATGGAGGGTACCCCCGCCAGGTTGCGCACCGCGATCCGCACCAGGTTCGTCCAGCGCCCTTGATGCGCCACCTCGTTGAGGTAGACCGCTGCCAGCACGCCGAAGGGAGTCACCAACAGCGACATCAACAGTACCATCAGCACGGTACCGAAAATCGCCGGCCACACGCCACCGGCCGTGTTGCCGTCACGCGGCCCCTCGGCCAGGAAACGCCATACGCCGCCTGCCCAGGCGGCCAACTTCTGCGGCAGCGACATGGCATTGGGCCGCCACGCGCGCAGTACCTCCTCCAGCGGCTGGCGCAGACGCCGTCCGTCGACGCTCTCGAGCAGCGCCACCTCGCCACGCATCGCCAGCTGCAGATCGTAGACGCGGGCGTTGGCCTCGACCAGTGCCAGCTGGGCATCGGCATCATTGGGGTTGGCATCGAGCCGGCGGATCAGCGGCCTCAATACCTCCCGACGCAGCCGTTCGCGCTCGCCGCGCAACTGCTCCAGTGCCGCCAGTCGGGCCTCAAGCCTGGTCCAGACGGCTTGCTGAGCATGATTGCCGTCTATCGTACCGGCGTCTCCCACCGCGATCAGGCGGCCAATGAAGCGACCGTGGTGGCGACGCTCCAGCACCGTCAGCTCCGGCGGTCGCTCGACGGAGGCGATGGCGTCCACCGGCAGCCAATGCCAGATCTCCCCATCAAGGTCGCGATTGCCGGTGAAGTAAAGTCGTTCATTGCCATGCCCCTCTTCCAGCGGCAGCTCGCGTACCGCTTGACCCGCCAGGAGCCGGCCATCCTGCATCTCGATCTGTACCACCGTCGCCGGCCAGAAGTGAGCCAGCCCGCGCACGGCGATGAGCAGCAGCAAGGCGGTCAGCATCAGCAGCGATAGCGCCACGCTTCCGGCCGCCAGCCAGGCCCAAGGGCCTTCCGAACGAGGCAAGGGACGCCTGCGCCTCATGGTGAACCACCCAGCCAGCGGTAGCGACGCCGAAGCCGGCTTCTCACCACCTCGGCCAGCGTATTGACCAGGAAAGTGAACAGAAACAGCAGCAGCGCCGCCAGCAGCAGCAGCAGGTACGCCTCGCTGCCGGGCACGGCCTCGGGAAGCTCGACGGCAATGCCCGCCGCCATGGTGCGCATACCCTCCAAGGGGCTGAGGCTCATCACTGCCGTATTGCCGCTTGCCATAAGCACGATCATGGTCTCGCCCACGGCGCGGCCGGCACCGATCATCACCGCCGCAAAGATCCCCGGCGCGGCAGCCGGCAGCACGACCCGCCACAAAGTCTGCCAACGCGTCGCACCCAGGGCGTGTGCGCCCTCACCGAGCCGGCTCGGCACGCCGGAGAGCGCATCCTCGGCCAAGGCATAGACGCTCGGCATCACGGCGATCCCCATCGCCAGCCCAACGATCATGGCGTTACGTGTGGCGTAATCGATGCCTAGCTCGGCATCCAACCATTCGCGCAGATTACCACCGAACAGCAACGACTCGACTCCAGGCGAGAAGGCCAAGGTGAGCCAGGTCAACAGTGCCAGCCATGGCATGAGCCACAGCCCGGCCCAGGTCAACGGCAGGTGGCGGCGTCCCGCCGCAGGCAGACGTCGCCACGCCTCGGCGGCCAGCAGCACCCCCAGCGGCAATACCAGCAACAGCGCCAGTGACCCTGCCAGGTGCCGCTCGACCCACGGGGCCAGTAGCAACCCCGCCACGAAGCCGATGACCACGCCGGGGAACGCCTCCATCATCTCCAGGGTGGGTTTCATGCGACTGCGCAGCCGTTGCGACATGAAGAGCGAAGAGTGGATCGCGGCACCCAGCGCCAGAGGCTTGGCAAAGGCCATCGCCCAGAATGCTGCCTTCAGCGTGCCCCAGGCCATGGGGGTGAGTGTCGTGCGGATTTGCGATGGCTCGAGGACGCCGCCCAGCAGCGCCGGCAAAACCTCCCAGACCAGGAACACACCGATGGCCAGCACGGCCCCAATTACCCCGATTCCCCCTGCCATGATCAGGGCGGTAGCCAACCGGTCGCGTTGCCGGCGCCACGCGCGCCGCGGAGAGGAGGAGACGGGAGAGGGCTCTATCATGATCGGCAGCGTATAACGGCTTGATGACAGTTGAATGACAGCGTCACGGTAGTGGTTCGTCTAGCCCCAGGCGCTCACGCTGGGACGCCAGTGCGGTGTCTGACAGCGCCACGAAGCCCAGCTCGGCGACGGTGCGCTGCCCCTCCGGCGAGAGGATGAGCTCCAGCAGCGCCCGCTCCGGGCCCGAAGGTGCCTTGCCTGGTGGCAAGTTGGCATAGAGGTACAGCGAGCGGCTCAGTGGATAGTCACCCCGGCGAACCTGCTCGGCTTCGGGGAGGCTCAGCTCGCCGTCGGCATCCTCCAGCGCCAGGGGCTTTACCCCAGGCGTGAGATGATTGAGACCGACATAACCGATCGCCTCGCGGCTCTCCGTGACGGCCGCCACCACCGCGGCCGACCCGGGATGCTCATTGAGCCGCCAGCGATATTCGCCCCCGCACAGGGCGCGCTGGCGAAACAGCCCGTAGCTACCCGAGGCGGGGTTGCGCCCATGCAGCTCGATACGCCCGACTCGACCGTCGATACCCAGCTGCTCCCAGCGGGTTATATCGAGCTCGTCGCCACAGCGACGCGTGCGTGAGAAGATCGCATCGACCTGCTCCAGGCGCAGCGCTTCCAGGTCATGGTGACGATGGACGATGATGGCCAGCGCATCCCGGGCCACTTCCACTTCCACCGGTGCATATCCATGGCGCTGGGTGAAGGCGCGGCGCTCCTCCTCGTCCATCGGCCGCGACATGGGGCCAAGCCGAGTGGTACCGGCCGCCAGGGCCGGTGGAGCACTGGCCGATCCGCTGGCCTGCAACTGCAGGCGGATGCCGGGATGGCGCTCGCTCAGCTGTTCGCCCCAGCGCAGCATCAGGCCTGCCATGGTGTCGGACCCCACCACCCCCAGGTTACCGACCGGCGGCTCACTGGCCTGTACGATCGCTGACAGCAGCGTCAACAGCGCGGCAAGACAGCCGTGACGTAGCCCACACCGGCCATGTCGCTTGCCGAAGGAAATCATGCCGGTCTCCTCTTGGTCTCGAGGGTGGCTGTCGCAGTAACGAATCGTCTGGGGCGACTTGTCGCAGCGCTGGTTAGCACAAGCCACGACGTATAAGATGGCCGACAATGATCGCTGCGATGCAATATCAGCACCCACAACAACAAGCCGAGCTTACGACATTCCATGACCGACCTCGACGATATTCCCGCCCCCCAAGGGCAACTGACCCTCAAGTTACTGGCCAACCGGCAGGATACCAACCTCTACGGTGATATTCCCGGTGGCTGGCTGGTGCGCCACATGGACCAGGCTGCCGAACTGGCGGCAGGCCGCGAAGCCCATGGCCGTACCGCCACCGTGGCCATCGAGACCATGGACTTTCTGTGTCCGGTGCGCGTCGGCTCGATGGTCAACATCTTCACTGCCGTACGCGAGATCGGCCACAGCTCGATCAAGATCGACGTGGAGGTGTGGATTCGCCAACCCCACGAACGCGAGACCAGCGAACTGCACAAGGTCACCGAGGCACGCTTCGTGATGGTGGCGCTCGACGAAAAGGGCCGCATCCGCGCCGTCAACCAGCCGGGCTGAGCCGCTCTCACAACGCACGAGGGCGCCGTGAAGGCGCCCTCGTATTCTTGTAGGTCGTCGGGCTCAGCCGATGACTTTCTCGCGGGTCTTGAGGTAGGCGAATTCCCCTACGTCGGTGAAAGTGCTCACCATCTGCTGGAAGGCCTGGTAGGACTCGTAGACCTTGGCCGAGTCGGGGTCGCTCTCCACCTGCGCCTGGATCACCTGCTGCGAGGACTCGTAGAGCGCCTGCATGACGTCGTCCGGGAAGCTGCGCAGCTGCACGCCATGCTCCTTCACCAGCGTCTCCAGCGCCTGGGCATTGCGGAAAGCGAACTCGCTGACCATCGCCAGGTTGGAGGCACGTGCGGCCTCGGTCACCACCACCTTGAGGTCGTCGGGAAGCTCGTTCCAGGCGTCCAGGTTGACGGTACCCTCGAGGATCGCCGACGGCTCGTTCCAGGCCGAGGTGTAGTAGTAGTCCGCCACCTGGTGCAGGCCGAAGGCCATGTCGTTGTAGGGGCCGACCCAGTCGGCAGCATCGAGGACGCCGGTCTGCATGGAGGTGAAGATCTCGCCGCCCGGCATGTTGACGGTGGTCACGCCGATACCGTTCATCGCCTCGCCGGCGAGGCCCGGCAGGCGCAGCTTGAGTCCCTGCATGTCCTCCAGCGAGTTGATCTCCTTCTTGAACCAGCCGGCCATCTGGGTACCGGTATTGCCCACCGGGAACGGCTTGAGGTTGTGCTTGGCGTAGATCTCGTCCCACAGTTCCTGTCCGCCGCCGTAGTAAAGCCAGGCGTTGGTCTCGGTGGTGTTCATGCCGAAGGGCACGGCGGTGAAGAACTGCGAGGCAGCGACCTTGCCACGCCAGTAGTAGGAGGCCGAGTGGCCCATCTCGGCGGTGCCGGCGGCCACGGCATCGAAGACCTCCAGCGGTGGCACCAACTCGCCGGCACCATGTACGCGAACGCGCATGCGTCCTCCCGAAAGGCGTTCGATGCGCTGGGCGAATTCGTTGGCACCCGTGCCCAGGCCCGGAAAGTTGGTCGGCCAGGAAGTGACCATGTCCCAGGTGATGGTCTCCTGCGCCTTGGCGGTGGAGACGAAGGGAGCGGCGACGACACCGGCGGCACCGAGGCCGGCGGTCTTGAGGAATTTGCGGCGTTGCATGGGGGGCATGACTCCGGATGGTTATTCTGAGTCGCGTCTAATCAAGCGCGATGTGTCCGCCTGTGAGTATGCTTAATGACCATTTGGGCAGCAAGGCCGCCTTTTGACGTAGACGTCAACGTACCTCTTGCCCTCCCTACAGGGGGGTGAGCTTGGCGAATCCCAGCACCAGCCACTTGTCGCCCTCACCCTCGAAGCTGACCTGCACCCGGGCACGAGCCCCCTCGCCCTCGGCGTTGAGGATCACCCCTTCACCAAAGACCGGATGCTGCACCCGCTGGCCCAGGCTCAGGCTGGGCAGGTCGCCGCCGGGATCGACCGAGGTCTGGCGCGAGAGTCCCATCGCCGGGCGTGCGGCCGTCACCGGGCGCGAGATCTGGCCGCGCAGGCGCACCTCCTCGAGATACTCGCCGGGTATCTCGCGCAGAAAGCGCGACGGCCGCTGGAAGGTCTCCTTGCCGTGCAGGCGGCGAATCTCCGAATGGGTCAGGTAGAGCTTGCGCATGGCGCGGGTCAGGCCGACGTAGCAGAGGCGTCGCTCCTCCTCCAGACGACCGGGCTCCTCCAGCGACATCTTGTGCGGGAACAGCCCCTCCTCCACCCCGGCGATAAACACCACAGGGAACTCCAGCCCCTTGGCCGAGTGCAGCGTCATCAGCTGCACGCTGTCCTCGAACTCGTCGGCCTCGTGTTCGCCGGCGTTGAGTGCCGCCTCGGCGAGGAAGGCCTCCAGCGCCACGGCGCCCTCACCGGCCTCGGGCGGGTCGAAGGACTCACCCTGGGTGAAGGCCCGGGCGGCATTGATCAATTCCTCGAGGTTCTCGACCCGGGCCTGCCCCTTCTCGCCCTTTTCGTTCTGGTGATGCTCGATCAGGCCCGAGACCTCGTTCACATGGGCGATGATCTCGTGCAGCGACATGCCGGCGGTATCGTTGTCCAGTCGCTCGATGAGATCGGCAAACGCTTGTAGCGCAGCACCGGCACGCCCCTTCAACGCACCGTCCATGAGGCCGTCGTGCAGCGCCTGCCACAGCGATACCCCGGCCAGGCGGGCACGCTCGCGCAGCTGTTCGACCGTGCGCGTGCCGATACCCCGCGGCGGCACGTTGATGATGCGCTCGAGCGAGGCGTCATCGTCGCGGTTGAGCAACAGGCGCAGGTAGGCCAAGGCGTTCTTGATCTCGAGGCGCTCGTAGAAGCGCTGGCCGCCGTAGATGCGATAGGGCATCCCTTGGCGGATCAGGGTCTCCTCGAGCACCCGCGACTGGGCGTTGGAACGGTAGAGAATGGCCACGTCGCGGCGGCGGTAGCCTTCGTCGACCTTCTCCTTGATGGTGTCGACGATGAAGCGCGCCTCGTCCAGGTCGTTGAAACCGGCATACACCGAGATCGGCTCGCCGCGGGCGCCGGCCGTCCACAGCTCCTTGCCCATGCGATTGGCGTTGTGGCTGATCAGCGCATTGGCGGCATCGAGAATGGCACTGGTGGAACGGTAATTCTGCTCCAGGCGCACGGTATGGGTGCCCGGGAACTCCTGCTCGAAGCGCCGGATGTTCTCGATTCGCGCCCCGCGCCAGCCGTAGATCGACTGGTCGTCGTCACCCACTACTGTCATCGGCGTCTTCATGCCGGTGAGCAGCTTGAGCCAGGCGTACTGCAGGGTGTTGGTATCCTGGAATTCGTCGACCAACACGTGGGCGAAGCGCTCCTGGTAGTGGGCCAGCAGCGCCGGGGTGTCGCGCAGCAGCTCGAGGCTCCTGAGCAGCAGCTCGCCGAAGTCGACCAGGCCGCCGCGTTCACAAGTGAGCTGGTAGCGCTCGTAGAGCTCGACCATCTGGGCCATGTAGGCATCGCCGTGAACGTCGACCTGATGCGGGCGCAGCCCCTCCTCCTTGCAGCCGGAGATGAAGTACTGCACCTGGCGCGGCGGGTAGCGCTCGTCGTCGATCCGGTGATCCTTGAGCAGACGCTTGATCAGGCGCAGCTGGTCGTCGGTATCGATGATCTGGAAATGCTGCGGCAGCCGCGCATCCTGCCAGTGGGTGCGCAGCAGGCGATGGGCGATGGAGTGGAAGGTACCGACCCAGACGTTGCGCAGCGACAACCCCAGCAGCGCCTCCAAGCGCGTGCGCATCTCGCGCGCCGCCTTGTTGGTGAAGGTCACCGCCAGCACGCCGTAGGGTGACAGCCCCTCGGCCTGCATCAGCCAGGCGATGCGATGCACCAGCACCCGGGTCTTGCCCGAGCCGGCCCCGGCCAGCACCAGCATGTTGCCCTGGGGGGCGCTCACCGCCTCGCGCTGGGCCGGATTCAACTGATCGAGGATCGCCGTGACGTCGTCCATGGAAGGGGTCTGCCGCTGGAAAAAATGAGCGCCCAGCTTAGCATATCCGCCCGCCCAATCCTCGACGCGAGCGGCGTTACACGTCGGCGCCGAATGACGATCTCAAACAATTCGATTTCGCTAGGAAAGAGCTGATTTATGTCGCGAGCGATGAGAGGCTGGTCGCCGCCGGAGCGCAGCTCCCGGAGTGTAGCCTGCTACATGAGGAGAGCGACGGTCCGACGCTTCGGCACCGTCGGCGGCCAGCTGTCTTTATCAAGGGCGCGAGCGCAGCAATTAATCAGCCTTTCCTCAGGGCTTGCCTTCCTGCTCCGGAAACCTCAGAGGCGTCAGGCTCTTCTTGACCGCCTTGAGCTGCTCGGCGAGCTTCGGTCCGCGGGTCTTGGCCACGCCCACGGCGAGCACGTCGACCAGCACCAGGTGAGCGATGCGCGAGCTCATCGGCGTGTAGATCTCGGTGTCCTCGTGTACGTCGATGTACAGCGGCAAGGTCACCTCCTCGGCCAGCGGCGAGCCGCTGGGGCACAGGCCGATCACCGTGGCACCGGCCTCGCGGGCCAGGCGCACGCTGGCCACCAGGGCACGGGTACGACCGGTCTGGGAGATCGCCACTACCACGTCGCCCTCCTTGAGGGTCACCGCCGACATGTTCTGCATGTGCGGGTCGGCGTAGGCGGCAGTAGAGATCTGCAGGCGGAAGAACTTGTGCTGGGCGTCGAAGGCCACCGCACCCGAAGCACCGAAGCCGTAGAACTCGACCCGGTTGGCCATCGCCAGGGCCTGGATCGCCCGGCTCATGGCATCGTTGTCGAGCCGATCGCGCACCGACAGCAGGGTGCCCACGGTGGAGTCGAAAATGCTCTGAGAGAATTCGGCGACGGAGTCGTCATCGTTCATCGAGAACTGGGCGAACTGGCTTCCCGAAGCCAGCATCTGCGCCAGCTTGAGTTTGAAGTCTTGGAAGCCATTGCAGCCCAATGCACGACAGAAGCGCACCACCGTCGGCTCGCTGACCTTGGCCTCCGTGGCCAAGTCGACGATGCGCATGTGGATGACTTCATCGGGATTACGCAGCACGAAGCGCGCCACTTTCTGCTCGGAGCGGCGGAAGTGCTCCATGCGGCGTCTCATTTCATCGAACAGGGCGCGGCTCACGCTGAACTCCTTGGTTGCTGAACCCAGGGCTTCAGTATGCCTGATCCGATCCGCTTGGGGGAGTTTCCGCCCCACTGGCAGGCATGGCCCCTACCTAGCGTGTAATGATCACTTCGTCATGAAACTGTCAAGTGGGGTATAGTAAAGATACTGTGATTTGATCTTGCACCAGAGAAGATAAGGCACAGAAGAAGAAGGGAGGATCGATCATGAGTAAGGTCGAGCGGGTCACTTCCGTCAAGAACGAACTTCTCGACATCTTCATGAGCATCAATGTCGCCGAGCACGAGAAACGCTCCCGCAGCGCTGCTCAACGCAACCTTCGCGCCCGACGCGGCATCGAGCTGCATCAGGAGTTCAAGCAGCTGGAGCGCGACATCGCCGATCTCGCCGACGAAGAGAAACACTGACACGGCCGCCTTCCTGCGGCCGCTCGCGACCTCCTACGCCAGGCCCCGTCACCCGGGGCCTGGGGGGAAGTTTTAGCCCAGCAGTGAATGCAGGAACACCGCTACCACGCCCAGCGGCGCCACATAGCGCGCCACCACGAGCCACAGCGACTCGCTGCTGCCGGAGAGGTTGAGTTCGGCGGCCACACTCTGGCGATCCAGGCACCAGGCGACGAACACGATCGCACCGAGCCCCGTCAACGGAAGCAGGATCTTGCTGGTGAAGGTATCCAGCAGATCGAAGATATTGAGCCCCAGAATCAAGAACTCACCCAGCACATTGAACGAGAGCAGGGCGAGGATACCCAGCGCCCAAACCGCCACCCCGCTGACCAGGGTAGCCACGACGCGCGAGAGCGGCGTGCGCTCCTCGATGAACTCTACCACCGGTTCCAACAGCGAAATGGCCGAGGTCAGAGCGGCGAACGTCAGCAGCAGGAAGAACATCAGTCCCAGCAGAGTGCCGCCCGTCATGTTGCCAAACGCCAGTGGCAGGGTAACGAAGATCAGTCCCGGTCCGGAGTCGAGATCCAGCCCATTGGCGAATACGATGGGGAAGATCGCCAGGCCCGCCAGTAGGGCGATGCCGGTGTCGAGGAGAATGACCGTGCGCGCGGTGCCCAGCAGATTGACCTCCTCGCCCAGGTAGGAACCGTAGGCCATCATGATGCCCATGCCCAGCGACAGGGTGAAGAAGGCCTGCCCCATGGCGGCCAGCACCACCTCGCCGTTGATGGCTCCCCAGTCGGGCCGGAACATGAAGGAGAGGGCCTCGCCGAAGTGGCCCGTCGTCATGCCGTAGCCCACCAGCACCAGCATCAATATCACCAACGCCGGCATCATGGTACGCACGGCACCCTCGAGCCCCTTGGTCACGCCGCGGGCGACGATACCAATGACCAGAACCATGAAGACGGTATGCCACAGCAGCAAGGTCGCGGGGCTGCCCAGCATGCCGGTGAAGACTCCGCCGATGCCGTCAGCATCCTGGCCGCTGAACGTACCGCTGATCGACCCCAGCGTATAGGAGAGCGACCAGCCGCCAATCACGCTGTAGAAGGAGAGGATCAGGAAGGCGCCGAGCACCCCACTGACGCCCACCAGCACCCAGGCGGGCAAGTGTCCGCCACGCCGAGCCAGATCGGACATGGCGTTGATCGGGTTCTCCTGACCGCGCCGACCAATCAGCCATTCCGCTACCAGAATGGGCAGGCCGATCAGGGCGATACAGAGCAGGTAAACCAGGACGAAAGCCGCCCCACCGCTCTCGCCCACCATATAGGGAAATTTCCAGATATTGCCCAGCCCGACCGCCGAGCCTGCGGCCGCGAGCACGAAGGTCATCTTGGATGACCATTGTGCATGTACGAGTTTAGACATGACTCACCTGTTGTTGTGTATCTGGTCGTTGATATTCCTCAAGCGCAAAAACTTGGTAGATAGACGGGTTTTTGGCTCGAATGTCGGCAAATCTATCTGATCAGACGCTCGAACGCCAGCGCGAGGGCATCAGAACAGGCGTGCCTGCCGTTCACCGGCAAAATCACCCAGCGGCGGCAGGCCGATATCGCTGGCAAGCGCTTGATAGAGTTCACGGGCCAGCTGCGGAGCCTGCCGGTTGTCGGCGGTATGCACAAAGAGAAAAGGGGTTTTCCCCTGATTTATCCACAGCTTGATCTGAGCAACCCAAGGCTGGAAATAATGCTGGTTGATCGCTTCATCCAAGTGGCCGATGAAGCGGATCAGCGGCTGCTCTCCCGTGGAAAGCACGTGTAATGGGCATCTTGGCTTTTCATTCTGAGCGTGAGCCAGCGCCGGACTGCCCTCCGCCGTCGTCGAGAAGAGCGGGCGTACGTCGAGCATGGCGCGGTCGGCGCCGTAAGTTATCAACAGGCGGTTCAAATTAACTTCGGCCGTCCCCTTGTGGAAAAACTCGGGGTGGCGAACCTCCACGGCACAAGGGATCCCGTTCGGCCAGCGGGATAGCAATGCCTCGAGGCGAGAGAGTTCGGAACCGCCAAAGTCCCGAGGCAACTGAACGAGCAGTGGGCCCAGGTGGGAATGCAGCGGCAGGAGTGCATCGAGAAAGGCGTCGACATCGGCCTCGACGTCGCGCAGACGCTTGCCATGGGAGAGTGCTGCCGGCAACTTGAAGCAGAAGCGAAAGTGCGGGGGAACCATGCGCGCCCATGCCGCTACCGTCTCCGCCCTGGGCGCACCGCTATAGAAGGTGGTGTTGCCCTCCACCGCAGGAAAGACCCGGGCATAGTCATTCAGCCAGCCTTCCTGTCCCGCGTAGGGTGGGTAAAGGGAGCCACACCACTCGGCGTTGGCCCACATGGGCAATCCCAGATAGAGTCCGGGCAACCTCGACATCTTCTCTCTGCCTATACCGTCCGTTGGCTTCACCGTGCCGGGGTGGTGGATGCAGCGCTCTACCCCGGCAGCAACGATCCGACGCCAGGCTGCTCAGAACTGGCCCAGCAACCACTCGCCGGGTTCGCCGTTCATCAGCAAGCGGCCATCCTGAAGCCGTAGATTCAAGGAATAGCGATCCCCATCCTCGCGACGCACGACGCCAAGGTCCAGCATGGGCTGCAAGCCTTCGGCAACCGTTTCCTTGGCCATTGCTTCGAGTTCGTTACCCGAGATCATTCCACCATACTGCTGCCGGAGCGACTCGCGAGCGACCTTGTGCAACAGCAGTGCGGAAGCATTCACGCTCAGGTCCAAGCGATTTTCCGGCGCCAGCAGCCTGCGCTGATCGAGGGCGGAAAAGCTCTCGAGGTCAAGGTCCGCTTCCAGCGTCATGGCGGCATCCGCATCGCCGATGCTGAATGTCACTGGCTTTAAGTTGAAGGCAGAACGACCCGCCACCAGCGCCTCGCCGGCGTTTTCCATGCGCTCGAAAACCGGCAACACGGCCTCAGGATCGTCCAACTGAAAACGGTCGATGGCGTCATAGATCAGACTCCACAGCGTATCGTATTCCGTACGCGGTAGCTGACCGTAGCTCGACTCGAAGTGGAATGCGATGGGCTCATCCATACCTTGGATGCGCAGGTCGCGGGTTGCGGCCAACTGGGTCAGCTGGAATTGCGTCTCGGATTCCGGCTCCACGCCCAACCCGTAGCTCACGCTCTGAGCCGTCAGGCCCGGCAAGCCCTGTTCACGCAGCGACACTCCATCAAGGGCAAGATCGAGCTGGCCATACCAACTGCTCTCGCCGTGGCGAGATGCCGCGAAATCGGCATCGAGGCCTGCCATGGCCAAGTAGAGATTCGGCGCCTCGGACTCGAAGCCCTGCATCTCGAAATGCGTCGTGACGTGCTCGAAACGTCCCTGTTCGTCGAAAAGAAGTTTGATTTCGACGCTCTGCCCTTCGATCCGGGAGTCGCTCGCCTGGTCGAAATCGCGGCTTTCCGTCAGCATCGGGGCATCGTCTGAGCGAAACGTGATTTCGCGCAGGACGCCTTGGGGAAAGGCGGCTACGACAGTCGACGTCGAGCCCTCGAAGGTATGGATGGCGGTGGGCTCCTCCAGCCGAGCCTGACCCAAGCGCCCAGTGCTACGGTATTCGCCGCTGCCCGGGTCGAAGCGAAAGTCGCCACCCAGGTACTCGGCGGCATAACGCATGTCCAGCCCCGCATCGGTGAGTAGCGGGCCGGCGACCAGCGCCATTTCCATGGGCGCCCATTCGCCCCGTACCACCCGATCGAAACCGACGCGTGCGTCATAGTGGGAGAGTGCCGCCCCCTCTTCCCACTTGACCAACTGCTCGAACAGCCAGCCCGATGCCTCGGCTCGTCCTTCGAGGCTGGCCAAGGCGCCCATGAAGGGACCATGAGAAATCCGGTCGTTGACGACGATCCTCAATGGTTCCCCCTCGAACTCCAGCGCCGTCTGCGACGTTAGAAACCGCTGGTACGCTTGGGCAAATTCCGGTTCGAGAGTGAGCTCATAACTGGCTTGCGCCTGGAACCAGTCACGCGTGTAAGTGAGGTTTTCAACCCGGATATAATCGAAGTTTTCCCATTGCTGTAGATAACCGGTATATTGCCGTTCTATCTGGTGCCCCATCCAGTAGGGGGCTCCCAGGCCAGCGATTATCGCTACCCCTACGGTGACCGCCACCGATTTCTTCAGGCCACTCCCCCGTTGATTCTGTCCTTTCCCCACGTCGATGTCCTTTTCTCGTTTTTCGTTAAAGGGAAGTTAGCCAACAATAAGCCAAGCTTATTGCTGGTTAACTTCACGCACGAAGTTTAACGACAAGAAACGAGGAAAGTAAGTTGATTTACACGAGGGTCATTCCACCGTCACCGACTTGGCCAGATTACGCGGCTGGTCGACGTCGGTGCCCTTGAGTACCGCCACGTGGTAGCTCAGCAGCTGCAGCGGCACGGTATAGAGGATCGGTGCCAAGGCATCGTGAACATGCGGCAACCGCAGCACCCTGACCCCCTCTTCCTCCGCCAGGCCCACCCCCTCGTCGGCAAAGACGAAGAGTTCGCCGCCCCGCGCCTTTACTTCCTGGAGGTTGGATTTCAGCTTGTCGAGCAGCTCGTCATTGGGGGCGACCGAGATCACCGGCATCTCGCCGTCGACCAGTGCCAGCGGACCGTGCTTGAGCTCGCCGGCCGGATAGGCCTCGGCGTGGATGTAGGAGATCTCCTTGAGCTTGAGCGCGCCCTCCAGCGCAATCGGGAAGTGCGCACCACGCCCGAGAAACAGTGCATGATGCTTCTCGGCGAAGGCGGTCGAGAGCGCCTCGATGGCGCCGTCCAGCTTGAGCACACGACTCACCAGCTGCGGCAGGCCGCGCAGTCCGGCCACCACGTCGGCCTGGGTCTCGGCGGCCAGCCCCTTGACCCGCCCCATGGCCAGAGTGAGCAGCATCAGGGCCGTTAGCTGGGTGGTAAAGGCCTTGGTGGAGGCAACACCGATCTCGGGGCCGGCCTGGGTCATCAGCGTTAGATCCGATTCGCGCACCAGAGAACTGCCTGGCACGTTACAAATCGCCAGGCTGCCGAGATAGCCCCGCTCGCGGGCGAAGCGCAGCGCAGCCAGGGTGTCGGCAGTCTCGCCGGACTGCGACAGGGTGACGAACAGGGTATTGTCGGGTACCACCACCGTGCGGTAGCGATACTCCGAGGCCACCTCCACCTGAACGGGTATCCCGGCATAACGCTCGAGCCAGTAACGCGCGACCAGGCCAGCGTGGTAGCTGGTGCCACAGGCCACGATGTGCAGCTGTTCGACCCGAGCGAAGAGTGCTTCGGCATCGGGCCCGAAGCACTCGGCCGGCACCGAGTGCTCGCCCAGCCGCCCTTCGAGAGCCGCCGCAATGACCGCCGGCTGTTCGTAGATCTCCTTCTGCATGAAGTGGCGATATTCGCCCTTGCTGGCGGCGCCGTCGCCGTGTTCGAAGGTCTGCACTGCGCGCCGTACGGCCTGCCCTTCGGCATCGAAGATCTCGACTTTACCACCGGCCGAGAGGCGAACCACATCGCCTTCCTGGAGGTAGATGAAGCGATCGGTGACCTGCAGCAGCGCCAGCGGATCGGAACCGAGAAAAGCCTCGTCGATCCCCACCCCCACCACCAGCGGGCTGCCCTTGCGCGCGCCGACGATGACATCGGGCTCGTCGGCGTGTACCACTGCCAGCGCGTAGGCGCCTTCAAGGCGCGCCAGGCCGCGTTGCACGGCGGTCAGCAGACCCTCGCCGCGCTGGTACTCGCGATCCAGCAGGTGCGCGACCACCTCGGTGTCGGTCTGCGAGGAGAAGGTATAGCCGGCCGCCTGAAGCTCGCCTCGCAGCAGCTCGTGGTTCTCGATGATGCCATTGTGCACCAGCGCCAGACGCTCACCCGACTGATGAGGGTGAGCATTCTCCTCGCTGGGCTTGCCATGGGTGGCCCAGCGGGTGTGGGCAATGCCGCAACGCCCCGGCAACGCCTCCTCCTCGAGTATGGCCTCGAGAGCGGCCACCTTGCCCAGCGCCCGGCGGCGGTGGAGCTCGCCGGTGGCGCCCAGCACGGCCATGCCGGCCGAGTCGTAGCCGCGGTACTCCAGTCGCCTGAGGCCCTCGAGCAGGATGCCTTCCACGTTGCGCTCGGCAACGGCACCAACGATTCCACACATGACGATACCTCGCGCTTGCTTCAGTCTCGAGTTTTCTTGGTGGGCCGTGCCCAGTCGGTCTTGCCGATCTGGCGTCCGCGGGAGACGGCCAGGGCGTTATCGGGGACGTCCTTGCTGATGGTCGATCCGGCACCGATCGTGGCGCCACGGCCGACGTTGACCGGGGCGACCAGAGCGGTATTCGAGCCGATGAAGGCATCATCGCCGATATCGGTACGATGCTTGTTGGCGCCGTCGTAGTTGCAGGTAATGGTGCCGGCACCGACGTTGACGTCGCGTCCCAGCCGCGCATCGCCCACGTAGCTGAGGTGGTTGATCTTGCTGCCCTCGCCCACCTCGGCGTTCTTGGTCTCGACGAAGTTGCCTACCTTGGCCCCCACCGCCAGGCGAGTACCGGGCCGCAACCGGGCAAAGGGCCCGATGCGGTTGCGCCCCGCCGCCACGGCACCCTCGATCACGCTGTGAGGTTCGATCACGCTCTCGGCGCCGATATGGCTATCGCGAATGACGCAGTGCGCACCGATACGCACGCCCTCGCCCAGCTCCACTTCGCCCTCGAAGACGCAGCCGACATCGATTTCGACATCGTGCCCGCACGTCAGGCGCCCGCGCACGTCGAGGCGCGACGGATCGAGCAGCGCCACTCCCTGGGTCATGAGCGTCTCGGCGATATGGCGCTGATGGGCGCGCTCCAGACCCGCCATCTGCAGGCGGTTGTTGACCCCTTCGACCTCGAGCGGATCGGCAGGTTGGGCGGTGGCTATGACGACTCCCTCGGCAGCGGCCATGGCGATGATATCGGTCAGGTAGTACTCGCCCTGGGCGTTGTCGGCAGACAGCCGCGGCAGCCAGCGCTTCAACTGGCTGGCGGTCATGGCCATGATGCCGGTGTTGCATTCATGGATCGCCAGTTCTTTCTCGCTGGCATCCTTCTGCTCGACGATGGCCACCGCCTGGCCGCGCTCGTTGCGCAGAATGCGACCGTAGCCGGTCGGGTCGTCCAGCGTCACGGTAAGCAGCCCCATACGCGACTCGTCCACCTCTTCCAGCAGCGCCGCCAGGGTCTCTCGCCGGATCAGCGGCACGTCGCCGTACAGCACCAGCACCTTGCCATCGCCGAGCCCTTCCAGTGCTTGGGCCACCGCGTGCCCGGTACCCTTCTGCTCGGCCTGCAGCGCAAAGCGCACCGGATACTCGGCGAGCGCTTCGCGAACCCGTTCGGCACCGTGGCCGACCACCACGTGGAGACGATCCGCCTCGAGTTCCCGCGCGGTGTCGAGAACGTGGCGAACCATTGGCTTGCCGGCCAGGCGATGCAGGACCTTGGGCAGGGTCGAACGCATCCGCGTGCCCTGCCCGGCGGCCAGAATCACTACGTCCAGGGTCATCTGTGACTCCTTGTCCAATCAATTGGCTCCAGTTCGTCGGGGCCCGGCGTCTCGCCCGACCTCATGGCAAGCAGGCTTCCCGCCCCTTGGTGGGGTGGCTCAGCGCACCTCCAGGCCCATCTCGTCGCTCAGTTCGGCACTCACGTAATCGGCGAAGGCGGGGCTCGCCAGGCTGCTCCAGCCCTCATCCTCGCGCACCAGCAGCAATACCTTGAGTCCCTGCTCGCGCGCCAGCGCCAGGCCTTCCTCCTCGCCCAGCACCATCATCACCGTGGCCCAGGCATCGGCCCAGGCGTTGGAGGGATGGAACACCGACGCCGACGCCACACGGTGCTCGATGGGACGCCCGGTGCGGGGATCAATGGTGTGCGAGAAACGTTGCCCACTCTCTTCGAAATAGTTGCGATAGTCACCCGAGGTGGCCACCGAGATATCGTGCAACGGCACGATATGCGTGGCCTCCTGGCGATCGTCGAGGGGCGCCTCGATGCCGATGCGCCAGGGCTCGCCGTCGCCATCGCGATAGCCCCGCGTAATCAGATCGCCGCCGAGGTTGACCAGATAGTGCTCGACCCCCTCGGTATTCAGGTAGGCGGCGACCCGGTCGGTGGCGTGCCCCTTGGCCACGCCGCCGAGATCGACGAACACGTCGCGCAGCCGCCGCGCCTGCAGGGCAGTCTCGTCGACCTCGATGCTGTCGGGTCCGATCTCGGCCAGGCGCGCCTGTAGCGTCTCGTCCTCAGGCACCTCGCGCGGCCGCGCCTCCGATCCGAAGCTCCACAGGTTGACCAGCCCACCCATGGTGACATCGAAAGCGCCGCCGCTCGCCTCGGCCACCGACTGGCTGATCGCCAATACCTCGATCAGCTCGTTGGAGAGTGGCTGCCACTCCCCGAGCGGCGCCTGGTTGAAAGCCATCAACTCCGAGTCGTCGCGGTAGATCGACATGCTCGCATCCACCTGCTCGAGCACCTCGACCAGCCCCTGCTCCAGGTCACGCGCCTGTCCCTGGGTCAAGCTGTCGGCGATGGTCACCTGATAGAAGGAGCCAAAGATGCTTCCCTCCAGGCGAACCGGCGACGACAGCGGACGATCGCTCTCGGAGCAGCCGGCGAACGCCACCAGGCACAGCAGCACGACCACTATAGAACGCAGCTTAAGGTTCATGGTAACAGGACTCCTCGACAAGTAGGCATTGGCTACCAGAAGATCCACAGCAACCAGAGGCCCAGCACGACGCGATAGACGACGAAGGGCTGCATGCCGATCCGCTTGATGAAGGCAAGAAAGTAGTGGATGCAGAGATAGGCACTAAGACCCGACAGCAGAACCCCCGTGATCAGTTGGGTCCAATCGATGACCTGCGGCTCCTGCATCAGGTCGACGATCTCCAGTCCCGAGGCGAGGATGATCACCGGAATGGACAGCAGGAACGAGAAGCGCGCCGCCGACTCACGGCTCAATCCCAGCAATAGGGCGGCGGTGATGGTGATGCCGGAGCGTGAGGTGCCGGGGATCAGCGCCAACACCTGGAACAAGCCGACCAGCATGGCATGATGCAGCGTGAGCTGGTACTCGCTGAGGTCCTGGCGTGGCTTCCAGTCAGCGTAGGCCAGCAGCAGGCCGAAGCCGATCAGGCCACCCGCAATCCAGAACGGTGAGCGCATGCTGACTTCGATGTAATCATGCAGAGCAAAGCCGACCACACAGACCGGGATCGTGGCCAGCAATACCCACCAGGCCAGACGCGCATCCGGATCGACGACTCGACCGTGCCGGGCGCTGCCGAGCGTCGTCGCCCAGCTCAATACCATGCGCCGCAACTCGGCACGAAAATAGATGACCACGGCCATCAGGCTACCCAGGTGCATGGCGACGTCGAAGACCAGCCCCTGGTCGGTCCAGTCGGTCAGCACCGGCACCAGGATAAGGTGAGCGGAGCTGGAAATCGGAAGAAATTCGGTCACTCCCTGGATCACAGACAGCACAACGACCTGCAGCCAATCCATGTGGCATCTCTCCTCACGGCAAACGTCTCGCACCACGGCAACGCAGCGAGCACGAAAAGGAACGCAGAGAGGATACACGGCCCCTCATCGCTTGTCCGCCGTCTCACGATGACGACAGGGTGCCCACGCTCCCGGGGCCCGCATGCTCTGCGACGCTCCTCGTCACTGCCTGGTGGCAACCGGCGTGGCGTGTCGCAAAGCGGGAACGGGCTCGGCTGCTATGCCCCGGTCAGCACCGAAGTGGCGATGGTGAAGTAAATCAATACGCCGCTGGCATCGATCAGCGTGGTTACCAGGGGCGCCGAGGCCGTGGCCGGATCCCAGCCGATGCGATTGAGAACGAAAGGCAAACACATGCCAAGCAGGCTACCGAACAGCACGATGGTCACCATGCTGGTGGCCACGACCATCGCCACCGCCTCGCCACCGCGCATTACCCCGATGGGAGCGACCGCCAGCGCCATGGTCAGGCCCAGCGAGCCGGCCACCAGCAATTCACGCCCGAGCAGCTTGCTCCAGTCCTTGACCCCGACATCGCCGGTGGCCATGCCACGCACCATGAGCGTGGCCGCCTGGGCGCCGGCGTTGCCACCGCTGCCGATCAGCAACGGCAGGAAGAACACCAGCGCTACCTGGGCGGCAATAGTGTCTTCGAAATAGGCGATACCGGCACCGGAGAACAGGTTGGCGAACACCAGCAGTACCAGCCAGGTCACCCGCTTGCGATACAGGCTCCACAGCGGCACCCGGCTGACGCCGTCTTCCAACTGGCCGATGGACATCCCCTTGTGGAAGTCCTCGGTGGCCTCCTCCTCGGCCACGTCCATGGCATCGTCGTGGGTGACGATGCCCACCAGACGCTCGTCGGCGTCGGTGACCGGCACCGCCAGCATGTCGTAGCGGGCCACCAGGCGGGCGACTTCTTCCTGCGCCTCGTCCACCGCGACACTGATAACGTCCTTGATCATCAGGTCGTCGACCCGGGCGCCCGGGCGCGCCACCATCAGCTGGCGAAGCGACAGCGTACCCGCCAGCTTGCCCTCCGGGTCGATGATGTAGAGCTGGTAGACCGTCTCGGCATCGGGAGCGGTCTGGCGCACCCGCATCATCGCCTGGGACACGGTCATGCCGCTGGGAATGGCGACGTAGTCCGAGGTCATGATCGCCCCGGCGGTGCCCTCCTCGTAGCTGGCCAGACGCTTGAGATCCTCGCGCTCCTGACGCGCCATGCGCCGCAGCAGTACCTCCTGGCGATCCTCGCCAAGCAGGTTGAACAGGTCGGCACGTTCGTCCGAGCCCATCTCCTCCAGCACCGAGAGCAGCACCTCGTCGGACATGGCCTCGGCCACCTCGAGCTGCACCTCGCCGGGGAGGTAACCCAGCACGTTGGCACGGCGCTCCAGCGGTAGGCAATCGAGCAGCTTGAGGACGCTGGGGAGATCGTCGTCGTCCTCGGCCATCTCCTCCAGAATCTCGGAAAGATCCGCCGCACGCAGCTCGGGGAGCCATTGGTCGAGGCGTTCGCGGTCCTCCTGCTCGAGGGCAAGGATCAGGGTTTCCTTGTGTTCCTGCAGCTGTTCGCTCAACGACATGGCGTTCTCCTGGGGATCCCGCCGTGGGAAGCGTCACCACGGCAAGGCAGCGTGAGGGGGGCGCGGACACTCCCGATGACCGTTCGCTCATGATAACAGAGACGAAAACGCCCCCCGAACGGCGTTCGGGGGGCGCTTCGTGGCAGTCAGGCTGGAATCAGCCCCTGCCGCCCTTCTTGCGCAACTGCTGGATGGTACGCAGCTGGGCCACGGCTTCCGCGAGTTCAGCGGCGGCACGGGTATAGTCCATCTCCGCCGATTTCTCGTTGAAGGCGCGCAACGCATGCTGACGAGCCTCCTCGGCAGCGGCCTCGTCGAGGTCGCTGGCCCGTGAGGCCGAATCGGCCAGCACGGTCACCACGTCCGGCTGCACTTCGAGGAAGCCGCCTGACACGTAGTAGTTCTCCTCCTGGCCACCGTCGTGAATCACACGGATGGGGCCCGGCTGCAGCTCGGTCAGCAAAGGCGCGTGACCGGGCAGGATACCCAGGTCACCCATGATGCCCGAAGCCACGATCTGCTCGATCTCACCGGAGAAGATCGAGGCCTCGGCGCTGACGATGTTGCATGTGAAGCTTTTCGCCATAGCGAAGTCCCCCAGTGGACGGGATTACTTCATCTGGTTGGCTTTCTCGACGGCTTCGTCGATGCTGCCCACCATGTAGAAGGCCTGCTCCGGCAGATTGTCGTACTCGCCGTCGAGGATGCCCTGGAAGCCGCGAATGGTCTCCTTCAACGGCACGTACTTGCCCGGTGAGCCGGTGAAGACTTCGGCAACGAAGAACGGCTGCGACAGGAAGCGCTGGATCTTCCGCGCGCGGGCCACGGTCTGCTTGTCCTCGTCGGACAGTTCGTCCATGCCCAGGATCGCGATGATGTCCTTGAGCTCCTTGTAGCGCTGCAGTACGCCCTGCACACGACGGGCGGTGTCGTAGTGCTCCTCGCCAACGACCAGCGGGTCGAGCTGGCGCGAGGTGGAGTCCAGCGGATCGATGGCCGGATAGATACCCAGCTCGGCGATCGAACGCGCCAGTACCACGGTAGCGTCCAGGTGGGCGAAGGTGGTGGCCGGCGACGGGTCGGTCAGGTCGTCCGCGGGAACGTAGACCGCCTGCACGGAGGTGATCGAGCCCACCTTGGTGGAAGTGATTCGCTCCTGCAGAACGCCCATCTCCTCGGCCAGGGTCGGCTGGTAGCCCACTGCGGAGGGCATGCGGCCCAGCAGTGCAGATACCTCGGTGCCAGCCAGGGTGTAACGATAGATATTATCGACGAACAGCAGCACGTCGCGGCCTTCATCGCGGAACTTCTCGGCGATGGTGAGGCCGGTCAGGGCCACGCGCAGACGGTTGCCCGGCGGCTCGTTCATCTGACCGTAGACCAGAGATACCTTGTCGATGACGTTCGACTCGGTCATCTCATGGTAGAAGTCGTTACCTTCACGGGTCCGCTCGCCCACGCCGGCGAACACGGAGTAGCCGCTGTGCTCGATGGCGATGTTGCGGATCAGCTCCATCATGTTGACGGTCTTGCCCACGCCGGCGCCGCCGAACAGGCCAACCTTGCCGCCCTTGGCGAACGGGCAGACCAGATCGATCACCTTGATGCCGGTCTCGAGCAGCTCGTTGGAAGCCGCCTGCTCGGCATAGGTGGGGGCCGGACGGTGGATGGGCATGCGCTCCTGCTCACCGATGTCACCGGCCTCGTCGATCGGCCGACCGAGCACGTCCATGATACGACCCAGGGTCTCCTTGCCCACCGGCACGGAGATGGGCGCACCAGTATTGGCCACGTCCATGCCGCGCTTCAGGCCCTCGGTGGAGCCCATGGCGATGGTGCGTACCACGCCGTCGCCCAGCTGCTGCTGGACTTCGAGCACGGTCTCGGAGTTGGCGACGTTGAGCGCGTCGTAGACCTTGGGCACGCTGTCCCGCGGAAACTCGACGTCAATCACCGCGCCGATGATTTGTACGATACGTCCGCTCATCTTGCGATCCTCTCAAAAACCTGCAAATGAAACCTGTGTGCCGGGAAGCGCCCTCGGCGCTTCCGAGGCGCTATACGGCAGCGGCACCGCCGACGATCTCGGAAATCTCCTGGGTGATGGCGGCCTGACGGGCCTTGTTGTAGACCATCTCCAGATCGTCGATGAGGCTGCCGGCGTTGTCGGTGGCGTTCTTCATGGCGATCATCCGGGCCGCCTGCTCGCAGGCCCCGTTCTCGACCACCGCCTGATACACCTGGGATTCGATGAAACGAACCAGCAGGCTATCCAACAGCGCCTTGGCATCCGGCTCATACAGGTAGTCCCAGCTACCGGGACGCTTGTTGTCCTCGTCATCCGCATCCGCCCCCATGTCGGGAGCGAGCGGCAGCAATTGGCGAACCACCGGGCGTTGCGTCATGGTGTTGACGAATTCGTTGTACACCACGTAGAGACGATCCAACTGCCCCTCGTCGTAGGCGTCCAACATCACCTTGACGCTGCCGATCAGGTCCTTCATCTCGGGCGATTCACCCAGGCCGCTCTTGGCTGCGACCAGATTGCCGCCGTAGTTGCGGAAGAAGCCGCCGGCCTTGCTGCCCAGAGCGCAGAAGTCGAGCTCCGCGCCCTCCTTGCGCCACGCCACCGCGCTCTTCACCACGGCCTTGAACAGGTTGACGTTCAGGCCGCCGCACAGGCCGCGGTCGGTGGACACCACGATATAACCGACCCGCTTCACCTCGTCGCGCTCGACCAGATAGTCGTGCTTGTACTCGGGGTTGGCGTCGGCCAGGTGGCTTGCCACGTTGCGGATCTGCCGGGCATAAGGCTGGCTGGCCTTCATCAGATCTTGCGCTTTACGCATCTTCGACGCAGCGACCATTTCCATGGCGCTGGTGATCTTCTGCGTATTCTTGATGCTCCCGATCTGGGTGCGTATCTCTTTTGCAGCTGCCATAGCGATCTACCTCGTTCGTGGCCCTCAGAAGATGTCCATGGCCCGCCCTGACGGGCGGGCCGGCGGATTTACCAGCTCTGAGTGGCCTTGAACTGCTCGAGACCCTGCTTCAGCCCTTGCTGGATCTCGTCGTTGTAGTCGCCGGTCTGGTTGATCTTGTCGAGCAAATCGGCATGCTCGGACCTCATGTAGTCGTGCAGGGCACGCTCGAAGTCCAGCACCTTGCTGACGTCGACGTCATCCAGGAAGCCTTCGTTGGCCGCGTACAGCGACACGCCCATCTCGGCCACGGAAAGCGGCGAATACTGCTTCTGCTTCATCAACTCGGTGACGCGCTGGCCGTGCTCGAGCTGCTTGCGGGTGGCTTCGTCCAGATCGGAAGCGAACTGGGAGAAGGCCGCCAGCTCGCGGTACTGGGCCAGTGCCAGACGCACGCCGCCGCCGAGCTTCTTGATGATCTTGGTCTGGGCCGCACCACCCACGCGGGATACCGACAGACCGGCGTTGATGGCCGGGCGGATACCTGCGTTGAACTGGTCGGTCTCGAGGAAGATCTGACCGTCGGTGATCGAGATCACGTTGGTCGGTACGAACGCGGAGACGTCGCCACCCTGGGTCTCGATGATCGGCAGCGCGGTCAGCGAGCCGGTCTTGCCTGTCACTTCACCGTTGGTGAACTTCTCGACGTAGTCGGCGTTGACGCGAGCGGCACGCTCGAGCAGGCGCGAGTGGAGATAGAAGACGTCACCCGGGTAGGCTTCGCGGCCCGGCGGACGACGCAGCAGCAGCGACACCTGACGGTAGGCCCAGGCCTGCTTGGTCAGGTCGTCGTAGACGATCAGGGCGTCCTGGCCGCGGTCGCGGAAGTACTCGCCCATGGTGCAGCCGGCATAGGGCGCCAGGAACTGCATCGGGGCCGGGTCGGCGGCGCCGGAAGCGACGACGATGGTGTGCTCCATCGCGCCGTGCTCCTCGAGCTTGCGCACCACGCTGGCGATGGTCGACTGCTTCTGACCGATGGCCACGTAGACGCAGATGACGCCCTTGCCCTTCTGGTTGATGATGGTATCGACGGCGATGGCCGACTTACCGATCTGACGGTCGCCGATGATCAGCTCGCGCTGGCCGCGGCCGATCGGCACCATGGCGTCGATCGCCTTGAGGCCGGTCTGGATCGGCTGATCCACCGACTGACGCGTGATGACGCCCGGGGCGACCTTTTCCACCGCGTCGGTCAGCTTGGCGCCGACCTCGCCCTTGCCGTCGATGGGGTTGCCCAGCGGATCGACCACGCGGCCGACCAGCTCGGGACCCACCGGCACCTCGAGGATGCGACCGGTACAGCTGGCGGTCATGCCCTCTTCGAGCTGGAGGTAGTCGCCCAGCACCACGGCGCCCACGGAGTCGCGCTCGAGGTTGAGCACCATGCCGTAGATGCCGCCGGGGAATTCGATCATTTCGCCGAACATCGCGTCTTCGAGGCCGTGAATACGCACGATGCCGTCGGAGACACTGACGATGGTGCCCTGGTTACGGGCTTCGGATGCGACATCCAGCTTTTCGATACGCTGCTTGATGATGTCGCTGATCTCGGAAGGATTCAGTTGCTGCATGCCATGTCCCTCAGACTCAAGCGGTAAGAGCTTCGGAGAGGCGGTTCAATCGACCGCGCACCGACCCGTCGATGACGGTGTCGCCGGCGCGCAGGATGACGCCCCCGATAAGCTTCGGATCCACTTGAGTGGTAATGGAGATTTCGCGATTCAGCCGCTTCTTGAGCGCGCCGGCGAGCTTGTTCTGCTGCTTGTCGTCGAGCGCATAGGCCGAGACGACGGTGACCTCGACGCGCTGGTCATGCTCGGCGCGCAGATAGGCGAAGCGCTCGGCGATCGCGGGAAGCGCCGCCAGTCGGCCCTTCTCGCCCAGTACGCCGAGGAAAGCCTTGGCCGAGTCGTCGAGCTTGACCTCGGTCAGCTCGATGAGCATGGCCACCTTACGCTCGGGCGCGAAGCGCGGGCTGGACAGCAGCTTCTGCACGTCGCGTACGGCGACGGCCTGGCCCAGCTTGTCGAGCCACTCGGACCAGCTGTCCAGCGCCTGATGATCGCGTGCGTGCTCGAACGCTGCTCTGGCGTAGGGTCGCGCGACGGTGGAAAGTTCCGCCATGGATCACCTCCTCACAGTTCGGCGGCAAGCTTGTCGAGCAGCTTGCGATGCGCCTTCTCGTCGACGGAGGCTTCCAGGACACGCTCGGCACCCACCACGGCAAGGCTGGAGACCTGGGCCCGCAGCTCGTCCTTGGCACGCTGGACTTCCTGGTCGATCTCGGCACGCGCGCTGGCGATCATACGCTCACCCTCGGCACGGGCCTGCTCACGGGCTTCCTCGACCATCTGCGCCGAACGCTTGTTGGCCTGCTCGAGAATCTGCGAAGCCTGCTCCTTGCTCTCGCGCAGCGTCTGGGACGCCTGCTCCTGGGCGAGCTCGAGGTCACGTGACGCCCGGCTGGCCGCATCGAGCCCCTCGGCGATCCTCTTCTGGCGCTCATGAAGCGCGGTGCTGATCGGCGGCCACACATACTTGATACAGAACCAGACAAAAATCGCGAAGGCGATCGTTTGCCCGATAAGCGTCATGTTGATATTCACGGGTATGTACCTCTGACGGGTTCGTGGCGACCGGAAACGAGCAAACCGAGCGCCTCGGCGCTCGGCAGGTCGTTAACCGGCAACGACGAAGATCAGGTACATCGCGATACCCACGCCGATCATCGGCACGGCGTCGAGCAGACCGGCCATCAGGAAGGTCTTGGTCTGCAGCTGGTCGCCGAGTTCGGGCTGGCGAGCGGTGGACTCCAGCAGCTTGCCACCGAGCAGGGCGAAGCCGATACCGGTACCCAGTGCGCCCAGACCGATCATCAGAGAGGCGGCGAGGTAGATGTAATCCATGATGTGCTCCTAGTTTTCAAGTTGACTTTCAAGGGGTTGTGGGTTGGTGAACTGCAAGTTGCTCGTTTCAATGGTGCTCGTGCGCAGCGCTGAGATAGACCACGGTGAGCATGGTGAAGATGAAGGCCTGAAGCGTGACCACCAGAATGTGGAAGATGGCCCACGGCACGTCGAGCAGCCAGATGGCCCAGAACGGCAGCAGGGCGATCAGGATGAAGATGACCTCACCGGCGAACATGTTGCCGAACAGTCGCATCGCCAGGCTGAAAGGCTTGACGACCAGGCTCACTATCTCGAGGACCAGGTTGAACGGGATCAGCAGCCAGTGGTTGAACGGCGTCAGCGAGAGCTCGCGGGCGAAGCCGCCGACACCCTTGACCTTGAAGCTGTAGTAGAGAATCAGCAAGAACACGCCCAGCGCCATGCCTAGCGTAGCGTTGACGTCGGTGGTGGGCACGATCTTCATGTAGTCGACGCCGAGGCGTACGAACAGCTCGGGGAAATAGTCCACCGGGATGATCTTCAGCGTGTTCATGAGCAGGATCCACACGAACAGCGTCAGTGCCAGCGGGGCGATGATGGGGTTCTTGCCGTGGAAGGCGGAGCGCACCAGGCTCTCGATGAATTCGATGACCATCTCGACGGCGTTCTGCAGCCCGCCGGGCACGCCGGTGGTGGCGATCTTGCCGGCCTTGCGGAATATCCAGATGAACAGCAGGCCCATGGCGATCGACCAGCCCATGGTGTCCAGGTGAATGGCCCAGAAGCCCATCTCGCGGGCCTCTTCGGCGGAATGGGCGAATGACCAGCCGTTCTCGGGGTGGCGCCCGAAGGTCAGGTTCTGGAGGTGATGCTGGATATAGGACGCTGCCGTAACTTCGCTACCTGCTGCCATGCTGTCATTACCTCGATTCAGGAGCCGGTCTTTCACGCTTGAACCAGGGCGCGAGCCAATGCGTGAACAGAACCGCCACGTATGCGACAAAGAAGAAAATCGGGTTTGAGGGGGGCACTGCCGCGAACACCGCGGCCAGCAGTGCCACCGTCAAACCGAACTTTCCCGCCTCGGCCCGGTACAGATTCGAGACGAAACGGCTCGCTTGCCTGCCTCCGCGTACCGAACCGATGCGCCAGGCGAAGTAGAGGGAGGGAATCAGGCCAACCAGCCCACCCATCAGCGCCGACAGAGCGCCTGCGCTTCCCGCTAGCAACGCACCGAGGGCCGACACCGACATGGCCGCTGCGCCCTGCCACCCCAGTAGACGGGTGGTGCTGATACGCTCGCGTTGGCGGCTTGGGTGTCTGTGCATCGAATGACAGTCCTGCCCGACAATCACAGGGCATGAGGGCCATCTGAACCTGGCTGGTCGCCCAGGCAAACAACGGCGGATTATAGGGAAGCCCCTTGGCCGGTTCAACCAAACTCGGCGCTTTTCGCCCGCGAATGGTGCAGCTTTGCGACCAAAGAAGCAATGATTGTCGACAGAGGAGCGGACCTCAGCGGATGTGCTCGAGAATGCCGTCGAGTTCGTCCAGGCTGGAGTAGCGTATCGTCAGCCTGCCCTTGCCGCCACGACCGTGTTGAATTCTGACCGGGGCGCCCAGCAGTTCGCCGAGCTTGGTCTCGAGGCGCGCGACGTCAGGACTCTCGGCCACACTCGCGGTCTTTTTCACCTCGCCCTGGGTCAGACGCTTCACCAAGGCCTCGGTATCGCGCACGGTGAGATCCTTGTTGACCACTTCGTGGGCTGCGCGACGTTGCTTGGCCCCGGAAAGGGCAAGCAGGGCCCGAGCGTGCCCCATGTCCAGGTCGCCGCGCTCGAGCAGGGTCTGCACTTCGGGGTCGAGCGCCAGCAGGCGCAGCAGATTCGCCACCTGAGCGCGCGACTTGCCCACCGCATCGGCGACCTGCTGCTGGGTGAGTTCGAACTCCTCGAGCAGACGCTTGAGCGCCATCGCCTCTTCCACCGGGTTGAGATTTTCTCGCTGGATGTTCTCGATCAGCGCCAGCGCCAGTGCGACCTCGTCGCTGACTTCGCGGATCACCGCCGGAATGGTGTCGAGTTCGGCCAGTTGCGCGGCTCGCCAGCGCCGCTCGCCGGCAATGATCTCGTAGCGGGCCTCGCCGATGGGCCTTACCACGATGGGCTGCATGACGCCCTGGGCGCGGATCGAGTCGGCAAGTTCCTCCAGCGCCTCGGGCTGGATGTCGCGCCGCGGCTGGTACTTGCCGCGAGAAAGCTGGCCCAGCGGTAGACGCTCGAGGCGTTCCTCGGCACCGTCGACAGCGGCTTCGGCAGGCTCGCCCGTGTCGCCGGGCAGCTCGACTACCTCGGGCAGTTCGAGACTCTCGCGGCGACGGGCGCCGGCACCGATCAGGGCATCCAGGCCACGGCCCAGGGCGCGTTTACGCGTCATCAGCTTTCCCTCATCACGAAAATCGGTCATGACAGGTGTTGGCCCGGCGCACTACAGCGACAGGCGACGAATCAGTTCCTTGGCCAGGACCCGATGGGCCTGACTGCCTCGGGAGAAGCGTGCGTACTTGGTCACCGGCAGGCCGTGGCTCGGTGCCTCGGCCACGCGCACGTTGCGCGGGATCGTGGTCTTGAGCAGCGCCTCGCCGAAGTAGTCGCGCAGCTGCTTGCTGACATCGCGGGTCAGGCTGTTGCGCCCATCGAACATGGTACGCAGGATGCCATAGATCGCCAGCTCCGGATTCACGCTGTCCTTGATCTGTTCCACGGTATCGAGCAACGCAGAGAGCCCCTCGAGGGCGTAGAACTCGCACTGCAGCGGGATCAGCACGCCGTTGGCGGCCGTCAAGGCATTGACGGTGAGCATGTTGAGCGAGGGCGGACAGTCGATCAGTACTACGTCGTACTCTCCGGCGACGCTGCCCAGGGCCTCGGTCAGGCTGCGTTCGCGTCCCTCGGCGCGGTCGAGCAGTTCCACCTCCGCGGCCGTCAAGTCGCCATTGCCTGGCAGCAGCGAGTACCCCGCGGTGGGGCAGTCGAGCATCACCTCGGGAGCACTCTTCTCGCCCAGCAGCAGGTCGAGTACGCTGCCCTCGAGCGCATGCTTGTCGATACCGCTGCCCATGGTGGCGTGACCCTGCGGGTCGAGGTCGACCAGCAGCACACGGCGATCCAGTGCGGCCAGGCTGGCCGCCAGGTTGACGGCGGTGGTGGTCTTGCCCACGCCGCCCTTCTGGTTGGTCAAGGCGATGATTTGGGTCACGGGCGACTTCCTTGCGTCGACGGCGCGCTCAAGGGCGGCCTGGGTTGGAATCGGTTCGCTCGACGATCAACAACTGACGCTCCCCCGCGGTGAATGGCACCTCGAGCCGGTGGCGTTCGCGCACGATCAGCCCGGCCTCCAGAGCGGCCAGCTCCTCGTCGGCGGCCGGCCCCTTCATGGCCAGCCAGTGCCCGCCCGGCGCCAGCAGGTGATCCGTCAGCTGCACGAAATCGGCCAGGCTGGCGAAGGCCCGCGAGATCACCTGGGCGTAGCCGCCCGTCGGCGGTTCGAAGGCCTCGACCCGGGCCTGCACCGGCGTGACATTGCCAAGACCGAGCTCCATCATCGCCTGACGCTGGAAGCGCACCTTCTTGCCATTGCTGTCGAGCAGCGTAACCGAGAGGTTCGGCTGCAGGATCGCCAGTACCAGCCCTGGCAGGCCGGGGCCGGCGCCGACGTCAAGCAGAGCCCCCCCGTCGATGAAGGGCAGAACCGCCGCGCTGTCCAGCAGGTGCCGTGCCACCATCTCTTCCGGTGAGCGTATCGCCGTGAGGTTATAGGCGCGATTCCACTTGTGCAACAGCCCGACCAGACGCAGCAGGCGGTCCCGCTGTACCTCGTCGACAACGATGTGCATGGCGCTCAGGCCGGCGTCGAGGCGTGCTGCCACCTGCGGTGTCACACCGTCACTCATCCGTTAGCCACCCGCGACTCGTCGAGCAGCCGACGCTTCTTGAGATGGATCAACAGGATAGACACCGCCGCGGGCGTCACACCGGAGATCCGCGACGCCTGCGCCAGGGTCGCGGGACGTGCCTCGGCGAGCTTCTGGCGGATCTCGTGGGAAAGCCCCTCGACCAGGGTGTAATCGAGATCGGTCGGCAGCGGCGTGGCCTCGTGGCGCTTGAGCTTGTCGATCTCGTCCTGCTGACGGTCGATGTAGCCCTGGTACTTGGCCTGGATCTGGACCTGTTCGGCCACCGCCTCGTCGTCAACGGGCTCGCCGGTGAGGTGGGCCACGTCGCCATAGCCCAGTTCGGGACGCTTGAGCAGGTCGAGCAGGCTGTACTCGCGGGCAAGCGGCTTGCCGGTCTTCTCCTCGATGGAAGCCGCCGCTGCACTGCCGGGCTGCACCCAGCTGGCCTTGAGCCGGGCGCTTTCGCGCTCGATCGCCTCGCGCTTGACGCTGAACGCGGCCCAGCGCGACTCGTCCACCAGGCCGAGTGCACGCCCGGCCTCGGTCAGGCGCAGGTCGGCGTTGTCCTCGCGCAGCAGCAGCCGGTATTCGGCGCGCGAGGTAAACATGCGGTAGGGCTCCTTGGTACCGAGGGTGATCAGGTCGTCGACCAGCACGCCGAGGTAGGCCTCGTCGCGGCGTGGCCACCACGCCTCGAGCCCCTTGGCGCGACGCGCAGCGTTGAGCCCGGCGAGGAGCCCCTGGGCACCGGCCTCCTCGTAGCCCGTCGTTCCGTTGATCTGCCCGGCGAAGAACAGGTTGTGGATAAATTTGGTTTCCAGCGAATGCTTGAGATCCCGCGGATCGAAGAAGTCATACTCGATGGCATAGCCGGGCCGGGTGATATGGGCGTTCTCCAGCCCCTGGATCGAGCGTACCACCTGCAGCTGCACGTCGAAGGGCAGCGAGGTGGAAATGCCGTTGGGGTAGAGCTCGTGAGTATCGAGGCCCTCGGGTTCGATGAAGATCTGATGGCTCGCCTTGTCGGCGAAGCGGTGCATCTTGTCCTCGATCGACGGACAGTAGCGCGGCCCCACTCCCTCGATCACGCCGGAGTACATCGGCGAGCGATCGAGATTGGCGAAGATGATCTCGTGGGTGCGCTCGTTGGTGTGAGCGATGTGGCAGCTCACCTGGCGCGGATGCATGTCGCGGCGGCCCAGGTAGGACATGACCGGCGTCGGGCTGTCGCCGGGCTGCTCCTCGAGCACGCTGAAATCCACGCTCTTGGCATCCAGCCGCGGCGGCGTGCCGGTCTTGAGCCGGTCGACCCGGAACGGCAACGCACGCAGGCGCTGGGCGAGGGCATTGGAGGGGGGGTCACCGGCACGGCCGCCGCGACTCTGCTCGAGGCCGATGTGGATCACCCCACCGAGGAAGGTGCCGGTACACAGCACCACCGTTTCGGCATGGAAGCGAATACCAGTCTCGGTGACCACCCCGCGCACCGTGTCGTTTTCCACCAACAGATCTCCCGCCGCCTGCTGAAAGATCGTCAGGTTCGGCTGGTTCTCCAGCATGCCGCGGACGGCGGCCTTGTAGCGCACACGGTCGGCCTGGGCGCGGGTGGCACGCACGGCGGGCCCCTTGCGCGCGTTGAGCACGCGGAACTGGATGCCGCCGAGATCGGTGGCCAAGCCCATGGCGCCGCCCAGCGCATCGATTTCCTTGACCAGGTGGCTCTTGCCGATGCCGCCGATGGCGGGATTGCACGACATCTGCCCGAGGGTCTCGATGTTGTGGGTCAGCAGCAGGGTCTGACAGCCCATGCGGGCGGAGGCCAGAGCGGCTTCGGTTCCCGCATGGCCGCCGCCGATGACGATGACGTCAAAGCGGTCGGGATACTCCAAGGTGCACCTCGTTGCGCCAGCGCGCGGATGTTGCCAGTGACGAAAAACAGCCTGCCAGTATAAACGTCCTGTGGGTAAGCGTCAGGGTTTTCCACACCGCCTTCGTCCAAGCCTCCCACTTTCCCTCCAGATAACCAAAACAGAATATCTAAAAAGAAAGAAGTTCTGCTGTGGTTGTGATTACTGGTGTGGACAATATCTGTGGATAAGCCGTAGAAGGTATTTAATTTCAATGCTTTGTTTTGTTAACTTCTATGCGGAGAAGAGGGTGACGAGCTGAGGGTAGCCGGTGTGGGGGCTGTGGATGAATGCTGGCCTTTTCCACAGCGCGAACGCTACACCTTTTTTCCACCGTTGCCTACCGGGCTTGTCACCGTGACTGTGAACAGTCGCGGTAAGCGAACGAGAAGTCGACAACCACGCATCTGAGGCGGCAGATTCGGGTGAACAGAATTTTTTTTATCCACAGGCCAAAAAAATAGGCCCTGTCGTATTCGACAGGACCTGTCAGACGGAAAAGGCGCTCTACGAGCTTCAGTGCTTGAGCACACGGGACAGGAAGCTCCTGGTGCGTTCTTGCTGCGGAGAGTCGAACAGCGTGACCGGCGCCGCCTGCTCGACGATCTCGCCGCGATCGATGAAAACCACGCGATCGGCGACCTCGCGGGCGAAGCCCATCTCGTGGGTGACGATGATCATGGTCATGCCCTCACGGGCAAGTTCGCGCATGGCATCGAGCACTTCGCCGATCATCTCCGGATCGAGTGCCGAGGTGGGTTCGTCGAAGAGCATCAGGCGGGGCTCCATGGCCAGTGCCCTGGCCAGGGCGACGCGCTGTTGCTGCCCTCCGGAGAGTTGCGACGGATACTTGTCGGCCTGGTCGGCGATACCGACGCGTTCGAGCAGCCTATAGGCGGTCTCGGTGGCATCGGCCCGGCTCCAGCCGCGTACCTTCATGGGGGCCAGCGTGACATTGTCGAGTACGCTGAGATGCGGGAACAAGTTGAACTGCTGGAACACCATGCCGACTTCTGTGCGGATCTTCTGCAGTGCGCGGCCGCTCTTGCCGTCCGGGAGCAGCTCGTTGCCGTCGACCTCGATGTGGCCGGCCTGAAACTCCTCGAGGCCGTTGATGCAGCGAATCAGGGTGGACTTGCCCGAGCCGCTGGCGCCGATCACCACCACCACCTCGCCGGAGGCGACGGCCAGATCGATGTCCTTGAGCACGTGCAACTCGCCAAAGTGCTTGTTGACCTTGTCCATGTGCACGATGGGGTCAGCGTCGGCGTGTGTATCGTCTCGGCTCATGTCGCGCTCCTTATTGTCCGACCAGGCCCTTGCGCTCTAGCAGGCGCAGGGCAAATGACAGGCTCAGGGTTATCGCCAGATAGAGGAGGGCGACCATCAAGTAGACTTCCAGGGCGTTGAAAGTGGTGGCGATGTAGACCTGGCCCTGACGTACCAGCTCACCGACCCCGATCACCGAGAACAGCGAGGTGTCCTTGATGCTGATGATGCCCTGGTTGCCGAGCGGCGGGATCATGCGGCGGAAGGCCTGGGGCCAGATGATGTAGCGGAACGACTGCACGCGCGAGAGGCCGAGCGACAGACTGGCTTCGCGCTGGCCGCGCTCGATCGATTGCACGCCGCCGCGCACGATCTCCGAGATGTAGGCGCCGGAGTTGACCGCGATGGCGGCGATGCCGGCTACCAGGGCGTTGATCGGCCCGCCGAGGATCTGCGGCAGGCCATAGAAGATGAACAGCACCTGAACCAGTACCGGGGTGCCGCGAAAGATCTCGATATAGGCGATCGCAGGCACTCGCAGCCAGATGACCGGGCTGATGCGCAGCAGGCCGAACAGGATGCCGATCAGGAAACCGATGGCCAGCCCGCCGAAGGAGATCAGCAGGGTGTAGGGAATCCCCTTGAGCAGAAAGGGGATGGAGGCGAAGGCCGCCTCCCAGTCGAATTGGAAGGTGACGTCCACTTGGGTTCTCCGCTCAGGATGCGCCTCGGAAACCGGGAGACGCGGGCCGATGACAACGCCGCGGGGTCAGGTCGAGGACCCGACCCCGCGTCAGGAGCGCTGGGCTATCACTCGTCGCTGGCGCTGCCGAACCACTTCTCGTGGATCTCGTCGTAGGTACCGTCCTGGCGCATCTCGGCCAGAGCCTGGTTGGCGGGTTCGACCCACTCGCTACCCTTGACGAAGACGATGCCGTACTGCTGGCCCTCGTAGAGCGGGCCGACCACCTTGGCCCGGCCCTCGCCGCGGGTCTGAGCGAAGTAGCTGACATTGGGCGCGTCGTAGAACACGGCATCGGCACTGCCGCCGAGCAGCGCCATGTACATGTCGCTGCTGCCGGGATAAGGGGTGATCTCGGCACTGTCGCCGAGGTGTTCCTGCAGGAAATCGTAGCTGGTGGAGCCGACCTTGGTGGCGATGGTCTTGCCTTCGAGGTCTTCGATCTCTTCGACGCCCTCCTCGTCGGCGCGCACCAGGATCTTCAGGCCGCTGTCGTAGTAGGGGTCGGAGAAGTCGACGATCTCGGCGCGCTCCTCGGTGATGGTGATGCCGGCGATGGCGACGTCCACGTTGCCGGTCTGGACGGCGGGGATGATGCCGTTGAAATCCATGGTGTTGAGTTCGTAATCGAACCCGGCCCGTTCGGCCACTGCGGCGATGATGTCCATGTCGAAACCGACCATTTCGCCGGTTTCCTGATCCATCATCTCGAAAGGGACGAAGCTCGGGTCGGTGACTACATCGAGTGTTTCATTGGCGCCAGCCAGGCTGGATAGGCCCAGTCCACAGGCGATGCCGGTAACCAGGGTGGCCGTCTTCACGTGTCGTTTCATACGTTTCCCCATGGTGAATTGTTGTGGCGTTACGCCTTTCAACCATGGCGAGTCCACGGGGAAGCGTCAAGTCAAGGGGTTAGACCATGAAGGAAGCACCGCAGCCGCAGGTGGTCGTGGCGTTGGGGTTCTGAACCAGGAAGCGGGCACCGGCCAGCCCCTCCTCGTAATCGACGGTGGAGCCCACGAGATATTGGTAAGAGAGCTCGTCGACGACCAGCGCAACGTTACCGAATTCGATGAGGGTGTCGTCTTCGCCGACCGATTCGGCGAAGTCGAAGCCGTACTGAAAACCCGAACAGCCGCCTCCCGTCACGTAGACGCGAAGCTTGAGTTCGGGCCTGCCTTCCTCCTTGACGAGTGCCTGGAGGCGGTTTCTGGCAGCCTCGGAGAGCATCATCGGAGTGGGCATGAAGGTTTCGGCGCCGCTCATGGGCATCCTCCCCTGAGCTGAGAAATGGGTAACAGGGGATTATCCCCAATCCCAAGCAAAAGGGTCAACTATTGCCGAGGCGGGCCTGTCTACCGCCCTCGGCAAAGCGCGCGATGGAGGGTCACGGCATCAGTGCGGGTGCGGCGAGACCGGCGTTCTCGGCGAAGCCGAACATCAGGTTGAGGTTCTGCACCGCCTGGCCCGAGGCACCCTTGACCAGGTTGTCGATCACCGATAGTACCACCACGGTGTCGCCGTCACCGGGGCGATGCACCGCCAGACGGCAGACGTTGGCACCCTTGACGCTGCGCGTTTCCGGATGGCTGCCGGCGGGCATCACGTCGACGAAGGGCTCGTCGGCGAAGCGCCGCTCGAACAGCGCCTGGAGATCGCCCGGCTCACCCTTCAGGCGACCGTAGAGGGTGGCATGGATACCGCGGATCATCGGGGTCAGGTGCGGCACGAAGGTCAGACCCACCGCGCCTCCGGCGGCATCGCCGAGGCCTTGGCGGATTTCCGGCAGGTGACGGTGGCCGGAGGCGCCATAGGCCTTCATCGACTCGCTGGCCTCGGCCAGCAGTGAGGGAACCTTGGCCCCGCGGCCGGCGCCGGTGACGCCGGACTTGCAGTCGGCAATGATGTGCTCGGCGTCGATCAGCCCGGCCTCGAGCAGCGGCAGCAGCCCCAGTTGGACCGCCGTTGGATAGCAGCCGGGCACGGCGATGAGGCGTGCCTGGCGAATGCGGTCGCGATGCAGCTCGGGCAGACCGTAGACGGCTTCGTCGAGCAGTTCCGGGGCGCCATGCGGCTGGCCGTACCACTCGGCCCATACCTCGGCATCGCGCAGGCGGAAATCGGCGGAAAGATCGATCACCCGGGTCCCTTGGGCGAGCAATTCGCCGGCCAGGGCATGGGCGACCCCATGCGGCGTGGCGAAGAAAACCGCGTCGCAGGCGCCCAGGCGGTGAGAATCGGGCTCGCTGAAGGCCAGGGCGTCGTAGTGGCCGCGCAGGTTGGGGTACATGTCGCAGACGCGAACGCCGGCCTCCGAGCGGGAGGTAATGGCTTCGACCTCCACCTCGGGATGCTGGGCCAGCAGCCTGAGCAATTCGACGCCGGTGTATCCGGTACCGCCGACGATTCCGACCTTGATCACAACGCGACTCCTTCGAAGTTGGCCTGGCAGAGCGACCGCCAACGGGACCGCCCCTATGCAGATATGATACACAAGAGAAGGGGCGGCGACTCAACCGCCTTGACGCCGCTTTCAAGGACCCGACTGCACAGGAAACTTGCCGTGCCGCGCCTTTCGCTTCCCTCTTTCAGCCTCGAAGGCTTTCGCCGCAAGTTGGCCAGTGTCGACGCCTTGCCGCAGTTGTGCGTGCTCGGGGTCATATCAGGCGTCGTGACCGGTGCGGTGATGGTCGGTTTCCGGCTGCTGCTCGAGCTGGGGGGGCTGCTGTTCATGCCGGCAGGCAACCACGAGGCGTTCGAAGGGTTGGCGCCGGAGTTTCGTGCCGCCCTGCCGCTGATCGCCGTGGCGTTGATCGGCATCTTCCTGTGGCGCCAGCCGGCGGCGGCACGCAAGCTAGGCGTTGCCCACGTCATCGAGCGCCTCACTTATCACCAGGGCCGCTTCCCCCTGCGCAACTGGATCAACCAGTGGTGGGTGGGGGTGGCCACGGTGCTGGGTGGCCTCTCCGCCGGCCGCGAGGGGCCGGCCATCCATCTCGGGGCAGCCGCGGCCAGCGGACTCGGCCAGCGTTTGCGGCTGCCGCACAACAGCCTGCGAGTGCTGGTGGCCTGCGGTACGGCGGCGGGTATCTCGGCGTCGTTCAATACGCCGATCGCCGGGGTCATCTTCGCCATGGAAGTGGTGATGATGGAATACACCATTGCCGGTTTCATGCCGGTCATCTTGGCCTCCACCATGGGCGCATTGATGGCCATGCTGGTGTACGGTTCGGAACCCGCCATACAGGTTCCCAGCGTCAGCCTGGGGTCGCTGATGAATCTGCCCTGGATCGTGATCACTGCGCTGTTCATCGGCCTGCTGGCCGGGGCATTCATCCACGTGTCGAGAAGCGAGCGTCTCAGCGGTCTGCCGGTGGTGCTGCGCCTGGCACTGGTGGCTCTGGCCACGGCAGCGGTGGCGTGGTGGTATCCCGATGTGCAGGGCATCGGCTATGACAGCCTGGATGCATCGCTGGCGGGGAGCCTGTCCGTCGACGTGCTGCTGGCGCTGGTAGTGGCCAAGCTGTTGCTGACCGCCGTCACCGTGGCCAGCGGTATTCCCATCGGTATCATCGGCCCGGTGTTGGTGGTCGGGGCCGCGGCCGGGGCGCTGGCGGATCTGGTGGGAGCATGGCTGTTCCCGCAGTTGGGCGTAGAGCCAGGGTTTTACGCCATGCTCGGCATGGCGGCCATGATGGGTGCGGTACTGCAGGCGCCGTTGGCGGCGCTGATGGCGCTGCTGGAATTGACCCACAATCCCAATATCATTCTCCCTGGCATGCTGGCGGTGGTGGTCTCGGGGCTGACGGCCCGTCAGCTTTGCCGCTGTGATGGTTTCTTCATAAGCGTGACCCGCCATGGTCTGCACCCGTTGCAGCAGCCCTTGATGCAGGCGCTGTCACGGGTCTCGGTACCGGCGGTCATGGAGCGCAGCTTCGTGAGCACGCCACGCATGGTGACCCGCGATCAGGCGCGCGCCTTGCTCGATGCCAAGCCGGCCTGGATCCTGATCCTGCGCTCCACCGGCGACAAGCCGACGCTGGCGCTCAAGGCGGCCGACCTGGCCCGGGCGCTGATTGACGATAAAGAGTTGGAGGAGATCACCACCGAGGAGGCGTTGATCGACCTTCTCGAGGTCCCGGGGCTGCGCCTGGAGATGGCACCGATCCATTTACAGGCGACCCTGTCGGAAGCCTTCGAACGGCTCAACGACCAGGCGGTCGATGCCCTGTATGTGGAGTATGGTCGACGCCCGAAGCACAAGCGGATTTCCGGTATCATCACCCGCGGTGCCATCGAGCGTTACTATTCACTCAAGTAAACCTTCGGCTGCTGACGTGTCGTCATTACGCTTCTGGGAGAAAGCATGTATCTCTGGATCAAGGCCCTGCACATCGTGGCCGTCGTGACCTGGTTTGCCGCGCTGTTCTATCTGCCGCGCTTGTATGTCTACCATGCCATGGCGCGTGACAAGGGGGAGCAGCAGGCCATCGACACCTTCAGCGTGATGGAGCGCAAGCTTTACCGCGGCATCATGACCCCATCGATGATCGCGGTTATCGGGCTCGGGAGCTGGCTGCTCTATCTCATGCCCCACTGGCTTGGCATGGGTTGGATGCACGTCAAGCTGCTCTTGGTGGCCTTGCTGGTGGTCTACCACCACATCTGTCTGGTTTACCTGAAGCAGTTTGCCTCAGGCCGTTGCCGGCGTTCCCATGTGTTTTTCCGTTGGTTCAACGAACTGCCGGTGATCGCCTTGCTGGTCATCGTGATCCTGGTCGTGCTCAAGCCGTTCTGATCATGTCGAGCAAAATGAACGAACAACGCCCGGTCGTACTGGTGCTGGCCGGCCACGACCCCACCGGAGGCGCGGGACTCACCGCCGACGGCGAAGCGATCGCTGCCTGCGGCGGCTGGGCGGTTACGGTGCCCACGGCATTGACGGTACAGGACTGCCGTGACGTGCATAGCGTGGTACCGGTAGCAGCCAACCTGATCGGTGACATGGCTCGGCAGTTGGGCGAGTTCCATCTGGCAGCGATCAAGGTCGGGCTGATAGCCAGCCTCGAGACGCTCGACGCCGTGGTGGACGTCGTCAAGTCGCATCCCGGGGTGCCGGTGGTGGTCGACCCGGTGCTCAAGGCAGGGGGAGGGAAAGAGTTATCCACAGCGACTTTGGTCGATGCCTTTCGCGCGAGATTGCTTCCTCTTGTGGATATCCTGACGCCCAATCGTCTCGAGCTGGCGCGCCTTGCCGGACCGCAGGCGCAGGATGACCAGGCGCGCGCCCTGCGGTTGCTGTCGCTAGGGTGCCGTGGCGTGCTGGTGAGCGGCAGCGACGATCCGGCAGCCGGCGTTCCGGATGACACGGTCGAGCTGACGCTGTACGCAGAAGGCGATCGCTTCGCCTGGCGCTGGCCGCGGCTGGCGGGGAGCTTTCACGGCTCGGGCTGCACCCTGGCTGCCGCACTGGCGGCACGCCTCGCCGCCGGTGAGCCGCTGCATCCGGCGTGCGAGCAGGCCCAGCGCTTCACCTGGCAGGCCTTGGCGCATGCCTGGCGGCCGGACGAAAACGGTCAGGCGTTGCCGCGGCGCATGGCTTGGCCGAGTCGGCAGCCCGATACGGCGGCGGGCGTGACCCCTGCCGATGGCAGTCATGAAATACCAGGGGACTCCACCGGCGATTCCAAGGTTATCCAAGAAGTTATCCACAGACCGGGCGATGCGAGCTCGGCACTTCCCGTGACGGGACCAAACCATTTTCGAGACCGCAATGAGGCTGATATGACCACTTCCGCAACGCTCTTCGAACAGGCCTGCCGCCATATCCCCGGCGGTGTCAATTCTCCCGTCCGCGCCTTCAAGGGGCTGCATCGGCCCCCGGTATTCATCGAGCGGGCACAGGGGGCCTATCTGTTCGACGTGGAGGGCAAGCGCTACGTCGATTACGTCGGTTCCTGGGGACCGATGATTACCGGACACGCCGACCCCGAGGTACTGAGTGCCGTGCGCAGCCGGCTCGACCATGGTCTCTCGTTCGGCACGCCGACTGCCATCGAAACCACCATGGCCGATCTGATCTGCGACATGATCCCGTCGATCGAGCTGGTACGCATGGTCAACTCGGGGACCGAGGCCACCATGTCGGCGATTCGCCTGGCACGCGGCTTCACCGGGCGTGACAAGATCGTCAAGTTCGAGGGCAACTACCACGGCCACTCCGACTCACTGCTGGTCAAGGCCGGCTCCGGTGCCTTGACCCACGGCGAGCCCAGCTCGCCCGGTGTGCCCGCTTCGCTGGCGGAGCACACCATCACCCTCTCCTACAATGATCTCGACGAGGTGGAAGCCTGCTTCGAGGAAATCGGCAGCCAGATCGCCTGCATCATCGTCGAGCCGGTGGCCGGCAACATGAACTGCATCCCGCCGCAGCCCGGCTTCCTCGACACTCTGCGCCGGGTTTGCACCGAATACGGGAGTGTGCTGATCTTTGATGAGGTGATGACCGGATTCCGGGTGGCCATGGGCGGTGCCCAGGCGCATTACGGCATCGAGCCCGACCTGACCTGTCTGGGCAAGATCGTCGGGGGCGGCATGCCGGTGGGCGCCTTTGGCGGCAAGCGTGAGATCATGGAGCAGATCTCTCCGCTGGGGCCGGTCTACCAGGCGGGTACGCTGGCGGGCAATCCCCTGGCCATGGCGGCGGGCATTGCGCTGTTGACCAAGCTGCGCGAACCCGGCTTCCACGATGCCCTGGCCCAGCGCGTCGAGACGCTCTGCCACGGCCTGCAGGAGCGTGCCGATGCCGCCGGCGTCGACATGATCACCCAGCGTGCCGGCGGGATGTTCGGATTGTTCTTCACCGGACAGTCCCGGGTCGACAACTTCGCCCAGGCCACGGCTTGCGATGCAGATGCCTTCCGTCGCTTCTTCGCGGCGATGCTGGACGAAGGCGTCTACCTGGCACCCTCGGCGTACGAGGCGGGCTTCATGTCCAGTGCCCACACGCCGGAGGACATCCAATGGACGCTGGACGCTGCCGAGAAGGCCTTTGCCCAGGTGTGCCAGCATTGAACAAGCCCAATCGTTAACGGGAGTGAACATGGACGCCACTTCAGCACCCTGCCCAACCTCTTCATCGAGCGCCATCGGCGTAGATGAATTGCTCGATTCGCTGGTGGCGTACCATCGTGCTCTCGTCGACGACCTTCCCTATGTGGCGGCGTCGGGGTGTCTGGCCGCGACCCGTGGGCTGGTCGAGGATGAAGTGCGCACGCTCGAGTTGCATCTGGCCGGCGAGGAGGATCGGCGCACTCTTCTCCGACTACGGGACTGGCTGGAACAGGAAATGAGGCGTCTCGAACCCTGGTTCGACGAACGCGGCGAGCCTCGTCCAAGCTGGATCGTAGGTCATCAGACGATGCCGCTGTGCGACCGGCAGCGCTTGATCATGTCCAACCCGCTCGATCTGGACCCGGCCGACCCGCTCGCCGGCCGCTGTCTCGACTCCGGGTTCGACCTGGTCTCGCTGCTGGTGGGACTATATGTCCGTGACGAGACGCGACTCGCTCATTACGCCTTCGATCGCTATTTGCGATTGTCGGGGGATTATGCCCTCACCCGCCTCGTTTCCGTCTTTGCCGTATGCCGTTCGCTTGCGGGTGCCCGGCGTGCACTGCAGCGCTGGACATCGGGGCGTGGCACGGCGTTTCATCTGGCCGAAGTGATGACCGAGTGTCGCCGCTATCTCGGCCTGGCCGAGCGAGTCTCCAATTTCCGCTTTCCTCCTCTGATCGTCGGGGTCGGTGTATCGGGCAGCGGCAAGAGCCGCTTCATGGCCGAGGTCGTCGAGCGGTTGGGCGCAGTGCGGCTGTGCTCGGATGCCGAACGGCGGCGCCTCTTCGGTTTTTATCCACAAGCGGTCGAGCCTGATCCTGCTGTGGATATCTTCAGTACTGAGACGACGGACCGCACCTATCGTCGTTTGGCCAGTTTGGCCGGATTGCTGCTCGATGCCGGCATTCCGACCTGTATCGACGCCACCTGCTTGACCTACGCCCAGCGCCAGCTGTTAAGGCAGCAGGGCGAAGCACGTGGCCTGCCGGTGCTCATCGTGAGCTTCGAAGCCGACGAGGAAACACTCCGGGCGCGCATCGTCAAGCGCGCTAGGCGACAGGGGGGCGAGCCGGCGACGAGCCTCAAGGTGCTCGAGCGTCAGCTTTCTCTCTTCGAGTCGTATCGTGAGGAAGAGCGCCAGCATCTTCTGCATCTCGACACTACCGCCGACAACGCTTCCGACACGCTGGCGATGTTGATCCAGCAGAGAGTGTTTGCGGGCTGAACAGCTTTTCTCTTAGGCGAAAAACTGGCCGATACCCGGTATTTCTTGAGCAAATGGCGCAGCCTTTCGCCAGGAGGAGGCTGTCCATGTAAGCAAATCGAAACAGAGTAATTTTGTTATAACCCATTGATTGTAAACAACAACGACAAAACATCCAGTTAAATTCTAAAAAACTGTTAACTCTCCGTTACCTGCCGATCCGTATTCTCTCTGTTAGTTCATGTAACGCCAGTCATGCGAGATTCCTTCCTATTGTTTCTGTTTTGTAAGCATTTGTTTTGCTGGGATTGTGCAGAGTCGTGGCACAAAGAATGCGATAGGTATCGCGACCGCTGTCTCTGGCTTTCGACAGGAAAAGGGAGGCGAAAAGGGGGGTTGTTTCTTTCGCCATTTTTCACGAGACATCTCAGGCAGACAGGTCATTTTGGGAACAAAACATCATGCATGATAGGGAGTACTTAACATGAAAAAGTATTACGTGATTGCTGGGTCTTCCATGCTGGCTTTGGTACTAGCCGTTTCGAATGCGCACGCCAACCCCAGTTCTGGTGCGGCCGAAAACGTGGATCAGCAGGTCAACTCTGCCGCGCTGGCCGTTGGCGGCAGCGGTGGCAACAGTACCGGCGGCAATGGTGGCAACGGCGGCAGCAGCAATAGCGGCGCAGCTTCAGGTGCCTGGAACAATGCCAGCGACATGGACGACGGGGCCGATGCAGGCAGTGACGCCGAGATTTCCGCAAATAGCAACGCATCCAGCGGTGCTGGGAACGGCGGTGCCGGCGGCATGGGTGGTGCCGGCGGGGCTGCGGGTGCCGGCGGCGATGCCTGGGCCATGAGCGAGTCCTACAACACCAGCACCAGCGTGGTGGCGATCCAGGATCTGCGTTCCACCGTAACTGGTTCTCGTATCAACATCACGGCCGGAAATGGAGCGGCAGGCGGTTCCGGTAGCAGCGGCGGCGATGCCCTCGGCGTGAGCGCTGGCGTGGGCGTCGGCGGCTCCGGCGGCGATGGCACCGGTGGCAGCGGTGGTCACTCCGTGGCGGCCGGTGGTGACGGCGCCGGTGGCGGTGATGGTGCTGGCCTGGGCCTGGGCCTGGGTCTTGGCGCAGGCCAGGGTGGCAGTGCCGACGGCAGCAACGGCAGCGGTGGCGCCGATAGCAGCGCCGTGGGCGGGTTGGCTGGCAACGTCGCCGGGGATGACGTCGAGGACAACGTATCTACCTCTGCGGGCGGCAGCAGCAGCGGCGACGCCACTGCCTCGCCCACTGTCGCAGGCGGCACCGGTGGGGCCGGCAGCGGCACCGGCAGCGGCACCGGCAGCGGCACCGGCACCGGTGGTGCTGGCGGCTCCGGCGGCGATGCCATGGCCGGTAACGGAGGCAACTCCACCGGCAATGGCGGTGGCGGCGGTGGCGGCACCGGCACCGGCGGTAATGCCTATGCCTATGCCGGCAACGGTGGAAACGGCGGTAATGGCGGCAACGGTGGCAATGCCACACTTGCCACCGGCAACGCTTCCATGGCTGCAGGTGCCGGTACGTTCGGCGGTATCGCCAACATGAACCTGTCCACTGGCATCTACAACTCGCAGCTTGCGGGCACCAACGTGGCAGCGCACAGCAACGTCAATATCGGCAACTGATATGGCTTGCTTGCACTGAACGTGAAGGGCCGGTGACCGCATTGCCGGCCCTTCCTTGGTTCCACCGTTGAAACTGTGGAAGAGGGAGCGATGCCATGAAGCGTATCGGGCGAAGCATGCAGGTTGCGCTGGTGGTTGGCTTGAGCCTTGCCAGCCCGCTGATGATGGCAGAGGACGACGTGACGAAGGGTTTCGATGCGTTCCATCGCATCGAGGCGAGTGAGCTTCAGGACGTGACCGGCAGGGAAGGTTTCCGCGATCTGATCAACGTCCAGAGCATTCAGAGCCTGGAAGCGGCGGCAAAGGGGGCATCCTTCACCGCCGATACGATCGTCTCGGGCAGCATCAACGTCGAGGCCAACGCCATGGACAATGTCTCGGGCATTACCTTGATGAATCTCATGACAGGGCATGCCAATGCGGTCTCGACGGGGGTCAGCATCAGCATCTATGCGCCCCAGTAAGGCTGGGGAGCGACGGAGGTGGAGAATGGCCGGAACTCTACGGTGGCTCGGCTTAGCGCTGGCATGTGTTGGCATGAGCCTGCAGGCGAAACCGCTGAAGGCGGCCGGCGTGACGATCGCGCTGAACGGTGGCTTCGGCTCCGTGACGGTCGCGGCGAGAAGCCATCACGAGATGCGTTGGGACGGCGTCGTCGCCCAGCAGTACGACTACAGCTGCGGGGCTGCTGCGGTGGCGACACTGCTCACCTATCACTATGACCGGCCCACCACTGAGGCGGACGTCTTCGAGTCGATGATTCGCACAGGGGAAGTCGAGCAGATTCGGGAGCAGGGTTTCTCCATGCTCGACATGAAACGCTACCTCGACGGCCAAGGACTCAACTCGGACGGTTTCCGGGTCGGGCTCGATGACCTGGAGCGCATCGGTATTCCCGCCATAACCCTGATCAATACGGGGGGATACCGACACTTCGTCGTGTTCAAGGGAGTGGATGGCGATAGCGTACTGCTCGGCGACCCTGCCGTGGGCACCGTGGCAGTGCCCAGGGCGCACTTCGAGTCGATCTGGAGTGGCCTGGTGTTGGGGGCCCGTGCCGATACCGCCATTGCCAAGGCTAACTTCAACCATGAGCGAGACTGGCGCATCCGGCCATCGGCTCCGGTCGGCAGCGGTATCGACCGGGCCGATGTGGCCTCGATGCTGCTGCAGCTGCCAGCAATCAACGAACTTGGGCGGTAAATGCGATGAAAACATGCCGAAGCTCTTGGCGAGCGATCACCTGTCATCCTGAGGACGCGATGCAACCGGCCCCGGCTTTACGTAGCGAACTCTTCGGCTGGTTTGGCGTGGTGTCACTGTGCCTGTCGAGCGCCACGCTGCAGGCGGCCGACTTTGCCTACTTGGAGCCTATCGACGAGGTGGAAATGAGTGAATTGCGGGGAGGCTTCCAGCTCTCTGGGCTCGATATGAGCTTCGGTGCTACCCTCCAGACCCTGGTGGACAACGTGCGGATGGATACCGTCTTCATCATCAACGGGACGGGCGCCGAGGTCGTATCCCAGACGATCACTCAGCATGGCGTAATTGATGGTCAGCTCGTCAACCAGGTCGGGCAGGGGAGCGGCAAGACCATCATGGAGTTGACGCCGAGCGGTATCAACCTTTCCGGAATGAAGGACTTCCCCGGCCTGGTAGTGAACGACAGCAAGGGTTTCACCTCGGTGTTCCATTCGGTGACGCAGGACGCCATCCTTGGCGGTGTAGTCAGCGATGCGTCAGGGCGGGACATCCGGCAACAGCTCGATATTGGCGTACAAGTCAATAACCTGCCGGCGTTGCAAGCAGCCCAGCAACGTCACTTCATCACGAACTCACTGGCCCGTTGAGCGCGGCTTTCTCGCCTTGCCTTTCCTGCGCAGTGAGGCCCGGTATTTATAAACTGCACCGGGCCTCTGGCGGGACTCAGAACACGTTGGAGCCGAAGGGAATCCGTAGCGTCAGCACGGTATTGGGGGCATCGTCGGTCACCCCCAGCTCCAGGCCGAGGTTGACCGAGACGTCCTGGTTGAGTTGATAGGACCAGCCCAGCAGCAGCGAGCCGACATTAAGGGTGCGTGAGCTCTGGGTCACTCTGGTACCGTCGTCGAAGTACTCGGTTTCTGTCTTGCCGATGAAATCATTCTTGAAGCCCAGCGTGAAGGAGGCACGGGGGTTGATGGCATATGCCATGCCGAAGCTCAACCGCACTGCATCGCCCGGATCGACCTCGCCGATGCGCAACTCATCGGTGAGTCGCGTGTCGACATCGTCGCTCATGTTGTAGAGGTAGCCGATGTTGGCGAAGAATACTGCCGGATCGGAGGGAAAGAGCGCGGTAATGCTGGGCTCGATGGCATGAAAGCCTGAGCCGGTAGCCAGCTCCTGCTCGATGCCGTCAGCGTCGCGAGAAATGTCGAAGGGGCCGTCTCCGGTAACGCTCTTGTAGCGTAGGTTGCCGACGAAGAAGGGCCAGCCATTCTGGCCGCGGTTGAGCTGATAGCGCGCGGTGACTTCGATATCTCCCAAGCCGTTGCCGGAAAGATCGCGATCGATATCGAAGCTGTCGTCCCCGACCGTGGGAACCGTGGCTCGCACGGTATCATCGCGATAGACATAGGGCACCTTGAGTTCCATCTCGAGCCGGTCGGTGACCCCTAGCCGTCCGGTCAGCGCGGCGGTCCAGACGTCCCGTTCGGCCTCTTCGGCGCTGAACACCCCAATAAGAAGGGTGCTGAGAATCTCGACGCCGCGAAAGGTCAGGCGGTTGACCCCTGAATGGGAGTACTGCAGCGAAGGTTCCAATACCAATCTTCCGCGTGGCGTCAGTACGCCACCGATGTCCGCGATGGCCTGGACTTCGGGCTGCTCGGGCGGCGCCTCAACCGGCGCTTGGCCTACCGGCGACGTGATGCCGCCCGGAGCTGCGGTGTCCTGGGCCGCGACGCCCTGAGAAAGGGCGAGACCCAGTGCGGTGTTGAACAGCAAGAAGTTAATTTTATTCATGTTTCTCTTCCCTTGAAGTTCCAGTTCCGAGGAACCGTCATGGTGGATGTCGGTCATTGGTTCGCTGGATGTCATACTTGTCCAGCAGGCGGTAGAGGGTGACGCGAGAGACCCCTAGCTCTCGCGCTGTGCGTGCAATATTGTACCGGTTTCGCTTGAGCGCATTGAGGATGGTGTGGCGTTCGGCCTGCTCTCGGATTTCCTCCAGGGTGGGTGGCTGATGAGGCGTGCCAGGGTTGGCGATCGGTATGTCCTCCTCCTCGATATGGGGAGGATTCGACATGAGCATGGCGCGGCAGACCGTATTCATCAGTTCGCGAATATTGCCCGGCCAGTCATGGTTCTGCAGGAGCGATATGGCTTGAGGACTGAAACCCTCAAGCCCATCAGGCCGGTACTGGCTGAACTGCTCGAAGAAGTGTTCGACGAGTGGCGCAATGTCCGCTTTTCTTTCTCGTAGTGGTGGAATCGTGATCTCGAGCACGTTCAGGCGGTAGAAGAGATCCAGCCTGAAACGTCCCTCTTCTACGAGGGTAGGGACATGCCTGTTCGTCGCCGCAACGATGCGCACGTCAGCCTGGGTTTCCTTGCGGCTGCCGAGACGGAAGAAGCAATGACTCTCGATGAAGCGCAACAGGGTCGCCTGGAGGTCATAGGGAAGCTCGCTGATCTCATCCAGGAACAGGGTGCCCCCGGAGGCGGCCTCGATCTTCCCCATGCGCTGGCAATGGGCATCCGTGAATGCGCCCTTTTCGAAGCCGAAGAGTTCGGATTGAATCAAGTTGGGCGGAATGGCCCCGCAGTTGATCGCAACGAACGGAGCATGCGCACGGGAGGAAAGCTCATGGATGGCCCTGGCGGCCAGCTCCTTGCCAGTCCCCGATTCGCCGCTGATGAACACTGGGGCATCGACGTCAGCCAAGGTCCGGATCTTCTTCACGACCCGACGCATGCTGGGTGAGGTACCGATCAAGCTCTTCTTGGCAACATGGAGAACGGCTTTCCTGTCGGCATTGAGTGATACGGCACGCTGCCGGTAAATGCTGCGCAACAGGCAAACCAGACCGGCCAGATCCTCTTGGAAATGAACGCTGTGGAACATCCGGGCAAGTGCCGGACGAATACGGGGATCGCTGGCTTGACGTGGATTGGCCAAGGCTACCCAGTCAAAGCCGCTGTCGAGAACCAGGCTTTCCAGCATCGACACGTGATCCGCATCTTCTTCCAGAAGCTGCACGAGTCCGACATCGAAATCGTCATTTGCCATGGCATGGCGTGCTTGCTGATGATTCTCGGCGAGCGTAACGAGACAACCCTGCTCGTCGAGTGCCGCCAGCATCTTGCATGAGCGTTCAGAAACCCGGTCCAGCAGCATGACGTTGGGGGGCGTTTCCATGACGGATATCCCTATTGGCTGCGCTCAAGCATTACTTCAATTCCTGGCCTGCCTCAGTGGCGTGCCTCGCGCTTATAGCTGGGAGGTACGCTGAACAGGTTCCGTCTGGCCCAGTTCATGGCTTGTAGCCGGTTGTGAACCTTTATTTTCCTGAAGATGTTGTAAAGATGGGATTTTACGGTATGTTCGCTGACGAACAGTTTTTCGGCGATCTCCGAATTGGTGGCTCCCGTGCCGAGAAGCCCGATGATCTCCAGTTCACGCTGGGTCAATCCACAGGCTGGACGATAGGAGTTCATCTGCTGGCGACGTAGAAGCTGGATCATGCGAGACATCAAAGTTCGCGACATCCAGAGACTGCCGCTCTGGAGTGCCTCGATTCCCTTGCAGATTAGCTCTACGCTGTCGTTCCGATAGAATATGCCCTGTAGGTTGAGTGACGAGAGCAGCTCGACGGCGTGTCCCTCGTCGCGCACGTTGAAGGCCGCGAGGCTGATGGTTTCCTTGCCATCCGCTGCCGCCTGCCAGCGCTGCATGTTGGCTTCGCCCAAGTGGTCCAGATCGAGTATCACCAGGACGTTATCTCCCTCACTCATGGATGGCATGGCCTCGGTATCGACAGCGACGACCTCATGCTCCAGCTGTTGCTGGAGGTGCTCGATGAACAGCTTCGACTGGGGATTGATGGCGGTTACCAGAAAGATCCGAAAGTCCATGCTTGTCATGATCCCTTCCCCCTTATTTATTCGTAGTCCTACATGTAAAGAAATGTAAATTTTGCCGCCATTTTCGAGTCTCGGTCAAAAACAGCAAGGTGGTTAATATGTTTTTTTCATGAAAATATTCTGCTTATTACTTTTCTCTATGTAGTCTCATACCAAGCGCTGCCTCCTCTGGTACTGAATTGACTAGGCACGCGGGTCCACTTTTTTCTTAGCTGCAGAGTTATTTTCAGTAAAAACAATAATTTATAAATATTCGCCCGTGTGATGGAGGTGCCTCTTAGGACAAAATTCCCCATTGCTCTCGCCTCCTTGAGGTATGAGAGTGTAGCGGATAGAGAAGTATTTTTTTCATACTAAACGACAGTGGAAAGCACCATTCTGCGCTGCCCTGACCAACCCATCCTCGCCCTAGGTGGGCACCCATAGGGCTGCGCCGAGATACCCGTTGGTGCGGCCGCAAGGAGCAGCAGGCTCATGCCGAGGTGAAGGGACAAGCGGTCTCTTCGGTCGTTCTGTCCAGGCCGTGCTTTTCAATCAGTCGATAAAGCGTTACCCGTGATACGCCCAGTTCTTCGGCGGCTTGCTTGACCTTTTGCCTGTTGCGACCCAGGGCTTGTCGCAAGGCATCTCTCTCGGCGCAGTTGCGAGCCTCCTCCAGGGTCACGACATGGCGACTGGATGCGCGTCGTTCTAGGCCCAGATCCGACGGCTTGATCAGACGCTGCTCACACATGACCATGGCGCGACGTACACGATTGATGAGCTCCCGAATATTGCCCGGCCAGTGATGCTGCTGCATGAGTACCAGAGCATCCTGGCTGAAACCCTGTACTTTCAAGGATTTTTCTTCGGCGAATTTATCGAAGAAAAACCTGGCCAGGATTTCTATGTCCTCCTGGCGTTCTCTCAGCGGTGGAATGGCGACCTGCAGCACGTTGAGGCGATGGTAGAGGTCCTCGCGGAACCGTCCCTCCTCGATTGCCTTCGTTAGATCCACGTGGGTAGCCGAAAGGACGCGAACATCGACGTGTACCTCTTCGAGTGCACCGATGCGCTGAATCGTTTTTTCCTCGAGAAAACGCAGCAGATTGACTTGCAGTTCAAGGGACAGGTCACCGATCTCGTCGAGGAACAACGTGCCGCCCGAGGCGGCTTCGATCTGGCCGATCTTACGTTGGTTGGCGCCGGTGAAGGCACCTTTCTCATGACCGAACAGTTCGGACTGAATCAGGTTGCTGGGTAGGGCACCACAATTCACGGCAACGAAAGGCGCAGTAGCGCGTCGTGAGCGTTCGTGTATGGCGCGGGCGGCAAGTTCCTTGCCCGTGCCCGACTCACCGCTGATGAATACGGGAGCCTCCACGGAGGCTACCCGGCGTATGGTGTCGAACACCTTTTGCATGACCGGTACCGTGCCGACCATGTCGAATTCGGTCTCCCTTGGCCGTTTTGATGCGGCCTCCTCCTTCCTGAGCCGTTTCATGGCCACTGCGTGCCGCAGGAGGCAATCGACCTGCTCGATGTCGATCGGCTCCGCCTGGTAGGCCATGAAAAGGCTTCCCAGCGCTTTGCAGATCCAGGGGTCGTCGAGCACGGACTCACGCACCATGGCGATCCACTCCATTCTCGATCGAGCGATCAACTTTTCTATATTTTTCAGTTCGTTAGCTTGGTCATGATGAAGAAAGCAGATACCTGCCTCATGTTCGGTTTCATTCAGCAGAGATTGTGCCGCTTCCAGGCTCTCGGCAAGGTTGATATGCCACCCTTTGCCTGCCATGCGCTCAATGAATCTTTGCCTGTCATCTGACACGGAATCGATCAACAAGAGTGCTGTGTCTTTTTCCATGAGTCGCTCGTCTTCATTGAATACGTAATAGGATTCCTTCTGCTCCTAGCGAGCTACAGCGAAACCGTCGAAGGCTAGGTTGGATAGAAGGAAATTTCTGGAAAATAGCGACCAGCCGTCACTGGTTGATCTAATATTACTAATGTAAGTGTCAGTTAGTTCTGCTCGGGTTTTCATCAACTGATCGACGCATTTCCATCCGGCAGTCGCGCCACACTGTTGCCACCCTACGCAAGCCCAGTGTAAAGATAGGTTACAAAAACGGTATCAACAAGCTGCAGGTGCATTGCCTCGTGGTCGTCTTGTAACGACTTTTATATTGTGCTTCGACGCGCAAGTCGCGACAGCGAAGGCAGTTCTGCCAAGTCCTTGCGTCGTGTAACATACTGGAGTGACATCCTGCATGAGGAGCGGTTGTGTCCCCCACAGATGAGCTGGTTCTGGCCAGCGCCAATCCCGGCAAGATCCGCGAGTTCCGCCAGCTTTTCGCTGACCTGGGATTACGTGTCCGTCCCCAGTCGGAATTCGGCGTGGTCGATGTCGAGGAAACCGGGCTCACCTTCGTCGAGAACGCCCTGCTCAAGGCGCGTGCCGCCAGTCGTGCCAGTGGCCTGCCGGCACTGGCCGACGACTCGGGGCTCGAGGTGGATTTCCTTTCGGGACGGCCGGGCATCTATTCGGCACGCTACGCCGGAGAACCCAAGAGCGATGCGCGCAACAATGCCAAGCTGCTGGAGGCCCTGAGCGGGGTATCGGGGCCCGCTCGTAGCGGGCGCTACTGGTGTGCGCTGGTCTACCTGCGTCACGCCGACGATCCGGTACCGCTTATCGTTCAGCGCAGCTGGGAAGGGGAGATTCTGCAGCAGCCGCGAGGAGAGGGGGGATTCGGCTATGACCCGCTGTTCTGGCTGCCGTCGCTCGGCAGGAGCGTGGCGGAGCTCGATAGCGAGGAGAAGAACCGCCTCAGCCACCGCGGACGTGCCCTCGAAGCGATGCTGGCGGCCCTGCGCGAGGCGAGCCGGCGCTGATGCCAGCCGCAATTCGGGACGTATCGATTCTGCCCCCCCTGGCCCTCTACGTGCACGTGCCCTGGTGCGTGCGCAAGTGCCCCTACTGCGATTTCAATTCTCATAGCGTCGGCAGGGGAGGCGAGTTGCCGGAAGACGAGTATCTGGCCGCCCTGCTCGACGATCTCGATGCCGACCTGCCGCTGGCGGCGGGCCGGCCCCTGGTCAGCATCTTCATCGGCGGCGGGACGCCGAGCCTGATGTCGGCTGGGTTCTACCAGCGCCTCCTCGCTGAGCTGGCCCGGCGCCTGCCGTTTGCCGAAGACATCGAGATCACCCTGGAAGCCAACCCCGGCACGCTGGAGCGCGGGCGTTTCCGGGGCTACCGCCGGGCTGGCATCAATCGGCTATCGCTCGGCGTGCAGAGTTTCCAGTCGGCCCAGCTCGAGGCCCTGGGGCGCATACACAGCGGCGAGGATGCCGTGACCGCGGTCGAGGAGGCGCGCACGGCCGGCTTCGACAACCTCAATCTCGATCTGATGCACAGCCTGCCCGGGCAGACCCCCGAGCTGGCCCTGGCCGACCTGGAGCGTGCCCTGACGCTGACGCCGGAGCATCTTTCCTGGTACCAGCTCACCCTCGAACCCAACACCGAGTTTCACTCCAGGCCACCAGTGCTACCGGAGGAGGAAGTGCTGTGGGACATCCAGGACCTTGGCCATGAGCGGCTCGAGGCCGAAGGGTTGTCGCGCTATGAGATTTCCGCCTATGCGCAACCCGGGCGACGCTCCCGGCACAACCTCAACTACTGGCGCTTCGGTGACTACCTGGGCATCGGGGCCGGCAGTCACGGCAAGCTGAGTGCCGTGGACGAGTCGGGGCGGCTCCAGATAGAGCGCCGCTGGAAGACGCGCCAGCCCGAGGCCTACCTGCGCCGCCGTCGCGATCCACGCGGCTTCGTGGCCGGCAGCAGCCGGGTCGGTGAGGCCGAGCTGCCGCTCGAGTTCGCCATGAATGCGCTGCGCCTCGTCGACGGCGTGGCCATGGCTGACTGGCAGGCCCACACCGGGCGCCCTCTCGCGGTGCTGAACGAGCGGCTCGCTGTGGCATACGAAAAAGGACTTCTTGTGGAAGATCGCGAAAGGCTTCAGGCTTCACCGCGAGGTCTATTATTCTTGAACGAGTTGCTGGCGCTCGTGGACGACGCCGGCACGGAATGATCTCGTTACCCTGATCTGGAGATTGCTCATGCTCAAAGCTACCCGATTCGTTGCCCCTCTTGCGGCTGCCTTGCTGCTTGCCGGTTGTGCCACCACCGATCCTTATTCGGGGCAGACCCAGCGCAACAAGACCCTATCGGGAGCCGGGATAGGGGCAGCGGTTGGTGCCGCCGCCGGTGCTCTCTCGGGCGACGGCAGCACCAGCCGACGCGATCGCGCGCTGATCGGGGCCGCCGTGGGTGCGGCGGCGGGTGCCGGTATCGGTGCCTACATGGATCGCCAGGAGCAACAGCTGCGCGAAAGCATGCAGGGCACCGGCGTCGGCGTCGAGCGCCGCGGCGATGATATCGTGCTCAATATGCCCAGCAGCGTGACGTTCGGCTTCGACTCCAGCGATCTTACCGTACAGGCGCGCAATGCGCTCAATGACGTGGCCAACGTGCTGACCCAATATACCGATACCCGCGTCAACATCGCCGGGCATACCGACAGCACGGGCGACGACGCCTATAACCAACGCCTCTCTGAGCGCCGTGCCCAGGCCGTCGGCGAGTACTTGGCACAGTCGGGCGTGGCACGCAACCGACTCTCCATGACCGGTTACGGCGAGAGCCAGCCGGTAGCAAGCAACGATACCGAGGAAGGCCGAGCCCAGAACCGTCGCGTCGAGATCACGCTGACGCCGATCGAGTCACAATTCCAGCAGCAGTAAGCGCCAAACGCAGGCGTTGCCTTGCGGGCCCGCCACTGTGGATGAGTGGCGGGCCCGCTTGTCTGTGCCCCTGACGGCGCGTGAGGTTACCGTTCATGCTCTCCTATCAGCACGCCTATCATGCTGGCAATTTCGCCGACGTTCACAAGCATCTCGTCTTGTACGCCGTCGTCGATCACTTGCTGCGCAAGGCCTCGCCGATCACCTTCCTCGATACCCATGCTGGACGCGGCGTCTATCCGCTGGATGCGCCCGAGACTCAGCGCCTCGGCGAGTATCGACATGGTGTGTTGCCGCTGTGGCAGGAGCGGGGGCGTCTGGCTGACGAGCCGCTGCTGGCGAGCTGGCTCGAGGCCATCGCCCGCGTGCAGCCCGATTCAAGCCGGCTCGAGCGCTATCCCGGTTCGCCCTGGTGGCTCGGTCAACGGCTGCGCAAGGACGATCGGCTGCAGCTGTTCGAGCTCCATCCGGGAGAACACGAGCATCTGACCCTGCAGCGGCTTCCCGTCAACGTCAGGCGGTCGCATGCCGACGGCCTGACCGGGCTGCTCGCCGGACTGCCCGCCGCCACGCCGCGGCTGTGCGTGCTGATCGACCCCAGCTACGAGCGCAAGGCGGAGTATGGTGAAGTCGCCGAGACACTGCTGGCAGCGATGCGCAAGGTGCGTCACGCCGTGGTGCTGGTGTGGTACCCGTTGCTGCCTGCGGCGCGCCACCGCGAGCTGCTCGAACACCTGCGTGACGGCGGGCTGCGCAAGATCTGGCGCAGCGAGCTGACCCTTCATGAGCCGGGCGAGGAGCGCGGCATGTACGGTAGCGGTATGCTGGTAGTCAATCCGCCTTGGGGGGTGGACGAGCGTCTCGCCGCGGCCATGGCTCGGGTCGTACCACTGCTGGGCGCGACTAGCCGCTACACGGCCGACTGGTGGGTGGAGGAGTAGCGCCGCCGGCTACTTGCCGATACAGAAGCTGCCGAAGATTTCGCCCAAGAGATCGTCGGCGCTGAACTCGCCGGTGATCTCGCCCAGCGCCTGCTGGGCGTCGCGCAGATCCTCGGCCAGCAGCTCGCCGGCGCCGTAGCCGGATAGCTGTGCCTCACCGCTCTCGAGGGCCTGCTGTGCCCGGTCGAGGGCCTCCAGATGGCGGCGGCGGGCCGAGAAGCGCCCCTCGGTGGTCGTGGCGTACCCCATCACTGCCTTGAGGTGCTCTTTCAGGTTGCCGATACCCTCGCCGGTTCGCGCCGAGAGGCGAATCACCGGTGGAGAGGTGGACAGCTCGGCTGTCGGGGCCTCGCGACTGGCATCGATCTTGTTGCGCACCAGGGTCAGGCGCTCTGGGTCGGGCAGACGCGCAACGAACTCGGGCCAGATCGCCATGGGGTCGGTGGCGTCGGTGGTGGCGGCGTCCACCAGCAGCAACACGCGATCGGCCTTCTCGATCTCGGCCCAGGCGCGAGCCACGCCGATCCGCTCGACTGCATCCGGTGTGTCACGCAGCCCCGCCGTGTCGATTACGTGCAGCGGCATGCCGTCCAGGTGAATATGTTCGCGCAGTACGTCGCGGGTGGTACCGGCGATTTCCGTGACGATGGCTGTCTCCTGCTCGGTGAGGGCGTTGAGCAGGCTCGACTTGCCGGCGTTGGGGCGCCCGGCGATCACCACGCTCATGCCTTCACGCATCAGTGCCCCCTGGCCGGCGGCGGCACGCACCTCGGCGAGTTCGGCCTGAACGACGCCGAGCATCTCGGCCACCCGGCCGTCGGCGAGAAAGTCGATCTCCTCCTCGGGGAAATCGATCGCCGCTTCCACGTACATGCGCAATTCGATCAGCCGCTGCACGAGTGCCTCCACGCGGCGTGAGAACTCGCCCTGCAGTGAGCGTAGGGCGTTCTCCGCCGCCGTTCTCGAGCTGGCCTCGATCAGATCGGCGATGGCCTCGGCCTGGGCCAGGTCCAGCTTGTCGTTGAGGAAGGCGCGTTCGGAAAACTCACCGGGCCTTGCCAGGCGGGCACCGAGCTGTACGCAGCGCTCCAAGAGCAGGTCCATGATCACCGGCCCGCCGTGCCCCTGCAGTTCCAGCACGTCCTCGCCGGTGAAAGAGTGAGGGCCGGAAAAAAAGAGGGCTATGCCTTCGTCGATGACTGTGCGGTCGCCGTGAAAGGGGCCGTAATGGGCGCGACGGGGCTCGGGGCAGTGGCCCACCATGGCCTCGGCGATCGTCGTGCACTGCGGCCCCGAGACGCGGATGATGCCCACCCCGCCGCGCCCCGGCGGGGTGGCCAAGGCGGCGATGGTGTCCGGGTGATAGAGCGGATCCGACATGGGTTGGCCCTGTTGATGGTGAGGCACGTGCCGCATTGTCCCGTTGCGGGCTCTGAAACGCCAGACCCCCGCGAGGGCGGGGGTCCGGGATGTTGCCGGGGTGCGCTCAGCGCTTGCTCTTGGCTGCCTTGCCCACACTGGGGTCGTTCTCGATCTTGCGCGTGATCACGTACTGCTGGGCGATCGAGATGACGTTGTTGACCACCCAGTAGATGACCAGGCCGGCCGGGAACCACAGGAAGAAGAAGGTGAAGACGATCGGCAGCATCTTCATGATCTTCGCCTGCATGGGGTCGGGCGGCGTCGGGTTGAGCATTTGCTGCACGAACATCGAGGCGCCCATCAGGATCGGCAGGATGAAGTACGGGTCCTTCATCGACAGGTCCTGGATCCAGAACATGAAGGGCGCGTGGCGCAGCTCGACCGATTCCAGCAGCATCCAGTAGAGGGCGATGAAGACCGGCATCTGCACCAGTATCGGCAGACAGCCGCCCAGAGGATTGATCTTCTCCTTCTGGTAGAACTTCATCATTTCCTGGGACATCTTCTGGCGATCGTCGCCGTATTGTTCCTTGAGCCGCTGCATCTCGGGCCCCAGCTTGCGCATGCGGGCCATGGACTTGTACGCCTTGGCGGAGAGCGGCCACATGGCCAGCTTGACCAGGACGGTCAGGAAAACGATGGACCAGCCCCAGTTGCCGATGATGTCCTGGATATGATCGAGCAACCAGAACAGCGGATTGGCAATGAACCACAGCCAGCCGAAGTCGACGGTCAGGCGCAGGTTGGGCGCCACTTCCTCGAGGTAGCTCTGCACCTTGGGGCCCATGTAGAGCGTGGCGCCCAGGCGAGCCTCGCCGTCGGCGGAAACCGTGGTGACCGGACCGGCGAACGCGGCGACGTTGCGGTTGCGCGAATCCGTGGTGGCGTATTGCAGGTTCTGCTGATTCTGTGAGGGGACCCAGGCCGAGACGAAATAGTGCTGGATTATGGCCACCCAGCCACCCTGGACGTCACGGTTGTTGAAATTGCCCGCCTGGACATCATCGAAATCGACTTTCTGGTAGCGATCCTCAGGTGACGAGTAGGCGGCACCGAGGTAGGAGCTCATGCCCATCGAGACGCCGCTCGAGGGATCGGGGCTATTGTCCCGCGCGAGCTGGCCGATGAAGCGCGCCGTGACCGGCTCCTCGGTGTTGTTGGCCAGGTAATAGCTGACGTCCACCGCGTAGCTGCCGCGCTCGAAAGTGAAGCGCTTGATCACGTCGACACCGTTCACTTCGCCGCGGAGATCCACGTCGAGGCTGCCCTCGTCGTCGGTCAGACGATAGCTGGTGTTCTCCGCAGTGAAGCCGATACGGCCGCCATGGCCGTCTACCTGCAGTCCTGAACGAGCCACGTAGCTGCGCGTCTCGTTGTCCGAGAGCAGCACGTAGGGGCGATCGGAGCCGAGCGCAGCGCGATGCTGGGGCAGGGCAGCGTAAACGATGTCACCTCCCTGGGGATCGATGCGGACATCGAGCACGTCGGTCACGACGGCGATCAGATCGCGAGAGCCACTCGTCTGCTCGGTCTCGGTCGGCATGTCGCCGGCCATCTGCCGTTCCGCCTGAGGAGCGGCGGGCACGGCCAGGCCATCCTCGTTGGCTGGCTGCTGTTCATCGGCTGCCGGTGCGGTGATCGCGGGAGCATCGGGCTCAGGAGCAACCTGGCCATAATCCTGATTCCACTGCACGACAAGCAAATAGGCGAGCACGGCCAGTGGGATCAGCAATAGGAGTCGTTTTACGTCCATGAGGGTTCTGCCCGGTGGGTAGTGAACATGCCGCTGGAACGAAATCCGCTGTCATGTAGGAAAGGTCGATAGCCTGACGAGACAGGCTATCGAGGCGGAGAAAGACTCCGTATCCGGTCAGGAGGCCATCGACTTTCGGGCGTCACGCTCCAGGCGACGCCACATGCCGTAGAACTGGCGATGCAGCGTTGCTCTGTCCAGCTCGTTCGCGCCACGCCGAGCCAGCAGGACAATGTCGACGGCGGGTAGCGAGCACTGCTGCAGGCGAATGGATTCTCGAGCGAACCGCTTGAGGCGATTGCGATCCACAGCCTTGCGCACGTTCTTCTTGCTGATGACCAGGCCAAGGCGGGGGTGGTCCAGTCCATTGGGGCACGCCAGGGCCATCAGCCCCTTGCCATGTACCTTGAATGAAGCGTGATCGAAAACGTATCGATAATCCCCGGCAGTCAACAAGCGCAGCTGCTTGGGGAAGCCATGACCGGACACGCGCAATCCGCTATCAGGCGCTCAGACGCTTGCGGCCCTTGGCGCGGCGGCGAGCCAGAACGGCGCGACCATTCTTGGTGGCCATGCGCGCACGGAAACCGTGGACACGCTTGCGCTTCAGAACGCTGGGTTGAAAGGTACGTTTCATAACACTCGATTCCCACGTGGTTTATTGACGGAACGTCTTACAGGAATGCCCTGGCTCCCATCAGGAACCAGGGGCAGATTCGGTTCAAGACCGGAAATTGTAGAGACTTCGGCTGTCCGACGCAATTGTTCCGCTCGATCCGAGGGGCTGGCGCGGTGGATAGGCGGGGCAAGATCGCGGGTGCTGGCGCCATGTCGGTTCGGCATACGCTGTGGTCAATATTGGGGACGGGCACTGTTGATAAGTCCTAACTTTGATGCCTAATCAACTAGGTAGGCAGTGCCCAGGAGTGTGGAAAAACCGTTCGCAAATGCTTTTCTGCCGAACTTGGCTCCCCATTTGGCGACATGATGCGATGCGTCTCTCTTGCCGGCGTTTTCCACAGGGACGGCAGGTGACGAACCGCATGTGGATAACCCGCCGGGCGAAGGATACAATGTCCGGTCATGCATCAACGGGTATGGTGAGGTCGAGTGTCTCTTGCTCTCTGGCAACAGTGTCTGGATTACCTGCAGGACGAGCTGAACGCACAGCAGTTCAATACCTGGATTCGCCCGCTTCAAGCCGAAGAGGGGGAAGCCAGCGAGTTGCGTCTGCTGGCGCCCAATCGCTTCGTCCGCGACTGGGTTGGTGACAAGTATGCCAAGCGCATCAATGAGCTGCTCAGGGACCTGGCTCCTGCCAAGCCGCCGCGGGTAGTGCTGACAGTCGGCAGCCGCAAGGCGGCGGCGGTCAAGCCGCAGCCGCGCGACCTGGGGACGCCGGTGTCGGCCAGCCCCCATTCCCCCCTGGCCCCGGCCGTGCAGGTACCGCCGCGAGGTGATATCGGCGACGAGCGCGAAATCGACCAGATGCGCGAGGAGGGAGCTACGGCGCGGCGTTCCGGCGGCGATCGCGAAGTGCAGGTCGAGGGCAGCCTGAAGCACAGCAGTGGGCTCAATCCCGGCTTTACCTTCGAAACCTTCGTTGAGGGCAAGTCCAACCAGCTTGCCCGCGCCGCGTCGAGGCAGGTGTCGGAAAATCCCGGTGGCGCCTACAACCCGCTGTTCCTCTACGGCGGCGTGGGCCTCGGCAAGACTCACTTGATGCACGCCGTGGGCAACGCCTTGGCGGCCCGGCGCGAAAACGCCCGTGTCGTCTATCTGCACTCCGAGCGCTTCGTGGCCGACATGGTGAAGGCGCTACAGCTCAACGCGATCAACGACTTCAAGCGTTTCTATCGCAGCGTCGATGCGCTGCTGATCGATGACATCCAGTTCTTTGCCGGCAAGGAACGCTCCCAGGAGGAGTTCTTCCATACGTTCAATGCCTTGCTCGAAGGCGGTCAGCAGATGATCCTCACCTCGGATCGCTATCCAAAGGAGATCAGCGGCGTCGAGGAGCGGCTCAAGTCGCGCTTCGGCTGGGGGTTGACCGTGGCCATCGAGCCTCCCGAGCTGGAGACGCGGGTCGCCATCCTGATGAAGAAGGCAGACCAGGCCAAGGTGGATCTGCCCCATGATGCCGCATTCTTCATTGCCCAGAAGATCCGCTCCAACGTACGCGAGCTGGAGGGGGCGCTCAAGAAGGTCATTGCCGACTCCCACTTCATGGGCAAGCCCATCACCCAGGACTTCATCCGCGAGTCGCTGAAGGATCTGCTGGCGCTGCAGGACAAGCAGGTGGGAGTGGATAACATTCAGCGTACCGTTGCCGAGTATTACAAGATCAAGCTGGCCGATCTGCTCTCCAAGCGTCGCTCACGCTCGGTGGCACGGCCGCGTCAGGTAGCCATGGCGCTGGCCAAGGAGTTGACCAATCACAGCCTGCCGGAAATTGGTGACGCCTTCGGCGGGCGTGACCACACGACGGTACTGCATGCCTGTCGCAAGGTTCAGGCGCTGCAGGAGGAGAGTGCCGACATTCGTGAGGACTACAAGAACCTGCTGCGCTTGTTGACCAGCTAGCGGCAGTCATTCAACGCCCAGCATTGCCCGACACCCATCTACAGGACGAGACGTGGAGCCGACATGAGATTTTCCATTACCCGCGAAGCGCTGCTACGGCCGCTGGCATTGGTGGCAGGCGTGGTGGAGCGACGTCAGACCCTGCCGGTACTGTCCAACGTACTGATTCAAGTCGACCAGGAGCAGGTGGCCCTGACCGGCACCGATCTCGAGGTTGAACTGATTGGACGCACGGCAGCGTCGCAGGTCGATGTAGCAGGTGCCGTTACCGTACCGGCCCGCAAACTGATGGACATCTGCAAGTCACTGCCCGATCAGGCCGAACTGCAGTTCAGCCTGGAAGATGGGCGTGCCGTACTGCGAAGCGGCCGCTCTCGTTTCACCCTGTCGACGCTACCGGTCGCCGAGTTTCCCAATATCGAGGACAGCGCCGGTGACGTGGAGCTCAGTTTGCCACGTGGTACGCTGAAGCATCTCATCGATGCCACGTCCTTCGCCATGGCCCAACAGGACGTGCGCTACTACCTGAATGGCATGCTGCTGGAGCTGCGTTCCAACCTGGTGCGTACCGTCGCGACCGATGGTCATCGACTGGCCGTCTGCTCGCGCCCGGCGGAAATCCAGGTGGAGCCGGCCCGCAAGCTGATCGTGCCGCGCAAGGGCGTGCTCGAGCTGGTGCGGCTGCTCGATGACAGCGACGAGCCGGTAACGCTGACGCTCAGTGCCAGCCACGTGCGTGCGCATACCGGTGATTTCACCTTCACCTCGAAGCTGGTCGACGGCAAGTTCCCCGACTACGAGCGCGTGGTGCCGCGTGGCGGCGACAAGGTCTTCATCGCCGAACGTGCCGAGCTGCGGCAGGTGCTATCGCGTACCTCGATTCTCTCCAACGAAAAGTACCGTGGCGTTCGCCTGCACCTGCGGGAGGGCAATCTGCAGGTAATGGCCAACAACCCCGAACAGGAGGAGGCCGAGGAGAACGTGGCCGTCGAGTACGGGGGCGATGGCCTCGAGATCGGGTTCAATGTTGGCTATCTTATTGATGTTCTTAATGTTATTGGCGAAGACAGGGTGCAGATGACACTCGCTGACTCGAATAGCAGCGCCTTGATGGAGGAGCCCGGCGGTGGCGATGCGCTGTATGTCGTCATGCCGATGCGGCTGTGAGGCAGCCATCCTGACCCTCTCTCCCTGCACCCGGACGAGCCATGGTTCGTCCGGGTGGTGCTGCCCAACTGCGCGCGACCCTTCATGCTGATCGACCGCCTCGCCTTTGCCGGTCTGCGAAACCTGGAAATGCTCGACGTCACGCCGAGTCCCGGCATCAACCTCATCGTCGGTCGAAACGGTAGCGGCAAGACCAGCCTGCTCGAAGGATTGTTCATTCTTGGCATGGGTCGCTCCTTTCGCACACGCCAGCTCAGGCATGCCATCGCTCATGACAAGGAGGAGATGACTCTCTTCGCTCGCCTTGGTGGCGAGCCGCCCGTGCCCATCGGGGTGCGTCGCGCACGGCATGCGGCCGAGCTGGAGCTGCGCATGGGAGGAGAACGCGTTTCACGCCTGGCGAAATTGATCGAGGCGCTGCCCTTGCAGCTGGTCAACCCCGACGCCTTTCGTCTGCTCGAAGGAGCTCCGGCCGGTCGGAGAGAGTTCCTCGACTGGGGTGTGTTTCACGTGAAACACGACTTTTATGATGCCTGGCGCCGCGCCAAGCGTGCGTTGAAGCATCGGAATGCACTCCTCAGGCATGGTAGAATGGATGCCAATAACTTGGCCGTCTGGGAGCAGGAGCTGGCTGCTTGGGGGGGGCGGGTCGATGAACTGCGCCGCGAATGGATAGCCAGTTTCATCCCCGTTTTCGAGGAGACATTGGGTAGCCTGATCGATCTCCCCGACCTGACCCTGCGTTATTCTCGCGGCTGGGACAAACAGCGCTCGTTACGGGAAGTGCTCGAGCAGGGGCGAGCGACCGATCAGCAGATGGGCTTTACCCAGAACGGCCCGCAGCGTGCCGACCTGCGCATCCGGCTGGGTCGTCGCCCTGCCGTCGAAGTATTGTCGCGGGGCCAGCAGAAGTTGGTAGTAAGTGCGCTCAAGTTGGCGCAAGGAAGATTGTTGGAACGTACGACCGGGCATGGCTGTCTCTACTTGGTCGACGACCTGCCTGCGGAGCTGGATGCCGAGCATCGTCGTGTGTTTTGCCGACTTCTCGAAACCATGCGCTGTCAGGCTTTTATCACCAGTGTCGAACACGATGCCTTGGCGGGATCATGGAAATCCCGTACGCCGATTGCGATGTTTCACGTGAAACAAGGCGTGTCGGGAGCAGGGCAGCTAGTGCCACGGGCACAGATAGACTTCACGACGGAGTAGTCAATGAGCGAGCAAGCTTACGACTCATCGAGCATCAAGGTTCTCAAGGGGCTGGATGCCGTGCGCAAGCGTCCCGGGATGTATATCGGCGATACCGATGACGGGACAGGTCTGCACCACATGGTGTTCGAGCTGGTGGACAACTCCATCGATGAAGCCCTGGCCGGATATTGCAGTGAAATTCGCGTCATCATTCACCCGGACGAATCCATAACCGTCAGCGACAACGGTCGCGGCGTGCCTACCGATATCCACGAGGAAGAGGGCGTGTCGGCGGCGGAGGTGATCATGACGGTGCTGCACGCCGGCGGCAAGTTCGACGACAATTCCTACAAGGTGTCAGGCGGGCTTCACGGCGTCGGTGTGTCGGTGGTCAATGCGCTCTCCGAAGAGCTCAAGCTGACCATCTGGCGAGCGGGGCAGGTCCACGAACAGATCTATCGGCACGGGGTTCCCGAAGCGCCGCTGGCCGTGGTCGGCAAGACCGAGAAGACCGGTACCCGGGTTCACTTCAAGCCCTCTTCCGATACCTTCGCCAATATCGAGTTTCACTACGACATCCTGGCCAAGCGACTGCGCGAACTCTCCTTCCTCAACTCCGGTGTGGCGATTCGCCTGATGGATGAGCGAAGCGGAAAGGAGGAGCTGTTTCACTACGAGGGCGGGCTCAAAGCCTTCGTCGACCACCTCAACAGCAACAAGACCGTGCTCAACCCGGTGTTTCACTTCGAGGCCGAGCGCGAGGACGGCGTCGTGGTTGAAGTGGCCATGCAGTGGAGTGACTCGTTCGCCGAGAATATCTTTTGCTACACCAACAACATACCGCAGCGCGACGGCGGCACCCACCTGGCCGGTTTCCGTGCCGCGCTGACACGCACGCTCAACGGCTACATCGAATCCGAAGGCTTGCTCAAGAAGTCGAAGGTCGCCACGTCCGGTGACGATGCTCGTGAGGGACTGACAGCGATCATCTCGGTCAAGGTGCCGGATCCGAAGTTCTCTTCGCAAACCAAGGACAAGCTGGTTTCCTCCGAAGTGAAGACGGCGGTAGAGCAAGAGATGGGGCGGCTGTTCTCTGACTATCTGATCGAGAGTCCCAACGATGCCAGGGCAATCGTCAACAAGATGCTCGACGCCGCCCGTGCCCGGGAAGCCGCACGCAAGGCCCGCGACATGACCCGCCGCAAGGGGGCCCTGGACATCGCCGGATTGCCCGGGAAGCTCGCCGACTGTCAGGAGAAGGATCCCAGCCTTTCCGAGCTGTTCCTGGTCGAGGGGGACTCGGCCGGTGGCAGTGCCAAACAGGGTCGCGACCGCCGCACCCAGGCGATCCTTCCGCTCAAGGGCAAGATCCTCAACGTCGAGAAGGCTCGCTTCGACAAGATGCTCTCCTCCGCCGAGGTGGGCACGCTGATCACGGCGCTTGGCTGTGGCATCGGCCGCGAGGAGTTCAATCCCGACAAGCTTCGCTACCATTCGATCATCATCATGACCGATGCGGACGTCGATGGATCGCACATCCGCACCCTCCTACTGACCTTCTTCTTCCGCCAGATGTCACAGCTGATCGAGCGCGGGCATGTGTTCATTGCTCAGCCGCCGCTCTACAAGATCAAGCGAGGCAAACAGGAAACCTACCTCAAGGACGAGCAGGCCCTGGTCGACTATCTGACCACGACGGCCATGGACGGAGCCAGACTCTACGTCAATCCCGAGGCGCCGCCGGTCACCGGGGCGCAACTCGAATCGCTGGTCGGTCAGTACCGCGATGTGATGAAGCGCATCGATCGCCTTTCGCGCGTCTATCCCAACGAGGTCTTGCGCAAGGTCGTGCACGCCGCACGCCTCGAGGGGGAGGCGAGCCTCAAGGACCGCGTCACCATGCAGAACTGGATCGCCTATCTGCAGGCAGAGATGGACGCGCTGGTGGCCTACGAGGGCGGGCCGCGCTACACCTTCCGCCTGGAGGAGGATGCAGAACGCGAGCTCTTCCTGCCGGCGGTGACGCTTACGGCGCATGGGGTCAGCTCCGATTACGTCTGGGGTATCGACTTCTTCACTAGCGCCGACTATCGCGCCATGGCGGCACTGGGCGAAACGTTGGAGGGGTTGCTCGACGAAGGTGCCTATATTGCACGTGGTGAACGCAAGAAAGGCGTGGCCACGTTCTACCAGGCGCTCGAGTGGCTGATGGCCGAGGCGCAGCGGGGGCTTTCGGTGCAGCGCTACAAGGGCCTGGGCGAGATGAACCCGGACCAGCTGTGGGAGACCACCATGGACCCCGAGACGCGCCGTCTGCTGCGGGTCTCGATCGAGGATGCAGTCGCCGCGGACATGATGTTCAACACCCTGATGGGCGATGAGGTCGAGCCGCGCCGTGCCTTTATCGAAAGCAATGCGTTGGTGGCTAATCTGGACGTCTAAGACGCTGCGGTGTTTCACATGAAACACTGCTTAAAGAAAGAGGGTCAGTTCAATCTGAACTGACCCTTTTCTTTTGCGATGTGAAACCTGCTGCTCTGTGGTCGGTAAACAAAGTCATCGGTCACTCAGCACTTGTCGAGCAACCAGTCCACGAAACCGGCCAGCTCGTCAAAAATCAACGCACCCTCGAGCCCCTCTCCCTGAGCTTCTGTCTTGCTTCCCTTGCCGGTTCTGACCAGTACCGGGCGGCAGCCCATCGGCTCTCCGGCCTGAAGATCGCGCAGGCTGTCGCCCACCATCCAGCTGCCGGCGAGGCTCTCCAGTCCCAAGGCAGCACGAATTTCCTCGAGCAAGCCGGGGAGAGGCTTGCGACATGAGCAGCCGTCATCGGGACCATGTGGGCAGTAGGCGATATACGCTATTTCGCCGCCTGCATCACCGACCTGTTTCTCGAGCTCGGCATGCATGGCTTCCAGCGTTGCTTCATCGTAGTAGCCGCGAGCGATGCCGGACTGGTTGGTGGCGATGGCGACGTCCCAGCCGGCGCGTGACAAGCGTGCGATGGCCTCGATCGAGGAGGGGTAGGGGATCCACTCATCCAATGACTTGACGTAGGCATCGGAATCCCGGTTGATGACGCCATCCCTGTCGAGGATGACGAGCCTGGAAGCATCGGGCATGTCGAGCACCTGGGCTAGAAAGCAGAAGAAAGAGAAGTGTTCCACGTGAAACACGTCTTGCCAAGGACCGGCAGACGTAGCTGACATACTCGGTTGCGTTTCACGTGAAACATCAGAAAGGAGAATAAAAAACCGGCCGGGCAATGGCACCGCGGCCGGTAAGGTGACAGGCGCTGTTACTGCTGAAGCAGAGCGATATCGGCGACCTCGAGGAAGAGTGCCTGAAGCTGGGCCAGCAGTGCCAGGCGGTTGCGACGAATGGCATCGTCGTCGGCCATGACCATGACATCGTCGAAGAAACCATCCACCGGAGCTCGCAGGCCAGCCAGGATGTCCAGTGCCTCGCGATAGCGTCCCTCGGCGAACAGCGGCATGACTCGCTCGCGGCTCGACGAGACGGCATCGAACAGAGCCTGCTCGGCGGCTTCCTGCAACAGCTTGGCATCGACCTGACTGCCGACTTCATCGGCCTGTTTGGCCAGGATGTTGGAGACCCGCTTGTTGGCGGCTGCCAAGGCAGCAGCTTCCTCGCGTTGAGTGAAGGCATGCACGGCCCGCGTGCGGCGGGCGAAGTCCAGCGGCTTGGTCACCGGGCGGGCGCGAACCGCGAGGTAGACCTCGGCGGGAATGCCCTCGTCCTGCCCCCAGGCGCGGAATCGATCGAGCATGTAGCCGAGCACTTCCTCGACCAGATTCTCCGCATAGGGCAGCTCCTGGTGCTGTGCGGCGGCCAGCTCGAGGAGCTCGCGCAGGTCCAGATCCAGCTCTGCTTTGATCAGGATGTTGAGCACACCGATGGCGGCGCGGCGCAGGGCGAACGGGTCCTTGGTGCCGCTGGGGCGTTGGCCGATACCAAAGATACCGGTCAAGGTGTCCAGGCGGTCGGCCAGGGCCAGGGCCTGGCCGGTGGAGCTGGCCGGGATCTCGTCGCCGGCGAAGCGCGGCAGGTACTGCTCCTCGAGCGCCTGGGCGACTTCGGCGGGCTCGCCGTCATGGGTGGCATAGTAGCGTCCCATGATGCCCTGAAGCTCGGGGAACTCGAGCACCATCTCGGTAACGAGGTCGCACTTGGCGAGTTCGGCGGCACGCCGAGCCTGGGCCACGTCGCCACCGATCCGGCCCGCGATGAAGGCGGCGACGGCGGCGCTGCGATGAGCCTTGTCAGCCAGCGTACCAAGTTGCTGCTGGAACACCACGCTGGCCAGGCCGCCGATGCGTTCGGCCAGCGGCTGCTTGCGGTCGGTGTCGAAGAAGAAGGCAGCGTCTGCCAGGCGCGGACGAATGACCTTCTCGTTACCCTCGATAACCAACTGGGGATCCCGGCTGTCGATGTTCGAGATGGTGATGAACTGCGGCCTGAGCCGACCCTGCTCGTCAAGCAGATGGAAGTACTTCTGGTTGGCCTTCATCGAGGAGATGAGGCACTCCGAAGGCACCTCGAGGAAACGCTCGTCGAAGCTGCCGGTGAGTGCCACCGGCCATTCGACCAGTCCGCTGACCTCGGTGAGCAGCGTCTCGTCGATGACGGCCTGAGCCTCATGAACCTCCGCTTCAGCCAGCACCTGCTCGCGGATGCGCTCACGACGCAGTTCGCGGTCGGCCAATACCCAGGCCTGCTCGAGTGCCTCGAGATAGGCGTCGGCATGACCCAATTCAATGGGCTCGGGTGCGTGGAAACGATGTCCTCGGGTGATACGGCCGGCCTTGAGCCCCAATGCTTCGGCTTCGACCACCTCGCCGCCGTAGAGCATGACCAGCCAGTGCACCGGCCGCGAGAACTCGACCCGGGAGGCACCCCAGCGCATGTTCTTGGGTACCGGCAGGGCAGAGATCGCCTTGTCGACGATGGCGGGAAGCAGAGCCGTGGTGGCTTCTCCACGCTGCCGCTCGCGATAACCGAGCCAAGTGCCTTTATCTGTTTCGAGATGGATCAGATCGCCCACTTCGACCCCACAGGAGCGGGCAAAGCCTTCGGCGGCCTTGGTCGGCTGACCATCCTTGAAGGCGGCGGCGAGCGCCGGTCCGCGGCGCTCCACTTCGCGGTCCGGCTGCTTGTCGGTGAGTTCGGTCACCTGTACCGCCAGACGACGTGGCGTGGCATAGGCACGAACGGCGTTGAAGGTCACCTCGGCTTCGGCAAGGCCGCGGCGAAGGCCCTCGGCCAGCGCGTCCGAGAGCGAATCTATGGCGCTTGGCGGCAGTTCCTCGACGCCCAGTTCGATCAAGAAGGTGTTGGCGGCCATTTACGCGTCTCCCTGTTCGGCGGTCGTGTCCTGGGCCAGCAACTCCTGGCGCAGGGCCTCGGGGGCCAGCGGAAAGCCGGCCGCCTTGCGTGAGGCGTAGTAGGCGTGGGCCACGTCGCGGGCCATGGTGCGCACGCGCAGAATGAAGCGCTGACGTTCGGTTACCGAGATGGCGTGGCGAGCATCGAGCAGGTTGAAGGTGTGCGAAGCCTTGAGCACCTGCTCGTAGGCGGGCAGTGGCAGGTTGGCCGCGAGCAATTTGGCGCACTCCTGCTCCTGGTGATCGAAGGCGGCGAACAGGGCCGGTACGTCGGCATGCTCGAAGTTATAGGCTGACTGCTCGCGCTCGTTCTGCAGGTAGACGTCGCCGTAGGTGACCTTGGTGCCATCCGGGGCAATGGTCCATATCAGGTCGTAGACGCTGTCGACGTTCTGCAGGTACATGGCGATGCGCTCGAGTCCGTAGGTGAGCTCGCCGGTCACCGGGAAGCACTCGAGGCCGCCGGCCTGCTGGAAGTAGGTGAACTGGGTCACTTCCATGCCGTTGAGCCAGACTTCCCAGCCCAGGCCCCAGGCGCCAAGGGTCGGCGACTCCCAGTTGTCCTCGACGAAGCGAATGTCATGCACCAGCGGATCGAGGCCGAGGCGAGCGAGCGAGCCCAGGAAGCGCTCCTGCAGGTCGTCAGGGGAGGGCTTCATGACGACCTGAAACTGGTAGTAGTGCTGCAGGCGGTTGGGGTTCTCGCCGTAGCGGCCGTCAGTGGGGCGCCGCGAAGGTTGCACGTAGGCGGCGTTCCAGGTTTCCGGGCCGATGGAGCGGAGAAAGGTGGCGGGGTGGAAGGTGCCGGCCCCTACCTCCATGTCCAGCGGTTGAAGCACCACGCAGCCTTGTTCTGCCCAGTACTGCTGAAGGGCGAGTATCAGGCCCTGGAACGTGGTCGCGTCTGGCGTCGACCCTGTAGCCGAGGTCGACGAAGATGTCGAGAGCGTCTGCGATGGGTTTGGCGAGGGAGTCATGTGGAAGCACCGTTGGCCATGAATTCACTGGGCGTCAAGTATACAATCACAGGCACATCGGTTATAGGCGCAGCGGCTGCGCCCCAGTGAGGTTCACAATGATCGTAGTGACAGGTGGCGCCGGCTTCATCGGCTCGAATCTGGTCAAGGCCCTCAACGCGCGCGGGCGCAATGACGTGCTGGTCGTCGACGACCTGCGCGACGGCACCAAGTTCGTCAATCTGGCGGACTGCACCCTGGGTGATTATCTCGACAAGGACGACTTTCGCGAGCGTGTCGAGGCGGCGCTGCGCGGCGAGCCCTCTCGCCTGCCGCCGATCGAGGCGATCTTTCACGAAGGCGCCTGCTCGGACACCACCGAGTGGGATGGGCGCTTCATGCTCGACAACAACTTCGAGTACTCCAAGGTGCTGCTGCACTACTGCCAGCAGCAGGGCATCCCCTTCCTCTACGCCTCCTCGGCGGCCACCTACGGCGGCAGCCAGGTCTTCCGTGAGGAGCCCGAGTACGAGAAGCCCCTCAACGTCTATGGCTACTCCAAGCTGCTGTTCGACCAGTACGTGCGCCAGCACTGGGACAGCTTCAGCAGCCAGGTGGTGGGCTTCCGTTACTTCAACGTCTACGGGCCACGCGAGCAGCACAAGGGCAAGATGGCGAGCGTTGCCTACCACAACCACACCCAGGTGCGTGCTGGCCAGGACCTCCGCCTGTTCGGCGCCTGGGACGGCTATGAGGCCGGCATGCAGAGCCGCGACTTCGTCTATGTCGGCGACGTGGTCGACGTCAACCTGTGGTTCCTGGACAACCCCGGCAAGTCCGGCATCTTCAATCTCGGCTCCGGCCGCGCCGAGCCGTTCAAGGCCATCGGCGAGGCGGTCATCGATTTCTACGGCCGTGGCCGCATCGAGTACATCGATTTTCCCGAGGAGCTCAAGGGTCGCTACCAGAGCTATACCCGGGCGGACATCTCGCGCCTGCGCGAGGCGGGCTACGCACGCGAGTTCCATACCGTTGCCGAAGGCGTGAGGGCCTACCTTGAGTGGCTGAACGGGGCGCAGGGATGAGGCAGGCGGCAACGCCGACATCTCGCATACTGATCGTCGGTCCTTCCTGGGTCGGCGACATGGTCATGGCGCAGAGCCTCTTCAAGAGCCTCAAACAGCGTCAGCCCGAGTGTCGCATCGGTGTGGTGGCGCCAGGTTGGTCGCAGCCGATCCTCGAACGCATGGAGGAGGTCGACGAAGTGGCGACCCTCGATGTCGGCCACGGCGAATTCGGCTGGGGTACCCGGCGCGCCCTGGCGCGACGGCTGCGGGGTCGCTTCGACAGGGCCATCGTGCTGCCGCGCTCATGGAAGTCGGCACTGGTGCCGTTCCTGGCCCGTATTCCCCGGCGTACGGGGTACACCGGCGAGCAGCGCTATGGCGTGATCAACGATCGGCGCGAACTCGACAAGACGGTGCTGGACCAGACCGTCAAGCGCTTCGTGGCGCTGGGCCTGGCGGCGGAGGAGGTGCGGCATGGCGAGTTTGCCATTCCCCGCCCGCGGCTGAGTGTCGATGCCGACAACCTGATCGAGCTGCGCATCCGCCTGGGACTGACGTCTCGTCCGGCCATCGGCCTGATGCCCGGCGCCGAATACGGCCCGGCCAAGCAGTGGCCGTTGGGGCATTTTCGCGAGCTGGCCGAGCGCCTGGTGGCCGAAGGTTTCGAAATACGCGTGCTGGGCGGGCCCAAGGATGTCGCCGCCGGGGAGGCCATCGCCGAGGGGGTGGCTCACGTGCACAATCTTTGCGGCCAGACTCGGCTGGCCGATGCGGTCGACCTGCTCGCCGATTGCCAGCAGGTGGTGACCAACGACTCCGGTTTGATGCACGTGGCCGCAGCGGTGGGCACCCGAATCCACGCGCTCTATGGCTCATCGTCGCCGGGCTATACGCCACCGCTGACCGATAGCGCCGTCGTACACTATCTGGGATTGGACTGCTCGCCCTGCTTCGAGCGCCGTTGTCCGCTGGGCCACACCAATTGCCTGGTGCAGCTCTCACCCCAGCGGGTGCTGGCCGCCATACTGGCTGCACCCTCCCCGAAGGTCTTCGCCAGCGGCTGATGCGTCCTACTGTACCTGGGCCGGTTCCTCGCCGGTGGCATCCTCGGGGGTCTCTACCACCTGCTCCTGGATCACTTCCTCCTCAGGTGCCTGGCTGGGAGGGGCAAGGCCCTCCCAGAGCCGTTCCTGAAGCACGATCTCTTCCCGCATCCGGGCGTTGAAGAATTCCGCACCATGCTCCTCGAGCAGGGTTGGCTCGTCGGAGAGCAGCGAGACGCCGAGGCCGGCGCGATGCCAGTCGATGGTGAAGCCCATGGCCTCGAGGATGGTGGGGAAGGCATCGACCATGGAGGCTTCGCGGCGCTGTCGTCCTTGAGGAATGCCGGGCCCCAGCAGGATGAAGGTGTTGTCCCGCTCACCTTCGATCAGTTGCTCCCAGGCCGATACGCGCATGGTCAAGTGATCGCTGGCAATGACCACCAGGGTGTCGTCGAGCAGTCCCTCGGCCTCGGCCCGGGCAAGGAAGTCCCGGGCCAGCCAGGTCGAACATTCCACCGAAAACAGGATGTCGACGCCATCGAACTCGCCCTGACGGTCGAGGCAGGCCTGGGCGGGATAGCCGTAGGGGGCATGACCGGCCAGGGAGAGGGTGACCAGGCCCCAGGGGCCGTCCTGTGCATTCAGGTGGCGGAGCTCCTCGAGGCTGTAGTCGTAGAGAGAATCATCATAGAGCCCCCAGTTGTTGACGTATTCGGGGTCGTCGAGGCGGGGCTGCAGCTCCTCGCGGCCAAGCACGTTGTCGAAGCCGTGCCCTTCGTAGAACAGCCCCTTGCCAGCGAAATTGACGCTGGCGCCACCCATGTAGGTGAGCCGGTAGCCCTGTGCCGAGAGCAGGTCGCCGAGACAGTCGACACCGGGCACCACCTTGTCCAGCGGCGAGAACTGGCGATCGTGCAGCAGCCCGGCCGGCATGAGTGGCGTGCCGCACTGGCTGGCGATCATGCCGGCCATGGTCCAGCCGGTATTGTCGACCTGCTGGATGCCTTCGAAGACCAGGCCACGCTCACCGAGCTGGTCGAGAATGGCATAGGCATCGCCGAAGCGTTCGCGGTCGGCGTAGGTGCGCTCGATGCTCTCCAGATACAGCACCAGCAGATTGGGAGGATCGCGGGGAGACTCGAGCAGAACCGGCTCGACGTAGTGGCGCTCGAGCCAGGCGCCGGGCTTGGTGACGATGGCGGCGCCGCGCTGGCCCATGCCATAAAGCAGCGGGTTGCTCACCAGCAGCACGAGGGCCAGCAGCGGCTCGCCGCGGCGCCAGCGATGGTCATGGCGTATCAGCCAGGTGAAGGAGACCAGCAGCGCGGCCATGGAGAGGGTATAGAAGAATGCCGCGCCGATCCGGCTGACCCCACCATGGTCGGCCATGCCGGCCTGCAGATGGAAGAATACCGCGCTCAGGTCGACGATGCCGAAGCTCTGGGCGAGATAGAGATACAGCCCCCATAACGCAATGGGAAGCAGCGCCCAGGGCCACTTGCGCGGCGGGGCCGAACGCGATGCCGGGCCGGGCGATCCCCAGCGAAAGGTGTAACCCAGTCCCATCCAGGCCAGCGTCAGGAAGGGCATCCCCCAATGGGGCACCCGAGTGAGCAGGATAGTGGCATGGCTCAGGCACAGCCCGATGACCAGCAGCGATAGCCAGCGCGGGCGAGCCAGAGCGAGAAGTGCAGCCGTAATCGTCATGTAGTGGATTCTTCCATTGAATTCGCTCCCAGATTACAAGTCGCCCCCGTCTTGTACCACGTATCGTCTGGCGGGTGGCCAACCACCGGTTTGCCGGCCTCGCGGCCACGGCAGTAAACTGGCCAGCCGCCGAACCGACGAGGAGAGGTCGATGACCCTGGCCGCGGTACTGATCGTCAAGAACGAGGCTGCCCACCTGCGCGCCTGCCTGGAGACGCTACGCTGGGCCGATGAAATCGTGGTGCTGGATGCCGGCAGCCAGGATACGACCTGCGCCATCGCCCACGAGTTCACCGACAAGGTGAGGGTGAATGCCGACTGGCAGGGGTTCGGCGTGCAGCGCCAGCGCGCCGAGGCTGCGGCCGAAAGCGACTGGATTCTCATGGTCGATGCCGATGAGCGGGTGTCCCCCGAACTGGGTGAAAGCATAAGGCGCGCCGTGGCCACCGGCGAACCGGCTATCTACACCTTGCCGCGTCTCTCCTGGTGCTTCGGCGATTTCATTCGCCACTCCGGCTGGTATCCCGACCGGGTGGCGCGGCTCTATCCCAAGGGCAGGGCAGGCTATGATGACGCCCTCGTCCACGAGAAACTGACCAACCCGCACGGACTGCCGGTCAAGGCATTGTCGGGGGATCTGCTGCACTACACCTACCGCGACCTGCGCCACTATCTGGAGAAGTCGGCCCACTATGCCCAGGCTTGGGCCGAGCAGCGAGCCGCTCGCGGCAAGCGGGGCAGTCTCGCGGCCGGCCTGGTGCATGGGCTGGGCTGTTTCCTGCGCATGTACCTGCTGCGAGCGGGCTTTCTCGACGGTCGCCAGGGGCTGCTTCTGGCGCTGCTGTCGGCACACTCCACCTTTGCCAAGTATGCCGACCTGTGGATCAGGACGCAGACCTTGCCGCCACCCGACGACGCACCAGGGCGCTGATCGCGTCGGCCGCGTTTTGCAGGTCGATGGCCGCCATGTCGCTCTCGCCTGCGTCTGTCGGCGGGCTGAAGGCGAGGCGGAGCGTTGCGTCATTGCAGGTCTGCCAGCGCAGGGCCGTGGCCGAGCGGTGGGCCGGATAGAAGCCCGCCGTGGCAAGGTTGAGGCAGCCGGCGATATGCAAGGGCCCGGTGGAGCCGGCGATCAGAAGATCGGCGACGGCGAGCGTCATGGCAAAATCCGCCAGGCTCTCGCGCGATGGCAATACCGCGGCTTGGAGTCCCTGGGCGCCGAGCGAGTCGCGCAGTTCGCAAGCGGTCGGTTCCTCACCGGGGCCGGCCGTGAGCAGCCACTGCGGGCGAATGCCACGCACGGCAAGACGCGAATCGACGGCTATCGCCAGCTCGGCGTACTGGGTCGATGTCAGATTCACCGCCGAGCCGCCGCTACCGGCATGCAGGAACAGCCAGGGGGCGCACGTATCGAGGGCCAGCTCGGTGGCGAGCGACTCGCGCCGGGCAACTGTCGTGCCGGGAGGCAGTGGCCAGAAAGGCGGGGATGGACGAGGGGCCGGAGTGCGACCCGTGGCCCCGAGCAGCGCCTCGGCGAGTTCGATGTTGTACAGGTATTCCGGTTTAGCCGAGCGTGACCTGCGCTGGACGATACGATGATTGTAGAATAGCTGCGCCCATTTGGTGGCGGGCGCCAGGCGACACGGAATACCGGCGCGCCAGCCCAGCCAGCCGATACGCGGGGTGGAGAACAGCGTCAGCATGGCCGTGAAGCGTTCGCGGCGCAGCCGCTCGAGTAGCTCGCGCTGCGCTGCTCTTCCGGTATCGCCGGGATCGAGAATCACCTCATCGATCCATGGGCACTGCCGCGCCAGTGGCGCCGTATAGCTCGGTACCAGTACGCTGACCCGTGCTTCGGGCGCGCTGGCCTTGAGGCAGGCGAGTGCCGGCCAGGCGAGCATGAAGTCGCCAAGCTTGTCGTTGCGCACCACCAGGATGTGTGGCGGATCCGTTGCGTGGCGACCGGCCACGGTGGAAGAAGACATCATCTGGGCTCCCGAGCCCCGGTTGATCGACACGAAGGAGAAAGCCTTGGCGCACAAGGTCATGCACATCTGCCTTTCGGACGGCTGGGGCGGACTCGAAATGTATCCTGCGCGGATTATACCCGAGCTGCAACGCCAGGGGTGGGAAGCGCATGGTCTGGCGCTGGCCGGCTCCCGGGTAGCCGTGAGTCTGGCGGCCGCCGGCATCGAGCCGCTGACGGTGCCTTCGAGGGGCCGGGCCCTGCTGCAGGTGGGCCCTGTGCTGACCTACCTGAAGCGTCACGGCATCGAGGTGCTGCACTGCCATAAGTCCAGCGACCTGCGCCTGGGGGCTCTGCTGGCGAGCCTGCGACCGGGGCTCAAGCTGTTCTTCACCGACCACATGGGCGTGACCCGGCCGAAGAAGGGGCTCTACCATCGCTGGGCCTATGGGCGCGTCACGCGGCTGTTCGCCATCAGCGAAGCGACACGTGCTCGCAACCTGGCGGCCTTTCCGCTGCCTGCCACACGCATCCAGCGGCTCTACCTGGGCATCGACCTGGCCCCCTACGCCCCGCAGCTGGACGAGGCGGCACGTCAATCGTTGCGACTCGAGCTGGGCGTGCCGGTCGGCAGCGTGGCAATCGGCCTGCCGGGGCGGTTGACCGACGGCAAGGGCCACGAGGTGTGGCTGGAGGGACTGGCCAGACTGCGTGAGCTTGCATCCGACCTGGCCTGGCACGGGGTATTGATCGGCGGGCTGACGGCCGGTGAGGGCAGCGAGGAGAGCTATGTGGCGCGACTGCGCGAACGCGTGGTTGCTCTGGGGCTGCAGGAGCGAGTGACCTTTACCGGCTTTCGCCATGACCTGCCACGGCTGTTCGAAGCATTGGACGTGGTCTGCGTGCCGTCGCGCAACGAGGCCTTCGGCCTCACCGTGGTCGAGGCGATGGCCGCCGGCAAGGCGGTCATCGGGGCCGACAGCGGGGCGATTCCCGAGCTGCTGGAGGCCGATAGCGGGCGTCTCGCCGCCCCAGACTCACCTGACGCTTGGGCTGCGGCCATGGCGGAGCTCGGGCGGGATGCGGCACTGCGCAGCCGGCTTGGCCAGGCGGCCAGGCTCAGGGCCGAACGTCAGTTCGGGGTGACGGCTCACGTGGCAGCCCTGGGCGAAGCGTACTCTCAGGCGTAACCACGACGAATCGCCGCCATGTGTTCGGTGGCGCCGAACTTGGCCAGCGAGCGGTCCAGGCGATCGAGGTTGGCCTCGCGCCAGGGGCCGGGCGCGCGCAGCCGGCAGCGGTCGAGGTCGATCAGCCAGACGGCGCCGTCGGCATCGACAAGCAGGTTGCGGGCATTGAGGTCGACGTGGTCGAGGCCGGCCTCATGAAATTGGCGCACGGTGGCTCCGACCCGTTCGAGCAGGGCCGGCTCGATATCGTCCAGATGCTCGGCCAGAGCGCGAGCGCCGGTAATTCGCACCGTGATCAGGGCCGCCGAGTAGGTCGGCCCAAGGCGGGTCACGCCGGCTGCCACCGGTCGCGGTACCGGCAGGCCCTGGGCGTGGAGGTGGGCAGTGAGGCGCAATTCGCGGAAGGCGCGAGTTCGCTCGAGCCCCGTCCACAGGTAGCGTGTCGTGCTGATCCGAGCGGCCAGGCCGCCGCGGCGATAGGGGCGCAGTACCCACTGCTCGCCACCGGCATCGAGAAACAGGCTGCTGCCGCGACCAGGGGCTGCACCGATCACCCTCCCGGCGCGATGCCAATGGTCGGGCTCGAACAGCGCGGGTCCGATTTGTGGCGCCGACTCGGCGTCACATACACTGTCCGCATCATATAGAATGAAAACCTTTCCCGTCCGACATGTTGCCAAGTGCATGAAGCATCCTCTGCCTGCCCAACCGCGCCATATCGCCGTGCTGCGACTCTCCGCTCTCGGCGACGTATGCAATCTGGTACCCACCGTACGCGCGCTGCAGCGCCAGTGGCCCGACGCTCGCATCACCTGGATCATCGGCAAGGCGGAACACAGTCTACTGGCCGGCCTATCGGGGGTCGAGTTCGTCGTCTACGACAAGGCCTCGGGGCTGGCCGGCATGCGCCGGCTGTGGCGAGAGCTCGACGGTACCCGCTTCGACGTGTTGCTGCACATGCAGCAGGCGCTGCGGGCCAGCGTGCTCTCGCTGGGGCTCAAGGCCGACGTGCGGGTGGGCTACGACAAGGCGCGGGCCAAGGATGCCCAGCACTGGTTCACCCATCGGCAGCTGGCCCCGCATCCACGAGCCCATGTGCTGGAGTCGTTTCTCGACTTCGCTCGCCTGATGGGAGTGGAAGATCTATCGCTCGAATGGGACCTGCCGTTACCCGGCGAGGCCATCGAAGAAGCCGGCGCCATCACCGGCGATGCGCCTTACCTGTTGATGAGCCCCTGCGCCAACCCGCGGCTGCGCAACTTCCGCAACTGGTCGGCCGAGGGCTACGCCGCCGTCATCGAACATGCCTGGGCCCAGTATGGCTTGAAGACGGTGCTCACCGGCGGTGGCAGTACGCTGGAGCGGGAGATGGGCGAGCGTATCGCGGCGCTGTCGCGTCCGGAGGCGGTAATCGACGTCATCGGTGCCACCTCGCTCAAGGGCCTGCTGGCGCTGATCGCCTCCGCCCGGGTCGCAATCGCGCCGGACTCCGGGCCGGTGCACATGGCCAACGCCATGGACACGCCGGTGGTGGGCCTGTTCGCCACGACCAACCCGGATCGCGCGGCACCCTATCGTTGGCGCGATTTCGTGGTAAACCGCTACCCCGATGCCGTGCGCGCCTACCTGCACCGTGAGCCCGACGAAATCACCTGGGGCCAGCGTGTGCGCCACCCCGATGCCATGTCACTGATTCGCATCGACGACGTCGTCCAGCGGCTCGATGCGCTGTTGACGCGTTCGGACGACCGCAAGGAAGAGGAACGACCCGATGAAGCTTGACCTGACCGCGCTGGAGCAGGCGCACGTGCTGGTGGTGGGCGACGTGATGCTCGATCGCTACTGGCAAGGCGCCACGTCGCGCATCTCACCGGAAGCCCCGGTGCCGGTGGTGCGGGTGGAGGAGAGTGAGGACCGCCCCGGCGGAGCGGCCAACGTGGCGCTCAACATCGCTTCCCTGGGTGCACATGCCGCGCTGAGCGGCATGGTCGGCGACGACGACAATGCCCGCCGCCTGGTCGAGCGCATGCAGGCTGCCGGCGTCGAGACCTATTTCGAGAGCAGCCCGGGGATTCCCACCATCACCAAGCTGCGTGTGATGAGCCGCAACCAGCAGCTGATCCGCCTCGACTTCGAAGAAGGACTCGAGGAGCTCGATACCCACGGGTTGCTGGCGCGAGTCGAACAAGGGCTTCCCGACTGTGACCTGGTGATTCTCTCCGATTACGGCAAGGGGACCCTCAACCGGGTCGAGGAGCTGATCGCGCTGGTGCGCGGTGCCGGCAAGCGGGTGCTGATCGACCCCAAGGGCAACGACTTCGCCAAGTACCGCGGCGCCAGCGTGATCACGCCCAATCTGGCCGAGTTCGAGGCGGTCGTGGGTCACTGCCGTAGCGATGACGAACTGGCCGCCAAGGGAGCGGCGCTGTGCGCGGAGCTCGGGCTCGAGGCGCTGCTGATCACCCGTAGCGAAAAGGGCATGACCCTGATTCGTGGCGATCACGAGCCGCTGCACCTGCCGACCCGGGCGCGTGAGGTGTTCGACGTCACCGGGGCCGGCGACACCGTGATCGGCGTGCTGGGGCTGGCACTGGCGGCCGGCCACGGTTTTCCCGAGGCCATGACCCTGGCCAACCTGGCCGCCGGCTTGGTGGTGGCCAAGCCCGGTACCGCCACGCTGTCGATTGCCGAGCTCTACACCGCGGTACATGGCGACAAGCTGGCCGAATTCGGAGTCATCGGCGAGGCGCCGCTGGTCGAGGCGGTGCGCGCCGCCCAACTGCGCGGTGAGCGGGTCGTCATGACCAACGGCTGCTTCGACATCCTGCATGCCGGCCACGTGGCTTACCTGGAGCACGCCCGCCAGCTCGGCGACCGGCTGGTGGTCGCAGTGAACGATGACGCCTCCATCGGCCGGCTCAAGGGGCCCAGACGCCCGATCAACCCGCTCGCCCGTCGCATGCAGGTGCTGGCCGGCCTCGGCGCGGTGGACTGGGTGGTGCCGTTCAGCGAGGACACCCCGCAGCGGCTGATCGAAGCAGTGCTGCCTGACGTGTTGGTCAAGGGCGGCGACTACCGCGTCGAGGACATCGCCGGCGGCGAGGCGGTGCGTGCCGCTGGAGGTGAGGTCAAGGTGCTGGGCTTCGAGGATGGGGTATCCACCACCGCCATGATCGCTACCATCCTCGACCGCGAAAGCTGATGAGGGCAGTGTCCGGGAACTGGCCCCGCTGGCTTTACTCGGCGGCGCTCTATCTGCTGTCGCCCCTGGTCTGGCGGCGTGTCTGGCGTGAGCATGCACACACTAACCTGCGCCGGGAGCGGCTCGGGTTGATAGCGCGCCCGTCTGCGGCTGCGCCCCGCCTGTGGTTGCACTGTGCCTCGGTGGGCGAGGTGCAGGCCGCCCGGCCGCTGATCGAGGCGCTGCTGGCGCACTATCCCCGCCATGAGCTCGTGGTCACCACCATGACCGCCACCGGCGCCGAGCGGGTGCGCGCGCTGATGGCAGCGCGGCGCCAGGCTGGCCAGCCCGAGCGGTTGCAGCACCACTTCGTGCCGCTCGACTACCCCGGTGCCGCGCGGCGTTTCGTTGCACGGTTGTCGCCCTCGCTCGCCCTCTTCTTCGAGACCGAGATCTGGCCCAACCTGCTGGCGGCATGTCGCCGCCATGGCGTGCCCACGGCGGTGGTCAACGGGCGGCTGTCACCACGGGCTTTTCGCGGCTACCGTCGCTTGCGTCCGTTGATGGCGACGGCTCTGGGGCAGCTCGATTGGCTGGCCGCCAAGTCGCGCGGCGACGCCGAGCGCTTTCGTGCACTGGGCATGCCGACCACGCGAATCGATGTGGTGGGGTCGCTCAAGTACGACCTGACTCCGGATGACGCTTCGAATGAGGCCAGCAAGCGCCTTTGCACGCACCTGGGTTCGCGCCCGGTGTGGGTCGCCGGTTCGACCCACCCCGGGGAGGAAGAGCAGCTGCTGGAGGCGCATGCGCGCCTGCGCCAGTCCTATCCCAACGCCCTGCTGATACTGGTACCACGCCACCCGCAGCGCTTCGCGGCGGTGGCCGAGCTCACCCGGGAATCCGGCATGAGGCTGGCACGGCGCTCGCTGGGCGAATGGCCTGACGAGCGTACCGCCGTCTACCTGGGTGACACCATGGGCGAGCTGCTCACGCTCTACGGTGCGGCCGATCTGGCCTTCGTCGGCGGCAGCCTGGTGCCGGTCGGCGGGCACAACCTGCTCGAGCCGGCGGCCATGGGCGTGCCGGTGCTGACCGGCCCCGAGCTTGCCAACTTCGCCGACATTGCCGAGACCCTGCGCCAGGGGGGCGCGCTGGTCGAGGTGGCCGACAGCACGTCATTGGCCGATACCCTGGTCACCCTGTTCCTCGACGAGGCCGAGCGTCACCGCCTGGCCGAGGCCGGCCTGGCGGTTGTGGCGGCCAATCGCGGTGCGCTGGCTCTCACACTGACCGGGTTGGAACGCCTGCTGCCCGGTAAGTGAGTGTCCACTCACCGTCTGGCGGCGATCAGGCGGGGGTCAGGCGCTCCACCCCCTGCTCGGTCCCCAGCAGCAGCACGTCGGCACCGCGGGCGGCGAACAGGCCGTTGGTGACCACGCCGACGATGGCGTTGAGGCGTGCCTCCATGCCTACCGGGTCGTCGATCATGAATTCGTAGCAGTCGATGATCTGGTTGCCGTTGTCGGTCACCACCCCTGCGCGGTAGACCGGGTCGGCACCCAGCTTGACCAGTTCGCGCGCGACATAGGAGCGGGCCATGGGAATCACCTCCACCGGCAGCGGGAAGCTGCCGAGGCGCTCGACCCTCTTCGAGCCATCGGCGATGCAGATGAAACGCTCGGCACAGGCTGCCACGATCTTCTCGCGGGTCAGCGCGGCTCCGCCGCCCTTGATCATGTGTAAGTGAGCGTTCACTTCGTCTGCGCCATCGATGTAAAAGGGTACCGTACCCACACTGTTGAGTTCGAACACCTCGATGCCGTGGCTCCGCAGGCGCTCGGCGCTGGCCTCCGAGCTGGCCACGGCGCCCTTGAAATCGTGGCGTAGCCGAGCGAGGCGGTCGATGAACAGGTTGGCGGTAGAGCCGGTGCCGATGCCAAGGATGGTGTCGCGCTCGAGTTTCGATTCGATTTCCGCGATGGCGGCGGCGGCCACGGCGTCCTTTAGTTCGTCCTGGGTCATGTCGTGCTCGCGTCAATGGGTGGCGGGTACGGCGCCATTATAGGCCAGACGGGGCCTGCTGCCGACGCGTTCGCTGGACGGCAAGGTTGCAGAGATGCTACCTATAGGGGTTCTCTGCAATGCAGCAGACGCTGCCGCTCCTCTGCGCCACTTCCTTCCGGGACATCAGGATGCTCGAAGCTACCGTCAAGAAGATCCTCCAGGCTCATGTCTACGAAGCCGCTCGTGAAACGCCGATCTCACCTGCCCCCTTCCTTTCACGGCGCTTCAACAACCAGATTCTGATCAAGCGCGAGGACCTGCAGCCCGTCTATTCCTTCAAGATTCGCGGCGCCTACAACAAGATGGCGCAGCTCTCCGAGGAGCAGAAGGCCAAGGGCGTGATCGCCGCCTCGGCCGGCAACCATGCCCAGGGACTTGCCATGGCGGCCAAGCTGATGGGCGTCAAGGCGGTGATCGTCATGCCGCGCATCACGCCGGAGATCAAGGTCCAGGCGGTACGGGCCCGCGGAGCCAAGGTCGTGCTCAGGGGCGACGCCTTCGCCGCCGCCGCCGAGCACGCCCAGGAACTGATCGCCGAGCACGGTTACACCTACATTCCCCCCTTCGACGACATCGACGTGATCGCCGGACAGGGTACCGTGGCCATGGAAATCCTGCGTCAGCACAGCGGGCCGCTGGATGCCATCTTCGTGCCGGTAGGCGGCGGCGGACTGATTGCCGGCGTAGCGGCTTACGTCAAGTACCTGCGACCCGACATCAAGGTGATCGGCGTCGAGGCCGAGGACAGCGCCTGCCTCAAGGCGGCGCTTGCGGCCGGCAAGCGCGTATCGCTCGACCAGGTCGGCGTGTTTGCCGAGGGCGTGGCGGTGGCGCAGATCGGCAAGGTGCCGTTCAAGATCGTGCGTGACCTGGTCGACGACGTCATCACCGTCAACGCCGACGAGATGTGCGCGGCAGTCAAGGACATCTTCGACGATACCCGTGCGGTATCGGAGACTTCGGGGGCGCTGTCGCTCGCCGGCCTCAAGAAGTACGTCCAGCAGACCGGCGTCGAGGGCCAGACCCTGCTGTGCATCAATTCCGGAGCCAATACCAACTTCGACCGCCTGCAGCACATCGCCGAGCGCACCGAACTCGGCGAGCAGCGCGAGGCGATCCTGGCCGTGACCATCCCCGAGCGTCCCGGCAGCTTCAAGAAGTTCTGCCGCACCATCGGCAAGCGCATGGTCACCGAGTTCAACTACCGCTATGCCGATCCCGAAGAGGCGCATATCTTCGTCGGCGTTCAGGTGAAGCCGGGTGGTGATGATCGTCAGGCGGTGATCGACAAACTGCTCGAGGCCGGCTACCCGGTAGTCGACCTCACCGACAATGAGCTGGCCAAGCTGCATATCCGCCATCTCGGCGGCGGGCGCCCCAAGGAACACTTCGATGAGGAGGTCTATCGCTTCGAATTTCCCGAGCGCCCCGGGGCCTTGATGAATTTCCTCACCCACTTGCCCCAGGACTGGAACATCTCGCTGTTCCACTATCGCAATCATGGCGCTGCCTTCGGTCGCGTGCTGGTCGGAATGCAGGTTCCCAACGGGGATCGCTCACACGTCGAGGAGTATTTCGACGAGATCGGCTATCGCTACTGGAAGGAGTCCGACAACGACGCCTACCGCCTGTTCATGGCCTGAACCCGAAAGGGGGCGTGTTGGTAAGTGGTAACTTACGCCAAAGGCGGGAATTGGCTTGAGTTTCGTTATGTAATCGAAGCATGAACCAGTTGTCTTCAACCCGTGACAAGCCCTATAGTCGGCGCTGTCGCGGGCTTCCTGCGACGAGGTTCAATAACGGGAACGTCAGGAGCAGGTAACAATGAAGCGTAAGCCCGATCTGGTCATGGCACTGGTGCTGGCGTTTGGCATCGGTGTGGTGGTCACTGGCTATGCCCAGGCGCTGGCAGGCGGCTGAGTCGGCAAACAGTGCCATGATCAGACAAACTGAGAACCGGTCGAAGCGAGGCTTCGGCCGGTTTTTTATTTGCTGTTGCCCCGGGTCAGGGGCGTACGAGCCGCCTGTCGCTGACGATGGCATCCAGCGGTACGTCCCAGGGGGCGACGGGCAGGCGGTCTACTCGCTGGCATTCGTGGGCCAGCCCGATCAGCGTGGGGCGCGGCCCGGGGCGGCGGGTGAAGGCGAGGCTGCGGTCGTAGAAGCCGCCGCCCATGCCCATGCGCTGGCCCCGGTCGTCGAAGCCCACCAATGGCAGCAGGATCAGATCCAGCGCCCAGGTCGCCACCCGTCTGGCCCGGTGGGCACCATGGCGTGTGTGCGGCTCGGGAATGCCGAAGCGGTTACGCCGCATGGGCGTGCCAGGGTGATAGTGCACGAACCACAGACTGTTGTCCGACAGCGGCTTGAGTACGGGAAGGTAGACACGGACGCCGCGGCGGGTCAGCCAGGGGATCAGCGGCCGGGGATCGATCTCGCCATCGTTGGGCAGGTAGAGCGCCACGCGTCTGGCACGGCGGACCTCCGGCAGCTGGCGCAGGCGCCGGCACAGGGCACGGTCGGCCTGTTGGCGTTGGCGCGGGCTCAGCGCACGCCGCCGCCGCCGAAGTTCCTGGCGCAGCTGACGCCGGGAAGAGAAGGTCTCGGAGACGAGAGCGTCTTGCAGGGCATGCATATTCGGTAGAGTTCCCCAGAGTGCCGCTGTCGTTCTGGCCCTTGAACCCTTGGTTCAAGGTGGGTGGCCGCAGCCGAACCGTCAGGCTTTCCGACGCACGGACATGCACACGGGTCCGGCTAGCCAATGGCCGCCCTGGGTATTGCTCATAGGCTCGAGGGACTTTAACGACTGGCCAACACCCCAGGGAACACCCTCATCCTATCAGAGCTCACGGGCGGGTCCAATGTCATTCGGCGGGAGTTGGGTGACTCGGCACCGCGCCCGCCATGGCCTGTTCCAGGCGTTCGCTCAGCCGGTCGAGCTGCTGCTCCTCGCTGCGTCGTGTATCCAGCACTTCGAGCAGTTCATGGGTGATGTTGAGTGCGGCCATGAGCGCCACGCGTTCGCTGCCAAGCAGGTTATTCTGGGAGTGAATCCCCTGCATGGCCCGGTCGAGATAGCGGGCGGCCCGCTCCAGCTTTCGCTCTTCGCCGGGATTGCAGGCGAACATGTAGTGTCGGCCCAGCAGGGTCACCTGTGCGGTGGGGCGAGTGGCATCGTCGCTCATGGCGGGCTCCAGTGTCGGCTTGTTGGCCCGATGCGTTAACATCCGGTGAAACAAGACACATCAATTCAGTCATTCACTATAAGAGAGCCCTTCGCAGGCGGTCAACGCAGCGCGGCCTGCGGGAGGCAACTCACGGCAAATCGACTAGGGGTTCTGCATGTCACTGAGCGACGATCGTCCGGACTTTTCCACCATCGCCGACCTGTTCCTTTCCCATGGCAGCATGCAGTCGCCGGCCTTTCTCGACGGTCGGCTGTGTGCCGAGCTGGCGCTCCACGATCTCACCGCCGAGGCCTGGCTGGAAGAGGTCTGTCATGGGCTCGGCGTCGAGCAGCCTCGCGATCGCGAGAGCGCCGAGACGCTGCTGGCCTGGCGTCGCCAGACGCTGGATGCGCTCGCCGATAGTTCCCTCAACTATGAACCGTTGCTGCCCGACGACCTGTTTTCGCTGGCCGAGCGTGCCCGAGGGCTGCAGGAGTGGACACTCGGCTTCCTCGAGGTGATCGAGGATACCGGCGACGCGCCGCGACAGGGCTGGTCGCAGGCGCTACGTGAAGCGATCGACGATCTCGGGGCGCTGGGCGATATGGAGACCGATATCGACGACAGTGCCGAAAACGAGAACGACCTCTTCGCGCTGACCGAGCATGCCCGCATGGCGGCCATGCTGCTTTACACCGAACAGCACCCGGGCCAGCCGCAGGTGGAGTCCGGCGAGCCTACGCAGCATTGATGCCCGCATTTTCCTTTTCCTTAGCTCGCAAGGAGCCATGATGCTACCCGATCCCCTCCCCCGGCCTGTGCCAATCGGCAATGAGGAATACCGTGCCCGCCGGGCGGCGCTGATGCGGCAGTTGCCGCCGGACAGCGCCGTGCTGCTGCCCGGAGCCGGGCTCGTCACCCGCTCTCGCGACAGCGACTACCCCTTCCGCCAGAACAGTGACTTCCACTATTTGACTGGCTTTCCCGAGCCCGACGCCCTGCTGCTGCTGTTGCCGGGGCGTATCGAAGGCGAGAGCGTGCTGTTCTGCCAGGAGCGCGACCCGAGCCTGGAGGCCTGGACCGGCATACGTCTGGGGGCCGAGGGGGCCGTGCGCGAGCATGGCGTCGATCAGGCCTACGAGAACGGCGAGCGCGACGCACGCCTGGAGGCGCTGCTCGATGGGCGCACGACGCTCTATCTGATGCTCGACGATGTCGAGGCCATGGCGCTGGCCGATGATGTGAGGGGGCGCTTGGCGGCGCGGGTGCGGCGCGGGGCTCGTCCGCCGCGCAGCTATGCCGACCTGGCACCGCTGCTGCACGAGCAGCGACTGTTCAAGAGTGACGGCGAGCTCGCCCTGATGCGCCATGCGGCACGGATCTCGGCGCTGGCGCACCGGCGCGCGATGCGTGTCTCCCGACCCGGTCTGGCCGAATTTCACCTGCAGGCGGAGCTCGAGCACGAGTTTCGCTGGCACGGCGGCAGCGGGCCGGCCTACGCCAGCATCGTGGGTGGCGGCGCCAATGCTTGTGTGCTGCACTACATCGAGAATAACAAGCCGTTACGCGAGGGCGAGCTGGTGTTGATCGATGCCGGGGCCGAGTTCGAGCTGTATGCCGGAGACATCACCCGCACTTTTCCCGTCGGTGGCCGCTTCAGCGACGCCCAGCGTGCGCTCTACGAGGTGGTGCTGGCGGCTCAGGAGCGTGCCGTGGCGGCGGTTCGTCCCGGGGCCACGCTGGCCGAAATCCATGACGGCGTGGTGCGCGATCTCACTGTCGGCTTGATCCATCTGGGGCTGCTGCAAGGCGAGGTCGAGGCGCGCATCGAGGATGAGAGCTACAAGCGCTTCTACCTGCACTCGACCTCGCACTGGCTGGGACTCGATGTGCACGACGTGGGCGAGTATCGCCGCGAGGGAGCGCCACGCCCGCTGGCGCCGGGCATGGTGCTTACGGTGGAGCCCGGCCTGTATATCCCGATCGACGATGACATCGCTCCCGAGTTTCGCGGTATCGGTATTCGCATCGAGGATGACGTGGCGGTAACCGCCGAGGGGCATGAGGTGCTGACTGCCGATGTGCCCAAGCGAGTGGCAGATATCGAGACCCTGTTGGCCAGCAAGTAACCACTGAGGCATCGGCTTTCCATGTTATTACGTAATTTACACTACATTATTTACACTCATAGCATAGGCTCTCGCCATGCAGACACCTGTTAGCCGCCAAGTCGACATCGCCATCGTCGGCGGCGGTCTGGTGGGGGCCAGCCTGGGCTGTGCCCTGGCGCCGCTGATCGAGCGTCATGGCCTGTCGGTGGCAGTGATCGAGGCCGCGCCTGTCCTCGACAGCGTGGCGGCGCCCTGGCAGCCCAGCTTCGATGCCCGCTCCAGTGCCATCGCCCAAGGCTCGGCGGAGCGCTTTCGTGCCATGGGACTGTGGTCGGCGATGGCCGAGCAGGCGGCAGCCATCCAGCTCATTCACGTCAGCGAGAGAGGCCGGCTGGGCGTGACCCGGCTTACCGCCGCCGAGCTCGGCCAGCCGGCGCTGGGCTACGTCGTCCCTAACGCCTGGATGGGGCGCGTCATGCACCGACGCCTGACCGAACTGCCCATCGATTGGCACTGCCCCGCCAGCGTCGAGGCGATCACCCCCGAGGCAGAAGGCTATCGACTCGCCCTCTCCGATGGCTGTACGCTGCGGGCCGGACTGACGGTGCTGGCCGACGGCGGCCGCTCGGGGCTCAAGGAGCAGTTGGGCATCGCCAGTGACGCGGCGCCCTACGATCAGGTGGCCTTGATAGCCAATGTCGAGATGAGTCGGCCCCACGACGGTGTCGCCTACGAGCGCTTCACTCGCGAGGGGCCGATTGCGCTGCTGCCGCTGCCGGGACAGCAGATGGCGCTGGTCTGGACCCACCCCGCAGGGCGCGAGAAGCCCCGCCTGGAGCTGGGCGACGGTGACTTCCTGGCCGAATTGCAGCAAGCCTTTGGCGATCGTGCGGGTCGCTTCCGTCGCATCGGCAGTCGCCATGCCTATCCGCTGACACTGGTCACCGCCCGGGAAACCATCCGGCCGGGGCTGGCGGTGCTGGGAAACGCTGCCCATTCGCTGCATCCCGTCGCCGGCCAGGGCTTCAATCTGGCGCTGCGCGGCGTGACCGACCTGGCGGCCGCACTGGAGCTGGCGCTGACCGGCGGCGAGCCGCTCGGCGGTATGCTGACGCTGCGCGACTTCGAGGCCAGGCGCATCGTCGACCGGCATCAGGTGATTCGCTTCAGCGACGGCCTGGTGCGACTGTTCGGCATCGACAACGGCCTGCTGGCGCATGCCCGAGCGGCGGGACTGGTGGGGCTCAACCTGCTGGGTCCGCTGCGCCGCGGCCTGGCACGCCGGGCCATGGGGCTGGAACGTTGAGGCAGCGTCGGGACCACAGGCCGAACCCGCCGCCTGCGGGTGGCCGAGAGCGAGAGAGTGACGCATGACGAACACGGCCAAGCAGCCGACAACGCAATACGAGGTCATCGTGGTGGGCGGTGGCATGGTGGGCGCTGCGCTGGCAGCTCTGCTGGGCCGGGCCGGGGTCGCCGTGGCTCTGCTCGACCCGCGTCCCGCGCCGCTGGCGGCCGACGACGTGGGAAGAGGTCCGCCAGCGATGCGCGTCAGCGCCCTGACGCCGGTTTCCCAGCGTCTGCTCGACGGCTTGGAGGCCTGGCCGTGGATGGCGGCGCGCCGGGTGACGCCCTACCGCTTCATGCAGGTCTGGGACGGTGAAGGCAGTGGTGAAGTAAACTTCTCGGCGGAGCAGGCCGGGGTGCCGATGCTCGGCCATATCGTCGAGAACGACGTGATCCTGGCCGCCCTCGAGAGGCGCCTGGCCGAATTGCCCTCGGTCGCCGTGCATCTGAGCGCACGGGTGATTGGCCTGGACGTGGAGAAGGCGGGGCGCGCCGTGGTGCTCGAGGATGGCCGCCGGCTGTCGGCACCGCTGGTGGTGGCAGCCGATGGCGCACGCTCGCCGCTGCGCGAGCTGGCCGGCATCAAGGTGAAGGAGCGAGACACCGGCCACGTGGCCGTGGTGACCACTGTGCGTACCGAGCACGGGCACGGCGGCGTAGCGCGCCAGGTCTTCCTCGCCACCGGCCCACTGGCGTTCCTGCCGCTGACGGTGGAGGGGGACGAGCGCTACTGTTCGATCGTCTGGTCGACCACGCCCGCAGAGGCCGAGCGGTTGACGGCCCTGGTCCCTGCAGCATTGAGCCGCGAACTGGAAGCCGCCTTCGAAGCCCGCCTGGGGGCGGTCGAGGTCGTCGACCGGGCCTTGGCGGTGCCGCTGGCCCAGCGCCATGCCGAGCACTACGTGCAGCCGGGCTTTGCCCTGGTGGGCGATGCAGCCCACAGTATCCACCCGCTGGCCGGTCAAGGCGTCAACCTGGGGCTGATGGACGTGGCGGTACTGGCAGAAGAGCTTCTCGAGGCGCGGCGCCGTGGCATCGGTCTGGGCGAGCCACGCATGCTCGAGCGCTACGCGCGCCGGCGCCGCGGTGACAACGCGGCGATGCTGGCGCTGATGGATGGTTTCCGCTTGCTGTTCGGCACGCGCCACCCTTTGGCTACCCTGACGCGCAACCTGGGTCTTGCCGGCGTCGACCGGCTGGCGCCGGTCAAGCGACTGCTGATGCGCCAAGCGGTTGGCGAGCGCGGCCGCCTGCCGGCCTCCTGTCGCTGAGATGTGTCCCGGCCCGGGTTGAGGGCCGGAACACGCCATGCCTTAACCCTGGCGACGTTCCAGCACGTTCAGTGCCTTGAGCAGGTTGAGTGCCTCGCCGAGCTGGTAGTCCTCGCGCAGTCGGGCGGACCTTTCACTGGAGGTACGCGGCTCGCCGCTCGAGCGCAGATGCCCTTCCAGGTCGGCCTCGCGCAGCTGTCGGCTGCTCTCGGTCACCTCGATACGGCCGCGTACCACGGTCACATCGGGCTCGATGCCCAGGGCCTGGATCGAGCGCCCGTTGGGCGTGTAGTAGAGCGCGGTGGTCAGCTTCAGGCCCTCGCCGTTGCCCAGAGGCAGGACCTGCTGCACCGACCCCTTGCCGAAGCTCTCGGTGCCCATGATCACACCGCGGCGCTGGTCCTGCAGCGCACCGGCGACGATCTCCGCGGCGGAAGCACTGCCGCCGTTGATCAGGACCACCAGCGGCACGTCGGGCGCTGCCGTCTCGCGACTGGCGGAGAAGCGCATCTCGGTGTCCGGCAGGCGCCCTTCGGTGTAGACCACCAGGCCGCTGTCGAGGAAGGCATCGGCCACCGCAACGGCAGCCTGCAGAACGCCGCCGGGATTGTTGCGCAGATCGAGAATCAGGCCCTGCAGCGGTGCGTTGCGCTCCAGCTGGCGGATGGCGTCGTTGACCTGGTCGCCGGTGCGGTTCTGGAACTGGCTCACCCGCAGGTAACCGTAGCCCGGTTCCAGCAATTCGCTGCGCACGCTCTCGGTGCGGATGATCTCCCGCGTAAGAGTGACCTCGACGGGGGCCTCCACGCCGCTGCGCTGGAGGGTCAGGTGGATCTCGCTGCCCGGCTCGCCACGCATCAGCGTCACCGCCTCCTGCAGCGAGAGTCGCTCGGTGGGGGTGTCGTCGATCGCCAGAATGATGTCGCGCGCCTGCACCCCGGCGCGCGATGCCGGGGTATCGTCGATCGGCGTGATGACGGTCAGGCGGCCCTCCTCGAGGCCCACCTCGATGCCGATGCCGCCGAATTCCCCCTCGGTGGACTCGCGCAGGCTCTGGAATTCCTCGCTGTCGAGATAGGCGGAGTGCGGGTCGAGTTCGCTGAGCATGCCGCGCATGGCGTTGCGCAGCAGGGTGCTGTCGTCGACCTCCTCCACGTAGGCGCGCTTGATGCGCTCGAACACTTCGGCGAAGGTCTGGATGTCCTCCAGCGGTAGCTCGTTCACCGCCGGCTCGTCCTGCGCATCGGCGGGGACGGGCATGAGGGGCAGGGCCAACAGCGTCATCGGCAGCAGCGCCGCCAGCAGGCGTCGTGGTGCGGGCAGGAGGCGGACAAGGCGTGAGGACATGCGAACTCCGCGGTTTCGAGGCGAGGCTGTCCAGCATATCCCGTGGCCTGGGGCTTGTGAAATCTCTCTTGTCATCTTCGTGCGATCCATGCCTGAGGGTCGATGGGGTCGCCGTTGCGGCGAACTTCGAAGTAGAGTGCCGGCGTGCCGTGACCGCCGCTGTTGCCGACCATGGCGATGACCTCACCGCGCGAGACGGCCTGGCCGACCTCGACGCCGAAATGCTGCAAATGGGCATAGAGGGTCATGATGTTGTCGCCATGGTCGATGATCAACAGGTTGCCGAAACCACGCATCCAGTCGGAAAACACCACTCGCCCGGCGTGTACTGCCTCGACGGGGGTTCCCGCACGGGCCTCGATCAGCATGCCGTTGTAGTGCACGCCGTCGCCGCGCTGGTAACCCGCGGTGACATTGCCCTGAACCGGCCAGGGCAGGTCGCCCCGGGTGCGTTCGATGGCGGTGGAGGGCGGTGGGCGCTCCAGCCGGGCTAGTTCCTCGCGTACCCGCTCGAGAACCCGTTCCGCTTCGCTGCGGTCCTGATCGAGACGCGCCAGCCGCGACTGCTCGTCGCTGTAGCGTGCGTCCAGCTCCGCCACCAGGCGCTCGCGCTCGGCCATACGCTCAGCCAGCTCGCTGCTGCGCTCGCCGAGTTCCTCGGCCAGACCGTCCAGCCGCTCGCCGCGGTGCCGCTGCTCGCGGCGATTCTCGGCCAGCTCGGCGTCGAGGCGGGCGATCTCGTCGAGCCGCGCGTTACGGGCGCGGGCCAGGTGGTTGAGATAGGTCTGCAGCCGATCGAGCCGGGCCGGGTCGTCCTGATTGAGCAGCAGCTTGAGCTGCGGGGTGAGGCCCAGGCGATAGAGCGCATCCAGTTGCACGTTGAGCGCCTCGACCTGTTCGGCCCGTTCAGCCTGCAGCGCGTCGCGGGCGGCGTCGAGGGCAGCCATCTCATCGGCCAGGCGGCGACGATCGGCCTGGATAGCGTCCAGCCGGCGGTGGGTTTCGGCCAGGGCGGTCTCGACCTCACGCAGCGCTCGGGAGGCCTCGTCCTGGGCCTGCCGCGTCTGGCCAAGACGATGATTGAGCGCCTGGATCTCGCTGCCGATGGCATCGAGTCGCTCGCGGGCCTCCCGCTCGCTGGGCTGGGCCTGCGCACTGGCTCCGATCAGCCCCGGCAGCATGGCGAGAGTCACCAACAGGGCTCTCAGTGGGTGTCGCCACCGGGTCCGACTCATGGTTGCATGGGCTCGCAAGCGCTGGTCAAGCCGGTTCTATCAGCACCCGGCCGGTCATTTCCTCGGGAATCGGCTGCTCCATCATGGTCAGCAGGGTCGGCGCGATGTCGCACAGGCGGCCATCGTCGAGCAGCTTCACCGAGCGAGGGCCAACGTAGATCAGCGGCACCTCGAAGGTGGTGTGGGCGGTCTGGGCCACGCCGGTGTCGGGGTTGACCATCTGCTCGGCGTTGCCATGATCGGCGGTGATCAGGCAGGCGCCCCCGGCACGCTGGATCGCCTCTACCACGCGGCCGACGCAGGCGTCTACCGCCTCGATGGCCTTGACCGCGGCGTCGAAGTCGCCGCTATGTCCGACCATGTCGCCGTTGGCATAGTTGCACACGATCAGATCGTAATGGCCCGAGTCGATCGCCTCCACCAGGCGGTCGGTCACCTCCACGGCACTCATCTCGGGCTTCTCGTCGTAGGTCTTGACGTCTTGGGGCGAGGGCACCAGCACGCGGGTCTCACCCTCGAACTCGGCCTCGCGGCCACCCGAGAAGAAGAAGGTCACGTGAGCGTACTTCTCGGTCTCGGCGATACGCAGCTGGGTCAGGCCGCGTTGCTCCATGACTTCGCCCAAGGTGTCGTTCAGGTCGGCGGGCGGGAAGGCGGCCGGGGCGGGGATGTCGGCGGCGTACTGGGTCAGGGTGACCAGGCTGCCTCCGGCGAGCGCCGGACGTACGCGGCGCTCGAAGCCGCTGAAACCCTCCTCGACAAAGGCGCGGGTCAGCTCACGAGCACGGTCGGCGCGGAAGTTCATGAAGATGGCAGCGTCGCCGTCGCCGATGGTCGCCGGCCCCTCGCCGTTGCGTACCACGGTGGCGCTGACGAATTCGTCGTTCTCGCCGCGCTCGTAGGCGGCGCGCAGGCCCTCTTCGGCACTGCTGGCCTCGAACTCGCCGACGCCTTCGGTGAGCAGCCGGTAGGCCTTCTCGACGCGGTCCCAGCGGTTGTCGCGATCCATGGCGAAGTAGCGGCCGATGATCGAGGCGACGCAGCCGTTGTCGGCGCCGACCAGCTCTGCGAGGCGGGCGTTGGTGCGCTCGAGGGAGGCCAGGGCGCTACGCGGCGCGGTGTCTCGCCCGTCGAGGAAACCGTGTACGTAGATGCGCTGGGCGCCGCGCCGGGCGGCCAGCTCGGCCATGGCCAGGATGTGGTCCTCGTGGCTGTGCACGCCGCCCGGCGACAGCAGGCCGAACAGATGTACGGCACGGCCCGCGCTCACGGCGGCGTCGATGGCATCGGTCAGCTCGGCGATGGTGTCGAGGTCGCCATCCTCGATCGCCTTGGAGATACGGGTGAGCTCCTGATACACCACGCGGCCCGCCCCCAGGTTCATGTGGCCGACTTCGGAATTGCCCATTTGCCCCTCGGGCAGGCCGACGTACTTGCCGTCGGTATGCAGCAGCGCATGGGGACGCTCCTGCCACAGCCGGTCCATGTTGGGCGTGCGTGCGGCGGCCACGGCATTATCGGTAGGGTCGGGGTTGTGGCCATAGCCATCGAGGATGATCAGGGCAACGGGGCGAGGGACGGTCTGAGTCGTCATGGGAGCGCGGGCCTCTTGAACGTGGTGGGCGCGACGTTTGGCCGTCCGGGAGGCTGTCCGCGCCCTGCCTGGCTGGCGATGTCGCGGGAGCGAGCACCGGCATCGATTTCGGGCCGCGCGGGACAGGCGCCTGGACGACGGGGGTCGCGACTTGAATCGGCTTGCGGCATCATAACGCACGGTCGGGCGAGCGTCATGGTCCCGGCGCATGGCCGGCGGGTCATGCCGCGGAAGCGACCGCATGGTGTATACTCTCGCCTTTCGGGTGTCCTGCCCGATCGTTGTCCTCGCTATTTCGCAACAAGAGTGTGCCGGATCCATGATCGATCAGCTGTTCGAATTCGTGCAGAATCACCCGCTCCTGGTGGGTGCCTTCCTCCTGGTGCTGACCGCCTGGATCGCCTACGAGGCCCGCAACAGCGCCTCCAGCGGCGTATCGTCCAGCCAGGCGACCCAGCTGATCAACCGCGAAGATGCGGTGATCGTGGATACCCGCGAGGCGGGCGATTTCAAGGCCGGCCATATCGCCGGCGCGCGCAATATTCCCCAAAGCCGCATCGACGAGCGCGTCGGCGAGCTTGAGAAGGTCAAGGACAAGCCGGTTATCGTGGTCTGCAAGAGCGGCCAAGCCTCCGGTATCACCGTGGCCAAACTGGCCAAGGCCGGCTTCTCGCGGGTCTACAAGCTCAAGGGCGGCATGATGCAGTGGCAGGCCGACGGTCTGCCGGTGGTCAAGAAATAGCCAATACACAAGACGCAAGCACGCAAAAGGAACCTTTCCCATGGCCGAAGAGAACAGCCAGAACGCCGCCGGCGGCAACCAGGCCGCTGCCGACCAGCAGAACCGGCAGCAGCTGCAGTTCGCCGTGCAGCGCATCTACGTCAAGGACATCTCCTTCGAGGCGCCGAACTCGCCGGCGGTCTTCCAGCAGCCGTTCAAGCCCAAGGTCGGCCTGGACCTGAACACCAGCAGCAGCAAGGTGGGGGAGGACCTCTACGAGGTGACGATCAAGGTCACCGCCCAGGTGCGCCACAGCGAGGAGGGCACCACTTCCTTCCTGGCCGAGATCGAACAGGCCGGCCTGTTTCGCATCAGCGGCATCGAGGGCGCGCAGCTTGAGCACACCCTGGGCGCCTTCTGCCCCAACGTGCTGTTCCCCTACGCCCGCGAGTGCGTCGACAACCTGGTCAACCGCGGCGGCTTCCCGCCCCTGATGCTGGCGCCGGTCAACTTCGAGGCGATCTACGCCCAGAAGAAGAAGCGCGAGGCCGAGCAGGCCCAGCAACAGGGCGAGCAGACCACCCAGTAAGGGCACAATACGTGTCCACGGGGCCGCGCATCCACGTCGCCGCCGACTTCATCGTCGGCGGCGATGTCGTTCTGCCCGAAGGGCCCGCCCGCCACGTGGCTCGGGTGCTGCGCCTGGGCGAGGGCGCGCCGGTGCGATTGTTCGACGGCGCCGGCCTGGAGGCCCGAGCGGTACTCGTCGAGGCCGGCCGCAAGAAGGTCGTGGCACGCATCGAGGCCGTCGCGCCGGGCCGCGGTGAATCGCCCCTGCCGGTGCACCTGGGCCAGGCCATCTCCAAGGGCGATCGCATGGACTACGCCGTCCAGAAGGCCGTCGAGCTGGGCGTCGCCGCCATCACCCCGCTCTACACCGAGCACGGTGACGTGCGTCTCAAGGGGGAGCGCGAGGCGAAGAAGCTCGACCATTGGCAGGCGGTCGCCGCCAGCGCCTGCGAACAGTGCGGCCGCGCCGTGGTACCCACCGTACACCCTCCCTTGCCTCTGGCTGAGTGGCTGGGCCAGCGCAGCGAGCCGCTGCGCCTGGTGCTGCACCCGGGTACCGCAGGCGCGCTCGTGCGTAACGACACACCTGCCTCAGTGGCCCTGCTGATCGGTCCCGAAGGCGGCCTTTCCACCAGCGAAATCGAGGCCGCCATGGCCAGCGATTTTTCCCCGCTCTCCCTCGGCCCGCGCATCCTGCGTACCGAAACCGCGCCAGTGGTGGCGTTGTCACTGCTGCAGTATCGCTTCGGCGACCTGGATGGATCTCTTCCCCACGAAGCGGATTGAACTTTAGTCGCTATTGCCGATGACTGGCTTGCGCACGGTCGTTCTCCTGATTAACTTGTATGATGTATGACAACTAAGGACCCCACCGGACCGAAGTTGCCTTCCAACGGGCCGATGCATGAACAAGAGGATGTCTCCGTGAAGTTTTCCAGAGCAGCCGTGATGGAAGCCTTGGGCGATGGATTGCTGTCTTTCCCCATTACCGATTTCGATAAGGAGGGGCGATTCGATGCGGACAGTTACCGTCGTCGTCTGGAGTGGTTCATCAGCCATGAAATCTCGGCCGTTTTCGTCGCCGGCGGCACGGGGGAGTTCTTCAACCTCTCGCTCGACGAGTACCGCGATGTGGTTCGTGTGGCCGTGGAAACCGTCGCTGGCAGGCTGCCGGTCATCGCCAGCGCGGGCCTGAGCGTCGCCAGCGGCAAGGCCTTCGCCAAGGCAGCCGAAGAAGCGGGGGCCGACGGCATCCTGCTGATGCCGCCCTACCTGACGGAATGTCCCCAGGACGGACTCGTCGAGTATGCGCGCGAGATTTGCGACTGGACCGATCTCAACATCATCTATTACAACCGCGGCAACGGTGTGCTCGATGTCGATGCGGTCCGGCGCCTCGCCGACAGCTGTCCCAACCTGATCGGCTTGAAGGATGGCAAGGGCGACATCCAGGCGCTGAACAGAATCATCAAGACCATCGGCGACCGGCTGGTCTACGTGGGCGGCGTGCCCACTGCGGAGATTTTCGCCGAGGCCTATCTCGCCATCGGGGTGAATACCTACTCATCCGCAGTGTTCAACTTCGTGCCGGACATGGCCGTCAAGTTCTATCGGGAACTGCGAGCGGGAAATGCCGAGGTCGTTAAGCGCATTACTCAAGATTTCTTCATTCCCTTCGTCGATCTCAGGGATCGTAAGCCAGGTTATGCCGTCAGCCTGATAAAGGCGGGCGCAGAAATCATCGGCCTTCCGGCCGGTAGTGTCAGGGCACCTTTGGTCATGCCCACTTCGGAGGAGCGCAGTCAGCTGGAAAAACTCGTCGGCATCGCTCAGCAGTTGTAAACCTCACCCACGCAAGCTCATACCTTGGAAAAAAGCGAGGAGCACGTCATGAAAACAACCTCAACAACCAAGACGTTCTATGCCATTGCCGCTTCCGCCACCCTGGTGACCATGGCGCTGCCGGCCCAGGCCGACAGTTGGCGCGGCTGGAACATCCACCCGCCGGGATATCCCAATACCGAAGCGCTGGAAGCCTTCGCCGAGAACGTCACCGAGCGCACCGAGGGGCGCCTCGAAGTACAGGTCTACAACAACGGCGTGCTTGGCGATCAGCCCGATGCCATCGAGCAGACCCGTAACGGCGCGCTGGATTTCGCCAACTTCAACATGGGACCGATGGGCCCCATCGTGAAGGAGACCAACGTGCTCTCGTTGCCCTTCATCTTCAGCAGCATCGATCATATGCACGAGGTGATGGACGGTGAGGTCGGCCAGCAGTTCGCCGACGCCTTGGCGGAAAAGAACCTGATCGCGCTCTCCTGGTTCGACTCCGGCGCCCGTAGCCTCTACAACACCGAACGTCCCATCCTAACCCCCGATGACGTGCAGGGGCTGAAGATTCGGGTCATGAACAACGACCTCTACGTCGACATGATCGAGGCGCTTGGCGGCAATGCCACCCCGATGGCCTACGGCGAGGTCTATCAGGCACTCAAGACCGGCGTGCTCGACGGTGCGGAGAACAACTACCCCTCGTTCGAGTCCAGTAACCATTACGAAGCCGTCGACTACTATTCCCTTACCGAACACCTGATCATTCCCGAGTGCCTGTGCATCGCCAGGGCGAGCTGGGAGGCGCTTTCCCCGGAGGATCAGGAGATCGTGCGCGAGGAGGCGATCAAGGCCTCCGAGTTGCAGCGCCAGTTGTGGGTAGAAGGCTCCCAGGCAAGCCAACAGATCGTGAGGGATGCCGGTATCGAGATCAACGAGGTGGAGGACAAGGCAGCCTTCCAGGAGAAGATGGAGCCCGTCTACGCGGCTTTCATCGAAGAGAACCCTGACCTCGAAGGCCTGATCGACGCCATCCGGAACTCGAACTGAGTCTCGCTGCGATGCCCCCTTGGTGCCAGGTGCACCAAGGGGGCAGGAGGCTAATGCCATGAGAAGCTATGTCGAGGCTGCCGTGACGCTCCCCCGCCTGCACAAAATCACCAGCAAGATACTGGATGGCCTGGCCAACGCCTGTCTGGTGGCGGCGGGCGTCATGCTGGTCTTCCTGATCGCCATCTTTGGCTGGCTGGTCTTTGGTCGCTATGTGCTCAACAACACCCCGACCTGGGTAGAGCAGGCATCGCTCGTGCTGGTGGTCTACATCACCTGCCTGGGAGCGGCGGCAGGCGTCAGGGGCAACACCCACTTGAGCATCGACTTCGTCCGCGAAGGCATGCCCGAGCCCTTCAGAACGATCTTCCGCTATGTCGCCGATCTCTTCGTGGTCGCTTTCGGCGCTTTCATGACCTACCAGGGGTGGGGGCTGGTGATGACCAACCTCGAGCGGGCGATACCGATGATCGGGCTCTCCGAGAGCTGGCGCGCCGCGCCCCTGGTGATCTGCGGCGTGCTTATCGTTCTGTTCTCCATGGCCAATATCGTGTCCCGGCTCTTTGCCAATGACGATAAGGAGGGCAACTGACATGGGCCTTGCCATTCTGTTCGGACTCTTCTTTCTCGGCTTGCTGGCAGGAGCGCCCGTGGCCTTCGCCGTTGGGCTCGCCGCGGTAGCGGCCTTCCTCTACGAGGGGCTGCCGCTGTTCGTGGCGTTCCAGCGCATCCTGTCGGGGATTTCGGTCTTTTCGCTGCTGGCCATTCCGTTCTTCATCTTCGCCGGCGAACTGATGCTGCATGGCGGCATTTCCACCCGCCTGGTGCGCCTGGCATCCGCTGCAGTGGGCAAGATGCGTGGCGGCCTGGGCATCGTCAATGTCAGCTCCTCGATGCTGTTCGGCGGAATCTCGGGCTCCGCCGTGGCCGATACGTCGGCGCTCGGCTCGATCCTGGTGCCGGTGATGAAGGAGAAGGGCTACGATGCCGACTATGCCGTCAACGTCACGGTGACCTCATCGGTCGCCGGGGTGGTGATCCCGCCGAGCCACAACATGATTCTCTATGCCGTGGCGGCCGGCGGCGGCATTTCGGTCACCCAGCTGTTCATCGCCGGCATCGTGCCGGGCATCCTGATGTGCCTGACGCTGGCCGTGGCCGCCTATCTGGTGGCGGTGAAGCGCGGCTACCAGGGCGAGACTTTTCCGGGGTGGGACGTACTCATCATCAGCCTGGCCGCGGCCCTGCCGGGCCTGCTCACGGCGGTCATCATCGTCGGCGGGGTGCTGTCGGGCATTCTCACCGTGACCGAATCCGGGGCCTTCGGTGCCATCTACGCCATCGTGGTCACGGCGCTGGTCTACCGCGAACTGCGCTGGGCCTCGTTCAAGGCGGCAGTGATGCAGTCGGTGAAGACCACCGCGCTGGTGATGATCCTGGTCGGCTGCGCCTCGGCGTTCTCCTACCTGCTGGCGCTCTACAACGTGCCGATGCTGCTGACCGACATGCTGCTGGCGCTCTCCGACAAGCCCATCGTCATATTCCTGCTGCTCAACCTGCTGCTGCTGGTGCTCGGCATGATCATGGACATGGCGGCGCTGATCCTGATCTGCACACCGATCTTCCTGCCGGTGGCCATGCAGTTCGGCATGGATCCGATCCAGTTCGGCATCATCATGATGATGAACCTGGGGCTAGGCCTGTGCACGCCGCCGGTGGGAGCCTGCCTGTTCGTCGGCTGCGTGATCGGCAAGATCAAGATCGAACAGGCCGTGCGCACCATCTGGCCGTTCTACCTGGCCCTGTTCGTCGCCCTGATGCTGGTGACCTACGTGCCGGCCGTCTCGCTGTCGCTGCCGGCGCTGTTCCGCTGAGTACACTTTCGACCGAACCGTAACGGACTCGATGATGAAAATTGCAGCCGTACATACCCATATTCTCGACCACGTGCTCGATACCACCTTCGAGAGCGCCTCGATGCACTTCGCCCGGCGCCAGCACTGCCTGGTCGAGATCGTCTGCGACGACGGCACCATTGGCTGGGGGGAGTGCCTGGGGCCTGCCCAGCCCAACGCCGCGGTGGTCAAGGCCTATAGCGCCGCGCTGATCGGCCAGGACCCGCTGCAGACCGAGAAGATCTGGCTGGAGCTTTACAACCGACTGCGCGACCAGGGCCAGCGCGGCCTGACCGTCACCGCCCTGAGCGGCATCGACATCGCCCTGTGGGACATCAAGGGCAAGCGCTTCGGGGTGCCGATCTCGACCCTGCTGGGCGGGTGTTTCCGTGACAGCGTAAGGGCCTACGCCACCGGTTCCTTCCGCCGGGAAGGCGTGGATCGCGTGGAGGACATCGCCCGCGAGGTGGCGGGCTACCGTCGCGAAGGCTTTCACGCGGTCAAGATCAAGATCGGCTTCGACGTCGAGGAGGACCTGCGCGTCATCGAGGCGGTGCGCGAGTCGATCGGCCCCGACATGCGCCTGATGATCGATGCCAACCACGGCTACGACTATCTGGAAGCCGTCGAGGTGGGCCGGCGGGCGGCAAAGTTCGGCATCGACTGGTTCGAGGAGCCGGTGCTGCCCGAGCACGTGTCGGCCTATCGGGCGGTGCGTGCCGACCAGCCGATTCCGGTGGCCGGTGGTGAAACCTGGCATGGCCGCTATGCCATGCAGGAGCCGCTTGCCACCCGCGCCGTGGACATCGTCCAGCCCGACATCTGCGGCGTCGGCGGATTCACCGAGATCCGCCGGGTGGCTGACATGGCGGCGCTGCACGGTGTGCGCCTGGTGCCGCACGTATGGGGTACGGCGGTGTGCCTGGCCGCCAGCCTGCAGTTCATGGCGGCGCTGCTGCCCAATCCGCCGCGGCGCGATCCGATCGAGCCGATTCTCGAGTTCGACCGCACCGAGAACCCCTTCCGTCAGGCGGTGGTGAAAACCCCCATCGAGCATGACCGCGGCGTGGTGACGATACCTCACGGGCCCGGGCTCGGCATCGAGATCGACCGCGAGGCGCTCGCCCGTTTCGCCCTGCAGGAGGCATGAAGGACGTGACAGCGATACCCGACAATACCCGACTGCTGGACGGCCCACCGCCGCGGCTGGCCGCGCCGCCCGGGGCCACCGACTGCCATATGCACCTCTACCTGCCGGGCTTCGCGGCCCAGCCCGGCGGGCCCGGCATCGCCGAGCTGGCAACGGTGGAAAACTACCGCCGGGTGCAGGCGCGCCTGGGGCTGGAGCGGGTGGTGGTCACCCAGTCCAATGCCTACCAGCTCGACAACGGTGCGCTGCTCGAAGCCCTCGGACAGCTGGGCAGCGACACGGCACGCGGGGTGGCGGCAGTGGCCCCCGGCACCGCCGAGGCCACGCTGCGCGAATGGCATGCCCTGGGCGTTCGCGGGGCCCGGATCATGAACCTGCCTGGCGGTGCCGTGACCCACGCCGACATGCATGCGGTCGAGCGGCTGGTACGTCCGCTGGGCTGGCACCTGATGGTGCAGTTCAACGGACGGCATCTGGACGACTACCTCGACGGCCTGCGGCGCCTCGAGGGCGACTACATCATCGACCATATCGGCAAGTTCATGCCGCCTGTGCCAGCGGACGATCGCCGCGTCGACGCCATCCTGCGGCTGCTCGATCGCGGTAACGCCTGGTTCAAGCTGTGTGGCGGCTATGAGACCAGCGAGACTGGCGGACCGCGCTACGAGGACGTGGGCGCCATCGCCTGGCGCGTCATCGCCCATGCCCCCGAGCGCGTGATCTGGGGCTCGAACTGGCCGCATGTCGGGGTGCCGCGCGAGCACTATCCCGACGATGCCGAACAGCTCGACGTCTTGCTCGGCTGGGCCGGGCCCGAGGCTCGTCGCCGGATCCTGGTCGACAATCCCGCCGCCCTGTACGGCTTCTGAACCATTATTTACGTGAAGGAGGAAAATGCATGATTGATCGTCTGTTGGTAACGGGAGCCGCCGGCGGCATGGGTCGCATTATCCGGCCCCATCTGGCGAAGCTGGCGCGCACGGTGCGGCTGTCGGACATCGCCGATCTCGGCGAAGCGGCCAGCCACGAAGAGCTCATGCCGTGCGATCTCGCCGACGCCGAGGCGGTGGGCGAGCTGGTCCAAGGCTGCGACGCAATCATCCATCTGGGTGGCGTATCGGTGGAGAAACCCTGGGCGAGCCTGCTGCAGGCCAACATCGTCGGCACCTACAACCTCTACGAGGCGGTGCGTCGGCACGGCAAGCCGCGGGTGATCTTCGCCAGTTCCAACCACACCACCGGCTATTACGAGCGCACGCAGCGGATCGACACCGACGTGCCGCATCGACCCGACTCGCTCTACGGCGTGACCAAGTGTTTCGGTGAGGACCTGGCATGCCTGTACCATGACAAGTTCGGCATCGAGACGCTCAGCGTGCGCATCGGCTGGTGCCACCCCAAGCCGACCGATACGCGCAAGCTGGCGATCTGGCTCAGCGCCGAGGATTTCGTCAGCCTGGTGGAGCGGGCCCTCGTCACGCCCCGGTTGGCCCATACCGTGGTCTACGGATTCTCGAACAATGCCGAACGCTGGTGGGACAACGGCAAGGCCGCCTTCCTCGGCTGGGTGCCGAAGGACAGCTCGGAGCCCTGGCGCGAGGAGATGGAAGCGCTCGATGCGAATCTCGACTCCACGGATCCGGCGGTCATCTACCAAGGTGGGCCCTTTGCCACGTCCGGGCACCCCGACGATTGAGGGGCAGCCTACCCTTACCACGAACCATGATCGATGGATGGCGATATGGCAGGTAAATCCGATATCACGGCCGACTTCAAGCAACTGAAAGTCCAGAAGCTTTCACGCGAAGGCAGCCTCTCCCTGCATGTCGCCGACCAGCTCGAGGCGCTGATCGTCAACGGAGGGATCGGCGTGGGTGAGAAGCTACCCACCGAGAACGGGCTGTGCGAGGCCTTCGGCGTCAGCCGCACGGTGATCCGCGAGGCCATCACGCATCTCAAGTCGCTGGGGTTGGTCGAGACCCGCCGCGGCGTCGGTACCACCGTGCTGCGCTCGACCAGCGTCGAGGCGATGCCGGCGAAACGCATCAGCCCGACCACCGTCGAGGACATCCTGCATGTGCTCGAGCTGCGCCTCAATCTCGAACCGGCAGCGGCGGCGCTGGCCGCCGAGCGGCACGACGACGAGGATCGTCGCATCCTGCAAGACAAACACCGGGCCTTCATCGAGGCGCGTGCGGCGAAATCACAGGCTCGTGAGGAGGACTATGAATTCCACTATGCCATTGCCGCCGCCACCAAGAATCCCTTCTTCAAGGTGTTCTACGAGCAGCTCAGCCAGAGCGTGATTCCCCGCGCCAAGCTGATGAGCATCGAGATCAACACCGCGGCTACCGACAAATACCTCGCTCGGGTCGAGGAAGAGCACACCTATATTCTCGAGGCAATCCTGGCCCGCGACCCCCAAGCGGCGCGAGAAATGATGTACCAGCATCTCCACCGCGCCCGAACCATGTATGCCAAGTACCAGGAAGCCTAAGTACCAGGAAGCCTGGCCGACGGCTCTCCTGGCCATGCGATACCGAAAGACAGGAGCCCAACATGTCCCTGGAAGGCAAGATGCTGATCGGCCGCGAGGCCGTCAGCGGCAGTTCCCAGCCCATCAACGCCGTCAATCCCGCCACCGGCGAGACCCTCGCGTCCACCTATGGCGGCGGCACGACCGCCGAGGTCGAGCGCGCCTGCGAACTCGCCGAGAAG
>NZ_JAHYCA010000006.1 GCF_019430905.1 Billgrantia antri | reverse complement strand
ATTACCTGATCGATTGTTAAAGAGCGTCTCGCTTGCTGTCGGGGCCGTGAGGCCTCGCCAGCGCCCTGCGAGGAAGGCGTATTCTACTGAAGCGCCGGAGTTTGTCAACTCTCTTCGAGGCCGTCACCGAAATGACTTTCGCATCGAAGACCGGCCTGGGCCGGCGACCGCAAGCCCGCTTGCGGACTTGCTTTCGAGTGGGGCGCATTCTACCGAATTCGCCGTGGGCGTCAAGTGCGAATTTTACGAAGCGAATCGGAAAATACAAAGCAAGACAGCCACTTACCACTCTTCCCACCGCCTGCAACGTTGCCCGTCGCCGGCAGCGGATGCGTACTTTACGCATTCCTCGCAGAGCCCGCAAGGCCTTTCGCAGAAAAAAACGGAACCACGGCGCAAGGCTTATCCACAGCCGCCCAGAGCGCCAAGCAGCTGTGGATGTTTCAGGCCGTGTCGGCCGCCTCCTCGCGCTCGCGACTGGCTCGGTCGAGCAGCGACAGGATCGAACGATACGGGATGCCGCCATGCAGTGACAGCCCGATCTCACAGGTGCGAGAGTTGGAGTACCCCGCCTCGCACTGCCCTACCTGCTCGGCGAGCCCCTTCAGGGCCGAAGCGTTGAGCTCCGGTGTGACCAGCCCCTTGTCCCCGGCGAAGCCGCAGCAGGTGATCTCGGCTGGCACCACGACCTCACGGGCACAAGCCCGCGCCAGGGCCACCATATGCTCGCCCAATCCCATATGCGTGCTTGAACAGGTCACGTGCACGGCCACGCGTTCATCGAGAGGAATCACGTCGAGGCGCGGCAGCAAATGGTCATGAGCGAAGGACACCGGCTCCTGTACGCTAAGACGCTCATCCAGCCGCACCCGCATGTGCAATACGCAGGGGCTGGTATCGCTGAGGATCGGGTAACGCCCGTTCTGGCTGGCCACCAGCAGCTCTCGGTTGAGCTCACGCGCCTTGTGCGTCGCCTCTTCGAACTGTCCCTTGGATTGGAAGGCCATGCCGCAGCACAGGTGGCCCGTCATCTCGGGCACGACCACCTCGAAGCCGGCCTTGTCGAGCAGCGAAAGGGTGATTTCCATGATCGAGCGCTTTTCACTGTCGCCATGGGAAGCCCCGAACACGCGAGTAGCGCAGGAAGGGAGGTAAACCACTTTGTCGCGCACGCTGTCAGTGATGCGCTCCCGGCCCAGCACACGTACCGGAGCAGCCTTGGGCAGAGTAGGTATCCATTGAGGTACGCGACCACCACTCGCCTGGGTAATGGCTCCGCTGAACTTGGAAAGCCCTCGCTCGCCGAGCACGGCCCGCCCGGTACTCGCCAGGTTGAGCATACCTCGCGCCACGCGCGTAGTGCCGGAGAAGTGCCGTCCCACTCGGCGCGCCATGTCGGCATGCGGCGCCAGCCGCTCATGGCGCATCTCGCGAACCAGCTCACCGGTATTGATCCCTACCGGGCACTGAGTGGCGCATAGGCCGTCGACGGCGCACGTCTCATCACCGGCATAGCGGTAATCTTTACGCAAGCGCTCGAGCCGTTCGGCCTCCTCGCGTGCGAGGCTTTCGCCTAACGCCTCGAGCCTGGCCATCTCGCGAGCGGCAACGATGCGCTGTCGCGGCGTGAGCGTGAGATCCCGCGAAGGACAGACGTGCTCGCAGAATCCGCACTCTATGCACTTGTCGACGATGGGATCGGCTGCCGGCAACGGCTTGAGGTTCTCCAGATGCAGGGTCGGGTTGCGGCTGAGGATGACGTCGGGGTTGAGCAGATTCTCGGGGTCGAACAGCGCCTTGATCCGCCACATCAGCGCGTAGGCCTCGGAGCCCCATTCCAGTTCGACGTAGGGCGCCATGTTGCGCCCGGTACCGTGCTCGGCCTTGAGCGAGCCGCCGTACTCTACACCGACCAGCTGTGCCACTTCGTCCATCAATGCCTGATAGCGTTCCACCTCGCCGGGTTTCTCGAAGCCCTGCGGGAAGACGAAGTGCAGGTTGCCCTCCAGGGCGTGGCCGAACAGGATCGCCTCGGGATAGCCATGGCGATGGAAGGCATCGGACAGCGCCAATACGCCCTCATCGAGGCGCTCGATGGGAAAGGCGACATCCTCGATGATTACCGTGGTGCCTGTATCGCGCACCGCCCCCACAGCGGGAAAGAGTCCCTTGCGGATCTTCCAGTAGAGTTCGTAGGTGCTCTTTTCGTGGGTGAAGGTCACCGGCTCCAGGGTATGAATGCCCTCGAAGATCGCCTGCACCGCCTCGAGCCGCGACTGGAGCTCTGCCTCGTCGTTGCCGCGCACGTCGATCAGCAGCGCTGCCGCCCCGTCGGGCAAGCGCTTGAGCTCTTCCGGCATGCCCGGCTTGCTCTCCACCGAGCGCAGCGCGGCGCGATCCATCAGTTCCACTGCCGAGACCGGCGCCGTCTTTAGCGCGATGGTGGCGCGACAGGTGGTGGCCATGTCGGGCAGGAAGACCAGCGCCGCGGCCTTGTGCGGTTCGTCGACGACGGTGTCGTAGGTAATGGTGCTGATGAAGCCGAGCGTGCCCTCGGAGCCGATCATCAGGTGCTTGAGGATCTCGATGCCGTCGTCGAAGTCGACAAGGCTGTTGAGCGCATAGCCGGTGGTGTTCTTGAGTCGGTACTTGTGGCGGATCCTCTCCGCCAGCGCCGCGTTGGCCCGGGTCTCGGCGGAGAGCTGCTCGAGCCCCTCGACGAGTTCGGCATGGCTGCGCCGGAATGCCTCGCGGCTGGCCGGGTCGGCGGTGTCCAGGCAGGTGCCGTCGGCCAGGATCACGCGCATGTCGCGCACCGTGCGATAGCTGTTCTGCGCCGTACCGCAGCACATGCCAGAGGCGTTGTTAGCCGCGATGCCGCCCACCATGCAGCTGTTGATGGAGGCGGGGTCGGGGCCGATCTTGCGTCCGAAGGAGGTAAGCAGCTGATTGGCCCGTGCGCCGATGACCCCTGGCTGCAGGCGGATCGCCCGGCCATTGTCGAGGATCTCGTGCCCACGCCAGCCCTCGCGCAGTTGAATCAGCACCGAATCGGTGACCGCCTGCCCTGAGAGCGAGGTACCGGCAGCACGAAAGGTGACCGGAAGGCCGCGCTTGCGACAACCGGCCAGCACCGCCATCAATTCATCCTCGTCGGCGGGACGAACCACCAGCTTGGGGATGAGCCGATAGAAGCTGGCGTCGGTGCCGTAAGCCAGGGTACGCAGCGGATCGTCGATCAGCCGCTCGGCGGGCATGACCGCGAGCAGCTCCTGCTTGAGTTCCTGCCAGGCATCGACAGTTGGCGCCCTCGCTGCATCGCTCATGGGCGCTCCTCGGCGTGGCGCAGCAGCACGACCAGCTCGCGTGGACCGTGCACGCCATAGGCCAGGGTCTGTTCGATGTCCGCGGTCTTGCTCGGGCCGGAGATCAGCAGCGCATTGGTGGGCATGCTCGTGGCCCAGCCATGGGCTTCGACCACGTCGAAGAAGGTGTCTTCGATGGTATCGGCATCGAGCACGGCGATATGGATCGGCGGTACCAGGCTCAGCAGACGCGGTTCATCGGGAGTCGGCCACAGCCACAGGCTTCCGGTCTCGGCGATGGCACCGCGCGTGGAGGTCAGGCCGGCATCGGTGTCGTGGAACTGCTCGTGTCGCCAGGTCTCGATATCGCGATCGGCATCGATCAGGGTGACGTCACCTTCGGCCAGGGCGGCACGCGCCTCGGCAGCGACGTGGTGCTCCCGCCCCAGCGCCAGGCGGCGAATGCCCTTGGCCTCGAGCACCTCGGCCAGTGTCGCGGTCCAGTCAGCCCGAGTAGTGTGAATCACTTCGCCGTGGACCGAGGTGATCCAGCGCTCGAAGCGCGCCAGCCGCTCCTCCCGGCTCCAGCCACGCCCGGTGACCACGGCGAAGTCGCTCTGCGGCGCCGCCAGCGGCCCATCGGTGCGCTCACGCAGGCGCCTGAGAATATTGTCGCGGGCGCTCATGAGCGTTCCTCCCCGTCGGCTTTGTCTGCCTGATGATGCTTGGCCTTGTGCTGTTTAACCAAGGCATGCAGCGACACCTTGGCCGGCCTGGGCGCGGTGCGGTAGTCCGACCACGGCCCCAGCTTCGAGGGCATCAGCGCCTGCAGCTTGCCGGCAATGAACGTGCTGCTGCGCCAGACCCCGGGGTGCGTGGCCAGCCACTGGAAGCCCTTCCACGCCGCTGCTTCCTTCTTGGTCCGCTTGACGCCGGCACCGGGCACGTTGCCGCGCCCCTCGCCCACCGCCTCGCGGCGCAGGCGTACCAGCAGATCGGGAATCGGGATCTTCACCGGGCACACCTCGCCGCAGGCACCGCACAGGCTCGAGGCGGTGGGCAGGTCCTTGGTCGCTTCCAGCCCCATCATGTGCGGCATCAGGATGCTGCCGATGGGGCCGGGGTAGGTGGTGCCGTAAGTGTGGCCCCCCACCCGGGTATAGACTGGGCAGTGATTCATGCAGGCGCCACAGCGGATGCAGCGCAGGGTGTCGAGCAGTTCGTCGTCCTGGTAGATATTGGAGCGGCCGCTATCGACCAGCACCAGATGGACCTCCTCGGGTCCATCATGCTCGCCGGGCTTTCTCGGCGAACTGATCATGTTGAAATAGGTGGTGACGTGCTGACCGGTGGCAGAACGGGTCAGCAGCGCGTAGAGCGGCGGCACGTCGCGCAGGTGCTCGACCACCTTCTCGATGCCGGTCACGGCGATGTGCACCGGCGGCACGGCGGTGGTCATGCGGCCGTTGCCTTCATTCTCCACCAAACACAGGGTACCGGTCTCGGCCACGGCGAAGTTGACCCCCGACACCCCCACGTCGGCGGCCATGAAGCGCTCGCGCAGCTGGGCCCGCGCAGCGGCGGTCATGTAGTCCACGTCACGGGTCCGCTCGGTACCGGTCCTGGTGTGCATGATATCGGAGATTTCATCGGTATTGAGATGGATCGCCGGCATGATGATGTGCGAGGGCGTCTGCTCGTTGAGCTGTACCAGGTATTCACCGAGGTCGGACTCCAGCGCCTCGATGCCCGCCTCTTCCAGGTGGGCATTGAGATGCATCTCCTCGGAAACCATCGACTTGCCCTTGATCACCGACTTGGCCTCGTGGCGCTCGCAGATCTCGCGGATGATGCGGCATGCCTCGTCGCCGCTCTCGGCCCAGTGCACCTGGATACCATTGGCTCGGCAGTTGGCCTCGAGCCGCTCGAGCAGGTCGGGCAGCTTGGCAAGCGCCCGTAGACGAATGTTGGCACCCAGTTCGCGCAGGATCTCTAGATCCCAGTCGCTGAACACATCGCGCCGCTTGGCCATCAGGCCATCCATCGCCTTGCGAAAATTGGCACGGATTTGAGGATTGCCCAGGGCATCGTGGGCCTGACGATGGAACTCGCGGGGGGTAAAGGTCTGCACCGGCTCTTGCGCTGCGCTCATGAAGTTCTCCGCCACAGGTAGCTGGCGATGTGCTCACCCTCGACACTCTTCTTCTGGTGCTCGAAACGCCCGGCGATGTTCATCAGGCAACCGCAGTCCGAGGTGACGAAACGTTTCGCCCCCGTGGCCTCGATCGCCTGGGTCTTGTCCTCGACCATGGCTGCGGAAACCTCGGGATGGCGCACGGCGAAAGTGCCGCCGAAGCCACAGCACTCGGCAGCACGGGCCTGCTCGACCAGTTCGACCTGCCCCATGCGGGCGAGCAGCGTGGGGCCGGTATCGGCCAGCCCCATTTCGCGCCGGGCGCTGCAAGAGGTATGCATGGCAACCTTTTCCGGCTGACCGCGATCCTCGAGCCGCAGGTGGCAGACATGCACCAGAAACTCGGTCAACTCATAGATTCGCCCCGCCACCTCGTTGGCATGACCTTCAAGCTCGGTACCGGCGAAAAGCTGGGGATAGTGGGTACGCATCATGCCACCGCACGAGCCCGACGGCACCACGATCGGCCAGGGCTCGGGAAAGAGAGCGAGCTGTGCTGCCGCCACGGCCCGGGCCTCATCGTGATAGCCCGACGTATAGGCCGGCTGGCCGCAGCAGGTCTGGTCCTGCGGAAACAGCACCTCGATGCCTTCGCGCTCCAGCAAGCGAACACCATCCAGGCCAGCGTCAGGGTAGAAGAGATCTATCAGGCAGGTGCCGAAGAAGTAGACCTTCTCCGGCTTGGGTGGGTACAGCTTGACTGGCGTCATGAGGCTCCCTCACTGTCGGCCCGCAGGCAGGCAATCCCGCTGCCCGCCGTCTGATTATAATTGGTAAAACCAATTTACCGAAAAAGATCGTTGAACCTTAGGACTCACCGCGCCCCGTGTCAACGCCGGACATCCCCATATCCTTCAGATTCGCATAGACTTTCGTCTATCAACACCTGGCTTCTACTGCAGCCAAGTAAGATTGAAGGCCGCATGTCCTTCACCTATTTGCAAGATGGCACGTTTCAGGTCAATATTGGTAAGACCAATTAGGCGAGCATCGACTCTTTCAGGAAGATTCGCATGACCTATCAAAACGTGCGCCAGCCTCGACTGGCAGACGTCATCACCGAACGTCTCGAGGCGATGATCCTTGAGGGCAGTCTCAAGCCCGGCCAGCGGCTGCCGCCGGAGCGCGAGCTGGCCGAGCGCTTTGGCGTTTCGCGCCCCTCGCTGCGCGAGGCCATTCAGAAATTGGCGACTCGCGGCCTGCTCACCAGCCGTCAGGGCGGCGGCACTTTCGTTACCCGCGAACTCAACAGCGGTTACAGCGACCCGCTGCTCGACATGCTGGCCAGGCATCAGGAGTTCCACCTGGACCTGCTCGAGTTCCGTGACGCCATGGAAGGTATTTCGGCCTATTATGCCGCCCTGCGCTCTACCCCGGCCGATCGCGCCATGCTGATCAAGCGCTTCGAAGAGCTGGAAGCGTGCTTTGCCGGTCGCGATCCGGAGCTGGAAGCCAAGGCGGACGCCGCCTTCCACCTGGCCATTGCCGAAGCGGCACACAACGTTCTATTGCTGCATACCATTCGCGGTATCTTTCATCTGTTGGAAAAAAGCATAGTCGACAACCTGGCGCACCTGTTCGAGAAGCCGCAGTCTCGGCCACTGCTGATGAAGCAGCACCGTGCCTTGCTCGATGCCATCCTCGAGGGACGGGCCGAGGACGCACGAGCGCGCTCCCATGAGCATTTGGTGTTCGTCGAGGAGGAGCTGCTGGAGATGGAGCGTGCCGAGACCCGCGCTCAGCGCGCCCTGCGACGCGCCCAGGCATTGCCTGAAATTCAGCTGTAAGGAGCGCCTGGTGAAAGGCCCGCATCGTCCACCCCGCCTGCCGCTGACCCTGCGTCGGCTCCTTCTGCTGTTACTGCCACTGGGCCTGGTCGCAGTCATGTGGCAGGCAGCCCAGGTCGCTCGCGAACAGGCCCTGCTGACTCTGGTGAGAGAAGCCGAGAATGAGCTGCGCCTGTCCGCTGCCGGGCTGGAAGGACACCTGACACGTCACGACTACCTGCCCCAGCTGCTCGCCTCGCGCGAGATGGTGAAGCGCTTCCTGCTCAACCGTGAGCAGCAAAACCCCATGCCGCTCAACCTGCTGCTCGACCAGTTCCGCGCCACGGCCGACGTCTCGGACGTCTATCTGCTGGATGCAAACGCGAACACCGTGGCGGCCAGCAACTGGCACCGGCCCGACACTTTCATTGGACAGAACTATGCGTTCCGCAGCTATTACCAGGATGCCATCGAGGGCAGGCGCGGCCGTTTCTACGGCCTGGGCGTGCAGTCGCTCGAACGCGGTTACTATTTTTCGGCCCCGGTGTGGCTCGACGACACCGCTCCCAACGCTAGACCCAGCGGGGTGATGGTGATCAAGGTACTGCTCGACGCCATCGAAGCGAGCTGGGCCGAGCAGGATGCTGAGCTGATGGTAACCGACGAGGACGATATCATCTTCATGGCCAGTCACCCCTCGCTGCGCATGGCCGCGCTGCATCCGCTTTCCGAGGAGGAGCGTCAAGCGCTGCTGGCCACTCGCCGCTATGCCGACGAACCCTTGACCCACTCCGGCATCGAGATTTTTGCGCATCGTGATGATGGCAGCGAACTGGTTCGCTTCACTCAGGGAGCACTGAGCGGCGGTCGCTATCTTGGCCTGGCCCGCCATATGGAAGCGTTCGGCTGGGACATGCACATCCTCAAGCCGCTGGATTCGGTCTACAGCGCGCAGTGGTTGGCGGCCGCGCTGGCCGGAGGACTCTACGGTGTGGTGACGCTGGCGGGCGGTATCGGCTGGCAGCGTCTGCGCCTGCGCCGGGAGAGGGAGCTGTTCGCCGAACGCGAGCGACAGACCCTGGCTCACGCCCGTGACGAGCTGGAGCGTAATGTCGAACATCGCACCCGCGACCTGCTGGAGACCAACCGCCGCCTCTCCGATGAGATCGAGGAGCGCCGACGGGCCGAAGAGAACCTTCGCCAGACCCGCGACGAGCTGATCCAGGCCGCCAAACTCGCCGTACTCGGTCAGTTGGCGGCCGGCATCAACCATGAGCTCAACCAGCCCCTGGCCGCCATTCGCGCCTATGCCGAGAATGCACGCGCCTTCCTCGAGCGACAGCGTCTGGAGGCCGCGGATGCCAACCTGGCTCAGGTCGTCGAGCTGACCGAGCGCATGGCCGAGATCAGTGCCCAGTTGCGTCAGTTTTCACGCAAGAGCGACAGCTCACTGACGGCGGTGTCGGTGCAGGCCTGTTTCGACTATGCGCTGCGGCTCTACCAGAACCGCTTGCATGATGTCGACGTGGTGCGCTGCTGGGAAAACGAAGTCTGGGTACGCGCCGACCTGGTGCGCCTCGAACAGGTACTGGTCAATCTGATCGGCAATGCGCTGCAGGCCATGACGGAGTCGCCTACACCCAGGCTGCTCCTGGGTGTCGAGGTCGAACCGGCACAGGTGCGGATCAGCGTCACCGATACCGGACCGGGGATACCCGAGCCGCACCTGTCGCGAGTCTTCGAGCCCTTCTTCACCACCAAGTCGCCGGGAAGCGGCCTGGGCCTGGGCCTGTCGATTTCGGCGCGCATCATCAAGGATCTTGGAGGCAGCATCGAGGCCACCAACCAGCCTGGCGCCGGCGCATGCTTCACCATTACCCTGCCCCGTGAGGAGCGTCCCGACACCTCACCGACTTCGCCAACCCAGGAGCAGCGCTCACATGCATGATCCGGCAGCCACTCCGGTACTGATCATCGACGACGAACCCCACCTGCGTATCACTGCCGGCCAGACCCTGGAACTGGCCGGCTATCTGCCGGAGCCCCATGCCAGTGCCGAGAGCGCTCTGGCAGCGCTCACGCCCGACTTTGCCGGGGTGATCGTCAGCGATATTCGCATGCCCGGCATGGATGGCATGGCCCTGCTGCGCGAAGTACGCCTGCGCGACCCGGACCTGCCGGTGATCCTCATTACCGGCCATGGTGACATCTCCACCGCCGTGGAAGCCATGCGCGAGGGAGCCTGGGACTTTCTGGAAAAGCCCTTCGCCGGCGAGCGGCTGGTCGAAATGGTGCGCCGCGGCGCCGAAAAACGCCGCCTGAGTCTGGAAAATCGTCAGCTTAAGGCCGAACTGGAAGCGCAGCAGGCGGCGCCTGGCCCGCGCCTGGTGGGCCGCACCCTGGCCATTCAGCGCCTCGCTTCCATGGTGCAGCGCATCGCCCAGGTGGAAACCGACGTGCTGCTGTTCGGTGAAACCGGCACCGGCAAAGACCTGGTGGCGCGCGCCATTCACGAGCGCAGCCCACGTGGCGGACACGCCTTCGTCGCCATCAACTGCGGCGCGGTACCGGAGAGCATCATCGAGTCGGAGCTGTTCGGTCATGAGAAAGGCGCCTTCACCGGCGCCGTGGAGCGGCGCATCGGCAAGTTCGAATACGCCAATGGCGGCACCGTGTTCCTCGACGAGATCGAATCCATGCCGCTGGCGCTGCAGGTCAAGCTGCTACGGGTACTGCAGGAACGCTGCGTCGAGCGCCTCGGCGCCAACGAGGCCGTGCCGCTGGACATTCGCGTGATCGCCGCGACCAAGGTTGACCTCAAGTTAGCCGCCGAGGCCGGGGAGTTCCGCGAGGATCTCTACTATCGGCTTAACGTCGTCACCTTGCCGATTCCACCGCTTCGCGAGAGACGCGAGGACATCCCCCTGCTGTTCCAGCACTTTGCCGTGGTGGCCGCCAACCGCAGCGGACAGGAAGCCCCCCCGCTGGACGCCAACGGTATCTCGACCCTCATGGCGCATGACTGGCCCGGCAACGTGCGCGAGCTGCGTAACCTGGCCGAGCGTTACGTGCTGCTGGGGTCGGCCTTCGACCATCGCCTCGACGTGCTGCTGGAAGGCGTCGAGGTGGATAATGCCGAGCTTGCCCTGCCGCAGCAGGTGGAGCTGTTCGAGAAGAGCGTGATCAGCCAGTCACTGGTCAGCCACCGTGGACGTATCACGGACGTCTGCGAGCACCTTGGCCTGCCGCGCAAGACGCTCTATGACAAGTTGCGCAAGTACGGCCTCAAAGCCGAGGACTACCGCCACAAGGTAATCCCCTGAGCCCACAGTTCCTCCAGGGACGTCCATGATGGCAGCCAGGGTAGCAGGCTTGCCGCAATCAGCAGCATGAGCAGTGAGTTGCCTGGCTCGCGGTAGTCGAACAGCTTGAGGGCGGTGCCGAAGGAGCGCTTGAGCCGCGCACCGGTAAGATCCACGCTGTAGAGTTCGTCGAGCAGCAGGTGGATGCAATAGCCCAGCAGCAGCGCCACCCCTTGGGCCCAGGCGAGCCAGGCCGGCTGGCCTAGCCACTGATAGCCGGCAACGCTGGTCGCCAGCCCGCACAGCGCGGCGGCCAACAGCGAATGCCAGATGCCGCGGTGCACGGAAAAACGCTTGAAAATCGGACTGAGCACGAGACGCACCCCGATATAGAGCCCGCCGCACACCATCAGCAGTGCCCCTGGCTCGAGCTGGGCATGGAGCAGGAGCACGCCCACTGCCACCACCATCACGGCCATGGTATTGAAGATCAGACGCACGGCATGGGAGTGGTCGGCGTCGATGTCGGGCAGGATGCCGCCGAAGGCGGTCAAGGCACCGAGCGGCAGTGCCTCCCCCAGAGTCCAGAGCCCGCCCTGCCAGCCGGCAACGGCCAGCAGGACACCGCCACCCACGGCGGCACTGAGATGGGTACGAAAGTCGGCCATGCCGGGCAAACCCCAAGTAACTGGATAAAAAAACAGATTATTGCTTGCCCGGCGCAGAAAAACAAAGACTTGTCGTTATAAAAGGGAGGCGTGGCGTTACTCTTCAGATGCCTCGCCACACTCGGCCAGGTACTGGTCCTTCAGCTTCACGTAGTTGCCCGCGGTATAAGGAAAGAAGGCTCGCTCCTTGTCCTTGAGCGGGCGCAGCGCCTTGGCCGGATTCCCGGCATAGACGAAGCCGCCCTCGAGACGCTTGCCCGGCGTCACCACGGCACCGGCAGCGATGATCACCTCATCTTCGACGACCGCTCCGTCCATGACGATGGCACCCATCCCCACCAGGATTCGGCTACCCAGGGTGCAGCCGTGCAGGATCGCCTTGTGGCCGATAGTAACGTCGTCGCCGATGGTCAAGGGAAAGCCGCCGGGATTGAAATCGCTGGCGTGGGTAATGTGCAGCACGCTGCCATCCTGCACGCTGGTCCTAGCCCCGATGCGGATACGGTGCATGTCGCCCCGAACCACTGCCATGGGCCAGACCGAGCAGTCATCACCCAGCACCACATCGCCCAGCACCACACTGGCCGGGTCGACATAGACCCTTGCGCCCAGGGTAGGCCGCGTGCCCTGCCAGCTACGGATAGGATCGTTCGCGCTCATGCATGTCTCCAGGCCGGCACTTGGGCCGGTCGCATCCAGTGGTTTACAACAGCCCGGCCATCAGCACCACGGCCGCCAGGGGGATCGAAACCCAGCGTACCACCAAGTGCCACAGGCGAAAGCCTGCCCCGCCGGCCCCCAGGGCGGCCTGCGCCTCCTCGCGCGGCATGATCCGTACAGCAAAGGTGGCGATCAGCAGCCCACCTACCGGCAGGAAGATCTCGGTGGGAATGGTGGTGACCAGATCGAAGGGGGTCATGCCGAAGAGGGGGCGCCATTCGGCCAGGGTCGAGAACGACAGCACCGACAGCAGCCCCACCAGCCACACGGAGACGCCGATCAGCGCAGCGGCCTTGCCGCGGCTCAGTCCCAGCCCTTGCAGGGTGGCGACCATGGGCTCGGCCAGGTTGATCGACGAAGTCCAGGTAGCCAGCAGCAGCAGCAGGAAGAACACGCTGAGCCACAGCGCCCCCCAGGGCAGCTCGGCAAAGGCGATGGGCAGGGTGACGAACATCAGCCCCGGTCCCTCGCCGGGATCCATACCCTGACTGAAGACCACCGAGAAGATGGCAATACCGGCCAGCAGCGCCACGCTGACATCGAGGACGGCTACCGCCCCGGCCGCACGCGGCAGGCTTTGACGCTCGGGCATGTAGGCACCGTAGGCCATCAGGGCGCAGGCGCCTACCGCCAGGGTGAAAAAGGCGTGCCCCATGGCGTGCATCACCACCTGCGGCGTGATGGCGGAAACGTCCGGCCGGAACAGCCAGATCAGCGCCGTGCCGAACCCGTCGGTGGTAGCGGCGTAGCCGGCAAGCAGTGCCAGCAAGAGATAGAGCAGCGGCATCAACAGGTTATTGAGACGCTCGAGGCCCTTGGCGACACCCGCCGCAACCACCGTCATGGTCATGAACAGGAACAGCGTGTGGTTGAAGGTCATGCGGCCCGGGTCACCGAGGAAGCTCTCGAAGCCGGCCGCGATCTCGGCGGCACTGCGCCCGTCGAAGTCGCCGTTGACTGCCGAGATGAGAAACTCGATGGACCAACCCGAGACCACCGAGTAGAACGACAGAATGCAGAACACGGTGAAGGCACCGAACAGCCCCAGCAATCGCCAGTAAGGGCTGGCCCCGGCCTGGCCGGCCAAGTGCGCCAATGACTGCATGGGCGCGCGCCGCCCGGCGCGGCCGATCATGATTTCCGCCATCATCACCGGCAGCCCCAGCAGCAGCACGAAGACCACGTAGAGCATCAGGAAAGCGGCCCCCCCGTTTTCACCGGTGATGTACGGGAAGCGCCAGATGTTGCCCAGCCCCACTGCCGCGCCCGTCACCGCCAGAATGAAGGCCCGCCGCGTACTCCAGCGCTCCAGGGTTTCGTTCATGCCGTCACCTCGACTTTCGTGGAGGCGCAAGCCTATCAGGCCGGCCCGCCGCCACCAATCCCCATGGCGGGATTGAAACCGGTCGCCGACGGCCGCATCTAATTGCTATTCCGCCAACCCGCCCACTGCAACCCGAGGTGCGCATGCCCCACAATCCGCTGCTCGAGTCCCATGAGCTGCCCCCTTTCGACGAGATCAAGCCGGAGCACGTGGTACCGGCGATCGACAAGCTGCTTGCCGACAATCGCACCAGCACCGAGGCGCTGGTCGAGCGAGCACAGCGGGAGGCGCCGACCTGGGAGAGCCTGGCCGCTCCGCTCGAGGCGCTCAACGACCGGCTGTCCCAAGCCTGGTCGCCGGTGTCGCACCTCAATGGCACCATGAACTCGCCTGCCCTGCGCGAGGCGTATCAGGCCTGCCTGGGCAAGCTTTCGGACTACAGCACCTGGCTCGGCCAGCACGAGGGACTGTTCCGTGCCTGGCAGTCCCTCAAGGAGGGGCCGGCCTGGGCGCAGCTGGACGAGGCGCAGCGTCGCTGCGTCGACAATACCCTGCGCGACTTCCGCCTCGCCGGCGTGGATCTACCGGCGGAGAAGAAGCGTCGCTATGGCGAGATCAAGTCGCGCCTGTCGGAACTCTCCAACACCTTTTCCAACCAGCTGCTGGATGCGACCCAGGCCTGGCACAAGGACCTCGAGGATGAAGCGAGGCTGGCCGGGCTGCCGGAAAGCGCCCTGGCGACCCTGGCCGCCAATGCCGAAGCCAAGGGCGTAAAGGGCTATCGCATCACCCTCGACTTCCCTAGCTTCTATCCAGTGCTGACCTTCGCCGAGGATCGCGAGCTGCGCCGCGAGGTGTATACCGCCTTCGTTACCCGCGCCTCGGATCAGGGCCCCCATGCCGGCGAGTATGACAACGCGCCGATCATCGAGGAGACACTGGCCCTGCGCCACGAATTGGCCGAGCTGCTCGGTTTCGCCAGCTATGCCGAACTGTCACTGGTGACCAAGATGGCCGAATCCCCCCGCCAAGTGCTGGATTTCCTCGACGATCTGGCCCGCCGCGCAGTGCCCCAGGCACGGCAAGAATTCGCCGAACTGGAGGCCTATGCGCACGAGACACTGGGCCTCGCCGAGCTGGCGCCATGGGATGTCGGCTATGCCAGCGAGAAGCTGCGCGAGGCACGCCACGCCATTTCCCAAGAGCAGTTGCGACCCTACTTCCCGGCACCGCGGGTGGTCGACGGCCTGTTCCAGGTGGTCGAGCGACTCTACGGCGTCAGCGTCGAAGAAGCTCTCGACGCACCCCGCTATCATCCCGAAGTCCGCTACTTCCGCATTCTCGAGCACGGTGAGCCGATTGCCGGTTTCTACCTCGACCTCTACGCCCGCGAGGGCAAGCGCGGCGGCGCCTGGATGGACGAGTGCCGGGTGCGCCGTCGCCGCGAGGATGGCGGCCTGCAGCTGCCGGTGGCCTACCTGACCTGCAACTTCACCCGTCCGGTGGGCGACCGGCCGGCGCTGCTGACCCACGACGAAGTCACCACCCTGTTCCATGAGTTCGGCCATGGCCTGCACCACATGCTGACCCGCCAGACCGTGGCCGAGGTGTCCGGCATCAACGGCGTGGCCTGGGATGCGGTGGAACTACCCAGCCAGTTCATGGAGAACTACTGCTGGGAGCGCGAGGGTCTCGATCTGATCGCCGGCCACGTCGATAGCGGCGCACCGCTGCCCGCCGAGCTGCTGGAGCGCCTACAGGCGGCCAAGAACTTCCAGTCGGCCATGGGCCTGGTGCGCCAGCTCGAGTTCTCGCTGTTCGACTTGCGCCTCCATCATGAGCTCAGCGCGCCCACGGCGGCCGAGGTGCAGACCCTGCTCGACGAGGTACGCGATGCCGTCTCGGTCGTCCCGAAGGCCGGCTTCAACCGCTTCCAGAACGGCTTCAGCCATATCTTCGCCGGTGGCTATGCGGCAGGTTACTACAGCTACAAGTGGGCCGAAGTGCTCTCCGCCGATGCCTGGAGCGCCTTCGAGGAGGCCGGCATCTTCGATTCCGACACCGGACGCCGCTTCCGCAGCGAGATCCTCGAGCAGGGTGGCGCCCGCGATGCCGCGGAGCTGTTCCGTGCCTTCCGCGGCCGCGAGCCCAGCGTCGAGCCGCTGCTGCGGCACAGCGGCATTCGGGCCGCCTGACAGCAACGACCGGGCGCGGTATGGTAAGCGGCATTGGCCACCGCGCCCGGTGGCAGACACACGGAGTCTTCATGGCCGTTCAGAAACGCTTCATCGCCGGCGCCGTCTGCCCCCGCTGCGGCGAGATGGACCGCATCCGCGCCTGGGAACAGCACGGCGTGCGCTATCGTGATTGCGTCAGCTGCGACTTCTTCGAGCAGGCAGCAATCGAGGACGAAACGACTGCCGAGCTGGAAACCCGCGTCAACCGCGAGCGCGAGGAGCAGCAGCGCAATACCATTCAGCCCGTGAGGATCCTCGACCCCAGGGGCCACTGAGCTTGGCGGGCACAACCACCCCCGGCACCGGGCAACGCTCTGCCAGGCGGCAACGCCTGGAACTGTTCGGCCTGGCGGCAGCGGCGGCCCTGTTGCTGTCACGCCCCGATCTCGCCACCCTGTTCGCCGGCCTGGGCCTGTTTCTGTGGGGCATGACCCTGCTGGAAGAAGCCATCAAGCGGCTCTCCGGCGGCACCCTTGACCGCTGGCTGCATGCCGCCACGCGCCACACCGGGCGAGCCATCGGGGTGGGCGCGCTGGCCACCACCCTGGTCCAGTCCAGTTCGCTGGTTACCCTACTGACGATGTCCTTCGTCAGCGCCGGCCTGATCGCCCTGCCCGGTGCCATCGCGCTGCTGTTCGGCGCCAACCTGGGCACGACCACGGGTGCCTGGTTGATCGCGGCATTCGGTCTGCGCTTCGATCTGGCACACTACGCCATGCCGCTACTCGCCCTCGGCCTGCTCGGTCGCTATCGGCTCAGCGGTGTCACGGTCGGCATCGCGGGGTTGCTGCTGGGCATCGGCCTGCTGTTCCTCGGCATCGACTTCATGAAACTGGGCTTCGAAAGCTGGCAGGATGGGATTCGCCTGGATGCGCTGGGCGCCGACCGGCTGTGGCATTGGCCGCTGTTCGTGATGGTCGGCGTCGTCGCCACCGTGGTGATGCAGTCGAGCCATGCCACGCTGCTGCTCACCCTGACCGCCCTGGCCTCAGGCCAGCTGCCCTACCTGCCCGCACTGGCCATCGCCATCGGCGCCAATATCGGCACTACCGTGACTGCCGTGCTGGGCGCCTTGTCGGCGGGCGTCGCCGCGCGGCGCCTGGCCGGCGCTCACGTGATCTTCAATCTGGTGACCGCCGTGGTGGCACTGGCGCTGCTGGTACCGCTGGCCTGGCTGGTGGATGCCATCGCCGAGCTGGCGGGGCTGGCCGAAACGGCCTGGCCGCTCAAGCTGGCCTTGTTCCACACGCTGTTCAATTTGCTCGGCATCGTACTGATATTGCCCTGGATTTCACGCCTGGCTGCCTTTCTCGAGCGCCGCTTCCCCGAGCCTACGCGGCTGTTGCCGACCCAGGCGCGCTATCTCGATCCGGCGGCCCTCAATCACGCCGACACGGCCGTCAATGCCATGGAGCAGGAGTGCCGACGCCTCGACCGGCGCGCCTACCACCTGCTGTGCAGTGCCATACTCATGCCCAGTGCGGAAGTGATCGGGCACTCTCCCGAGCGTCGCAGCGTGGAGGCTCCCATCGCCCCCGACGCCTGGCCACTGGTGAATGCTCGCTACCACGAGCGCATCAAGCCCCTGTTGACCGAGATTCTCACCTTCCAGGCACGTATCGACGTGCCGCTTACCGAAGCCCAGCAGCAACGCCTGGAAATGCTGCAATCGCGCACCTTACGCATGGTGGAAGCCCTGCGTTTCGGCGAAGTCCTGCAGCGAAGCCTGTTGCGCCACTCGGCGCGAATGAGCCCCTTGCGCGAGGCGCACGATGACCTGCGCCTGGCCGTGGCAACCGGCCTCAACCGGCTCGCCGATGAGCAGGAAGGCCAGACGATCGCCGCCCCCATCGATGAGGTCCGCCGCCATTGGCAGGAAGTGATGGCCAGGCGGCTCCGCTCCCACCATCTGGATCCCTGGCTCGCTTCCAGCCTGATGAACGACCTGCACCAGGCCAGCCGCCTGATAGCCGCCCTGGTGGAACCCTCTCCACCCTGAGACCTGCATTCCAGACGATCGAAAGTGTGCGGATTTCCACATGCCGCACCGGCTCGTGTGTGCGGGACTCCAGCCCCGACTCAGGCAGCAGGATTCGACCTTGGTCGAATCAGAGAGCAGCAACGTGTTGTTGTGGTTCGGTAAAAAAGAAAGTGGCACGCCGCCTGCTATATCCCCTATGCCAAACGCTAGCCCGGCACTCACCGCGCCAGGGCATATTCTGCACCATACTGAATGTCCAGCGTGTCGAAAGGCCGCTGATGTATAACCACAAATGCAACGGAGATAGCCATGCGCAACGTCACTCCCAAAGTGCTCACCGGAACCCTGGCCAGCGCCCTTGTGCTCGCCGCGGCCTCGGCCTCGGCCCAGGACCGCTCCGACTGGCCGAGTAACTTCACCGTGGGCACAGCCAGCCAGGGTGGCACCTACTTCGTCTACGGTTCGGGCTGGGCCAATCTGATCGCCGACGAGCTGGGCATTTCCGGCGGCGGCGAAGTCACCGGCGGCCCCAACCAGAACCTGGCGCTGGTACACACTGGCGACATCGCCCTAGGCCTGACCACCATGGGCCCGGCCGCCGAGGCACTGGCCGGTGAGAGCCCGCTGGCCCCGGGCGTATCCATGGATAACGTCTGCGCACTCTTCCCGATGTACGAGACGCCTTTCTCCATTACCACGTTGGCAGATTCCGGCATCACCAGCATCTCGGAGATTCCCGACGGCGCTCGGATCGGCTTCGGCCCGGCGGCCTCCACCTCCGATACCTACTTCCCGCGCATCCTCGAAGAGCTGGGCGTGAATTTCGAGCGTCGCAACGGCGGCTGGAATGACCTGGGTGGACAGTTGCAGGACGGGCTGCTGGACGTCATCGCCTTCGCCGCCGGCATCCCGGTCCCCGCGGTGAGCCAGCTCGAGGTGCAAACCGACGTGAACATCATCGAGTTCACCGAGGAAGAGCAGCAGCAGATCATCGAGAGCTTCCCGGTATCGGCCTTCCAGATCCCGGCCAGCACCTACGAAACTCTCGAAGAGGATGCTCGCGCCGTCTCCATGTGGAACTTCACGATTGCCGGCTGCGACTTGCCGGAAGACTTCATCTATGAAGTCACCAAGTTGAGCATGGAGAACAACGACCGCATGCGTGAGATCCACCGCAGCGCGGCCAACAGCATTCCCGAGAACCTCGACAAGAACAAGGTACTGCCCTTCCATCCGGGCGCTGTGCGTTGGTACGAGGAGAACGGCTACGAGATCCCCGCAGAGCGTAAGCTGAACTGAGGCACGCCTCGCTCCTGATGTCACGCCCTTTGCCGTCGCGGCAAAGGGCGTGACCGGCACTCTACCGTCCCACACCCGAGGGTTAATTCCCCATGAGCCACACACCCGACACCCGCCCCGGTGCGGATACAGATGCCGTCGACACGGTTCCAGAAAGTATTGCCGAGGGCGTCGACGAGGATATCGTCGAATCCAACCGTAGACTCTATGTCGGCTGGCACTGGCTGGTAGTCGCCGCCCTGGCCATCCTCTACTCCGGTTTCCACCTGTTCTCGCTGAACGTCTATCCGATGGAAACCTGGTCGTTCCGTATCGTGCATATCGCGGGCGCGCTCGTACTCGGCTATGCCCTCTATGCCGGAAGCCGTTTTGCCGACTCGGAAGGTACCGACCGTTCGCCCGCCTGGTTGGCCTGGACCAGCTACGCGCTGCTGATCCCTGCCGTTTACGCCCTGATCCAGGTCTTCTTTATGCAGCAGACGATCAGCGGCGGCGCCATGCGCATCGATCCCCAGATCGAGACCTGGCACTTCGGCTATCCCCTGTTGCTTGCCTCTGTCGGCGGCATACTGCTTGCCTGGAGCTACCGTCAGGTGCGCGAAAAACTGTCGCCTGCCGACTTGGTGCTGATGATCTGCGCCGTGGCCAGCGCCGGCTATCTGTTGGTGGTCTACAATACCCCGCTGCGTGCCTCCACCGGTACTTCCTTTGCTCCTGTCGGCATCACCTGGGCGGCTATCTCCGGGTCGCTGCTGATTCTCGAGCTGACCCGTCGAGTCGCTGGCCTGGCCTTGGTGGCCATTTCCGCCATTTTTCTGCTCTATGTGTTCGCCGGCCCCTACCTGCCGGGCTTTCTCGGTTACCCGGGCCTGTCGATGCACCGCTTCTTCAGCCAAGTGTATACCGATGCCGGCATTCTCGGGCCGACCACGGCGGTATCGTCGACCTATATCATCCTGTTCATCATCTTCGCAGCCTTCCTCCAGGCCTCGAAGGTCGGTGACTACTTCGTCAACTTCGCTTTCGCTGCCGCCGGCCGCGCCCGCGGCGGCCCCGCCAAGGTGGCCATCTTCGCTTCCGGCCTGATGGGCATGATCAACGGCACCAGCGCCGGCAACGTCGTCTCCACCGGCTCGCTGACCATTCCGCTGATGAAGAAGGTGGGCTATCCGGGCCGCAGCGCCGGCGCCATCGAGGCCGCCGCCTCCACCGGCGGTCAGATCATGCCCCCCATCATGGGTGCCGGCGCCTTCATCATGGCCGAGGTGACCGGGATCCCCTACACCGAGATCGCCGTGGCGGCACTGATCCCTGCGATCCTCTACTTCGCCTCGATCTACTTCATGGTGGACTTCGAGGCCGCCCGCAAGGGCATGCGCGGCATGCGCAAGGACGAGATTCCGCAGTTCCGTCGACTGGTCAAGCAGGTCTATCTGTTCGCCCCGATCATCATCCTGATCGCCGCCCTCTTCATGGGGTACTCGGTGATCCGCGCCGGCACCCTGGCCACCGCCTCGGCCGCCGTGGTGAGCTGGCTCTCACCCAACAAGATGGGCCCGGCGGCCATTCTCAGGGCGCTGCAGCTGGCAGGCGTGATGGCAATCCAGATCATCGCCGTGTGTGCCTGTGCCGGCCTCATCGTCGGTGTGATCTCGCTGACTGGCGTCGGCGCGCGCTTCTCCTCGCTGCTGCTGGGTCTCGCCGGTGTCAGCCAGCTGCTGGCGCTGTTCTTCGCCATGTGTATCAGCATTCTGCTGGGAATGGGCATGCCGACCACGGCGGCCTATGCCGTGGCAGCCTCGGTGGTGGCCCCCGGTCTGATCAATATCGGCATTCAGCCGCTGGTGGCACACTTCTTCGTGTTCTACTTCGCGGTGGTCTCGGCGATCACTCCCCCGGTGGCACTGGCGTCCTACGCGGCGGCAGGCATCTCTGGCGATAATGCCATGTCCACCTCAGTGGCATCGTTCAAGATCGGCCTCGCCGCCTTCATCGTGCCGTTCATGTTCTTCTACAGCCCGGCCATGCTGATGGAAGGTTCATGGTTGCAGATCCTGCGTGTCGGCGTCACCGCGACGCTGGGCATCGTTCTGCTTTCCGCGACCGTGCAGGCCTGGTTCTTCGGGCCGGTGAAGGCCTGGATGCGCCTGGTGATGTTCATCGGTGCGCTGTTCCTCATCTATGGCGGCATCTATACCGATATCGCCGGCCTCGCCATCGGCGCGCTGCTGTTCTTGTTCCAGCGCAGCACTCACGGGGGCGGTGCCAAGCCCGTCACCTCGAGCTGATGCGCTCGACACCTGCATGACGAGAAGGGCCCCGCCACATGGCGGGGCCCTTCTTCTTTCAGGATATTATGGCCTCAGCGGCCGATGGCTCAGGACTCGATTGCACCGCAAGCCATGCGGCTGCCGCCGCCGCCCAGCGGCTTGGGCTCATCCGAATAGTTGTCGCCTCCTTCATGAATCATCAGGCTGCGCCCCTGCATGTCCTCGACGGTTAGCCGCGGCGCCAGTACCGGCAAGGTTGCCTCACCACTCTCATTGACGATCAACACAGGCAGGTCACCGAGATGGCCATCACCGTAGGGCCCTTCGTGACTACCGGCGTCCTCAGGGTCGTAATGACCGCCCGCCTTCGCGGCCGCCTGCATCTCGCCCGAGTCGTTCTCGCCCGGCTCGCAGCTGGCATTCTCATGCACGTGGAAACCGTAGACACCGGGAGGCAGTTCGCTCAGGTCAGGGGTGAGCAGCAGGCCGTGATCGGTATCCTCGAACGAAATGGTCCCGATGGCGTCCTCGATCCCATCGGCCGTCACCAGGTTCATCTCGACCTCCTGCCCCTGCTGGGCCTGAGCAGCTCCCGCAGCGAGCAGCAGGAAGGTGGCGGTGACTCCTGTCAGTTTGGCATGGCGCATCTGGCGTCCTCCTGTTCCTTGATCCATGGACGTGCAGGAACAGGCTAGCTCCAGATTCAGCGTGCTGCCAGAGAGCCGCCAAGGTTATCGAGGATCTTCAGGCACGGGTCGGCCTGGTTGAGGGTGTAGAAATGCAGACCGGGGGCACCGCCCTCGAGCAGGCGCTGACACAGGCGGGAGACGACCTCCGAGCCGAACTGGGCAATGGCCTCGCTGTCGTCGCCATAGGCCTCGAGCTGCTTGCGGATCCAGCGCGGGATCTCGGCACCGCAGGCGTCGGAGAAACGCGCCAGCTTGGTATAGTTGGTGATCGGCATGATCCCGGGGACGATGGGCGCCTCGACGCCGAGTGCGCGAGCGCGCTCGACGAAGTGAAAATAGGCATCGGCCGAGAAAAAGTACTGCGTGATGGCCAGGTTCGCCCCGGCCTTCACCTTACGGGCGAAGTTTTCGAGATCGCGTTCGAAGCTGGGCGCCTGGGGGTGGGATTCGGGATAGGCTGCCACGGCTATCTCGAAGTGATCGCCGGTTTCCTCGCGAATGAACTCCACCAACTCGTTGGCATAGCGCAGCTCACCCATGCCCCCCATGCCCGAGGGAAGATCCCCACGCAGAGCCACGAGGCTGTCGATGCCATCCTCGCGATACTGGGCCAGCAGGTCACGCAGCTGGGCCTTCTCACTGCCGATGCAGGAAAGATGCGGTGCGGTAGTGATGCCCGCCTCGCGAACGCTTTTCACGGTGTGCAGGGTGCGCCCTTGGGTGGAACCGCCAGCCCCATATGTCACGGAAAAGAAACGTGGCTGGCGCTCGGCCAGAGCGTCGCGCACCCCCATCAGTTTCTCGCGCCCCGCCTCGGTATTGGGCGGGAAAAATTCGAAACTGATGCCAAGCGGGTACGACGTGCTCATGAGAACAACCTCTCTTCTGTGTCAGATGCCACTGCGCCGTCGCTCTGAACGGCAGTGCCAAGCGACCATGGGATAGCGATATTCTGCCGCCGCCGCTGGCACCTGACCAATGAAAAGTTCCACGCTGCAACATGAGCTTGAGTCATGATGGTCTCTGGATCGTCACTGCGACTGCTGGGCATCTAACTTCGCTAACAAAACTTCGCGACACCGCATTGACCTTAGCGCGAGTGACGGCGACGCTGAGAATGAGTGAAGTCAGCGCCGGGGCACGGAGAGCCCGGGCGGGACCGAACCGGATGAGGAGGATCGCCAATGACGCAGGATCTCATCACCGGCACCGCCGTCTTCGACGACGAGGGCAAGCAGGTCGGCAAGGTAGCCGATACGAGCGACAGCGAGAAGGTGGGCATCATCACCGAGACCGGCAGCCGCTTCTGGATACCGAAGCAGTTGATTGCCTACCGCGACAGGCGCTGGATGCTGGAACCAGGTTACACCGAAATATCACCCACCGAGGCTGCAGCACAGCAGGAGGAGCGCGACCTGGACGAAGCCAATGCAGAAACCTTTCCCGCCAGCGATCCGCCCTCTTTTACCCTGGGCGACGAGGGCAAGGGAAGCTGATGCCACCAGGACGACGGGGAGAGTGACATGGACAGATCACGCCAAGAGCGGACACCGACGCAGAGCACCGAGATTCCCGAAGGACAGCGTGAAAAGCTGCGTGATGGGGCACGGCGCCTGACCGAACGCGACGCCCCCGACACAGAGTCGGCCGGTCGCAAGGGGGGACGTGACTCCCCCGCTCAGGATGATGTCTACCGTCCCGATGCTAACGTCGACGACCAGAAGCATAGCGCCAGGAAGCCCGGTGTCGATACCCGACGCGACATCACCCCGGTAGGCGGCGCCCAGGTGGTACGGGACAAGACCGCCCACAAGGATAACATCGACGCGCAGGCCGAACGGGCCAGATCGCGCCGTCGTAACGGCTGATCGCGTCGTTCTGCGCCGGGGTCGTTGATCGGCGACGCTGACAGCCGTGCCGACAACAGGCATCATATCGTCTTTCGGCGATGGACTGACGCGCGATGATCGACCCTGGCGCCCTGCTGGGCCCTCTGTGGACACTGCTGGCTTTCGTCGGCCTGGGCTGGCTCGCCGCCCGGCGGCTGGCCATCGACCCTCGTCCCATCGCCACCCTGCTGATCTATCTCATCGCCCCGGTCACCTTTTTTCGCGGACTGCTGCTGGGCGAGCCCACCCCGCACTACCTGTTGCTGACGCTGGCACTCTTCCTGCTGGCAAGCCTGGTCGCCGCCGCGATCAATCCGCTGGCGAGACGCTTCCTGCCTCCTCAGGAGAGCGCCGTGCTGGCCTTCTCCTCCGGCACCGGCAATACCGGCTACTTCGGCCTGCCGATCGCCATGGTCCTGCTGCCTCCGGAAGGCGTGACGCTGTACCTGTTCTGTCTGCTCGGCGTGACGCTCTACGAGTTCACGGTCGGCTTCTATCTCAGCGCACGTGGCCAGTTCTCGGTGCGCCAGAGCCTGGCCAAGATCGTGAGGCTGCCGCTGATCTATGCCTTTCTCGCCGCGCTGCTGGTCAGTGGCCTCGGCATAGCGCTACCCGCCGCGCTGATGGACAGCCTGGCGGTATTTCCCTCTACCTACACGCTGCTCGGCATGATGATCATCGGCATGACCCTGGGGCGGGTCGCGATTCGCGAAATCGACCTGCGCTTCATGGCCGGCTGCGTGGTAATCCGCTACCTGTTGTGGCCGTGGCTGATGCTTGTCGTCGTGCTGCTACTGCAGACGCTGTTGCCGCTGTCCGACGAACTGGCCCTGGCGCTGCTGCTGATCGGCGTGGTGCCAATGGCCGCCAACGTGGTGGTCGTGGCCATGGAGCTCGGCATCAGACCGGAGAAGGGCGCCCTGGCGGTGCTGGTTACCACCCTGGCCGCCCCGCTGCTGATTCCACTCTACCTGGGACTGCTCTTGTCGCTGGCCGGGCTGTAGGTGATGGAGAGTCAACCCAAGGCCGGCACGACAAGAACCCGTCGACCCGACTCGCGCTGTCGCAACCGCTGCAGATAGGCCACCAGTACCGGAAACTCGGCCAGCAGCCGCTCAGCACCGGGCAGGCCTGCAAGATAGTCCAGCATGGGCGCCGCGATTGCGTCGGCGATGCTGAACGTATCGCCAACCAGGAAGGTATGCCCATCCAATTCCGCTTCGAGGAGCGCCAGCATGCGCACTACCTCCGGTTCGGCGTCTCGCACCCGCTCCATGCGCACGCTACCGTTTTCGCCCTTGGGAAAGGCGTACTCCAGCAGGTAGCGGCGCACCAGTGCATGATCGACATAGATCGACAGCGCCTGGCTCCACTGATCCACACGCGCACGCTGCCAGGCCTCCACAGGCAGCAAGGCAGGCCCGTCGAAGACGGCATCGAGATAGCGACAGATGGCCGTCGTCTCGAACAAGTGGCGCTCGCCATGCTGCAGTATCGGCACCTTGGCGAATGGGTGCAGAGCAAGGTGCTGGTCCCCACCGAAGTCGAGCGGCTCGCCCTCGAGATCGAAACCCAGGGTATAGGGTATGCCCTTCTCCTCACAGCACAGCTGCACGCTGCGCACGAAGTTGCTGTACTGCGGCCCCACGAGATGCACGCTTGTGCTCATGTCGCTCTCCGATCGATGGGTCAACGGAACGTACCGTTACCCTAACGCTCGCCACCATATGTTCAAGGACATATAGTAACGGGAGACTGCCCCGAGACAGCGATGAGGAGTTCTCATGCCCTGGAACGAAGACCACAAGTCACAGACTCGTGTGCGCATCCTGGAAGCCGCGGCGCGAAGCTTCACCCGTCACGGCTTCGACGGCGCCAGTATCGATGACATCATGCGTCAGGCGGGGCTAACCCGCGGCGCTTTCTATGCCCATTTCGACTCGAAGGGTGAACTCTATGCCAGGGCGTTGCGCTATGCCGCCCGGGAAGGCGTCGCCAGGGTTGGACTGGAGTCTGACCCAAGGGCCCGCATGGCGCTGTACCTCAGCGAGACTCACCTGCGTAGCGAAGGCCTGCTTTGCCCGCTGGCCTGCCTGGTCAGCGACGTTGCCCAGCAGGACGAGCAGGTACGCGATACTTACACGCGCTTGCTGGAGGGTTTCATCGCCTTCTATGCCGGTCAGCCTGACCCGAACAGCCCGGCCCGGCGTCAGGCATTGCAGCAGGCGGTGACGATGATCGGCGGCATGGCCATCGCTCGCACCCTTACCGACCCGGCGCTTGCCGATGAACTGCTCGAGGCCTGTCGTGAGCTGGCCGCCTCGCTGCTGCCGGAGCAGGCATCGTGGTCCATGCCCACCGATGCCTGACATACCGGACAATGACGAAGCCCATCTAGAAGTGGGCCAACCTGTTGGTCGATGATGAGTCACGCTCGAGGCAAGGCGGCTCAGTGCGATGCCATGGCGATGCAGGCTTCGGCGCAGCGGTGGCACGCCTCGGCGCACTGCTGGCAGTGGTCGGTCTCATGCTTGGCACATTCGTCACCGCAGGCCTTGCAGACATCGGCACAGAGCCGGCAGAGCTGGTTGGCGTACTCGCTGCCCTGGGCCATGAAGGAGGCGGCCAGCCGGCAGATCTGCGCACACTGCATATCCAGGCGGATGCACTCCGCCATCATCTTGACGTCATCCTCCTGCAAGCATGAAGTCGCGCAGCGGTCGCAGTAGGCGGCACAGACATGGCAGGCTTCGATGCACGACTTGTAGTGACCAAAATCCATCTCGTTCACTCCTATGGTCGTTTGCTGGAACTCGAAGGCGCGCTGTCACAGTGGCGCCTCGAGTACCCAAAAGCTAGCCAAGGGCCCCCGTCCCCACAAGCGACGCTACATAACATCACCGACCATACGACGAACGCCGCCCACAGGGCGGCGTTCGAGAAGTTGATCAACGGCGACAATCGTCCAGGCAGTCTCCCGCCACCCTGGCGACAATGTCGCCGCTAGCGGTCCTGTCAGTAGCGGTAGGCGTCCGGCTTGTAGGGCCCCTCCATCGGAACCCCGGTGTACTCCGCCTGCTGCTCGGTCATGCGCGTGAGCACGCCGCCAAAGCCCTCGACCATGTAGCGGGCGACTTCCTCGTCGAGATGGCGCGGCAGCACGGTCACCGCCAGGCCGCCCTGCTTCTCGGCCGGAGGCAGGTCGGCAAAGCGCTGCTGGTAGAGATGGATCTGCGCCAGCACCTGGTTGGCGAAGGAGCCGTCCATGACCCGCGACGGATGGCCGGTGGCGTTGCCCAGGTTAACCAGGCGCCCTTCGGAAAGCAGCAGCAGGTAGTTGCTGCTGGCGGGATCGAAGTCACCCGGCGTGCTGTCGCGATAGACCTTGTGCACCTGGGGTTTGACTTCCTCCCAGTGCCAGTGGCGACGCATGAAAGCGGTGTCGATCTCGTTGTCGAAGTGACCGATGTTGCACACCACCGCGCCGGGCTTGAGCGCCTCGAGCATGGCGGCATCGCAGGCCTCGATATTACCGGTGCAGGTCACTACCAGGTCGATGCGCGCGAGCAACGACCGATCGACGCTCTCCTTGCCGCGGTTGAGGCCATCGAAGTAGGGCGACACCACTTCATAGCCGTCCATGCACGCCTGCATGGCACAGATCGGGTCGATCTCGGCGACCTTGACGATCATGCCCTCCTGACGCAGCGAGGCCGCCGAGCCCTTGCCCACGTCGCCGTAGCCCATCACCAGCGCCTGCTTGCCCGCCAGCAGGTGGTCGAGGCCACGCTTGATGGCATCGTTGAGCGAATGGCGGCAGCCGTACTTGTTGTCGTTCTTCGACTTGGTCACGGCGTCGTTGACATTGATTGCCGGCACCCGCAGGGTGCTGTCGCGCAGCATCTCCTGCAGGCGATGCACGCCTGTGGTGGTCTCCTCGGAAATCCCGTGGATGGCATCGAGCAGCTCGGGGCGCTTGTCGTGAAGCAGTGCGGTGAGGTCGCCGCCGTCATCGAGCACCATGTTGGGCGTCCAGCCGTCGGGCCCTTCCACGGTCTGCTCGATGCACCACCAGAACTCCTCCTCCGTCTCACCCTTCCAGGCGAACACCGGTATGCCGGCGGCGGCGATGGCAGCTGCGGCGTGATCCTGAGTCGAGAAGATGTTGCACGACGACCAGCGCACCGAGGCGCCGAGGTCGATCAAGGTCTCGATCAGCACCGCCGTCTGGATCGTCATGTGGATACAGCCGGCGATGCGCGCACCGGCCAGCGGCTGCTCATCGCGGTACTTGGCGCGTATCTTCATCAGCGCCGGCATCTCGGTCTCGGCGATGCGAATCTCCCGCCGTCCCCAGTCGGCCAAGGAAAGATCGGCAACCTTGTGGTCCTGCGTGGCGGCGTTGGCACTTGCCATGGCTGTCATCGTCATACTCCATTCCGGGGAATGGGCGCCGTTGCGTCTGCGATGTCCCTGTCCGAGCCTCGCGCCGAGTCGTCATACCCGTGCGCTGCAGCGCCCCTCGGACAGCAGCAACAGGAATCGGCTCACACGGAGTCGACTCCTGAGAGTTCACTACAGCGGAGGCGTTTTTTCAATCCGAACGATTCAGCGGAGCGGGAGAACAGCGAGAGAAAAAAGAGGCGGCCCGCAGGCCGCCTCTCTCATGGATGACATCAGCAGGTTAGGAATTGGTCTCTTCGTCGGCCATCTCGTCGCCGGCCTCCTCTAGCTCGTCGGTCGCTTCCTCGGTCTCCTCGGCGGCTTCGTCTTGAGCCTCCTCGGCTTCCGCTGCAACCTCGTCACCAGCCTGTTCGGTCTCCTGAGCCATTTCGTCGGCGGCTTCCTCGGTTTCCTGCATCGCCTCGTCACCGGCCTGCTCGGCTTCCGCAGCCGCCTCTGAGGTCTCTTCGGCAATCGCGTCGCCCGCCTGTTCGGCTTCCTCGGCTAGCTCATCGCCGGCCTGCTCCAGATCGTCACCGGCCTCTTCCAACTCATCGCCGACGTCGCCGGAATCTTCCTGCTCGGTGACTGGCTCTTCGGTCATCTCGGTATCGGCAGCCTCATCATCATCCCCGCAGCCGGCCAACAGCGCACCTGCCAGGATGAGCGACGCGATCAAGGTAACCTTGCGCTTTTCCATGCTACTTCCTCCTATATTTCTGCGATTGACAGCCACTGTGCTTTTTCAGGGTAGCTGGGTTGTGGCTGGCACAACAAGCGTCCCCGACGCCCAGATGCCGTCTCTACCACGCGCATGAGCGAGACGGCGCGAGACACGCGAGCATGCGGCTTGTCGTGCTACAGCCCCGCCGCCTGACGCAGCGCCGCGGCGCGGTCGGTGCGCTCCCAGGGAAAGGCGGTGAACGTCTCGGTATGCTCCTGGCCGTTGGTGTCCGTCCAGCTGTAGCTGGCCTCGAACGGTTCGCGGCCGAAGTGGCCGTAGGCCGCCGTGAGCTGGTACATGGGGTGGAGCAGATCGAGCATGCGGGTGATGGCGAAGGGACGCAGGTCGAAGTGCTCGCGCACCAGTTCGATGATGCGCGCCTCGTCCACCTTGCCGGTGCCGAAGGTATTGATCGACACCGAGGTGGGCTCGGCCACACCGATGGCATAGGAGACCTGGATCTCGCACTTGTCGGCAAGCCCGGCGGCCACGACGTTCTTGGCCACGTAGCGGCCGGCATAAGCGGCACTGCGATCGACCTTGGAAGGATCCTTGCCGGAGAAGGCGCCGCCGCCGTGGCGCGCCATGCCGCCGTAGGTATCGACGATGATTTTGCGCCCGGTCAGGCCGCAGTCGCCCACCGGGCCGCCGATGACGAACTTGCCGGTAGGGTTGATATGGAACTTGGTCGACTCGGAGAGCCACTCGGCGGGGATCACCTCCTCGATGATCTCGCGCCTGACCATCCGCCGCAGCTCCTCCTGGTCGATTTCAGGGGCGTGTTGGGTCGACAGCACCACCGCCTCGACGCCGCAGGGCTGGCCCGCCTCGTCGTAGCGGAAGGTTATCTGGCTCTTGGCATCCGGGCGCAGCCACGGCAGCAGGCCGTGCTTGCGCAGCTCGGCCTGGCGTTCCACCAGGCGATGCGCGTAGTGGATCGGCGCCGGCATGAACGAGTCGGTCTCGTTGGTGGCGTAGCCGAACATCAGGCCCTGGTCGCCTGCGCCCTGATCCTCGGGCTTGCTGCGATCGACACCTTGGGCAATATCCACGCTCTGCTTGCCGATCAGGTTGAGCACGCCGCAGGTCTCGCCGTCGAAACCGACCTCCGAGGAGGTATAGCCGATATCGATGATCACCTGGCGTACGAGCTCCTCCAGATCAACCCAAGCAGTCGTGCTGATCTCGCCAGCGACGATCGCCACGCCGGTCTTGACCAGCGTCTCGCAGGCCACTCGAGCGTGCTTGTCGCGCGCAATGATGGCGTCCAGCACCGCATCGGAGATCTGGTCGGCAATCTTGTCCGGATGCCCTTCGGATACGGATTCGGAGGTGAACAGGGAGTATTCGCTCATGCGTGTCGACCCTTCTGTGTATCGGCAAAGCGCAGCGGTGCCACCGAACGGAAACGGCGGCCCTCGAGCTGCATGCGCTCCGGCTTCCTGCCTGATAGGCATGCAGCGCCATGGGGTCCCGAGTTTACATGCTGCCACCCGGGGAGGCACCCGTCATTTGATGCACGGCGGCAAGTCGGCGACAATAGGCGGCCGAATTCGACCGCGCCGTACCTTCCTGCGGCGCCCAGCCAGAACGCTACCGGCAGGCCCGGCAGGCCGCCGTTGACTTGCCCCATTCTGCCGCAGGCGAGGAGCTAACCCAACATGCCATCCCGTTTCGAACTGGCCAATGCCATTCGCGCCCTGTCCATGGATGCCGTACAGAAGGCCAAGTCCGGCCATCCCGGCGCCCCGATGGGCATGGCAGACATCGCCGAAGTGCTGTGGAACGACTACCTCAAGCACAACCCCAACGACCCGAAATGGCCCGACCGCGACCGCTTCGTGCTGTCCAACGGCCACGGCTCGATGCTGCTCTACTCCCTGCTGCACCTGACCGGCTACGAGCTGGAACTCGAGCAGCTGCGCAACTTCCGCCAGCTGCACGCCAAGACCGCCGGCCACCCCGAGTTCGGCTACGCGCCGGGCATCGAGACCACCACCGGCCCGCTGGGCCAAGGCCTGGCCAATGCCGTGGGTATGGCCATCGCGGAGAAGACCCTGGCGGCCCAGTTCAACCGCCCCGGCCACACCATCGTCGATCACCAAACCTACTGCTTCGCCGGCGACGGTTGCATGATGGAGGGCATCTCCCATGAGGTGAGCTCGCTGGCCGGCACCCTGGGGCTGGGCAAGCTCACGGTGTTCTACGACGACAACGGCATCTCCATCGACGGCGAGGTCGAGGGCTGGTTCACCGACGACACCGCCAAGCGCTTCGAAGCTTACGGCTGGCACGTGGTGCCCAACGTCGATGGCCACGACCCCGAGCAGATCAAGGCGGCCATCGAACTGGCGCGCAGCCATGAAGAGAAGCCGAGCCTGATTATCTGCAAGACCATCATCGGCTTCGGCGCGCCCAACAAACAAGGCAAGGAAGAGTGTCACGGCGCACCGCTGGGCGACGAAGAAGTTGCCGCCGCACGCAAGCAGCTCGACTGGCCGCACGCGCCGTTCCATGTGCCCGAGCCGATCTACCAGGCCTGGGATGCCCGCGAGCAGGGCAAGACCCAGCAGGACGACTGGCAGGCGCGCTTCGCCCGTTATCGCGACGAACATCCGGAACTCGCCCGAGAATTCTCCCGCCGCACCCAGTGCCAGCTGCCGGCGGAGATCACCAGCGAGGCGTTCATCGAAAAGATGCAGGAGCAAGGCGAGACCATCGCCACGCGCAAGGCCTCGCTGCTATGCCTCAACGAACTCGGCCCGCAGCTGCCCGAGCTGCTTGGCGGCAGCGCCGACCTCGCCCCCTCCAACCTCACCTTCTGGAGCGGCGCCAAGCCGATCTCGCGGGAGAATCCGAGCGGCAACTACCTGCACTACGGCGTGCGTGAGTTCGGCATGGGCGCGATCATGAACGGCATCGTGCTGCACGGCGGCTTCATCCCCTACGGCGCCACCTTCCTGATCTTCATGGAGTACATGCGCAATTCGGTGCGCATGGCGGCGCTGATGGGCAAGCGTGCCATCTATGTGTTCACCCACGACTCCATCGGCCTGGGCGAGGACGGCCCCACCCACCAGCCGGTCGAGCAGCTGACCAATCTGCGCACCACGCCCAACCTGTGCACCTGGCGCCCCTGCGACGCGGTCGAGACCGCCGCCGCCTGGGATGCCGCGATCAAGCGCAACTCCGGCCCCACCGCGCTGGTGCTGTCGCGCCAGAACCTGCCCCACCAGGAGCGCAGCAAGCAGCAGCTGGCCGAGATCCAGCGCGGTGCCTACGTGCTCAAGGACAGTGAAGGCACCCCCGAGCTGATCCTGATCGCCACCGGTTCCGAGGTCGGCCTGGCGATGGATGCCGCCGCCGAACTGGAGAACCAAGGCCGCGCGGTGCGCGTGGTCTCGATGCCCTCGGCCTACCGCTTCGACGGCCAGGACGCCGAGTACCGCGAGAAAGTGCTGCCGCACGCGGTGACCAAGCGTATCGCCATCGAAGCCGGCCACGCCGACTACTGGTACAAGTACGTGGGTCTCGACGGTCGCGTGATCGGCATGACCACTTACGGCGAGTCGGCCCCGGCGGGCGACCTGTTCAAGCACTTCGGCTTCACCAAGGAGAATGTGCTCGAAAAGGCCAAGGAGTTGCTGGGCTAACTACCCGACCCAGCACTGAGCGGCATGGAAGAAGGGCACGACCTCACGGTCGTGCCCTTCTGCTTTGGCGGGTATGCCCGATGACGTTCAGGCCACCGTCACGCTCTTGTCGAGATAGACGTCCTGAATGGCCTGGAGCAGCTCGACGCCCTCGGTCATGGGCTTCTGGAACGCCTTGCGCCCCGAGATCAGGCCCATGCCGCCGGCACGCTTGTTGATTACCGCGGTGCGCACCGCCTCGCCCATGTCCGAATGGCCCTTGGAGCCACCGCCGGAGTTGATCAGTCCGGCGCGGCCCATGTAGCAGCACGCCACCTGGTAGCGAGCCAGGTCGATGGGATGCTCGGAGGTCAACTCGCTGTAGACCTTGGCGTGAGTGTGACCGAAGCCGATGTCCTGGTAGCCGCCGTTGGTCTCGGGCAGCTTCTGTTTGACGATGTCGGCCTTGATGGTCGAGGCGAGGTGGTTGGCCTGGCCGGTGAGGTCGGCCGCCACGTGGTAGTCCTTGCCCTCGTGCTTGAATGCGGGATTGCGCAGGTAGGCCCACAGTACCGTGGCCATGCCGAGCTGGTGCGCCCGCTCGAAGGCTTCGCTGATCTCCATGATCTGGCGGCGGCTCTCGGGCGAGCCGAAGTAGATGGTGGCACCCACCGCCACGCAGCCCATGTCGTGAGCCTGCTCCACCTCCGCGAACAGGGTCTGGTCGTACATCGCCGGATAGCTCAGCGTCTCGTTGTGGTTGAGCTTGAGCATCATCGGGATGCGATGGGCGTAGCGGCGCGCCACGGAAGAGAGCACGCCCAGGGTGGAGGCCACGCCGTTGCAGCCACCCTCGATGGCCAGCTCGACGATGTTGGCCGGGTCGAAGTAGCGTGGGTTGGGGGCGAAGGAGGCCCCGGCGGAGTGCTCGATGCCCTGGTCCACCGGCAGCAGGCTGAGGTAGCCGGTGCCCGCCAGCCGGCCGTGGTCGAACAGCGCCTGCAGGCTGCGCATCACCGCCGGGCTGCGGTCGCTGTCGGCCACCACACGGCTGACGAAGTCGGGCCCGGGCAGGTGCAGCTGTTCGCGGGGAAAGCCACGGCAGCGGTGATCGAGCAGGTAGTCGGCGTCGTCACCGAGCAGTTGGGGTATGTCGGTCATGTCTTCCTCTCCATGGTGTCGTGAATCGCTATTCCCAGCGTAGTGAAAACCGTACCGAGCGTGTGCCCTGCTTGCAAACGGAAGCGCCCTTCCCGTACGGGAAGGGCGCCAGTCGGGCTTCGCTCAGGCCGCCCTGACCTCGATACGGCGGCGCTGGTGCGATGGCTTCTTGGGTAGCCGCAAATGCAGCACGCCCTTGTCGATGCGCGCCTCGATGGCGTCACCATCGATCTCGTGGCTGAGCGTGAAGCGGCGTGCGAATCGCTGAGCCCGGACTTCGGCATAGATGGCCGTCATGCCCTCGGGCATCTCCAGGCGAATCTCACCTTCCAGGCTCAGCATGTTGTTGTCCACCTCGATGCTCAGCGACTCCGGTGTGACCCCGGGAAGGTCGGCTACCAGGTGCAGGGCGTTACCCTCCTCGTAAATGTCGACCGGTGGCTGCAGCGCCCGATCACGCTCGCCGCGGGAGTCTTCGCCCCCCTGTACACGGGGCTGACGGTTCGATTGCTGCCGAGTGATCTCGTTCATTGCCGTTCACCTCCTTCTGCTCGACATCATGCCGACTGGATCTCGATACGCCTCGGCTTGAGCTCCTCACGCTTGGGCAGCGTGATCTCGAACACGCCGTTGCGCCAGCGCGCCTCGGCCCGGTCGGCATCGAGCCCTTCGGGCAGGGCAATGGAGCGAGTGAAGCTTCCGCCTGCGCGCTCGCGACGGAAATAGGGACGCCGCGCATCGCCCTCCGTCTCGTCGGTGGCGACCTTGCGTTCCCCCTGCACGGTCAGGACATTGTCCTGAAGGCTGAGTTCTAGATCGCCTGCCGCAAGGCCTGCGGCAAAGACGTAGACCCGCACCGCATCGTCGGTGCGTCCGATATTGATCATCGGGAATGTACCGCGCGGTACCGCACGGATATCGGTCGCCCCAGGCTCCGGGAATACCTCGTCCAGCCATTCCCGGAACCAGTCCACACTCCAGGGAGACCCGGTATCGAAACGCCTGAGATCTCCGAACATGACGAACACCTCCTACGCTTTTCATCACCAGGAAACGGGATGCCGAATTCGGCAACCACACCGGCCGACGACGTCCCGTAAAGAACAAATAGGGGCAAGCGGCGGGCTTTCAAGGCCCCGCGACACGCATCCGCGAGCCGGGACGTCGCGCCGCTTTTGCGGTAGAATCCCCGCTTTCCGTTCGAGGAGAGCCAGGCAAGCATGGCCCAGCGCATCGCCATCAATGGATACGGTCGAATCGGTCAGTGTGTATTGCGCGCACTGGTCGAGCGCCAGCGCGAACGGGCCGCGGCACCGCCGAGCGCCCCCTCCCTGGAAGTCGTGGCGATCAACGAGCTCTCCGACCTGGACACCATCGCCTACCTGACCCGTTACGACACCACCCACGGCCGCTTCCCCGGACGGGTCGGCACGACCGACGGTCGTCTGATCGTCGACGACCGCTCCATCACGGTGCTGAACGAGTCCGACCCGGCTCGCCTGCCCTGGGCCGAGCTCGGCATCGACCTGGTGCTGGAGTGCTCGGGCAGCTTCAAGGATCGCGCCACCGCCGAGCGTCACCTCGCCGCGGGCGCCGGGCGCCTGCTGTTTTCCCAGCCCGCCGAGAGCGACGTCGACGCCACAATCGTGTGCGGCATCAACGACGACGAACTGGCCGCCGAACAGCGTATCGTCTCGGCGGCCTCGTGCACCACCAACTGCCTGGTACCTGTACTCACCGTGCTCGACGAAGCCCTGGGCATCGAACACGGCGTGACCACCACCGTGCACTCGGCAATGAACGACCAGCCGGTGATCGACGCCTACCACCAGACCGATCTGCGCCTGACGCGCTCGGCTATGCACTCCATCGTCCCCGTCGACACCAGCCTCGCCCGCGGCATCAACCGCCTGATGCCGCACCTGGCCGGGCGCTTCGAGTGCCTGCACATGCGCGTGCCGACGATCAACGTCTCGGCCATGGACATGGCGATCTGCGTGCGCCGCGACACCTCGGCCGCCGAGGTCAACGCCCTGCTGCGCGAGGCCAGTGCCGGCCCGCTATCCGGGCTGCTCGGCTACAGCGAGGAGCCCACGGCCTCGGTCGACTTCAACCACGATCCCCGCTCGGGTATCGTTGACGCCACTCAGACCCGGGTGGCGGGAAACCGCCTGATCAAGCTGCTGTGCTGGTTCGACAACGAGTGGGGCTTCGCCAACCGCATGCTCGACGTCGCCCAGCGCATGGCGGCGCTTCCCGCGGTGCCCCGGCTTCGAATTCCCCATCAAGGAAAGGAAGACGCCTGATGAACGTGCTCAAGATGACCGACCTCGACCTGCGCGGCAAGCGCGTGCTGATCCGCGAGGACCTGAACGTACCCGTCAAGCACGGCAAGGTAACCAGCGACGCTCGCCTGCGGGCCAGCCTGCCGACCATCCAGGCGGCCATGGAGGCCGGCGGCAAGGTGATGCTGATGAGCCATCTGGGCCGCCCCACCGAAGGCGAACCGGCCGAGGAGTTCTCGCTGGCCCCGGTGGCCGAGCGCCTCGGCGAGCTGCTCGGCCGCCCGGTGCGGCTGGTCGAGGAGTACCTCGACAGCGCCCAGGATCTGGCCGACGGAGAAGTGGTGCTGCTCGAGAACGTGCGCTTCAACCAGGGCGAGAAGAAAGACGACGAGACCCTCGCACAGCAGTACGCCGCGTTGTGCGACATCTTCGTCATGGACGCCTTCGGCACCGCCCACCGCGCCCAGGCCTCGACCCACGGCGTGGCGCGTTTCGCCCCGCAGGCCTGCGCTGGCCCGCTGCTCGCCGCCGAGCTCGATGCGCTGGAGAAGGCATTGGCCACGCCCAAGCGGCCGATGGTCGCCATCGTCGGCGGCTCCAAGGTCTCGACCAAGCTCGAGGTACTCAACGCCCTCTCCGACAAGTGCGACCAGCTCATCGTCGGCGGCGGCATCGCCAACACCTTCATCGCCGCGGCCGGCCACAACGTCGGCAAGTCGCTGCATGAAGCCGACCTGGTCGACCAGGCCAAGGCGCTGATGGCCAAGGTCGAGATCCCGCTGCCCACCGACGTGGTGGTGGCCACCGAGTTCTCCGAATCGGCCGAAGCCGTGGTCAAGCCGGTCGACCAGGTAGGCGACGACGAGATGATCCTCGACATCGGCCCCGACACTGCCGGGCGCCTCGCCGGGCTGCTCAAGGACGCCGGCACCATCCTGTGGAACGGCCCGGTGGGCGTGTTCGAGATCGACCAGTTCGGCAAGGGAACCGAGGCGCTGTCGCAGGCCATCGCCGAAAGCAACGGTTTCTCCATCGCCGGCGGCGGCGATACCCTGGCCGCCATCGACAAGTACGGGATCGAAGAACGGGTCTCCTACATCTCCACCGGCGGCGGCGCCTTCCTCGAATACGTCGAGGGCAAAGTGCTGCCCGCCGTCAAAGCCCTGGAAGACGCCGCAGCCCGCTGACCCAACCCTTGCCGCCCGGCACTACCGGGCGGCGCCCCACTGCCCCCAGACAGATCGAAAGAGAACAGGTGAGTCAATGGCACTGATCAGCATGCGCCAGATGCTGGACCACGCCGCCGAGCGCGGCTACGGCATTCCGGCATTCAACGTCAACAACCTCGAGCAGATGCGCGCCATCATGGAAGCGGCCGACGCCACCGATTCCCCGGTGATCGTCCAGGCCTCCGCCGGTGCGCGCAAGTACGCTGGCGCCCCCTTCCTTCGCCATCTCATCCTGGCCGCGGTGGAGGAATTCCCCCACATCCCGGTGGTAATGCATCAGGACCACGGTACCTCGCCGGCGGTGTGCCAGCGCTCTATCCAGCTCGGCTTCTCCTCGGTGATGATGGACGGCTCGCTGGGTGAGGACGGCAAGACGCCGATGGACTACGACTACAACGTCGACGTCACCCGCCGCACCGTCGAGATGGCCCACGCCTGTGGCGTCTCGGTGGAGGGCGAATTGGGCTGCCTGGGCAGCCTGGAGACCGGCATGGCCGGTGAAGAGGACGGCATCGGCGCCGAAGGCGTGCTTTCCCACGATCAGCTGCTGACCGACCCGGAAGAGGCCGCCGAGTTCGTCAAGGCAACCCAGGTCGACGCCCTGGCCATCGCCATCGGCACCAGCCACGGCGCCTACAAATTCACCAAGCCGCCCACCGGCGATACCCTGTCGATCCAGCGCATCAAGGAGATCCATGCGCGCATCCCCGATACCCACCTGGTGATGCACGGCTCCTCCTCGGTACCCCAGGAGTGGCTGGCCGTCATCAACGAGTTCGGCGGCGAGATCCCCGAGACCTACGGCGTGCCGGTCGAGGAGATCGTCGAGGGCATCAAGCATGGCGTGCGCAAGGTCAACATCGACACCGACCTGCGCCTGGCCTCCACCGGCGCGGTGCGTCGCTTCCTGGCCAAGAACCCCGGCGAGTTCGATCCGCGCAAGTACCTCAAGGAAACCGTGACCGCCATGCGCGACGTCTGCATTGCCCGCTACGAGGCCTTCGGCACCGCCGGCAACGCCAGCCGCATCAAGCCGATCAGCCTCGAGGCGATGTTCGAGCGCTACGCCCGCGGCGAGCTGGATCCCAAGGTGAAGTAATCCTCTCGCTTGCAGCACGAGACGGGCGGCCAAGAGTCGCCCTTCTCTTTCTCCGCACAGCCCCTCGTTTATCCGCACCGCCTGACATTCCCTTTCCGCTTTGCGTTCCACCGTTGTGCACAAGCCTTGTCCCCGCGCCTCGTGCGATCTAGTATGGGAACGTTCCCATTCGAGACGTCACATGTCTGCACCCACCTCTCGGCATCCCACTATCCTCGAAGTGGCACGCGAGGCCGGCGCCTCCAAGACCAGCGTGTCGCGCTACTTCGGCGGCGAGCGCGAGCGGCTCTCGCCGGCGCTGCGCCAGCGTATCGGCGAGGCCGCACGCAAGCTCGGCTATCGCCCCAACCAGATCGCCCGCGGCCTCAAGGGCGGCCGCTCGCGGCTGCTCGGTATGCTGGTGGCCGACATTCGCAACTCCTATTCGGTGGCGGTGATGCATGGCGTCGAGCAGGCCTGCCGTGAGCAAGGCTATTCGCTATTGGTGGCCAATACCGGCAACGACCCGGCACAGGAGCGCACCCATCTCTCTCTGCTCGCCTCCTACCGGGTCGAGGGGTTGATGATCAACGCCGCCGGCCAACCCACCCGCGAACTTCAAGCCATGGCCGCACAGGGCCTGCCGCTGGTCCTGGTCGATCGCTGGCTCGAGGAGCTCGAAGCGGACAGGGTCGGCCTCGACAATGCGCTCGCCGTCGATATGGCCATCGATCACCTGAGTGCCCAAGGCTACCGCCACCTACTGTTTCTCAGCGAACCGGTAGGCCTAGCCAGCCCACGCCAGCAGCGCTGGCAGCGTTTCGAGCAGCGCCTGTCCGAAGAGCCGGCACTTGACGGCGAACGCCACGATCCGGCCCTCGACGGCAGCGCGGTCGGGGCACTCCTCAAAGCGTTCCTCGCCCGCGCCGGTCGTCCCGCTGCAGTGCTGTGCGCCAACGGCAACGTGACCTTGGCCGCCACTCGCGCCCTCCAGGCGCTGGGTCTAAGCCTGGGCGAGGTCGGCCTGCTGGGTATCGACGAGCTCGACTGGTGTAGCCTCGTGCCGCCCGGCATCACCACCCTGGCCCAACCCACCGAGACCATCGGCCGCGCCGCCGTGCAGCAGTTACTGGCCCGACTCGACGATGGCGGTGCCGCCCTGCCGCCACGCCACACGCTGTTTTCCCCGACACTGATCGCCCGCGGCTCGACTCGCCTGCCCGCCACCGACAACGACAAGGAGACGCCATGAAAGACGCCAAGCTCGCACCAGAAATTCTCGCCTTCGGCGAAGCCATGGCCCTGTTCGTGGCCGAGACACCCGGCGCGATGGAGGAGGTGGAGTGCTTTCGCCGTGGCATCGCCGGGGCCGACACCAACGTCGCCATCGGCCTGGCCCGGCTCGGCTTCCGAGTCGGCTGGCTGAGTCGCGTCGGCGAGGATGGCTTCGGCCGCTATATTCGCACCACGCTAGAAGCCGAAGGGCTCGACTGCCGCCACCTGATCACGGACAACGACCATGCCACGGGCCTGGTGTTCAAGGAGCGCGCCGAGGGCGGCGCCGACCCTCGGGTGGCGTACTTCCGCCGTGGCAGTGCGGCCAGCCACCTGGCACCTGAAGATGCTGCCCGGGTGGACTTCGCCGCCGCCCGCCACCTGCATGCCACCGGTATCCCTCCGGCGCTCTCCCACAGCTGTCGCGAGTTGACCCAGGCCATGCTCGAACGCGCCCGATCGCAGGACGCGAGCATTTCCTTCGACCCCAACCTGCGCCCCAGCCTGTGGCCCAGCGAAAGCGCAATGCGCGACACGCTGAACGCGCTGGCGGCGAAGGCCGACTGGGTGTTGCCGGGCCTGGCAGAAGGTCGCCTGCTGACCGGGCTCGACACGCCGCGCGATATTGCCGCCTTCTATCTCGAGCGTGGCGCCAGGGCAGTGTTCCTCAAGCTGGGACCCGAGGGTGCCTATTACCGTGGCGTGCTGGGAGGCCGCGAAGCGGAAGCCACGGTCGCCGGCTTCCCGGTCGAGCGCGTGGTGGATACCGTGGGCGCCGGCGACGGCTTTGCAGTGGGCGTAATCAGCGCCCTGCTCGATGGCCTCTCTCCACAGGCCGCCGCACGCCGCGGCAACTTGGTCGGCGCCCAGGCCGTGCAGGTGCAGGGCGACATGGAGGGCCTGCCCAGCCGCGCGCGCCTGACCGAACTCGAGCGCCATCTGCCAGACTTGCCGTAACCGAGCCGCCAACACCGGAGCGAGACAATGACAAAACGCATCGTCGCCTACAGCCGCCTCAAGCCGACACACCTCGACCAGCTCAGGCAGCGCTTTCATGTCGACTACTTCGAAGCGCTGAAGAGCACCGACGACCCAGGCTTTCGCCAAGCGTTGAGCCAGGCCCACGGCATCGTCGGCTCGAGCCTTCCCATCACGCCCGACTTGCTCGACGCAGCGCCGCAGCTGGAGGCCATTGCCAGCATCTCGGTGGGCTACGACAACTACCCTGTCGACGAACTGACCCGGCGCGGCATCCTACTGTGCAATACCCCCGACGTGCTCACAGAGACCACCGCCGACACCGGTTTTCTGCTGATCATGGCCACGGCCAGGCGCGCCATCGAGCTGGCCGAATTCATCAAGCGCGGTGACTGGCAAGAAAGCATCGGCGAAGCCCACTTCGGCAGTGACGTGCACGGCAAGACGCTGGGCATGATCGGACTGGGACGTATCGGCGCCGCCGTGGCCCGCCGCGGCGCCCTGGGCTTCGGCATGCAAGTACACTACGCCTTCGCCTCACCCAAGCCCGAGCTGGAGCGTGAACTGGGCGCAGTGCGCTGCGAACTGGACGAACTGCTGGCGCAGAGCGACTTCGTCTGCGTAACCGTGCCGCTCTCGGCCGAGACGACCCACCTGATTGGCAGGCGCGAGTTCGGCCTGATGAAGCGCTCAGCGATCTTCGTCAACATCGCTCGCGGCAAAGTGGTCGACGAGGCGGCACTGATCGGTGCGCTGGAGAGCGGCGAGATTCGCGCCGCCGGCCTCGACGTGTTCGAGCAGGAACCGCTCTCGCCGGAGTCGCCGCTGCCGCACATGCCCAATGTCGTAGCGCTGCCACACATCGGCTCGGCCACCCACGAGACCCGTGACGCCATGGCCCAGCGTGCAGTAGACAACATTACGCTCGCGCTCGAAGGTCAGCGGCCGATCAGCCTGGTCAACGAGGAGGCCTTGCAGGCGCGGCGCTGAGCAACTTCGTTGCATCGCAGCATAAACTGACCAAGACTAGGAAGGGAATCAATGAGGAACCGCCTAGCCGACAAGGAGTCATGATGTCATTTTTCCACTCGCCGCTTATCCCAACCACGCCCACTGCCATGTTCGACGTTTGGAAGCTGGGTGTCATGACATTCGAGCTGTGGACCACTTCGTTCAACACTATCGCCATGCGCCATGGCCTGTGGCAGACCCAGTCGCCCACCAGCGCCAGGATGCTCAAGGAGAACCAGCGCATGGTGACCGAGAAGCTCGAGGCCGGCATGGAGACCGGGCTCGTCTGGCAAAAGGCCATGCTTGGCATGATGTTCGGCCAGACGACCCCTTGGTGGGTGACGAGCCGGCGCTCCATGACGCCCTACCATCGCCGTAGCAGCGCAAATTCGCGGCGGCTCTCCCGCCATCACTGAGTTTGCCCCTTTCCCGCCTCGCTACCTAAAGTGAAAAGAACACCCTGACAAGGAGACGTCATATGAAGCCTAGCGCACTGGCAGGCAGCCTGGTGACCGCTGCCGTCTTGATCGGACCGGCCCTTGCCGGGCCGGAAACCACCGAGACCGGTGGCAACGAGAGTCCCATGACGGTCGAGGGCATGGACCCCGAGGAGTCGGAGCAGCAGCTCGAAGCCAGATCGACGCCCGAGGGCCGGGCTCGCCTCGAGGTTGCCGAGACGGAGCCCTTCGGCCGCTACCTGACCAATCAGGACGGCAAGAGCCTGTACGTATTCATGCAGGACGAGCAGGGCGGGGGCTACAGCACCTGTGACGAGACCTGCGCCATCGCCTGGCCGCCTTACACGACCACGGACTCACCAAACGCCGGCGACGACATCGATGCCGAGCGGCTGGATACCTTCGAGCGCGAGGATGGCTCAGCGCAGGTCACTTACGACGGCTGGCCGCTCTATTACTTCGCGCGTGACGTCTACCCCGGCGATGCCCTGGGCCAAGGCCTCGACCACCTGGGTGGCCACTGGTATCTGATCTCACCCGAGGGCGAGGTCATCGAAACGGATGTGCAGAAACAGGCCGAACCGGTTGAGCCCGAACCTTGACCCCAGAGAGCCAGCGTCACCGAGCCACAAGGGCCTGATAATTGACCATCGCTTTGTTGTCGAAAGCCAACCTTGGGCAGGCACACATAAAACCGCCCCCAGCGTGAGCCGGGGGCGGGTCCGAGGTGGTTGATGGAATCAACCTCAGGTGACGTCGCCATCCTCCTTGATGGCGACCACCCATCCTTGGGTATCAGCGATTACCAATCCTGGTCGTCATCCTGATCCTCTTCCTCTTCGTTCTCTTCTTACCAGTCGTCGTTGGCAGCATCGCCCTCGACTTCAGCGCCAGCATCGGTGCCCAGGCCGCTGTCGCCGGTCTCGGCGCCGGCTTCGATACCGGTATCGGCGCCTGCACCTGCTGAGGTACCGGTATCATCGGTCCCCATGGCGGCACCATCGCTTGTGCCTGTCCCGGTAGTCATTCCGGTATCGGCACCTGCGTCAGCCTCGGTACCGGCATCGGTGCCCAGACCGCTGTCACCCGTCTCGGCGCCGGCCTCGATGCCGGTATCGGCGTCGGTTTCCGCACCGGTGCCGGTATCATCCGTACCCATGAATTCATCATCCGTTGCCGTCTCCTGCGACACGGCACCCTGCTTGTCCTCTTCGTCATGAAAATCGGCAAGAGCCAGCGGGCTGGCGGTCAGGCCAAACGTGATACCGACGATGCCGAGTTTCTTGAGAAATTCCTTGGACATCATGTTCGCACCTCCAGAGGAGTTGAACGTGAGTTTCCTTGAAGCCGAGGCTTCGCGGTTCATACCGGTAAGAAAATGTGCGCCTGAGCGCCAGGGTCTTGACCGGATGTCGTGCTCACTCTGAAGGTAGCATCGGTCGGGCCAACAAACCAAAATTTCAGAAAAAATCAAATATAACAGTAGGTTGAAAACATCAGGAGATGCCATGGCGTGCCCTGGGATGGGGCTGGTCGGTGGTAATATCTGACACATGGGTCTGATCGAGCCAACCTCGCCTGCTCTCAAGGGGAGCCTTTGGATGCTCATGCAGCGGAGGCTGTTCGTTGCAGACTTGAATACGCTGCGCTTAGAGGCAATACTTAGAAAACAGCGTTCGCAAACATGCGGTCCCTAAACTTCACGGTCCGCATGCCGATACAAGAGGTACGGTGCTCGACAGTCACAGACTGCGAAGGAAGATCGGTATGATTCGCCCCCTATGCCTACTTTTCGATTGTGATGGCACGTTGGTCGACAGCGAGCCCCTGCTGGCCGCGGAAATGGCTGCCAGCCTGACCCGGCTGGGGCTACCCTTCCAGGCGAGTGACTACATCGGCGAATTCCGCGGCAGTCGTTTTCGCAATATCGTGGCAGTGCTCGAGGACCGCTATGGCAGCGTCGACCCACTGCACCTGGCCGAGACCGAGACGGAGATGCGCAGCAATCTGAACCGTCGGCTCGAAAGCGAACTGTCACCGATCACGGGGGCTCGCGAAGCACTTCTGGCGCTCTCCAACTACCCGTGTGGTGTGGTGTCCAATGGCCCCGAGAACAAGATTGTCACCTCCCTGAAGGCCATCGGTTTTTCCGATTTCTTCGGGACGAATCTGTACAGCGGCTATACCGCCAAGTGCTGGAAGCCCGACCCCCGCCTCTACCTGCACGCTGCCCAACTGATGGGCTTCGAGGCCGAGGACTGCATTGCCATCGATGACGCCTTGGTAGGAGTCAGGGCTGCCCTCGACGCTGGGATGACGGTGATCCACCTGAACCGCTACCCCGACGCCGAGGAAACCCCGGAAGGGGCAATCATGATCAGCAGCATGTACCAGCTTCCTACGGTGATAGAGAATCTGGCGCACGCCAGGGCCATGGACAGCCGGCAAGTTGCCCACGCCCGCTGAGGCGGTGAATTCTCGCTTTTCCCGTCGCCATATCGGCTTATCCCGCCGCGGCAGCAATGCTGCGTAGGCACGCGCTCCCCTCGGGCGTTATCATCACGGTAATCCTCGACCGATCTACCCAACGCCAGGAGCTTACATGGCTTCACTGCAAGACCAACTGCGCGGCCTGGTCTATTCCACCGAACATGGCGACATCTGTCCCGACTGCCGCCAGCCTCAACAGGAGTGTCGCTGTGCCGAGCTGGTCGACCAGGCGCGCATCGCGGCACTCGACGGTATCGTGCGCATTCGGCGCGAGACGAGCGGCCGCAAGGGCAAGGGGGTAACCACCATCACCGGCCTGCCGCTGGCCAGTGCCGAGCTCAAGGCGCTGGCCAAGACACTCAAGAAGCGTTGCGGAACCGGTGGCTCGGTGCATGCCGGCGTCATCGAGATCCAGGGCGACCACCGCGAGCTGCTCAAGGCCGAGCTCGAGCGCCTGGGGCATACCGTCAAGCTCGCAGGGGGCTGAGAGAAGGAGAAGATATGCCGTATCACCGCAACGACTTGCCGCGCTGGGTGCGACTGGGCGCCGCCGTGCTGACGCTGATGGCACTGGCCGGCTGCGCCGGCAGCCCCGATTTCGTCGAACTCGACACGCGCATCGAACCTCCGGTCGGGCTGGTGCCCACCCAGGATGCCGAATTGCGGGTGCAGCTGAAGGATGCCAGCGGCCCCCTGGCGGAAACCCGTTCCACTCCGAGCGGGAACGGGCCCTGGCCGGTCACGCTGCGCTTCGACCGCCGCGCGCTCGAGCAAGCCCGCTCGCCACGCCTGACCGCCGAGCTGCGCCAGCAGGGCAGCCTGACCCATGTCACTGCCGAGCCGGTGCCGATCTCGGCTGCCGACACTGGCCCGCTCAGCCTGCCGCTCGATCCCCGCCCGTGAGATTGGCGGCCACCGCCGCGAGCACCACCCCCACCGGGGCCTCGAGCTTGAGGGCGTAGAGCGCATCGGCACGCGTACGCCCCAGATTGAGGCAGGCGGTCGGCTTGCCGGCAGCACTGGCTCGACGCGCAAATCGATAGCCGGAATAGACCATCAGCGACGAGCCCACCACCAGTAAGGCCTCGGCCTCGTCGACCATCGCCTGAGCCCGTAAGACCCGCTCCCGCGGTACGCTGTCGCCGAAGAACACCACGTCCGGCTTCCAGATGCCTTGGCCACAGCGTCGGCAGCCGGGCACCTCGAAAGAGGAGAAGTCGGTTTCCAGGCTGGCATCGCCATCTGGACGCGCCTCAGCCTGCACACCCTGCCACTCGGGATTGCGCTCGGCCAGCTCCGCGTGCAGGTCATGGCGCATGCGCAGAGCACCACAGCCCATGCAGCGCACCTGCTCGGCGCGCCCATGCAGGTCGATCACACGCCGGGAGCCGGCTTTCTGGTGCAGGCCGTCCACATTCTGGGTGATGACACCATGGACGACCCCGGCTCGTTCCAGCGCCGCCAGGGCGCGATGGGCATCCCCGGGGCGCGCCTGATGCAGGGCGCGAAACCCCACCAGCGCGCGCGCCCAGTAGCGCTGTCGCGCGGCATGGCTGGTCATGAACTGCCGGTGCTGCATGGGCGGAGCGCACTTCCAGGCGCCCGATGCATCACGATAGTCGGGGATGCCGCTCTCGGTGCTGACCCCGGCGCCGGTCAGCACGGCCAGGCGCGAATGGCCGGCCACGAACTCCCCCAATCGCTCTACCGCTTCTGTCACGGCGGGCTGTCGTGTATCGTTCATCGTCTATCCGTCATGCTGCGGTGCACGTGTGGCAACGAAGATGGCCCCGGGCACCTCGGCTTGTCTAGAATCTAATGCTTATGTGACGCTCACCGGCAAGGACGGACCCGATGGCCTGGCTGGAATATCTGCTGCCCCTAATTTTTCTGTTCCCGCTCGGGGCCATGGCCATTATCGTCATCGCCTTGCGTAACCTCCATGATGCGCGCGTTCGCTCGCCTTTCAATGCCCGCCAGCTGCGCGAACCCGGCCAGGCCCTGCGCGATCGCCTCGACCGCGCCTTCGCCACGCTGTTTCTCAACGGCGCGCTTGGCCCCATCGTGACCCTGGCACCGCTGGTGTACGGCATGGGTCGCATGCTCTTCGCCAGCCGCCAGAACTGGCTCGAATGGGCGCTCTACGGGGCGCTGAGCACCGTACTGGTGCTGGTCTACTGCTTCCGGCTGATTCGTGACTTCCAGCATATCCGCCGCATCAAGTTGGGGCTGGCCTGCGAACTCGCCGTCGGCCAGGAGCTGGAGCGCCTGGTGCGCCCCGAAGCCCATCCATATTTCGTCTTCCACGACGTACCGACCGATAGCGACATCATCAACCACGTTGCCGTCACGCCTCACGGCGTCTTCGCGGTTGAGACACGCGCCCGCACGCGGCCGTTCACCGCCGACGGTCGTGAAATCGACCTGGTCACGGTCGAACCGGAGCGGCTGCGCTTTCCCGGCTGGAGCGAGCATCGCCCGCTGGTCAAGACGCTACGCGACTCGCGCTGGCTCGCCGCGTGGCTCGAGCAGCGCTGTGGCGAGCCGGTCCCGGTGATGGGCGTACTCGCCCTGCCCGGCTGGGACATCACCTGCGCCGGTACGCCGGAAGGCTTGATGGTCGTCAGCGGCGACTCGCTGTGTGAGCAACTCGACGAACGCCGCCTGGGCGTGCTTGACGATGGCTTGCACGACAAGGTGATCGCTGCATTGATCGAGCGTGCCGCGGGGCAGGACCGCCATACCGGCCCGGAACCCTCGCAGCCACCCGGTCATCCACTCAGTCCCCCCTGAGCCGCCCACCCATCTCCTGGGCCAGGTCCACCGCGTAGTGGTCGGTCATGCCGCCGATGAAGTCGAGCATACGTCGGTAGCTGTCATAGAGCGGCCAGGAGGGGCGCGGCGTGTTCTCGCCGATCAGCGCCAGCACCCGCTGATGCTTGAAGCTCGCCTGGCCGGTATAGTGCAGCTCATGGGCGGCGCCGATGAAGGCCTCGAGCAGAATGCCGAGCGTGGTGTAGGCGCCGATTTCCAGCTTGGCCTTGCGTTCGTTCTGGAAAATGCGCTCACGCGCGAGCTGCTTGGCCGCCGCCACGCCCCAGCCCAGATCGGGATGACAGAGTTCGAGCAGGTCGCTCACCAGCGTGCCGTTGAGCAGCGCCGTCTCGTGTTCGACGAACACGGCCCCCACGTCGTTGACCGCACGCTCCATGGCGGCACCGCGCAGGGCGGCGATGCGCCTTCGCTGCGAGACGCCGTCTCGGGCCATGCGCGAATAGTCAGGCGGCGCATCGCCGGCGATCTGCAGCAATACGTCGGCCACCTCCTCGAAGCGCAGGATGCCCATCTCCAGGCCGTCCTCGAGATCGAGCAACGCATAGCAAATGTCGTCGGCGGCCTCCACCAGCCAGGCCAGCGGATGCCGGCACCAGCGCCCTTCGCCGCGTGGCAGCAGCCCCAGGCAGCGAGTCACGTCTTCGAGCAGCGGCCGCTCCGACTGGTAACAGCCGAACTTGCCGGCACCGCCGCCGTGCTCCACCGTCCAGGGATACTTGAGCAGAGTCCCCAGCGTCGCCGCCGTCAGGCGCATGCCGCCGCGGAACTGGTTGTATTCGACCTGGGTCACGATGCGAAAGCCCTGGGCGTTACCCTCATAGGTCAGCAGATCGGCCCGCTCACGCTCCGAGAGCCCCTCGAGCAGGCCGCTGCCATCGGCTTCTGCGCGTTTGAACCAGTCGCGTATGGCGTACTCGCCGGCATGGCCGAAGGGCGGGTTGCCGATGTCGTGCCCCAGGCAGGCAGCCTGTACGATCACCCCGAGGTCGGCCGGAGTGATCCAGCTCGGCAACCGTTCACGCAGTAATTCGCCGACGATCATACCCAGACTGCGGCCCACGCAGCCGACCTCCAGGGAGTGGGTCAGACGGGTGTGGATGTGATCGTTGTCGGTCAGCGGATGGACCTGGGTCTTGCGCCCCAGACGCCGGAACGAGCCGGAAAAGACGATGCGGTCGTGGTCCTTGTGGAACGGGCTGCGGCCGATCTCGTCACGCCCGCTGGTGGGCTTTCCGTGCAACCGGGAAGGGTCGAGCAATTGCTGCCAGTGCATCTGCGTCATGGGCTTCCTCCTGAAGCCTTCATTCTGGCACTGCCATGGGTGGCATGACCATCATCGTCGCATCGTCTCGCTTGCCGCCTACCGCGGGACTTGCCTAACGTGTCAGTGAGTCTTCACTCGGAAACACAGAGAGGCGACGCAAGCGGCAAGGAGGCAGATATGGCACACAAACCCGATGCGACCCGTCCCGAGCAGCCAGGCGACGAGGCGCCCCCCGGCACACCCGGAACCGGCCAGAACGTCTGCCCGACATGCAGGGGCGACGGCAGGATCGAGAACCGCACCTGCCCCGACTGCGGCGGTTCGGGCTACGTCATCGAAGGCATCGGGGGTGGCTGAGCGTTTCGCTCGCGCCCGCTCACGCCAAAAGGCCGAACCGCTAGGGTTCGGCCTTTTGGCGTCTGATGCAAAGCAGCTTGCGGTTCAGTAATCGTAGTCGCTGCCCTTGGTATAGCCGCTGGTGTCACGCTGGCGTGAAGGCGTGGTCTGAAACCGCGGCCCAGGCGAGTGCGCCGGCGAGGGCAGCGCCATGGGGCGCGAAGGCAGCCCGCTGCGGGTCGCCGCAGCGCCGCGGGCATGTTCCAGGCCACGGGGGAAGCCGCTGCGCCCGCGGTAGTCGGGCGTGCGCCCGCCTTGGTAGGCATGCCGCCGGGTCTGAGCCTGGGCGCAGTAGAGGCTCGCCGCGGCACATGCCCCCACCCCGGCGAGGGCCAGCTTGACGCTGCCCCGCTTGGGATGATCACGGTCGGCAAGCAAGGCCAGCAGTGCCGCCAGGTCCATGACATCGCCGACGCTGCGAGCCCACAGCGCCTGCTTGGGATTGACGCTCAGCGCTCCCATGCCGGTCGCCAGGCCACGCGCGCCGCAGGTACGCACGATGGCTTCCGCCCCTTCGACACCCAGCGAACGCGTCACGCTGCGCGGCGCCAGGAGCTGATAGAGGCCCAGCCCGATGCCCAGCCAGCCGAGCGCTCTGGCCAGCCGATCGCTGGGTTGCAATGAACGGCGTCGATCGAGATTCATGTCACCTCCTTGTCGTGTCAGACGTATCCTGTTGGGCGTGAGCCCAGCCCGACCCGCTCAGGGCTTGAGCACTACCTTCACGCAGCCGTCCTGCTTGTCGCGGAAGGTGTTGTACATGTCGGGGCCCTGCTCCAGCCCGGCGCTGTGGGTCACCACGAAGGAAGGATCGATCTGCCCCTCTTCGATCAGGCCCAGCAGCTCGTCGGTCCAGCGCTTGACGTGGGTCTGGCCGGTGCGCACGGTCAGCGCCTTGTTCATCAGCGGCCCCATGGGCACCTTGTCGATCAGCCCGCCATAAACGCCGGGGATCGACAGGATGCCGCCCGGGCGGCAAACGTAAATCATCTCGCGCAGCACGTGGGCACGGTCGCTCTCCAGCATCATGGCCTGCTTGAAGCGGTCGTAGACCGAGTCGAGGGAGCGCGGCACGTGGGATTCCAGCCCCACCGCGTCGATGCACTTCTCCGGTCCCTTGCCGCGGGTCAGCTCCTGCAGCCGAGCGAGCACGCTCTCCTCGTCGAAGTTGATCGCAATGGCCCCGCCGGCCTCGGCCATGGCCAGGCGCTCGGGCACATTGTCGATCACCACCACCTGCTCGGCACCCAGCAGGACGGCGCTGCGCACGCAGAACTGCCCGACGGGGCCGGCGCCCCAGATGGCCACGGTGTCGCTCGGCTCTATGTCGCACTGCACCGCCGCCTGCCAGCCGGTGGGGAAGATATCGCCGAGGAACAGCACCTGCTCATCGGTCAGGCCGTCGGGCACCTTGACGTGGGTCTGGTCAGCGAAAGGCACCCGCACGTACTCCGCCTGACCGCCGGCATAGCCCCCAGTGAGGTGCGAGTAGCCGAACAGGCCGGCACCGGCATGGCCGAAGACCTTGTCGGCCAGCGCCTTGTTGCGATTGGAGCGCTCGCAGAGGGAAAAATTGCCCCGACGACACTGCTCGCACTCGCCGCAGGTGATGGTGAAGGGCACCACGACGCGATCGCCGACCTTGAGATCGCGCGTCTCGGCGCCGACTTCCATCACCTCGCCCATGAACTCGTGGCCCACCACGTCGCCCGACTCCATGGCCGGGATGAAATGGTGGAAGAGGTGGAGGTCGGAACCGCAGATGGCGCAACTGCTCACATTGACGATGGCATCGCGTGCATCTTCGATCCTTGGGTCGGGAACCGTTTCATAGCGGATATCGTTCTTTCCGTGCCAACACAGCGCTTTCATGGACTCACTCCCTGTCTGTCGGCGAAAGCGAATGACTCGCTCTCACCATAGTGCAGCGCCGGCGTGCCGCACGTAAGGGAGTATGGTGCCTAGGTTACGGACCTTATCCTTTGACGCATCATCCAGCCGTAGACCAACCCGGCCACGATGAGAGTGACGGCGAAGGCATAGATGCCGACGGTGATGCCACTGTTCCACAGAATGCTCCAGTCGCCCCCCGAGAGGGACATGGCGCGACGCAGGTTGTACTCCATCTGCCCGCCCAGCAGCAGCCCCAGCACCACGGGCACGGCGGGCATCTCGAGCTTGCGTAGCACATAGCCAAGCACACCGAAGGCCAGCATCATGTAGAGATCGAAGGCGCTGTTACTCAGCGAGTAGACGCCGACGAAGGCCACCATCACCACCATCGGCATCAGGAACCAGCCGGGCGCCTGCAGCACCTTGGCGAACAGGCCCACGAGCGGAATGTTGAGTACCAGCAGCATCACGTTGCCGATGAACAGCGCCGCCACCAGGCCCCACACCATGTCCGGCTGCTGCGAGAACAACAGCGGCCCGGGGCTGATGTTCATCGACAGCAGCAGCGCCAGCAGGATGGCCGTGGTGCCGCTGCCGGGAATGCCCAGCGAGAGCATGGGAATCAGCGAGCCGCCGGCGGCGGCGTTGTTGCCCGCTTCCGGCGCCGCCACGCCGCGTGGGTCGCCCTGGCCGAAGGTACCGCGGCGCCCCAGCCAGCGGCGCTCGAGGGTATAGGAAAGGAAGCTGCCGAGCGCCGCGCCGGCCCCCGGCAGCACGCCGGCGACGAAGCCGATGAACGAGCTGCGCCCGATGGTCGGGGCGCATTTCCAGGCGCTGCGGATTCCGGGCACCGCCGAGCCCACCTTCAGGGTCGGCTTGTTGCTGCCGCGCACGTCCTCGAGGAACACTAGGCACTCCGAGATGGCAAACAACCCGACCAGGGCGACGATGAAGTCGATGCCGTCGTAGAGCTCGTACCAGCCGAAGGTATAGCGCGGCACGCTGCTCACCGCATCGATGCCCACGGTGCCCAGCAACAGCCCCAGGCAGGCGGCGAGGAAGCTCTTCACCAGGCTGCCGCTGGTCACGCCGCCGATGGTGGCGAAGGCCAGCACGAACAGCGCGAAGTACTCGGCGGGGCCGAAGCGAATGGCAAAGCCTACCAACAGCGGAGCGAACAGGGTGAGGCCGATGGTCGCCACGGTGGCACCGACGAACGATGCCACCCCGGAAAGCCCCAACGCCTCGCCGCCCTGCCCCCGTAAGGCCATGGGGTAACCATCCAGAGTGGTCATCACGGCCGGCTCGTCGCCGGGAATGTTGAGCAGGATCGAACTGATCCGCCCGCCGTACATGCAGCCGTAGTAGATGCTGACCAGCAGGATCAGCGCCGCGGTCGGCGCCAGGCCGAAGTTGAAGGTCAGCGGGATCATCAGCGCCACCCCGTTGACCGGACCGAGCCCCGGCAGCGCGCCGATCAGCGTGCCCACGGCACAACCGACGAGGGCCAGGAACAAGTGTTGGGGTTCGAGCGCCACGGCGAACCCTTGGGCGAGAAAAGTCAGTATCTCCATCGTGACGCCTTACCAGTCGAGCCCCGGCATATTGGGTAGCGGCATGCCCAGGGCGAATTCGAACAGCAGATAGAGCCCTATCGTCAGCGGCACCCCGCACGCCAGCGATGCCCGCCAGGTCGCGCCGAACAGACGAATCAGCAGCACCACGCAGACCAGGCTGGCGGGCAGGAACCCCAGCGGTTTGAGCAGGCCGGCATAGATACCGAGCAGCAGCAGCGCCGCCGCCTGCCTGAGCAGGGCGGCGCGCTGCGGCCAGCGCTGATTGACCCCGGGGCGTATCACCAGATAGGCCGCGAACAGCCCCATCGGAACGCTGACCAGACGTGGAAAGGCACCGGGGCCGACGACCTGGCCGAAACCGGCCGGGAAGCTGTGCGAGTACCACCACGCCCCTGCCGCCATCAACAGCAACACGACGCCGGCGATCCGGTCGGCGACGGCACCCGAGACCTGATCCGGGTTGAGCCCGGGCTCACTCACTCGAGGACCCCGATCTCGCGCGAGACGGATTCGACCTCGTCGATGGTCTGGCGTACGTAGTCGGTGAACTCGTCGCCGCCGCGCCATAGCGGTACCAAGCCGTTCTGCTGTGCGGTCTCTTTCCATTCATCGCTCTGGTAGAGCGTCTCCAGCGTCTCGACCATCTCGGCATAGTCAGCGTCGGAGACCTCACCGCCGGTATAGAAGCCACGCCAGTTGTAGCCGGTCACGTCATAGCCCTGGGACACCGCGGTGGGCAGATCGGCGAAGGGCTCGGGCAACGGCTCGTCGGAAAGCACCGCCAGCACCCGCACGTCGCCGGACTCGATGAAACCGGCAATCTCGCCCAGGTCGGTGGAGACCATGTCGACGTGGCCGCCCATCATCTGGGTCACCGCCGGGCCGCCGCCGTCGAACTGCACCCAGCGCACGTTGGCCATCTGCTCGGCCGGCATGCCCGCCTCCTCGGCCAGCAGCAGTGCGCGGATATGGTCCCAGCCGCCGGCGCCACTGGAGCCGGCCATGGCCACCGCGCTCGGATCCTCGACCATGGTCTCGAGGAGCTGCTCCAGGGATTCGTAGGGGCTCTCGTCGTCGACCAGGATCACCCCTACGTCGGTACCCAGCATGGCCAGCCAGCGCATGGTATCGACATCGCCGGGATAGCGCCCCTGGGCGATCTGGGTCATGCCCACGGTGCTGGTGGCAACGATCAGGTCGCTGTCGTCGGCCCGGCTGCCGGCCACGTTGGAGAAGGCCACGGCACCGACGCCGCCCGGCATGTTGGTGACTTGCACGGCACCGTCGGTCAGCTCCAGCTCGCGCAGCAGCTTGGCCACCGAGCGGCAGGTGAAATCCCAACCGCCGCCGGGGTCGGCCGGGGCAATGCACTCGCTGATCGGCAGTGCCTGGCTCGGTGCGCTGACAACCAGACCCAGGCCCAGCAGGGCAGAAGCGGCGAGGCCGCGGCGAGCGTACTTGATGGTAGGCATTGTCGTTTTCCTCGTTGTTGTTGTATCGGTCGTTGAGGCAGCGGGCCCGCAACGCTTCTTGCAGACTAGCTTATATGACCCCGTTTGCCCGAAGCGCTTCGAGTGCCCCCTCATCGACGCCCAGCTCTCGCAGTATTTCCTGGGTGTGCTCGCCGAGCTGGGGCACGGGCCGATGGACCGCCGCGGGCGCCTCGCTCATCTTGACCGGAAAACCGGTGGTGGGAATCCGGCCGTAGGCACCCTGGTCCAGTTCGATCTTCATCTGCTGGGCCTGCACCTGGGGGTCGTCGAAGGTCTCGCGCAGGTCATGCACCCGCCCGCAGGGCACGCCGGCCCGGTTGAGGTGCTCGATCCACTGGTCGACACGGCGCTGCTCGGTGACCCGCGTCAGGATCTCGCGCAGGGGCTCGCGGTTGGCCATGCGTCGGGCGTTGTCGCAAAAGCGCTCGTCGTCGAGCAGGTGCAGCATGTCCAACGCGCCCAGGAAACGCTCGACCATGATGTCGTTGCTCGGGGCGATGGCCACCTCGCCGTCGCTGGCGCGGAACAGGCCATAGGGGTAGAGCATGGGGTGGTCGTTGCCGGTGCGTGCCGGCACCCGGTCGGTGGCGAAAAATTCCGCCGCCAGGTAGCCCATCATGCCGATTAGGCCGTTGGTCAACGCGGTCTCGACGATCTCGCCCTGGCCGCTGCGCTCGCGCCGCACCAGTGCCGCACAGATGCCGAAGGCCAGGTTCTGGCTCGCCACCATGTCGCTGATGGGTGGCGCCGCGCGCATGGGCTCGCCGTCGGCAGGGCCGTTGACGCCCATGAAGCCGCTCATGGCCTGGGCGATGAAGTCATAGGCTGGCCGGTCGCGATAGGGGCCGGTGGAGCCGAAGCCGTTGATGCGCCCTACCACCAGACGCGGATAGCGCTCGCGCAGCGTGGCATCGCCGAGGCCCATCTTGGCCATGACCCCGGGACGAAAGTTCTCGACCAGCACATCGGCCCCCTCCAGGAGCCGGTGAAGGATCGCCTTGCCTTCGTCGCGGCGCAAATCGAGGGTGAGCGAGCGCTTGTTGCGGTTGAACTGGGCAAAGTACCAGCTGAAGCCTTCCACCATGTTGCCCTGGGAGCGCACGATGTCGCCGCGCTCCGGTGGCTCGATCTTGATCACCTCGGCGCCGTGGTCACCGAGCATCTGGGTGCAGAAAGGCCCCGATATCACCCGCGTAAGGTCGATCACGCGGATACCTTCGAGACTTCCCGCCGTATTGGGTTTCGGATTCGCCATGCTCATCCCTTTGCCGTGGCCACGGCGGCGCAGTCGCTGAGCGTCAGCCGCGGTCCCGCCTTGGAGACCTGGGCCGGCAGCGGGCGCCCCATCAGGCGGGTGGCGAGCCGAGCCGCCGCGATCATGCCGTCCAGGTCGATCCCGGTCTCGATGCCCATCTCGCCGAGCAGGTAGACCAGATCCTCGCTGGCGATGTTGCCGGTGGCCCCCGGGGCGAAGGGGCAGCCGCCCAGCCCGCCAATCGAACTCTCGTAGCGATCGACGCCGAGCGCCAGCCCCTGCATGACGTTGGCCAGGCCGATGCCGCGGGTATTGTGGAAGTGCAGGGTGGGAGATATGTCGGGTGCCACCTCACGCAGATGGGCAATGCGCTCTACCACCAGCGGCGGTGTCGCCATGCCGGTGGTATCGCCAAGCGACACATGGCGCGCCCCGAGATCGGCGAAATGTCGCGCGATACTCCCTACCGCGGCGACATCGACATCCCCTTCGAAGGGGCAACCGAAGCAGGTGGCGATCGCCCCGCGCAGCTCGACGCCGCTGCCTTCGAGCAGTCGGGCGACCTGCTCGAAGCTTGTCAGCGACTCAGCGATACTGGCATTGACGTTCTTGGCGTTGTGACTCTCCGAGGCGGAAACGAACAGCACCACCGAATCGATGCCCGCCGCGAGCGCCCGCTCGGCCCCACGCAGGTTGGGCACCAGGGCAGAGAAGTGCACGCCATCGCTGCCCTTGAGTTCAGCCACGAGCTCCGCCGCATCGGCCAAGGCCGGCACCGCCCGAGGACTGACGAAGGAGGTCAGCTCGAATTCACACACGCCAGCCGCCATCAAGGCACGCACCAGCTCGGCCTTGTGTTCCGTGGAGAGCAACACCTTCTCGTTCTGCAGACCGTCACGAGGACCGACCTCGGTGACGTGGACCCGCCGGGGTGCCCGGATGGCTTCGTGCATGATGGTTAGCCAGGCAATGGATTTCCCCGACTGTACGAAGCGGATTCCCTCCGCAGCCATGCGCCTTTGGTTGAATGCCGCTGTTCTCTTCTGCTACTTGCCGCACGCCCCCGCTGCGTCTCAGTCGCTATCCGCCAGTGCCGGCAGCAGCACCTTGAGCTTGCGCGTCAGGGTGTTGCGCCCCCAACCGAGCAGCTCGGCGGCTTCGCCCTTGCGTCCGCCGGTGTGCTTCAGCGCCGTCTCGATCAGGATGCGCTCGAAGTCGGGTACGGCTTCTTCCAGCAGGTGGGTGTGCCCCGCCGCCAGGGCGCGGTCGGCCCAGTCGCGAAAAGCCGCCCGCCAGTCGCCGTTGGCGACCTCGCCCCCCTCGTCCTGGCGCAGCTCCGGCGGCAGGTCCTCGATCAGGATCTCGCGCCCCGATGCCATCACCGTCAGCCAGCGGCAGGTGTTCTCCAGCTGACGCACGTTGCCCGGCCAGGGCAGCCGGGTCAGGTGTGCCTCGGCGTCCTTGGTCAATACCTTGACGTCGGTGGCGAGCTCCTTGGCCGCTTCCACCAGGAAATGGCGCGCCAAGCGCGGGATGTCCTCGCGCCGCTCCGCCAGTTTGGGCAAGTGAACGCGGATCACATTGAGGCGATGGAACAGATCCTCGCGAAAGCGGCCGTCCTCCACCAGTCGCTCGAGGTTCTGGTGGGTCGCGGCGATGATGCGCACATCCACCTTCACCGGGGTGTGGCCGCCGACCCGGTAGAACTCGCCGTCGGCCAGCACTCGCAGCAGCCGCGTCTGGGTCTCGGCGGGCATGTCGCCGATCTCGTCGAGGAACAGCGTGCCGCCGTTGGCCTGCTCGAAGCGCCCTTGTCGGCTGGCGGTAGCGCCGGTGAAGGCGCCCTTCTCGTGGCCGAACAGCTCGGACTCGATCAGGTCGCGGGGGATGGCTGCCATGTTCAGGGCGATGAACGGATGGCTGGCGCGCGGGCTGTGCTGGTGCAGCGCACGGGCCACCCGCTCCTTGCCGGTGCCCGACTCGCCGTTGATCAGCACCGTGATGTGCGAATGCGACAACCGCCCGATGGCACGGAATACCTCCTGCATCGCCGGCGCCTCGCCGATGATCTCCGCGTCGAGCCCCTCGGGCACGCTCACCGGGCGCTTGCGTTCCCGCGCATGGGCCACCGCGCGGCGCACTAGCGCCAGCGCCTCATCGACGTCGAACGGCTTGGGCAGGTACTCGAAAGCGCCACCCTGGTAGGAGGCCACGGCACTTTCCAGGTCCGAGTGAGCCGTCATCACGATGACCGGCAGGTCGGGATGCACCTCGCGAATCCGCGACATCAGATCGAGGCCGTCGATCCCCGGCATGCGAATGTCGGTGACCAGTACGTCGGGCGGATCGTCCAGCAATCGGCTGAGCGCCACGTCGGCCCGATCGATGCATTCGACCTCGAGGTCGGGCTGAGCCAGGGCACGCTCCAGCACCCAGCGAATGGCGCGGTCGTCGTCGACCACCGCGACACGTGCGACATCAGTCATGGCGCCTCTCCAATGGAATAAGCAGACGAAATTCGGTATGGCCGGGGCGGGACTCGCACTCGATCAGCCCCTGGTGCTGATGCAGGATGCCCTGAGCAATGGACAGGCCCAGTCCGCTGCCGTCGGCGCGCCCCGATACCATCGGGTAGAAAAGGGTTTCCTGAAGGCTCTCGGGGACGCCGGGGCCGTTGTCGATCATTGCCACTTCGCAGACCAGGCGATGGCGCTCTGCTCCCAGTGTGAACTGACGGCGGGCCCGGGTGCGCAGCAGCAGGCTCGGCGCCTCGGTACCGGCCTCGGTCATCGCCTCCACGGCGTTGCGTGCCACATTGAGCACCGCCTGGATCATCTGCGCCTCGTCGCCGGGAAAGTCCGGCAGGCTGGGGTCGTAGTCGCGCTCGATGGTCACCGCCGGGGTCTCGGCAAGCAGCAGGGTGCGCACCCGCTCCAGCACCTTGTGGATATTGAGCGGTTCGTGGCGCAGCAGCTTGTTCGGCCCCAGCATGCTGTCGACCAGGTCGCGCAGCCGATCGACCTCCTCGACGATGATGCGGGTGAACTCCTTCAGGGAAGGGTCATCGAGGTCGCGCTCCAGCAGTTGCGCCGCGCCACGGATCCCGCCCAGGGGGTTCTTGACCTCATGCGCCAGCCCACGCGATAGCACCTTGATCGCCTCCTGGCGGTTGAGCAGGGCCTCCTCACGGGAGATACGCAACAGCCGGTCACGCGGCTCCATCTCTATCAGCAGCTCCACCGACGACAGCGGCGTCACCGTATAGTCGATCGTCACCACAGCGCCGCCGAGCAGCGCCAGCCTCACTTCGCGCTGGGTGAACGGGTGCTGATCGTCGCGCGCCTTGGCCAGCACCTCGCCCATGCCGTCGTCCTCGGCCAGCAACGTTGCCAGACCGAGCCCCTTCACCCGGCCCAGGCTGACCGCCAGCAGGGCTTCGGCCGCCGGATTCATCCAGCTCAGCCGCAGCTCATCGTCGAGCAGCAGCACCGCGGTGGTGAGGTGTTCCATCAGGCGTCGATACATTTACCACCTTCCCCTCGGTGAATGCTGGAGCGCATGGGCAGCCCCTGCATCGTCATGGCGCATCGGCGGAGATCGCCGCTGCACCGCCCCGATACCGGGCAGCGCCCGGGGCGGGACATGTCTATCTAGAAGCCAAGCAAGAAGCGCGCCAACCCCTCTCGGTGCGGTATGGCGCCGTTTCGGGGCGACGACCCGACTCACTCATGCACTATAATGGTGCATGAGTGAAAAAACTGCCATGTCAGGGGGCATGGCTCCTTGCTCTCATGGTGCAGCCAACGACATGAGGGGAGCCGAAAGGTGAAAACCGCGTCAGTCGGCACGCTGTACGTACAGCGTGACCGGCGCGCTACGATGGCGCACCTGCCCCTGGGCGTCGAGCAGCTCTGCCTGCAGCACGTATTGCCCACGGTCGAGATTGGCCAGCATGAAGGCATGGGTATGCATGGGGGTCTGACTCACCCGGCCGTCGACCAGCAGTCGAACGCTGTGGTCGGGACGCAGCTCGGGCTCGATGGCCAGCTCCACTTGCAGGTTGCCGGCATAGCTCGCGGGGAGATCCGCCCCATGCTGCGGCGAGCGGATACGAAAGGTGTCGTAGGGCATGAAGGGCTGGCCAGGCGGCTCCCCCATGCGTGGAGCTACGCCATCGACGCGCGGCGGTGCCGCCTGCCCTGCCTCGATGCCCGGTATCACGGTCAGCGGCGCCAGCTCGACCGGCTCGCCGCCACGACCGGGATCGTCGGTGAAGATCACGTTGCCCTGCGCATCGGTGGTGCGATAGATCGTCGTGGCCAGTGCAGCCTGAGCCAGTGCCAAGCCCAGCAGAAACAGCACGATCGCCTTGCCCATGAGGACTCTCCCTTGACGGCGACCCGCTCTTCGCTGACGGTCGTCCGGTGCCAGTGAACGTGTTTCCCCCGCGAACGTTTCGCATCCCAGTGTACGACAAAAAAGGGCCCCGCGATGCGGAGCCCCTGGTGGCAAACCGGTGGCAGGCCACCGGATGCAGCTGCTTAGCAGCTGTAGTACATGTCGAACTCGATCGGATGCGTGGTCATGCGGATACGCTCGACGTCTTCCATCTTCAGCTCGATGTAAGCATCGATCATGTCGTCGGTGAACACGCCGCCCTCGGTGAGGAAGGCACGATCCTTGTCCAGGGCTTCCAGCGCCTGATCCAGGCTGTGGGCCACGGTCGGCACTTTCTTGCCCTCTTCCGGCGGCAGGTCATAGAGGTTCTTGTCCATGGCATCGCCGGGGTGAATCTTGTTCTTGATGCCGTCGATACCGGCCATCAGCATCGCGGCGAAGCACAGGTAGGGGTTGGCGGTCGGGTCCGGGAAGCGAAGCTCGACGCGCTTGCCCTTGGGGCTCGCGGTATACGGAATGCGGATGGAGGCCGAGCGGTTGCGAGCACTGTAGGCCAGCATTACCGGCGCCTCGAAGCCCGGCACCAGACGCTTGTAGGAGTTGGTCGAGGCGTTGGCGAAGGCGTTCAGCGCACGCGCGTGCTTGATGATGCCGCCGATATAGTACAGGGCCATTTCGGAGAGGCCGGCATACTGATCGCCCGCGAACTGGTTCTGTCCATCTTTCCAGAACGACTGGTGCACGTGCATGCCGCTGCCGTTGTCGCCGACCAGCGGCTTGGGCATGAAGGTCGCGGTCTTGCCGTAGGCATGGGCCACGTTGTGAATGACGTACTTCAGCTCCTGGACTTCGTCGGCCTTCTTCACCAGGGTGTTGAACTTGACGCCGATCTCGTTCTGGCCGGCGTTGGCCACCTCATGGTGATGCACCTCGACGGTCTGGCCGATGGCTTCCAGGGTGTTGCACATGGCGCCGCGAATGTCATGGAAGCTGTCGACCGGGGGCACCGGGAAGTAGCCGCCCTTGACCCGCGGACGGTGCGCCAGGTTGCCGCCCTCGAGCTGGCGATCGGTGGCCCAGGCACCTTCCTCGGAGGTGATCTTGTACATGGCACCTTCGATATCGGCCTTCCAGTGCACTTCGTCGAAGATGAAGAACTCGGGCTCGGGGCCGAAGAAGGCGGTGTCGCCCAGGCCGGTGGACTGCAGGTAGGCCTCGGCGCGCTTGGCGATGGAGCGCGGGTCGCGCTCGTAGCCCTGCATGGTAGCCGGCTCGATGATGTCGCAACGCAGCACCAGCGTGGCGTCCTCGGTGAACGGGTCGAGGAAGGCGGTACCGTCTTCGGGGCGCAGGATCATGTCGGACTCGTTGATGCCCTTCCAGCCGGAGATGGAGGAGCCATCGAACATCTGGCCGTTCTCGAAGAATTCCTCATCGACGTCACGGGCCGGAATGGTGACGTGCTGTTCCTTGCCCCGTGTGTCGGTGAAACGCAGGTCGACCCACTTCACATCATGTTCTTCGATCAGGGCGAGAGTCTTGGCTGACATTTGTGTCCTCCGTTGAGCTGTGGCTCGATTCGTTTGGCTGAAGTCCACTGGCGCTGGTGCGTCGCAGCGCCTGTTGTAACACGCTGTGGGCTGGCTGCCCACGTTCGCCATGCACAAGCATGGAGAGCTGTATCGACAAATGCAGGAGGCGTGCCAAACTTGCACCATCCAAGCTCATCATAAAAATAACTCATTGTTTTCAAAATGAAATACTTTGCACCTCGCTTTATCTCACTGCACCAAGCGTGCTCGACGGAGACCTCGGCGGGCCGTTAGGAGGGAAAAAAGGCGTCATGATGGTGCAAGTAGCGCCTGGACGCACCGTAACAGTGCATGAAAGGACTGCGCGTTACACGATATCGATCGACACGCGGGCCTGGCAGGCCCGCAGGCGCTCGAGCAGATCGGGCAACGCATCGCTGCCCAACTGCGGGTCGAAGCCGCCGATACGCTCGAACCATTCGCGTGCCACCCAGAAGGTATCCAGCGGAGAAGGCCGCTGGAGCAGCCACCACCAGCGCAGCCAGCTGTGACGCCGCACCGGCAGGACTGCCGCATCCCAGCCGTTGGCGAGTTCGAGATCGATCAACCGCTGGCTAAGCCAGTTGGCGGCACGACGATCTCCCAGCCCGGGAAAGAGCAGCACGTTGCCGCGGCTGGCAGCGACCGCGGCGTTGAACCGGCTGCCCAGGCTGGCGGAGCCGCACGATATCAGAATCGCCTGGTAGCGCTGGGCCAAGTCCGGCAGCCGGCGGTCCCCGGTGTCATCCACCAGCAGCAGCTCATACCCTCCTTGCCAATGCCGGGCGGCCTGCTCGAAGAGAACCAGGCTGCGCGGTAGCTTGGCTCCCGCAGCGCGTGCATCGAAAATGACACTGGCAAGGGTCATGTCAGCTCCACCGAGGCAGATAAGGCGCCCGACAGCCAATTGCGTTACGAACTGTGTAGATAAGTTTAGAAAAGTATCGAAAAAGTTCCCTTGCTGAATTTCGTCGCACCCGGCTGCCCCATTCCTGCCCGAGTCACCGGGAGGGGAACATGGTGCGAGCCGCCCAGGAATGATGGAGACCGCCACGCCCGGGACTGAGAAACACCTGATGATGCGGTAGAGCTATTCCCCTTCCCCGCTTACCTGTACAATGCGCCTCCACTCCCTACCCCGCGCCTAGGGTACGTCCTTTTCGATGTGTACATAGGTGCGCCCCTGTTGATGAGTCACACCTTATGAACACAGCTGTAACCCCCTCTCGCATCGAGAGTTTGCGCAATATTGCCATCATCGCTCACGTCGACCATGGCAAGACCACGCTGGTCGACAAGCTCTTGAGCCAGTCCGGCACGCTGGACCGCAAGGCCGAGGGTCAGGAGCGCATCATGGACTCCAACGACCAGGAGAAGGAGCGCGGCATCACCATCCTGGCCAAGAACACCGCGATCCGCTGGCAGGATGGCAACGGCCGCGACTTTCACATCAACATCGTCGACACCCCCGGACACGCCGACTTCGGCGGCGAGGTGGAGCGCGTGATGTCGATGGTCGACTCGGTACTGCTGCTGGTCGACGCCGTCGACGGCCCCATGCCGCAGACCCGTTTCGTTACCCAGAAGGCCTTCGCCCAAGGCCTCAAGCCGATCGTGGTGGTCAACAAGATCGACCGCCCCGGCGCTCGTCCCGACTGGGTCATCGACCAGATCTTCGACCTGTTCGACAACCTCGGTGCCACCGACGAGCAGCTCGACTTCCCGATCGTCTACTGCTCGGCGCTCAACGGCATCGCCGGCATGGATCCGGAGGCGCTGGCCGAGGACATGTCGCCCATGTTCCAAGCCATCGTCGACATCGTCGAGCCGCCGGCCGTTGAGCTCGACGGCCCGTTCCAGATGCAGATCTCGGCGCTGGACTACTCCAGCTACGTGGGCGTCATCGGCCTGGGTCGCATCAAGCGCGGCTCGGTCAAGCCCAACCAGCAGATCGCGGTGATCGGCACCGACGGCAAGACCCGCAAGGGCAAGGTCGGCCAGGTGATGACCCACCTGGGGCTGGAGCGCGTGCAGACCGAGCTCGCCACCGCCGGCGACATCGTCTGCATCACTGGCATCGACGAGCTCTCCATCTCCGACACCCTGTGCGACCCGGCCGCCGTCGAGGCGCTGCCGCCGCTGTCGGTGGACGAGCCCACCGTCTCCATGACCTTCCAGGTCAACGACTCGCCGTTCGCCGGCCGCGACGGCAAGTACGTCACCAGCCGCAACATCAAGGACCGCCTCGACCAGGAACTGATCCACAACGTGGCGCTGCGTGTCGAGCAGGGCGAGAGCCCGGAGAAGTTCAAGGTCTCCGGCCGCGGCGAGCTGCACCTCTCGGTGCTGATCGAGACCATGCGCCGTGAAGGCTTCGAGCTGGCGGTGGGTCGCCCCGAGGTGATCATCAAGGAGATCGACGGCATCAAGCAGGAGCCGTACGAAGAGGTCATCATCGACTGCGAGGAGCAGCACCAGGGCGCCATCATGGAGGAGCTCGGCTACCGCAAGGGCGAGCTGACCAACATGAACCCCGACGGCAAGGGCCGCGTGCGCCTCGACTTCATCATCCCCGCACGCGGGCTGATCGGCTTCCGCGGCCAGTTCCTGACCCTGACCTCGGGCACCGGCATCCTCACCAGCCGCTTCGACCACTATGGCCCGCTCAAGCCCGACGCCGCCATCGAGCGCCGTAACGGCGTGCTGGTGTCGATGGTCGACGGCAAGGCGCTGGCCTACGCGCTGTACGCCCTGCAGGAGCGCGGCAAGCTGATCATCGACCACGGTACCGAGGTCTACGAAGGCATGCTGGTGGGTATCCACAACCGCGCCAACGACCTGGTGGTGAACCCCACCAAGGGCAAGAAGCTCGACAACATGCGCGCCTCGGGCAACGACGAGAACATCGTGTTGACCCCGCCGGTGAAGTTCTCGCTGGAGCAGGCCATCGAGTTCCTCGACGACGACGAGCTGGTGGAGATCACCCCCAACCACATCCGCCTGCGCAAGAAGTTCCTCAAGGAGCACGAGCGCAAGCGCAACAAGAAGTAAGCCGCCCCGGCGGTCACAAGAACCGGCGCCAGACTTCTGGCGCCGGTTTTTTTGTCTCTACCGCCCAGCGGTTCGAGCGCTGATGACTCCGACAATGGCCAATGTCTCACCCTTCTTGTCAGCCATGGCTGACAAGCCCATCAGAGAAAAACGACAGATTTGTTCGAGACGAGGCGCTACCCTCTTCTTCGCCAAGAAACCGCTAATGCAGCGTCGGGCGTGCCGTCAGCGCCCGGAAACATGGACGTAAGGAGACGTCATGGCCAGCCTGACCGGACTGCAGTTCACCCTGTCCCTGCCCGGAGGCGGCGACGTCGCAGTGGTGGATTTCACCCACCGCGAACGGCTCTCCAAGCCCTTCAAGCTGACCGTCAACCTGGCCAGTCGTCACGGCGACCTGGACCCCGGCGAACTGCTCGACCGCGAGGCCTGTCTCACGATCTGGCAGGACGGCGAGGCGCTGCGTCGGGTGCATGGCATCATCAGCGAGTTCGGCCGTGGCGATCGCGGCCACCGTCGTACCGTCTATTCGCTGGTGCTGCGCCCCGCCCTGTGGCGCCTCTCGCTGCGCCAGAACTCGCGCATCTTCCAGCAGGTCTCGCCGCTGGCCATCATCGAGACCCTGTGCCAGGAGCGCGGCCTGCGCGATATCGCCTTTTCCGTGACCCGCGAGCCGGAAGTTCGCGAGTTCTGCGTGCAGTACCGCGAGACCGACCTAGCCTTCATCGAGCGCCTGGCCGCCGAAGAGGGGCTGTGCTACTTCCACGAGTTCGACGAGGGCGGCCATCGCCTGGTGTTCGCCGACGCCCCCCAGGTCCTCACCGATCTTGGGCCGCGCACCTACCACAGCCGTGCCGGCGGCACCGCCCCCGGCCGCCACGTACGCCAGCTGCGCCAGCTCGCCCGGGTCGCGCCCGACTCGGTGATGCTCAAGGACTACTCTTTCAAGCGGCCCGCCTACGCGCAGCAGCACGAGCATGTCGCCGAGGACGGCGCCGAACGCGGCTACGAGCACTACGACTACCCCGGCCGCTACAAGCAGGACGCCTCCGGCCAGCCCTTCACCCGCGTGCGCCTCGAATCGCTGCGCCATGAAGCGCTCACCGCCGAGGCCCAGAGCGACTTGCCCGAATTCGCCCCCGGCTCGCGCTTCGTGCTCACCGACCACGATGCCGAAAGTCTCAACCGCGACTGGCAGCTGGTCGCGGTCACCCACCACGGCCAACAACCCCAGGCCCTGGAGGAGGACGGTATCGTCCTGAACGGTGAGCCGGGGGTGGCCGACGACGCGGGCGGCATGACCAAGTACCACAACGAGCTGGTGTTGACCCCCGGGGACGTCGCCTGGCGCCCCAGGCCCAACCCCAAACCGCGGGTCGACGGCCCGCAGATCGCCTTCGTGGTGGGACCGGCGGGCGAGGAGATCTACTGTGACGAGCACGGTCGGGTCAAGGTGCAGTTCCCCTGGGACCGCGACGCCGCACCCGATGAAACCGCCAGCGCCTGGATTCGCGTCAGCCAGGGCTGGGCCGGCGGCGGCTACGGCAGTATCGCGATTCCACGGATCGGCCACGAGGTGGTAGTCAGCTTCCTCGAAGGCGACCCCGATCAGCCATTGATCACCGGACGCACCTACCACGCGGTCAATCGGCCGCCGAACCTGCTGCCCGCCCACAAGACCCGTACCACGATCAAGACCCAGACCCACCAGGGCGAAGGCTACAACGAGCTGACCTTCGAGGATCAGGCCGGCGAGGAATTCATCTACCTGCACGCACAGAAGAACCTCGACGTGCACGTCGAGAACTCGCGACAGAAGCGCGTGGAGTACGACGACACCGCCACCATCGGCCACGACTCCCATCTCGTCGTGGCCAACGACCGCATCGAGACGATCGAGGGCAACCGCGAGGTCACGGTCGTCGCCAACCTCAGCGAGAAGATCGACGGCGAGCGCGGGCTACGCGTCGGCAGCAGCTTCCAGACCCACGCCGGCGGCGACATCACCCTCAAGGCCGATGGCGAGATCGTCCTAGATGCATCCAAGATCACCCTCGTCTCGGGCGGCGCGGCACTGGTCGTCTCGGGCGGGCGCGTCGACGTCACGCCGCAGCTCAACGTCGGCTCGGCCTCGCCCGGATCGGCCGCGTTGCCACCCATTCCCGCCGTGCTGGAAGCCGCCGCCGGCGAAGGCAGCCCCTTCGTCTCCCACTGCCCGCTGGCGGAGTGAGCCGTGTCGTCACATGACTACTGGACCGGGCGCTGCCACCTGCGCGCCGCTGCGCCCACGGCGAGGCACTGGCAAGCGGACACCGACGACGCCGTCGTCACCGTGGTGGTAAGGGCCGAATCGGAAACGGACATGCGCGCCCACCTGCACGCTACGCTCGACGCTGAAGGCCTCACTCTGGTACGCCTCGACGCGGTGCAGACCCTGCTGCAGCGTTTCCGCCGCGAAGGCATGTCGAAAATGCTGCTCGACCTGGCGGACGCGACCTCGCTCCGCACCCCGGTGGCCCTGGGCGAGATGCTCCCGTTGCTGCCGGAAGCGACAGCGCCAATCGAAGAGCCCGGCCCGCCGGCGCCGCCAGTGCATTACGACGAGGTCACCTGGTCGGACCTCTTCACTTCCACCGCCCTCACCTCGGCGCCGCTGTGGGCGGTGATCGACGGCGTCAACTGCCGCGACGTCATGCAGCGGCTTGCCGGCGCCGACGTTCAGAGCGCCTGCCTCTACGCCACCACCGATACCGCCACCCGCGCCATCGCGCCCTGGCTGGTACGGCTCGAACCCGACAGCGAGATCCGCCACTGGCTGGAAAGCCTGCCTCACGACCAGCACTGGGGCATCCTGCTGCAATCCCATGCCACCTTGAAGCAGCTACGCAGCCACCTGCGCAAGTACACCATGCTGTGGACCCCGGTCAACGACCAGGCATCGGTCTACTTCCGCTTCTACGACCCGCGCGTGGCGCTGGACATGGCCCAGGCGCTCGCCCCCTGGAAACTGTCCGCCTTCATGGCCCCGCTGGAAACGCTCATCGTGGGCATCTCCCCGCTGATGAACGTCCCCGACATGGCCAACCTCAGCGATGTACCCCACTTCGCCACCACGCCCGAAGAGTTGCAGGGACGGCTGCTGCGGCTGGCGCTGAACGACAGCGACACCGAGCGCCACGGCGAAGCCAACCCCGTCACTCCCGGCCGCAGCTTCGCCATCGATCCAACCGAGTTCGCCCGCTTCGGCGCGCTGCAGAAGACCCGGGCCCAGCGCAAACTGGCCAGGGAGCTCATGGAATCCTACGACACAACGCCGCTGGCAGACCTCCTCGCAGCGGTCGAGGCAGCAGAAAAACTGGGTCAGCGCTATGCAATGACCTCGGCGAAACAGGTGGCGACGTTGGCCAAGTGCATGCTGGAGTTCGGCCACGATTTCCTCCACGAATACCAGGATGCCAAGGGCATCCTAAACCACCCCAGCATGCTCGCATGGCAGAAGCGCAAGCTCATGGAAGAGTGGATTCCGCGTGGCCGTATTCGGCGTGACTTCCTGAAGCAGCAAGCACAAACCCGCGTGCAACCTGGCGCCTGGGTCGAGTCGCCCTAGCAGGCAGAGGAAAATCGGAATGAGCTACACACCCACCGCAGAAGATCTCGCTTATATCCTTGCCTCGGATGGAGAACGTTTCTCCGAGCAGGAACGTCGCATGTTGGGGGGCGAAATCGATAAGGCCTTCCAGCGCAGGAGCGATAACGGAGCGAGCGGCCTGGAGGGTACCATCATGAGCACCTGGGCCAACCGATGGGTCGAGTTGGGCGGCAACGGTGGCCAGGCTCTTACTGCCAGTCTCATTCCACCGGAACCGGGTGATGATGTCGTTCTCGACCCGGACTTCGCAGCCATCTGCGTCGAATGTCAATCCAACGAGCCCTGCTGTCTAATTTCGGGAAGCGTATCCGACAGCACCGATAGCACTCGCAAGATTACCTGGCCCCCAGTAATGGACGAGTCGGACGAGCAAGATATCGCGGCCACGACACTCCTGGTCGTCGCCAAGGAGGTGGAAGGCAGGCATTTATGCTCCAAGGTGCAAGTCGAATGGGAAGGGCAGCGCTGCCAGGTCGGACATTACGACCGACCCAGAATGGAGACAATGGGACTGACCGATGGACGTAGCCGAATCGAAGAGAAGCAGGTGGAAGTGGCCACAGGCTACGAGCAAATGCTCAATGTTAGCCTGGCACTGCGAAACTACGTACCAGAGAATGTGCTGTATGCGCTATTTGCCATGGATGCCGTGCTAGCCATTGCTTCGGCTGTCAAAGGAAGACAGGGGGCCAGCTTCATGCCCTACCAGTGCATTTCGGATGTCTCGATGGGCGCCCAGTGCCGTGTCATTCCGCTACCCTACGCCAAGCTGGATGGAAAGCTGGAACTGGCCACCCGCATCAGCTTCACCACGGCAGGAGTTTCCGCCTCCGCGGAGGCCAAGGGAACGCTTACCGGGCAGTATGGAGCCGACGAGTTGACGGCCGAAGGAAGCGCCGGTGGCTCCGCCAACACCGGCCAAGCTATTGATAGCGGCAAGGAAGCTCCGGGGCTCGTCGGTACCATGGCCAGTATCATCGAGAGGATGGATCACTATGTTTCCGTGGGCAATAGGCAGCGACAGGAGCTGGATCGTACCCAGTACGCCTCCGGTATTCAGCTCAGCAAGTCGTTGACCTTCGAGCCCAAGGGCTTCGAGCTGACCGCCGTCACGGGGTCTCCTGACCTGCTACTTGCCATCTCCAGCCTTGAATCGACGCTCAGCATCGGGGTATCGGGCAAGCTCGACTTCATCGATGCCCTGGCCTATGGCTTTAGCGGCCCCGGCGCCCGCGCCATTCAGGAGGCCCGGGCACGTATGGCAGCGGGGGAACATGTTAAGGCGAAATTGCAGGCGGATCTTGAAGTGGCCGCCACGGGCAGCCTGCGGCATACGATCGATAGCGGCGCGAGCATTACGATTCCGGCCAATGGCAACCTGGAAGCGGCCTATGCCGGTATTCAGCAGCAGTTTGGCGGTGAGCTCAAGATCAACGGTACGGCCGAAATTGCCATTCAAGTATCCACAGAGGTATGGGTATTCAGTGCCAAGGCTGGAGCCAGCGGCTCACTGCATACCGCCTGGATCTGGGCCATGCGTATGCACGAAGGTGAGCGGCAGCGTCGCTATGAGTTCGAAGGCGTTGTGCTGACGCTTACAGGTTACGCGGAAGTTCAATGGGAAAATAATGATAATAACGACAACGTCAGGCAAACAGGATTCAATGTCGGCGGAGAGCGTAGCGCAGAGATGCAAGCGGGGGATCTCTTCGAACAAGTAGGGAGACATATCGCCTCATCGCAAACGGCGGCAGAGAGGATGGCGCAGGAGCGGCCGGATGCTCCCGCAAGCGGCAGAGACTACCCCATATGGAGCCCCGAGGTAATCGAATGGCAAGCTTATTGAGACTGTTGAGTGTTACGTTTCTGACCATGATCGTCTGGCAAGGATCAGCAATGGCTAATAATTCAGAATATTTATATTATGCTCATGTTCATACTCAGGGGGCCGCTTGGTCCTTGCGTGTCAACGACATATTTGTGCGCGATAATATCGATGTGCCCTATGCAGATTATTCACCAAACATTGGTTTGAACCTGCGTCCGGGAAGAAATACCCTTTCTCTTCTCTTCTCCCCAATCACCGGGCAGGACCCGGATACTGGGGAGTATCTCTATGCTCTGCACGACGGCGTGTCAATCGATATCGCGATCGAACGTTATCAGTGGACGACGCAGGCACAGGAGCGCATCCGCCCCATTCGTATTCGCTATAACGAGGCAGAAGGCAAGTTCGAGCACCTCGAGCATACTGCCGGCGGTGAGGAACGCTTGCTTGAGCAGCCGCACCTGCGTAGCAATGGGCGCATGCAGCTCTCCGAGTTCGATAACATCATCTTTGGTGGTGGTCAGACGATTGATGGCTACCGTCTGGATATCACTTTTACCGTCGACGATCCCATCCCGGCCTTTCACTGGGAGCGGGAAGCCGTCGCACTGGAAGACTCCCCCGCGCTGCGGCGCGAGCTTCGCGATGCCTACCGCCATATTCATGGCTTGATTTCAAGAAATGATACAGAAGCGATCTTTCAGGAGGTGGAGCCGGTCTGGGAGCGCACGGCGTATATGCTGACGGAGAGAAACTCTGCCCGTGATTTTGTCGATAACGCTAGTCAAGGACTGGAAAAATTTGAACGAATCCGACCGGATGGTGCGGTTCTTCAGCCTCTATATTGGGGCGAGAACCCACAGAACGATCAGGTGGAATTCCTTGCCGATGGTCGCCTAGTGCGGATCCGGCCCAATCCCATACTCTGGGAGCATCCTCCGGCCGGTAGCGAGCGTTTCGCCAGCTTTCCGGTGGTCTTCTACAAGACCCGCAATGGTGAGTGGCGCGTCGCGGATGTGGCGACAAATATATGAAACCCGTCGCACGCAAGGGCGATCTGCATCGCTGCCCTATCCCTGGCCACGGCGTGACGGAAATCGTCTCGGACTCGCCCTCTGAGGTAGAGGGCCAGCCCGTGGCCCGGATGGGCGACAAGACCGGCTGCGGCGCCACCATTATCGAAGGGGCGAGCAGCTCCACCACCGATGGCAGGCCCACGGCTTATCTTGGCTGCAAAACGGACCACGGCGGTGAAATCATCACCGCCTCCAGCAAGGCCAAGGTTCAGCCATGAGGTCAAGGCTGCCAAGACTTCTGATCGTTGCCGTCCTGGCCGCCATCGTGTGGCAAGGACCGGCAGCGGCACAGGAAATAGAATATCAGTTAGGCATTCGTTGGAGCGTAAATGGTTTAGCGTCATCATTGGACATGCAAGATATTATGCTCGATTTCAAAGGCGTTCCAAGCGAGCAGAATACGATGTTGCCAGTCACGCAGTATGTCCGTAACGGCCGCAATGCCATACAGTTTTACGCTTGGCCAGTACCGTCTACTGAGCCATTTGACATTCAGCATGAAATTCGCCTCTCCATGGAGTATTGGCGACCCGGCCAAAACCCCAACACCGACGCCAGCACCGCGTTTGAAGTGGTGATGAGGCCCGGCGTGGAAGACGCCAAGCCCGAGATCGTCTCAAGAGATTTGGTCGCCCCCGTGCAGCCGCGGGAAGGCGAAATTCGCTGGGATAAGGACTACTTTAAATTAACTATTCCCTTAAACAACCGCCAGCCGATGCCTACCTGGTGCTGGGAAGAGGGCGAAGTCCTGCGCGACAACGAAGCCACCCGCGATAGCCTGACCCAGGCCTACCGCCGGCTACATAGGCTGTTTGCCGCGGGCGATAACGATGCCCTGTTAGCGGCCGCATCGACCAGGACAAAAGAACTCGCTCAAGCCACCGGCACCCCGGAAGCTTACGTGAGGAATAGGTTCAGCTACACCATGTTTTTCGATAACCCGGATGTTTACCAGCTAGACGACTTCCCTGAGGAGCCCATGACGTTAAATCTGGCGGCGGACAATCGTGTAGCCTGGCTAACGACACAGGGAGTTAGTGTTCCCCTTGTGTTTAGCCACGTTGGGACCGAGCACGGCGCCTCGTTTATTAGGCCTTACTTTATTCGTCGCGATGGCCTATGGGAAATTTGTCGATGAAACCCGTCGCACGCAAGGGCGATCTGCATCGCTGCCCTATCCCTGGCCACGGCGTGACGGAAATCGTCTCGGGCTCGCCCTCTGAGGTAGAGGGCCAGCCCGTGGCCCGGGTAGGAGACAAGACCGGCTGCGGCGCCACCATCATTGAAGGGGCGAGCAGCTCCACCACCGATGGGCAGCCCACCGCCTACCTCGGCTGCAAGACGGACCATGGCGGTGAAATCATCACCGCCTCGGGCAAGGCAAAGGTTCAGCCATAGCTGGTACAGCCTGCCCATCGCGACACCCGCCCCTTCGGCGGGTGTCGTCGTTTTGCGGTAAAAAACCTGCTTGACCCTCACGCGACGTGAGCCTCCAAGCTTCAGCCCACGCATGGAAGAGAGGAGACGAAGCATGCTGTTACGAGTCGGTGAATTGGCCAAGCGCACGGGTTTGACCGTGAGAACGCTCCACCACTACGACGAGATCGGCCTGCTCAAACCTTCCATGCGTTCCGATGCCGGCTATCGGCTCTATCGGCGCCAGGACGTCGCCCGCCTGCACCATATCCAGGCGCTGCGCTCCCTGGGCATGTCGCTGACCGATATCGGCGCCCTGCTTGATCGGCCTTCGTCCTCTCTCACCGCGGTGATCGAACGCCAGATACAGATGCTGGAACGCAAGATTGCGGACCAGGCCCAGCTGCGAGATCGCCTAGTGGCGCTGCATCGTCAGTTCGAGAACGGCGACGAGCCGGAGATGGACGACTGGTTGAAGACATTGGAGATGATGACCATGTACGACCGCTATTTTACCCGCGAGGAACTCGACCGCCTGCCGCTGTACCGGGTCGACGACGACCGACAGGCCGAATGGAAGACGCTCATCGGCGAAGCCCAGGACCTGATCCGCCAGGGTGTGCCGCCCAGCTACCGCGCCGCACAGGAGCTGGCACAGCGCTGGATGACGACGCTCGAGCGAGACACCGCCGGCGACCCCACGCTGCTCGACAAGCTCAACGCCATGCATGCCAACGAGCCGGAGGTTCAGGCGCAGATGGGGATCTCCACGCAGGTCTCCGAGTACGTGATGCGCGCGTTCGCCGAGTCCAAGCTGGCCATCTACCATCGTTACCTCAGCGAGGAGGAGTTCAGCTTCATGCGCCAGCGGTATCCGCAGCGCATGCACGAGTGGCCGACCCTGATGGCCAAGCTGCGCCAGCAGCTCGAGCAAGGCACCCCGCCGCAGGCCCCTGCCGTGCAGCAACTGGCCCGGGAATGGCTGGAGCTACTGCGTAGCTTCGCCGGCGACGACCCGGCCACGCATGAGAAGATTCGCCGGGCCAACGAGCAGGAGCCGGCGCTTCAGGCGAACGTGTGGATGACCGAGCGCATGAAGGAGTACCTGGGCAAGGCGATCGCGCACCTGACGGCGAGCTGAGCCACCCCACCCGCCACCGCCTACCTCGGTGGCGGGCTCCCCCTCCGCTATTCCCTCCTCCAGCAAAAAGCGCTTTTCCTGGCCGTGATCATGGAATCCCACCTTGGGTTTGCCGTAGAGTTCGGCGCTCACGCATTGCCATGTCTACCCTTGGAGAGAACCGACGTACAAGGAGAGCAGCCATGCACAAGCACGTGGAATGGGACGACCCCGGCGCCGACAGCGTGATGCGTCACTACGAGCGCAACCCGCAGGGCTATTCCGAACCCGGGCCCGGCGACATCCTCACCGCCCGCTTCCAGGGGCTGGTGGCGCGCGTGCGGGTCGAGGCCTACGTCGACGGCACCAGCATCGGCCCGGTGGTAGCATTGATCGAGCCGCGCAGCGGCAAGCGCCTGCAGACCCGCGGCAAGCTGGTGGTCGGCGACACGGTGCGCCTGCCGGATGCCAGCCGCGCCTTCGAGCCGCGCCCGAGCGACAGCGCCGCAGAGGACGAAGAGCCGCAGTGACTTCCACGAACCCGCGTCCCGGTCATCTGTCGTTTCCAACGTAGCCTTAACGATCGTCTACTGGCCAGGACGCAGGTTTGTGTCGCACAGTGTACGCGCCCACCGACCGGCCCACCCAACCGGCTTTCGGTAGCGGCATTCGCAGGCCCACAAGGCCACAAGACGAGCCTTCGGAAGCATAATGAGCACGCACAACGTCTGGACACACAAGGGCACCTTCCTGCTGGCTGCCGTCGGCTCGGCAGTAGGGCTCGGCAACCTGTGGCGCTTCCCCTACCTGACCGGAGAGAACGGCGGCGGTGCTTTCATCCTGATCTACGCCCTGACCATCTTCGCCGTCGGCATCCCGATCCTGATCGCCGAGACCATGCTCGGCCGTGCCAGTCGCAGAAGCCCGATCATGGGCATGCAGTTCCTGACCCGCACCCACAAGACCTCCCGCGGCTGGGTATCGATCGGCTGGCTGGGCGCCGCCTCGGCCTTCCTGATCCTGAGCTTCTACTCGGTGATCGCCGGCTGGGCGATCCATTACACCTGGCTGATGCTGACCGGCACGCTGGTCGGCGCCGATGCCGCCACCATCGGCGCCGGCTTTGATGCTCTGCTGGCCTCGCCGGGCCTGCTCACGCTCTATCACACCTTGTTCATCATCGCCTCGGGAGTGATCGTGGGCCTGGGTATTCACAAGGGTATCGAAAGCGGGCTGCGCATCATGATGCCGGCACTGTTCGTGATCCTGCTGGTGATCCTCGGCTACGGCATCGCCAACGGCAATTTCGCCGCCGCGGCGAGCTTCCTGTTCACCTTCAACCTCGCCGACCTGAGCCTCGAAGGCTGGCTGCAGGCGATGGGCCAGTCGTTCTTCACCCTGAGCCTCGGCATGGGCGCGATCATGGCCTATGGCGCTTACATGGCCAGCGATGCCTCGCTGAGCCGCACCGCGTTCGCCATCGCTTTCATCGATACCGCCGTGGCCATGGTCGCGGGCCTGGCCATTTTTTCGCTGGTGTTCGGCGCCGGGCTCGACGCCGATGCCGGGCCGGGGCTGATGTTCGTGACGCTACCGCTGGCGTTCGCCGAGATGCCCCTCGGCGGCTTGATCGGCGGGGTATTCTTCATTCTGGTACTGGGCGCGGCCATCAGCTCCTCGATCTCGCTGATCGAGCCGGTAGCGGCCTTTCTGGTGGAGCGCTTCGACCTCACCCGCCCCCAGGCGGTGTTCGTCATGGTGGTGGCCAGCTGGGCGCTGGGCCTGCTCACGGTGGTCAGTTTCAATCTGTGGGCCGAAGCCAGCCTCTTCCACACCCTGTTCGGACGCAGCGCCTTCGACTTCATCGAGCTGCTGACCAATATCTTCATGCCGCTGGGCGGCCTGCTCATTGCGCTGTTCGCCGGCTGGGCACTGACCCACTCCGAAGTGATGAAGGAGATGCGTACCGGCGAAACCTGGTTCCGGGTCTGGCGCTTCCTGGTACGCTTCGTGGCACCGGCTGCGGTCGCCTTCGTCTTCCTGCGCACCATCCCGCAGGTCGAGGGGTATGTGATTCCGGCCATCGGCGCGCTGATCATCGTCGGCGCCTTTGCCGCCGGCCGCACCTTCCTGGCCGACAATCGCCAGGAACAGTAGAACGAACACCTTGCCGCCGCCTTCGGGCGGCGGCTCGATAGACGTCGCCCGACCTCTGCCATGCGGGGCCGGGCGAATAACAACGATTCCGGAAAGGAATAACGTGCAGGAACCAACATGCCATCCATCATCGACGTCAGGCACGTCCACAAGGCCTTCGGTGGCCTGAAGGTCATCAACGACTGCTCGATCCAGGTCGAGAAAGGTTCGATCACCGGGCTGATCGGCCCCAACGGGGCGGGCAAGTCGACGCTGTTCAACATCATCGCCGGGGCCCTGCCGCTCGACAGCGGCCAGGTCCTGCTCGACGGCGAGGACATCACCAACCGCCCCGCCAACGAGCTGTTCCACAAGGGCCTGTTGCGCACCTTCCAGATCGCCCACGAGTTCTCCCACATGACCGCGCTGGAGAACCTGATGATGGTGCCGCCGCGGCAAGCCGGGGAGAACCTGTTCGATGCCTGGCTCAAGCCGGGGCTGGTGCGCCGCGAGGAAGCCGAGGTGCGCCGCCGGGCGCTCGAGGTGATCGACTTCATCGGCCTGCACCACGTGCGCAACGAGCTCGCCGGCAACCTCTCCGGCGGCCAGAAGAAGCTGCTGGAACTCGGCCGCACCATGATGACCGATGCCCGTGTGGTCCTGCTCGACGAGATCGCCGCCGGGGTCAACCGCACCCTGCTGGGCGACCTGGTGAGCAACATCGAACGGCTCAACCGCGAGATGGGCTACACCTTCCTGGTCATCGAGCACGACATGGAGATGATCGCCCGGCTGTGCGACCCGGTGATCGTGCTGGCCCAGGGCAGCGTGATGGTCGAGGGCACCATCGAAGAGATCCAGAACAATCCTCAGGTGATCGAGGCCTACTTTGGCTCTAACGTGGCCTGAGGATTCCAACGTCGCCTGAGCAGCGCCGGCGCCTTTCGGCCTGGCCCGCAGAGATCGACAAGAAGAACAGTAACGACAGCGCAGAGAATCCACGATGCCATTACTCGAAGCACGCGACGTGCACGGCGGCTACGGCGGCATGAACATCCTCAACGGGGTGAACATGTCGATCGAGGCCAACGAGGTCGGCGTGATCGTCGGCCCTAACGGCGCCGGCAAATCGACCATGCTCAAGGCCATCTTCGGCCTGCTCACCGTCAGCCAGGGCGAGATCCTGCTGCGCGGCGAGCCGATCCACAACCTGCCGCCCAACAAGCTGGTACAGAAGGGCATGGGCTTCGTGCCCCAGGAGAAGAACGTCTTCCCCAGCCTCACGGTGAAAGAGAACCTGGAGATGGGCGCCTTCCTCAAGCCGGGCAACGTCAAGCGCATGCTCAAGCAGATCTACGACGTCTTTCCTCCACTTTACGACAAGCGCCACCAGCCCGCCGGCGAGCTCTCCGGCGGCCAGCGGCAGATGGTCGCCATGGGCCGCGCGCTGATGGCCGAGCCCGACGTGCTGCTGCTCGACGAGCCCACCGCTGGCCTCTCGCCGCTCTACATGAACGAGATCTTCGAGCGCGTGAAGGAGGTCAATGCCGCCGGCGTGGGCATCCTCATGGTCGAACAGAACGCCAAGCAGGCCCTGGCCATCGCCGACAAGGGCTTCGTGCTGGCCGCCGGCAAGAACCGCTTCACCGACACCGGCGCCGCCCTGCTCGCCGACCCGGAAGTGGCCAAGAGCTTCCTGGGCGGTTGAGCCCGGAGCCGTACTGGAGAGTGAGTCGTGAACGAACTGGTTTTCTTCATCAACAACGTGATCGTCGCCGGCAGCGTGTCCGGCTCGATCTACGCCATCGGCGCCATCGGCGTGACGCTGATCTTCAGCATCATGCGCTTCGCCCACTTCGCCCACGCCGACATGATGACCTTCGGCACCTTCATGGTACTGCTGCTGACGCTGGCTTTCCCTGGCGTGGGCGCAGTCGTGGGCCTGCCCACCCCCATCGTCATGCTGCCGCTGGCCATCGTGCTTACCGCCCTGCTCGCGGTGGGCATCGACAAGACCTTCTACAAGCCGCTGCGCGCCCACGGGGTCAAGCCCATCGTCATGGTAATCGCCTCGCTCGGCGTGACACTGATGCTGCAGGGGCTCATTCGCCTGTTCTCGGGAACCGGCGCCCAGAACCTCTACCTGGCCGGTGAGCGCAAAGAGATCTACCGCTTAGAGATGCCGTTCGAGTTGGCGTCTCGCCCCGTTATCGTCACCGAGCCGCAGATCATCCTGTTCGTGCTGACCATCGTCTGCGTGGTGGGGCTGCACCTGTTCCTCAACCGCACGCGGCTGGGCAAGGCCATGCGGGCAATGTCCGACAACCCCGACCTGGCACGGGCCTCGGGCATCAACACCAATCACATCGTGGCGGTGACCTGGGTGATTGCCGGTGGGCTTGCCGCTATCGCCGGCACCCTGCTGGCGCTCGACGTCACCTTCAAGCCCGACCTGAGCTTCTTCCTGCTGCTGCCGATCTTCGCCGCGGCCATCGTCGGCGGCGTGGGGCACCCTTACGGGGCCATCGCCGGGGGCTTCGTGGTCGGCTTCGCCGAGACGCTGGCGGTATTCAACTGGGCGGTATTGTTGCGCCCCTTCCGCGACAGCCTGCCCGAGTGGCTGGCCCAGGCCGGCAACCTCGCCTTCGTCGGCACCGAGTACAAGATCGTGGTGCCCTTCTTCATCCTGGTGGCGATCCTGGTGTGGCGCCCCACCGGCATCTTCAAGGGGAAGGTGATCTGATGAACACGCAACATACCGAACGTCGCGACGACGTCGTCGCCGCGCCGTCACGCTTCCCGCTACGTGAAGTCATCCTGTTCGGCGCCCTGCTGGCGATGATCCTGGGCGTTTACGCCATGATGGGCAGCGCCTACAGCACGCGCATGCTGGTGGAGGCGGCCTGCTACGCCATCCTGGCCCTGGGGCTGACCATCCAGTGGGGCTATGCCGGCCAGTTCAATGCCGGCGTGATGGGCTTCGTCGCCCTGGGCTCCTTCGCCACCATGTTCTTCAGCGTGCCGGTCAACGAGGCCTTCTGGGTCACCGAGCTACCCGGCGAACTGGGCCTGGCGCTGCTCTACGTGACCGCCGCGGTCTTGATCGTCTATGGTGCTACCAAGCTCGACCGCATCGGCGTGCCGAAGAGGCTGCGGACCTTGATCGCCATCGTGCTGGCCGTGGCGCTCTACCTGACGGTAATCAGCGTGCTGCGCGAGGTCACCGGCGAGATCGAATCCCGCGCCGGCTTCATCGGCGGTCTGGGCCTGCCGGCCTGGAGCGGCTGGATCGTCGGTGGCGCACTGGCCGGCGTGATCGGCTACTTCATCGGTCATATCTGCCTGGGACTACGCAGCGACTACCTGGCCATCGCCACCCTCGGCATCGCCGAGATCATCAAGGCGTTTCTCAAGAACTCCGACTGGCTGACCCGCGGTACCGCCACCGTCTCGCCGCTGCCCTGGCCTACCCCCGGCCCGAGCGAACTGGGCTTTACCCTGGCCCGGGCGTTGTACCTCTCGCTCACGGCGGTAATGATCGCGGCGATCTTCTTCCTGCTCCACCGCGCCTACCATGCCCCCTGGGGCCGCATGATCCGCGCCATCCGCGACAACGAGATCTCCGCCGCGGCAATGGGCAAGGACATCAACAAGCGCCGCCTGGAGATCTTCGTGCTGGGCTGCATCCTGATGGGCATCGGCGGCGGCGCGCTGGCCTCGTTCAACAGCATCTTCGATCCCAACGGCTTCCTGCCGCTCAACCACACCTTCCTGGTGCTGGTGATGGTCATCCTGGGCGGGCCCGGCAACAACCTGGGCACCATCTTCGGCGCCGTGGCGGTCTACATCATCTGGCTGATGTCCGAGCCCCTGGCGCTGTTCCTGATGCACGGGGCCGCCGCCCTCAGCGAGGGCTGGTTCGGCTGGGAGCCGCCGGGCAACCTCGACAGCCGTGCACTGCAGGCCCGGGTATTCGTGATCGGCCTGCTGATCACCCTGGTGCTGCGCTTCGCGCCGCAGGGGTTGTTGCCCGAGAAAGTCAAACACCACGGTTAGAGAGGGCTGATTTTTGCCTTGCGACCCACAGGGATGTGGGAAGTGCGTTGGCCCGCAGGGAACGGGCCTAGCCCTGGTCTTCGCTCGACGACTTTTCGAAAGAAGCCTCATGAACATGAAAGGCCCCGGCGGGAATCCCCGCCGGGGCCTTTGCTTGCACTTTCCGCTTCAGTTCAGGCCTGGATTAGTCCTGGATCAGGCCCTTGCCGACGAAGGTACCCCCTTCCACTGCCATTTCCAGTACCACGCCCGGTACGTCGCCGCTGTCGTCGAACTCGTGCCTGCCGGAGGCACCCTCGTAGTTGATCTCCTCGCCGGCCGCGATCAGCTCCACTGCCTTCTCCCACTCGCCGGGCAGGATCGTTTCGCCGGGGGCAGAGGAAACGCTACGCAGCGCCTCGGAGAGGCCTTCGCGCTCGGCGTTGCCGTTCTGCTCGATGGCCAGCGCCAGCAGGAAAGCGGCGTCGTAGGCTTGGGCGGCGAACACCGCGCTGGGGTCGAAGCCGGCCTCCTGAGCCGCCTGGTTGAAGATCTCGGTACCCGGCAGTTCGGGGCTGCCCGGGCGGGTAGCGATCATGCCTTCGAGGGCATCCGCACCCACCGCACCGACCAGCGAATCCCCCACCATGCCGTCGGCACCGGCGTACTGGGTGAATGCGCCACTCTCATAGGCTTGGCGCAGGATGGTCTGGCCCGAGCCATCGGCATAGGCGAGCACCACCAGGGTCTGGGCGCCGCTGGAAGAGAGCGAGCCCAGCTCGGAGCGGTAATCGGCGCGACCGTCCTCATGCGCAAGATTCTCGGCCACCGTGCCACCGCCGTCTTCGAAGGCCGTGGTGAAGGCATCGGCCAGGCCCTGACCGTAATCGTTGTTGACGTAGGTTACCGCCACTTCGTCGAAGCCCTTCTCGAGCATCAGCTTGGCCAGGATCTGGCCCTGGTAGGCGTCAGACGGCACGGTACGGAACACCAGGTCGTTGTCGTCCAGCTCGGTCACCGCCGGCGCCGTAGAGGCCGGCGAGACCATCACCACGCCACCGGGAATTGCCGCACTGTTGGCCGCCGCCACGGTCGCGCCGGTACACAGCGCCCCGACGATGGCGGTAACGTTCTCGGTATTGACCATGCGGTCCGCCGCGTTGGACGCCGCCGAGGCATCGCTACAGGTGGTATCGGCATTGGGCATGGCCAGTTCCTGTCCGCCGAGGATGCCGCCCTGTTCGTTGATCTGGGCCACTGCCAACCGCGCGCCGTCGAAGATCGGCGGGGTCAGGCTTTCGATCGGGCCGGTGAAACCGCCGATGAAACCGATCTTGACCTCCGCTTGTGCCGCCGCAGCGAATGCCACACTGGAGGCCGCAACTGCCATCGCCAAAACACTCTTCTTCATTTGTTCTTCTCACTCTGATGATTGAGGTATGGGTGAACGAGGTGTGGTGATTTACGTCTGGTTACGAATGAACGACACCCCTTTAATCTGGAAGCCCCAACGGCAAAACACAAGCCCCCCATACCAACGTTTGATCCTGACGGCACAGCGCCAAGCCCTTATCAGCGATGGAAAACCCGACACGACGAGAGGCTGCACGTTCAACGCTGTCGGCCAGGCTTGCCAGCCATCACCTATACTGAAGCGCGCAACGCCCAATCACAGGAGCCCCGCATGCACTCTGTCTCCCCCGCCCTGCTCAAGGAGATGCCATGACCCTGCCGGCGAGCCCCTTGTCCGTGACCGAACTCACGGGAAGCCATCACGAGGTCGGTGCGGAGCACGGCCGCATCCACCGCCACCTGATCGAGCGCGGCATCGAGGTGTACGGACAGCTATTCCAGGATTTCGTGGGGATTCGCTGGGAAGAAGCCCGCGACCGCGCCTGCCACTTCGAGGCCCAGATCGCGCAGGGCTTTCCTGAAATACTCGAGGAGATGAACGGCATCGCCTGGGGCGCGGATGTCGATTTCATCGACATCCTGACGCTCAACTGCCGCAGCGAGATCGCCCTGACACAGGCCAGCGGCGGCTGTTCGGCCTTCTCGCTGCAGCGCCACGGTAAGCAATGGCTGGCGCAGAACTGGGACTGGCGCCACGATCAGCTCGACAACGTGGTCGCCCTGCACATCCGGGGCGATGGGCGCCCCGCCCTGGTGAGCATCGGCGAGGCCGGCATGGTCGGCAAGGTGGGCCTGAACGACCGCGGCATCGGCGTCTGCCTCAATGCCATTCGCTCACAGACCTGCGGCGTCGGCCTGCCGATCCATATTGCCCTGCGCAAGATTCTCGAGTGCGACGACATGCCGAGCGCGCTCGCCGTGGCCACTCACGACCGGGTCTGCTCGCCTGCCCACTTCCTGCTCGCCAGCGCTCAGGTCGGCAACGAGGGGGGCCAGGCCGTCGGCCTCGAGGTACAACCCGGCGAGCCAGGGCGCATCGAGCCGCGCAACGGTATCGTCACGCATACCAACCACCTCTACGCAGAGGACACCCCCTGCCCGGTGCAGGACTTTCCCCGCACCGACTCCCGGCCACGCCTGTGTCGCCTCGATACGCTGCTGCATGACGAACTGCCGCCGGACGCCGATATCGACGAGGCCAGGTTGTTCGGCATCCTCAGCGATCATCAGGGCGCACCGCTGTCGATCTGCCGCCACTTCAACCCCGACCAGCCCGCCGAGGAGCGCATGGAAACCCTGTTCTCGGTGGTGATGAACCTCAGCGAACGGCGCCTGACCCTGCGCCACGGCAAGCCCTGCGAGAGCGACGACAGCCTGAGCATCAGCCTGAGCTGACACACCACCCGCTCAGGGAGCCGGGTTAGTCGCGGGCAGTTCGCCTTTCAGATAGCGCTCGGAGACGAGCAGGAACGAACGCCGGAACAGATCGTGCCGGGCCTCTTCCCGATAGAGTTGAAGCAACTCCCACTCCTCCTGGGAGAGGCTGGTGTCCTGGCGCGGATACTCACGGGCCAGGCGCACCGAGCCCGGGGTGGCATCGCAGATTTGCAGGGGCGGGGTGACGCCGCGGATGGCGGTATGAGTGCGGTACGACATGGCGACCTCCGTTCGCTCAATTAATGATAACGATTATCATTAATTGAGATGAATCTAGATGGCCGGCTGACCTCTGTCAAATACCATGAAGAAAAATCGTTCTCGTTTCCGTGGCGGCTTGCTTGCGGCAGGCGAGAGTGGTACACAAGATAACGCATACCATTCTCATTCAATACGGAGACGAACCATGAAGAAACTGCTGCTGCCCACCCTGCTGTCCGGCCTGATGATCGCAGCCACCGCTCAAGCCAGCTCCCCCACCGAGCACTTCGAAGGCGAGCCTTCCGAGACCCTGAGCCAGGCGGTGGCCAACTTCTCCGAAACCAACCAGCAGCTGGCCGAGCTGCTTGCCCAGGAAGAACTCAGCATGGAGGACCTCGGCACCATTCACGAACTCTCCTACACGCTGGAGAATGCGCTGCAGAAGATCGATGCCGAAGTGGAGACCATGGCGGTCAACCTCGAAGAGGTTCACCTGGGCTCAGAAACCGGTGAATTCGAGCGCGTGCAAAACCACGGTAGCGACTACCTGGAAGCGGCCCAGACGCTGGTGCCCTGAGCCGATCTGGCTGGACCCGCCCCGCCGCGGCACCATGGCGCCGCGGTACGGTTATCCGGCCAGAGCCTCCTCCACCACGCCTCGCGCCTCGTCGCTCATGGGCAGCGTCAACGCCAGCTCATGGGCACGCGGCGACATCTTCTTCCAGGTCATCTGCACGATACGCACCAGGTGGTCGTGCTCCACCTGCTTGGAGAAGTCGGCGAAATAGTTCTCGAGGAACACCAGGCAAGCGCAGTCCTCCACCGCCTGGGTGCCCGGATCGCGGCCCAGGCCCTGCTTGCGAATCATGCGGGAGACCTCGGCGGCGTCCTGCGGCGAATACCCCGCCGCCTCCATCACCCGCGCCGTGGTCTCGCCGGCCCGCTTACCCTGGTCGCGGCGCCAGGTGAGATAGCCCACGCGCCCTTCCGGGTAATCGTTGCGCGGCACCTCCCAGCGTTGCAGATGCTGCGAGCGCACCGCGATCTGCACCAGCTCGTCAGGCGCTTCCACCACCCGCTCCAGCCAGGCGCTCATGCGCCCCGCATGCCACAGCTCCAGGGGCAGGCTTTCACCTTCGACGTCGACCCGCCGCGGATCCTCGGCGTGCAAGGCATCGAGTTCGGCGATGGCACGCTGAAACGGTGTTTGATCTGGCATAGGAATGTCCTTGCAAGTCGTTATTGCCACAGCATACCGCATCCAAGCATGGCGCCGACAATCTGATCGTGGGTTGTACCGTGCTTTCAGTGTACTTGTAACTCACTGAAATCCAACTAACTTGATTGAGACAGCCATCGAAACGACATAGAGGTTGCTCAATGAAACGTACCGCTCTGATTGCCTTTCTCGCCATGCTCACGATCGGCTTCGCCCACGCCGAGGAACAGGACCTCAGCGTCAATGCGGACGACAACATGATCGAGTCGGAACTCATGCAGGAGCTCGAACAGACCCAGGGTCAGGACATCGAGACCCTGCAGCAGGCCGTGGACGCCCTCGAGCTGCGCAACGATCTGCTCGACGTGCTGATGCAAAAGGAAACACTCACCGACGGCGACCTGGCCATCATCCAGCAGCTCACCGAAGACATCGAGAACGCCCTGGTGAAGGTCGAGGAGGAGGTCGGCACCATGCGTGAGCGAGTGCGCGAAGTGCGCTCAAGCGCCGACAGCCAGGGGCAGGAAGGCATTCGCGAGAGCGGCAGGGAGTACCTGGACCGGGTCAGGACGCTGATGCAGTAAGGCTGGCCGGCACCAGGCAGACACGCGGGGACCCGGCGGCCACGACCGCCGGGTACGCGAGTTAGCGCACCAGCATGCGACCCAGCACGTCCTGCCCCTGGCGCCGATGCCACATCACCATCGCCACGTGGCCCACGATCAGCGCCAGCAGAACCCAGCCCAGCACACCATGGAACAGGCTGCCCGAGGCCACCATCCACTCTATTTCGCCCTCGAAGCCTGGCATCAGCGGAATACCGAAGGGCTCGAAGGTGCGCCCCGAACCGTACTGACGCAGCAGCGCCAGCGACGGCACCAGCAGCATCAGGCCATACAGGGCCAGGTGCCCCAGGCGAGCCGCTGCATTCAGCGCCGCTGGCCGGCTTGCCCGGCTCAACAACGCCCAGTCCATCCGCAACACCACCAGCACTAGCAGCAGCAGGCCCGTTGGTTTGTGAGTTGCCCACAGCAGCTCATCCAGCGCCGTGTCGCTCAACAGCACCCGCACGCTCGTTGTCAGGAACTGCCAGACGAACAGCAGCGCCATGCCCCAGTGCAGATAACGGCTCACACGCCCGTAATGGGTAACCTCGACAGCGTTCATGATCGGTTTCTCCCCTTGGCCACTAACGGCTTCGCTACGCTTGGTGCTCCAACCGTAGCGGCGGATTGAGGAAGCCGTGTGAACGCAGTGTGCATGCCGATGCCCGTGCCGATAGCAAGCCCATGCCCGGCGCTCTGTCTTGCGAGCCAAGCGCCTCGCTCGGCATGATAATAGCCCCCTTCCCCTGACCCGGAGCCTGCATGACCTTCTTCTCTCGCCTCAAGGAAGTGGCCTCGCCCATCATCGGCCTGGGCTGCATGAACCTCTCCCACGGCTACGGCAACCCGGTACCCGAGGCCGAAGCGCTACGCGCCCTGCATGAAGCCTTCGAGATGGGCTATCGACACTTCGACACCGCCACCCTCTACGGCGCCACGGCCAACGAACGGGTGGTCGGCAAGGCACTCGCCGGCAAGCGCAGCGAGATTCTGCTGGCCAGCAAATGCGGCATGGCCATGGACCCTGCGCTGGGCAAGAAGGTGATCGACGGGCGCCCCGAGACGATTCGCCGGCAGTGCGAGGAAAGCCTCGAACGCCTGCAAACCGACCATCTGGACCTCTACTATCTGCACCGGCTGGACCGCAACGTGCCCATCGAGGAGAGCGTCGGCGCGCTGGGACGGCTGGTGGAAGAGGGCAAGATTCGCACCATCGGGCTCTCGGAAGTGTCTGCCGCCACCCTGCGCCGCGCGCGGGCCGAGCACCCCATCGCCGCGGTGCAGTCCGAATACTCGCTGTGGACCCGCAACCCCGAGATCGCCCTGATCGACGCCTGCCGCGAAGCCGATACGGCCCTGGTCGCCTTCAGCCCGCTGGGGCGCGGCTTCCTGGCCGGCGCCGTCACCGAGGCCACGCAACTCACGGAGAACGACGTGCGCCGCGGCATGCCGCGTTTCAGTACCGAGAACCTGTCGCACAACCTGCGCCAACTGGAAAAGCTACAGGCAATTGCCAGCGAACAGAACGTGACCACCGGCCAGCTCGCCCTCGCCTGGCTCAAGGCCCAGGGCAACGACGTCATACCCATCCCCGGCAGCCGCTCCATCGCGCATATGCGCGAAAATCTCGCCGCCGAAGACCTGCGCCTGGATGCCGCCACCATTGAGCGGCTGAGCGCACTGCTGACACCGGACCAGGTAGCCGGCGCCCGCTACAGCGAAGCGCTGCAGGCCGAGATCGATACGGAGGAGTTTGGGGGATAGGGGCGGCTCGCCATATTGGTTCCGCCACTCCATAGGTTTTTATTAGCTGCCTGTGTGCACACGCGCCGGCGCCCTGGTTGCTGGCTCATCTCCTTTTCTGAGCTGCCCATGCGGCAGCTCACGCCTGAACATTCCCGGCCTTGGTCTTGCTGTTTTCTGAGCTGCCTGGACATCGCTCAGCCCAACACCTTAACACCTGACAACCGTGGCCGGGCCCGCCGCTTTCGCTGACCAGCTACCGCAGCCAAAGTGCAGCACACATAACTGACGAAAATATACAATTCTACTCCTCTCGCCGTCAGTAATGTTCTCCCTGCAACCCTCATCGTTGCCATCTACGAAGCCGCACCGCAACAGCAATGCTTTCCTTATCCACAACGACCGAGAGAAACAATATGAAAATTGCTAAACCATTGGCATTTTTACTTTTCTGCAGTGCCGGAGCCGCCATGGGAGCGGAAATAACCCCTCTCATGACTGAAGCACTCGTTAGCTTGCCCGACTCTCCCCAAGTCAAGATGCTGACTGTGCAATACGAGCCCGGGGGAATGTCAGCACCACACCGTCATAATTCCCATGTTTTCGTTTATGTACTGAACGGCAAGGTAGAAATGCAGGTGGAGGGTGGTGATGTAGTTACGTTAGAAGCTGGACAAACCTTTTATGAGTCACCTACGGACATTCATACTTTATCCAGGAATGCGAGCGACACCGAACCGGCAAAATTCCTGGTTTTTTTTGTCAAGGAAGCTGGCGCTGACGCAACGCTTCCACTCGATAACTCGGCTTCAATGCCAGTCGAGACAAGGTAATATCTGTCATATGGAAGGCAGGAAAAGAGGGGGTGTATTTTCCGAAATCCGACAGCCAGGAACTTGAGCTGCGTAACCCGTGCGGGCCGTGACGTCAGCTCGACACCCTGGCTGGACAGGTCGGGGAAGTTTCAATGCGCGCGCCCCGTGCGGCAGCTCACAGGTGACGACATTAACCGTGCCCGAACTGCGCTTTATGAGCTGCCTGTGCGGCAGCTCACGGTCATTCATGAGTACCCCGTATGATCGGCCTTTTCTGAGCTGCCTGTGCGGCAGCTCACCTGGGTCGAGTATCACGCGGTGTGGCAGGGCTTTTCTGAGCTGCCTGTGCGGCAGCTCACCACAGTCAACTGCGGCGCATTGCCCAAGAGCATTTCTGAGCTGCCTGTGCGGCAGCTCACGCCACTGCGGCGATCGACGGCGGTACCACTGCTTTCTGAGCTGCCTGTGCGGCAGCTAACAGGAAGTCCTTGCAGCCCTGCTCGGTGAAGCATTTCTGAGCTGCATGTGCGGCAGCTCACTGGTTCTCTCCGGACTGCCGCCACCACAGCAATTTCTGAGCTGCCTGTGCGGCAGCTCACATGTCTTTACCGGCCACACCACTTGTTTGATTTTTCTGAGCTGCCTGTGCGGCAGCTCACTACGGGGGCGCTATTGGCAATGCTGCTCAGGCTTTCTGAGCTGCCTGTGCGGCAGCTCACAGGACTGGGCGACATCCACCACGGAAGTAGCGTTTCTGAGCTGCCTGTGCGGCAGCTCACTCTGGGATCTGCCACTAACCGCCTCACGAAATTTTCTGAGCTGCCTGTGCGGCAGCTCACCTCAGCTTGCGAAGGCCCTGCTCCACTTGCCATTTCTGAGCTGCCTGTGCGGCAGCTCACTCCTCCAGCTCTTCCTGGATGACTTCGATGGTTTTCTGAGCTGCCTGTGCGGCAGCTCACGCCGGTCAGCGCCACATGGGTCGCCTTCAGCATTTCTGAGCTGCCTGTGCGGCAGCTCACGCCGAGGCGGCCGACTGAACGCAGGGCGTAGATTTCTGAGCTGCCTGTGCGGCAGCTCACGCCGAGGAGCACGAGTGTGAGCGGGCGGTGCTTTTCTGAGCTGCCTGTGCGGCAGCTCACTAATGCGCTATCGCGCACCGCTCACCGGCCATTTTCTGAGCTGCCTGTGCGGCAGCTCACGCCCCGGCGACGATGACCAGCTCATGCCCGGTTTTCTGAGCTGCCTGTGCGGCAGCTCACGTGCCGGCGTGGCGTAGACGCAGCATGTGCTTTTTCTGAGCTGCCTGTGCGGCAGCTCACGCGCGCGACGTCGTCGACATCGAAGGCGTTAATTTCTGAGCTGCCTGTGCGGCAGCTCACTCGACGATCGCCGGCAGCAGCTCGCCGACGACTTTCTGAGCTGCCTGTGCGGCAGCTCACTAATGCGCTATCGCGCACCGCTCACCGGCCATTTTCTGAGCTGCCTGTGCGGCAGCTCACGCCCCGGCGACGATGACCAGCTCATGCCCGGTTTTCTGAGCTGCCTGTGCGGCAGCTCACGTGCCGGCGTGGCGTAGACGCAGCATGTGCTTTTTCTGAGCTGCCTGTGCGGCAGCTCACTAGCGAAGGCTTCAACATTGGACATGCTCATATTTCTGAGCTGCCTGTGCGGCAGCTCACCGTGCCCGCTCGGGCTGCGACTGCTTTGGTCTTTTCTGAGCTGCCTGTGCGGCAGCTCACAGAACGTTCACGGCAGTGGCGTCGATGATGCTTTTCTGAGCTGCCTGTGCGGCAGCTCACACATTCCCGCTCGCCCGAATCGTCGGCGGGCTTTTCTGAGCTGCCTGTGCGGCAGCTCACTAGAGCGTATTCAAGTTAAGCGATTGATTGTTAAAGAGCAATGCTTTGAAAGAGCAACGCCTCCCTTTTCAGAGAGGCGTCAGTAACAACTTGATTTAACAGGCCCTAGCGTGACCTTCTGAAAAAAGGGTCAGAACCAGGGCACAGTGGCCTCACTGCTCAACCCGTAATGGTTGAAGCGACCCGCGATAGGCTGAGACTGCGGCTGGCCATGCTCGATGAAGAGCGCAAACCGCTGTCCGCTTGAGCGGCTGCTGACCTGTACGAAAGGCAGGGCGATCTGCCGGGAAGCAGGTGCCTCCATCAAGCGCTGCGCTTCTTCGACTTCGATGCTGTGTCGTTGTGCATACCGCTTCGCCCGGCTAGGACTTCCGGTATTGAACTGTCGACGCCGAACGACGCAGTGCTTTGCATCGGCAGGCACAGGTTGAATGGATGCCAACGTGATGTGGTCGCGCATGCCGGTGAGCCACGAGACCTCCATTAGTTGCTCCAATCGCGGGAGCTCAGCATGCAGTCGCAACCGATCTCCCGGCGTGCGTGCACGCACGCCGGTTTTGTGATCGGGGAAGCTGATGCCGATGTCATTGGACTTCAGGTCGAAAAGGGCGCGATGCAACTTGCTGTATAGCGCCCCCATTAGCATCGCAGGCCGGAAATCCGGATCGGGTCGCAGATGAATATCGAGATAGTGGTCCATGGCTTACCCCGCTTCGCCGAATACACCACCACGGATCAGCGTAGCCATGACGAAATGCTGCTGCTCTGGTTCTGGCTGCTGATCCTTGATCATCCAGTTGTCGAGCAGAGAGTAAAAGTCAGCTTTTTGCTTGGGTTGGCGATAGGCCTTGCCTTGGGTAGTGACTGAACCATAAGGTTCGACGGCGATAGGCCCAAGATCCTCGTCGTCCTCCTGCGGATACCAAGTGTCCACCGTACGGATGGCATTGCCGAGCTTCTGAGAGTGCATGCCTGCAATTTCACCGACCTGATAGAGTGTTTTGCTCTTGTCACCTCGACTACGATCCAGAATCAGTTCCTGGGAGGGGAAGACCTCCTGGCCATTTCCAACTCGTGCGAAAGCCGTGACATCAAGCAGAACATGTCGCGAGCCGCTTAACCCCTCGGCAATACGTGCAGTGAGCGATTCCAAGCTAGAGCGCGTATCTTCGGTCGGCTCAAAGTCACGCAGGGAGAGGGAGAGAGCATCGAACGTCCAAGTGTCGACGGCTTCACCTTGCTCCATCAGGCGTACCTGTATCTCGACCTGCTCCGCTCCGATTCGGTTGCGCCACAGGAAGCGTCCGTTCGCTAGGTTGTAGGCATAGCGGCTGGCCAGAGTCTCAAACCCGTAAGAGTGTACATAGCCACTCACCGCCTCCTTGAGTTTCGCTTGATACTCGGCGTTATTGCAGGCTGAGGGTACGCCGGCTCCGCCGAGTACCCGAAGCGTAAAGCGCACCTTCAGTGTATCGGCATCGCTGGGCAAGGTCGCAACATCGACAGTCTGCAGGTTAGGGTTTTCGATAGCTGCATCCAGCTTGGCGGGGTCCTGATCTTTGGCTTTCAGGCGGTTGGAAATCGTGCCCCGCACCGACTTCTCGCGAATGGCGATAGCGGGCCACGCTTCTGCCTGGTCGCGCGTTTCCCAGTTACCGGCAAAGAACAAGGCATCGGAAGGGTCGAGCTTGCGCTCGAAGGCGAGGACGGAAGCAGTCTTGAGGGTATCGTTTTTGGCCATGATTCATTTCCCTGTCGTTATGCTCTTGTTGAGCGATTGTGATAGTCGTTATTGAGTCGATAGAGGCCGGCATCGAGATCGTTGCCTACATACCAAAGCAGCTCTTCGGGGCACTGCAGACGATGCGGGCTGATCCATTGCCCGATGGAGTAAAGGCTTTCGACAAAGCGGAAAGGCGTTTCGGCATCGCGCGAATTGGCGACCGTACCTGGCTCGAACACTTCGGTCAGCGCGCCATAGCCGATCGGAATCGGCACGATCCAGCCAGGTGGGCGTCGTATCTCCCAGCTCACCTCTTCGTGGATTTCGCCCTGGGCGCTCTCTATCGGTTTGAGGTGGCACTCATGGTTGAGACGCGACAGGTCGAGCCAGGCGTCCAATATGGTGGCAGTGGGCCTGGCCTCACGCATTTCCTCGAAGCGCTGCGCCAGCAGATCATCGCGGGATACCAACGTGAATCCCGGCAACCAACGGCGCTTGAGTCGTCTGAACTGCTCATCACGCTCCTCGCCGCTTTCCTCCAGCGGAATAAGTGTCGGGCGTGAGCGCGAGGTTCGGCCCGGCAGCGCCGGGATAACGCTGCCACCGGCGATACGCATGCCCGCGACGATCTCGGCCACCTCCTTGGCCAGGGCACCACGCTCGGCTTCGTTACCACTGCAGACGTCCCCGCGAACGGCAAATACTAGGGTGATATCAAGGTGGACACGCCCTTCCTCGACAATAGCCGCAGTGCCACCGCTCCGGTCGACCGGGTTGCGCGTCAAATGGAAAGTGCGGGTAAAGCCATTCTCTGTTGCCTGAGCCTCGAAGTCGTGGCAAATGACACCGACACCGTCGAACAGCAGCAAAATATTACTCGTAGCGAGTTTACGTTCGAGCGCATGCATCAATCCGATGAAGGCGCTAATGGCGGGGAACCCCCAGGTCATCTGGCTGGAGATGGCATTGGCGTTCTGCACTCGTAAGCGAGGCAGCACCAGAAGATTTTGAACCTCACTCATTGCCAAGGCCTCCCTGCCAGTCATCCAGCTCGTGATCGAGCGACTCCATCCAGCGGCGGTCACGCTCCAACCAGCGCTGGTAGGTCGCATCACGCTCCAGTTCCCGCGACCAGTGGCGATGCTCGGTATCACCCAAGGGCAATTTGCGACCAAGCGCATGGTTTAGCCAGTTGGCAAAGCGCTGCCTGATTGCACTTTCCCAGTCCGTCGACTCGCGAGCCTCACGAAACGCCTCGTCGATTTCCGCTCGACCGGGGTCCAGCCAGTACACCTCTTCAGCCGGCAGTCGGCATTTATCATCATTACTCCACCCCGGCGGCAGTCCATGGAGTTGCATGGTGAACAGCATCAGCTCATCCATCAGCGCCGCGTTCAGGTCATCGCGCAGACCACGGGCCTGGTAATCGTGCGATGGGCTGGATTCAAGGAAGCGCCTCAGATCGCTGACTAACCGCTTGACCTCACGTCGCCGCCCGAAACGCGGGAATACCGAGTCGGTCAACAACGGCGCCTTGGTATCCTGCGAAGCCCAGCGCGGCGGCAGCGAAGCCAGCAGGTAGTTGCTACCACCCCGCTCGCTATTCAACTGGGATATGTTCTGTGGCTTGGTTCCCCCCAGCTTCTGTACCGCCAGATTCGGGTAGTCGTGATATCCCTCTTCAGAGAACGCCTGTTCACGACGCGCCTTGCGCGCCGCCTTAGCCGCTTCGCCGAAGCGGTCCGCATTGATGGCCAGGATTACGCTATGCGCCAAGGACGTAGCATAGAGCGGCGCTAGCAGGTGGTAGTCGTTGTTATCGACAGGATCCTCGCCCACCAGCCAGTAGAGCTGCTTGGCGCGTGTATGTGAGGCCTCACCGCCGCGCGGCTCGGTAATGGCAGCGAAGGCCTGCATCCAGGCATGGGCCTGTTCAGGATCGTCGCTGAGGGCAGCGGCGAGTTCCGCGTCGTTCTCCAGCACTCGCTCCAGCAGTGACTTTCCTTGGTGTTCGAGTTTAAGAAACTTGTAGACATCCAGAGCGGCGGCATTGCCGACCACATCGCCGAGGAAATCCGCCGGCAGAACATGACTGCCCACTGCTGGATGAGCGGATAGCGACTCTGGAGGTACGTATAGGTTGGTGCCCTTGGCGTCGGGATGGATCGGTTTCAGCGAGTGAGTGACGACCTGGAGCTGAGCGACTCGGCGCGCCGCGTCGCTGATCCAGGCATCGAACTGGAATTGCGCGACCAGCTCATCGCGTTTGGGGTCGTCGGGCACAAGCTTTTCAGCCTTTGCATCGAAGCGTTCCTGAAGGAAGCCTTCAATCAAGGCTCGCAGGCCTGTCCCTGGGTCACTGGCCATTAAAATATTCTCCATTGTAGTTTTATTTTTAGGGTAAAGGGATTCGTGCTATTTAGATCAAATGTAGCTAGCCTGTAGCTCTGCCGCAAGGCAGCTCAGAAAATTGTCGCTTTGTCTTTCGGGATAATGTGCTGCCGCATAGGCAGGATGGCCGGCCAACGCCGGCCCACCTCAACGCCGCTTGGTGAACCCCAGCGCGGCGTGATAACGCCACCCTTGCCGGTTCTCGGGTACCGTCACGGTGCCGAACTTCCGGGCAGCCTCTTCCAGCGGCAATTCCAGGTCGTCGGCCAGTGCTACCAGTGCCTCCATATAGTCCGTTTCCCCCCACGGCTGGATACGCTTACCCCCCACGGTGTCCAGCTCGATGCGGGTCAGCAAGCTCTCTTCGACCGGCACATAGAGACTTTCGCCGCGTCTGGCGCCCTTGTGGACTCGGTGTAGATCCCACTCCTCACCGCTCTCATCCGGCCTGAGAATGAGCTCCTCCTGGGGTGTGGTCTGCTCACGGAAGGGCTGGCACTGTGGCATCACGCCCAGCAGGTGAACACGTGGCATGGCGTACCAGGTATAGGCACCCAGCGATGGCGGTGGAGGCTCTTTCATGGCACGCAATTCACGCTTACTCAGCACCTTGCTGGGAGGTTCGACCATGGCGGCCTGCAAGCGAGCATGCTCGAGATCAATGAGGCTATCGTGGGGCTTGAGTGTGTCCCGTGCGACGATCCGCGGCCTGGCATCGATGACTTGCCACTCCTCGGACTGCAGCAGTTGCTGCAGGGAGTGGCTGTTGAGCGCCCACTCCTGCGACGTCTCGAAACCGGGACGGCGGAATGCCAACTCACCCGGGTTCTCAAGGTGCTTCAGGTTGGTATCGAGCAGTAGGATATTGGGCGTGGTGCACTCACCCTCGCGATGGCGCCGCACCCGCCCGGCGAGCTGAATGATGGATCGCATGGAGGAGGGCTCGACGATGGCCCAATCGTAGTCGTGGTCCCGGCCGACCTCGGTCACCGGCGAGCCGAGCACAATAAAGATCTGGTCCGCTTCCGGTGAGACCTCAAGGCAGCGGCGCACCTCCGGCAGATCGAACACAGCATCGGCATTACGCCGGTCAAGCGTACGGTCGAGGCGTCGTTCGATAGCCGAGCGAATCAGTAGCGGATGCTGAGAGTGGTAAACACACAGGTGGATTCGCTGCCCTTCCACAGCGCCCAGACGATAGAGCGCCAAAGCCACATCGAAGATCGGCTCGATATTGGCCAGACGAAGCAGCCCGAAACTGACACGCTTGCCGCTATGCGGGTCGATGCTGTGATGTCGTTCATGCAGAGCCGTGACATGTTCACGCAGCCGTTCGGCCAGCGCTTGCCTTATTGCGTCTGGGGCCTTGCCCACTCCATCCATAGGCACCAGCTCGGCGCGACGCCTTATGGCATCTGAGGCCAAGCGTCCGTATCGCCGTATCGCGAACTGCCGATGCGACTCAGCGAAGGCTTCGCCGTTGGCGCAGTCCGCATGCTGTCGATCATGCTCATCGAACCAGGCGCAGCAGATATCCACCGGCAAACCGGGCACGCCTCGATTGCGCTGATAGTGCTCACGCCCATTGCGATAGGCCTCATACAGCCCCCGTACCAGCGCTGGCGGCAGAGTGGCAGAGGAGAGCAGTACTCGCGACCCGAGCAGCCCCGCCCAGTGCACCAGCCGGGTCAGCGCAGGCAGGTCGTTGACATCAAAATCGTCGATCTCATCCAGCACCAAATCGCTGCTCATCAGCCGCAGCATCGGCGCAATCTGACGTCCGCCTCGGGTACTCTCGGTGGCCGGCACCAGGTGGTCGACGGTGCACACCAGGATCGGTGCCGCAATCAGTGGCCGAGTACCAAAATCATCGTTGAGCCGCCGCAGCACCGGGTGGCTCTCGAAATTGCCATCGAAAACCACATGTCCGTCCTCCTCGATCAACTGCTGCACGGAGGCCGATCCACTCTTCTCGGCCTCCCGCTCGTAGTGTTCGAACAAAGCACGGTTGGCGCTACCGCCGACCCGTACCGCCAGCTCATCCTCGCCCAGATTGAGCCGCTCGCGGTAGGCCTGACCAGTCTGAAGCGTCAAGGTGCGCAGGCCAAGAGCCACGCAGAAGCGCGCACCCTGTTGCGGGTCCGCCAGGGCGTAGAGAATCCGCCCGTTGGCCAGTGTCTTGCCACAGCCGGTGGAGGCCATATTGATGCCGAAGAACCCTTGCCGCTCGCTCCGCTCGCGCAGCGCCTGGGTGAGATCATAGGCTCGATCCTGCCAGCGGAAGCGCAGGTGGTCGCTGCGCTTGCGAAATCCCTTGTGACGAGCCAGGCGCGGAAGGTGGCTGGTAAGGCTTGGCAGCGCCCGGGCAACGGCAGCAGCATGCTTCTCGACGCCCAATATATGTTCATCGAGTGGTTGGTTGAGCTGGCCTGTCTTGCGAACGGTATTGGCGTACAGAGGATACCCCGCTTCCCCTCTGACCCGGTGGCGCAACTCTTCCAGGCTGGAATAGTGGTGATCAGCCAGCATCAAGCTGAGCCGCGCCAAGTGGATGGCATACGGCTCATCCAGCCAAGATCGATCCGGCTGGGGGCGCTTCAGGAGTCGCTGTGCCAGATGCCGCGCGCGCTCACGCCACTTCTCCGTGGTCACTGGCAGGCCGTGCTTGAAGGTCCAATAAAGCGCCTGTTGCTTCTTGTCCTGACTGTCAGCGATCTCGTTCCAGTCGGCAGAGATTGTCGCAGGCAGGTCTCGTAACTGGTCCGCCCGAAATACGGGTTTCTCTCTCCCCCAACGAGCTGACTCAGGATCAGCATGGAGCTTGTCCCCCGGCATCAAGGGTAAGCGGTGATGAGTGACTATTAACCAGCCTATGGCCGCGGCCAGAGGGGGTAAGTTTTGAAATGGCAACTTGGAAAGGTCATCCAATCCATCGCGCTCCAATCGCGCTAGCCAGGGCGACTCGTCCTCAGCGCTATCTTCATGCCCCAAGCGAGTCAGCCAGCCCGTATCGTCATCTTCTCCGACGAAGGCCTGGAACAGGCGGAGCGAGATCCATTCATGGCGGTAGAGGTTACGTCCCTCAAGCTTGCCTAAGAGCCGATGCTGAAAGGCCTCGCATGCCTTACCCAGATCATGCAAAAGCGCGGCCATGGCGGCCAGCAAAAGGATGTCTTCGCCGGTATGCCAGTCATTTTCATCGCTGCGACGCAGCATATCCCGGGAAGTCGTGTTGGTGGGTACCGCTCCTTGTAGGTTGAAGCGTTTGGCATCACCAACAATCCACATCAGCTCGCTGTGATCGCGCCCACGGATCCAGTGGCAGGCAATTGCGGCATTCTTACGTGCTGTCTTACGTAGCAGTTTGCGTAGCGTATCTAGCCCCGCCTGAGTAATCGGCGTTTGCCAGGTACGATCGCCGCGCCGCTCGGCGAACTGATCGAGGATGCGTCGCGTCTCCTTGAGCGCGTTCTTGCTGCACTGGGAAACTAGCAAGACGTTCACTCCGCTGCTCCTCCCTGCGCGAGCGCGACGTCCTTCAAGGTGTCGATCATGAAGTCGAGGGATTCCGTGCGAGTCAGCCGCTCGATGCATGCCTGGCGAAACTCCTGCTCCTCGTCGCCCCGCATGGCGGAAAGAAACGCCTGGGGCAGTATGACGGCATCCTTGACCAGATCGGCCACGTCGAACACCAGGCCACCGCGACGCGTCTTGCCATGCAGCACCGCTAAGCCGTGAGGGATGCCGAGAACCCAGGTAGCCGTAGCTGCCAAGCCATAGGCCAGGTAGTTGCCGTGGTCGAGGAAGCGGTTGGCAGGATCGGCACCGCTGCCCCGCTTGGCACGGGTGAACTCTCCGTAGCCCACGGCCTGGGTGGCTAGCTTGAACAGCAGTTTGGTCAGGCGCGCTTCGAGGGTAAGAAGATCGGTCGTTGTGGGAGACTTTGAAATGACTTCACGATGCGTTGCCAAGGCTTGGTGAAGCGCATCCGCCGAAGCGGTGAAACCGGCCTCCTTGAGATGGCGATCGGTCCATAGGGCTTCGATTCTATCTATCCGTGCGAGCTGGAATGCTTTTGCTGCCTCCAGTCGTTTCTCGTCCTCGAACCAGAAGCGCACCCAGTATTGAAGATATTCCGTGGGACGGTATTCGCTCTGAGGGGTCAGCCAAGCGACATCGACATCCACCTCATTGGCGGCGAACAGTGGCGTACCGCCACCGCCGCAGAAACCAACCAGCACACCGGCTTTGGCCAGCTCACGCATCGCCGCCTGGGTAATCGAGGTGCCGGTACCCAACAGTAGCGAAGTCGTGTTGGCGATAGGGATGTTCCAGTAGCGAGACCGACTTCCCTCGTCGGTGACGTACTCGACGCGACCGCCATTCACCAGCACGCGGCAGTGCTGCAAGTAGTAGAGGTTGGCTCGTTTCGAGTGCAGGATCGTTTTTAGATCCGAAGGCGAAAGGTCATCCATGAGTTCCCTGTCGTACTTTTTTGTTACTTATTCGTAACTATATAAGCACTCCTCATTCCCTGTTGCCACCAGTGGCGTGTAGGAAATTCGCCATTCCTTTCTAAAGCTTGATATGGGTCACCCACCTCAAACCACCTCCGCCACTTCCTCAAACGCCAGCCTCGGCCCCCTTGGCCGCTGGCTCTCGGGGTCGCCCGTGCCGAGGTTGACCAGGAAGTTGCTCTTGTAGCGGCCGTCGGGGAAGAACTCCTCGTCGACCATGGCGTTGTCGAAGCCGCTCATGGGGCCGGCGTCGAGCCCCAGCATGCGGGCGGCGATAATGAGGTAGGCGCCCTGCAGGGTGCCGTTGCGCCAGGCGGTATCGCTGGTCGTTTCCGGGTTTTCGGCAAAGCGTTCGCGGGCGTTGGGCGAGCTGGGAAACACCTTGGGCATGTGTTCGTAGAAGCGGGTATCGACGGCAACGATCACGGTGACCGGGGCTTCGTGAGCCTTGTCGCGGTTGGCTTCGGAGAGCGCCGGCAGCAGGCGCGACTTGCCCTCTTCGCTCATCACGAAGACGTAGCGAGCCGGCTGACTGTTCATCGAGGTCGGCCCCCACTTCAGCAGGTCGTAGAGCTGGCGCAGGGTGGCCTCGTCGACGGGCTCCGGCCGGAAGCCGTAGTGGGTCCGCGCTTGGCGGAAGACGGTGTCGAGCGCGGTGTCGTCAAGTGGCTGACGAGGCATGGAAATCTCCAGGTCGCGGTATTCTTAGACTCTACGCCTTTGCCGGTGGCCCGTCACGGCCGGCCGCCCCAACGCTAGCCGTTCAGCCAGCCGATGCCGGCATTGAGGTACCCCGCGAAGCTGACCCATGCCAGGTAGGGCACCAGCAGCCAGGCGGCGAGCGACGACACGCGGGCGAAACGGCTGATCGTCAGCAGGATAAGGCCCCACAGCAGCACCAGGTCGGCCAGGGCGACGAAGACCCAGTGCAGGCCGAAGAACAGGATCGACCACAGCCCGTTGGCCGCGAGCTGGGCGACGAACGGCCACAGCACCGTGACGCGCTCGGCCGCCGGCACCCGCAGCGTGACCCGCCACGGCCATCATCAGGTAGAGCGTCGTCCAGGCCACCGGGAACAGCCAGTCGGGCGGGGTGAGCGGGGGCTTGTCGAGTTCGGCGTACCAGGTGCCGGGGGGCGTGAAGGCCCCGACCATCGCCACGAGGGCGACCAGCAGCAGCCAGCCGGACAGGATAGCCATCGAGTGGCGGGAGGCGACGGGGGCGCCAACCATGATCAACTCCTTTGTGTCTCGGTGCCGCCAGTGTGGGATGCCGCTTCGGCAAATGCTACTTTCATAAGGCATACCTTCATTGCCTGACAAGGAATCCCTCATGCCCCGTTGCCGTTTCCTGCCGTTCGTGTGCGCTGCCCTGATGCTCCTCGCCTCTCCCCTGGCCCTGGCGCAATCCAGCGAGCGCGAATACCAGGCCTACGAGGACGCCCTGGCCCGCGGCGAGCGCCAGGCCAACCTGTGGCGGTACGGCTGGGCCGGGGTCTATGCCACTTCATTGGCGTTCAATACCTATCAGGCCAGCGAGGCGGACGACCGCGACGACCGTTACGATGCCCGAGTGGGCGTGATGAAGTCGGCGCTGGCGCTGGCCGGCACGCTGATGGATCGCCAGCCGCACCCGGCCGCCTACCGCGAGCTGCGCGAAGGCGATGGCGATATCGAGAGCGCTCGCCGGTTGTTGCATGAAGTGGCCGAGGAGGAACGCCAACGCCGCAGCCTGGAGGCACGCCTGGGCTCGCTGGCGATCAATGCCGCGTCCGGGTTGTTGATCGCCGTGGGTGACGGCCGCGAGCGTGACGGGGCGATCAACTTCGCGACGGGCATGCTGATCAGCGAGCTGCAGCTACAGACCCAGCCGCGCCAGGCCTCAGTGGCCATCAATCGCTTCAAGCCGGCACGGGTGTCGCTGGGCGACGTGCATCTCAAGGGCGAGTACGCCTTCCTGGTAAGCCCGAACCAGGTCGGCGTGGCGCTGCGCTACTGAAAGGAACGGCTTAGCGGTACGACGCAACGCGTCTACCGGCATAGGGTAAGTGGCCGCTTGGCCTGGCATGTTTTGTTATGATATAACATATCTCACATCACGACCTGACACTTGCCATGCTCGACTCACTGCTCTGGTGGCTCACGTCACCTTTCGACTATGTCTTCATGCGCCGCGCCCTGGCGGCCTGCCTGGCGCTCTCGCTCACGGCGCCGATTCTCGGCGTTCTGCTGTCGCTGCGTGGCATGAGCCTGATGGGCGAGGCGCTGTCGCACGCCATCATGCCGGGCGTTGCCATTGCCTTCATGCTGGCCGGCTTCTCCCTGCCATTGATGATGCTCGGGGGCGTGCTGGCGGGCCTGGTCACCGTGTCGCTTGCCGGTGGCGTGACGCAGTTCAGCGGCCTCAAGGAGGACGCCGCCATGGCCAGCCTGTTCCTGATTGCCATGGCCGGCGGGGTGACCATCGTCAGCCTCTCGGGCAACGCCCTGGATCTCGGGCATGTCCTGTTCGGCAGCATATTGGCGGTGGACGGCCGCACGTTGGGGCTGGTGGCGCTGGGCAGCAGCACCATCCTGGTCGGCTTGGCCATTTCCTTTCGCGCCTTGGTGGTCGAGTGCCTCGATCCGCTGTTCCTGACGCTGCAGGGGCGTCACGCCGGCTGGACGCACGCCCTGTTCATGGTCCTGGTGGTGGTCAGCCTGGTGATGGGGTTTCAAACGCTGGGCACGCTGATGGCGGCCGGGTTGATGCTGCTGCCCGCCGCGGCGGCGCGCTACTGGAGCCAGCGGCTCGAGGGCATGATCGCCATTGCCATCGGCATCGCCCTGGCTTCCAGCGTGACGGGGCTACTGGTTTCCTACCATGCTGGCCTGCCTTCCGGCCCTTCGATTATCCTGCTGGCGGGGCTGGGGTATTGCGTGTCGGTCGTACTGGGCCCCTACCGGGGGCTGAAAGCGGGCTCCCTTCGGCCGAAGCGTGTCATGGCGTCGCGCCATGCCGGGCAGTTACGCTGATGGTTCCCTTTTGCGATGAAACCAGGATACTGCGGCCCTTGGATCCGGTGATGGCCGTCACCACATGTCTCACATGTCGCATTCACGACTCCCACTTTGCCGATCGACTTGTTATGTTATATCTTAATTGGTTTTGCGAGGGCCTCTGATGGCACACCGCACACATCGGCATCGCCCTGAGGGGCCATGCCATTTTTCGTTGATGTCGCTTTCCGCTACGCGTCGCCTGCTGTTGGCCGCCGCGCCGCTGGGCGTGCTCTGGCTCGCCGTCTCCTGGGCGGCAGGTTGGTGGGGCTGATGGCCGAGGCACAACCTTCTCGCCTGGAGCTTCACGACCTGCAGCTGGCCCAGGCCAACCGTACCGTGCTCGAACACGTCAGCGGGCGCTTTCGCGACGGTGCGATCACCGCCCTGGTCGGCGCCAACGGCGCCGGCAAGAGCACCCTGATCCAGGGCATCATGGGCATGCTGCGCCCGGTGAAAGGCGAAGTGCGCTGCACCGTACCCAAGGAGCGGCGCGCCTGGCTGCCCCAGCAGCTGGCACTCGATCTCACCTTCCCCATGAGCGTGGAAGAGCTGGTGATGACCGGCAGCTGGCCGAGCCACGGCGCGCTCACCGGCTACTGCGCGCGCCATTACCGGCGCGGTCGCGAGGTGATGGCGCGCCTGGGCATCTCGCACCTGGCCCACCGCCCGCTGGGCGAGCTTTCCGGCGGCCAGCGCCAGCGCGCGCTGATCGGCCGCACCCTGATGCAGGAAGCCGAGCTGCTGCTGCTCGACGAGCCCTTCGCCAACGTCGATGCGGAAACCGTCGAGGTGCTGATGACGGTACTCCGCGACATGGCCGCCGAAGGCGCCACCATCATCGTGGTACTGCACGACATGGAGCAGTTGGCTCGCCTGGCCGAAGAGGTCGTGGTGCTGGCGGGTGGCCATGCCCGCTGGACCACCACCCAGGCCATCGTCCAGAGCCACCCCAGCGCCATCGATTCGGCACGTTTCGCACTGGGCATCCCGGGGGTCGACGCATGATGGAGCTGCTTCACGAGTGGCTGGTCGCCCCCTTCGACTACGGTTTCATGCGCCGCGCGGCGGTGGCCGGCCTGGCCCTGTCGCTGGCGGCCCCGCCCATGGGCGTGTTCCTGATGCTGCGCGGCATGAGCCTGATCGGCGATGCCATGGCCCATGCCATTCTGCCCGGCGTGGCGCTGGGCTTTTTGCTGGCGGGCTTTTCGCTGCCGATCATGAGTCTGGGTGGCGTGCTGTCGGGGCTGCTGATCGCGGTACTGGCGGGTAGCGTGTCGCAGATGACCGGTCATCGGGAGGACTCGGCCATGGCCAGCTTCTTCCTGATTTCGCTGGCGGCGGGCGTCATGCTGGTCTCGCTGGGAGGCAGCAGCGTCGACCTGACCCATGTGCTGTTCGGTTCGATCCTGGCGGTGAACTCCACCGCGCTGCTGCTGATCGCGTCGATCAGCAGCGTGATCGTGATCACCCTGGCACTGATCTTCCGCGCCCTGGTGGTGGAGTGTCTCGACCCGCTGTTCCTGCGCGGCCAGGGCATGCAGGGCAGCTTGGTGCATGGCGTATTCCTCGGCCTGGTGGTGCTCAACCTCACCGCCGGCTTCCAGACCCTGGGCACCTTGATGGCCGTGGGGCTGATGATGCTACCGGCCACCACGGCGCGCTTCTGGAGCAAGCGCCTGGAGGGTCTGATCACCATTGCCGTCCTGCTGGCCGCTTTCGCCAGCCTCGGCGGCCTGCTGCTCTCGTACCATCTCAGCGTGCCTTCGGGGCCGGCGATCATCCTGCTGGCGGGCGTGGGCTACGTGCTCTCTGCCCTGCTCGGCCGTCACCACAGCCTGAGGGCGAAGCTGCAGCGTCATGCCATACCGCTCGGCGCGCCCGAATCTCACTGAACTTGCACCACACCACTCGCCATTCGAGGAGACTTCCCATGCGACACCTCACACCCGCCACGCTGATGCTGGGCGCTTCGGCCATGCTGGCGCTGCCCGCCGCCATGGCCGCCGAACGCGTTCAGGTCGTCACCAGCTTCAGCATTCTGGCCGATATGGCGCAGAACGTGGGCGGTGAACACGTGGAGGTCACCTCGCTGGTCGGTCCCGACAGCGACACGCATGTCTTCTCCCCCAGCCCGCGTGATGCGCGCTCGCTGGCCGAAGCCGACCTGGTGGTGTTCAACGGCCTGCAGTTCGAAGGCTGGATGGAGCGGCTGGTCGAGTCCAGCGACTACAGCGGCCCGCTGGTCACGGCCAGCGACGGCATCGACACGCTCGACTACCATGGCCACGACCATGCGCATGCCCACGGTCACGACGACCATGAGGATGACCACGACGATCACGGGCACGACGATCACGACCATGACGACGAAGAGCATGGGCACGATGATCATGGCCATGATGACCACGACGATCACGGCCATGACGAGGCGACGGCCCACGACGATCATGCCCATGGCGACGACGACCCGCACGGCTGGCAGGACCTGGCCATGGGCAAGGTCTATATCGGCAATATCCGCGATGGCCTGATCGAGGCGGACCCGGACAACGAAGCCGCCTACCGCGAGAACGCCGAGCGCTACATCAACGAGCTGGAAGCCACCGATGCCGAGATCCGCGAGCTGCTGGGCGAGATTCCGGATTCCACCAGCGTGATCACCGGCCACGACTCCTTCGGCTATTTCTCCAGTGCCTACGGCATTCGCTTCCTCTCGCCGGTGGGGCTCTCCACCGAGGCCGAACCCAGCGCCGCCGACATGGCTGAGCTGATCGACGTTATCCGCGAGCAGGACGTACGCGCCCTGTTCCACGAGAACATGACCAGCCCGGCAGTGATCAACCAGCTCGCCGAGGAGACCGGCCTGCCCATCGCCGGCACGCTGTATGCCGATGCCCTCGCTGCCGAAGGCGAAGCCAGCACCTACCTGGGCATGATGCGCCACAACGCCCAGGTACTGCACGACGCCCTGGCCGAAGCGGGCCATGACGATCATGATCATGATGATCATGGTCACGACCACGACGATCATGGCCATGACGAGCATGACCACGACGATCACGGTCACGATCACTAAACAAGGAACGGCATGAGCCAAGCAGCGCCTCGGTTATCTTCCCGATAATCGAGGCGCTGCTCGTTTGTGGCCTTGGAAGTGCGGCAACACCGCAACTTTAGTCGTGCTCGAAGAGCCCGGCGTCATCCCGACACCCACCTGACACCTTTCTGCCCCGCCTAGCGATAACCCTTTGGGCATCGGCCTTCGAGGCAATGCGTATTGGTGGGTCATGGCGTGCCCGTCTACGGTTGCGGCTGTGCCGCAATGGCCGCGTTGTTGCAATAACAACTGATACAACAAACAGGGAGGATGACGCATGCACGACGACCCTCAGCAAGCACCCGAAGCGACGAAACCCTTTCCCCACCTTTCCCGGCGCACCTTTCTCGGGGCGGCGGCGGCCGCAAGCGCGTCGGCAGTGCTCAAGCCCGGGCAGCTATTCGCCCAGCAGCGCCCCTGGGACGGCTCCCTCGTGCCTTACCCCGACCCTGCCATCGAGGTTCTCGATGAGCGTTTCGGCGCCTACCGCCTGGCCAATGCGGCGGTCGAACGCCTGGCCACCGGCTTTCGCTGGGCTGAGGGGCCGGTCTATTTCGGCGACGGTGGCTTTCTCGTCTGGAGCGACATCCCCAACAACCGCCAGATGCGCTGGCTCGAGGACACCGGCGAGGTAAGCGTCTATCGCGAACCCTCCCACAATTCCAATGGCAACACGCGGGATCGCGAGGGGCGGCTGCTGACCTGCGAGCATGACACCCGCCGGGTGACCCGTACCGAGCACGACGGCACCGTCACCGTGCTGGCCGATACATTCGAGGGCAAGCCGCTCAATGCCCCCAATGACGTCATCGTGCATCCCGATGGCGGCATCTGGTTCACCGATCCGGGCTACGGCATCCTGATGCACTACGAGGGCCATATCGCCGACTTCGAGCTACCCGAAGCCGTCTATCGCATCGATCCTGGCAACGGTCGGCTGCAGAAGATGGCCGAGGTCGCCAAGCCCAACGGCATCGCCTTCTCGCCCGACTACTCCCGCCTCTACGTGTCCGATACCGGAGGCACCCACACCCCCGGGCATCCTCACCAGATCCTGATGTGGGACGTCGTCGACGACGGCACGCGCCTGGCCAACGAGCGTCAGTTCGCCGAGGTCGGCCCGGGGTTCATCGACGGCATGGCCGCGGACATGGATGGCAACCTCTGGTGTGGCGCCGTCTTCGGCGGACTGTTCGATGCCGAGGACCACGACGGCGTGCATGTCTACGCCGACGACGGCACTCTCATCGGCAAGATCCACCTGCCGGAACCCTGCGCCAACGTCTGCTTCGGCGGCCCCAAGCGCAACCGCCTGTTCATGACCGCCAGCCAGTCGCTCTATGCCGTCTACGTAGAAGCCCAGGGGATGGCGGTCTGGGCCGGCAACTCCTAGTACTGGCCAAGCGTAACGGCCCCAGCGGAGGCAGCCCACTGCCTCCGCTTTTTTGATCCCTCACGCCCCCTCCTGCACTGGCACGATTCGTCACTCTCCTCCTCTTCGCGCCTTTCTCTGCTCCGTCGCCAGGGAAAGAATGGCACGAAATGCAAAAACTGTGGCGCGATGCGTAAACCTGACGAAGTGCTTTCTTCCTACCATGAACGAGCATGCCAGGGGACATCCGGGCTCTCACAGCAAGCCCACACCCTGTGCACAAAAGTTCACCAAACCATGCACAGACTTATCCACAGCTACTGCAAAGAAAACGAAAACGCCACAACAACAAACAAAGGCCACACCATGCCAATAGCACGCCGCTTCGCCCTGGGGGCGCTTGCCGCCTCGATCCTGCTCGCCGCTCAGACCGCACATGCCGAGGTCACCGACAATGCAATACGCATCGGCTACCTGGCCGACATGTCCGGCCCTTACCGCGACCCCATCGGGCCGAACGGCCTGGAAGCGGTGAAGATGGCCATCGAAGACGTCGGCGGCAGCGTGGCCGGTGCCGGCATCGAGCTCTTCAGCGCCGACGACCGCAACAGTCCCGACGTGGGCTCGAGCGTGGTGCGCGAGTGGATCGATCAGCGCAATGTCGACATGGTCACTGGCCTGGTGGCGTCCTCGGTCACCCTGGCCGCGGTACGGCTGCTGGAGGAAGAGAATCGCCTGGGCCTGGTCAACGGCGCCGTCTCCTCCGGGGTGACCAACGAGAGCTGCTCGCCCAATCATATTCACTGGGTCTACGACACCTGGGCGATGTCCAACGGCACCGCCAAGGCCATCACCCAGGAGGGTCACCAGAACTGGTACCTGCTCAGCGCCGACTACGCCTTCGGTCATGCGCTGGAGGCCGATGTGGAGCGGGTGGTCACCGACAACGGCGGCACCGTCGTGGGCAAGGCGCGCCACCCCTTCCCCAGCAGCGACTTCTCCTCGTTCCTGCTGCAGGCCCAGGCCTCCGGCGCCGACGTGATCGCCCTCAACAATGCCGGCGCCGATACCATCAACGCCATCACTACCGCCGGCGAGTTCGGCATCACCCAGGCAGGGCAAGTGCTGGCCGGCATGGTGCTGTTCAGCACCGACGTGCGCAGCATCGGCCTGGAGGCCGCCCAGGGGCTGCAGTTCACCAAGGCCTGGTACTACGACCTCAACGACGAGACCCGCGCCTGGGCCGAGCGCTTCCGTGAGCGCACCGGCAGCATGCCGACCATGGTCCACGCCGGGCTCTACTCCAGCACCCTGCACTACCTCCAGGCGGTCGATGCCGTCGGTACTGACGAGGCTCAGGCCGTGCGCCGCCAGATGGCCGACACGCCGATCAACGACGTCTTCGCCACGGGCGGCTACATCCGCGAGGACGGACGCATGGTCCACGACATGTACCTAGTCGAGGTGAAGACGCCCGAGGAAGCGCAGAACGAGGACGATCTGTTCCGCGTGGTGCGCACCATTCCCGCCGAGGAGGCGTTCCGTCCGCTGTCGGAGAGCAAGTGTCACCTGGTCGACAACAACTGAGCCTTTCGCTTACGCCACGCGAACAAGCACAAGAGGACGCCATGAGTCACGTAGCCAAGAACGCGCACGGCAGGATCCAGCAGAACACCATCGGCGCCGCGCTCAGCCGCAGCGCACGCAAGCACGGCGCCAAGCTGGCGCTGACTTTTGAGGGTCGGCGTTGGTCCTATGCCGAACTCGACCGGGCGGCGAACCGGGTCGCCAATCGCCTGCTCGCCTCGGGCCTGGTACCCGGCGATCGCCTGGCCGCCTACGGCAAGAACTCCGACGCCTACGTGATCGCCTGGCTGGCCGCCACCCGCGCCGGTCTGGTGCACGTGCCGATCAACTTCGCCCTCGGCGCCGACGAGCTGCGCTACATCCTCGAGCAGTCCGGCGCTGCGGGGCTGCTCAGCGACCTGAGCCTGGCCGACAACGTCATCAGGGCGAGCGAGGGCCTGGAGCTTGCGCTCTCCGGCACCCTGCACGCCGAACGGCCGCAAGGCTTTGACGTGCTGCAGGTCGCCCTCGATGGCGACGACACCGACGATGACGAGCCGGACGTCGCCATCGACGCCGCCAGCCTGGCGCAATTGCTCTACACCTCGGGCACCACGGCGGCACCCAAGGCGGCGATGATGACCCACCAGGCTTTGCTCGCCGAGTACATGGCCTGCATGGTCGAACTCGACATCAAGGGCGACGAGCCGATGCTGGCCGCCCTGCCGCTCTACCACTCGGCACAGATGCACGTGTTCCTGATGCCGGCACTGCTACTCGGTGCTCCGGTGCACCTGCGCATGGCGCCACTGCCCGACGACTGTCTGGTGCAGATGGCAAGCCAGGGCATCGTCTCGTTCTTTGCCCCGCCCACGGTATGGATCAGCCTGCTGCGCCACCCCGACTTCGATTCCTTCGATCTCACGGCACTGAAAAAGGCCTACTACGGCGCTTCGATCATGCCGGTGCCGATACTCGAGGAACTACAGCAGCGCCTGCCCGGAGTCGGGCTGTACAACTGCTACGGCCAGAGCGAGATCGCCCCGCTGGCGACCGTGCTGCGCCCCGAGGAGCATGCCGAGCGTCCGGCGTCGGCGGGTCGCCCGATCCTCACCGTGGAAACCCGCGTGGTCGACCTCGAGATGCACGACGTGCCGCCCGGCGAGCACGGCGAGATCGTGCATCGCTCGCCGCAGCTGCTCACCGGTTACTGGGACAAGCCCGACATGACCGAAGAGGCCTTCATTGGCGGCTGGTTCCACTCCGGCGATGTGGGCTACTTCGACGAGACGGGCTACCTCTATGTGGTCGACCGCATCAAGGACGTGATCAACACCGGCGGCGTGGTGGTGGCCAGTCGCGAAGTCGAGGAGGGGCTGTTCAAGCATCCCGCCGTTTCCGAGGTGGCCGTGATCGGGCTGCCCGATGCGAAGTGGATCGAGGCGATCACCGCCGTGGTGGTGCCCCGTGAGGGCATGGAGGTGAGCGAGGCCGAGCTGATCGAGCACGCCAAGGGGTGTATGGCCCCCTACAAGGTGCCCAAGCGCATTCTATTTGCCGATGCCCTGCCCAAGAGCACCGCCGGCAAGATTCTCAAACGCCATCTGCGCAAGGAGCTGGGCTGACCCATGACGGAATCGCAAGACGACCTGACGCCGCTGTTTCACGACACCATTCGCCGCTTCCTCGAACAGGAGGTGGCGCCCCATTACGAGGCGTGGGAAGCCGCCGGCGAGATGCCGCGCTCGCTGTGGCAGAAGCTCGGCGAGGCCGGGTTGCTGGGTATCGACATGCCGGAGGAACTCGGCGGGGCCGGTGCCGATTTCGCCATCGTCCAACTGGCGCTGGAGGAGATCTCGCGCCAGGGCTTCGGCGGTCTGGCCAGCGCCTACAACATCCACGCCAATATCGTCATGCCCTACCTACTGCACATCGCTACCCCGACCCAGCGCGAACACTGGCTGCCGACCATGGCCCGAGGCGAAACGATCGGCGCCATCGCCATGACCGAGCCCGGCGCCGGCAGCGACCTGGCGGCGATGAAGACCCGCGCCAGCCGTACCGACAAGGGCTGGCGACTCGATGGCAGCAAGCTCTTCATTACCAACGGCCAGGTGGCCGACCTGGTCATCGTCTGCGCCAAGACCGACCCTGCAGCGGGAGCCCGCGGCGTGTCGCTGTTCCTGGTCGATACCACCCTTGCCGGCTTTTCCCGCGGTCAGCCGATCAAGAAGATCGGCCAGCACGCCAGCGATACCGCCGAGCTGTTCTTCGACGACCTGCATTTGCCGGAAGAGGCCCTGCTCGGCGAGGCGGGCGCCGGCTTCAGCTACCTGATGCAGGAACTGCCGCGGGAGCGCCTCGGCGTGGCGGCACAGGCGCTGGGCGCCATGGAAGGCGCGCTGGCGCTGACCCTCGACTACGTGCGCGAGCGCCGCGCCTTCGGTCGCGCCGTGGGCGATTTCCAGAACACCCGCTTCACCCTGGCCGAGGTGCGCGCCGAGATCGACATGGGCCGCGCCTACTTCGAGCAGTGCGTGGCCAAGCATCGCCTCGGCAAGATGAGCGCCACCGACGCCGCCATTCTCAAGCTGCAGCTCAGCGAGATGCAGTGCCGCACCATCGACGCCTGCCTGCAGCTTTTCGGCGGCTATGGTTATACGCGTGAATACCCGATTTCGCGCTTCTATCTGGATGCCCGCGTACAGACGCTCTACGCCGGCACCTCGGAAATCATGAAGGAAGTGATCGCTCGCTCGCTGCTCGGCAAGAGCACGGCGGCCTGAGCGCTTCGACAAGATTCGAACGACAGACAGGAGACACACCATGCGGCTCGATTCCGTGGTCATTCTCGGCAGTGCCCGCACCGCCATCGGCAGCTTCGGCGGCAGCCTGGCCGGGCTCGCCCCGCATGAGCTGGGCACCACGACCGCCCGCGAGGCGCTGGCCCGCGCCGGCGTCGAAGCCGGCCAGATCGACCACGCCGTGTACGGCCATATCATCACCACCGGGCCGCAGGACGCCTATCTGGCCCGGCACATTGCCTTGGACACTGGCGTGCCCGAGAGCGCGGCGGCGTTCAACGTCAACCGCCTGTGCGGTTCCGGCGTGCAGGCGATTCTCTCCGCGGCACAGCAGATCGTGCTCGGCGACAGCCGCCTGGCGCTGGCCGGCGGCGCCGAGTCGATGAGCCGCGGCGCCTACCTGTTGCCACCCCAGGCGCGCAACGGCCTGCGCATGGGCCACGCCAGCGTCACCGATCTGACCCTGGGCGTGCTCAGCGACCCCTTCGGCAGCGGCCACATGGGCGTGACCGCAGAGAACATTGCCAAGCGCTGCGGGCTCACGCGCGACGAGATCGACGACTTCGCGATGCAGAGCCACCACAAGGCCGCCCGCGCCATCGCCGAGGGCCGCTTCGACGGCCAGATCGTGCCGGTCACGGTGCGCGAGGGAAAGAAAGAGCGCCAGTTCGACCGCGACGAACACGTGCGCGACGGCGTTACCCTGGAGGACCTGGCCCGGCTCAAGCCCGCCTTCGCCAAGGAGGGCGTGGTCACCGCCGGCAACGCCTCGGGCATCAACGACGGTGCCGCCACGCTGGTGCTGGCCCACGCCGACGAGGCCGCACGCCGCGGACTCACGCCCCGCGCCCGACTGATCGGCGCCAGCACCGCCGGGGTCGAACCCGGCGTGATGGGCCTGGGGCCGATACCCGCCGTACGCCGCTGCCTCGACGAAGCCGGGCTCTCCATCGCCGACATCGACGTGATCGAGTCCAACGAGGCATTTGCCGCCCAGGCCATGGCGGTGGCCCGGGAGCTCGATTTCCCCGCCGAGCGCCTCAACCCCAACGGCGGCGCCGTGGCGCTGGGGCATCCGGTGGGTGCCACCGGTGCCATTCTGACGATCAAGGCACTGGCCGAGCTGGAGCGTACCGGCGGCCGCTACGGGCTGATCACCCTGTGTATCGGCGGCGGCCAGGGTATTGCGCTATTGATCGAAAGAACGCCTTAGGCCAGCGCACTCTCAGGACGGATACAAGTACAAGGAGCCGCAGATGAATACCGTCACACCGAAGATCCTCCCTGCCACGCCCTCGGCGACCAACCCACCGCTACTGATCGGCGAACTGCTCGATTCGGGCGTGCGCATGGCCGGCGACAACCAGATCGTCTACCGCGACCTGAGCCGCCACGACTACCGCCGCTTTCGCGAGCGGGTGCATCAGCTCGCCCATTTGCTCTCCCGTCAGGGCGTCGAGGCAGGCGACGTGGTGGCGGTGCTCGACTGGGACAGTCACCGCTACCTGGAGGCGTTCTTCGCCGTTCCCATGCTCGGCGCGGTGCTGCATACCGTGAACGTACGCCTCTCGCCGGAGCAGATTCACTACACCATGGAGCACGCCGAGGACGACTTCGTGCTGGTACACGAGGATTTCGTACCGCTGCTCGAGCCCCTCGCCTCTCGCCTGCCGCGCATCCGCGGCTACCTGCTGTGCCAGGACGCACCGGCCCAGCGAGAGAGTTCGCTCAACCTGGTCGGCGAATACGAGGCGCTGCTGGCCGAGCAGCCGACCCGCTACGACTTTCCCATCTTCGACGAGAACGCGGTGGCCACGCTGTTCTACACCACCGGCACGACCGGCAACCCCAAGGGTGTGTTCTTCACCCATCGCCAGCTGGTGCTGCACACCCTGGGCGAAGCCAGCACCTTCCAGAGCCCGGGCTTCGAGCTGCTCGACCGTGACAAGGTCTACATGCCGATCACGCCGATGTTTCACGTGCATGCCTGGGGCGTGCCCTACACCGCCACGCTATTGGGCGCCACCCAGGTCTACCCCGGGCGCTACGAGCCGGAAATGCTGGTCAAGCTGCTGGTCGGCGAGAAAGTCGACTTCTCTCACTGCGTGCCGACCCTGCTCAACATGGTGGTGAGCGCTGAAGCGATAACCTCGGGCAGGGTCGACCTCTCCGGCTGGAAGGTGCTGGTGGGCGGCAGCGCGCTGACCCAACCGCTGGCGCAGAAGGCCTGGAAGCTCGGCATCGACACTCGTAGCGCCTACGGCATGTCCGAGACCTGTCCTCTGCTAACCGCCGATATCCTGCCCCGTGACATCGCCGAGGCCGGCTTCGAGACCCAGTTGCCGTGGCGCTGCAAGGCCGGCGTGGCCGTTCCTCTGGTGCATCTTCAGGTGGTCGACGAGAGCGGTACACCGCTGCCCCACGACGGCGAGAGCGTCGGCGAAGTGCGCGTTCGCGCCCCCTGGTTGACCCAAGGCTACTACAAGGAGGAGGCCCGCAGCGAAGAGCTGTGGCGCGACGGCTGGCTGCACACCGGTGACGTGGCAGTGCTCGACGCGCGCGGCTTCCTGCAGATCCGTGACCGCATCAAGGACGTAATCAAGACCGGCGGTGAATGGATCTCCTCGCTGGAGCTGGAGAACCTGATCGGCCAATGCCCCGGCATCGCGGAGGTAGCGGTGATAGGCGTGCCCGACGAGAAGTGGGGTGAACGCCCCGCGGCGCTGGCGGTACCCAGCGATCTCAACACCCCGCCCAAGGCCGAAGAGGTGCAGGCGTTCCTCGAGCGCTTCGTCGAGGAGGGCCGCATCAACCGCTGGGCGATCCCCTCGCTCGTGCGCTTCGTCGACGAGATTCCCAAGACCAGCGTGGGCAAGCTCGACAAGAAGCGCATACGCCAGGAGGTTTGAATCAGACGCTGCGGATAAGCGGTACCGGCGCCCGCCGGTAGGCGGCGGGCGAGTTGCCCGTCCACGCCTTGAAGGCGCGGCTGAAGCAGGCCAGGTCGGTGAAGCCCAGCTCGTCGGCGATGGCCGGCAGCGACCGTTCGGAGCGAGTCAGTGCCTGGACGGCGAAGTCGCGCCGAAACTCGTCCTTTACCGCCTGGAAGTGAGTGCCCTCGTCGGCCAGCCGGCGTGCCAGGGTACGCACCGACATGTGCAGCGCCCTGGCCACATCATGCACCGAGCCCGACGTGGCCAGGTGCCGCATCAGGTGTTCCCGCACCCGGTGCGAGACCAGGCGATCGGCGAAGGAGACGTAGAACCAGTCGGCCGGCGCCCGACGCAGGAAGGCTCCCAGGTGCTGCTTGGTCTGGCGGATCGGCTGCTCCAGCAGGGCGGCATCGAAGTAGATAGCGGTCTGCGGCCGCTCGAAGCTCACCTTGCCCGGGTAGAAATAGAGGTAGTCGGCGCTGTGGGCCGGCTGGGCGTAGGCACACTCCATCATCTGCGGCGGGATCTTGCGCGCGATCATCCACGATGCGATGCCGTGGAACAGCTTGAGCATCAGCTCATGGATCAGAATGGGGCTGCCCGACAGCGGCCGATGCTCCACCAGGGCCACCCGCGCCAGACCATTCTCGATGCCGTATTCGTAGCCGAAGTCATCCAGCACGATGCGAAAGAACAGCGTATAGCGGTGCAGCGCCACCTTGAGCGTCGGCGCCTCCAGAACGCTCAGACACAGCAGTTTCAGCGTCCCTCCGCGCAGCGGGCGGGCGAAGAAACCCGGCGTCTCGTCGTCGTGCTCGTTGACCAGCAGGCGGTAGAGCGTGGCGAACTGGTCCACGGTCACCCGCCCGTGAGGGGCACTGAGCAGAAACGGCGAAATCCCGGCACGGGCAAGGTACGCCTCGCGAGCCGCCTCGCTCTCGGGCACCCCGCGGAACAGCTCGTTGACGAAATGCATGGATACCGTGACGGTCATGCCCCACTCCCTCCGGTTCCGGCCTGGCGACATCGAATCGCGTGCTCATGGTAAGTTACCCGGTGCCTTGGTTGGATACTCTGCGACCATGGCATCATCGCCGCGATATCGACGGGAGCCGCCATGCTCGAATTTCGCCAGGTTCACAAGGCCTACGCTACACCCCAGGGCCCGCTCGCGGTGCTCACTGCCGTCGACCTCGAGCTGCGCCCCGGCGAAAGCCTGGCGCTGATGGGCGAATCGGGCAGCGGCAAGTCGACCCTGCTGCACCTGGCGGCGGGGCTCGACCTGCCGGACAGCGGCGAGGTGCTGGTTGACGGCCGCTCGATCTCCACGCTGGACGAGCCGGCTCGCGCGCGTCTGCGTCGCGACACCCTGGGCCTGGTGTTCCAGCAGTTCCATCTGGTACCGAGCCTGAGCGTGCTCGACAACCTGCGCCTGCAGGCGCGTCTGGCCGGGTGCGAAAGGCCCGAATGGTCAACGCATCTGATCGAACGCCTGGGGCTTGCCGGCATGGAGCGACGCTACCCCGAGCAGCTCTCCGGCGGCCAGCAGCAGCGCCTGGCCATCGGCCGGGCGCTGGCGCCGCGCCCCGCCCTGCTGCTGGCCGACGAGCCCACCGGCAACCTCGACGAGACCACCGCCGGTGAGGTGCTGTCACTATTGTTGGATCTCGTGCGCGAGGCCGGCAGCGCCATGCTGATGGTGACTCACAGTGCCCAGGTGGCGGCACCGCTTGATCGCTGCCTGCATCTCACCCACGGCCGGCTTGGCTCGCCCTCGGGCCAGGCGGTGAGCCACCGCTGATGCTGATCGCCCTGGCAACACTGCTCTCGCATTACAAGCGCCACCCCGGCCAGCTCGCCATGCTGCTGCTGGGGCTGTGGGTAGCCGGTGCGCTGTGGAGCGGCGTGCAGGCGATCAATGCCTCGGCCCGCGACAGTTACGCCCGCGCCGAGGCACTGTTCACCACCGGGCTCGATCGCCTGGAGCGCCGCGACGGCGAGCCGCTGACCCGCGAAGACTTCCTGCGCCTGCGCCGCGCCGGACTGCCCGTCTCGCCGCTGATCGAGGGCTCGCTGGATGTGTCCGACGGCACCGAGCTGCGCGTGATCGGCATCGACCCGCTGACCCTGCCCGGCGATAGCGCCTTCGCCGCCGCCTCGAGCCAGGGCGAGCTGACCGGTTTCCTCACCTCGCCGTGGCAGACCCGCGTCGCCCCGGACACCCTGCCTGCGCTGGGGCTGAGCGCACGTGAGGCAGGCGGCGCCGAGCCGCGCCTGGGCGGTCTGGCCGAGGGCCGGCTGCCGCCGCTGGTGCTCTCGCCCACGCTGCCGCCCGACACACTGGTGATGGACATTGCCGCCGCCGCGGCGCTACTCGACAGCGGCGAGCGGCTGTCGCGCCTGGTCACCGCCCCCGGCGCACTCGAGCGGCCCCCCGAGGGGCTGGTGCTGACCCGGGCGGCCACGCTGGTCTCGCCCGGCCAGCTCACCGAGAGCTTTCATCTCAACCTCAGCGCCATGGCGCTGCTGGCGCTGGTGGTGGGGCTGTTCATCGTGCAGGCGGCGCTGGGCCTGGCACTGGAGCAGCGCCTGGGCATGCTGCGCACGCTGCGTGCCCTGGGAGTGTCGGGGCGCGGCCTGGTCGGCCTGCTGGCGTTGGAACTCTTGCTGCTGGGTGTCGCCGGCGCCGTGGCCGGTATCATCAGCGGCGTGTGGCTGGCCCGTATGCTGCTGCCCGACGTGGCCGCCACCCTGGGCAGCCTCTATGGCGCCGAGGTGGCGGTCACGCTCAATCTGCCTTGGCATTACTGGCTCGGCGGGCTCGGCGTCACCCTGGGCGGGCTGCTATTGGCCGGCAGCGGTGTGCTGTGGCGGGCCGCCAGGCTCAGCGTGCTGGGACTGGGCCAGGCCCAGGCCTGGCGCACCGGCTTCTACCGCCAGCTGCGCGGCATGGGACTGGCGGGAGGCGGCGTCAGCGCAGTGGGGCTCATCCTGTGGGCCTGGCTCTCGCGCCAGCCCGCTGGCGAGGGTCTGCTGCCCGGCTTCGGCCTGATCGCCGCGCTGCTGCTGGCCAGCGCCCTGCTGCTGCCGCCGCTGATCGCCCTGGTCCTGGCCGGGCTCGGCCGGCTGGTGCGACACCGCCCGCTGGCCCAGTGGGCGCTGGCCGACCTGCAACTGCAACTGCCGCGGCTGGCACTGGCGATGATGGCGTTGCTGATCGCTCTCTCCGCCAACCTGGGCGTGAGCAGCATGGTCGGCGGTTTTCGCCTCACCTTCCTCGACTGGCTCGACCAGCGCCTGATGGCAGACTATTACCTGCGCCCGGCTCCCGAGCAGTTCGATGAGGTGCAGACGTGGCTGGCCGAGCGCCCCGAGGTCGGCGAGCTGCTGCCGACCCGCCATGCCGAGGCGACACTGCTCGGGATCGTGAGCTCCGAGGGATCGCGCTCGCCGCAGCTGCCGGTCGGCCTCTACGGCATCACGCCCGGCGAGTCGCTCATGCCGAACTGGCCGCTACTCGCGACCCAGGCAGGCCGCGACGCCGCTTGGCAGGCGTTCGCCGCAGGCGAGGCCGCCTTCGTCAACGAACAGCTCGCCATCGACCAGCGACTCGAACCGGGCAACCGCCTGACGCTGACGTCCCCAAGCGGCCAGGAGACGCTGACGGTGGCGGCCGTCTATCCCGACTACGGCAACACCCGCGGCGAGGTGCTGCTGGCCACGCCGCAGTTGGCCCAGCGTTTTGCCGCCACGCCCAGTTCGATCGGCATCGTGCTCGCCGCAAACGTCGACGAGGCCGCACTGCGAGACGCGCTGCGCCAGCGCTTCGAACTCGGCAGCGATGCGCTGGTCGACCAGCGCGAGGTGAAGCGGGTCTCCGTCGAGATCTTCGAGCGCACCTTCACCATCACCCGGGCGCTCTCCGCGTTGACCCTGGCGGTGGCCGCCCTGGCTCTGCTCGCCAGCCTGCTGGCCCAGGCGCGGGAACGCCGCCGTCAGCTCGCCCCGCTGTGGGCGCTGGGCGTGCCGCGCGCCCGCCTGGTGACGGTGCAACTGGTACAGCTGGCCGGCATGGCGCTGGGCGTCGGTGTCCTCGCCGTGCCGCTGGGAAGCCTGCTCGCACTGGGTCTGGTGGCGGTGATCAACGTGGCCGCTTTCGGCTGGCGCCTACCGCTGCACGTCTTCCCCGGCGACATCGCCCTGACCTTGGCGACCGCCGGCGCGGTGGCGCTGCTCGCCGCGGCGCTCCCCGCGACCCGCCTTTGGCGCACGCCGCCCCGCGCCCTGCTGGCGGAGGAGGGCGACACATGAGGCCTGGGTTTGTTGTCACGCTCCTGCTGCTGACGCTGGCTGGCTGCGGCGAGCCGACGCCCGACGAGCCTGCCGGCTTCGCCGGGCTGGGCGAGGCGGCTGACGATTTCGCCCAAGCAGCAAAAGGCATCGAGCTGCGCTTCCCCGAGGATCACGCCGCCCACCCGGACTATCGCATCGAGTGGTGGTACCTCACTGCCAACCTCACGGACGCACGCGGCGAGCCGCTGGGCCTGCAGTGGACGCTGTTCCGCCAGGCACTCACCCCGCCCGGCCAGCGGCCCGAGCCTACTCCCTGGGCCGCCGACCAGCTGTGGATGGCGCACATGGCTGTCTCCCGAGGCGATACCCACCGCGTGGCCGAGCGCTTCGCCCGCAGTCATTCGTCAGACCAAGAGGGGCAGGCGGGGGCGATCGCCGAACCGTTTCGCGCCTGGATCGACGATTGGCAGCTGGCCAGCCATATAGAAACATCAGGCGATCCGTCAGGCGATGGCGATACCTTCGCCGGGCTGGAGCTGAAGGCGCACCAGGACGACGAGCACGGCGGCTTCGGTTACGACTTGACGCTAACCGCCGAGGGGCCGCTGGTATTGCACGGCGATGCCGGCTTCAGCCAGAAATCGGCCGATGGGGAAGGCTCGATGATCTCTGGTTCCATGTACTACAGCCAGCCCTTCTGGCGCATCGAAGGCGAGGTCACGCTGGATGGCGAGACCCGCGCGGTGAGCGGGCGCGGCTGGCTCGACCGCGAATGGAGTAGCCAACTGCTCGACGAGCGCCAGCAGGGCTGGGACTGGTTCTCGCTGCACCTGGCGAGCGGCCACAAGCTGATGGCCTTCCAGTTGCGCGGCGGGGGCAAGGAAGGCGGCGACTACCGCTCGGGCACCTGGATCTCTCCCGCGGGCGAGCCCACCGCACTGGCCCCGGACGAGCTTGCCATGACGCCGCTCGACACGCGACGCGTGGCGGGGCGCGAGGTACCGACCCATTGGCGCCTGGAGGTTCCCCACGCCGGGCTCGAGCTGATCGTCGAGGCGCCCCACGCCGAGCGCTGGATGGACACCCGCGTACCCTACTGGGAGGGCGAGGTGGTCGCACGTGATGCCGACAGCGGCGAACGCCGCGGGGTAGGATACCTGGAAATGACGGGCTACTGATCGTCGGGCGAGGAGAGCGCCATGAACCTGCTGGATGCCATGACCGCCTACGTGCGCGTTGCCGAACTCGGCAGCTATACCCGCGCGGCGGAGACACTGGATCTGTCGCGCACGCGGGTCTCACGGCTGATCATGGAGTTGGAGAGCCACCTGGGCGTGCGCCTGCTGCAGCGTACCACCCGGCGCCTGCACCTGACCGAGGCCGGCGAAAGCTACCTGGCCAGCGCCCAGGGAATCCTGCAGGCGCTGGAAGAAGCCGAGGCGGAGCTGGGCGCCGGCAGCACCGAGGTATGCGGCCGCCTGCGGGTCAACGGCCCGATGTCCTTCGGCACGCGCTTTCTCGCACCGCTGATCACGCGCTTCATGGTCGAGCACCCCGCCCTGGAGGTACGTCTCGACCTCAACGACCGCCGGGTGGATCTGCTGGAAGAGGGCTACGACCTGGCCATTCGCATCGGCAACCTGCCCGACTCCAGCCTGGTGGCACGGCGCCTGGCACGCTGTCGCATGCTGCCGTGCGCCTCTCCCGAGTACCTGGCCCGTTTCGGCGAACCGCACACGCTCGAGGAACTGAGCGAGCACCGCTGCATGCGCTATCGCACCACGAGCGGCAGCGAATGGCAGTTCGGTGGACACCGACTCACGGTTCACGGCCCGCTGGAGAGCAACAACGGCGACGTGCTGACCCACGCCGCCGAGGCCGGGCTGGGCATCGCCCACCAGCCGAGCTTTCTGGTCACCGAAAGCATCCGCCAGGGCCGCCTGGTGCCACTGCTGCAGAACGAGGAGCCGGTCATACTGGGAATCTATGGCGTCTACCCGGCGCGGCGCCACCTGCCGGCCAAGGTCGAGCGGCTGCTCGACTTCCTGGCCGAGGCCTGGGGCGACCCACCGAAGTGGGAGAGGGAAATGGGATTGTCGCCTCTCGCGCAATGATGTTGTTCACACACTGATGATTATCCCAGCAATCGTGCAGCGTAAAGTGAGGACATCCCTGACAACAACGGAGTCCTTCCCATGCAAGCGCAAGCCACTCAGTCCCTACGCCTCTCCCAGGACCAGTCCCTCCAGGCCCATGCCACCGCCCTGCTGCGAATCTCGCTCGGTGTGATGGCCCTGGCCCACGGCCTGCTCAAGGTATTCGTCTTCACCGTGCCCGGCACCGTCGGTTACTTCGAATCGATCGGCCTGCCCGGCTTCATCGCCTACCTGACCATTCTGGCCGAGGTCGGTGGCGGCCTGGCCCTGCTGCTGGGCGTCTATACCCGCTGGATCAGCCTGGCGCTGATTCCGGTACTGCTCGGTGCCGCCTGGGTGCATGCCGGCAACGGCTGGGTCTTCTCCAACCCGGGCGGAGGCTGGGAGTACCCGGTCTTCTGGGCCGTGACACTGCTGGTGCAGGCCGGCCTCGGTAGCGGTAGCCTGGTCCTCAGCCGCCGCTTCGCCTGACCTCTCTGCCTGAACTGGTCCAATGCCTGACGCCGCCCAGCGGCGCCAGGCATCGAGGAGCTTTCCCAAGGAGCTTTTCCAAGGAGCTATGCCATGTTGCCCAGCCTCTTCATCTCCCATGGTTCGCCCATGCTGGCCCTCACCCCGGGGCCGGCACACGATTTTCTGCGCGATTTCGGCGCGACGCTCTCGCCCAAGGCCATCGTGGTGGTCTCGGCCCACTGGGCCAGCGAGCGGCTGCTGGTGAGCACCAGCGAGCGGCCCGAGACCATTCACGACTTCGGCGGCTTTCCGCGCGCGCTGTTCGAATGCCAGTACCCGGCACCGGGAGACCCCGAGCTGGCCTTGAAACTGGCTCGCAAGCTCAACGCCGTGCCGCTGGAACGCGGCCTGGATCACGGTGCCTGGGTGCCGCTGTCGCTGATGTTCCCCGCCGCCGATGTGCCGGTGGTATCGCTGTCGCTACCGGTGACTTGGTCGAACCAGGACTTGGTGGAACTAGGTGAGAAGCTGGCGAAGCTGCGCGAGGAAGGTGTGCTGGTGGTCGGCTCGGGCAGCCTGACGCATAACCTGGCCGAGATGCAGGCGCAGGGCACCCCGATGCCCGCCTGGGTCGGCGAGTTCAGCGACTGGATATTCGATAAGCTGACGAGCGGCGAGCGCGACGCGCTGCTGGCGTGGGAAACTGCGCCGCAGGCACACCGCAACCACCCCACGCCGGAGCACTTCCAGCCGTTGCTGGTGGCCCTGGGCGCGGGCGGCGAAGCCAGCCGCCTGCACCACAGCGTGGAGCACGGCGTGCTGGCAATGGATCTCTACGCCTTCGCCTGAAGGCAAGGCAGGCCGAGACCGGAGGTCAGTCCCCTAGAGCAGACAGGCGGTCGGCCTGGACCACCTCGATCCAGTAACCGTCCACGTCCTTGACGAATACCACGTCCTTCATCTTGCCCTGGTCCGAGCGCTTGACGAATTCGACCTCGTTGGCATCGAACCAGGCCTCGGCGGCCTCGAGGTCCGGCACCGAGAAGCAGATGTGGCCGAAGCCCTGGGGCTCGGCGTTGCCGTCGTGATAGGCGAAGTCGGCCTGGGTCTCGGTGCCCCAGTTGTGGGTCAGCTCGAGCAGGCCTCGCTGGCGAAAGGTCCACACCGTGCGTTCACCCTGTTCCTCCGGCACCTGCTCGTTCTCGTCCAGCTTGGCGAGGAAGTAGAGCGAGAAACCCATCTCGTCGAAATCGAGGCGGCGCATCACCTGCATGCCGAACACCCGGGTGTAGAAGGCCAGCGCCTTTTCCGGATCCTTGATCCGCAGCATCGTATGGTTGAGGCGAAAGCCCTGCGAGTCCGGCGTGGGGGCCTGTACGCCGGGATGCTGCTCTCCCTTGAAGCTCATGCGTCTTCTCTCCTTAGGCTTGGCATGGGCTGTTGATGATGCGGGTCGCTTCGACGTTTTTCCAGCCGTCCGCCGCTGCCATGAGTTCCCGGTTCGAGCTAAAGTAGGGAAAGTACCGCTGCGTAGAGCGACTGCCGATGCCGACCTCGTCACTGCCAACTCCGGTTACGCCGAGACTGTTCAGCCTCGATGCCGGACGCCTGCTGCGCCGCTTGGCACTGCTGCTGGCGTTGGCCCTGCTGGCCGGCTGTGCCAGCCGCGACCTCGCCACTCACGATGCGCACCACGGCACGGATGGGCTCTCCATCGAGCGCGCCCTGATACTCGCCACCGCCAAGAGTGCCTTGGGCACGCCCTATCGCTTCGGCGGCAACACGCCGGAGGGGCTCGACTGCTCGGGGCTGGTGGAGCTGGCTTACCGTTCGGCGGGCATCCAGGTGCCGCGTACTGCCGACCAACAGTTTCGCGCCTTGCCGGCCGTCGATCGCGCCCAACCCGGCGACCTGCTGTTCTTCGGCGACCGGCGCAAGGCCACCCATGTGGGCATCTACCGCGGCAACGGCCAGATGATCCACGCCCCGGGCAGCGGGCGTCAGGTCACCAGCGTGCCGCTGCATATCGACTACTGGCAGGACAGGTTCCTGGGTGCCGCCGGTCCCGCCCCCTGACGCCGGCCCAGCACAGGGGTATCATCGAGGCATAACCATTTCCGGCTGGAAGCGTCATGTCCCTTGATCTCTCTCTCTATCTGGTCACCGACCCAGAGCTCTGCGCCCGTCAAGGGCTGGTCGAGACCGTGGTGGCCGCAGTGCGCGGCGGTGTTACCGTCGTACAGCTACGCGACAAGCACGCCTCCGACGGCGAGATGATCGACCAGGCGCGCCGCCTCAAGGCCGCGCTGGCCGGCAGCGGGGTGCCGCTGATCATCAATGATCGTCTGGCGGTAGCGCTGGAGAGCGGTGCTGACGGCCTGCATATCGGCCAGGACGACGGCGACGTGGCAGCGGCCCGCAGCGCACTGGGCGAAGCGGCCATTCTCGGCCTCTCGGTACAGAATCACGACCAGCTCGCCCGCCTCGACCCAGCCAGGCTCGACTACCTCGGCTTCGGCCCGGTATTCGCCACCACGACCAAGCGCAACCATGCCACGCCGCTGGGCTTTGACGGCCTGGCCGCGCTGGTGGCAGCAAGCCCGCTGCCGGCAGTGGCCATCGGCGGGCTCAAGGCCGAGCACGCACGCCAGGTGCATGCCGCCGGCGCGAAGGGACCGGCGGTGGTATCGGCGATCTGTGGGCAGCCCGATCCCGAAGTGGCCGCACGGGCGTTCCTAGTCGACTGAAATCAATGGGCCGGCGGGTAGTCGCGACGCCGGCTCAGGCGTCGCGGCGCTCCTGCTCGCGGGCGAAGCGCTGCATGACGTCCAGGGTTTCCTGGCTGACGTGGTGTTCCATGCCCTCGGCATCGATACGCGCGGTGCGGTCGCTGACCCCAAGGGCGCGCAGGAACTGCAACACGATGGCATGGCGCTGATTCGACATGGCCGCCATCGCCTCCCCTTTCTCGGTCAGGAACAGCGAGCGGTAGGGCTTGCTGGAGACCAGTCCCAGCGCTTTGAGCCGGGTCACCGTTTTCGACACCGTGGCCTGGCTGACCCCCATGCGCGCGGCGATATCCGTCGCGCGAGCCTCGCCCTGATGCTCCAGCAGGTCGGCGATCAGCTCCACGTAGTCCTCGAGCAGCTCGGTTTCATGGGCATTGCGCACGGCAGCGTACTGCTGCGCATGCTGGTCGCTGGGCGGCAGGGCATCCGCCTTGCAAAGGCGATCCGGCGTCACATCGTTCGGGGAATCGGTCATCGCGCCAATATAGCCAATGTTCTGATAGCGCAGCAACAGTGCACCGATAGAGATTTCCTACTACGCTACAACTTAACCTTGGCTAAAATAGTAGCTATGCTCTTAGAAACTCACTGTAACGAAACAACTCGTATTCAACGGCCCTGATGCCAGAGGCCCGATGTCAAAGGAGAGTGACCGATGCCGCTTCCCAAGGGATGGATACTGCTTAGCGCTCTTGCGCTGGCCCTGCCGGCTGCGGCCCATGCCGAGGAGTCGCCGCTCAGGGTTGCGGCCACCTTCTCCGTGCTGGGCGACCTCATTCGCGAAGTCGCCGGCGACGATGCCGAGGTCGAGGTGCTGACCCCGGTGGGTGCGGAAGTCCACGAATGGGAGCTGGTGCCGAGCAATTTCGTCGCCCTCGAGGAAGCCGAGGTGGTGTTCTACAACGGCTACGGCCTGGAGCAATGGATCAGCCAGGTCGAAGCCACGGTGGGGGACGATGTGCCGCTGGTCGCCCTGGCCGAAGAGAGCGGCTACGCCACTCAGCCGATCGCCACCGGAGACTTTGCCGGCGAGGCCGACCCCCACGTGTGGATGGATCCACGCGCCGCCGCCGAGTATGCCCGGGTGATTGCCGATACCCTCGCCGAGGCCCGGCCGGACGCCGCCGATGCCTTCCGGTCGCGTGCCGAGGCGCTGGGGGAAGCGCTTGACGCCCTGCATGACGAGCTCGCTCAGACCCTTGCCGCCATCCCCGATGATCAGCGTCTGCTGATAACCAGCGAAGCGGCCTTCCTCTACTTCGCCGACGCCTTTGGCTTCGAACACGACGGCATCTGGGGCAATAACGCCGAGCAGGAGGGCTCTCCCAATCAGGTCATGCGCATCGTCGACAAGATCGAAGAGCGCCAGCCGGCCGCCCTCTTCTGGGAGAGCACGATCTCCGATCGCCACGTGCGCAGCGTCGCCGGCGAGACTCAGGTGGAAATCGCCGGGCCGCTCTATGTCGACTCCCTCAGCGAGCCGGATGGCGAGGCGCCGGATTATCCCGGCATGCTGCGCCACAACGCCCGGCTGCTGGTCGATGCCTTGGGAGGTGAAAAATGACGGAAACCGTGCCCGCGCTTCAGGCACGCCGGCTCTGTGCCGCCTACCACCAGCAGCCCGTGCTCGAGGACATCACCCTGTCGCTGCCCCAGGGGCAGTGGACCGCCATCGTCGGCCCCAACGGCGCCGGCAAGTCGAGCCTGCTCAACCTGGTGATCGGCAGCCTCGCGCCGCTGCGCGGTGAGCTGCGGGTTCTCGGCGAGAGCCCTGCCGCACAGCGCCGGGCCGGCAACATTGCCTATATGGCACAGCAGGAAAACATGGAGTGGGATTTTCCCATTTCGGTACGCGACACGGTACTGACCGGGCGCTATGGCCTGATGCGTCATGACCCGCTGTGGCGGCGCCTGGCCCCGCGCCACTGGGCCGATCCCAGCCATCGCCAGGCGGTGGAAGCTGCCCTCGACGCCGTCGACATGGCCGACTACGCCATGCGTCCCATCGGCGAACTTTCCGGGGGGCAGAAGAAGCGCGTGATGCTGGCCCGAGCCTTGGCGCAGCAGGCCCGGATCCTGCTGCTCGACGAACCCCTGGCGGGCGTGGACCCACCCAGCGAGGCGCTGATCCTCGATACCCTCGAGCGCGAGCGCCGCGCCGGACGCACCGTCATCATGGTGACCCATGACATGCCCAGCGCACGGGTCCACGCCGACAATGTGCTGCTGATCAATCGCACCCTGGTCGGCATGGGTGCGCCGGACGAGATGCTCAGCGATGCCATGCTGGCACGCCTGGCGGTGGGCGACCGCGGAGCGCTGAGCGGAGGTGAGCGTGTTGCCGCTTGAAAGTCTGGCCCTGGGTACGATCGATGCCTTGACCGCCCTGCTGATGCTGGCGGTCGACCTGCTGCCGGAAAACCTGGCCGCGCCCTTCGAATATCGCTTCATGCAGCGTGCCCTGCTCACTTCGGTGCTGGTGGGAGCGATCTGCGGACTGCTCTCCTGCTACGTGGTGCTCAAGCGCTGGTCGTTGCTGGGCGATGCCATCTCCCATGCGGTGCTGCCCGGCGTGGCCATCGCCTATCTGCTGGGCTGGCCGTTCTTCATCGGCGCCTTCATCACCGGTGCGCTCACCTCGCTGGGTATCGGCGCCATCGAACGTCATACGCGCATCAAGTCGGATGCGGCGATGGGGCTGATGTTCACTGCCGCGTTCGCGCTGGGCATCGTGATCATCAGCAAGATCGCCACCAGTACCCATCTACTGCATATCCTGTTCGGCAACGTGCTGGGGGTGAAGGACTCGGCGCTGATACTCACGCTGCTGGCCAGCGTGGTGACGCTGCTGGCGATCTGGCTGGCCTATCGCCCGCTGCTGCTCTACACCTTCGACCCGCAGCAGGCCCAGGCGCTGGGGTTCAATACCGGCGCGATTCACTACGGGCTGATCCTGCTGCTGACGCTGACCATCGTCGCCAGCCTGGAGACCGTGGGCATCATCTTGGTGGTGGCCATGCTGATCACTCCCGGTGCCACCGCCCACCTGCTCACCGACCGCTTTCCCCGCATGCTGGCCATCTCGGTCGGCGTCGGCGTGACGTCGGCCGTGGTAGGGCTGGTGCTATCGGTCAAGCTGGACGTCGCCTCGGGCGGTGCCATCGTGCTGGTCGCCTCGGCGCTGTTCCTCGTCGCCCTGCTCGCCGCGCCCAAGCATGGGCTGGTAGCCCGCCACTGGCGGCGCTGGCGCCTGAACCAGACCAGCCAAACGTAGACTAGAAGATCGGGAACTCAGGGAAACACCGCGCAATGCAGCGATTCGCTCGCGCATGCGTTTGTGCTGTGCTTCCTCACGAAGTGGGGCGACGCTTCAGCGTAGTCCGGCGGTCGTGATAGGCGATCGCCAGGCCGCTGCCGATGATCAGGATGCTACCGACGAACACCCATACATCGGGCATCTCGGCCCAGAACCACCAGCCCAGCAATACCGCCCACAGCATGGCGGTGTAGTCGAAGGGCGCGGCAATGGCCGCCGGCGCATGGCGAAACGCCATGGTGATGAAGGCCGTGGCACCTACCCCGATCACCCCGGCACCGAGGAACCCCAGCCAATGCCAGGGGTGAGGCGTCTGCCACACCCATGGCAGGGTGACGGAGGTGATCACCAGCGGCACCAGGGTGATGTAGAAGACCATCGCCCAAAGATGCTCGCGACCACCATAGCGTCGCGAAGTGATCATGAGCAGAGCATAGAAAACCGCCGCAGCCAGCATGACCAATGCGCCGGGATGGAAACCCTCTCCGCCCGGCCGCACTACCACCATCACACCGGCAAAGCCCAGCAGCGAAGCCGCCACGACTTGAAGATCGACCCGCTCGCCGAGCAGCGGCACCGACAGCAGCGTGACGAACAGCGGTGCAGCGAAGGCAATGGCCGTGGCCTCGGCCAGCGGCAGCATGGTCAACCCCAGCACGAAGCAGCCCATGGTGCCGGTGTATATAAGGCCGCGCACCAGGTGAACCCCGGGGCGGCGAGTACGCAGCTTGGTAAGACCGCCGCCGTAGTGGGCCAACACGGCGATCAACGGCAGCGATACCAGCGAGCGGAAGAAGATGATCTGCAGCGGCGAGTGTACCTCGCCCAGCCACTTGGCGATGGCATCGCCAATCGCTAGGCACAGCACACCGGCGCACATGAACAAAATGCCCTTCAATGATGGCGACATGGAGCCCCCTCGGCTTCGCTGGCTGCAAAAAAACCACCCCGCCGACCAAAAGGCAGCGGGGCTTATTGATTAACAACCTAATGGCTGGCGTAAGCCGCGGCAAGTGCGACGCCCCAAGATGGCGCATTTGACCATGAGCAGGTCGAGGCCGGGATGGATCTGCTTTTGCGCTTCTGAGATGCTTGGCCAGGCAAAACTCGTTATGTTATAACGCAACATTCTCAACTCACAGCAGGGTCTACACCCTTCCTTTTCGACCACCGTCCTGCGGCTCCTCACGCAGAAGCCATGCGCCGCATGAATGATATGTTATAGAGTTCCAAAAGGAGGCGACATGCTGCCCGGTACAATTGCGAAAACCGTGCATTGGGCGTTCGGCCAGGACATCGCGGTGCTACCCCGTATCTTCGACGATGGCATCACCCTGGCGGTGATGGAGCGCCGGCTCGACTCGGCCCTGACCCTGGCCGTACGGGCACAGCTCTGCCACCCGCGTGGCCTCGAATGGCAGTGGCGCGGCGCACCCGGCCCGGCGATGCAAGAAGACCTGGCTCGCCGACTGCCCGCCCCCGAAGCCGGTGAAGCGCTGGTGGAGGATATCGGCACGATCGCCGAGGCCATGGCTTACCTCTTCTCGACCGAGACCATCGGCATTCGCCTGCGCACGCTGGAAGGCGCCATGTGCCCACGCTTTCACGTCGACAACCTGCCGGTGCGTCTGGTGAGTACCTATGCCGGACCGGCTAGCGAGTGGCTGCCGGAGCATGCCGTCAACCGAGACGGACTCGGCGCCCCGCATCCGCACAAACCCGATATCGTTGCCGACCCCGGCACCATCCAGCAGCTCGGGGTGGGCGACCTCGCCCTGCTGAAAGGCGGCGGCTGGGTCGGTAACGAAACACGCGGCCTGGTGCACCGCAGCCCACAGCCTGCCCCGGGCGAGCGCCGCCTGCTGCTGGCGCTGGATCCGGGCTGAACGCCCGAGTCGCTTATCGTCTGTCTTGAACAACCCCTGCAAGGAAAAATCCTGCCATGCCACTGCCTTCTCGTTCGCTGCTCCCAGGTTCCTTACTGCTTGGCCTTGCCCTGCTGCCCCTGACAGCCATCGCCGACCGGCCGCTCTCCGTGGTCGCTCCCTGGGAGATCACCGGCGCCGACCCGTCGACCTCGGGCTATGTCTACGCGCGCATGCGCGTCGCCGAGACGCTGGTCGACACCGATGCCGCGGGGCAGCCCGCGCCGGGGCTGGCAGAGTCTTGGCAGGTCAGTGAAGATGGACTGGCCTGGCGCTTCGCCCTGCGCGAAGGCGTCAGCTTCCACGACGGCAGTCCGCTCACGGCACAAGCAGCGGCCGCCAGCCTCGAGCACGCACGGGCCAAACCGGGCATCCTCGACTCCGCGCCCATCGCAGCCATCGAAGCCGACGGCAACGAGGTGGTGGTCCAGCTCGAATCTCCCTTCGCGCCGCTACCGGCCCTGCTGGCCCACTCCACCACGCTGATTCTCGCCCCGGCAGCCTATGACGACGAGGGACGGGTCTCCCAGGTCATCGGAACCGGCCCTTACCGGGTGGAAAGCGTGGCGCCCCCGCAGCGGCTTGGCGTAGAGCGCTTCGACGACTATTGGGGCGAAGCACCCGCCATCGACAGCGCCAGCTACCTGGCGGTGGGCCGCGGCGAGACCCGGGCGCTGATGGCAGAGAGCGGCGATGCCGACGTGGTGTTCACTCTCGATCCGGCAAGCCAGACTCGCCTGGCTCGCAACGACCGCCTCACCCTGCATGCCGAGCCGATTCCGCGCACCATCGTGTTCAAGGTCAATGCCGCTCACCCGCTTCTCGAGGACGAACGCGCCCGCCAGGCGCTGAGTCTGGCCATCGACCGCGAGGGTATCGCCGCCGGTCTCCTACGCAACCCCGAGGCGGCCGCCGCCGAGCTGTTCCCGGCCAGCCTCGGCTCCTGGCATCTCGGCCTGGATGCCGGCGAAGCACGCGATTTGGAGCGCGCCCGTGAGCTGCTCGCCGAGCTGGGCTGGCAAGCCAATGGCAACGGCGTGCTCGAGCGTGACGGCGAAGCCTTCGAGCTGACCCTGCGTACCTTCTCCGACCGCCCCGAGCTGCCGCTGGTAGCCACTGCCCTGCAGGACCAGTGGCGCGAACTCGGCGTGGCGCTGGAAGTCGCCGTAGGCAACGCCAGCGAGATCCCCTCCGGCCACCGCGACGGCAGCCTGGAGCTGGGCCTGATGGCACGCAACTACGGCCTGGTACCCGACCCGCTGGGCACCCTGCTCGACGACTTCGGCGCCGACCCCGAGTCCATGGGCGGCGACTGGGGTGCCATGGGCTGGCGCGACACCGACCTGGCCGGCTGGCTCGACACCCTGCGCCAGGAGGCCGACATGGAGGCCCGCAGCGAACTGGCCGGGCAGGTGGCACGCCGCCTGAACGAGGCCATGCCGGTCGTGCCCGTGGCCTGGTACCAGCAGACCGCCGCGGTCAACGCCGAGCTCGAAGGCTTCTCCATCGACCCGCTGGAGCGCAGCTACCGCATCGACGAGCTGAGGTGGAGTGAATGAGTCAAGTGCTGGCTTCACGGACGACTCCACGCTGGACGACAGGCCTCGGCGGCCTGCTGCTGCAGCGCCTGTTCCAGGCCGGGCTGGTGGCGTGGATGGTCGGCACCCTGACCTTCGTGCTGACCCGCTCGCTGCCCGGCGACATGGCCTACCGTATCGCTGCCGGTCGTTACGGGCACGACATGGTCAACACCAGCGCCGCCGAGGCGGTACGCGCCGAGTTGGCGCTGGACCAGCCGGCGCTCGGCGCCTACTTCGGCTGGCTGTGGGATCTACTGCAATTCAACCTGGGCCGCTCGCTGGTCAGCGGCGAGCCGGTGCTGGCTGAGTTGTGGCATCAGCTCGGCCATTCACTGGGCCTGGCAACGATGGCGGTACTGCTCTCGCTGCTGCTGGGCCCACCGCTGGGGCTGATCGCCGGTCTCAAGCCCAACGGCTGGCTGGATCGCGTGAGCGAAGTGGCGGCCAGCGTACTGCGCGCCCTGCCGCCCTTCGCCGTGGGCCTGCTGCTGATCCTGATCTTCTCGGTGTCGCTGGGATGGTTGCCCGCCGCCGGTCATGGCCGCAGCGCCCATGGCGTGCTCCCCGCGCTGACCCTGGCGCTGGCACTGGCCGCCATCTCCAGCCGGGTGGCGCGCAACGCCATGGCCGACGTATCGCAATCGGCCTACTACGCCTTCTCGCGCACCAAGGGGCTGGGCGAGCGGCAGAGCTTCCTGCGTCATGGCATGCGCAATGCCGCGGTGCCGGTGATCGCCTATCTCGGCGTGCAGTTCGTCTACCTGATCGAGGGCGTAGTGGTGGTCGAGACCCTGTTCGCCTGGCCCGGCATCGGCCACGCCCTGGTACACGCCATCGTCGCTCGCGACGTGCCGATGGTCCAGGGCACCGCCCTGGTCATGGGCCTGATGTTCGTCGTCCTCAATACCGTGGTGGACCTGCTCTGCCACTGGCTAGACCCCAGGAGGCGCAGCGCATGACCACGCTAGCCATGACTCCCCCTCGCCGCTGGGCGCTGCCTGCACTCAACAGTCGCCAGCAGATCGGCGCTGCGCTGCTTGCGCTGCTGCTCGCCTTCGCCTGGCTGGTACCCTGGCTCTCCGATGCCGACCCCGCACGCCAGCAGCTCACCCGCATCCTGCAGTGGCCATCGTTCGCCGAACCGCTGGGTACCGACCATCTGGGCCGCAGCCTGCTGGCACGGCTGGCGTCCGCCGTGCGCCTGTCGCTGGGCATGGCGCTGCTGAGCGTGGCCAGCGCCGCCGTGCCGGGGGTGCTCCTCGGCGTGATCGCCGGCTGGCGCGGCGGCTGGCTCGATCGCGTGCTGGGCAGCCTGGCCGATGCCTGCCTGGCACTGCCGGGCCTGCTGCTGGTACTGCTGCTCGTTGCCATCGCCCCGGGTAACTTCTGGGCGCTCTATGTCGGCATTTCGCTGGTACTGTGGATCGAGTATTTCCGCGTGGTACGCGCGCGTACCCGGATCCTGGTCGCCTCGCCGCAGCTCGAGGCGAGCCGGCTGCTCGGCTTCGGCCCGCTCTACCTGTTCCGGCGCCATCTGTGGCCGGAACTCGCACCGCAGGTGCTGACCCTGGCTGCCTTCGGTGCCGCCAGCGCGATACTCGCCATGGCCGCGATGGGCTTCGTCAGCGTCGGCCTGCGCCCTCCCACCGCCGAGCTGGGGCTGATGATGATCGAACTGCTGCCCTACTATCATGAAGCGCCCTGGGCCATGGCCCAGCCGATACTCGTGCTGTTCGTGCTGGTGCTGAGCCTGAACCTGCTGGCCGGAAGGGATCCGCGATGAGTAGCTACTTACTTCAAGCCGAGGGCCTGACGATCCGGGGCGAGGACGTCACGATCGCGCCTTTCTCCTGCTCGCTCACCCCCGGCGGTCGCCTGACCCTGCTCGGCGAAACCGGCTCGGGCAAGAGCCTGCTCGCCCAGGCGATCATGGGCACGTTGCCGAAGGGACTCGTCGCCCAAGGTCAACTGGTCATCGATGGCGAGGCGTTCGATGCCGCCGACACCACGTCGCGGCGAGCGCTGTGGGGCCACCGCCTGGCGCTGCTGCCCCAAGAGCCCTGGCATGCGCTGGACCCCACCATGCGCGCCGTTTCGCAGATCGCCGAGAGCCATCATCACGTGGCCGGACGCGACCAAAGGGCGTCACTGCAAGCCGCCTGGGCCGATCTGAAGGAGCTGGGCCTGCCGGAAGCCGGCGACAAGCTGCCCGGCGAACTCTCCGGCGGCATGGCGCAGCGCGTGGCCTTCGCCGCCGCCAGTGCCGGCGGCGCGCCCATCGTCATCGCCGACGAACCCACCAAGGGCCTCGATGCTCCCAGGCGCGATGCGGTGGTAGAACTGCTGGCGCGAACGCCCGAGGCGGCCGGCGCCCTGCTCACCATTACCCACGACATCGACGTGGCTCGCCGTCTCGGCGGCGAAGTGGTCATACTGCGCCAGGGTCAGGTGGTCGAGCGCGGCCCGGCCCAGCAAGTGCTCACTCACCCGCAGAGTGAGTACGGGAAGCGCTTGCTGGACGCCGAGCCCAGCCGCTGGCCGGCCCCTGCGCCGCTCGGCGAGTGCGACATGGCAGCGGTCGTAACCGCCAACGGCCTGGCCAAGGTCCGCGGCGGTCGCGAACTATTCCGCGACCTTTCGCTGACGGTGCGCCCCGGCGAGATCGTCGGCGTGGTCGGCCCATCCGGCTGCGGCAAGAGTACGCTCGGCGACATGCTGCTCGGCGTGACCCGGGCCGATGAAGGTGAGGTTCGGCGTGCAGCGGGGCACTCGCTCGGCTTCCAGAAGCTCTATCAGGACCCGCCGGCAGCCTTCTCGCCGCACTGGCGGCTCTCGCGACTGCTCGACGACCTGGTCCGCCGCCATCGCCTGAATCGCAGCAGCATCCCCCCGCTGATGGCGCGTCTGGGGCTCGACGAGAATCTGCTGGGTCGTCGACCCGGCGAAATCTCCGGCGGCGAGCTGCAGCGCTTCGCCATCCTGCGCGTGCTGCTACTCAATCCGTGTTTCCTGTTCGCCGACGAGCCCACCTCGCGTCTCGACCCCATCACCCAGCGCCAGACGCTGGCGCTGCTGGTCGAACTGGCCCGCGAACGGCGCTGCGGGGTGATGCTGGTGAGTCACGACCCGGCGCTGATCGAGCGGATCTGTGACCGCAGGATCACGCTTGGGAACGAGAGCATGAGCGTGACCAAGCGTGAGCGCGAGCCGGCCATGGCCTGAGACGTCACCGCCTTGCAGTTCAAACGAAAGACGCCCCGCAAATGCGGGGCGTCGTTCTAACCAGCCAAGGGGTGCGAATGCGGCTCAGTTATGTGCCACCACCATGCAGTCCATGCCCTGGGCACGCAGGCTATGGCAGGCGGAATGCGCGTCGCTCTCCTGCATGTCGACCAAGCGGGCGCGGAAGACGCGCTGATCCCCTCCCGACTCGGCCACCGAAACCCGCACGTCGCTTAGCAAATTGGCTAACTGATCGGCCGCGCGCGAAGCGAGGTAGCGGGCCTGATCGGCGTCGCTGAAGGCACCGACCTGTACGGCCCAGCTACCGCCGGAGCGCTGCTGTGGTGCATCGGCCTGAGCGATCAGAGCACGGATCGGATCGTCAGCGGACCCCATCTCGATCCCCACCTCGGATTGGAAGGAGTAGCGCTGCTCCGAATCGCCACTGGGCGCCTGAGCCCGCGACTCCGGAGCGGCCGCCAGCTGCTGCGCCGAAGCGGGCGGGCTATCCGGCAGCTCCATGCGATCGCCCAGCACGTCGGCGCGGGCGATCCAGTCGCCTCGCTGCAGCATGGAGAGGCGGGCGAAGCCACGATCGAGCAGGTCAGACATGTGAGTATCACGCGAGGCGGCGGTGAAGCCGCCCATCACCACCGAGACGATACGCCGATTGTCGCGGATCGCCGATGTCGCCACGTTGAACCCCGAAGCGCGAATGAAACCGGTCTTGAGACCGTCGGCACCGGGATAGTTGCGCACCAGCCGGTTGTGGCTGGTATGGGTGGTGCCGCGGTAGGTGAAGCTCTGGGTGGAGAAATAGTGGTAATACTGGGGGAAATCCTGCATCACGCGAATCGACAGGGTGGCCATGTCTCGGGCCGTGGTCACCTGGGCGTTGTCCGGCAGGCCCGATGCATTGCGGAATACGGTACTGGTCATGCCCAGCTCCTGGGCTCGCTGGGTCATCATGCGCGCGAAGCCGGACTCGGTGCCGCCCAGCGCCTCGGCCACCACCACCGCGACATCGTTGGCGGAGCGCACCACCAGCGCCTTAATGGCATCCTCCACCGCAATGGAGCTGCCCGCCGCGAGCCACAGCTTGGAGGCAGGCATCGAGGCGGCATGAGACGATACCGGCAACGGCTGGCTGAGATGCATGTTGCCGCTCTCGAGCGCCTCGAACAGCAAGTAGAGCGTCATCATCTTGGTCAGCGAGGCGGGGTAACGGGTGGCGTCCGCATTGGCGGAGTGCAACACGTCGCCGCTCTCGACATCGATCACGATGGCCGCATAGCGGGGGTTGGCCTGTGCCGTGTCAATGGCCAGCAACTGAAAGCAAAACAAGAAAAAGACGGCCACACCGAGGTAGTGTCGGTTGTAGGAGCGCATGACGAAGACCTCTGGTTCCCTTATGATTCCCTGTAGCCCGATTCTAAAGCGGACCTAGGCTCAGTATGGCCATTAACGGAGCGGTTTACAGCCGGAATAGCGAGTTTTTTTGCATATATTCCGGCAGCTTCCATCAAAATTCCGTTTATTAATCAACTGGAATAAGATCCGCCGCTAGACGGTACTGCCGGGGGGCTCCCAGGCCGGAAAGGGGTCGGGCAGGCTGACCCAGCCCGCAGGACCATCCGCCAGTTCGGCAGCGCCGACCAGACACTCGTCCAGCGCCTGACGTATGCGTGCCTCGTCGAGGTTCTGCCCGATGAAGACCAGCTCCTGGCGCATGTCGCCAAAAGGCTCCTCCCACTGCTCCATGATATAGGCCCGGCTCTCCGCATCCTGGGGCCAGCGCGACTCGGGTACCGCTTTCCAGAACATGCCGGCGAAGCCGTAGTGGGCAATGCCGCCCGCCTGGCTCCACTGCCCGGCGAACTGCGGCCGCGTGGCAAGCCAGAAGAACCCCTTTGAGCGCAGCAGCTTGCCGCCGAACCAGTCGCCATGCAAGAGGTCGTGAAACTTCTGCGGATGAAAGGGCCGCCTGGCCCGGTAGACGAAGCTCGAGATACCGTACTCCTGGGTCTCGGGCATGTGTTCGCCGCGCAGTTCCTTGAGCCAGCCCGGCGCCAGTTGCGCCCGCTCGAAGCTGAAACGACCGGTATCGAGCACCGCATCGAGCGGCACCTGCCCATGCACCATGGGAATCAGCTCGGCATCGGGATTGAGCGTGCGCAGTATCGCCATCACCTCGGCCAGCTGTGAGTCGTCGATCAGGTCGGTCTTGCTGATCAACAACACATCGCAGAACTCGATCTGATCGACCAACAGGTCGGCGACGTTGCGGTGGTCCTCCTCTCCCAGGCTCTCGCCCGCCTCGGCCAACGATTTCGCCTCGTGGTACTGCCCCAAAAAGTTGGCGCCATCCACCACCGTGACCAGGGTATCCAGCCTCGCGACGCTGGAAAGGCTCTGCCCTTGCTCATCCTCGAAGGTGAAGGTTTCCGCCACCGGCAACGGCTCGGAGATACCCGTCGACTCGATGACCAGATAGTCGAAGCGGCCTTCTCGCGCCAGTCGGCTCACCTCTACCAGCAGATCCTCGCGCAGCGTGCAGCAGATGCAGCCGTTGCTCATCTCGACCAGGCGCTCCTCGGCACGATTGAGGGCAACCTCGCCCGCCTGGTCGCCGGGACCGCCTCGCACCATGGCGGCATCGATGTTGACCTCGCTCATGTCATTGACGATCACCGCCACGCGGCGCCCTTCGCGGTTGGCCAGGATATGGTTGAGCAGGGTGGTCTTGCCGGCCCCGAGGAAGCCGGACAGCACGGTGACGGGCAACAGGGCATTCGTCATCATTGATCTCCTCGCGATTTGCTGTAGTGATGCTCGCGCTGCTCCTGGCGCTCCTTGGCCTCCAGGCACAGCTCGGCCGTAGGCCGCAGCAGCAGGCGCGGCAGGCCGATGGGCTGCCCCGTCTCGGCGCAGTAGCCGTAGTCGCCCTCTTCGATGCGTCTCAGCGCCTGGCGAATCTTGCGCAGCAGACGTGTCTCGCGATCGGCCTGACGCAGCAACAGGCGCAACTCCTCCTCCACCGCGGCGCGGTCGAGCTCATCGCCGCTGCGTTCGTTGTCGGCCACGGCCTTACGAACTTCTTCCAGATGCGCCTCCACTTCGGCCTGCTCGGTCAGCAGGCGAGCGTGAAAGAAGAGCAACTGCTCCTCGTTCATGTATGTCTCTTCAGGCATGGCCAGCAATCGCTGCGCCTCAGGATCGGCCTGCATGGAACTCCCCTCTAAAAAATTTATGTTATAACATATCATTTGAGCCACACACACCCACTTCCACGCTTGCTTGCTTTACCGGCGTCGAATCAGGCAATTCCTTGCCCGCCGGGCGGGACAACGGTCCACACCACGACGCCAGCGCTCGAAAAGAGCGCTGGCGTCGTGGTGTCTTCAGGCTTGGGCTTCAGGATGGTTGAGCGCTCAGGCGTCCCCGCATCGCCCCGCCCGCCTTACGTTGGCCAGCAGCAGGCTGCCGGTGGCGGGGTCGGGGATCAACGTGCAGTCGATGCCGTAGAGCCGGCGTACCAGCTCGGTGGTGACCACTTCGCCGGGCGGGCCGGCGGCAATCAGTTGTCCGCTGCGTAGCGCCAGCAGATGGTCGGCATAGCGACAGGCGCTGGCAAGGTCGTGCAGTACCATCACCACGGTGCGGCCGTCGGCAGCGAGCCTTCGCACCAGCTCGAAGACTTCGATCTGGTGGCCGAGATCGAGCGCCGAGGTGGGCTCGTCGAGCAGCAGCAGCGGCGTCTGCTGGGCGATAGTCATGGCGATCCAGGCGCGCTGGCGCTGGCCGCCCGAGAGGGTATCGAGAGGCCGACCCGCCAGTTCGCTCACGTCGGCCGCGGCCAGCGCCTGGCGAACGACCTGCTGATCTTCCGCCGACCACTGGCGCAACCAGCCCTGGTGCGGCTGGCGGCCGAAGCGCACCAGTTCGGCCACGGTGAGCCCTTCCGGAGCGATGGCCTCCTGGGGCAGCAGCGCCAGGCGGCGGGCCAGTTCCCGCGCCGGCAACTGCTGGATGTCTCTGCCGTCGAGCAGCACGGTCCCCTGCTTGGGCGCGTGCAGCCGCGAGAGGCCGGCCAGCAGGGTCGACTTGCCGCAGCCGTTGGGCCCGACGATGGCGGTGACCTCTCCCGCCGGCAGGGTGAGTGCCAGGCGGTCGATAATGGTCGCACGGCCGTGGCACAGGGTCAGGTCGCGGGTGGCGAGTTCGTGTTGCGTCATGCCAGGTTCCTCGAAGCCGGTCGCAGCAGTATCCACAGCAGCCAGGGGCCGCCCACCACGGCGGTGACGATGCCCACCGGGATCTCGATGGGGCTGAGCAGTATCCTTCCTGCCAGATCGGCCAGCACCATCACCAGCGCCCCCGCCAGCGCCGACGCGACCACCGGCACACCGCGCGGCGACGAGAGGGAGCGGGCGATCTCGGGGCCGATCAGGCCGATCAGCCCCACCGGGCCGGCCACGGCGACGGCAAGCCCGGTGAGCAACACCGAGACCGCCAGCACCTGCCAACGGCGCCGCGCAACGCGCAGGCCAAGGCCGGATGCCACGGCATCCGAGAAGCGCATCAGGCTGAGCGCGCGGGTGAGCCAGAGGGCGGCGCCCAAGCCGAGTGACAGGCCGACGGCGAGCAACATGACGGCCCCAGCGGGGCGGGCATTCAACGAGCCGACCGTCCAGGGGTAGGCGGCATTGGCGGTGTCGATGTGCACCTTGGCCAGCAGCAGCTGCGTGATGGCGCCGAACACGGCGCCGACCCCGATGCCGGCCACGATGAAGCGGTAACCCCGAACGCCGCCACCCGCGGCCAGGCCGAAGGTGAGGGCAGCCGCGGTGGTGGCACCCGCCAGGGCCATGGCCGGCGGCGCCAGGGAGACCCCCAGGCCGATCACCGAGGCCACGGCGAAGGCGGTGGCGCCGTTGTCGATACCGATGATGCCCGGCGTGGCCAGCCGGTTACGCGCCAGCGTCTGCATCAGGCACCCGGCCACGCCGAAGGCGGCGCCGGTCAGGCAGGCAGCGGCCAGACGCGGCAGGCGCAGCTCCTGCACCAGAAATACGGCCATCATGTCGCCGCGCCCCACCAGCGCCGCCGGCACTGCCTGTGGCGGCAACGGGCTACTGCCCATGGCCAGGTAGGCGAGCGATGCTGTCAGCAGCGCCAGCAACAGGATCAGGGCGGCGACGAAGGCACGTCGATCGATCAGCAGGCTGTAGGGTAGGCTGCCGCCGGCCGCCTGCCACGCCAGGCGCCAGTGCCCCGGGGGAGCGACGATATCGCCCGCTCCCCGCTCGCATCGTTCTGTACCGGGCCTCTGCCGCGCCTGGCTTTCGGCTGATACCTCACGCCACATGGGGCGTCTCTCCCTTCCCATATTCATCACTCAGAGGGACGGCATGCGGCGCGCTCGCACCACGGCCACCAGCACCGGGGCGCCACACAGGGCCGTGATCACGCCCAGCGGCATCTCCGAGGGCGCTACCAGCAAACGCGAGACGATGTCGGCCGTGATCACCATCAACGGCCCCAGCGGCAGACAGAACCACAGGGTACGTCGGATGTCGGGGCCAGCCAGCGCCCGGGCGGCGAACGGCACGACCAGGCCGATGAAGGCGATGGGACCGGCCGTGGCGGTGGCCGCGCCCACCAGCAGCGCCACGACCACGATCACCAGCAGCCGAATCAGCCCCGGGCGGTGACCGAGGCCGCTCGCGACCCGCTCGCCAAGTGCCAGGGCCGCCAGGGGGCGGGCCACGGCGATCACCAGCCCTCCAGCCAGCAGCAGGCTGGGCAGGATGGCAACGAGATGCTCGAGGCGCCGCCCGGCCAGGCTGCCGACGATCCAGAAGCGGATCTCGTCGGCGGCGCGCTGATCGAACAGCAGCAGCAGCGAGGTGAGCGAGAGCAGCAGGCCCGTCAGCGCGGCCCCGGCCAGCACCAACCTTACCGGGTCGTTGCCGGCCCCGCTGAAGCGGGCGACGCCCAATACGCAAAGACAGCCCACCATGGCACCGAGCTGGGCCACGCCGACCCGCAGCGTCGTTGCCGTGGCTCCCAACAGCAGCGCCAGTGCGACGGCAAAGGCCGCCCCCGCGCTGACGCCAAGCAGCCCCGGTTCGGCCAGCGGGTTTCGTGTGACCGCCTGCAGCAAAGCGCCAGCCACGCCAAGCGAGAGTCCCACCACCAGCCCGATCAGGGTACGCGGCAAACGCAGCGAGCCGAGCACGAACCTGGCCTCGGCATCGCCCTGCCCGGCCAATACGGCAAGCGCCCGTACCGGACCGACGTCACCGGCCCCCAGCATCAGGCTGGCCAGGCAGGCCATCACCAGCAGCAGCATGAGGCCCGCCAGCCTCAGAGTGAGGCGGCGGGCCGAAGCAGCGCCCGAGCGGGTAATCGCGTCCATCAAGGCGTCAACGCGGCGTCTAGCTCGTCGAGGATCGCCAACGCCGCCAGCGGGCCGGAGGCACTCGTCCACAGTTGGCCGTCGACCGGTACGACCCGATCGCGAGCCGCCACGTCGAGCCGGACGAAGGCGGGCGACTGCCTGGCGGCTTCCAACGCTTCACGCCCCTCCTCGTTGAGCGTGGCCAGGAACATCCAATCGGCTTCGAGGCGCGCGAGGTTCTCGAGGCTCAGGGTATCGCTGTGCGGCCTGCCTTCGCTCGTCAAACCGGCATCGTGAATCGCCACTCCCGAAGCGCGCAGCAAGCCGGCGGTGAAGAGCTGGTCGGACATGACCATGGGGCCTTGCGGCATCCAGCGAACCACCACGGCGCCGGGGCTCTCGTCGCCAGCCTTGTCCTCGGCTATCTCGGCGGCCCGCGCATCCACCTGCTCCAGGAGCGCTTCGATTTCCGCCCCGCGCCCCAGGGCCTGGGCATACAGGCGTGTTTCATCCCGCCACAGCTCGGGGTCGAGCCCCTCGGACAGCGGCACCACGGTAGGGGCCATGCGCGAGAGCAGCCGGTACTGCGCCTCGGAGAGCTGCGGCGGGGCGAGGATCAGGTCCGGCTCGAGTGCCAGCACGGCTTCGAGATTGATCTCGCGCACAACGCCGACAATGGCGGGGCGCTCCTCGCCGAGATGGGCCTCGATGTAGCGGGCCACGCCGTCGCCGCCGCGCGTGGTCACGGCCCCCAGGGGCGTGATGCCGACCGCCAGGGCAGTATCGAGGGCGCCTTCATGCAGGGTGACCACGCGCTTGGGCGTGTCGGGTAACGCGACCTCGCCGAAGGCTGTGTGTACGCTGCGTGCGGCCCAGGCGGTAAACGGCAGCATAAGCACGGTTACCAATAGAAGTGACGAGCACAGCGTGCCGAACCAGTGTTTCCCAGCGTTCATACCAGCCTCTCAGGACCCAAGATTTAATACGAATTATTATCACAAAGGATTGCGCCAACGCACTACGCAACGCTGCGTTGCATGGTTCGCAACGAGAACACCTCTAACAATAATAGTTTTCATTAACAACAAGGTCGAGATAGACTGTTGCGATTGATGCAACGTATTCGGTAACTCACCATGTACGACCTCGACGAACTGCTCGCCTTCGATCACGTGATGCGCTCAGGCAGTATGACCCGTAGCGCCCGTGAGCTTGGCTTGGTCAAGTCGACCCTAAGCCGACGTATCGCTCATCTCGAACGCCAGCTGAGCCAACCTCTGCTACGCCGACAGTCGAACCGGCTGCTGCCCACCGAGGCCGGCCATGCCTTTCACGTCTACTGCCGACAAATCCTCGAGCTTGCCGAGCAGGGCCGACAAGCACTGCAGGAATTGAACGCAGAGGTCAGCGGCGAACTGCACGTGGTGGCGCACAACGCCTTGGCCAGGAGTTGGCTGTCCGCTCGCCTCACCGCGTTCATGGAGTGCCATCCTGCGGTGCGCCTCACTCTGCTGACCTGCACCGCTCCCACCCTGACCGCCGACAGCCAGGCCCTTACCGTATGGCTGGGGGAGGTGCGCGGCAGCGAGCTGCGTCAGGAAGTGCTGGGTTGGCTCCATCGAGGTCTGTACGGACATCCCGACTACTTCGTGCGTCGCGGCTATCCGCAACACCCCCGTGAGCTGGTACGGCACACCTGGATCGACCTGCTCGGCGAAACCGAGCAGGGACTCACCCTCACCCACCGTGAGAAGGGCAGTGACTTCCACTTTCACCCACCCGAGTCACGCTTGCGCGTCGACCAGCAGATGCTGCATGGCGACGCACTCGCCCACGGCCATGGCCTGGGCCTGATGCCCGACTGGCTGGCACAAGCTCGAGAACGCGCTCACCCCGGCTCGTTGGTGCGCTGCCTACCGGAGTGGGACGCACCGGCCGTACCGGTGACGCTTTTATATCCGTATGGCTTTCGACCGCGGCGTCTGAGTGCCCTGCTCGCCTTCCTGCGTGAAGCGTTACCGGACGCATGGCAACCAAGCCCCGTCCCACAACTCAACCCCATGGCCGATGGGCGAGACGAAAGCGTTGCCGGCCGCGCAACGCAACGTTGCCCATCCACCCCCTGAGCAAAGGGAACTTCCCGCACTAGAATCATCTGCGCTTGATAATCAATATCATTAAAAATATTCATGTCAGCAGGTGATCTCATGCTTCATGTCCGTCGCTCCGCCCTGGCCGTCGCCGTTGCCAGCGCGCCGCTCGCTTTCACTGCACAGGCGCAGGACAGTTCCCGCCTCGATAGCATCGTGGTGACCGCCTCCGGCTTCGAGCAGGCGCTGCAGGATGCGCCGGCCAGCATCTCCGTCATCACCCGCGAGGAGCTGGAGCAACGTCGCTTCTCCAATATCGCCGAGGCGATAGCCGACATTCCCGGAGTCGACGTACGCTCGGGCACCGGCAAGACCGGCGGGCTGAACGTGAGCATTCGCGGCATGCCGAGCGACTACACCCTGATCCTGATCGATGGACGCCGCCAGAACACCTCCGGCAGCGTCACTCCCAACGGCTTCGGCGAAACCGCTACCAGCTTCATGCCACCGATGTCGGCCATCGAACGTATCGAGGTCATTCGTGGCCCCATGTCGACCCTGTATGGCTCCGACGCCATGGGCGGCGTAATCAACATCATTACTCGCCCGGTCAGTGACACCTGGATCGGCAGCGTCTCTATGGACACCACCTTCCAGCAGGATCGCGATGCGGGTAATTCGCAGGGTATCAACCTCTATACCTCCGGCCCCCTGGTCGATGACGTGCTGGGCCTGCAGCTGCGAGGCCGGCTGTTCGATCGCGACGCCTCCGAGCGGATGATTGCCGACAGCGCCGCCCGCGACCCGCGCCCGACCGAGGCCCGTATCTACTCGCTGGGTGGACGCCTGACACTGCGCGCCAATGAGAGCCACTCGCTGTGGCTGGACGCCGAGCGCGCACGCCAGGTCTACTCCAATGAAGACTGCCGCCTCGGTACGCTGGACGGTACCAACCGCGCGAATTGTGCCCCACAACCGGGTCAGGTCTGGGGCTACGAGGATGAGCTGCGCTTCAATCGCGATCAGCTTGCCTTCGGCCACACCGGGCGCTTCGAGGCTGGCACGCTGGAGAGCAGCCTCACGCACAATACGACCGAAACCCTGGGTCGCACCCTGCCGGCGGGCAGTGCACCGGAGTACGGCTACGAGGCTCAGGGAGGAGAGCCACGGCTGCTGGAGAACCGCGATATCGTCTTCGATACCAAGTACACCCTGCCGATCGACCGCCACATGGTGACGGTGGGCGGTCAGTACATCGATGCCCGACTGGAAGATGGCGCAGCGGGCGACCAGGCATTCGAACAGCAGAGCTGGGCGCTGTTCGCCGAGAACGAATGGTGGCTGCGTGACGACTTGGCGCTCACCCTGGGCGGTCGCTACGAGCATCACGACGCTTTCGGCGGCCACTTCAGCCCACGTGGCTACCTGGTGTGGAACACCACCGACCACTGGACCCTCAAGGGCGGCGTGAGTCGAGGCTACAAGACGCCGACGCTCAACCAGCTGCATGACGGAATTACCGGTTTCGGCAATCAAGGCCAAAGCGTCACCATCGGTTCACCGGATCTTGAACCGGAAAAGAGCACCAACTACGAGTTCGGTGCCATTTACGACAGCCTGGATGGGCTCACGGTCAGCGGCACGGCCTTCTACAACCGCTTCACCGACCGCATTGCCGAAGGCGCGGAAATCCCCAACTGTCTGCACCCGGACGGCAACGTCCCAGGCTGTATCGCCGTCGGCAACTTCTCGCAGCAAACCGGCTTCTCCCGGCTGATCAACATCGACGAGGCCAGAACCCGGGGCATCGAAGTGGAGGCTCGCTATCGCTTCGCACCCGACTGGGAGGTGCGGGGCGGCTATACCTACACCGACACCGAGATCACCTCCGGTGAGCAAGAGGGTCTATTGCTCACCAATACACCCAAGCACAAACTCACTGCCAGCCTGGGCTGGGACGTGACGGACAGACTCAACACCACGCTCGAGGGTGAGTTCTACTCTTCAAGGGAGCGCTTCACAGACGGCGTTCCTGCAAGCGGGCAGAACCTGGCCATGTATGAACAAGTGGGCAACAAGCTGGATGGCTACGAGTTGTTCCATCTGCGTACGACCTATCACATCACCGATCAGGTACGCCTGACCGGCTCGATCTACAACCTGTTCGACAAGGACTTCAGCAAGGCCGACAGCTACGAGTGGCAGGGCGACACCTATCAGGCCTATCGCTACACCCAGACGGGACGCGCCACCGATGGCGTGGCTCTGGACGGCCGCAGTTTCTGGCTCTCCGCCACCTACGAGTTCTGACCGAGCGTTCTGCTTACCGTCCTGCATCGTCAGCTTAGCCCCGGCTCTGCCGGGGCTGTTTCTGGGGCGCGAGCGACATGACGGTTGGCAACTCCATCAGCACGATCGAATGGCACTACCTCGCCTCAACGGCTCCTGTCGATCCTCAGCGTTACCGAATAGCGGTAGTCACGCTCCAGCATGCCGAAGGAACCAAGGCTCGCGTGGGGCGTGGTCACCCGCAGATACCAGGTACCCGCCTCGAGCTGGTGCGCAATGCGGAAGTTGCTGTTGCGACCGCTGTTCCAGTCACGCACGACGAGCTGGCCGTCGGCATCGAGCAGTTGCCCGGCCGGCGCCACCACGCCCGTATCGCCGGGGAAGGTGTGGCTCTCCAGCACCACGCGGGCAGGAGCACTCAGGGTAAAGGTGAAGTAGCGATGACCTGGCGTCATCACTTCGTAAGGCTGGCCGGGCACCAGCTCGGTGGCGGTGTCACGCGGGTCGCCCATGCCGGCGCAGCCGGCCAGCAGAAGGATCAGCGACAGGCAAAAGACGAAGCGCTTCATGACAGACTCCTTTCCGGTTAAGCCAGCCCCTATGTCACTCAGCCTAACCCCAACAGGCGCTCCACGCCCAGCCAGATCAGGCGCAGCGCCAGCAGTGTCAGCGTCCACTTGAAGAAGAAGTCGAAGCGATGATCGGTCACCCGGTGCAGCAGGCGCAGCCCCAGCCAGGTGCCGACGAAGCCCGCCGCCACCATGACCAGCATCAGCCCCAGCCAGTCACGAAAGACGAAGCCGGCGAAGCCGAAGATGAACGCCTTGGTCAGGTGCTGCAGCGTCATGCAGGTGGCGAAAGTGGACACCCGCGGCAGGCGCTCGCTCAGGCCGAGCTTGATGAACGAGGCCACCATGGGGCCGCTGGCCCCCACCAGGCTGGAGAGCAGGGTAGTAAGAGCGCCGGCAACCACGGTACCGGTGCGCCCCAACGCTCGCTGCGGCAAGCCGGGCCCCCAGCAGGAGTAGAGCACGAAGGCAGCGATACACAGCTCCAGCACGCCATAGGGCAGGCGGATCAGCAGCCAGGCCGCCACCACGGCGCCAACGATCACACCGGGAAAGAAAGCCGCGACGATATCACGGCGGATATGCCGCCAGGTCATCAGCGCCCGGCCACCGTTGGAGCCGAGCTGCACCATGCCATGCACGGGAATCAGCGCCGTGGCCGGCATCACCTGGGCCATGGCGATGATCAGCAGCGTGCCCCCACCGATGCCGGCCGCCGCGGAGAGCGCCGAAGTCATCACGGAAAGCAACACCAGGCCCAGGTTGGCCCCGGCCGACAGCGGCGAGAGCAGCTCCAGCATCAGTCTCGATGCCTCATGGCCGAGCCCGTTTTCATGCCAAGGGAGAGGAACAGCGGTGACAACATGTTAGTTTCTCTATCAAGCGCTTGCGGGAAACCACGAAAGCCAGAATTACCTAAATAATGCTTTTCAGCGCCATATCGACTGCTAGCAGTTGCATTTGTGGTAAGGAACCCGATTCTTGGGAAACCACTCGGATAGTTTTTGCTTCGCCGACAATAACTGCAAATGCCGATACAAGGGAAGCCACCCCATGACATTGCTGACGACCCGAGTCGCCCCGGAGTGGGTCGACTACAACGGACACATGAACGATGCCGAATATGCCAGGGTGTTCTCGCTGGCGGTGGATACGCTGATGGAGCGGATCGGGCTCGATGCCGAGGGACGCGAGCGCCTCGCCTATACCCTCTTCACCCTGGAGACCCATCTCTGCTACCGGCGCGAGGCCCACCAGGGACAGGAACTGGCCGTCGAAGCCCTGCTGCTCGACCGCGATGCCAAGCGCCTGCATCTGTTCTTCACCATGCACGATGACGACGGCGAGCTGCTCGCCACCAGCGAGCAGATGCTGATGGGCATCGACACGGATAGCCACCGCCCCGGCCCCTTCCCTCCTGCCGTGCTCCAAGCCATCGAGACCTTGCCGCACGCAACAACTGGCAACTGGCCCCAGGCTGCCGGGCGACGCATCGGCATTCCGCACCGTTGAGCAGGAGATCAGCCGTACACCGTTTTTCCGTCATGGCAAAGAAAAAGGGAGGGAAAGTCCCTCCCATTCAATGGCCTTACGTACCGAACAGACGGAAACGCTACAGACAATCAGTTTGAGCCTTCGCCCCCATCGTCACCCTGATACGCCCCGGCCTGCTCGATATCACTCTGGCTATAGGGCACGATCATGATCCACTCCGGATCGATCCAGCCAAGGTCGGTAGGAATCCAGTAGCTGTCGGTATCCATGCCATCCGGATCGACGATGGCACTGGTGACCTGATTCTGCTCGTTCACCACCAGATCCTCGACTTCCGCATACGCCGCGCCTTCGACTTCCACGCCCATGCCGAGCATGTTCAAGGCACTATACTGATCCTCACCGATCAGCTCCTGCGGTGAGCTTGCGACCGGCTGGTCGCCGAATTCAGAAGGCTGTTGGGCTATCGAAAGCAGTACATCGCTGGGCTCGAAGCGTAGCACCGGCCACTCCACGGTGCGAAAGCCCCGGTCCACTTCATTGCCGTTGGAATAAACCAGCAGCGACTCGACTCTACCCTCGGCATCGAGTAGGACGTCAGCCACTTCACCGACTTCGGTCTTCTCGCCCGCGATCACGTCGTCGCCGAGCAGTTGACTCATCGTCCATGTCGATGCGGGGTCGCTGCGCTGGTTCTGCCAGTCATCCAGATTGCCGGGAGCCGCCAACGCCGTGAGAGGCAAGGCAGCGACACAGAGCGGAATATAGCGCTGTAAAACTGTCATGGCTCTCCTCCTGACTTCCTTGGGTTGAGAAACCGGACCTTCAAGGCAGGCCACCTACGCCTACCGTTCGACTGCAGCACGCAATCCTTACCCTCCATGACGAGCGTAACCGCAGCTTTTGTCGTTCATGCCTCCAAGGGCATGAGCATCTTACCCAGCAACGTAGAAATGGGAAGAAAGTGCGTCAACCGGTGCTAGTCGAGATCACAAGCCCCATCTTCCAGCCCGCCGATGATTACGGCGTTTCGCGAGGCTGTCGCTCAGCGCTTTTCAGAAAATGTACACTGATGTACATTTAATCGACCTGAGTGTCCAGCCGCGATAAAAAGGTCAAGACCACCGCAGGGCACAAGCGCAAACACCAGCTCACGAAACCGGCAGACAATAAAGAGAGGGAGAGCCGACCATGACCAACGACCCGCTGCTGCAGCCCTTTCAGCTCAAGCACCTGACGCTGAAGAATCGGCTCATGATGACCTCCCACGAGCCGGCCTATCCCGAAGACGGGATGCCCAAGGACCTCTACCGGGCCTACCACGTCGAACGGGCCAAGGCTGGATTGGGACTGACCATGACCGCCGGCTCCGCGGCGGTGGCCAAGGACAGCCCGCCGGTGTTCAACAACGTCCTCGCCTACAAAGACGAGGTGGTGCCGTGGATGCGCGAACTCGCCGACGCCTGCCACGAGCACGGCACCGCGGTGATGATTCAGCTCACCCACCTGGGCCGACGCACCCGCTGGGACAAGGGCGACTGGCTGCCGGCGGTGTCGGCCTGCCACCGCCGCGAGCCGGCCCACCGCGCCTTCCCCAAGCAGGTCGAGGAGTGGGACATCGAGCGCCTGATCCGCGACTACGCCGACGCCGCCGAGCGCATGCACGCCGCCGGCCTCGACGGCATCGAGCTGCAGGCCTATGGCCACCTGATGGACCAGTTCTGGTCGCCGCTGACCAACACCCTCGAGGCGCCTTACGGCGGCGACCTGGATAACCGGCTGCGCTTCACCTTCGAGGTGCTGCGGGCCATTCGCCAGCGGGTCGGTAATGAGTTCATCGTCGGCGTGCGCTATACCGGCGACGAGATGCTGCAAGGCGGGCTAACGGCCGAGGACGGCATGGCAATCTCGCGGCGCCTGAAGGAGAGCGGTCTGATCGACTTCCTCAACGTGGTGCGCGGTCACATCGACACCGACGCGGGTCTCACCGACGTCATCCCCATCCAGGGCATGCCCAGCGCCCCGCACCTGGATTTCGCTGGCGAGATCAGGCGCCAGGTCGATTTCCCCACCTTCCACGGCGCCAAGATTCAGGACGTGGCGACGGCGCGCTACGCCATCGCCTCGGGCAAGGTCGACATGATCGGCATGACCCGCGCTCACATGGCCGACCCGCACATCGTGCGCAAGATCATGGAAGGGCGTGAGGAGGAGATCCGCCCCTGCGTCGGCGCCAACTACTGCCTCGACCGCATCTACCAGGGCGGCGCCGCCTACTGCATCCACAACGCCGCCACCGGGCGCGAGACCACCATGCCCCACACCATTCCCAAATCAGAGCTGAAGCGCCGGGTGGTGATCGTCGGTGCCGGGCCGGCAGGGCTGGAAGCCGCCCGCGTCGCCGGCGAGCGGGGCCATGACGTAGTGGTGCTGGAAGCCGCCAGCGACGCCGGTGGCCAGGTGCGCCTCACGGCGCAGAGCGAGCGGCGCCGCGAGATGCTGGGCATCATCGACTGGCGCCTGGCGCGCTGCGAGGCGCTCGGCGTCGAGATACGCTACAACGTCTGGGCCGAGGTCGATGACGTGCTCGCCGAAAAGCCGGACGTGGTGATCGTGGCCACCGGCGGCTACCCCATGGACGACCAGCCCGAGGTCGGCAGCGACCTGGTGGTCAACACCTGGGACATCCTCTCGGGTCACGTGGCGCCAGGCAAGCGGGTGCTGCTGTTCGACGATGCCGGCGACCATGCCGCCATGCAGGCCGCGGAGATCATTGCCGCGAGCGGGGCCGAACTCGAGATCATGACGCCGGACCGCACCTTCTCGGCGGAGATCATGGGCATGAACCTGGTGCCCTACATGCGCGCCCTGCAGCGCCCCAACGTCACCTTCACCCCGACCTACCGGCTGAAGTCGGTAGCGCGCGACGGCGGCGAACTGCTCGCCAGGCTCACCAGCGACTACGTATCGCCGGGCAAGCAGGACCTGGACCATGAGCGGCGCATCGATCAGGTAGTGGTCAACTACGGCATCACGCCGATGGCGGACGTCTATTTCGAGCTGAAGCCGCATTCCCGCAACGGTGGCGAGGTGAACTACGACGACCTCATCGCCGGCCGGCCCCAGGCGGTCGTGCGCAACCCGAAGGGCAGCTTCCAGCTGTTTCGCATCGGCGATGCCGTCGAGCCGCGCAATACCCACGCGGCGATTTATGATGCGTTGCGACTGGTGAAGGATATCTAGACGGAGAAAATCAGCTGATGCCGAGTGGCACCAACCGCGACACCAAGTGGAAAGGCTCCCGCGAGGCCTGGCTCGATGCCGCCTTCAAGGTGCTGCTCGAGTCCGGTGTCGACAGCGTGCGCATCCTGCCGCTGGCCAAGCGGCTCGACGTCTCACGAACCAGCTTCTACTGGTTCTTCAAGGATCGCGAGGCGCTGCTGGATGCCCTGATCGAGCGCTGGCGCGAGAAGAATACCCAGGGCCTGGTACGCCGGACCGAGGCCTATGCCGAAACCATCGTCGAGGCGATCCTCAACGTCTTCGACTGCTGGCTGGATCCCGAGCTGTTCGACTCCCCGCTGGAGTTCGCCATGCGCAGCTGGGCGCTGCAGTCGGAAGCGGTGGCCAGGGAGATAGACGCCGCCGACGAGGCGCGCATCGAGGCGCTGACGCGCATGTTCGAGCGCTACGGCTATGAGCCGCTGGCGGCCAACGTGCGCGGCCGCACCATTTACCTCACCCAGATCGGCTACATCTCGATGAAGACCCAGGAAGCCCTCGAGGTTCGCATGCAGCGCATCCCCGCCTATGTCGAGATCTTCACCGGGCAGACGCCGCAGCCCCGCGAACTGCAGCGCTTCCAGGCCCGGCATGGGTTTGTGCTGAAAGACATCTCCCACTCCGGCTGACCTAGGGTCTAAGCCTTCGCCATCAATGTCCGACAGAGAAACGTGAACGCCAGAGCCTGCATATGGGCGCGCTGGCGGTTGTCGGCGGCACCACCATGGCCACCTTCGACGTTTTCGTAATAGAGCACCTGATGCCCCTGCTCGCTCATGCGCGCCATCATCTTGCGCGCGTGGCCGGGGTGGACGCGGTCGTCGCGGGTGCTGGTCATCAGCAGCATGGGCGGGTAGTCCTCTGCGGCGTCGAGGTTGTGATAGGGCGAAAGGTTGCGCAGGAATTGCCAGTCGTCACTCTCGGGGTCGCCATACTCGGCCATCCACGAGGCGCCGGCCAGCAGCTTGTGGTAGCGGCGCATGTCGAGCAGCGGCACCTGGCACACCACGGCGCCGAGCAGCTGCGGATAGCGGGTCAGCATGTTGCCCACCAGCAGGCCGCCGTTGGAGCCGCCCTGGATGCCCAGCCGGCGCGGCGAAGTGACGCCACGTTCGATCAGATCTTCTGCCACCGCGGCGAAGTCCTCGAAGGCCTTGTGGCGCTTGTCGCGCAGCGCCGCCTGGTGCCAGCGCGGGCCGTACTCGCCGCCGCCGCGGATGTTGGCCACCACGTAGACGCCCCCTTGGCTGAGCCAGGCGCGCCCCACCCCGGGGCTGTAGCCGGGCAGCAGCGGCACCTCGAAGCCGCCGTAGCCGTACAGCAGGGTCGGATGCTCGCCGCTCGGCTCGAGCTCGCGCCGCGCCACCTGGAAGTAGGGAATCGCCGTGCCGTCGCGGCTGGTGGCGAAGTGCTGAGTGACCTCGAGGTCCTCGGCGTCGAACAGCGCCGGGGCCTGCTTGAGCGTTTCCAGCGCCTCGCCGACCCGACCGTGCAGCAGCGTGGTCGGCGTGAGGTAGTCGCTGACGATGACGAACACCTCGTCGCTCTCCTCGTCGTCCACCGCGCTCACGCTGACGCTACCCAGCGTCGGCACGCCGGGCAGCGGCTCGGGCTGCCACTGGCCTTCACTCGGGGTGAGCACGTAGAGCCGGTGCTTGACGTCGTCGAGCACGTTGAGGATCAGGTGGCGGCGGGTCCAGGTGACGTCGGAGAGCGAGGTGCGCTCGGTGGGGGTGAACAGCACGCGTAGCTCGCGTTGGCCGTTCATGTAGGCCTCGAAGTCGGCGATCAGCAACGCGCCGGCGGGATGGGTGGTTCCCGCCACCTCCCAGGGCTCGCGCAGTTCGATCATCAGCCACTCGCGGTGGACATGTTTTTGCGCCGAGTTGGGCACCTCGATGCGGGTGAGGCTACCGTCGGCTTTACGCAGATAGAGCTCGTTGTCGTAGAAGGCCCGGGCGCGGCTGACGAAGTCGCGCTCGAATCCCGGCGTCGAGTCGTGCCCCGCGCCTACGGCCATATCGTCGGGCTCGCCCTCGAACACCGTCTCGGCCTCGGCCAGCGGCGTGCCGCGCCGCCACTGCTTGACGATTCGCGGATAGCCGGAACTGGTCATCGAGCCTTCGCCGAAGTCGGTCTGGACGAAGACCGTGTCGCGGTCGATCCAGCCCAGGCCGCCCTTGGCCTCGGGACGGTAGAAGCCCTGCTCGACCCAGCGCCTCTCCACCAGATCGAACTCGCGGGTAACATCGGCGTCGGCGCCGCCACGCGAGAGCGAGATCAGGCAGTGGCGCCAAGGTTCGTCGGGCGATTCGGGACGCAGGCAGTGGGCGCCGTGCCACACCCAGTTCTCGCCCTCCTCGGCATTGAGTGCGTCGAGGTCTATCAGCACCTCCCACTCGGGCCGCGCCTTGCGGTACTCCTCGAGCGTGGTGCGCCGCCACAGCCCGCGGGGGTGGTCGCGGTCCTGCCAGAAGTTGTAGAAGTGCTCGCCGCGCTTGACCACGAAGGGGATGCGGTCGTCGGCCTCGAGGATCGCCTGCAGATCGTCGCGAAGCTCGGTGAAGCCCGGCACATCGGCGAGCCTGGCCTGGCTTTCGGCATTGCGCTGCTCGACCCAGGTCAGGGCGTGTTCGCCCTCGACCTCCTCCAGCCACAGGTAAGGGTCGTGATCTTCGAAGGGGGCAGCCATGCGGTTCTCCTGGTGGACCGTCGATTGCCCACCAAGCTAGCCTGCCCCGGTCGCGGACTCAATGTGTCAACGTTGGAATACCACGGTACGGTTCCTATTCAGGAACACCCGCCGCTCCACGTGCAGCGCCACCGCCCGGGCCAGGGTCAGGCACTCGATGTCGCGACCCTTGGCAACCAGGTCCTCCGGGTAGTCGGCATGGCTGACCGGCTCGACGCCCTGAGTGATGATCGGCCCCTCGTCGAGGTCATCGTTGATATAGTGCGCCGTGGCGCCGACCAGCTTGACCCCTTTTTCGTAGGCCTGATGGTAGGGCTTGGCGCCCTTGAAGCCGGGCAGCAGGGAGTGATGGATGTTGATCGCGCGGCCGGAGAGCCTGGCACACATCTCGCTCGACAATACCTGCATGTAGCGCGCCAGGATGACGAGCTCGGCACCGCTCTCCTCCACCACCCGCCACACCTGGGCCTCCTGCTCGGGCTTGGTCTCGGCGGTGATGGGGAAGTGGTGATAGGGAATGCCGTGCCACTCCGACAGCGACGCCAGGTCGGGGTGATTGGAGACGATGGCGCGGATATCGATGGGCAACTGCCCGGTGCGGTAGCGGTAGAGCAGGTCGTTGAGGCAGTGGTCGGCCTTGGAGACCATGATCACTACTGGCATCAAGCGTCCCGGCGGCGTGAGCTCGGAGCTCATCTCGAACTCGGCGGCCCGCTCGGCGAAGGCCGCCTGGAAGGCAGCGGCGTCGAAGCCGGCCTCCTCGGGGCGAAATTCGGTGCGAATGAAGAAGCGACCGCTCAGACGGTCGTCGAAGGATTGCTGCTCGGTAATGTAGCAGCGCCGCTCCTTGAGAAAGCGGGTCACCACGTCGACGGTCCCCAGGCGACTGGGACACTGCGCGGCCATGATCCAGATATCATCGTGTCGGTTCATGCTGCTCCCTCCGGCGGCTGGTGCCAAAGGGCACCATATGGAAAAAGGGCCGGGGAGACCCCGGCCAAACGCGCCTGGCAAACGAGACGCCGAGTCACTTCTCCACGCCGATGGCGTACTCCGCGCCGGCATCGAGCAGCCAGCGGTAGCAGTAGTCGGCGAAGCTGCGGCGCAGCACCAGCTCCCAGCGGGTCTCCGTGGGGCGGCGCAGAATCAGGTTGGCCTTGGCGAACACCGTGGTGACGCCCTTGCCGACCGGGAAGGCGTCGGGGTGCACGTCGTAGGGCGTCGACTTCATCAGCAGCTCGCGCGCCTTGTCGCCCTCGAGCTCGAGCAGGGTCTGGCCGCCGCTGACGTTGACGATGGCGTAGTGGGCATCGCCCAGGGCCTCGCGCAGCTGGCGCTCCAGGGTGAACTCCTCGCCACCGGGCACGATGACGAGCCACTCGTCGGGCGATAGCCACTGGATCGAGCGCGCGCCGTCATCGCTCAGGCTGAGGGTATTGGGCCGCGCCGGCAGGCCGAAGCCGAGCACACCGCGCACCGCCTCGTCGAGCACGATGGCGCCGCCGCGCAGGATCATATGCCCGGCCATGGCGCGCTCGCGCAGCACCACGCGGCTCTTCTGGCTGACACTCGGGCGGCCGCTGGTGTGGTAGGACCAGGCCAGCGGGGATTCCGCCGGCACCTCGGTCTTGGGGCGCACGTCGTAGACGTTGGCCCGGGTCGCTGTGGAATCAGACATTCTGGCGCTCTCCCTTGGGATCGTAGAAGATCGTGCCGACGATTTCCGCGGCGTGGGTCTTGCCGTCGGCCATGGGCAGGTAGACGGTCTCGCCCATGCGCTGATGGCCGCCCTTGACCACCGCCAGGGCGAAGCCGCTGCCCAGCGTCGGGCTGTAGTAGCTCGAGGTCACGTGGCCGACCATGGGCATGGGGATGGCGTGATCCGGATCGAAGACGATCTGAGCGCCCTCCTCCAGCACCACCGTGGGGTCCTTGGGCTTGAGACCCACCAGCTGCTTGCGGTCCGTACGACGGGTGTCGGAGCGCGACAGCGCGCGCTTGCCGATCCACGAGTATGGCTTGTCGTAGCCGACGGCCCACTGCATGCCGAGGTCCTCGGGCGTCACCGAACCATCGCTGTCCTGGCCGGCGATGATGAAGCCCTTCTCGGCCCGCAGCACGTGCATGGTCTCGGTGCCGTAGGGCGTCAGGCCGTACTTGTCGCCGTGCTCGAACAGGGTCTTCCACACGTGCATGGCGTAGTTGGCCTGGACGTTGATCTCGTAGGCCAGCTCCCCGGTGAAGGAGATACGGAACACCCGCGCCGGCACGCCGGCGACGTTGCCCTCGCGCCAGTCCATGAACTTGAAGGCACTGCGGTCGAGATCGATGTCGGTGATCTCGGCCAGCAGCTTGCGCGCCTCGGGGCCCGTCACCGTCATGGTGGCCCAGTGGTCGGTCACCGAGGTGAAGGTCACGTCCAGCTCGGGCCACTCGGTCTGGTGCCACAGTTCCAGCCACTCCAGTACGCCGGCGGCGCCACCGGTGGTGGTGGTCATCAGGAAATGGTTCTCGCCCAGGCAGCTGGTGGTGCCGTCGTCCATCAGCATGCCGTCGTCCTTGCACATCAGGCCGTAGCGCACGCGGCCCACCTCGAGCTTCAACCATTTGTTGGTGTAGACGCGGTTGAGGAACTCGCGGGCATCCGGGCCCTGGATGTCGATCTTGCCAAGGGTGGAGGCATCGAGGATGCCGACCTTCTCGCGCACCGCCAGGCACTCGCGGGCCACCGCCTCGTGCATGCTCTCCTTCTTGCCGTTGACCGTCTGCGGGAAGTACCAGGGGCGCTTCCACTGGCCGACGTCCTCGAACTCGGCGCCGTTCTCCACGTGCCACTGATGCAGCGCAGTGTAGCGCTCGGGGTCGAACAGCTCACGGCAGTGGCGGCCGACGATGGCGCCGAAGGTGACCGGCGTGTAGTTGGGCCGGAACACCGTGGTGCCGACCTCGGGGATCGACCGGTTAAGGCAGCGCGCGGCGATGGCCATGCCGTTGATGTTGCCGAGCTTGCCCTGGTCGGTGCCGAAGCCCATGGCGGTGTAGCGCTTGACGTGCTCGATCGATTCGAAGCCCTCGCGCGTTGCCAGCTCGATGCCTGCCGCGGTCACGTCGTTCTGCAGATCGACGAACTGCTTGGGCGCGCGCAGGGTCGGCTTCTCGTGGGGAATCTGGTAGAGCGCACAGGCCGCTCCCTCGCGCCGGGCCTCGACCTGCGGCAGCTCGATTGCCTGCACGGGACGGTTCAGGGCCTCCAGCGCCTGGGCGGCCATGGCGACCCCGTCGGCCATGCCGGCGGCCAGGTCGTGGATGCCGCGCGCGCTGCCAGCAGCGTGCACGCCCTTGACCAGGCTGGGGACGAAACCGAGGATCTCCTCGTTCCAGGTCGGCCGCGCCCCGGTGTGCGAGGCCAGGTGGATTACCGGGCTGTAGCCGCCGGAGCTGGCGATAGTGTCGCAGTCCAGCGTCTCGGCCTGACCGGTGACCTTGAAGGCGCCGGCATCGATGGTGGCGACACGCGCCCCGTTGACGCGGCTAGCTCCCTTGGCCTCGAGCACGGCGGCCCCTTCGATGATACGGATACCGCGGGCGCGGGCCTGCTCGACCCACTCGCCGTTCGGCGCCGGGCGGGCATCGACGATGGCCACCACTTCGCGGCCGGCGTCGAGCCAGTCGAGCGCGGCGCGGTAGGCGTAATCGTTGCTGGTGGAGAGCACCAGCTTGTGGCCGGGCACCACGCCGTAGCGACGAATGTAGGTGGAGACCGCACCGGCCAGCAGGTTGCCCGGCAGATCGTTGTTGCCGTAGACCAGCGGCCGCTCGTGGGCGCCGGTGGCCAGCAGCACCTGGCCGGCACGCACGCGGTGCATGCGCGAGCGCGAGGGACGGTGGCCGTTCACCAGCGGTGCCGTCTCGCCCAGGTGCTCGGTGCGCCGCTCGTGCAGCGTCACGAAATGGTGGTCGTGGTAGCCGTTGGCGGTGGTGCGGGCCAGCAGGGTGACGTTGTCCAGCCCCGCGAGCTCCTTCAGCACGCGCTCCGCCCACTGGGCGGCCGGCTGGTTGTCGACCAGCTCGCGACTGTCGAGCAGCGAGCCACCCATCTCCTCCTGCTCGTCGGCCAGGATCACCCGGGCGCCGCTGCGCGCAGCGGTCAGTGCCGCCGCCAGGCCGGCGGGGCCGGCACCGATCACCAGCAGGTCGCAGTGCTGGTTGAGGTGATCATAGCTGTCGGGATCGCGCTCCATGGGGCTGCGACCCAGGCCGGCGCTCTTGCGGATGTACTTCTCGTAGGTCATCCACATGGAGGCCGGAGCCATGAAGGTCTTGTAGTAGAAGCCCGGCGGCATGAAGCGGCCACCCACCTTGCCCACCCAGCCCATGAGGTCGTGCTGCACGTTGGGCCAGCCGTTGGTGCTGCGCGCGACGAGCCCGTCGAACAGCGCCTGCTGGGTGGCACGCACGTTGGGTACCTGGGCCGCCTCGGTGCTGCCCAGCTGGATCAGCGCATTGGGCTCCTCGGCGCCGGCGGCGACGATGCCGCGCGGGCGCGAGTACTTGAAGCTGCGATTGACGATGTCCACCCCGTTGGCCAGCAGCGCCGAGGCGAGGGTGTCGCCGGCATGGCCCTGGTAGCGCTGGCCGTTGAAGGTGAAGCTCAGCTTGCGCGAGCGGTCGATGCGCCCGCCCTCTTTGAGACGATTCGGCTGTTTCAAGGACTTGCTCATGCCCGCTCTCCCTTGACCGATGCCACGGCGGCGCCGCTGGCACCCACGGTCTGTTGTCCGCCGCTGGCGACCTGCACGTTGCCTTGTTTGTCCCCGCCCGCCAAATGCTCGGCGGTGACCGTCGGCCGTTCGCCGATCTTGTAGGTCTCGAGGATCTCGTAGGTCACGGTATTGCGCGTGACGTTGAAGAACTTGCGACAGCCGACCGCGTGAACCCACAGCTCGTGGTGGATACCGCGCGGGTTGTCACGGAAGAACAGGTAGTCGCCCCACTCCTCGTCCGTGCAGGCCTCGGGATCCTTGGGCCGCACGATGTGCGCCTCACCCTTGGGATGAAACTCCTCTTCCTCGCGGAGCTCCTCGCAGTAGGGGCAGTAGATATGAAACATGGAAGTGCCTCCTCAGTGAGCAACGCCGGCCGCACCGTGCTCGTCTACCAGAGCACCGGTATGGAAACGGTCGATGGAGAACGGGGCTGCGAGCGGGTGGGCCTGGTTCTTGGCCAGGGTCCAGGCGAATACGTGGCCCGAGCCCGGGGTGGCCTTGAAGCCGCCGGTGCCCCAGCCGCAGTTGAAGAACAGGCCCTTCACCGGCGTGGCCGAGAGAATCGGGCAGGCGTCCGGACAGGTGTCGACGATGCCGCCCCACTGCCGGTTCATGCGTACCCGCGAGAAGATCGGGAACATCTCGACGATGGCCTGCAGGGTGTGCTCCACGGTGGGATAACTGCCGCGCTGGCCATAGCCGTTGTAGCCGTCGATACCGGCACCGATGACCAGGTCGCCCTTGTCGCTCTGGCTGATGTAGCCGTGCACGTGGTTGGACATCACCACGGTGTCCAGAATCGGCTTGAGCGGCTCGGAAACCAGCGCCTGCAGCGGGTGCGACTCCAGCGGCAGACGGAAGCCGGCCATCTTCGCCAGCACACCCGAGTTGCCCGCCGCCACGCAGCCGACGGTCTTGGCCTCGATGTCGCCACGGTTGGTGTGCACGCCGTAGATGCGGCCGTCGCGGATCTTGAAGCCGGTGACCTCGGTGTTCTGCAACAGGTCGACGCCCAGCGCGTCAGCGGCGCGAGCATAGCCCCAGGCCACGGCGTCGTGGCGCGCCACGCCCGCCCGCGGCTGCCAGGACGCCCCCATGATCGGGTAACGTGCGTTCTTCGAGCAGTCCATGATCGGCACGATCTCCTGGATCTGCTCCGGGGTGAGCACTTCGCTGTCGATGCCGTTCAGACGGTTGGCGTTGACCCGGCGCTGGATGTCACGCATGTCCTGCAGCGTGTGGCCCAGGTTCATCACCCCACGCTGGGAGAACATCACGTTGTAGTTGAGATCCTGCGACAGTCCCTCCCACAGCTTCATGGCATGTTCGTAAAGCGCCGCGGCTTCGTCCCACAGGTAATTGGAGCGCACGATGGTGGTGTTGCGCGCGGTGTTGCCGCCGCCCAGCCAGCCCTTCTCCAGCACCGCCACGTTCTTGATGCCGTGCTCCTTGGCCAGATAGTAGGCAGTGGCCAGGCCGTGGCCGCCGCCGCCGACGATGATCACGTCGTACTGCTTCTTGGGCGTGGGGTTGCGCCACTGGCGCTCCCAGTTCTCGTGGTGGCTCAGGGCGTGCTTGGCCAGCCCGAATCCTGAATAGCGTTGCATCTTCTCTCTCCTCGACCGGCCCCGCCGAGCGGGGCCGGTGACAAACGGGTTCAGGCGGTGGCGGTTTCCTGGGTCGCGGCCGGAGCGGCGGCGCCGTAGACCGGATGCCGTTCGCACAGCTCGGCGACCTTCGCGCGCACCTCGGCCTCCACGGCCTCGCTGTCGTCACCCTCGGCCAGCACATCGAGGATGTCGCAGATCCACCCGGCGAGCGCCTGGCAGTCGGCCACGTCGAAGCCGCGTGAAGTCACCGCCGGCGTGCCGATGCGCAGGCCGGAGGTAACGAAGGGGCTCTGCGGATCGTTGGGCACGGCGTTCTTGTTGACGGTGATGTGGGCACGCCCCAGCGCCGCATCGGCGTCCTTGCCGGTCACACCCTGGCGGATCAGCGAGACCAGGAAGAGGTGATCGTCGGTACCGCCGGAGACCACGTCGAAGCCGCGCTCGAGGAACACCTCGGCCATGGCCTGGGCGTTATCGATCACGCGCTGCTGGTACTGCACGAAGTTCTGGCTCATGGCCTCCTTGAAGGCCACCGCCTTGGCCGCGATCACGTGCATCAGCGGGCCACCCTGCTGACCGGGGAACACCGCCCCGTTGAGCTTCTTGTACAGCTCCTGGTCGCCGTGGGCCGAGAGAATCAGGCCGCCACGCGGGCCACGCAGGGTCTTGTGGGTGGTGGTGGTGACCACATGGGCGTAGGGAATCGGGCTCGGATAGAGTCCGGCGGCGACCAGCCCCGCCACGTGGGCCATGTCGACCATCAGCCACGCCCCCACTTCGTCGGCGATGTTGCGGAAGCGCCGCCAGTCGACCACACGGGAGTAGGCGGAGAAGCCGGCGATGATCAGCTTGGGCTTGTGACCACGCGCCAGACGCTCGACTTCCTCGTAGTCGATCTCGCCGGTCTCGGGGTTCAGGCCGTACTGCACGGCGTGGTAGTGCTTGCCGGAGAAATTGGGCGCTGCGCCGTGGGTCAGGTGGCCGCCGTGGGCCAGGCTCATGCCGAGCACGGTGTCGCCCGGCTTGACCAGCGCCATGAAGGCAGCGGCGTTGGCCTGCGCCCCGGAGTGGGGCTGGACGTTGGCGTAATCGGCGCCGAACAGGCTGCAGGCACGCTCGATGGCAAGCTTCTCGACCACGTCGACGTGCTCGCAGCCGCCGTAGTAGCGCTTGCCCGGGTAGCCTTCGGCATACTTGTTGGTGAGCTGGGTGCCCTGGGCCTCCATGACCGCGCGGCTGGCATAGTTTTCCGAGGCGATCAGCTCGACGTGTGCCTCCTGACGCGCCACTTCTTCGGCGATGGCGGCGGCGATCTGGGAATCGAATGATGCGAGTCCGGCTTGGTTCATGACTGACTCCGTTGTTATGGCTGTTGATTCAGGGCTGGGTGCGTTTTAGCAATCTATCGACAACCCGGCGGCGCTTAAAATTTGAAATCCTTATGCGCGGATAACCAGCGCAAAGGGTATTCGGCCCATGCGTCGATTAAAGGCGCACGAGAGAGAGAAAGATTGAATAAATGCGACAGCTTTGCTGAATGACAGGTACCGCCGAGCTCGGCCTACCACTTTTGGCGAACGTTGCGCGCGGGGCATGGGCATATGCCTGGAGCACCCGTGAGGCGGGAGATAGCGTTATAACAGTCAGACCGCCGGACGGGATTCGATATGCAGGAAGAAAGGGTCGACCCGGTCGCTTCCCGGTTCTTCGGCACGCTTGCGCATCTCCGACGGCGGCATACCGAAAGCGCTGCGGAAATGGCGCGAAAAATGGGCCGTATCGGCGAAGCCGCAGCGCTCACCGATCTCGGTGACGCTTTTGCCTGTGTAGTGCAGCAGCCACAGCCCATAGCGCAGGCGAAGGTCGCGAGCGAATTTCTGCGGACCGACGCCCAGCGTCTCGCGGAAGCGGCGCTCCAGGTTACGCCGCGAGGTTCCGACGCGCTCGGCCAGCGCATCCATCGAGATCGGTTCACCCAGGTGCTGCTCAAGCACGGCGATGGAACGCCGCACCAGACGATCCTCGATCTTGCCGAATACCACCGGCTGCGGCTGCGGGTGAGCGCCTGCCCGGGCTTCATCGAGCAGCATGATACGTAGGCTCTTCATCGCCCACGCCTTGCCCAGGTGTCGCTCGACCAGATAGGCGGCGAGGTCCGCCCCCGCCGTACCGCCAGCACAGGTGAGGCGGTCGCCGTCATCGACGAACAGCCGATCGGCTACCGGCTCGATGGTGGGAAAGCGCTGGATCATGTCGCGGTGGTGATACCAACTGACGCAGCAGCGTCGCCCATTCATCAGGCCGGCCTGAATGAGGGCGAAGGCACCGGTGCACAGCCCGACCAGGGGCACCTGGGCATTTGCCGCCCGACGCAGGTAAGCCAGTGCCGTGGTATCGGCCCGGTCGGCATCGTCCAGCACGCCGCCGATCACCACGATATAGTCGAACTCCTGCGGGTCCCGGAAGGGCTGGCAAGGCGTGATGGACGCCCCGCAGCTGGAGGCCGCCGGTTCGCCGGTGCTGGTCATGAAGGTCCAGTGGCAGCGCAGCTGGCGGCTGCGATCCCCCTCATCGGCCGCCAGGCGCAGGCAATCGACGAAGGCGGCGAAAGGCAGCAGGGTGAAACGGTGCAGCAGGACGAAGCCGACCGAGAGGGGCTCGCCCCTGAGAGGAAGATTCATGACGGCTCCTGCGTCGCGAAGAATGCTGCCGGGCGAACGAGGCCCATCGCCTCGACTCTATCGCATTCTGCAAAGTAGGCAAGAGGCTGTGCGGCGCCCGGGAAAGTAAGGCAAGCTAGTCGCAGGCATACCGAGACGAGCCGTTAGTCGCGATCCGCCAAGTTGCCTCCCCAGGGCGATACCCGACATGACCATGGCAAGCCAATGACCAACATACCCACCGATCTTCTGCGCACCTTCGTCACCATCAAGGACCTGGGCGGTTTCACCAGTGCAGGCGAGCTGCTGGGTCGCTCGCAGCCGGCTATCAGCCTGCAGGTCAAGAAACTCGAGGAGCTGCTGAACACCAAGATCTTCCTGCGCGGTTCCAGCCTGGAGCTGACGGAGGATGGCGAGTATCTCTACGAGGCCGCACGCCAGATGCTCGAGATCAACGACCAGATCATTGCCAGGGTCAGGGGCGACAACGTTTCCGGCAAGGTCAGGCTCGGCATACCCAACGACTTCGAACTGGCATTTCTGCCCAAGGCGCTGAGGAACCTCTCGCGCGTCTACCCCAACATCGTGGTCGAAGTCGACTGCGAGATCAGCAAGGTCATCCTGCAGCGCTATCAGAAGGGGCACTATGATCTTGCCCTGGCCATGGAGTACGCCAAGGAGGACGAGGACCGGGACGCGCGCGACTACCGGCTGGAGGGCCTGGAGTGGGTCTACAAGGACAGCCGGCTCATCAATGGCTATGACGACCCCATACCGCTGATCGCCTACCCTCAAGGCTGTGTCTATCGCTCCCTGATGGAAGAGGCTCTGCAATCGCAGCAGCACCCCTTCCGCTTCATGTACACGAGCACCAGCCTGCTCGGCATCTTCTCGGCTGTGGAAGAGGGGCTGGGTATCACGGCAATGGCGAAATCGGTGATTCCCGAGCACCTGAAGCATGCCGAGAGTTCCCGGAGCCTTCCGGCACTGGGTCGGGTCTGCATCGGCCTGTATTACAAGGAGAGGGAACTCAACATCGCCTCTCGCCATGTACTCGACTTCTTGCGTTCCGGACTCGCCAACATGTAACTGAGGCATTGCCGGCCCCTTGGGCCGGCAATGCCGCCGCCTCACCCAAAGGTCCCGGCAATCTTCTCGATGCACTCGTCGAGAATCCACTCTCCCTTCTGCACCGTGGCCTTGGCCGGCGATGACAGCGTGCCCGAACTCGCCACCCAACTGGGATCCGGCGGGAAGACGTCATAGGGCGGAAACTCGGCGGGAGGAACCTCGACCACCTTCGCCATATCCACCAGCTCAGGATGGATCTTCAGCATGATCGAGGTTTCCAGCACGCCGCCGTGTTCGACCGCCCAGCCCGAGAAACCGTCCGGGAAGACCTTCTCGATGGTGGCCTCGCTGATGAAATCCCAGTAGGAGAGCAGCACAACCCGTATCTCCTTGCCGGACAGCCTGGCGTGCTTCACGACTCGATCGGCCGCCTCGACCAGGAACATCGAGTTCTCGAAATGGCCGTTGATCAGCACGAACTCCCGGTTGCCATGCGCCGCGTAGGCGAGGATCACGTCATAGGCGTACTCCTCCAGAGCGCGACCGCTGACGCAGGTGGTGCCGGGGAAGAAGTTGCCGCCTCCCGATTTCACCTGCGACTTGTAGCCGTAGGCAATGGGCGGCGCGACCAGCATGTTGCCGCTGCGCTCGGCCACGCGACAGGCGATGTATTCCGGTATCAGCACGTCCGGGTTCAACGACATGTGCGGCCCGTGCTGCTCGATGGCTCCCACCGGCAGCAGGATTCGGCAGCCGCCATCCTGCACCCGGTCGCGGTAGGTCATCCAGTCCAGCTCCGCCAGCTTGACGCTATTCATCAGGTTTTTCCCTCCGTCATGGTCTTCAGCGAGTATTCGCGTCGAAAGGCGCTATCCTGCTGCACGGCGCGCACGATCGAGAAGGCCATCAGCGCCATGATCAGGGAGAAGGGTAGCGCCGAGAGAATGGCGGCCGTCTGCAGGGTCGACAGCGCCCAGGCCCCGCCCACCAGCAGCAGCACGGCCGCGACGGCCCCCTCCATGACGCCCCAGAAGACACGATGCCGGGAAAGCGGATGCGGGTCACCCTCGCTGAGGATGGTGGTGATGACCAGGGTTCCCGAATCGGATGAGGTAATGAAGTAGGTCGCGACCAGCAGCGTGCCGAAGAACCCGGCCACTACGCCAATGACGCCGACATCCATGGCGGAGAAGGTCGCATAGAGCGCCAGCGAGACGTCCTTGGACACCGCTTCGGAGATGCCGCCACTGCCGAACAGCTCCTCGTACAGCGCGGTGCCGCCATAGGCGGAGAGCCAGACGAAGGAGAGCAGCGAGGACACACCCACCACACCGAAGATGAACTCGCGGATGGTACGCCCACGAGAGACGCGAGCGACGAAGACCCCCACGAACGGTGCCCACGACATCCACCAGCCCCAGTAGAAGACGGTCCACCAGCCCTGCCAGGAGTCCTGCCATGACGTGGCACCGTTGGCCGCCGTCGCGTTGCTGCCCGTGTAGAAGCTCAGAGGAATCACCGAACGCAGGTAATCGCCCGTTGATTCAAGCAGCCCGCCGATGATGTAGCGTGTCGGCCCGAAGGCGAAGAAGAAGGCCAGAAGCAAGAAGGTCAGCCACATATTGGCTTGTGAAAGATACTTGATGCCGCGCTTGAGCCCGGTCAGCACGGAGATCAGGGCCAGTACGGTAATCACGCCGATCAGCGCCACCTGTACCAGGCTATTGACAGGCACGTCCCAAAGATAATTAAGGCCGGAATTGATTTGCTGAACGCCCAGGCCCAGGGAAGTGGCAATACCAAAGAGGGTGGCAAAGACAGCAATGATATCGATGAGGTTACCAATCCAGCCATTGACCTTCTCCCCCAGCAAGGGATAGAGCGTATAGCGGATGCTCAACGGCTTGCCGTAGCGGTAGGCCATCAAGGCAAGGCCGAGGGCGACGATGCAGTAGATGGCCCAGGCGTTCAGGCCCCAGTGGAAATAGGCCAGCCGCATGGCGATGTCGGCGGCTTCGGCGTTGTCTACCGCCGAGGAAAAGGGCGTCCCCTGGGAGAGGTGCATGATCGGCTCGGCGATCGACCAGAAGATGATGCCGATGCCCTGGCCGGCGGCATAGAGCATGGCAAACCAGGTGAAGTAGCCGAACTCCGGCTTTTCGTGCTCCTCCCCGAGCTTGAGGCGTCCGTACTTGCTGAATGCCAGGGCCAGCAGAAAGATCAGGAAACTCGCCGCCAGGCCGACGTACCACCAGTTGAAATAGAAGGTCACGAAGGTCCTTCCCCTGTCGATCAGCGCCGTGGTGGCTTGCGGGAAGAGAATGGCCAGCGCGATGAACGCCGCCATGACGATGACCGATACCAGGGTCACCAGTGGGTTTACCCCTTTGAAGGGGCCCGAGTGCAGGACCATAGCCGTCCTCCTCTGTCGTTTGTTCTTATATGCAGAAAGGGGGCGCAGCGCCCCCTCGATACCTACTTGATGATGTTGTGCTCCGGCCCGTACGGGAAGCCGGTGATGTTCTCGGCGTCGTGTTCATTCACGACGAGGATATCGTGCTCACGGTAGCCGCCGGCCCCCGGGCGCCCTTCCGGCACCATGATCATCGGCTCCATGGAGACCACCATATTGGGCTCGAGCACGGTCTCGATGTCCTCGCGCAGTTCAAGGCCGGCCTCGCGGCCGTAGTAGTGGCTAAGGGTGCCGAAGGAGTGGCCGTAGCCGAAGGTGCGGTATTGCAGCAGGTCGTGCTTGGCGAAGATCTCGTTGAGCTCGTGGGCGATGTCGCAGCAGCGTACGCCGGGCTTGATCAGCTCCTGGCCGCGCCGGTGCACCTCGCAGTTGACCTCCCACAGGCGCAGGTGCTCGTCGGAGGCGTGCTCGCAGAACAGGGTGCGCTCCAGTGCGGTGTAGTAGCCCGAGATCATCGGGAAGGTGTTGAGGCTCAGGATGTCGCCGGGCTGCACGCGCCGGCTGGTCACCGGATTATGAGCGCCGTCGGTGTTGATGCCCGACTGGAACCAGACCCAGGTGTCCATCAGCTCGCTGTTCGGGTAGGTCTTGGCGATCTCGCGCACCATGGCGGCCTGACCGGCCAGGGCCACTTCGTACTCCGGCATGCCGGCCTTGATCGCATCGCGCACGGCCACGCCGCCAACGTCGGCGATGCGCGCGCCCTGGCGGATCAGGGCGATCTCCTCGACCGACTTGATCATGCGCATCTTCATGGTCGGCACGCCGATATCGGTGAGCTCCACCTCGCCGAGCGCGGAGAGCAGCTTCTGCTGGTTCTGCAGCGTGAGGTGGTCGAACTCGACACCCACGCGCCGCTTGCCTTCACAGAGCTGTTTTACCGCCTTGAAGAAGTTGTCCTTCTGCCAGTCGGTGTAGACGATATTATCGCCCAGGCGATTGCGCCGATAGGGCTGGCCGCCGTCGATATTGGCGGTGACGGTGGTAAAGCGATCCTGGGTCACGACCAGGCCGTAATCGCGCCCGAACTTGCAGTAAACGAAATCGCTGAAATAGTTGATATTGTGATAAGAAGTCAACACGACAGCGTCGACGTCATTGGCCGCCATGTACTCCCGCAGCCGCTTCAGTCGCCCGTGCATCTCGGCATCGGAAAAGGTCGGCGTAACCTTGTCACCGTTCGGAATTTCAATCAATGAGGGAAGCTTCATGTTGTTGTCTCCTTCGTTATCACGCGACATATGTCGCAGGTTGGCAACCGACCTTTATCGTCACACTGGGCTCATCGATTTCGGCCAGTTCACTGAACTGCATGACGGAAAGTCGGTATCGTTCTTCGATAATCCTGATCATCCGCATGACATGGTTGAATTCGTCATCCTTGGCATAAAAGTCGATACCGAATAGCGGAATGCCAAGGCACTGCACTTCGTAGGTTTCGACGACACGCAAGAAGTTGGCGACATTGCGTTTCAGCGCAGCGGCATCTTGTAATGCACCGGAATTCGAGACGCTGCGCAGCACTAACCGCCAAGTTTTCATGATCTGCTCTCCTGCTGTCTGGAGAGACTATGGCCAGCGCTGATCGGCAACACCAATGACTAGTGCAAATAGGGGCATTGGCGTCAGCAATGCCAACACAGAGAGGGCCGCGGCAAGCCAGATCCCGGCGTGAGTGGAAGCAAAGTTCGGGGAAGACCGCCAGGCGCGGCGGCCTGACGGCCGCCGCGTCAGCGAGAGACGAGGGAGAGCGGAGCCGGGGTCAGCCCCCGGTCATGTTCATGAAGCGCACCACCTGAACGTCACCGTCGGTGGTGAAGTGGTGGCGTTCGGGCTTGTTCTGCATGGCGGCGACGATGGCGGCCTTGAGCCGCTCGAGGTCGCCGGGGTGGCGGCGCATCACGCCACGCAGGTCGACAGAGTGCTCGTTGCCCAGGCACAGCAGCAGGCGGCCCTCGGCAGTGACGCGCACGCGGTTGCAGGCGGCGCAGAAGTTGTGGCTGTGCGGCGAGATGAAGCCGATCCGGATGTTCGAGTCGCGCATCCGAAAATAGCGCGACGGCCCCAGGGTGGTCTCGGTAGTAGGCAGCAGCGGATGGCGCGCCTCGATAGCGGCACGCACCGTATCGCTTCCACAGAAGGTTTCGGCGCGGTCGTGGCCGATGGCCTGGCCCAGCGGCATCTCCTCGATGAAGCTTATATCCACCCGCTCCCGCCGCGCGAACTCGACCAGGTCGAGAATCTCGTCGTCGTTGCGCCCCTTGAGGATCACCGCATTGAGCTTGATGCGCTCGAAGCCGGCGTCGCGGGCGGCACGGATGCCGTCGATGACCCGGGCCAGGTCGCCGGTACGGGTCAGGGCGCGGAAGCGCGCGGGGTCGAGCGAGTCGAGGCTGACGTTGAGCCGCTTGAGCCCGCCTTGATAGAGGGCACGCGCGTGCTTGGCGAGCCCGGCGCCGTTGGTGGTCATGCCGAAGTCACGCAGGCCCGGCAGCGCGCCGAGCTCGGCCACCAGGTCCTCGATGCCGCGGCGCACCAGCGGCTCACCGCCGGTCAGACGAATCTTCTCGACGCCAAGCTCGACGAAGGCGCGCGACAGCGCGGCGATCTCTTCCAGCGTGAGCAGTTTGGCGCGAGGCAGAAAGGTCATTTCCTCGGCCATGCAGTAGACGCAGCGAAAGTCGCAGCGGTCGGTGACCGACAGGCGAACGTAGCGCACGGTGCGGCCGAAGCCGTCGATCAGGTTCATGCGTTTTCCTCGACGCTTCCCTCGACATGGGCCGGGGCGTCCATCGGCAAGCGGGCGATCAGACCGCCGATCTGCTCGGCCACTTCACTGACGACCTCATCGTCGAAGCGCTGGCCGCGGCGCTTGCGAAAGCCCTTCTCGTAGAGCTTGACGTGTTCGGTGGCCGTCACGCCGGCGCGGGCCAGGCAGTGGGTCACGCAGTGCATCTGGCAGCCGTCGATGGCCACGATCGGCCGGCCGGCACGGGCGATGCGTACCAGGCCGGGTACGCCTCCACCGACGCCGGAAATGCACGACATCTCGGCCACACCGCTATGGTCGAGCCTTACGGCGACGTCGTTGGCCAGCTGCGCCACGTCCGAGCAGCCGGAGCAGGAGTAGACCAGGGTGTTGGGTTTCTGCTTGGTTCGGGACATACCGCCTCCCTAGGTACGACTGTACGACCGGATGGCGCGCCGAGGCGACGACTCAGTCGTCCGCCAGCATGGCGTCGCGCAGCTTCTGTTCGTCGAGCACCGTCAGGCGCTGGCGGTCGATGCCAATCACGCCGCTGTCGCGCAGCTTGGCCAGCAGCCGCGACAGGGTTTCCGGTGTCATGGCCAACTGGGCGGCGAGCCAGCGCTTGGGGATCGACAAACGCACCACCCGCGGACTTCTGCTGCGGCCCGGCGGCAACTGGCGCAGCACGTAGCTGACCAACCGCGACATGGCATCGGCCTGGGTCAGCAGCGCCAGGTCCTCGAGACGTTCGGTGAGCTCAAGCGCCAGACGACTCATGAACTCCGCACGGCAGGCGGGCTGGCGATCCATGATCTCGCGGCAGCGCCGGGCAGGTATCGCCAGTACGTGGGTGCGCCGCAGCGCCTCTGCCGAGTAGAGGTAGACCCCGGCGCTGGAGACCATGCTCAGCTCGCCCAGGGTACCGCCGCGCTCGACGCAGCGAATGGTGGCGAGCCGCCCGTCGCCGGCGCTGCGCGCCAGGCGTACGGCGCCGTTGATGACGATGTAGAGCCAGTGCGCCGGTGAGTCCTGGCGAAACAGCCACTCTCGGGTCTTGAGCGTCTTGAGTTCGGTGTCCTCGAGCAGCTCGGTGACTTCGTCTTCGTCCAGCTCGCCCAGCCACGGCACGCCCTGCACCAGCTCGCGGAGCTGCTTGGGCTTGAACAGCAGGTCAGTCGACGAACTGTCCGGCGGGTAGATAGAGGTATTCATGACCTTCCTCCACGTCGGTATCGGCGGCCATCATCAGATAGCCGTGCGCCTGGCTAGCGGCATGTAGCATGTGGGAGCCCTGACCGCCGGCGAGCAAGGCTACCGGCCCCTCGTTCTGCCAATCGAGCGTGACGCGCAACAGCTCACGCCGCCCCCGGCTGGCTCGCCGCGAAAAGCCGGCACGCACGCGATACTGTTGCAGCGGCCCGACGCTGCGCCCCTGGCAGCCCAGAACGAAAGGTCGTGCCAGCAGGTGCCAGCCCACCAGCGACGCCACGGGGTTGCCCGGCAGGCCGATCAGTGGCACGCCCGCGGGCGAGCCGTCATCCAGGTAGCCGAAGGCAAACGGCTTGCCCGGCTTGATCGCCACGCCATGGAACCGAAGCCCGCCCAGCTCGTCGAGCACGGGCCTGACGTGGTCCTCCTCGCCGACCGAGACGCCGCCGGTGCAGATCACCAGGTCGGCACCGTCGCGAGCGGCGCTGAAGGCCCTGCGCAGGGCATCGGGATCGTCGGCGATCACGCCCAGGTCGAGCACCACACAGTCGGCCCGTTCCAGTAGTGCCTTCAGCATTACCCGATTGCTGTTGTACACGCGCCCGGGGCTGAACGGCTCGCCCGGCTCGATCAGCTCGTCGCCGGTGGAGATCAGCGCCACCCTGAGGCGCGACAATACCGGCACCTCAGCGATGCCCTGGCTCGCCAGCAGGGCCAGCGCCGCGGCGTTCAGCGTCCACCCCGCCCCCAGCAGCGCATCGTCCTCGCGGTACTCTTCGCCACGACGGCGAATGTTGGCACCCGGTGTGGCTTCGCCGATGACGTGCACTCGCCCCGCTGCGTCGAGCCTGACCCGCTCCTGGGGCACCACGCAGTCGGCCCCCTTGGGGATCGGCGCGCCGGTAAAAATCCGCGCACAGCCCCCCGCGGGCAGCGCTTCGACCTCGGCCCCCGCCGGCACCCGCAGCACCACCGGCAGGCCGGCCTCGGTGAGTTCCGCGATGCGCAGGGCATAGCCATCCATTGCGCTGTTGTCGATGCCGGGCATGTCCAGGCGAGCGACGAGATCACACGCCAGCACACGGCCGGCCGCCTGCTCCAGCGCCACGCGTTCCTCTCCACGCACCGGTTCGGCGGCGGCGATCATGCGCGCCCGGGCCACCTCCAGGTCGAGCAGTCCCTTGGCCAGGGTGGCACAGCTCATGCGTGGGCTCCTTGACCACGGTCAGGCACTGTCGGCGTCTCGCGGCTGGCGCAGGCCGGCTGCTCGGGTAGCACCATGGCCACGAAGTTGCAGGGCCGGGTGCGGGCGTCGAGCTGGCTTTCGAGAATGCCGTCCCAGGCGGTGGCACAGGCCTTGGGCGAGCCGGGCATGGCGAAGATCAGGGTACGGTTGGCCACACCGCCTACCGCCCGCGACTGCACGGTGGAGGTGCCGATACTGTCGTAGGAGAGCTGGCGGAACAGCTCGCCATAGCCGTCGATGGCGCGGTCGAACAGCGGCGCGAGTGCCTCGGGCGTGGTGTCACGCACGGTGAAGCCGGTACCGCCGTTGACCAGGATGACCTGCACGTCGTCGCGCACCACCCACTTGGAGACCACCGCCCGGATGCGATAGATGTCGTCGGGTACGATACGCCGGTCGACCAGCACGTGGCCGGCCTCCGACAGGCGTTCGCTGAGCAGGTCACCGCTGCCGTCGCGGTCGAAGCCGCGGGTATCGGACACAGTCAGCACACTGATACCGAGCGGCACGAAGCGGGCGTTGGCGTGAACGTGGGACATGACTCTCTCCTATTGCATCAAGCTGCCGGCGGCATCGTCGTCGAGCTCCACGCCTTCGACACCGATCTCGGCTTCCAGCGCCAGCAGGTAGTGGCGCAGGGCGCGTCGCGTCGCCTGCTCGCGCAGGGTGTGGCGTACACGTTCGGCGACCTCTTCGAAAGGCAGGCGCTGTCCGCCGGCACGCGCATCGATGCTCACCACATGCCAGCCGTAGCGTGAGGCCAGCGGCCGGTCGTGCAGCCCTTCGGGCAGGTGCTGCAGGGCGCGGTCGAGTTCGGCCACGGTCTGCCCCTGTGCCAGCCAGCCCAGCTCGCCGCCCTCGCTCTTCGACGGGCAGGCGGAGTGGCGCATGGCGAATTCGGTAAAGCGCTCGGGGATGGCCTTGAGCTCCTCGATCAGCGTCTCGCCCAGGCGGTACTGGGCGTCGCGTGCCTCGGCATCGTCGGGTGCGGCGGCCAGCAGAATGTGGCGCACAGCGAGACGTGTCGGCGCGCTGAAGCGCTCGGGTTCGGCGTCGAAGAAGCGCCGGCAGGCCGCCTCTTCCGGCTCCGGCACGTCCAGCTCCTGTTCGAGCAGCGCGACGATGGCGGCATCGGTGTCGCCTTCGTCATCGGTCTCGGCCGTCAGACCGAGCTCGACGGCGCGCTGGCGCAGCAGCTCGCGAACCACCAGCGCGCGAGCTGCCGACAGCTTCGCCTCGTCGGCGCTCGCCGCCGGGTGGTACTGCATCTCGCGGGCGATGCTGTCCTCGTCGATCGCCTTGTCGCCGACCTTGACGAGGGGCGGCGCGTAGCGGCCCGGCAGCTGTTCGATCTCGATCATTTGCATGTCAGTCACCTCATGAATCCTGCTGCAGGCTGCGCTCGCACCGATTGACAAGCGCAGCCAGGCTCATCCTCTTACACGCCACCGGCGCGGCGACGCACGATCTGATAGCGCCGCGTCACATAGCCCATCGGTGCGCTCCAGACGTGCACCAGGCGGGTGAAGGGGAACACCAGGATAATGGTCAGGCCGATCAGGATGTGCAGCTTGTAGATCCAGCTCACGCCCTCCAGGTACGCCGCGGCGCCGCCCTGGAAGTAGACGATGGACTGCGCCCAGCCGGAGAACTTCAGCATCGCGCTGCCGTCCAGGTGGCCCAGGGTGGGCAGGATGGTGAGCAGCCCGAGCGTGACCTGCAGCACCAGCAGGCCGATGATCACGGTGTCCATGGGGCTGGACGAGGCACGCACGCGCGGGTTGGTCAGGCGACGATGGAACAGCATGGCGCCGCCCACCAGACACATGATGCCAGCGATACCGCCGACCACCACGGCCATCACCTGCTTGGCGCCGGGGGTGATGAAGGGCTCGTAAACCCAGTGCGGTGTCAGCAGACCGACCAGATGGCCGAAGAAGATGACGAGGATACCGATATGGAACAGGTTGCTCGCCATGCGCATGTTCTTCGACGACAGCATCTGGCTGGAGCCGGTCTTCCAGGTGTACTGGCCATGGTCGTAGCGCATCAGGCTGCCGATCAGGAAGACACTGCCGGCGAGGTAGGGGTAGAGCCCGAACAGCAGGGAATCGATGTAGTTCATGAAAGTGCTCATGACAGGTCTCCGTTAGTGTTTCTTGGCGGCATCGACGGGATCGAGGATGCGTACCGCCTCACCCTGGATCGCCCGCTTGCGCTCGGCCAGGCGCCGGCCTTCGGCCGACTGCAGCGCGCAGTCTTCGTCGGACTGGGCGGAGAAGCGCACTGCCTCCTCTTCCCATACCGCGTCCAGCGCCTCGGGAGTGTCGTCGCGCGTCTCGCCGACCACCGCCTCGCGCTGCGCTTCCACGTCCTCCTCGGCGCCGATCATCGCCAGCAGCGCGCGGGTCACCAGTGCCTGGTCGGCGCCGCGCTCTTCCAGGCGTGCGGTGAGCAGCGCCAGGATATGGCGGATCTCGCCCAGCCAGCGGCCGATCTCCTCCTCGCTGCGGGTGGAGAGGTACTCCAGGAACAGCGGCAGGTAGTCGGGCAGTTCGCGGGCGTCGAGCTCGAAGCCGGCGGCCTGGTATTCGTCGATCAGGTCGACCATCGCCTGGCCGCGGTCGCGGGATTCGCCGTGGACGTGCTCGAACAGCAGCAGCGAGTGGGCACGGCCCTTGTCGAACAGCGCCACGTAGTCGGACTGCAGCTCGAGCAGGTCGGCCTCGTGGATGCGCTGGCACCAGCTCATCAGGTCACCGCGCAGCGCCGCCGACAGGCGGCGCTCAACATAAAGCGCCTCGATCAGCTCATCCACCGCGCCCTGTAACGCCTCGGTGGGGTAGTCGAGCAGCCGGGCCAGCACGCGCAGGCTGCGCATGCCGACGTCGGGCTGGATCATGGCTTCCTGAGGCATCTGAAGTGCTGCATTAGCCATGGTGGGTCTCCTTGGTGCCTGTCTTCGGATCGAAGACGTCGACCGGCTTGACCAGCGCGCTGGTCTGCTTACGGCCGTTGAACAGGCTCGGCTTGCTCTCGCCGTGGCAGCCGTCGCCGAAGCTGAAGCCGCAGCCGCCGCGCTCGGGGAAGGCCTCGGTGGCCATCTCGCGGTGGCTGGTCGGCACCACGAAGCGGTCCTCGTAGTTGGCGATGGCGAGGTAGCGGTACATCTCCTCCACCTGTGCCTCGCTGAGATCGACGGCGTCGAGCACGGCGGTGTCGACCTTGCCCTCGACGTGCTTGTTGCGCATGTAGACGCGCATCGCCATCAGCCGCTTGAGCGCCAGCACCACGGGCTCCTCCTCACCGGCGGTGAGCATGTTGGCCAGGTAGCGCACCGGGATGCGCAGCGACTCGATCTTGGGCAGCACGCCGTCGTACTCGACCTTGCCCGCCTCGGCGGCGGTCTGGATCGGCGACAGCGGCGGCACGTACCAGACCATCGGCAGGGTGCGGTACTCGGGATGCAGCGGCAGCGCCAGTCCCCAGTCCATGGCCATCTTGTAGACCGGCGAGGCCTGGGCCGCGGCGATCACGTTATCGGCGATGCCGTCGCGCTTGGCCTGGGCGATCACCTCGGGATCGTGCGGGTCGAGGAAGATCTCGCACTGGCGGTGGTAGAGGTCGCGCACGTCGGGCGAGCTCGCCACCTCTTCGATGCGGTCGGCGTCGTAAAGCAGCACGCCGAGGTAGCGAATACGACCCACGCAGGTTTCCGAGCACACCGTCGGCATGCCCGCTTCGATGCGCGGGTAGCAGAAGATGCACTTCTCGGACTTGCCGGTCTTCCAGTTGTAGTAGATCTTCTTGTACGGGCAGCCGGAGATGCACATCCGCCAGCCGCGGCACTTGTCCTGGTCGATCAGGACGATGCCGTCCTCTTCGCGCTTGTAGATCGCACCGCTGGGGCACGAGGCCACGCACGCCGGGTTGAGGCAGTGCTCGCACAGGCGCGGCAGGTACATCATGAAGGTGTTTTCGAACTGGCCGTAGATGTCGGCCTGCACCTGCTCGAAGTTCTTGTCCTTGCGACGCTTGGCGAACTCGGTACCGAGGATCTCCTCCCAGTTCGGCCCCCACTCGATCTTGTTCATGCGCTGGCCGGAGACCAGCGAGCGGGGACGTGCCACCGGCTGGTGGTCGCCCTGCTTGGCGGTATGCAGGTGCTGGTAGTCGAAGTCGAACGGCTCGTAGTAGTCGTCGATCTCGGGCAGGTCGGGGTTGGCGAAGATGTTCGCCAACACCCGCCACTTGCCGCCGATGCGCGGTTCGATCTTGCCGTCGCGGCGACGCATCCAGCCGCCCTTCCACTTGTCCTGGTTCTCCCACTCCTTGGGATAGCCGATGCCCGGCTTGGTCTCGACGTTGTTGAACCAGGCGTACTCCAGACCTTCACGGCTGGTCCACACGTTCTTGCAGGTGACCGAGCAGGTGTGGCACCCGATGCACTTGTCGAGATTGAGGACCATGCCTACCTGTGAACGAATCTTCATTTCACGGTCTCCTGAACGCTGTCGTTGCCTTCGCCGTCCAGCCAGTCGACGTTCTTCATCTTGCGGATCAGGACGAATTCATCGCGGTTGGAGCCAACGGTGCCGTAGTAGTTGAAGCTGTATGAGAGCTGCGCGTAGCCGCCGATCATGTGGGTCGGCTTGGGGCACACCCGGGTCACGGAGTTGTGCATGCCGCCACGGGTCTTGGTGACCTCGGAGCCCGGCACGTTCACCTGGCGCTCCTGGGCGTGGTACATCATCACCATGCCGGCCTTGACCCGCTGGCTGACGATGGCCCGTGCGGTGATCGCGCCGTTGGCGTTGAACAGCTCGATCCAGTCGTTGTCCTCGATGCCGATCTCCTGGGCATCGGGTTCCGACATCCATACCACCGGGCCGCCGCGGTTGAGCGTCAGCATCAGCAGGTTGTCGCTGTAGGTGGAGTGAATGCCCCACTTCTGGTGCGGGGTGATCCAGTTGAGCGCCTTGGTCGGGTTGCCGTTGTCCTCGGGCATGGTGAAGCCGGTCACCGTCTTGGTGTTGATCGGCGGGCGGTAGGTCAGCAGGCTCTCGCCGAAGGCGCGCATCCAGGGGTGATCCTGGTAGAACTGCTGGCGGCCGCTGACGGTACGCCACGGGATCAGCTCGTGAACGTTGGTATAGCCGGCGTTGTAGGAAACGTGCTCGTCCTCCAGGCCGGACCAGGTCGGGCTCGAGATGATCTTGCGCGGCTGGGCCACCACGTCGCGGAAGCGGATCTTCTCCTCTTCCTTGTTGATCGCCAGGTGGGTGTGGTCGCGCCCGGTGATCTTGGACAGTGCGCCCCACGCCTTGACCGCCACGTGGCCGTTGGTCTCCGGCGCCAGGGTCAGGATCATCTCGGCGGCGTCGATGGCGCTGTCGATCTTCGGCCGGCCCTTGGCGGGGCCTTCGGTCTTGCGGTAGTTGAGCTTGCCGAGCAGCTCGACCTCGGACTCGGTGTTCCAGGCGATGCCCTTGCCGCCGTTGCCGATGGTCTCGAGCAGCGGACCCACGGAGGTGAAGCGCTCGTAGGTTTCCGGATAGTTGCGCTTGACCTCGATCAGCGCCGGCATGGTCTTGCCGGGGATCGGTTCGCACTCGCCCTTCTTCCAGTCCTTCACTTCGGGCTGGGCCAGCTCGGCGGGGGAGTCGTGCTGGTGCGGCAGGGTAACCAGGTCGGTCTCCTCGCCCAGGTGCCCCACGCAGACCTTGGAGAAGGCCTTGGCGATGCCCTTGTAGATGTCCCAGTCACTGCGTGATTCCCACGCCGGGTCGGTGGCCGCGGTCAGCGGGTGGATGAACGGGTGCATGTCCGAGGTGTTGAGGTCGTTCTTCTCGTACCAGGTCGCCGTCGGCAGCACGATGTCCGAATAGAGACAGGTGGAAGACATGCGGAAGTCCAGAGTGACCACCAGGTCGACCTTGCCCTCCGGCGCCTCGTCGTGCCACTTCACCTCTTCCGGCTTCACGCCGCCCATCTCGCCCAGGTCCTTGCCCTGGATACCGTGACGGGTCCCCAGCAGGTACTTGAGCATGTACTCGTGGCCCTTGCCCGAGCTGCCCAGCAGGTTGGAGCGCCAGATGAACATGTTACGCGGGAAGTTCTGCGGGCTGTCCGGATCCTCGGCGGCGAACGCCAGCTCGCCGCTCTTGAGCTGCTGGACAGCGTAGTCGGCGGTGGAGAGCCCGGCGGCCTTGGCCTTCTCGGCCAGGCGCAGCGGGTTGGTGCCGAGCTGCGGCGCGGAGGGCAGCCAGCCCATGCGCTCGGAACGCACGTTGAAGTCGATCAGGCTGCCGCTGTAGTCGGCCGGGTTGGCCAGCGGCGAGAGGATCTCCTTGACCTGCAGCTTCTCGTAGCGCCACTGCGAGGAGTGGTTGTAGAAGAACGAGGTACCGTTCATGTGGCGCGGCGGACGCTGCCAGTCGAGGCCAAAGGCCAGCGGGGTCCAGCCGGTTTGCGGGCGCAGCTTCTCCTGCCCCACGTAGTGGGCCCAGCCGCCACCGCTCTGGCCGATACAGCCGCACATGATCAGCATGTTGATCAGGCCGCGGTAGTTCATGTCCATGTGGTACCAGTGGTTCATCGCGGCGCCCACGATGACCATGCTGCGACCCTGGGTCTTGTCGGCGTTGTCGGCGAACTCACGGGCGATGCGGGTGACCTGCTCGGCGGGCACGCCGGTGATCTTCTCCTGCCACGCCGGGGTGTAGGGCTTGACCTCGTCCAGCGAGCGGGCGCCGTCGTCTTCACCGAAGCCGCGATCGATGCCGTAGTTGGCGCACATGAGGTCGAAAACGGTGACCGCCAGCACGTCGCTGCCATCGGCCTTCTTCAGGCGCTTGGCGGGCAGGCTGTGGAACAGCAGCTCGTTGCCGGCCACGTGGTCGAAGTGCTCGTGGGCGATGCCGCCGAAGTAGGGGAATGCCACCTTGGCCACGTCGTCGTGGTGCTCGGCCAGCGTCAGCAGCGGGTGGATCTCCTCGCCGTCGGCGTCGCGCGGCTCGAGGTTCCACTTGCCATCCTCGCCCCAGCGGAAGCCGATGGAGCCGCGCGGCACCACCAGCTGGTCGCGGGTCTCGTCCCACGCCACGGTCTTCCACTCGGGGTTGTTGTCCTGGCCCAGGTTGGCATCGAAGTCGCTGGCACGCAGCTGCTTGCCGGGCACTAAGCTGCCGTCCTCACGCGCTTCCAGCTCGACTAGGAAGGGCATGTCGGAGTACTTGCGCACGTACTCGGTGAAGTAGGCGCTGGGCTTGTCGAGGTGGAATTCCTTGAGGATGACGTGGCCCATGGCCATGGCCAGGGCGGCATCGGTACCCTGCTTGACCGACAGCCACTCGTCGGTGAGCTTGGACACCTCGGCATAGTCGGGGGTGATGGAGACGGTCTTGGTGCCCTTGTAGCGCACCTCGGTGAAGAAGTGAGCGTCCGGGGTCCGGGTCTGGGGCACGTTGGAGCCCCAGGCAATGATATAGCCGGAGTTGTACCAGTCGGCCGACTCGGGCACGTCGGTCTGCTCGCCCCAGGTCTGCGGGCTGGCCGGCGGCAGGTCGCAGTACCAGTCGTAGAACGACAGGCAGACGCCGCCGATCAGCGACAGGTAGCGGGCGCCGGAGGCGTAGCTGACCATCGACATGGCGGGGATCGGCGAGAAGCCGATGACGCGGTCGGGACCGTATTGCTTGGCGGTGTAGACGTTGGACGAGGCGATCAGCTCGTTGAGCTCGTCCCAGTCGGCGCGTACGAAGCCGCCCATGCCGCGGGCACGCTTGTACTGCTTGGCCTTGGCCGGGTCCTCGACGATGGAGGCCCAGGCGTCGACCGGGTCGCCATGCTGCTGCTTGGCCTCGCGCCACAGCTTGAGCAGCGGCTTGCGGATCAGCGGGTACTTGAGGCGGTTGGCGCTGTACATGTACCAGGAGTAGCTGGCGCCGCGCGGGCAGCCCCGTGGCTCATGGTTGGGCAGGTCCGGGCGGGTGCGCGGATAGTCGGTCTGCTGGGTCTCCCAGGTGACCAGGCCGTTCTTGACGTAGATCTTCCAGCTGCAGGAGCCGGTGCAGTTCACGCCGTGGGTGGAGCGCACGACCTTGTCGTGCTGCCAGCGCTGACGGTAGCCGTCCTCCCAGCCACGGGACTCCTCGCGGGTCTCGCCATGGCCGTTGGCGAAGGGTTCGCGCGCCTTGCGGAAGAAATTCAGCCGATCTAAGAAGTGACTCATGGTCGATCTCCAGGCTCCTTGATGTGATGCGTGGCCGCCCGGGCCACCCCGCCTGCCGGGTCGCGCGACGTGTTCGACACGACCGTCAGGCAGGTGCTTGAAGAGGATTCTGGGGGATCGAAGCGGGAATTACTGCCCGGTTACCTCCATATACACCCGCTCTACCCACAAGGTGATAGAAGGCCCCGAGAAAGGGGTTAGTCCCTTCCGTGCAGCGAGTCGGAGCGGGAGCGGTTGCCCACTTCCCAGAGCATGACCAGCATGCACACCGCGAGCGCCGCATAGAGGAACATGAAGCCGGCGGTGCGCACGCCGATCCACTCGTTGCCGAGCACGAACATCAGCGGCAGCACGGCGGCAAACAGCCCCCCCAGCGCCAGCGCAAGGCCGCCCGAGCGCACCATGTCGTCGCCGTGGTCGCGATGGATCAGGCACATCAGGCTGCCCTGACCGATGCCCATGGCCAGCCCCATCGTAGCGAGCAGCGCGGCAAAGCCGCCCAGCGGCATAGAGAAGTCCAGCGTGAGATCGCCGTGCACGCCGTGGATCTGCATGGTGAAGTCGGGATAGGAGAGCAGGAACAGACAGGCCATCACGCAGGCGCTGACCCACCAGCGCAGATCGCGAAAGTCGCGCCGGTCGGCCAAGGCCCCGCCGAGGATCTGCCCCAGCCCGCCGGGGAGGGTGAACAGCAGCGCCCACAGAGCCGCGGCCATCAGCGAGAGGCCATACTGCGCCATGAGGTAGGCGGGCAGCCACAGCGCCAGTGCCACGAAAGTGCCGTAGAAGAAGCTGTAGTAAAGCGCCAGGCGGCACGCCGCGGGGGATGGCAGCCCGCCCGGGAGCGCCGCGCCAACCCCGGCACCCAGCGCTCCCGGCTGTCGCGGCGACTCCTCGGCAAATACCCACAGCAGCAGCGCCACCAGCCCGATCGGCAGCAGGTAGAGCTTGGGCGCCATGGGCCAGCCGTAGGCCTGGCTGATCAAGGGCAGCAGGAAGTAGGTAAGCCCGGCACCGAGCATGCCGGCGCCGTAGAGCCCCAGCGCCAGGCCGGCGTGTCGCCGCGGGCACAGCGCCGCGACGTAGACCAGCCCTGCGGCCAGCGAGCCGGCGCCCACCCCCAGGCCGGCGCCGGCGAGCAGAAACTCCCAGTAATCACTGGAGTGAGCGATGGCCCACAGCAGAGGACAGATCCAAAGCAGGCAGCCGATCATCACCCGCCGGCCGCCCACCAGGCGCGCCAGCGCCGCCAGCGGCAGCGCGGAGAGCGCGCCGGTGAACATCGGCATGGCCAGCAGCACGGCGAACTGCACTTCACCGAAGCCCAGCCCCTGCTTCAGCTCGATGCCGAGCACGGCGAAAATGGTCCAGCTGGCGAACACCAGGGCGAAGGCCAGTGGCGACAGCAGCACGACCACCAGCGAGCGATAGTCAACCTGCTGGCCCACGACGGGGGCTTTTTCGGCGGACGTCATGAACGGTGGGCCTCGTGGCGTGGTCGTAGAGATTCTCGTTCGCCTACCGGACAGGGTCAAAAGGGCATGCGAGGTACCTCTTTGGTAGCAGCGTCGCACCACACCCGGTAGCATGCCGCCCCTTGGGGTATAGTGTCCCCAGGACCGACATTTGACGGAGTTCGCCCTTCTTGAAACTGCTGCAACGCTCCCTCGTGGCCCGCATCGTGGCTTCGCTGCTGGCGATCAGCGCCATGGCCCTGATCAGCATCGTGGTAACCATGGCGGTAGCCGGCGGCAGCCGCGGCGATGCCGCGGCGATCAACGTCGCCGGCTCGCTGCGCATGAATACCTACCAGATCGTCGCCGCCCTGCAGCGTTACGAGCGCCACCCCTCGATGGAGCACCAGGCGGCGGTGCACGTGCTCAAGCGCCGCTTCGAGGAGCGCCTGGAGAGCGACGAGCTGACCGGCGCCATTCCCGTATCCGAAGCCCATGACCTCAGGCGACAATACCGCCTGGTGCTGTCGCGCTGGCACAACGAGCTGGCCCCGGAGGTCAACGAGGCCGTCGACAGCCGCTCGGTGGACATCGAGTCGCTCAACCGCACCCTCGACGGCCTGGTGGGCGAGATCGACCGCATGGTCACCCAGCTCGAGCAGAACACTGAGGCCAAGATCCGCCTGCTCAGCGCCCTTCAGATCCTTTTCCTGGGGCTTACGGCGGTAGTCGTCGCCATCGCGCTGTATGACATACGCCACAACCTGGTGGCACCGCTGCGCCAGTTGATGGTGCTGGCCGGGGAGGCGGCGCGCCACAACTTCACCGTGCGTACCCGCCTCAAGGGCGCCGATGAGCTGGCACTGCTGGGCCGCACCTTCGACGGCATGGCCGAGGAGCTCGGCACCAGCTACGCCGACCTCGAGGAACGGGTCAAGCGCAAGACCCGGGAACTGGAGCGCAGCAGTCAGGTGATGCAGGTACTGCACGACGGCAGCCGCTGGCTCTACGGAGGCGGCAACGATCTGTGCGCCAGCGCCGCGCCGATGCTGCGCCAGGTCGAACAACTGCTCGAGATCGGGCCCATTCGGTTGCTGCTCAACGACCCACACGACGACCGTCCGATTCCGATCCTCGCCACACACTCAGCAAGGCGCCCCGACTACTGCCGCGATCACGATTGCCATGCCTGCCTGATCGCTCCCCGGCCCATTCGCCTCTCCGATACCGAGGAGGGCGAATGCGTGCTGCTGCCGGTGAGCGTCGGCGACGAAATGCTCGGCACCCTGGAGATCTGGTATCCCAAGGAGCAGCCGCTCTCCGACAGCGTGCGCCGCCTGCTCAATGCCCTCGCCGACCAGCTGGCCACGGCGGTCTATCTGCAGCGCCGCATCGAGGAGGAGCAGCAGGTCTCGCTGATGAACGAGCGCACCATCATCGCCCGGGAGCTGCACGACTCACTGGCGCAGTCGCTTTCCTACCTCAAGATGCAGGTGGCGCGGCTGGAACGCATGCAGGCCAAGGACGCCCCGCGCGAGGCGCAGGCGGCGGTGTTCGATGAGCTGCGCACCGGACTCAACAGCGCCTATCGCCAGCTGCGCGAGCTGCTGACCACCTTCCGCCTGAAGCTCGAGGGGCCGGGCCTGCAGACGGCGCTGCGGCAGACCACCGAAGAGTTCGCCGAGCGCATGGGCGCCCCGGTGGAAATGCACTACGACGTGCCGCCCCACCTGCTCAACCCCAACGAGGAGATCCATGTCCTGCAGATCGCCCGCGAGGCGCTGAGCAATACGCACAAGCATGCCCAGGCCCACTGGGCCGCGGTAACGGTGGATTTCCACCACGCCCGAATTACGCTGCGTATAGAGGACGACGGCATCGGCCTGGCCGATAGCGACTCGCCGCCGATGCACTACGGACTGGTGATCATGCGCGACCGTGCCCACACCCTGGGCGGCGAGCTGAAACTCTCCAATCGCACCACGGGCGGCACCTGTATCGAGGTGACCTTCACCCCGCAGACGGCGCGCCTGATCAGCCGCCAGCCCGCCGAACCATCGACCCTTCACGACCAAGGAAACTGAGACATCATGGGCCAGTCAGTCAGCGAGACCCCCGCCAGTATCCTGATCATCGACGACCACCCGCTGTTGCGCCGCGGCGTGGCCCAATTGCTCGAGCTGGAGGATGACCTCCAGCTCGTCGGCGATACCGGCGAGCCGACACAGGGCGTGCGCCTGGCCGCTGAGCTCGATCCGGACATGATCCTGCTCGACCTCAACATGCCCGGCATGGACGGTATCCAGACGCTGAAGGCGCTACGCGAGTCGGGCTACGCCGGTCGCATCGTGATGTTCACCGTCTCCGACCACGAAGAGGATCTGGTAGCCGCCCTGCGCGGCGGTGCCGACGGCTATCTGCTCAAGGACATGGAGCCCGAAGAGATGGTGCGCCAGCTGCGCCAGGCGGCGCTGGGGCGCATGGTGGTCAGCGAGAGTCTCACTGCGCTGCTCGCCGAGGCGCTGCGCAACCAGCGCGCGGCACCCGCGACGCCGGACATCCACAGCCTGACCCAGCGCGAGCGCGAGATCCTGCGCGAACTGGCCGCCGGCCTCTCCAACAAGCTGATCGCGCGCAAGCTCGACATCACCGAAGGCACGGTCAAGGTACACGTCAAGCACCTGCTGAAAAAGCTCAACCTGCGCTCGCGGGTGGAGGCGGCCGTGTGGGCCGTGCAGGAAGGCATCGATGCCCGATAGCGAGCAATGGGTAGAGAAGGTTCTGTGTGGATACCTCCAAAGACTCCTGGGCGCCGGCAAGGCGCCTTTTTCGTGTCCTTTGCTCGCACTCCGTCTTGTAAAAACAAACACTTACCTCCCTACCCCTGCTACCCCTCAAGTGGTACCTGACTGATTTTCCGGTAATTTCGAGCGGTTTCGCCCCCCTTTCGCGCGACGTATCTTTGCTGCAACCGATCCTGAATTGATCCCGATCAGGGCGGATGTCGCAAGGCGGGATCAGTCAAATCACGAAGGGGAAACGTCATGGCTAAATCGAGCGCCGATATCGGCAAGCTCGGTGCCGGCAGACCAAAGAATGCCGACATCGAGCACTGGGACGTCGAGGACGAACAGTTCTGGCAACAAACGGGCAAGCGCATCGCTTCACGCAATCTGTGGATCTCAATCCCCAGCCTGCTGATGGGCTTTGCGGTGTGGCTGATGTGGGGCATGATCACCACGCAGATGCAGAACCTGGGCTTCCCGTTCACGGTCAGCCAGCTCTTCACACTGACCGCCATCGCCGGCCTCTCCGGCGCCACCCTGCGCATTCCCGCCTCGTTCATGATCCGCATCGCCGGCGGGCGCAATACCATCTTCCTGACCACCGCGCTGCTGATGCTGCCGGCCGCAGGCACCGGCGTGGCGCTGATGAACCCGGAAACCCCCTTCTGGGTCTTCCAGGCGCTGGCGCTGCTCTCGGGCATCGGTGGCGGTAACTTTGCCTGCTCGATGAGCAATATTTCCACCTTCTATCCGAAGAAGCAGCAGGGCTACGCTCTGGGCATGAATGCCGGCCTGGGCAACTTCGGCGTCACCACCATGCAGATCCTGATTCCGCTGGTGATGACCATAGGCATCTTCGGCGCCATTGCTGGGAGCCCCATGGAGCTGCAGAGCTCCAGCGGCACCCTGATCGGCCGTATCGAGGCAGGCACCGACACCTGGATCCAGAACGCCGGCTTCATCTGGCTGGTATTCCTGGTGCCGCTGGCCTTCCTGGGCTGGTTCGGCATGAACAACATTCGCGACATCACCCCGAACCCCGGCAATCCGGTCGCCGCCTTCGGCAAGATCCTCGGCCTCTACGGCGTGGGCATTCTCACCTCGATCATCGGCGTGGTCGCCCTCGGCTGGCTCAACATGTGGCTCGCCCTGCCGCTGACCATCGGCCTGACCCTGGCCCTGCTGCGCATGATGCCCGGCCAGATCCGCACCAACATCCAGAAGCAGTTCGCGATCTTCTCCAACAAGCACACCTGGTCGATGACGGTGCTCTACATCGCCACCTTCGGCTCGTTCATCGGCTTCTCTGCCGCCCTGCCGCTTTCCATCTCGGTCATCTTCGGCAACATGATGGAAGTCGCCGCCGACGGTAGCATCACTCGCGTGGCCAACCCGGACGGCCCCAGCGCTTTGACCTGGGCCTGGATGGGACCGTTCGTCGGCGCCTTGATCCGCCCGCTCGGCGGCTGGATCTCCGACAAGCTCGGCGGCTCCATCGTCACCCAGGCCATCTCGGTAATCATGGTCATCGCCTCGGCCGCCGTGGGCTACGTGATGATGCTGGCCTACAACTCCACCGACCCCAACCAGTACTTCTGGATGTTCCTGCTGCTGTTCATCGTGCTGTTCGCCGCCAGCGGCATCGGCAACGGTTCCACCTTCCGCACCATCGGCGTGATCTTCGACCAGCAGCAGAAGGGCCCGGTGCTGGGCTGGACCTCCGCCGTGGCCGCCTACGGCGCCTTCATCGCCCCGCGGGTGATGGGCGAGCAGATCAAGATGGGTACCCCCGAGCTCGCCATGTACGGCTTCGCGATCTTCTATGCGGTGTGTCTGGTGGTGAACTGGTGGTTCTACCTGCGCCCCGGCGCCGAGATCAAGAACCCCTGATGCGGTCATCGGTGCACCGGAGCACGCTCCGGTGCACGCCCCCTACCTTGCCTTCTTCGGAGGGATGCCATGAAAGTCATGATCGCCTATGACGGCTCGCGCAACGCCAAACTGGCCCTTGCCCAGACCGTCAGCCTGTTTCGCTGCAATGCCCCCACGCTGATCCTGGTCGGCGTGGCGGAGAATCCCGGTGACGCCACCGACGCCAACGAGACGCTGTTCCAACAGGAATACGAAGAGATGAAGACGGCCCTCAAGGAGGGCGCCGACTTCGCTCACCAGGAGGGCTTCGAGGTCGACTGGGTGCTGGCCGAGGGCGACGCCCGCAAGATGCTGCTGCAGGCCACCCAGAAGCACGCCCCGGACGTGCTGGTCATCGCCCGTCACAGCAGCAAGCCCGACGGCGGCATCATCGCCCAGTCGCTGAGCTACTTCGTCGACGAGCTCGACTACATGACCTTCGGCAAGGTCAGCTCCTTCCTCGCCCGACGCGTCGAATGTCCGCTGCTGATTCTGCCCAGCCCGTGAGCGGCGATCCCGTCACGCGTGGCTAACCGAGCTCTCACTTCAGGATGATACGACCATGAAAGTCGCCGACCTATTCAAGTTTCGCACCCCCGAGATCCGGGCGCTGCACCTGACCTGGATCGCATTCTTCATCACCTTCTATGTTTGGTTCAACATGGCGCCGCTCGCCTCGAGCATGCTCAAGAGCGTCGACTGGCTGACACCGGAAGACATCAAGCTGTTCGCCATCTGCAACGTGGCGCTGACCATACCCGCGCGCATCATCGTCGGCATGGCACTCGACCGCTTCGGCCCGCGCCGGGTGTTCTCGGTGCTGATGGTGCTCATGTCGATCCCCGCCCTGGTGTTCGCCTTCGGCGACTCCATGACCCAGCTGCTGGTGGCCCGCCTGGTGCTCAGCTCCGTGGGCGCCAGCTTCGTGGTGGGTATCCACATGACCGCGCTGTGGTTCAAGCCCAAGCACATCGGCTTCGCCGAGGGCTTCTACGCCGGCTGGGGCAACTTCGGTTCCGCCGCCGCCGCCATGACCCTGCCGACCATCGCCCTCACCTGGTACGGCGGTGCCGACGGCTGGCGCTGGGCCATCGCCCAGAGCGCCATCGTCATGGCCGCCTACGGCGTGTACTACTGGTTCGCCATCACCGACGGTCCCGACGCCAAGGCGCACCGCAAGGCGCGCAAGGCGATGGCCATGGAGGTCAGCAGCTGGGCCGACATGATCAAGCTTATCCTGTGGACCATTCCGCTGGTCGGCGTGCTGGGCATCCTGGTGTGGCGCATCCAGAACCTGGGCTACCTCTCCACCACCGGTGCCGCCATCGCCTACCTGGTCATCGCTGCCGTAGTGCTCTATCAGATCGTGCAGATCCTGCGCGTCAACGTGCCGATCCTGAAGAAGGGCGTGCCGGAGGACGACAAGTACTCCTTCAACAGCGTCGCTGCGCTCAACAGCACCTACTTCGCCAACTTCGGCGCCGAGCTGGCCGTGGTCTCGATGCTGCCAATGTTCTTCGAGCAGACCTGGGGGCTTACCGCCGCCGCCGCCGGCCTGATCGCCTCCTCGTTCGCCTTCGTCAACCTGGTGGCGCGCCCCATGGGCGGCCTGGTCTCCGACCGTTTGGGCAACCGCCGCTTCGTGATGCTCAGCTACATGTTCGGCATCGGCATCGGCTTCGTGCTGATGGGCCTGCTCAACGCCAAGTGGCCGCTGATCATCGCCATCGCCATTACCATCTTCACCTCTTTCTTCGTGCAAGGGGCGGAGGGCGCCACCTTCGGTATCATTCCCTCGATCAAGCGCCGCATCACCGGCCAGATCTCGGGCATGGCCGGCGCCTACGGCAACGTGGGGGCAGTGGTCTACCTGACCATCTTCACCTTCGTCACCCCGACCCAGTTCTTCTTCATCATCGCCACCGGCGCCTTCCTCAGCTGGCTGATCTGCCTGGTGTGGCTGAAGGAACCGGAAGGGGCGTTCGACGAGGAGTACTATGTCTCCTCCGTCGACCGCATGATCGAAGAGCAGGAACTGGCCGCGGCCCAGGCCAAGCCGCAGCAAGGCTGAGCCCAAGCCTTCGGGCATCAAACAGAGCGGCGACTTCGGTCGCCGCTTTTTTTGTCGGTGGTGTGTTGTCAGGGCTAGGCTTTATTGGGCGTGACGCTCAAGTTCATGCAGTGCAGCCCGAGCCAGAAAACCGGAACGGCTCTTATAATCGCCGTGCTTCGCCACGGTGCTGTCGATACGCTTGATCAGCAGATCGGGCAGGGTGACGTTGATCTTGTGACTCTTGCCCAGGTAGGGAGTCATGTCGATCTCGACCGCGGCCCAGATCCACCCGGCGAAGTCGGGATTCTCCAGATGCTGCTGGATGGCGGTAGCGGTGGGAATGGGGTCGCCGTGCTCCGACAGGCTTTCGAGATGCCCTTCTATGGCCTCCCGGGCATTGGCGATTGCCTCGTCGAAGGTGTCGCCAGCAGAGAAGCAGCCCGGCAAATCGGGCACGACCACGCCATAAGCGTGCTGCTCGTCGCCAACCTCGATCGCAATGGGGTAGTGCATGGTGTCGCTCCTGTGTGGTGCCAGGTGCTACCGGACTCACTTGAGGCCGGCTTGTTTCCTGATTCCCTGTATCAGACCCCTTTTCAGGTCCTTCTTCGGGTGAGGCACGGTGATGGTGCCGGGCTTGTATGGATGACGAAAGTGATGATGGCTTCCCTTGACCCGGTCCAACGTCCAACCATCCGCTTCCAGCTCCTTGATCAAGTCTGCGCTTTTCACACCCGGCTCCTTGCCGTGCCCTTTGGGGTTATAGTAACCCCGCTCAAGCAGTTGCGCAAGAATTCATAACCCTGATAACTCCACAGGAGTGCTCTGAGTCTCGTAATGCGTAGGAAAGCTCGGGGGCGAGCTCTGCCAGGCCCAACCAAGGCGGCGACTTCGGTAGCCGGTTTTTTAGGGGCAGGAAAGGATAGGAACACTTGGACTACGAGATGCCCTACCCACTAGCGGAGCTGTCTTCCAGGCGGCTTGGCAAGGCGATGAACGCCATGATCAACGACGAGATGGCGCCCAGGATGAAGGCCCCCGGAAATTCAAACAGCCCAGCCTCGGAACCGGCGACAGGAAGCAGGGCCCATGCTTGAGCGCCACCACCACCGGCGAAGAAAGTGAGCAGATAAGCCCACAAGGACTTCCGCAGCTTTATCCAAACGTATATTAGAGATAGTAAAAAAGCCGGCACACCAAAGAGATAGAGTGCCGTCAATGCGGCAATGGAAGCGATCGCGAAGAACCCGCCAAACACCTCCCAGCCATCACTAAACGCCTGCCCGGTGAAAAGGGAGAACAAGAACATGGTGCTCACGATCAATAACGCCACCGCCGCTGGACAGAGCGTGAAGCCAATGATCACTCGCCAGTAAGGGTAGTTTGCCTTCTCAGTCACAACGATTCACTTCCTTGTTCTAGGCTCTCAGCGAAGGCACCACGGCTTGACCGAGCCGGGCTCCCCCGGACTCAACCAAAGCAACGCCTTGGGTCGCCGCTTATTCTGCCACCGAAACGGTAGCCGACGTATAGCATCGGCTACCGGAACAGGTCAGGCTTCGCTCAACATTTGCTGATTTCGTGGGAATATCTTGTTCTCGAATTCTCGCAGGCAAGAATCCGCAGCCGCGCCGCCTGGTAGGTCTGGTCGAGCCCGCTGGCGACGAGCAGGTCGCCGCCAGTGGTCACTTCGCTGCCGATGGCACGGGTCCGGCTCACCTCGTCGCGCTGGGTGCGACTGCCGAACATGCTACGGCGGCGCCTGCAGTGGTGGTGATCAGCACGGCAAGGTCTCTGCCATTATTCAGAACACCATTGAAAAACATTCGGCGCCCTCCAAGGGCCAAAACATCAAATATCCGAAGGAGAAGAGTCAGCGGAGTGAAACCCCACCACCGGGCCGTAGTCTTGATCCGTTGTTGATACATAGATATTAAAACGACGGCCAGGGAAACTGACACGAAGTGCCAAACCTAGGGTCTGAGCCATCAAATTCGCGACGTTATCAAACGAAGCTTCAGCTATCTCATCATCAGTAGAAAACAAGTCATAAATATGTTGATGATTGATCATTTTTTCTACTGCCGGAATCTCCCCAAGCTCCGATTTCCAACTCTCATACCCTGAAAGAGTAAATCGATTTTGGAGAAACACCCCTCCCTCGTGCTCTACAAAGGCCGGCACCAGTAAACGCCCCACCACGGAGACTACATCTGGGTGAACATAATAATTTACGTAATCAAGCCACGCGTCTTGAGGCGGGGGTGAAACCGCTTCCCCCCACAACGTAATCGCTTCAGGCTGTGACCAATTTGACAACGGATCTCTGATCTTCATGGAACCTCATCCGGGGTTACAGGTCTTGGGTTCGTTCTTGGGCTTTGAACGCGGACACTCCCATCAGGAAGCGTATTTCGCCCATATTCCAGAACATGCGGGGTCTGAATCCCATTATGGGCCGCGCCGGTAACGTCGACACGCTTCAAAATCTGCCCGTTAGCGTCGTATGTCGCGTAGCTCGTAATGTTCCCCTGATTGTCAGCCCTGAAAACCGTACCATTAGGAGGACCACTTTCAAGTTTGAAGCGACCACTCACCTGCGTCGCATTTTCCAACGGGCCGCCCTGTAGGTTTCCAACGCGCCTAGGTGATGGAACCGCTTCCACACTTGGGACAGTCGCCCCCGCCATGCCTGACCGGCTGGTGACAACATTCCTGGCCAGCCTCGGCAGGCTTGCCACCAGCCCACCTGCGCCCATCAGCATCGACTGATTTTCTAGCGCAACCCGCATTCTCAGTCTGTCGGCTTCGTCCTGCTGCCCTGCCAGCTCCAGCGCATCGGCTTGGGCCAGCTGTTCGCGGTTACTCTCGGTAATGTAGTTCAGCGGATTGTCAGCAAAGGCCTGTATCTCTTGGCCCATCTCTCGCAGTAGCGCTTGAGATTCTGCATCACCCAGCAGCGCTTGCCCAACGAGCTGCCCCATTATGATGGGCGCGTTGACAGAGTCCACCACCATTTCTGAGAGGGCTTCGGCACCAATGCGCTCCATGCGCTGTTGCTGGTGTTGACCGTACTGTCTCGCTGTATGGAGATACTCGGCAAAGACCGTGTCTCGGTCCTCTCGCCCCATCGTCACGTCTTGCCAGCTACTCATGGCAACCCGCAGTAATGAGCGCTCGTAGCTGCAGGCTTGTGCCGAGCCGCCTTGGCCACAAGCCTCCTCTAGCGCAAGATCACGAGACTGGCTGAGTGTTTGAATCGCTAGGCGCTCGTCCTCCAGCGCTTGGCGCTGTGCCGCTGTAAGGTTTTCGTCTTCCAGCAGGCGATTCAGTTCTTGTAGCCGCTTGGCTTCCGGGTGCGCCAGGTAGTTGTACCGTGTCGCCTGCGCGGCAATCTCAGCACCCTGGTACACGTCGCCGTTGACCAGCTCGGCGGCGACGATGCCCACCAGTTGCGAGGCTGTGGTCAGGAGGTGGGTTCGCGTCTCGGGATCGCTGCCCAGCCTGCTATCCAGATACTCCATCAGCGCTTCATTGGCGCCGGCCGCCATGGCGCCGGTACGGAAGTCGCCGCCCATGGCCTCGGCAGACAGGCCACCGGCCAGGGCGTGCAGGGCGATCTTCTCGGGACTGCCGTTAGCGAAGCGGTTATGGCTGAAGTCGCCCACAGCGTTGAACAGTACGCCGCTGACGACGTGGTGAACCGCGCCTTGCAGCGCGGCGTCGAGGTTGCGCTCGAAGCTGCCGCCGTTGATGGCGGTTTGCAGGCCGGCGTTGGCTAGCCCTTGGGTGGCGCGGTTGCCGGCGAAGCGGGCAATGTCGCCGAGGCTGCCCAGGTCCAATCCAGAGGTAGCGTTGGTCGTGGTGTTGGTAAACCCACCCCAGACGCTGTCAATGCCTTCGGTGACACCGGCCGTCAAGGCGGCGGTGGCGGCATTTCGCAGACTGTCCGAGGAGAAGGTGTCGCTGAGGGCGGCACCGAGGTCGCCGCGATTATTGACCAGACTGATCGCACCGGTACCGGCCAGTGAGCCGGCGGCCACGCCGCCGGCGGAGCCCAGCAGCGGGCCAATGTAATGCTGGCCCATGGCCGAGGCAACGATGGTGATCGCCAGCGCCACGCCCGACCCGAGGCCGGACTGCTCGTAGTCCCAGCTGTCGTGGATGGCCTTGACCCGGCGCCAGTCGACATCACCGCGCTGCTCCATCTCCTGCAGCCAGGCGAGGTCGGGGTTGGCGGCGACCATGGCGTCGATGGTGCGGCTGACGCTGCGGCGGTCGATCTGCTCCACGTCGATCTGGAGGCCTTCGGCGGCCTGGATGATGAGCTCGCCCTGGGCCACGAGTTCGCTCTGGCGCAGCGTTTCGCGGGTTAAGCCTTCGCCGGAGGACGATTGCCAGGCGAAGCTGCTGCTGCTGCGCTCGTGGGATTCGGTGTGCACGTCGCTGGCGGTTTCGAAGCGGATGGCGCCGCCGCTGCGCAGCTCGATGTCGCCGCCGGATTCCAGCCGCGCCGCCTGGTAGGTATGGTCTTGCCCGCTGGCAACGAGCAGGTCCCCGCCAGTGGTGACTTCGCTGCCGATGGAGCGGGTCTTGCTGACTTCGTCGCGCCGGGTGCGGCTGCTGCCGAACAGGCCGCCGCTGCTCTTCTCCTTGTAGAGCGAGTAGTCCTGCTCCTGAGCGGTGAGCAGCTCGACATCGCGACCGGCCAGCAGCGAGGCTTCGTCTCCGGCCTGCAGACGGCTGGCGGTCAGGCGCAGGTCATTGCCCGCCGAGAGGGCCAGGTTATCGCCCGCCGAGAACTCGCTACCCTGCACGCGGCTCTGGCTGTCGATGGTGTGCTTGCGGTAGTTGCGCCTTTCCTCATGACGGCTGGACTGCCCCGCTTCGATCTCGATGTCGCGCCCGGCGATAACGCCCAGGTCGCTTGCGGCGCTGACATCGGCGGCGCGGGCGTAGAGGTCCTGGCCCGCCAGCAGGGTGAGGTCGTTGCCGAACGCGAGGTTGGTGCTGACCTCCTGCTGGCGACTGTATTGGAATCTCCGGTTCCCGCTGAGGACGTTGCCCGTGGTCAGGGTTTCCAGGCTCAGGTCGCGACCGGCCGTGATCAGCCCATCGCCGCCGGCGCTGACGTCGACAGCGGTGAGGCCGAGGTCGCGCCCGGCATTGAGGGTCAGGTCCTGCCCGGCGGTCAGCGTGGCCTGGCGGTCGAGGTCTGCCCGGCTGAGCGTCGCCCTGCCGTAGCCGGTGGACTGGGTGTCGAGGGTGCTGGCGATGTCCAGATCGCGGCCGGCGGTCAGTTGCAGGCTGCCGGCCGAGTCGACGGCCGCCCCACGTATCGTCAGGTCGCGCCCGGCGCCGGCCAGTAGCTGGCCATCGGCATCGGTGACGTAAAGCCCGGCCAGACGCTCCGCGGTGCTGGCCAGGTTCAGGTCGCGCCCCGCCTGCAGGCTCAGCGATTCGCTCGCGGTGATGTCGCCGCCGAGGTTGGTGAGGTCGCGCCGGGTCTCGAGGTCGACCCGGTTGCCGCGGATTCGGCCCTCCAGATTGGTAAGATTGTCGGCGCTTATTTCCACCAGCTCGCGCCCGGCCAGGGTGCCCGAATTAAACAAATCCCCGGCAACGTCCAACTGCAGCGAGTCGCCAGCGATCAGGGTGCCATCGCCTTTGAGGTCGCCCTCGCGCAGGCGGGTATAGACCTGGGGCACCAGCACCTTGGCCGTGCTGCCGTCCTCGAGCGTCACCTTTTGCTCGACCAGCCAGACGATATCACTGGTCAACTGGGCCATCTGTTCGGCGCTGAGGGCCACGCCGGGGCGCAAGCCGTGCTCCTGAGCGAAGGTCACGGCGTTGTTCATAAGCGCGGCGTACTGCGCCTGGTCGTCGGCGTAACCTTCGAGGAAACGCTGCCCAGTCAGCTCGGTGACCTGCTCGCGGATCAGGCGCTGCTCGTAGAAGCCGTCGCCCAGGCGCTTGTGGGTCGCGGCGGGGTCGGGCGAGAGGTGGTCGAGGAGATAGTCCGAGCTCATCCACTGGCGCCGGTCGGTGAAGCGCGGATCGGTCTCGACCAGGTAGGTGGCGGTAGGGTTGGGGCGCACGCGGAACAGGCTGTTACTCGGCAGCCTGACGTTGGGCATCAGGGTGCGGATGACCTCGCCGGGCTGCGCGCCGCCCGAGTCGATGCCGGGAATTTCGACAATGCCTCTGCCGGTTTCGAGATCACCGGCACCGGAGGCGGAGCCAGAAACAGTCGTTGACTGCAAAGCGCCGATTTGCGTGCCGCTGCTTGAGACGTTTCGGTTGCCGCCGAATTCGCCCACTTTCAGGTCTGTTGTGGTTGTGCTTAAGCTATTATTATAATCTTCCCAGTCGCTCCATAACCGAGTGGTTCCAGGATTGCCATCGTGACCTTCGTAATTGGTCTTAGTCCAACTATTCCTTACCCGCCCAACCTCATAGATTATTCGTTTACCTTCTGCTTCTATATTTTCTACAGTATCTAAATTTGCAAGAACTCTGCCACCTGCTACAATCTGACTTTTATCATTATTCAGCACACCTCCATTGATATCCAGGCCCCTACCTGCCATTATCACCGCCGGCAAAGAATTAGTTACTACGCTATTATATTCAGTGATCTCTAAATCATACTCATACCAAGACCAAATCTCTTGCTCGGTAAAGTCATGTGTATATACAGGAAAGTAGGAGTTTGTCTGCTGACTCCAAAATCTACCTTCAGTAAATTCAATTAAAGGTGCCTTGTCTGTCCATCCGGATGGCTGAAGATAAGTCACCTGTTTCGGCCCGCCCCCCGACAGCTCAAGCCTAGTCTCAAAGTGCTCATTGGTATTGCGCAAACTCGCCGCGGAAATCGACAAGTCACCCAACGCCTCGATGGTGGCGCTGTTGTTGTCGACTCGCGTCGCCTGGCCGGTGGCCCGGTCGTTCGCATCGAGGCTACCGCCGATGGCCATGTCGCCGGCGCTGAATAGCAGTGCCTGCTCGCGGTTGGTCAGGCGGCGGGCGCCGATATCGAGCCGTTCGCGGGCGGCGATTACCGCCGCCCGGCCGTTCTCGACGTCGTTGGTCAGGGTAGTGGCCTGGATGCCGAGTAGGTCGCCGTAGATGCGGCCGGTGCCGAGGTTGTTCTGGGTGGTGGCGTCGATGCGCGTGGTCACGCCGTCGATCAGGCCGCGGTTGGTGAGCTGGCCGGCGCTGAGCCGGGTGGTGGTGGCAGAGAGTTCGCCGCCGGCGGTGTTGTCGATCGCGCCGGCGTCGAGGTCGAGGGTGTCGCCGGCCTGGAGTTTGCCGCGATTGGTCAGGGTGCCGGTGGTCGTGAACTGCAGGTCGCCCGCCGCCTTGAGTTCGGCGCTCTGGTTCAGGGTGAAGTCGCTGGCCAGCTGCAGCGCCAGATCGCCCAGCGACAGCACCCGGCCGTCGCCGATCAGGCGTGCCGCGGTGAGGTCGAGCTGCTGGTTGGCGATCAGCGTGCCGCCCTGGTTGTCGAGTTCATCGGTTTCCAAAGCCAGGGTGTCGAGCGACGAGAGCAGGCCGTTGCGGTTGTCCACGCGGCTGGCCGCGTCGAGTTCGAGCCGCTGGTTGGCCCGCATCGCGCCCTGGTGGTTGATGACATCATTGGCAGTGATGTCGACACTCTGGCCTTCCACGCCCTGGTCGGCACCCTGGGTGGCGCTGTTGACGACGCGGTTGGCATTGACCGTGAGCGCAGCGCCGGAGCGCACCAGGCCGCCCTGGTTGTGCAGCGCCTGGTTCAGGTCGAGGGTCATGTCGCCGAGCGACTGGAGCTGGCCGCCGGTGTTGTCCAGGCCCTGGCCGTTCAGCGTGAGTCGGTCGCCGGCCTCGAGGCTGCCGTCGCGGTTGTCGATGACGCCGGTGGTGGCGACGGTCAGGTCCTCTTCCACCGCGCCCAAGGTGCCGTCGGCATTGTTCAGCGAGGCGGCCTGCAGATCGAGGGAGCGCTGAGCCAGCAACTGGCCCTGGGCGTTGTCGAGCTCGCCGGCATCGACGCTGAGGATACCGCCGCTCAGGATCTCGCCGTTGGCGTTGTCCAGCGTGTCGGCATGCAGTGCCATGTCGCCGCTGCTGGCCAAGCGGCCGTCGCGGTTGTCGAGGGTCTCCAGCTCGAGAAGTAGCGCAGTGTCCCCGCTTTGGGAGAGCTCGCCGCCGCGATTGGAGAGATCGCGGGCGGCGATGTCGAGTTGCCCGGCCTGTACGGTGGCCGCGTCAGTGCGCAGCGTGGCGGCGGTATTGGCCGCCAGGCGTTGCTCGGCCATCACCTCGGCGGCGCTGACGTCGATATCGCCGTTGCGGGCGGTGAGTGCGATCTCCCGGGCCTGGGTGCGGCTGGCCTCGAGCGAGACGGTATCGGCCTCGGCATAGAAGCCGCCGGCGGCGAGGTTGAGACCGTTGGCCTCGATGCCTTGGGTGGCCGTGAGTTGGAGATCGCCCTGGGCGGTCGGGTCGCCGTCGCGGATACCGGCGGCCAGGGTGGCGTCCTGCTCGCTGAGAATCGTGCCGACGCTCCCCGTGGCCGTCAGGCGGGCGTCGCCGCCGGCGATGAGGGTGGCGCCGGTGCGGTTGGTGAGCGCGTCTCGCCCGGTCACGTCGAGGTCGGCGCCGGCCCGGATGGCGCCTTGGTTGTCCACGACCTGGCCGGAGATGGCGGCGTTGCCGCCGGCCTGGATCTCGCCCTGGTTGTCGATCCCACTGCGCCCGGCCAGACGAAGTTCGCCTCCACTCGACAGTTCGCCGCGATTCTCCAGGCGACCGTCGGCGGTAACGGTCAGCTGCTGCGAGGCGACCACCCGCCCGGCGTTGTTGACGCCGACGCCACGCTCGTTCGCCACCAGCCGGATCTTGCCGGCATACATGCCGCCCAGGTGAGCGACGTCGATGGCCACGCCGGGGGTGTCTCCGTCTCCCTCAATGGCTTCGATCGTCCGGAGATCGGCGCTGATGCGGTTGGCCCCGGCGACGACCTCCAGCTCCTCGGCCCACACGCCCGCCTGGATCTCGGCGGCGCGGGCGAGGATGGCGGCGTAGTCGGCGTCACCGGTATTCAGGCCGTCGCCGTGGATGCGCACCGTGCCGCCCTCGACGCGGTAGCCGTCCAGCGCGCCGTTGCGGAACTGCGGCTGACCCGTGGTCAGCGTGACACCCTGGGCGTTGATGAAGCCCGCCCCGTCGACGTCGATGCCGGCCGGGTTGGCGATCACCACCTCGGCACGCCGGCCGGCGATCTCCACCGCGCCGTGCAGCCGACTGGGGTTCGAGGAGTTGACCTCGTTGACGATGACGCGCGCTTCGCCGGCTGACAGGTTGGGGTTGCCCTGCACCCAGCCGCCGATCTGGGTTTGCGTCGCGCTGCGTGCGTTGTTGAGGATGGCGCCCCTGCCATCTACGTCGAACTGGCGATAGGCGTTGCGCGAGACGCCCTTGGAATTCGGCGTGGTGATATTGACCTGCGGCGTGCCGTTGGCGCTCTCCAGCACATGCGGGCGCTGGCTGCTCGGCGCGCTGCGATCGGGGGCGATCTGGGCCTGTGACGGCAGCGCGACCAGGCCCAGGGCCAGCAGGGTGCTCCAGGTCAGCGGCTTGAGGTTGCCCAGTTCGAAGCGGCGTGGGGAGGCTGGAGCGCCCGCTCGGCGACGGGGTGTGGTGCTGCCGTCGTGGCGATCCGTGGCAGCGGCTTCCGAGGCGACGACCAGGCGGCCCTTGGCCTTGTTGAAGACAAGGCGATAACAGTGCTTGTTCATGGCGGCAATTCCCTGCGTACGGTTGTTGTTCCCTCAAAAAGTCAGATAGAGGCTGGCCCCAACCTCGTGACTGTCGGTGCGCAAGCCCTCCGGCTCGTGAATCGGCGTGGCAACGAAGACGTCGTAACTGACGACGCGCAGCAGGCTGCCGCGCAGCCCGAGCGCCGCACCACCCAGCGAATTGCCGATCAGCCATTCGCTGCTGGGGCCGCCGACCCGGCCGTAGTCGAGCCCGGCATAGAGCGCCTGGCCGCTGTTGCCCAGCGGCACCTCGAGTTCGTTGCGGATCAGCCAGCCACGATCGGCGGAAAGGCCCGACTCGAAGCCGCGCACGGTGTATCGGCCGCCGATGGAGAAACGCTCCAATGGCGCCAGCGGGGTGAGGTTGCGCTGCCATCGCCATTCGCCGAGATAGCGCAACGGTTGCTCGCCCAGCGTGAACGGCGCGCTGAGCTCGGCGTTGGCGGAGAGGATCTTGAAGCGCGAGGTGCCTTCGTCGAACTCCTCGCCCGGCGCGGGAAGCGAGCCGAACGCCCCCGTGCCGCGCTGGTAGTACAGCCCGGCATCGAGAGTGGCACGCCCCAGGAACTCGCGATGCTCGAGACCGGTCTCCCAACCGCCCACCTGGCGGCGCTGCACGGGCAGTTCCTCACCATCGATGAGCGTGTTCGAGCGATTCTGGAAGCCGCTCAGCGATGCGGTGGTCTTGCGCGACGCATCGCGGTAAACCACCCGCGACACGGTCGCCTTGATGTTGCGACTCGAACCTTCGTAGACGATCTCCTCGAAGGCGCCGGCAATGGTCTGGTGGTAGTCGTAATCGCTGTACGTCGCCGCCAGGCTCCAGTAGCCCCAGGGTACGGAGTAGTGGAAGGTACGGCTGCGGTTGCCGCGCGGGCCGTCGTCGCCGCCGCCCAGGTCCTTGCCCAGGCTGGCGTAGAACAGGTCGTTGATACCCAGCAGGTTGTCGTAGGCCAGCGTCACGCCGCTCTGGTAGCGCCCCGTGGCATCGCTGCCGCTGTCGTCGACCGACCAAGAAGGGCGCAGCGGCCGCCCCTGGCGGTAGTCTATGACCAGGTCGCTGCCGTTGGGCATTTCCCCCGGCTCGATCTGGATATCGACTTCCGTCGACGGCAGGCGCTGGAAGTTCTCCAGCGCCTGCTCGATGTCGCGCAGGTTGAGGATATCTCCCGGCCCGGCCGGCAGGGCGTTTCGCAGGCTGGCGTGGCGACGCTGCGGATCGGCGGCGCGAATACGCTCGATACGCCCGGGTATCAGGCTGAGCGCCAGCGTGCCGTCGCTGAGATCCTGGGGCTCCACCAGCACCCGGCTGGTGATGAAACCGCGCTCCACCAGCGCGTTCTGGGCACGCGAGAGCACCGTATTGATGCCTTGGGTGCCCAGGCAGCGGCCGATGGGAGAGTCCTCGAGTTCCCCTCCATCGGTCGCCGCGAGAGCCCAGGCGAAGCGCTCCGCATCCTCCCCCTGAAGTTCGAGCCGCTCGATCACGAAGCACGGCGTTTCACCTTCGGGAAGGCGTTCCGGCGCCTCGACCGGTACCGACAGGCGCACGTCTGGGTCGGGGACCTGACGCTCTTGCTGGGCGCGCTCGCGCTCCTGCTGGCGGCGCAGGGTCTCGTCCGGCGTGGGCTCCTGCGCCCACAGCACAGCGGGCCAGCTCAGCGCCAGCAAGGCGGGTAGATAGAAATGGCGGGTAATACTGCGTTCCCTGCCGACGGTCCTGCTGCCGGTTGCCTGCGTAAGGCAGCCGACGGTTCCCTGTCGTACGGCGTCCATTGCACCACTGTCTATATCGTTTGAGTGTTATGACCGGACCCGGCACTGCTTGCTGTCCGCTCTAAGGTGGCGAGACTGGCGGAGTGCCGGGTTGAAGGAGTTATCGGCCGTCATGGCGCCAGCTTTAGGGTTAAGCTCCCTGCGACACTCCACCGCTCCTATTCCCGAGTGAAACGGTCGGGAATTGATCTACGACAAGGATGTTTTCGCCAGAGTGCGGCACATTGGGACATGCCAAACGCGGGCGAATCGGTCGCCTGCCAGCCGAACCGCCAGGAGGTGGCCATGACCTCAAACTCCGCGACCCTTCCTTCGAATGCCACCCAGGCCGACGAGCGCGGCACCAAGCTCGCCGCGGTGGTCTACATTCTCTTCCTCGGCAGCGTGCTGGCCGTGGTCACGGCGCCGGTGGGCGTGCTGCTGGCCCACTTGCGCCGGCGCCATGTCGCCGACTGGGTCGCCACTCACCTGCAGTTCCAGATCCGCACCTTCTGGCTCGGCATCGTCGGCGCAGGGCTCTGCCTGGCAGCCTGGCACGCGCTGGGACTGGTCGGTGCTTCCGCGTGGGCGCCCTGGGCGCTGGGCTACGGCTTCTTTACCGCCTGCCTGATCTGGATGGTGGGGCGCTGCGGGGTGGGCATTCATCGGCTGATGGCGGGTCGCGCCATCGACGCCCCGCGCAGCCTGTGGCTCGGCGGTGCCCGCGTGAGCCTGCATGACTGACCCCAGCCCAACCCGTACTTTGCCCAACCCGGGCTGGGGGCCGCTCTCCACCCTGCCCGGCAACCCGCTGATGTGGGTGCTGATCCTGAGCGAGGTGGTGGTCTTCACCGCCTTCTTCGCGCTTTATGCCTGGCACCGCGCCGGCGACGTCACCGGCTTCAACGCCGCCCAGCGTGAGCTCGATCCGCTGACGGGCGGACTCAATACCCTGGTGCTGCTCACCAGCGGGCTGTGCGTGGCGCTGGCCGTAGAGGCGATCAGCGCCGGTGGGCGGCGCCGAGCGCGCCGGTGGCTGGCGGCGAGCATGGGACTCGGGGTGCTGTTCTGCGTCATCAAGATCGTGGAGTACGCGGGCAAGTTCTCCGCCGGCATCACCCCCGAGACGCATCTGTTCTTCGGCTACTACTACGGCCTGACTGCTTTCCACTTCGCCCATGTGCTGTTCGGCCTGGGGCTGCTGGCGCTGGTGAGCTGGCGCACCTCGACCGAAAACGTCGAGACGGCGGCGGCCTTCTGGCACATGGTCGATCTGATCTGGATTCTGCTCTATCCCTTGATTTACCTATTACGCTGAAGGCTCTTTGTTTCGCTGAAGGCTCTCTCCCGAGGTGACCATGACCGCACTCCCCGGCACCCGCCGCCTGATCGTTACCTGGCTGATGCTGATGGTACTGACGCTGGTGGCGATGTTCTCCGCGCGCCTCGACCAGGCCAGCTGGATGCCGCTGCCGCTGTGGTCGGCGCTGCTGGTGCTCGCCGCCACCGGGTTCAAGGCCCAGCGGCTGCTGATGGTCTATCTCAACCTGCGCGCGTCAACGCCGGCCTGGAAGGGTACCTTCGTCGGGCTGGTGCTGCTGACGCTGGCGCTGATCGGTGCCGGTTATGCAGCGCCGCGGCTGATCTGAGCCGCAGAGGCGCTAAACGACATCGCCCGGCCATTCGACCGGGCGATGCGATACCTTTCTAGCGATCAGTGTCGGGAGCGGTCGCGGGTCGTGGAGTGCGGCAGCGGCGGCGGGTTGCGTGCCCAGGCTTCCAGCACCCGGGCCAGGCGCATCATGCCGTAGACGATGACGGGGACGAGCAGCATCAGCCCGACGCCCCAGTCGCGGTTGTTGATCAGCCAGGCGATCGGCAGCACCACCGCCAGGCCGATGGCGAGCCCGATGGCGACGGCGATGACGAGACGGGGATTTGCCATGAGCTTGCCTCCTCAGGAACCGATGATTTGACGATAGATGCCCGGTAGCGCCAGCGACAGGTGCTCGGGCCGGTTCACGATGGCGTAGCTGCCACGGCCGAACAGGTGCGGTACGTAGCGGTGCCCCTCGCTGTCGACGGTGACGCCGAACACCCTCACCTCCTGCTGACGCGCCTCGAGCACCGCGCGGCGGGTGTCCTCGATGCCGTAGCGTCCTTCATAGTAGTCGGTGTCGTTGGGCTTGCCGTCGGTCAGCACCAGCAGCAGACGGTGGCGATTGGGGCGCTTGGCGAGTTCCTGGGTCACGTGGCGGATCGCCGGCCCCATGCGCGTGTAGTGGCCGGGCTTGAGCGCGGCGATGCGCCGCCCCACGCGGTCGCCCATGGGCTCGTCGAAGCCCTTGAGCGTATTGACCCACACCTTGTGGCGGCGGTGCGAGGTGAAGCAGTGAATGGCGTAGTCGTCGCCGCAGCCGGCCAACCCGTGCCCCAGCACCAGCAGCGCCTCCTTCTCGACGTCGAGCACGCGCCGGTCCTCGAGCCAGGCCTCGGTGGAGAGCGAGACGTCGATCAGGATCGACACCGCCAGGTCGCGGGCCTGCTGGCGCGCCGCCAGATAGAGCCGGTCGCTCGATTCGCCGGTGGCCGCCAGGTCGCAGCGCGAGCGGATCACCGCGTCCATGTCGAGTTCGGTGCCGTCGAGCTGGCCGCGCAGGATCTCGCGCCGCGGGCGCAGCGCCTCGAACTCGCGACGCACCTTGCGGATGCGCCGCCGGGTGGCTTCGTCGGGCTCCCACTGCTCGCCCTCCTCGCTCTGCACATCGCTCAGGACCACGCAGTGGTCGGGCAGGTAGATCTGCTTGCGGTGGTGCCATTCGGGGTAGGTGTGGCGCCCATTCAGGCGTCCGCCGCTGGCTTCGTCGGGGGCCAGGTCGAGGTCGAGCTTGAGTCGCGAGGCGGCCTGCTTGCGGTTGGGGCTGAGCACGATCTCTTCGATCTGGTCGGCGGCCTCCTTGGCCGTCTCCTCCTCCTCGTCCTCGACGTGGCGGTTGAGGTTCACCATCTCGGCCCAGGAGAGCATCTTCTCAGAAGCGTTGAGCATCAGCGGGTCATCGCGGTCGGCTTGGTCCTGCTCGCGGCGATCGGCCTTGCGCTTGCCGCCATCGTCGCTCTGCTGGTCGCGCCGCACGGCGATGTCGGAATCGTCATCGAGGGCCTCGCGTTCGCCGTCACGGGTGCCCAGCGCCACCACATCGCCCCACAGCGGCACCGGCAGCGGCGGGCGATAGTCGCGCGGGACGCGGAAGTCGTCCAGCGGCAGGCTCGGATCGAGGATGGCCTCGTGCATGGCGAGCGGCCAGCCGGCCTGGGGCATCGGGCCGCCGAGTTGGGCGAGCAGCGCCGATTCGAGCGCGGCTTCCATGGGTGGCAGGCGCTTGCGCTGCGGGCGCACCGCGAGCAGTGCCCGGCACAGGCGGGCATGGCGTTCGGCCAGCCCCGGGAAGCGTTCGAGCACCGCCTGGGTGGTCCGGCGGGCAACACGCAGCGCCTGGAGGTCACGCTGCAGCGGGTCATCGGGCCTGGCCGGCAGCTCGCCCAGGGCGAGATAGGCGGTTAGCCACAGGTAGAGGTCGCGGTTGAGCTCGGCTTCGGGAAACAGGCCGATGCGCGGCGGCAGCAACAGGTGCTCCTCGTCGCGGCGGGCCTGGTCCAGCGGCTCCTCGTCCAGCCCCAGTCGCTGGCGCAGCGACAGCCGGTGATTCGAGTTGCGACGGGCGATGGCCGCCACTTCGACGCCGGACTCGCCGCCGCCGCAGCGGAAGAACACACTGAGCATGTTGCGCAGCGAGTCGAGGCGTACCGCCGCCTCGGGATGGTCGGGGTAGCTGGCCGCACTGGAGGCCCAGCGGTGCCAGCGGCGACCGACGAATTCTTCGACCTCAAGAAAGTCCAGCATGCATCGTCTCCTGGGCAAATAATCGGGGCTGATCCGGCGGCAGGCCTCTTACCCAAATGTCGCCTTGATGGCCTCGAGCAGTCCCTGCTGCACATCCTGGTCGTCCGACAGCGGCTCGACCAGGGTGGCGCAGGCGGCGTCGAGGATCGGCATGCCGGCGTTAATCAGCGTGGCGCAGTAGACCAGCAGGCGCGTGGAGACGCCCTCCTCCAGGTCTTGCCCCTTCATGGCGCGCAGGCTGGCGGCCAGGTTGACCAGCGCGGCGCAGCGGTCATAGGCCAGGCCACTCTCGCGGGCGACGATCTCGCACTCCACCTTGGGCGGCGGGAAATCGAACGACATCGCCACGAAGCGCTGCCGGGTGCTCGGCTTGAGCGACTTGAGAATGTGCTGATAGCCGGGGTTGTAGGAAACCACCAGCATGAAATCGTCGGGTGCCTCGAGCAGCTCGCCGGTACGCTCCAGCGGCAGCAGGCGGCGATCGTCGGTCAGCGGGTGCAGCACCACGGTGACGTCCTTGCGCGCCTCGACCACTTCGTCGAGATAGCAGATGCCGCCCTCGCGCACGGCGCGGGTCAGCGGGCCGTCGACCCAGCGGGTCTCGCCGCCCTGCAGCAGGTAGCGGCCGGTGAGGTCGGCGGCGGTCAGGTCGTCATGGCACGACACGGTGAACAGCGGCCGGCCGAGTTTCGCCGCCATGTGGCTGACGAAGCGCGTCTTACCGCAGCCGGTCGGTCCCTTGAGCAGCAGCGGCAAGCGCTGTTGATACGCCTGCTCGAACAGGGCGCACTCGTTGCCGACCGGCTCGTAGTAGGGTAGTTCCTGCTCGAAATCTTGGGCGGAAGCGGTAGCGATATGGGACATGGGCGTCACTCCGGGGAAGGGCTCGATGGGGCGCTTGCACGCCCCATCGAGTGACGGTCACTCAGTAGCGGCCAGGGGCCGGCTGCTCGCGGGCACTTGCTCGCGCACGGGACCGAAGAACGAGTAGATCAGCATGATCGCGGCGACGGTCACGGCCACGCCGGTACCCAGGCGCATGATGAAGAACAGGTCGAGCTGGCTCTGCACCTGCATGTAGTTCATGCCCAGCACCCGCTGCAGGTGGGTCTGTACCACACCGGCGAAGGTCAGGGTGAAGGTCATGAAGCACATGGCGGAGGTCATGATCCAGAAGCCCCACATGTTGAGCACCTGGTTGTAGGGCTGGCTGCGACGGATCTGCGGCATGGCGTAGGTCATCACGCCCAGGATCAGCATCACGTAGGCGCCGTAGAAGGCCAGGTGGCCGTGCGCGGCGGTGAGCTGGGTGCCGTGGGTGTAGTAGTTGATGAACGACAGGGTGTGCATGAAACCCCACACGCCGGCGCCGAAGAAGGCAATGGTCGGACAGCCCAGTGCCCACAGCATGGCCGCCTTGTTGGGGTGGTTGCGGCTGCCCTTCCAGAACATGTAGAAGGCGAACACCACCATGGCGAAGAACGGGATCACCTCGAGGGTCGAGAAGATGCTGCCGATGGGCTGCCAGTAGCTCGGCGCGCCGATCCAGTAGTAGTGGTGGCCGGTACCCAGCAGGCCGGAGAACAGCGACAGGCCGACAATGACGTAGAGCCACTTCTCGATGACTTCGCGGTCGACGCCGGACATCTTGATCAGCAGGTAGCCCAGCAGCGAGGCCATGATCAGCTCCCACACGCCCTCGACCCACAGGTGCACGACCCACCACCAGTAGAGCTTGTCCACCGCCAGGTTGGAGGGGTTGTAGAAGGCGAACAGCCAGAACACCGCCGCCAGCCACAGGCCCAGCATCAGCACCAGGTTGATGGCGGTCTTGCGCCCCTTGAGCAGGGTCATGCTGGTGTTGAACAGGAAGATCAGGTACGAGATGGTGATCAGCACCTTGATCCAGAACGGCTGCTCGAGGAACTCACGCCCCTCGTGGATGCCGAACTGATAGCCGACCAGGGCCGCCGCACCGGCGAAGGCGAAGATCGCCAACTGCAGGTAGGCCAGGCCCGGGCTGTGGATTTCCTGCTCGGCCTCTTCCGGCATCAGGTAGTAGGTACAGCCCATGAAGCCGATCAACAGCCACACGATCAGCAGGTTGGTATGGCTGACGCGCATGATGTTGAACGGCATCAGCTCGGCCAGGAAGTGGGGGGACACGTAGACCGTCGCCGCCAGCAGGCCGAAGACGATCTGCAGGGCGAACAGGGCCATGGCCACGGCGAAGAATGGCAGGGCCACCTTCTGGGTTTCGTATTTCATCGTTTCGTTCTCCTTGCCTCAACCCGGATTCACCGCATCAGCCGGCGGGGTGCGGGGGCCAGTTCTGGTCGTCGATGGAGTCGGTCCACTGGAGGAAATCGATCAGCGCGGTCATCTCCTCGTCGGTCAGGTCGAAGTAAGGCATCTGGCGACGTCCCGGTGCACCGGTCGGCTGGGCGCGCATCCAGGCAGTGATTGCCATGCGTGCACCCTCCGGGTTGGTATGGCCGCCATAACGCTCCCAGACGTTGGCCAGTTCGGGAGCGAAATAGGCGCCCTCGCCCATGATGCTGTGGCAGTTGATGCACATGTTCTCTTCCCACACGTGCTTGCCGAGCTCGACGGACTCGGTGAGCCCCCCCTTGTCGGTGGACTTGGTCACCATGTACCAGTGGCTGTGTGCCGTCAGTGCGGTGAACAACAGGAAGAAGAACAGCGAACCGCCATAGAAGATATTGCGGGCCGCCGCCTTGGTGAGGCCTTCGGTCATGGCCATCCCCCCTTGCTAGTGTTGGCTTGCCTACGGGACCTGCGACCGAGGTCGGCGTCCCACCCCTCTTAAAGATGCATTCATTTTGCATCTTTAGATTAGCAGCACCGGCCGGTCGCAGACATTGACCCTGGTCAATGCGCTGGTGAAGAGAGCAGCAGGCGGCGGAAACAGCGGGCTAGGACGTGCTGCGTCCCAATGTCGCACGGCGGGCCGAGGCGCCCCACCCGTGCAGAGTGAGTAAACGTACGAGCGGGATGAAGGGCAAGGCGCACGGCGCGCAGAACCGAGCGAAGCGACAAACATCCGCAGGATGGCTCCGAAGGAGCGAGAAACCGAAGGTTTCAAGTCAACCGGAGCCTATGGGGTATAGGTGAGGATTCGACCGGGCTGGCGCACCAGCACCGTGCAACAACGCCCTTCGCCCGCGCAGTCGTTTACCGTCGGGCGTCGGTGATGTCCTCGATCCAGGTAAGTGCCGCCACGCCGGCCGGCAGCCCCAGGGTGGGAATCGCCAGCATGGCCACCTGCTTGAGCGCTTCGGGCTCGATGCCCTCGTCGAGGGCGCGGCGCATATGAGAGTGCACGGCCCCCTCGGAGCCGCCGCCTACGGCCAGCGCCAGCTTGACCAGACGCCGCGTACGGTCGTCCAGCGGACCGGCCTCGGCACACGCCTTGCCCAGCGAGGCGTAAGCACGCCATACCTCGGGATAGTCGTCGGCGACCTTGCCGGCACCAGAGGGTAGTTCATGATTGGCCATGCGATGTTCCTCATCTTGTCGTGAATGATTCAGCCGGCCTTCAGTATAGAAGCGGCCCACGCGAAAAAACCTCCCTCTGCCAACGCCGTGGCGCCAAGCGCTAGTATGGAAGGAAGAACAGTGCATCCTTGGTCACGGCCGTCCCCAGCATGTAGGCGAATACCACGATCGCGGCCAAAGCCGCCAAACCGCGGGTCTTCGGCGTTCTCCCGCGCTTGATCGCCACCGTGCCCAGCAGGATGTAGCCGAACAACGCCAGGAGCTTGGCGGCAAGCCAGGGGTGCTGGTGCGGCCACATCGACAGCATCGTCATCAAGGTAAGACCGAGCACCAGCAACAGGGTGTCGTTGACGTGAGGCAGGACCCTGACCCAACGCCGCTGCAGCAGCGTGACCTCGCGTACCGACCACCAGGCCCGCACGAGGAAGAAGGCAATGCTCAGCACCGCGGTGGTCATGTGCAGGTGCTTGATCAGGGCGTAGTGTTCGATCATCGACTGGCTCCGGCTATCCCTCCTGCCCGTCCACACGGGCACGCATTAGCGGTAGCGTATAGTGAAACAGGAAGATGAGATAGGCGATGCACCAGAACAGGATGCTCAGGTTGTAGATCCAGTGGGTGATCTGCGGGAAGGCGGCGAGTACGGGTGAGCGCAGCAGGGCGGCGGCGAACATCAGCCCCAGCCCCACGCCGCCCCCCGGCAAGGTACGGATGGTGCGCCCGGTATGGCCGAGCGACACCCGCGCCATCATCGCCAGCATCATGGAACCGATGCCGCCGATGGCCAGGGCGTGCACGGCGAGTTCGACGCGAAACGCCCCCAGCAGTGCCATGGCCCACATCGCCAGGCCCACCGAGACGAAGGCATAGCTCAGGTGCAGCCCCCACAGCAGCGGCTCATGCAGCGTACGATACCCTTCCCAGCGCGCCAGGCGCACGAAGCTGGCGCCCGCCGCCACCAGCATCACCACGGCTTGCAGCACCGCAGGCACCGCCAGGCCGAACAGAACGACGAACTGCAGCACCACCACCGCCACTACCGAGCCCAGGGTCAGCTTCTCCAGCCGCGGGATCGGCGCCGGCTGCGGCCGCCCCAGCTTGCGTGACGTGAAGAAGGGGATCACCCGGCCACCGAGGAGTACCATCAGCACGGCGATCAGCAGCACCGCCAGGTAAGCGCCCTCGCGGATCCACTCGACCTTGCCCTGGGCCACGCCGAGATGCATGGCCAGGTTGGCCGTGGCCAGCAGCAGCATGACCGGGACGAACATCAAATTGCGCCACAGCTTCACCGCCAATACCAGGCGCGCCATGACCAGCGCCGCCAGCGGCAGGAAGGCCAGGTCAATGGTTGCCAATAGCCAGGTCGGCAGCCCCATGGGATACGCCAGCGTAAGCCGTGCCGCCAACCATAGCGCCACCAGCCCGAGCAGCGGCGCACCGCTCACGCTCTTGCGTCCGGTCCAGTTCTGCACGGCCGTGAGCAGGAACCCGACCACCACGGCGGCACCGAAGCCGAACAGCATCTCGTGCTGGTGCCACCACATCAGCCCGCCATGGGGCCGCAGCAGGATGTCGCCGTGCCAGAACGCGAACCACACCACCATCGCCAACACGCTGAACAGCGCGGCCAGCAGGAAGAACGGACGAAAGGCCAGCCGGGCCAAGGGCAGGCGCGGCTGGTGGGGAGCGGGGGAAGCGGTGTTCATGGCGGCATACCCGACTTGAATGCTTGGACAAAGCCATTATGGCGAGTCGCACCGGGCAGCTCTATGACCAGTATCAAGAATGCTTCTTTCTTCTGGGAGCGCTGAGTGCTGTCGCGAGCGATGATAGGCTGGCCGCTGCCGGAGCACAGCATCCGGAGTTGACTGGCTGCTCAATGAGGAATGCGACGGTCCGACGTTTCGGCACCGCCAGCGGCCAGGATATCGAGCGCAGCAAGCAATCAGTGCTTCCTAGTGGCTGGTGCCTTCCTCGTATTGTGTCTTGTTCCACACGTTGTACTTGCCCGAGGGCTTTCTCATCGGCATGCGCCCCAGTTCCTCCAGCGTGTCGGCATCGAGCCACAGCAGGTAGCCGTCGTCGTCCCAGATGCTCAGCAGCAGGGTCTCGCCGCGGCGGTCGAACTCGACGTGAGCGGCGGTCTTGCCAGGCTCGGGGATCAGCGTCTCGACGATCTCCAGGCTCTGCTTGTCGATCACGTGGACGCGATCGTGGTTGGGACCGAAGAAGACGTCGACCCAGGCGTAGCGCGAGTTCTCGTGGCTGCGCATGAAGAAGCCGGGACCGTCGGTCTCGATCTCGGTGATCAGCGACCAGTCGCTCATGTCGAACACCGAGACCTGGCCCTTGTCGATGTGCGGCATCGCCATCACCCGGCGGCCGTCGAGCTCCCAGGTAATGCCGGCCCCCAGGTGCGGCATGCCCTCGAGCGGCAGGTCAGCCACCTTGGCCTCGCTGTCCAGATCGAAGACCTGGCCGCCCTGACCGCCGCGTGCCGCTCCCACCAGGTAGCGATATTCGGGGTCGAAGAAGAAATCGTCGAGGTAGTCCGGTGCCGCCATGCGGTGCAGGGCGAAATCCCCGACCAGCGCCTCGTCGCCCGCGGCGCGCTCCTCGGGCCAGCGGATCTCCCAGACCTCGGGAATGTCCTTGAGTGCCACCACGAAACTGTTGCGTGGCGGCGCGGTGTAGACGGCGCTGACCCGCGAGGTGTCGCCATCGAGGCCCTCCACCGGGATGGACGCGATTAGCTCGAGGTTGCGCGCATCGAGCAGTACCAGGCTGTGCGGCAGGTAGTTGCCGGCCAGCACGTAACGGCCGTCGGCGGAAACGGCAATGTTGCGCATGTTGATGCCGGCGCGTACCTCGGCGGTGACCTCGAGGTTGTAGATGTCGTACTTGGTCACCCAGCCGTCGCGGGAGCCGAAGTAGACGTAGCGGCCGTCGGGCGAATACTTGGGACCACCATGCAGGGCGTAGCGGCTGGGAAAACGGGCGATGCGCTCGAAGCGGTCGCCGTCGAGCAGGCTGACGTGGTGATCGCCGATCTCCACCACGAGGAAGAGATTCTTGAGGTCCTCGACCTCGAATACCGGTTCGTCGGGGAGCGTCCCCTGATAATGGTTGACCACGTGACTGGCGAGGATGTCTTCCTCCGTCCAGCTCGGTTCGACCTCGGGCCTGGCATAGATCCACTCGGCCAGGGCGTCGACCTCGGCCTCGTCGAGCAGCGCGCCGAAGGCGGGCATCTGAGTCGCGGGACGACCGTCACGGATTACCTCGACGGCTTCGGCCGGCTTCAAGCGGGAGAGATTGTCGGGCAGCAGCGCAGGGCCGATGCCGCCTAGCCGGCCGATACCATGGCAGGCGGCACAGTGCTGGTGATAGAGCATCCCGGCGTCGGGCTCATCGGCCAGCAGCGGCACGCCGGGAAGGGCCATGCTCAGTAATATCGCGATGCACGAACGGAAGGGCTTCACAGCGCCACCCTCCCCATGGCCATGGGCGGTTCGACATCGCTAACGGCGCGGCTCAGCCGCGTCATGCCGGGTGCCAGGGTATCGGCCAGGCGCACCACCTCGCCCACCACGATCAGCGTCGGTGGCCGGAATTCCTCACGCCGGATGGTGTCGACCAGTTCCCCCAGGGTGGTCAGGACATGGCGCTGCTCAGGCGTGGTGCCGCGCTCTACCAGGGCGACCGGGTGCAGCGCCGGCAGCCCGTGGCGCTGCAGTTCGCGGCTGATCAGCGCGGCATTGGCCAGGCCCATGTAGAACACCGTGGTATGGTGCGGTACCGCCAAGGCGGCCCAGTCCAGCGCCAGCTCGCCGTCGGCCTTGGCGTGGCCGGTGACGAAGGTGACGCTCTGGGCATGATCGCGGTGAGTGAGCGGAAACCCCGCATAGCTGGAGCAACCCGAGGCCGAGGTGATGCCCGGCACCACGCGAAAGCCGACGCTGGATTCGATCAGGTATTCCGCCTCCTCGCCCCCGCGGCCGAAGATATAGGGATCACCGCCCTTGAGGCGCAGCACGCGCTGGCCCTCGCGTGCCAGCTTGACCAGCAGGGCATTGGTCTCCTCCTGCGGCAGGGCGTGGTGGCTGGAGGCCTTGCCCACGTAGTAGCGCTTCGCCTCGGGACGGGCCAGGGCCAGCACCTCGGGCGACACCAGGCGGTCGAAGACCAGGCAGTCGGCCTGCTGCAGCAGCGCCAAGGCGCGTAGGGTCAGCAGTCCCGGATCGCCGGGACCGGCGCCGACGATGGCAACCTCGCCGGGCGCCAGCGGCGCTTCGTCGAGGGCGAAACGGAAGTGTCGCGAATGGCAGTGTGTGGTCATGGTCGGCCTCTCCCCGAAGCGTCAACGCGATCTTGGCAGTCGTTTTTCTGTGCAGAATTCGTTCGTCGGCACGCGTTCGTGTCAGAGCTCTATGGCCTGAATGGCATCGAAAGGAGCTGCCACGCGACGCTGACAGCCCTGCTCGACGCCGATCTCCGCGTTGCTCAGGTAGCAGCCGGGATCCTCCTCCCAGGGATCGCCGGTCACCTTCCACGCCCGCACCCGGGTATTGCCGTTGCAGATGGCAAGGAAGCGGCACTCGGCGCAGCGTCCCTTGAGCGGCCGAGGGCGCTGGCGGAATCCCTGCATCAGGGCATCCTGGCTGTCGCGCCAGATTTCCGAGAACGGACGCTGGCGCACGTTGCCGAGATCGTGGTCCCACCAGAAGGTATCCGGGTGCACCGTGCCCAAGTTATCGATATTGGCGATGAACTCGCCCGAGGCGTTGCCGCCCCACTGGATCAGGCGCTGCTCCAACGCCTCGGCCTGATCGGGAAAGTGCTCGCGGGCCCACATCAGCAGGAAGGGGCCGTCGGCGTCGTTGTTGCCGGTGACATATTCGCGCTCGACGCCGCGCTCGAGTTCGGCCCGACAATGATCGAACAGCCGGCTCATGGCGTCGCGGGTCATCTGGTACCAGGCGTCCTGCTTGCGGTGCCGATGGCCGCGCCCACCGTAGTTGAGGTGCGAGAGATAGAACTTGTCGACGTCGTGCTCGTCGATCAGCGCCAGGATGGCGTCGAGCTGTTCGTAGTTCTGCTGGGTCAGAGTGAAGCGCAGTCCAACCTTGATGCCGTGCTGCTTGCACAGCTTGACCGCATGCATGGACTCGCGAAACGCCCCCTGGCGACGGCGAAACTCGTCGTGGGTGGCCTCGAGACCGTCGATGCTGATGCCCACGTAGTCGTAGCCGCACTCGGCGATACGGGCGATGTTGCGCTCGTCGATCAGGGTGCCGTTGGTGGAGAGGCCGGTGTAGATGCCGAGCTCCCGGGCGCGCCTGGAGATCTCGAAGATGTCGGGACGCATCAGCGGCTCACCGCCGGAGAGGATCAGCGCAGGCACCCGGAACTGCTTGAGGTCATCGAGAACGGTAAAGGCCTCCTCGGTGGAAAGCTCGCCCTTGAAGTCGATGTCCGCCGACACCGTATAGCAGTGCTTGCAGGTCAGGTTGCAGCGCCGGATCAGGTTCCATATCACCACCGGCCCGGGGGGCTTGCGGACGGGCGGTGGAGGAGTCGGCTCGAGCAGCGACTTGACGTAGCGGGTGACGCGAAACATGCAAACCTCCTCTGGCGCGAGGCAAGCCTCAGCGCGGCGGGACGGGCCGGCGGCCGAGCCGCAGGCCGGTCTTCTTGAGAATCCGGGAGCTGTAAAGGATGCGGTGGTCGCGACAGGCATCGCCGAGCCGCTCGCGCAGCGCCTCGGCCTGGCGCTCGACCTCTTGGCGCTCATGTCCGTGAAGCATGACGAACAGGTTGTACGGCCACTCTGGCAGGTGGCGCGGTCGCCGGTAGCAATGGCTCACGCCGGGCACGGCGGCGATCTCTCGTCCCAGGCGCTCGACATGGGCGTCGTCGACGTCCCAGACGCTCATGCCATTGGCCACGTAGCCCAGGCGGTAGTGATTGGGCACCGCGGCGATGCGGCGGATGACGCCGGTCTCGACCATGCGCTGCATGCGTACGCGCACCTCGTCCGCGGCCATACCTAGCGGGCCGCCTACCGCCCCCCAGGGATCCGGCACCAGCGGCAGGCCGGCCTGGGTCGCCAGGACGATGGCGCGATCGCGCTCATCCAGGCCATTCGCCGCTGCCTCAAACAGGGAGGTGGAGACGGACATGGAATTCCTCCTGCTTGGGCATGTTGAAGACCGCGAGGCCGGTGACGGTCTCGATCTCGCCGATAACCTCGGCGATGCGCTCGGGAGTTTCGGTGGCCAGCACGAACCACATGTTGAGGCGATGCTCGCGGCGGTAATTGTGCGCTACCTCGGGAAAGGCATTGACCAGCACGGACACCCGTTCGAAATCGGCCTCCGGCACCGCCAGCGCCGCCAGGGTAAGCCCGCCACCGAGGCGCTCGGCGTGGTACATGGGGCCAAAGCGACTCAGTACGCCGGCCTCGAGCAGCCGCTCCAGGCGGTAGAGCAGCTCGCCTTCGGAGAGCGCGAGCTCGTCGGCCACCGCGGCATAGGGCGACGCCACCAGCGGCAGGCCCGCCTGCAGGCGATTGACGATGCGCCGGTCGGCATCGTCGAGTTCGGTCTGTGCCGGGCGGGGTGTGCGCTCGACGCTCATATTCGTTCCTCGCGGGTATAACGGCCGCCGCGCTGCTTGTAAGCCTTGCGACAGAACAGCACGCGGTGAGGCGTCTCCTGCAAGCCGTGGCGTCCGGCGATCTCATCGAGTGCCGCCAGCACCCGTTCGCGCCGGGTGCCGTGGATCATGCAGAACAGGTTGTAGGGCCACTCGGGCAGCCGCCGCCGACGGCGATAGCAAAGCGTCACCGCAGGCTCGGCGGCCAGTTGCCGGCCCACCTCGCTCACGTGCTCGTCGGGCAGGTCCCACACCACCATGGCATTGGCGCGAATGCCCAGGGCGTGATGGCGCACCACCAGCCCCATGCGCTTGATCAACCCCTCTCGCCGCCAGCGCTCGACCCAGGCCAGCACTTCGCCTTCGCTCATGCCGCACGCCTCGGCGAGCGCCAGCCAGGGCCGCTCGGTCAACGGCAGACCGCGCTCCAGCAACGCCCTCAGGCGCCACGGTGCGGCCTCGTCCCGAGGGATCATGGTCGTTGAGGTCGGTTGTGTCATGGCCCCCCCAGCTCGGCCCAGGGAATCGGGAATCCGAGGTCGATGTGGTAGCCCTCGACCATCGGCAGGCGCAGCAGCGGCCGCTCCAGCTCCTCCTCCAGCGCCTCCAGGCGTGCCTCGAGCTGCACCTCGTCGGCGGCCGTCATCACGAACCAGAGGTTGTAGTCGATGCCACTGACCTGGCCGTCGCGGGCCAGGTCTTCACGCGCCAGGTCTTCACGTGCGTAGTTGTGATTGACGCCCGGGGAGCGATTGATCGCCGCTGCCACCGTGTCGCACTCGGCCTCGGGCACGGCCACCGCCGCCAGCAGGCTGGCCCCGGCGCGGGCGTGGTCGAACACCGGTCCCACGCGACTCAACACTTCTCCCTGCTGAAGGGTTTGAAGACGCTCCAGCACCTCCGCCTCGCTCACGCCCAAGCGTTCGGCCATGGCGGCAAAAGGGCGGGTACAGAGCGGCAGGTCGCGCTGAAAGGCATCGATGAGGCGTCGGTCGAGTGCGTCGAGTTCGGCCATGGGCAGGTACCGGGCAGGACGAAGGAAGCATGATCTTAAGCGGTATCTTACATGCCACATCAGTCCCGAATGCCGTCATCGGACGTGCCGTTGACGTAAGTCAAAAGACCCGAGCGACTTGGCGGTCACTTGATGACGGTCAAGGCGACGACTGGTGCCGGGCGGGACACTGCGGCGACGGCCCGCTCCTGGCCAGGCCCATCGTCACGCTGCTGCACGAGGTTCGAGATGACAACGTCGGTTCTGAGGTCGCTGCTGTTCGCAGCCCTGGCCGTCCCGGCCCTGGCGAGCGACGACCTGCCTGGCCCTGAGCGTCAGGCCGAACTCGAGACCCTGCTCTACCAGGACTGCGGCTCCTGCCACGGCATGACCCTGCGCGGCGGCCTCGGCCCGGCGCTGCCCCGCGACCGCATGCAGGGCTTCAGCCCCGAGGCACTCGCCCACATCATCCAGCACGGCATCCCCGGCAGCGCGATGCCGGGCTGGAAGGCCCTGCTCAGCGACGTCGAGGCGCGCTGGCTGGCCGACCATCTGCGCACCGACAACCGCCTGGAAACGCTACAGCGCGACTGACTCTGGAGATCGCCATGTCCCTTTCTTTCCCGTTGAAGCGCCTGCTCGCCACCGCGGGCCTGGCCCTGCTCGTCGCCGCCCCGGTCAGTGCCGAGACATCCGCCCCGGCCGCCGAGCTGCGCGGCACCGGCGATCTGGGCGTGGTGGTCGAGCGTGCCAGCGGCAGCGTGGCGCTGGTCGACACCACCCGCCGCGAGGTGCTGCGCCATGTCGAAGGCTTCGGCGATCTCTCCCACGCCTCGGTGAAATTCTCTCGCGATGCGCGCTACGCCTTCGTCTTCGGCCGTGACGGCGGGCTGACCAAGCTCGATCTGCTCACCGGCGAGATCGCCGGGCGCGTCATCCAGTCGGGCAACAGCATCGGTGGCGCCATCTCGCAGGACGGTCGCTTCGTGGCGGTGGGCAACTACGAGCCGGGCGGGGTGAAGGTGTTCGATACCGAAACGCTGGAGCTGGTGGTCGACGTGCCGGCCGACTACGAGAAAGCCGACGGCACTATCGCCCAGGCCAAGGTGGTGGGAGTGGTCGATGCCCCCGGCAATCGCTTCGTCTTCAGCCTGTTCGAGGCCGGCGAGATCTGGACCCTGGACATGAGCGGCGACGAGCCGGTACTCGACAAGCATCGCGACGTGGGCCGGGAGCCTTACGACGCCCTGATCACCGGCAACGGGCGCTACTATATCGCCGGGCTATTCGGCGAGGACGGCATGGCCCTGCTCGACCTGTGGCACCCCGAGAACGGCGTGCAACGCATCCTGCCCGACTATGGCCGCGGCGAGGAACGCCTGCCGGTGTACAAGATGCCGCATCTGGAGGGCTGGGCGATGGCCGGCGACCTGGCCTTTTTCCCCGCCGTGGGACGCCACGAAGTGCTGGTGGCCGACAGCGACGACTGGTCGCTGGTCGGACGAATCCCGGTGCAGGGACAGCCGATCTTCGTCATGAGCCGCCCCGACGAGCGCCAGGTGTGGGTCACCTTCGCCCACCCCGACAACGGCCAGGTACAGGTGATCGACACCCAGACGCTGGAGGTGATCCAGACCCTCGAGCCGGGCGAATCGATCCTGCACAAGGAGTTCACCCCACGCGGCGAGCACATCTGGATCTCGGCCCGCGACAGCGATCAGGTCGTGGTCTACGACACGCGCACCTTCGAGGAACTGGCCAGGCTGCCGGCCGAATCACCTAGCGGCATCTTCTTCACCCATCGGGCCCACCAGATCGGGCTGTAGACAAATGCCTGCGCTAGCGAATCGCTGCGTTGCGCGGTGCGCGGAATCCTCACATATACCCCATATGCTCCGGTTCCTGTGCTCCATGCGCCTTGCGCTTCATCTCGCTCGGCAATTTGTCCTGCGTTCATAGCTTGACAGGCTCACGCCTCGCGACTAAATCAATAAAAACAACAACTTTTCCCTGACGCGAGAGCTTTCTTGATGGATATCAACCATCTGCTGCAACTGCCCTTCACCCATGAAGGCGGCTGGCAGCAACTGCGCCGCGAACGCCCCTCCCTCAACGCGCTGATCCTGCGCGTGGTGCTACCGCTGTCGCTGCTGCCGCCGGTGATGCTTCACTACGCCATCCACCGGCATGGCGACGCCCTGCTGGAGGGCCTGGCCGAGCGCCCCTGGGCCATCATCGCTCCGGCGCTGCTCACCGCCGAGCTGCTCACCTTCCTGGTGATGGGCTGGCTGATCCACGGCGTGGCGCACGCCCACCGCCTACGACTTAGCCACCGCGATGCCTACTTCCTCGCCGCCATGGTGCCGCTGCCGCTGTGGTTCTCTGCACTGACACTGTTCGTCCCCGACATGGCATTCATCGTCTGCGGCGTACTGCTGGCGCTGATGCTGTCGTGCGGGCTGGTCTACCACGGCCTGCAGGCGCTGGCCGAACGCGAGGAGGACGACGTCATGGTCATGTCCGCCACCTACACGGTCATTGCCTTCGGCCTGATGGCTTGGGGAATTCTCCTGGCCCTGGTGTGGGCGTTGTAGGTCGCCCGCGCAGCCACCCCCAGTCGTCGAACAACACGTAGAGCGCCGGGATCGCCACCAGCACCAGCACGGTGGCGCTGAGCAGCCCGAACACGACCGAAATCACCAGCGGCTTGATGGCAGCCGCCTGGGTGCTGGTCTCGGCCAGCAGCGGCAGCAGGCCGGCAATGGTGGTGAAGGAGGAGATCAGAATGGCCCGCAGCCGGTCGCGGCTGGCCTGCCCCGCCGCCGCCGACGCCGCCATGCCCTGCTCGCGATGCGCCTTGATGAACTGGATCAGCAGGATGGCGTTGTTGACCACGATGCCGGCCAGCGATGCCGCGCCAATCAGCGACGGCAGGGAGAGGTAGTACCCCATCAGCACGTGACCCCACAGCGCCCCGATGAACGCCAGCGGGATCGACAGCATGACGATCAGCGGTTCGACGTAGCTGCGGAACTGGAACGACAGCACCACGAAGATGCCCAACAGGCCGATCAGCAGGGCGCGACGGATCGAACCGCCAGTCTCGGCGGCGCTGGCGACCTGCCCCTCGAAGAATACCTCCACCTCGGGGTGCCGCGTCTGGAAGGCCTGCAGCCAACCGCTGCTCTGCAGGTCATCGACGATGGCCTGGCCGCTGGCCTGACGGGCGTCGACGTTGGCCTCCACGGTGACGGTGCGCCGTCCGTCGATGCGGGTAATGCGCGCCCACTCGCGGCGCTCCTCCACATCGGCGACGACGGAGAGCGGCACCCGGCTGCCGTCGGGCAGCGAGAGCGTCTGGTCCGCCAGGTCATCGCGCCCGTCGCGGTCGCTCTCGGCCTGGCGCACCAGGACCTCGACCTCCTGCTCGCCGATACGCTGGGTATCGGCGATTTCGCCGAGCAGGGCCGCACGCAGTTGGCCGGCCACCTCCTCGGCGGTGAGTCCCAGGCCGTGGGCCCCTGCGGCCAGGGAATAGGCGCGCTGAGGCTTGCCCAGACGCAGGTCGTCGATCACGTTGTAGACCGCCGAGTAGCTCCCGAGGTGTGCGGTCAGCTCCGCCGCCGCGGCCTTGATGGCATGCAGGTCTTCACCAGCCAGACGCACCTCCACGGGCACCCCGGCGGGACCGAAGCCGGGCTCCTGGATGATCAGGCGTTGCAGGCCTTCGACCTGGCCGATCGCCTCGCGCCATGCCTCGGTCAGCGTATCGAGGGTAACGCTGCGCCGCTCGGCGGTCAGCAGGTCGACACTGACCGTCGCCACGTGAGGCCCCGTCTCTCTGGCACTGGGGTTGTGATTGAAGCGTACCTGGATCGCCTCGACCAGTGGAGCGCCCTCCGGCTGATCGGGCGAATAGCGCGCATCGAGTTCGCGCATGGCCGCCTCGACCCGCTCGGCCACGGCCTCGGTGCGGGCCAACGGCGTCCCTTGGGGCATCAGGATACGCGCCTCCAGCACGTCGCCGTCGATGGCGGGCATGGCCTCGCTGCCGATGTGACCACCGGCCATGAAGCCGGCCGAACCCAGCAGCACGGCCAGCATGGTGCCCAGCACCGCATGGCGCCAGCGGATCGCCCCATCGGCCAGCCGCCCCACCCCTTCGCGAAAACGGACGAAGTACCTCTCGAATGCGCTACGGAAGCGCGAGTCATGCCCCGCCTGATGAGGCGCCAGGCTGCCCTTGAGATGATGGGGCAGGATCCAGAATGCCTCGACGAGACTCGCCGCCAGGGCAGCGATCAGCACGACCGGCAACACTTCCAGCACGGCGCCCAGCTCACCGGCCAGGAAGGAGAGCGGGACGAAGACCGAGGCAGTGGTCAGGAACGACGACAGCACCCCCGGAAGCACCTGGCGGGTGCCGGCCACCACGGCCTCCAGCGGGGTGGCACTCTCCTCGGCGTGGGCGACGATGTTGTCGGTGATGACGATGGCGTCGTCCATGACGATACCGATGGCCATCAGCAGCGACACTAGGGTAATCATGTTGATCGACAGGCCGGTGAGCGCCATCACCACGAAGGCGCCCATGAATGCCGCCGGCAGCCCCAGCACCGCCCACAGCGCCAGACGGGGCCGAAAGAATAGGCTCATCGTCAGCATCACCAGCACCAGGCCCATGATGCCGTTGACGACCAGCATTCGCAGGCGGTCGCGAACGATGCCGGTCATGTCCTGGGTCAGGGTCAGCGAGATCCCCCCATCGAAGCGGCGCCGCTCCGCCGCAATCAGTGCCTCGAGGCGCGCTTTCACCGCCAGGGCATCGTCACGCAGGCTCTTGTTCACCTCCAGCACCAGCGCCGGCTCGCCGTTGAAGCGAAGCGTCTCTTCCTCGCGCTCGCCGGTCTCGGTGAGGGTGGCAATGTCGCCCAGGGTCAGTTCGCCGCCGGCGGGATCGGATAGCACCACCAGGCGCTCCAGTTCACGCAACGAGCGCCGCTGGTCGCTGAAGCGCAGCAGGATGTCGCGATCCGGCGTCTCCAGGGTGCCCAGCGGCAGGTCCAGGTTCTGGGCGGCGATGCGTCGCGCCAGCTCGCGTGCCGAGAGACCGTACTGGCCGAGCACCTCGGCGGGAACCTCCACCTGCCACTGGCGCTGGGACATGCCGTGGATCGCCACGTCGGCGACACCGGCCAGCGCCATGAGGCGCTCCTCGAGGCGCAGGGCGTACTCCTCGAGCTGGCGGGGAGGCATGTCGGCCGAGACCGCAATCGCCGCGACCGGGTCGCTACGATGCAGCTCACGCACCACTGGCGTCTCGGCTCGTGCGGGCAGTTCGGTGATTGCATCGATCTCGGTATCGATCTCGCTGAGGAAGCGCAGGGCATCGCCATCGGCCTGCATGGTGGCAGTGGCGCTGGCCAGGTTGTCCTGGGCCACGCATACGAACTCATCGAGGAACCGGACGCCGTTCACCGCCTCGTGCAGGCGGCGGCACACGGCATCCTCGACGTCGGCGGCACTCGCCCCGCGATATACCACCTCGATGCTCACCTCCACCGGCCGATAGTCGGGAAAGGTTTCGCGCTTGAGCGAGGGGATCGAGAAGAGGCCTGCAGCCAGCAACAGAATCAGCAGCAGATTGGCCGCCGTGGGATGGCCGGCAAACCAGCGGATCATGGTGCCTCTCCACGGGCCTGGGCGGCCATGTGCGCTTCGAGGTCCTCGTCGCGCCGCGGGGAGAGCCGCCTACCTTCGATCGCGGTGGTGAGATCGTCGACCACCACTCGTTCGCCGGATGCCAGGCCGGCGGCGATCACCGCCAGGTCGGCCTGCTCGAAGGCAACGGTTACCTGGCGTCGTACCAGGCGGTCGTCGTCATCCACAAGGGTCAGCTCCCCCTGGCGGACGGCGCTGGCCGGCACGGCCAGCAACGGCTCTCGGCTCGGTGTGGCCAGACGCACCCGGGTATACATGTCGCGCTGCAGCGGCGGGCGATCGGGGGGCATGACATTCTGATAGGGATCCTCGACACGAACCACCGCGCGCACGGTGCGCGTGGCGGGGTCCAGGCCGCTGGCGATGCGCACCAGCCGCCCCGTCCAGCCCACGCCCTCGGCACCGACCAGGACCACCTCGGCCTCGATCGCCGCCAGCGCCAAGCGCTCGCTCAGCTCCAGCGCGCTCGGGGGCGGTTCGAGAGGCACCGCGCCCGCCAGCAGACGTCGCATCATGGCAATGGGAATATGCGCCTCCACCTCGGCTGCTGCCAGGCTGTCGGCCTCGAGCAGCCGCTGTCCCGCCGTCACGTACTGATACCGTTCTACGGCCACCTCATCGAGGCGCAAGTCGTAGGGGGCCAGGATACGGGTGTCCTCGAGATCGCGCCGGGCCTGGGCCAGGCGTGCGGCAACTCGCTCACGCTGCGCCTCGAGCACCTCCCGCCGCGTCGGCATCAGGGCCAGGCTGTTCTCCAGCGAGGCGACTGCCTGGCGCTGATTCAGCGTACTGCGTCGCTGCTCGTCGCGCCGCGAGGTAGAGACCGAACCGTTGGCCGCCAGGCGCTCGATGCGCGACAGCTCCTGTTCGGCCAGGGTGAGCGCCTCCTGCTCGAGCGACAGCAGCCGTCTTGCGTTGTCGGCTTCGGTTTCGAGCTGCGCCAGTTCGGCGGCCAGGCTGGCCAACTCCGCCTCGGCCTCGGCGATGGCCAGCTCGTAGCGACTGGGGTCGAGTGCCACCAGCAGGGTGCCCTCGCCCAGCATGGTGCCACTCGTTAGCTCCGGATGACGCTCCACCACGTGCCCCGCCACGCTGGCCACGGCCTGCCAGGTCTCGGCCGGACGCGCGACACCGTGGCCGCGCGCCTCGAGGCGAAATTCCAGGGGCCGGGCCTCGATGACTCTCACCGGGAGGGCCGACGGCGCCTCTTCCTCGCGCTCGGGAGCCTGGCGGTTGGCCATGAGCCAGGCCAGCAGCACCGCGCCCACTACCACACCGCCGAGCACCGCCAGTGTCCGTCCCAGATACTGCCGTGAGCGACTCATGGAGCCTCCTCACACCCGGCATGGATGCCATGACAGTAGAGACCGAAAGCCCCCTGGGCCCGCTGAGCAACGTGATCCACGCTGCCGAGCATGAGCGACTGCACGACCAGCCCCTGGATGGTGCCGATGAACTGCGTGGCAGCGGCCTCGATATCCAGCCCATGGCGCAGCTCACCGCTCGCCTGGGCCTGTCTCAGCAGTTGCTCGACACGCTCGCGGTAGCGGAACAGCAGCGAGCGGACCAAACGGCGTGCCGGAGTCGGCCGCGCATGCTGCAGTTGGCCCATCAACAGGCGCGGCACGCCGGGATGCTCGACGATGAAGGCGATATGGGCATGAAACATTGCCTCCAGCGCCGCGAGGGGACCGTCGGCCTGGGCAGCGGCGGCATCCAGACGCTGCATCACCCGCTCGCCCACCCAACCGATCACCGACTCCCAGATGGCATCCTTGCTCGGGAAGTGACGAAACAGCGCGCCCTGGGTGACCCGCATGTGCTTGGCGATGGCGCCCGTGGTGATATGGGCCGGGTCGTCTCGTGCGCTCAACTCGATGACGGTCTCGATCGTGCGCTCCCGGCGGGCCTCGGCGGAGAGGCTGCGTTTGGTGGTCATGGACTTCGCCCTAAGATAGTAATTGATTACTATCTTAGGGCGAAGTCCCGTCCCCTGCCAGTGCTATCCCGCTTCGCCATGACCCTCATCAAAAGCCGCTCTCGCGTAGTCGACTAGCATGGTCGGGTTTACCCAGACTGCGAGGAGAGCGACATGGAGCTCGTCTGCCCGGCCGGCAACCTGCCGGCCCTGAAGCGGGCGGTGGATGAAGGCGCCGATGCCGTCTACTTCGGCTTCCAGAACGCCACTAACGCGCGGCAGTTCGCCGGCCTCAACTTCACCGACAAACGCGCCCGCGAAGGCATCGACTACGCCCATGCCCGCGGCAAGCGGGTGTTCTGCGCCATCAACACCTATCCGCAGCCCGACGGCTGGCACCAGTGGACCCGCGCCGTTGACCAGGCCGCCGAGCTGGGCGTCGACGCCCTGATCATGGCCGACATGGGCCTGCTCGACTACGCCGCGCGGCGCTATCCGGATCTCGCCCGCCACCTCTCGGTGCAGGGTTCGGCCACCAGCCACGAGGCATTGCGCTTCTACCACGACCAGTTCGGCATCAAGCGCGCCGTGCTGCCGCGGGTACTCTCCATCACCCAGGTGCGCGACCTGGCCAGGCAGAGCCCGGTGGAGCTCGAGGTGTTCGCCTTCGGCAGCCTGTGCATCATGGCCGAGGGACGCTGCTACCTGTCGTCCTATCTCACCGGCGAATCGCCCAATACCCGCGGTGTCTGCTCGCCGGCGGCCCACGTGCGCTGGGAGGAGACGCCCCAGGGACTCGAGTCGCGCCTCAACGGCGTGCTGATCGACCGCTACGGCGAGGGCGAGCGCGCCGGCTACCCGACCCTGTGCAAGGGACGCTTCGAGGTGGGCGGCGAGACCTACCATGCCATCGAGGAGCCCACCAGCCTCAACACCCTGGAGCTGCTGCCGGAACTCGCCGAGCTGGGCATCAGCGCGGTGAAGATCGAGGGCCGCCAGCGCAGTCCGGCCTACGTGTCGAAGGTGGCCGGGATCTGGCGCCAGGCACTGGATCGCCAGGCGAAGACGCCCGAGCGCTTCCACCCCGACCCCGCCTGGATGGCCGGCCTCGGTGAGGTCTCCGAGGGCGCCACCACCACGCTGGGCGCCTACGAACGCCGCTGGAAATAGGAGGTTTCATGTCATCCGATTCCCTGCAGCTCGCCCTGGGCCCGGTGCTGTTCTATTGGACCCGCGAGCGCTACGCCGACTTCTACCGCGAGGCCGCCGACTGGCCGGTGGAGATCGTCACGCTGGGCGAGTCCGTCTGCTCGCGCCGTCGCGACATGAAGCTCGACGACTGGCTCGGCATCGGCCGCGAGCTGGCCCAGAGCGGCAAGCAGGTGGTGCTGGCGAGCCAGACCCTGATCGAGTCCGAGGCCGACCTGCGCGACCTGCGCAAGCTGTGCGACAACGGCGAATTCAGCGTCGAGGCCAACGACCAGAGCGCCGTGCAGCGACTCGCCACCGCCGGTTTGCCCTTCATCGCCGGTGCGGCGCTCAATCTCTACAATCCGGCTTCGATCGGCGTGCTGGCCCGCGCCGGCATGCAGCGCTGGCAGGCACCGGTGGAGATGTCGCGCGACGATCTCGCCCGGCTGCTCGCCGACAGCAAGGCCGAAGGGCTCAACGCGCCCTGCGAAGTGTTCGCCTACGGCCACCTGCCGCTGGCCTGGTCGTCGCGCTGCTTCACTGCGCGGCGCCACCAGAAGCCCAAGGACCGCTGTCAGTTCGTCTGTCAGAAGTACCCCGAGGGCCTGGCGCTGCGCTCACAGGAGTCGAAGGAGGTGTTCACCCTCAACGGCATCCAGACCCTCTCCGGCGCCTGCCAGGACCTACGCTACGAGATCAAAGACATGACCGCGATGGGCGTGGCCGTGGCGCGCCTGAGCCCCCGTGCCGAGGGCATGGCCGAGGTGGTCGCCGCCTTCGACGCCGCCCGCCGCGGTGAGCTGCCCGCCGCCGACCCGCTCAGCCTGGTCGAGGCCGAGGTGTGCGACGGCTACTGGCACGGCCGCCCGGGCATGGACAACACCCGCCTGCCCGCCGGCTGAGCCGCATGCCATGAGTGCCTTTGCGGCCGTCTTCGAGCCCCGCCAATCGGCGGGGCTCGTCGTTCGCCAGCGTCCCAACTGGCCCTTTTCTGACCTGGATCATTTCCTCCCGCTGTCGAAGGCACTAGCCTTCACACACCATATGTTGTGTTTAGAAACTGCAAACGGCAGCACATATAGGGAGATAACGGTGAACGCCCCGACAAGCCAGGCCGGCTCGCGCCGCATCGACGTCGCTTCGACCGTCAACGAATACCTCGACCGCGCCGACTGGCGCGTGCACGCCAACGCCAACCAGGGCTACTCCCTGGGCGGGCTGATCCTCAACGTCTCGGGCAAGCTGATCGCCAACTACTGGCTCGACGAGGTCTACCCGGTGGAGGTCGGCACCGCCCACCGCGAGGGCGACCTGCATATCCACGATCTCGACATGCTGTGCGGCTACTGTGCCGGATGGTCGCTGCGCCAACTGCTGATCGAAGGTTTCAACGGCGTGCCCGGTCGCGCCGAGAGCGACCCGCCCCGCCACCTCTCCAGCGCCCTGGGGCAGATGGTCAACTTCCTCGGCACGCTGCAGAACGAGTGGGCCGGCGCCCAGGCCTTCAGCTCCTTCGATACCTATCTCGCGCCCTACGTGCGCAGGGACGGCCTCGGTTACCCGGCCGTCAAGCAGGCGATCCAGGAGTTCATCTACAACCTCAACGTGCCGTCACGCTGGGGCAGCCAGACCCCTTTCACCAACCTCACCTTCGACTGGGTGTGCCCGGCAGACCTGCGCGACCAGGTGCCGATCGTCGGCGGCGAGGAGCAGCCTTTCACCTACGGCGAGCTGCAGGCGGAGATGGACCTGCTCAACCGCGCCTACCTGGAGGTAATGGAGGCGGGCGACCGCCAGGGACGAGTGTTCACCTTCCCCATTCCTACCTACAACATCACCCCGGATTTCGACTGGGAGAGCGATAACGCCGAGCGGCTGTTCGCGCTGACTGCCAAGTACGGCCTGCCCTATTTCCAGAACTTCCTAAACTCCGACCTGGAGCCGCACATGGTGCGCTCCATGTGCTGCCGCCTGCAGCTCGATCTTTCCGAGCTGCTCAAGCGCGGCAATGGCCTGTTCGGCAGCGCCGAGCAGACCGGCTCTCTGGGGGTGGTGACGCTCAACTGCGCGCGGCTGGGCTACCGCTTCGCCGGCGACCGGGCAGGCCTGCTGCACGAACTCGACCGCCTGCTGGCGCTGGGCCGCGACAGCCTGGAGCTCAAGCGCGAGCGCATCCAGCAGTGGATGGACGCAGGGCTCTACCCCTATACCCAGCGTTACCTGGGCACCCTACGCAACCATTTCTCCACCCTGGGCGTGAACGGGCTCAACGAGATGGTGCGCAACTTCTCCGACGACCGCTATGACATTACCGCCCCCGAGGGGCGCCAGCTCGCCCTCGAAGTGCTCGACCACGTGCGCGCCAGGATGCAGGCATTCCAGGCCGAGACCGGCCACCTCTACAACCTGGAGGCGACCCCGGCGGAGGGCACCACCTACCGCTTCGCCCGCGTCGACGCCGAGCGCTTTCCGGGAATCCTCCAGGCCGGAACCCCGGAGGCTCCCTACTACACCAACTCCAGCCAGCTGCCGGTGGGCCATACCGACGACCCCTTCGAGGCGCTGATCCACCAGGACCCGCTGCAGACCCGCTACACCGGTGGCACCGTACTGCACCTTTACATGCGCGAGCGGCTCTCCAGCGCCACCGCCTGCCGCAAGCTGGTTCACACTGCGCTGTCGCGCTTCCGTCTGCCCTACATCACCGTGACACCGACTTTCTCGATCTGCCCGGTACACGGCTACCTGGCCGGCGAGCACGAGTTCTGTCCCAGGTGCGACGAAACATTGCTGGCAAGACGCGCCGCGGCCAGCCCGGCCTGAGCGCTTTCATCGACCTGCCGTGCGTTCAACCACGGCTCATCAACCATCGGAAGGAGCCAAGAAATGACCCACATCGACACCCTGCCCACCGAGCAACGCCAGCGCTGCGAGGTCTGGACCCGCGTAATGGGCTACCACCGCCCGGTCAGCCAGTTCAACGTCGGCAAGCGCGCCGAGCATCGCGAGCGCCGTCACTTCACCGAGCGGGACGTCGCCCTGACGCCCTGATCGCCTGGCCTGCCGGGCCCTGAGCCCGGCATTCACGCCCCAAGCCGAGGAAGCCCCATGATCGCCACCGACCTCGACCCGCCCGTTCTCGCTCCTCTCGACGGGATCCGCCTGCCCATCGCCGGCATGACCCAGATAACCACCCTGGACTATCCGGATCACCTGGCCTGCGTGGTGTTTCTGCAGGGCTGTCCGCTGCGCTGCGGCTACTGCCACAACGGCCACATGATGCCGCCGCGCCGCGGCGACGAGAGCGAGTGGCAGGCGGTGCGGGCGTTCCTGGAGGAGCGTCGGGGGCTGCTCGAGGCGGTGGTCTTCAGCGGCGGCGAGCCGACGCTGCACAACGCCTTGCCAGCCGCCGTCAGTGAAGCGAAGGCGATGGGCTTCAAGGTGGGCCTGCACACCGCCGGCCCCTATCCGGCGCGGCTCTCGCGCTTGTTGCCGAATCTCGACTGGGTGGGACTCGACGTGAAGGGACGTGGTCGCGATTTCGATCGTATCTGCGGGCGCCCCGGCATCTGGCAGCGCAACAGCCAGAGCCTGACGGCGCTGCTCGACGGTGATATCGCCTTCGAATGTCGCACTACCGTGCACTGGCGCGACTTCGACCTCACCGACGTGGAACGCCTGGCATTGACCCTGGCCGACTGCGGCGTTCGCCGCTACGCCATCCAGGTGGCCCGCACCCGGCAATGCCTCGACCCGGCCTACTGCCAGCCGGTGGAAAACGCGCCGCCGCGGGCCATGCTTGCCGGGCTGGTGAAGCGACTGGCACCGCACTTCGAGCGTATCGAACTGCGTGAGTGAGCCAAGCCGAGTGAAGCGCCACAGGGTATCGTTAGCTTCCTGACCCCGAAGGTAAAGAAAAACCCGTTGGAAACATGGACTACCCTGAAGAGGAACACTTGAGCAGTTTGGAGGTGGATATGCTGAACAAATTGGGTATCGCCCTGTATTTTCTGTTCTGGGCAGCGGCCATCGTCGTGCTCTTTGCCCTGGGAGCGGGGCTGTTCTATCTGTTCGTCATCGATCAGTACCCCCTCAGCTGGGACTTTGTCTCGGGCAGTCTGTTCTTCATCATTCTTGCGGTCATCTTCTGGATCTGTGCCCAGGCATCGAGGCACTACCTCACGGAGGGAGGGTCATCGCCACCTGACAACAGCGCATCGTGAATCTCAGTAGCCGAGATTCTCCGGGCCAAAGGCATCGGGCAATAGCTCAGCAATGGTGTAGCGCTTGAGCAGCTTCCCCTTGGCATCGACTACGTGGATGAGTGTCTTGGCATCGGCAAATTCGCGGATACGCTGGCGGCAGTCGCCGCAGGGCGAGCACAGGTGCGCGCCGGGACCGATGACGTAGACATTCCGCAGGCGCCGCTCTCCGGCGCTGATCATGGCGGCGATAGCGGAGGCTTCGGCACACAGGCCCTTATAGTGAGCCACCTCGACGTTGGCGCCGAAGTAGCGCACGCCGCTTTCGCTCTCGACCATGGCGCCCACCGGATGCCGGGAGTAGGGCGCGTAGGCGTTGCCGCGCGCCGCAACCAGCGCGCCGACGATAGCCGGATCGACGGTTTCGCTCATGCTACCCCCGTCGCGTCGTCGCGTAGCACCGTGTCCAGCGCTACCTCGACCATCTCGTTGAAGCTGCGCTCGCGGGCCTCACTGGGCAACGATTCGCCCTTGAGGATGTGATCGGAAACCGTGCAGATGGTCATCGCCCGGCCGCCGAACTCCGCCGCCACGCCGTAGAGCCCCGCCGCCTCCATCTCCACGCCGATGATGCCGTAGCGCTTCATCAGTTCGAACAGCTCGCCTTGGGGGTTGTAGAACAGGTCGGCCGAGAACAGGTTGCCCACCTTGACCGGCACGCCCTGGGCCGCGGCGGCATCCACCGCGTGGCGTGTCAGTTCGAAATCGGCGATGGCGGCGAAGTCGTGGCCCATGAAGCGAGTGCGATTGACCGCCGAGTCGGTGCTCGCACCGAGGCCGATCACCACGTCGCGCACCGCCACGTCGTCGCGCACCGCTCCGCAGGAGCCGACCCGGATCAGGCGCTTCACGCCATAGTCTGTGATCAACTCCTTGGCATAGATGGAGACCGAGGGGATGCCCATGCCGTGGCCCATCACCGAGATGTCGCGGCCGCGGTAGCGCCCGGTATAGCCGAGCATGTTGCGCACGCTGTTCACCTCGCGGGCGTCCTCGAGGAATGCTTCGGCGATGTACTTGGCGCGCAGCGGGTCGCCGGGCATCAGCACGGTGTCGGCGAAGATGCCACGTTCGCCCTGGATATGGGGAGTCGCCATGTCGAGGCTCCTATGCAGCGAGAGGGTCGGGTTGAGGTGGAGAGGCAATAAAACTCGTGCCGTCGGCCATGGGCGCCAGGCCCAGGTGCTCCGCCAGGCTCTGGCCGATGTCGGCGAAGGTCTCCCGCGCGCCCAGCGAGCCGGGGGCGAGCCCCGCGCCCAGCACCAGCACCGGCACCCGTTCGCGAGTGTGGTCGCTGCCGTGCCAGGTGGGGTCGCAGCCGTGGTCGGCGGTGATCACCAGCAGATCGTCGTCGCGCAGCCTGGCCAGCAGCTCGGGCAGCCGTGCATCGAAGGCCTCCAGCGCGGCGGCATAGCCCGCCACGTCGCGGCGATGGCCGTAGAGGGTGTCGAAGTCGACGAAGTTGGTCATCACCAGCGAACGCTCGCCGGCCTCCTCCAGGGCGGACAGGGTGGCGTCCATCAGCGCATCGTGGCCGCTGGCCTTGAGCGTGCGTGTCACGCCGCAGTTGGCGTAGATGTCGGCGATCTTGCCGATGGCGATAACCTCGCCGCCGTCGCTCTCGAGCTTCTGCAGCACCGTGGGCGCGGGCGGCTCGACGCTGTAGTCGCGGCGGTTGGCGGTGCGGGTGAAGTCTGCCGCACTCGCACCGACGAAGGGCCGCGCGATCACCCGGCCGATGTTGTAGGGCTCGAGCAAGCGCCGGGCGGTCTCGCACAGGGCGTAGAGCCGCTCGAGGCCGAACGACTCCTCGTGGGCGGCAATCTGGAACACCGAGTCGCCCGAGGTGTAGACGATGGGCTTGCCGCTGGCCATGTGCTCCTCGCCGAGCCTAGCGATGATCTCGGTGCCCGAGGCGTGGCAGTTGCCCAGCACGCCGGGCAGGTCGGCCTCGCGTTCGAGCGCCTGGAGCAGCTCCGGCGGGAAGCTGTCTTCGAGATCGAAGAAGTAGCCCCAGTCGAAGCGCACCGGCACGCCGGCGATCTCCCAATGGCCCGAGGGGGTATCTTTGCCCGAGGAGATCTCGCGGGCATGGCCGTAGGCACCGATCACCTCGGCTGGCACCTCGACGCCCTCGGCCCAGGCGCCGGTGCTTTCACGATGGGCGTGGAACAGTCCCAGCCGTGCCAGGTGGGGCAGTGCCAGCGGGCCCCTGCGCATATCGCTGTCGCACTGCCCGCGGGCGCAGGCGGCGGCAATATGGCCCAGGGTATCGGCTCCGGCATCGCCGAAGTCCACCGCATCCGGCGCTCCGCCGATGCCGAAGGAGTCGAGTACCAGTACGATGGCGCGAGTCATGGCGCCTCCCGACGCATCACGTCTTGAATGAGTGTAGGCAGTCTGACGTCGGCACCACCGACGTCGTTCACTTCGATGGCCGCATGCAGTTGGCTGGCGGCACGCTCGGCCTCCGTCTCGCTTCTGGCGTGGACCCAGGCCAGCGGGCGCTCGTCATCGACCATCTGGCCGAGGGCGGCGATACCGGTCAGGCCAACGGCATGATCGATGGCATCGTCAGGCGCACGCCGCCCGCCGCCCAACGTGACCACGGCGAGGCCCACCGCACGGGTGTCGATGCGCGTCACGCGACCGCTGCGCTCGGCATGCACGGGGCGCACGATTGGCGCCCGGGGCAGGTAGCGTTCGTGGTGTTCGAGCAGGTCGGTGGGACCGCCCAGCCCCGCTACCATGCGCGCGAAACGCTCGGCGGCGGCACCTGAGGCGAGCCGATCATCGAGCAGGGCCAGGGCGGCATCGCGATCGTCGGCCAGCCTGCCGGCCAGCAACAACTCGGCGGCGAGTTCGCGGGTGACGTCGAGCAGTCGGCCGCCGGTTTTTTCACCGGTGAGAAGCGCAATCGCCTCGCGCACTTCGACGGCGTTGCCGGCGCAAGGCGCCAGCGGCTGGCTCATGTCGGTGAGCAGCGCGGTGGTCGGCGTACCGGCAAGGCTCGCCACCTCGGCGATGGTCTCCGCCAGCTCTCGCGATTTCTCCTGGGTGGGCATGAAGGCACCGCTGCCGGCCTTGACGTCCATCACCAGGGCATCGAGGCCGCAAGCGAGCTTCTTGCCCAGTATCGAACTGACGATCAGCGGCAGCGACTCCACCGTGGCGGTGACGTCACGGATGGCGTAGAGCCGGCGGTCGGCCGGCGCCAGCTCGGCGGTCTGGCCGACGATGGCCACGCCCGCCTCGCGCACCAGAGTGCGAAAGCGCTCCCGCGGGGGAGCGATGTCGTAGCCGGGAATCGCCTCGAGCTTGTCCAAGGTGCCGCCGGTATGCCCCAGGCCGCGGCCGGAAACCATCGGCACGAAGCCACCGCAGGCGGCGATCCATGGGCCCAGCACCAGCGAGACGAGATCGCCCACCCCACCGGTGGAGTGCTTGTCGAGCACCGGCCCCGGCAGGCCCAGTTCCGAGCCCAGGCCGCGCCACGCCAGCACCTCGCCGGAGTCGCGCACGGCCTCGGTCAGTGCCACCGTCTCGGCGGCGTTCATTCCGTTGAGGTAGATCGCCATGGCCAGCGCGCCGACCTGGGCGTCGGACAGGCCGCCGTCGGCAATGCCGCCCACCAGCTCACGAATTGCCTCGACCGAGAGCGCCTGGCCGTCGCGCTTGGCACGGATCAGCTCCTGGGGAAGAGCACGGAAAGCCATCAGTAGCCCTCCGGCGAGTCTTTGTCTTGCCCGACACCCAAGGTCTCGAGCAGGCTGCCGAGCAGCCCCGAGGCACCGAAGCGGAAGTGTGCCGGCGTGATCCAATCCGCGCCCATCACCTGCTCGGCGAGGCGCAGGTAGGCGGCGGCATCCTCGGCGGTGCGCACTCCGCCGGCGGCCTTGAAGCCTACGTCGCTCCCGCTCGCCTTGATCGCAGTGAGCAGGATCTTGGCCGCGTCCAGCGTGGCATTGACTGCCACCTTGCCGGTGGAGGTCTTGAGGAAGTCGGCACCGCCGTCGATGGCCAGCATGCCGGCGCGCTCGATCAGCCCGGCCTCCTTGAGCTCGCCGGTTTCGAGGATCACCTTGAGCACGGCGTCGCCGCACTCGCGCTTGCAGGCGGCGACCAGCTCGCGGCCGACCTCGGCATCGCCGGCCATCAGCGCGCGGTAGGGAAACACCACGTCGACCTCGTCGGCTCCCGCGGCGATGGCCGCCCGGGTCTCGGCCGTGGCACGCTCGATATCGGCCTCGCCGTGGGGAAAGTTGGTCACCGTGGCCACCTTCACCTTGCCGGCCAGGCCCTGCTCGGCCAATGCCTCACGGGCAGTCCTCACGAAGGCGGGATAGATGCACACCGCCGCCGGGTGACCCGCCGGGGTATTGGCGCGGGCGCACAAGTCGCGAATGACGGCCTCGCTGTCGTCGTCGTTGAGGCTGGTGAGATCCATCAGCGCCAAGGCCTGGCGTGCGGCCTGCTGCAGTTCGGTCATGTCATTACCTATAGCGTACGGAGTGAGGTCGTGGCAGCCATCAGATCACGCCCCCCAAGGAGAGGAAGAAACCGGCGATGGCCGCCGACATCAGGTTGGAGAGCGTGCCGGCCAGCACCGCCTTGATGCCGAAACGGGCAATGTCGTGGCGCCGGCTCGGCGCGATGCTGCCCAGCCCGCCGAGCAGGATGGCGATCGATGAAAGGTTGGCGAAGCCGCACAGGGCGAAGGAGAGGATCGCCACGGTATGACCGCTCATGGCCTGGCCGGTATTGGTCACCATCGAGGTGCCCTCGACGTAGGGCGACAGGTTGATGAAGGCGACGAACTCATTGACCACCAGCTTCTGGCCGATGAAGGAGCCGGCCAGGGTCGCCTCCTCCCAGGGCACGCCGAGCACGAAGGCAAGCGGCGCGAACAGCCAGCCGAGGATCAGCTCCAGGCTCAGCTGCTCGACGCCGATCCAGCCGCCCACGCCGCCGAGCATGCCGTTGATCAGCGCAATCAGGCCGATGAAGGCGAGCAGCATGGCGCCGACATTGGCTGCCAGCCGCAGCCCCGAAGTGGCCCCGGTCGCCGCGGCATCGAGAATGTTGACCGGCTTGTCCTCTTCCTCGATGACCTCGTTGGCCTCTTCGACGTCGTCCACCGGCTTTTCGGTCTCGGGCATGATCAGCTTGGCGAACAGCAGCCCGCCGGGGGCGGCCATGAACGAGGCCGCGACGAGATACTCCATGGGGATGCCCAGCGCCGCGTAGCCGGCCAGTACCGAGCCGGCCACCGAGGCCAGCCCGCCGCACATCACCGCAAACAGCTGGGAGGGGGTCATGCGGGCGATGAAGGGGCGCACCACCAACGGAGCCTCGGTCTGGCCGACGAAGATGTTGGCCGTGGCCGAGAGCGATTCGGTGCGCGAGGTGCCCAGCGCCTTCTGCAGCGCTCCGCCAAGAATGCGGATCACCCACTGCATGATGCCGATGTAGTAGAGCACGGCGATCAGCGACGAGAAGAAGATGATCACCGGCAGCACCTTGATGGCGAAGACGAAGCCGATGTTGTCGACATCGGCCAGCCCGCCGAAAAGGAAGTCGATACCGTCGTTGGCATAGAGCACCACCTGGCTGACCCCGGCGGAGATGGTCTGCAACACCGCCTGACCGAACGGTACGTAGAGCACGAAGGCGCCGATGCCGGCCTGGATGGCGAAGGCACCGCCCACGGTTCGCAAACGAATGTCACGGCGGTTGGAGGAAAAGACGAGGGCGATGACGATCAGCGTCGCCATGCCGACCAGGCTCATGATGGCAGTCATGGGAGGGTCCTTCCGTTCGTGCTGGGTGGGCCGTGCATGGGCCGCACCCGGTTGGATGCACTTGGTTATAGTAGGAAGCGTATGGCGCTAACGCTAAGACGCAAAGACGCGCTAGATCATGCAAATGTTAAATCTATAACATTCAGTGTGACACTTCCAACATCCACGGAGCCAGACGCAACGAGGCCGCCACGCAGCGCGTGGCGGCCTCGTTGCAAGGAGGGATCGCTCAGTGACGTTCGGTCGGCGAGCCTTCCGGCATCACCTGCGCACAGGGCGCGATCTCAAGCTCGCCCGGCGCCAGCGTCGCTTCGCCGGCGCGCGCCAGGCGCGGAAAGCCTGGCGGCGGACGCCCCTCGAAGACTCGGTCGAAGATCTCCAGGGCCTGGTTCTCGGTGAAGATCCCTTGCCGCACCGATGGCCAGCTGAGGCAGTCCTCGCGACGCACCAAGGATGGTCCTCGGCGATGCGATACGTGCACCAGGGCCGGCACGCTAGCGTAACCAAGCACCGAGAGCACCGAGGCGCGGTGCTGGCCATTGGCCACCAGGAAGCGCACTTCGTCACCGCGCGCGAGCGTATCGAGCACGATGTGCTGGTGGAAATACTCCAGCCGCTGGGAGGCTTGGTAGCGGTACCCTTCCTGCAGTATGGCCCGATGCAGCGCGACCAGCTGGTTCAGGCGCCGCTCACCGAACCAGTCCGGCTTGGGCCCTACCTGACGCACCGCAGTCTCGGACACCAGCGACGACTCGGCGCCTTCGCCCTGCGGCGACAATTCGGCCAGAGTCCGCAACAGCTGGAGCTGGCGTACGTCACTCCATGGCATGAAGTCGCTCAGGGGCGGCACCCTCCTCAGCCAGGGGTGAGCGGTGTCCGACGACACACCCAGCGAGGCAGCCAGCGTCGACGGCTGCCAGTGCTGCCAGTAGGTCTCCAGACAACTTCCGCGATAGCTTCGGCACTCACCGTCCAGGTATTGGCGCAGGCTCTGCACATAAGGATGCAGCGAGTCGCGGCCGTAGGCGATACCGGTGGGTCCGAACCAACGGCAATCGGCCAGCCGACACTGGATGAGGCAAGGCAGGCCGCGATAGGCATAGAAGGCCTCCAGGGGGCCGACCGACTCCCGGCTCAGATCAGGGACGGGATACTGCCTGGGACCGACCCGCCGCCAGATCCGCCGGTACAGCCGCCGGCAGCGCTGGAGCGTCGTGGCGACCATGGTCGACATGGCTTGCCTCCTCCAGGGTATGTTCGACAGCCGAGGCGACCGCAGTCAGCTGCTCCGGTGTCTGGGCGGGATCGACCAGCAGCATCAGGCTGGTCTCGCCGAGACGCTGCGCTACCGGCAGCCGCGACGGCGGACGCAAGCCGGTGCCGTCGAAGGCACGCTCGCGGTAGATCTCGCTGCAGCCTCCGTGCAGACAGGTCACGTCAGCGGCCTGGATGGCCGCCACCACGGCATCGCGATCCCAGCCGGCACATAGCCGATCGGACTCGACGAAGGCGTAGAACTTGTACCAGGCGTGGCCGGCCTCGGGCGGCGGCTGCGGCACGCGCAGACCCGGCAAACCACCGAGCCGCTGGCTCAGGTAGGCCGCGTTCTCGCGGCGCCGTTCGAGCCATCGCGGCAGCTTGCGCAGCTGGCAGCGACCGATCGCCGCCTGCATCTCGGTCATGCGCCAGTTGGTGCCGAAGTCGTCGTGAAGCCAACGGAATCCCGGCGGGTGCACGCCCTGCACCGAGGTCCACGACTTGCCGTGGTCCTTGTAGCTCCAGGCGCGCCTCCAGACCGCTTCGTCATTGAGCAGCAGCATGCCTCCCTCGCCACCCGTCGACATGATCTTGTCGGTACAGAAGGAGAACGCGGCCGCGTCGCCGACGCTGCCGACGCGGCGACCGCGCCAGGTGGCCCCGTGAGCCTGGGCGCAGTCCTCGATCAACCACAGGTTGCAGGTATCGGCCAGCCGTCGCAGGCCATCCAGGTCACAGGGCCAACCGGCCAGATGCACCGCCACGATGGCTCGAGTCCGCGGGGTGAGTACCGCTGCCACGCTCTCGACGCAGAGATTGCCGGAGTCGGGATCGACATCGGCGAACACCGGCCGTGCACCGCGGGCCACCACGCAGGAGACCGAGGCCATGAAGCTGCGTGGCGTCACCACCACTTCGTCGCCAGGCCCAACGTCCAGCGCATGCAGCGCCAGCTCAAGCGCCACGGTGCCGTTGGCCAGGGCGATGGCATGCGGCACGCCATGGAAGGCGGCGAACTCCTCCTCGAAGCCTTGCCCCTCCCCACCGTTCCAGTAATTGACGCGGCCCGAGCGCAGGACACGCTCCACCGCCTCGCGTTCGTCCTCCTCATGGAAGGGCCATGCCTTGGGTTGAATCATTCCGGTTGCTCCTCGGATCGTGCTGCATTGCCTGAGGGAAAGAGCGTGTGCCAGAGGTAGCCCAGGTCACGGCCGAAGGACCAGTGCAGGACGTAGTCCCGGTTGAGCCGCACCTTGTCGGGAAAGATCACTTCGCGGTTGTAGCGCTCGGGGTCCGCCACGCCGGCCAGCAGGCGCTCCTCGTCGCGGTACTTGAGGGTGGCGGGGCCCGTGATGCCCGGACGCACGGCCAGGATCACCCGATCCTGCTCGTCGAGGCGATCGGCAAAGCCCGGCACGTCGGGTCGCGGACCGACGAAGCTCATGTGTCCGGCCAGTACGTTGAACAGCTGGGGTAGCTCATCGAGCTTGCTGCGTCGCAGAAGACGGCCGAACCGCGTGATGCGCGGATCGTCGAGCGTGGTCACGCTGGTCCCCGCCAGGGGGCGCATGGTACGCAGCTTGATCACGCGGAACGGCCGCCCGTCACGGCCGACCCGCTGCTGCAGGAAGAAGCCCGAGGCCCGGGTATCCCGTGCCGCGGCCCAGGCGGCCACGAGTATCAGCGGCAGCAGCAGCAGCAACAGCGCCACCGCCAGCATGAGGTCGAAGGTACGCTTGAGGAAACGCTGTGCCGGCGTCAGGCCAAGTTCGTGCGGGAGTGGCGCCTCGAGGCGCTGCTGGTACGGATGCATCTCAGCGCACCATGCCCGCTTCGACGGGATTGAGGCTATGCATGGTGATCCCCTTGGCGAGGTAGTAGAGCGCCTCGCCGCACAGCACCAAGGGGTCGTCGAGCTTGAAGTCGTCGTAGGCGTGCGCGCGGACCCCGTTTCCCCCCAGGCCATCGAGCAGCCGCCCGCGACGCAGCAGGTCCAGCCGGCGCAACAGGTCGCCCAGCAGCCAGCGCGACACCACGCCCCGTCGCGCCGGCCGGAAGTGGGCGCGGGCCACGGCCGGACTGCGAGTCTCGGCCAGGTAGAGCAGCCAGGGAAAGTTGACCCCGGCGCTCAACGCCAGGTCGATGGACCCCCACAGGCGCGGATTGATCTCGATGAAGGCGTGACGCCCGCTGGCAGGGTCGAACTTGAACTCCAGCATGGCCAGGCCATGCCAGCCCAGCGCATCGAGCAGGCGATGGGCATCGGCCTCCAGGGCAGGGTGCACGGCGCTGACGCGCAGGGTACTGGTACCGCCCGTGGCGATCTTCTCCTGCAGACGGCGATGGGTGAACGTGGCGATGCGCTCGCCGTACCAGTAGAGGCAGGAGACGCCCCAGCCGTCGCCGCCGACGCACTCTTGAACGATGGGAAGCCGCGCTGGATCCAGAGCGAAGTCGTCGATCATGCTCTCCAGCACGGCGGTTAGGGCCGCGCCGCCACGGGCAAAGCGCACCCCCTTGGAGCTGTTGCCGCGCCGCGCCCGCGCCACGTATTCGCGTGCGTCGTCGGTCCGTGCACCGGCTTCGGCCGGCGACCGGTAGTCGACGATCGGCGCCACCGGCACATCCAGGTCACGTGCCAGCCGGCTGATTCGATCCTTGTCGTTGACCCGTACCAGGTTGTCGTAGTTGGCCAGCGGCAGCGACACGCCGGCCGGCAACCGGCCCGCCTCGCGAGCCTGCGCCAGCAGCTCGCCCTCCTCGTGCCCGGGCAACAGCAGGCCGATGCGATGACGTTCGCACAGGGCAGCGATATCCTCGACGAAGCCCTCGGGATCGGCATAGGGCGAGCGATAGCGTCCGCGTCCCCGCACCAGGCGCGATGCCTGGCACATGCCCACTCTCGCCGTATCGGCGACGACCACCGGCACGTCCCGGCGCGCCAGGCCACGCAGTGCCGAATAGCTGCTGCGACACCAGCCATGAGTCAGCATTACCCTGGTCTCGTTGCCCATGCGAACCTCCTCATCTAGAGCTGAGTGATTTCGAGCAGCTGGCGGTTGACCCGGCGCACGTCATAGCGCCGCTCGACCTGTGCCAGGCTGGCGCGCGCCATGGCCGTCACGGTCGTTTCGTCGGCCTCGATCAGGGCCAGCATCGCGTCGGCCAGGGCGCGAGCGCTGCGCGGCTCGACCCGCCACCCGTTGATGCCCGGCTCGACCGTCTCGCGGCAGCCGGGCGAATCGGTGGTGATGATGGGCCGCCCGGTGGCCATCGCTTCGAGCACCGAGCGCGGGATGCCCTCGCGATACCAGGAGGGCAGGACGTAGCAGCGGCAGGCGGCCAGCGCCGCCTGAACCGATTCCAGCTTGCCCAGGTACTCGATGTCGCCGGCCGCCTGCCAGGCGGCGAGTTCGGCGGGCCGCACGCTGGACGGATTGGGGTCCAGCGCACCGGCGAGCTGGAATCGCGCCTGGGGGTAGCGCTCGTGGACGAGGCGGGCGGCTTCGACGTAGACACGCACGCCCTTCTCCACCATCAGCCGCGCCAACATCAGGAACACCGGCTCCTGGGGCAGCGGCCGGGGGGGAAAGAGAGCGGCATCGACCCCCGAGCCGTCGACGACCGCCGAGCGCGCCCCCGGCGCGAGCAGGCCGCATGCACGAAACAGCGCCTGGTCGTCGGGGTTCTGGAAGATGGTGGTGTGGGCATTGGCCAGCGAACGTCGATAGAGCCGGGTCAGCAGGGCATGCAGCAGAATGCGCTTCACACCGCGCGCCTCGGAAAAGGCGTAACCGAGCCCGGTGATCATCGGATGGAAGCGCACCCCCGGATGGTCATGCAGCGCCAACCCGGCGTAGATCACCGGCTTGGCGGTGTAGGCGATGACCACCTCGGGCGCATGGCGAGCTATCAGGGCGCGAATCGCCCGTGCGGTGCGCCAGTCCTCCAGCGGGTCGAGGCCACCCCGCCCGATGGCAAGCGGCTCGAAGGGAATCGACAGCGCCGCCAACTCGCGCCGCACTCCCTCGGCGGAGGCATCCGGGTGTGCCGCGGCGACGATGCGGTGGCCACGCTCGCCGAGCAGCTTCAGCAGCGGCCCGCGGAAATTGCTCAGCGAGCGGGCCGTGCCGCCGATCACCAGCACGCGTCGGCTGACGATCGGCAGCGCCTGCGCTGCGCCGCCGGCCATTTCGGTCATGCGCACCTGACGTCCTCCCCGACGGGGCGCTCCGCCGCGACAGTGGCAGGCCTTGGACGGAGCAGGTAGACCATGTGCGAGCGGTCCTCGGGGACCGGGTAGTGCCGCAGGCAGTCGAAGTAACGCCCGATCTCCGCGCTGACCCGCCGGCGCGAGGTCGCCGGCGAGGCATCGATCTGCCACAGCCCGCTACCTGAGGTGCGCCCTCGCCTCCGCTGCCAGGCCCGCTTGAGGGCCAGCGGCAACGGCAGCGAGAGCGTGAACGGCGAGGTGGAGGTAAGGCGCAGCAGGCAGTAGAGGCGGAAGTCGTTCACCGGCAGGGTCAGCAGGCAGTGCCTCTCGGTCAGCCGGGAGAGCATCGACAGCGCCTGGGGGAACTCATCGAACGGCAGGTGATGCAACACCCGCGAGCACAGCACCACGTCGAAGCGGCGCTCCGCCAGTGCCGGCGGGGGACGCAGGATGGAGCCGACATGGTCGGGGCGCAGGGCGGGGTTGATGTCCAGCGTCGTCACGCTCACCCCTTGGTGGCGCAGGTACGCGGTAACGATGCCGGAGCCGACACCGACCTCCAGCAGCGTGGCGGGGCGACACTCCTCGATCAGCTTGAGCTGATGCCAGTAGGCCAACATGCGCTGCTTGGAGTTGTAGCGCTGGAAACGGTAGTAGTCCCGCGACAGGCGTTCCGGAGATATCTGGATCTGGTTCATGGTGGCCCCGTCGTTGTTCGTCAGGTTGAGGAAGGGCGTCCGTGCTCAGGCGTGGCGTGGCATCGGTTGTTGGCTACAGGCGCGCAGGTGTGTCGTGATGCGCTCGCAGACTCGCCCGTCGTGGAGCGCCGCGTGGCGCGCGACGAAGCGCGCCAGGGCGGCATCGTGCTCGCCCGCCTGGACCGCCCGCCAGGCCGCAGGCAGTTGCTGCCAGCCTTCGATCACCGGACCCGGCGCATCGGCGAAGTAGTCGCCGTAGACACCGACGTCCTCGTTCAGGTAGCTCGCCAGGTCCGGCGCCATCAGTACGATCGGCCGGCGCAGGCAGGCGTAGTCGAACATCAGGCTGGAGTAGTCGGTCAGCAGCAGGTCGACGGCCGGCAGCAGCGCGTTAACGTCGGCAAAGCGCGAGACCGGCACCTCGCGCACGTGGGCCGAGCGGCGCTCGAGCGCCGCGATGCCGCTCATCTTCAGCGAGGCATGACCGCGCACCAGCAGCAGCAGGCGCTCGCGCTCCAGCCAGGGCAGCAGGGCCTCGAGCCGCTTGCCCTGGGCCACGTCGAGCCCGCCCTTGCCCTGCATGCGCAGCGTGGGGGCATAGAGCAGCACGCCAGCGAAGTTGCGGGTCTCGATGCCGGCGCCGCGCAGCAGCCCCTCGGCGTCCGTGCGGAAGGCATCCCAGCGCGGGTAGCCCAGCGCCACCACCCGCTCGCACGGCAACCCGTAGGCCGACATCATGCGCTCGCGTCCCACGCTCGACGCCACCAGCACCTGATCCGGACCGCGCTTGCCGGGCAGCAGCCGGCGCAGGTAGCGGTCGAACAGCCGAGTCGCGCCACCGATGCGCTGCGAACGGGCATGGGCATCACGCCCGAAGCGCTTGAGCGGCGTGCCGTGGGTGAGGTTGATCAGGGTGCCGCCGAGGGAGGCATGGGCGTTGACGTCCTCGGCGGAGTGCGTGACCAGAAACAGCCGTGCCCGCAGCGAGACCAGGATCCCCCGCAGCGAGTAGGCCATGGCGGCTTCCCCACCCTCCTCCTGCACCCGGCGCAGTACGTCGCGGCTGTGGGTCAGCCAGACGGCGCGCAGGTCGGGCTCGTGGGCATGGACGTGACGATAGAGAGCGCGGGCATTGTCGGCATACTGCTGGCCATGCCAGGCACCGAACACCCAGAGCCGGTCGTTGCGCGGGAAGCAGGCACCCAGGGCGCACAGCGGCAGCCAGGCGAGCTGCCACGCCAGGCGCGTCAGGTAATTGAGCATGGGAGACTCCCGGCCCGCAGGCCGATGTGAAGAGAGGTCAGCCGAAGTCCTTGCGCAGTGCCTCGAGCACGTCGAAGGCGTGCAGCAGATCCTCACGGGATACGCTGCAGAAGCGATTGAGCGAACGCTTCAGGTCGGTGGTCGAGACGCCCTCCGTGCGCGGCAGGTAGACCACCTCGCAGAAGCGGGCGAGAAAGTCGAAGTGTCCGCGCCAGTCCTCGCCGATGGCGAAGGTCGATACCCCGTAGCGCTGGACGTCGTCGATCTTCTGGTCCCAGTTGGTTTCGGGAATGACCTCGTCCACGTAACGAATGGAGCGCACGATCTCGGCGCGCTGCTCGAAGGGGATCAGGGTGCGCTTGCCCTTGCCGGCGTTGAACTCGTCGGTGGAGACCGCGACGATCAGCCGGCTCCCCATGCCGGCCAGACGGCGCAGCAGGTTCAGGTGGCCGATATGGAACATGTCGAAGGTGCCGTAGGTAATGACCGTCCCGCCCATCGTCTTCCCTCCCGCTCGTCCGAGCTTGTCATGTCGTCACTTCACCCAGCGCCTCAGCCGGTCGTAGTAGGGCTGAGGAATCAACAGCGTGGTGGCGTGGAGCCAGTGCCTGCCCTGCATCCCCAGATGCGAGAGCGCCGCCAGTTCCTGGCGTACCGGCTGACCCAGGCGCTTCTTCTCCACCGCCCAGGAGAGCACCTTGCGATTGATCGCGGCATGCAGTTGGCGCGCCTCCTCTTTGGTCAGCCGTCCCGCGTACTCCGCCAGCAGATCGACCCCGGGGTGGAGGTGCACCAGGTTGCGCTTGTCGCGAGTCACGCCGCTGTTCTCGAGCTGCCACAGACTGGTCACGCTGTTGCAGTAATGGATCGCGTCGAGTTCGCACAGCACCTTGAGCCAGAAGTAGACATCCCCGCCGCGCCGGTAGCGGTCGACCGGAAAACCGCCCAGCTGCAAAAAACGCTCGCGGCGGAGGCAGGCGCCGTTCATGTGGATGAAGTCGCTGCGGGCGAAGGCTCGCAGCGCTTCGCGGCGCGCCAGGCGACCGTCGGGCAGCCGCTCGAGCCGCGGCAGGGGCCGCCCGTCCTCCATCTTCTGATAGGCATTGACGAACAGCTCGATGCCAGGGTGGGCGACGATGGCCTCGTGCAGTCGCCGCAGATGATCGGGCCGATAGAGATCGTCGGCGTCGAGAAAGGTCAGCCACGGCGCCCGCGCCAATGACGCGCCGTGGTTCCTTGCGGCGTAGCCGCCTGGGCCTGGGCTGTTCCGCTGCAGCAGGGTGAGCCTGCCCTGCGCGGCGTGGCGCGCGAGTATCTCCATCGAGCCGTCCTGCGAGCCGTCGTCCACCGCGACGAGCTCGAAGTCCTGGCAGGTCTGGCCGTAGACCGACTCCAGCGCCGCCTCCAGCGAGGCGGCCTTGTCGTAGACCGGCACGATCACGCTAAAGAACGGCATGGCAAGCCTCTCCTCGATTGGAGCGGGGGAGTTTCGATCGTCAGCGGCGAAACCAGGACGGCGGCAACATCAGCCGCAAGGTCCGCGGCCACAGCCGTATCGGCAAGCCCGACAGCCGCAGCGAGGCCAGCTCGGTACGCACCGACTGCCCCCGACGCTTCTTCCACGTCGCCCAGTCGAGCAACTTGCGGTTCACCGCGCCCTCCAATCGCCGCCGCTCGCGTGCCGACAAGCGTCCGGCATAGCGATCGAGCAGCTCCACGACCGGGTGCAGCGATACGCTCTCCGCCTCGGGCTCGATGCCATCATCCGCGGTATTCCACAAGCTGGTGATGGTATCGTCGTAGTGGATCGCCTCCAGCTCACACAGCGCCCCGAGCCAGAAGCACGTCTCGCCACCCTGGCTCAGGTGCTCGCCGAATCCCTCCATCTCGAGGAAGCGCTCACGCCGAATGCAGCTGGCATGCGGCTGGATGAAGTCGGCGCGGGCATAGGCCGCCAGGGCGCTGCGGCGGCTGAGCACCCCGCGGCTGGGCAGGGCCATCCGCACCGGGCCCGATGGCCCCATTCGCTGGTAGGCGCTGGCGAACAGCTCGATGTCGGGGTGCCGGGTAAACGCGGCGGCCATGCGCGACAGATGGTCGAAGAGCAGCAGGTCGCGCGTATCGAAGAACATCAGCCATTCCCCCCTAGCGCGTCGGGCGGCATCGTTGCATGCCGCCAGCCGGCCGCGACGCTGACCGCGATAGCGCAACAGCCGCAACCGGCCGGCCCGCTCGTGGCCACGCAGCAGCTCCAGCGAACCGTCGCTGGAGCCCTCGTCCAGGGCGATCACCTCGACCTCCTTGAACACCTGGCGAAACAAGGACGGCAGCGACGACCTCAGGCTCTGCGCCTCGTTGAACACAGGCACCACTACCGTTATCAGCGTCATACCCGATCATTCCCAGCGTCTGCACGCGGCAGCTTGTCGTTCTTGTTGTCGTCATGCCCGTTGCGGTTGCGTGGTTACCCTGGCGCCCGCTCACAACCCCCGCCCGAGTCGACGCACGGCGTTCCAGCCGACCCGCTGCAGCCCCGCCAGCGTCAGCGGCACCAGCGCCAGCGAGCGCGTCAGCGTGAGCAGCGGGCGCGGCAGTTCATACAGGCACATGCGCCGCGGCAGTCCGGTATAGAAGAACCAACGATCCCAGTAGGGCCGGCGCCGGGCACGGGGCGGTACGTCGCCGGAAAAGTCTCGCGGTACCGGATACCAGGCGTAGTTGCCCTCGAGCGTATCGGCCACTTCCGGTCCCGGCTGGAGAAACTCGAAGTCGATGATCCTCAGCCCCTGGTAGGGGTCGTAGAGCAAGTTGCACGGGCTGAGATCGATGCACTCGTAGCCAAGCCGGCGATAGTGCAAGATCACCGCCCGCAGCCGTTCGATGACCCACAGGGGCAGCAAGCCATGACGAAAGAAGAGCGGCCGGGGCGCGAGAATTCGCGGTAGGCTGTCGGCATACCACTCGACGACCAGGTGGCACGGTCCGACCTCCAGCAGACGCGACACCTCAGGCAGGGAGGCGCCGAGTTCCCGCGCCTTGACCTCGCGTGCCAGGAACCGCTCCCTGCCCGGGCGAAAGGTCTTGCAAATGGCACGCCGCCCGTGAAAGTCGATCAGCTCGACCTTGGCCCGGCATGCGTGCTTGCTCAGGTCGGCGAGCACCGGATAGGGGGTGCGAAAGGCGTCGTTGCGCCGACGAGCCAGCTCGAGCACCGACTCGACCCGCACCGACGCCAGCAGACTCAGCCAGGCAACGGCCTGATCGGCGTCGGCCGAGGCGCTCACCGCGACACCCCCGTCGCTGCCAGCACGATGGGTGTGAAGACGCATCTTCCACTGGGCGCGAAGAACGCGTGCATTGTCGCTCGCCCCGGCCGCGTCGCCGCGGTGGCGAGACCGCCGGTCGGGATAGACATCGTGCACCGCCAGCAGACGCCGCGGCGGGTCGGCACCGAGGCCATCGGCGCCGTCCGGGTGGGCACGCTGCAGGCGCTCGGCCATCACGCTTCGGCATCGTGCATCGAGTGACGACTCGTGCAGCACGTCGAAGCCGAGTTGTGCAAGGATGTCACGGTAGGCCGCCAAGTCGCCCAGACCGCTCTCGTGCACCACGAATGCCGCCAGCCCCGGCACCGGCGCGCGGACGTCCGATATCCGATCGACAAAGCCGGCGGGGCCGGCCCACCCGGTCTCACTGTCACGATACCGCACGCATCACCTCCTCCCAGCGTGGTGTCGAGCCACCCTCGGGGCAGTAGTCCAGCGGCGCCACTAGCAGCAGTTGCCGCAGCCGGGGGTAGTCGATGGCGGCAAGGGCCTGCTGCAGCTCCTGCAGGTAAGCCTCGAGCCGCGGCCATTCCCAGAACATCTCATGCGACGTCATGATCCGGTGATGGCGCGTTTCCTTCACCACACCGCCGATGAGCAGCTCCTCGAAGAGCTTCTCGCCGGGACGCAGCCCGGTATAGACGATTTCGATGTCGCCGTCGGGGTGAGCTTCGTCCCGCACCTCGAGTCCCGAGAGGCGAATCATGTTGACCGCCAGGTCGCTGATACGCACCGGCTCGCCCATGTCGAGCACGAACACCTCCCCACCGGTAGCCATGGCACCTGCCTGGATCACCAGTTGGGCGGCCTCGGGAATGGTCATGAAGTAGCGGGTGATGTCCGGATGCGTCACCGCCAACGGGCCACCCCGTTCGATCTGCTGGCGAAACAGGGGAACGACCGAGCCGCTGGAGCCCAACACGTTACCGAAGCGCACCATGCTGAAGCAGGTCCGGCTCTGCTGCTGGGCATAGGCCTGACAGATCAGCTCCGTCAATCGTTTGGAGGCACCCATCACGTTGGTCGGCCGGACCGCCTTGTCGGTGGAGATCAGCACGAAGGATTCGACACCCGCCTTGAGCGCCGCCCGAGCCAGGGTCAGGGTGCCGAAGACGTTGTTGCGCAGCCCCTCGACCAGATTGCACTCCACCAGCGGCACGTGCTTGTAGGCGGCCGCATGGTAGACGGTATCCACTCGAAAGGCGGTGAAGATCGCACGCAGGGAATCGGGTTGCTGGATCGAGACCAGGAACGGCTGAACCCGGATACCCTCGTCACCGACGGCAGGGTGCTGCGACAGCTCGTGCTCTATGGTATAGAGCGCGTACTCGCAGCTGTCGACCAGCAGAACGGCGACCGGCCGTTGGGCGATGATCTGGCGACACAGCTCGCTGCCGATCGACCCGCCTGCCCCGGTCACCATCACCGTCTTGCCCTCGATGTTGGCCGCGAGCAGGTCGGGGAATGGTGGCACCGGCTCACGCCCCAGCAGGTCCTCCAGCGCCACGTCGCGCAGCTCACTGATGCGGGCCCGTCCGGCAATCACGTCGGCACTGCCGGGAATGGTCTTGACCGGCACCGACAGTGCGGAGAGACGCTGCAGGATCTCGCGTCGCCGGCAGCGCGGGGCACTGGGAATGGCCAGCAGCACCATTGCCGCCCGATACTCCTCCACCAGCGCCGCCAGCCTCACCGGCTGGTGGACACGCAGCCCTTCAACCAGGGCACCATCGAGACCGCGCCAGTCGTCGACGAAGGCCACCGGCTCGTACTCGCTGCCATGCCGCAGCGCGGCCACCAGCTCGCACCCCGCCGCGCCGGCACCATAGATCACCACCGGGCGGCGCTTGAGTCGCTGGCTCAACAGATAGAGCTCGCGCAGCAGGAACCTCACGCCGCCCAGCCCCAGCAGCAGTAGCAGGCCGTAGATCAGCACCACGGGCAGCGACAGCGTCACCCCCAGCCACTGGCTGACCGCCTTCGCCACCAGGGAAGAGAGCAGGACCGCCATACCCACGGTCGCCACGGTGGTATGGCTCATATAGCGAATCACCACCCGGTAGAGCCCCAGCCAGTGGAACAACACCAGGCTGACCAGGGCGACGACGATGCTTGTCTGCCACAGCCCGGGGGCGACGAACGGTGCCAAGCTCTCCCAGTGCAGGGCGCAGGCCAGCATTAAGCTGGCCACGACCAGCGTGGCATCGACCAGCACCAGCACGCGTCGTTTGACGCTGCGAGGCAACATCAGCAATGGCTGCAAGGGGATCTGCATGGGCTCCTCCCTTGAATGGCAGGCCCCGGTCACTCTCGGCCGGGAAGGTCTAGGGCGGCCGCCACCTGCGCCCAGTCGAGGTACTTGTAGTTCTGGTTCTGCGCGGCGTTCGAGCCGCTATGCACCACCATCAGTCCCGTGGCGAATCGTCTGCCGAAGCCTTGCGAACTGACCTCGATCCCATCGGTCTCGACGACGCTGTCGGCGCCGCTCTCCGGGTGCCCTTCGATACGGAAGATCCCCAGCAGAACGTAGGGAGGAGAGGCCTCGAGCACGGCGAAGCTGTCATTGCCCTGACTGGAAACGATCAGGTACTGGTCGCCGTACAGGGCGAGCCCTTCGATATCGGGTTTCAGGGGGGCTCTCGCCTCGATCACCAGCTCGCGGCAGGTAGCGGCTTCCGGCGATGCCGGCATGACCCAGACACCGACCCTCTCCTCGCCAACGAACAGCAGCGAGCGGGCGTCGTCGGCGACGCAGCCCTCGGGCTGGGACCCCAGCCGAAAGTAGCGCAGCAGTTCGAGGTGCGGCTCGCCCTGGACGATCTCCAGGCGATGCTGGAGATAGTGCCCCTCCTTGGCATTGGTGAAGACGTGCAATTCGTCGCCGTGGCGATAGAGGCAGAGGCCGTAGTTCTCCTCCAGGCCAGTGGGCACCAGGCCCATCAGGCTCACGCTTCCCTCCGCGTCGATCTCGAACACCGCCAGACGGCCGTCTTCGCGATGGGTCGCCACGGCAACATCCATGCGCCGCTGGTCGAGAGACACGTCCTGGCGCAGATCGACGTTGTTGAGCTTGCCCACCGGCAGGGACTGCAACCTTGTCCCCTGCAGGTCATAGACCTCCAGGCCGCGCTGCTTGTCGGTGCCGAGGATACGGCTGCGCTCGGGCGCCGTGGGGTGGCGCCAGATCGCCGGGTCGTCGGCGGCGTCGCCGCGGCTGGCAACCGCGACGGTTTCGCCCTGGACGCGCACCACCGGCGTCTCGGCCGCCAGCGCCGACTGCCCCATGGCGAGTCCGAGCAGCGCACCGGCCACGCCACGCCACCCCCTCCGGCCCAGACACCAAGCCATGCGTCAACGCTCCTTCACCGGCGTCATGGGAACCGCCGCCGTGCCAAGGGAAGGCCGCCCCTCGCGGCCGTTTCGATAGCAGTGCCAACAGACCGCCAGCACCAACCAGAACAGGGTCGTACGCAGGCCGTTGTGGCTGAGCGAGTAGACCAGCGGCCCCGCCATCCCCATCCAGGCGTAGAACGGTGCACGGCGCAGCGCCATGAAGAGGATGGCAAGCAGCAGGCCGAGCCCCGGGATGCCGTAGGCGAACAGCATGCCGACGAAGGAGGAGTGGATCTCGTTGCCATCATAGGGTGCGAAGCGCTGGCGCTCGCCCTCCGCCGCGCCGAGGATGGCATATTCGGGGAAGTGGGTGAGGCGATCGAAGCGGCGCTCCTCGACCATGTTCTCGACCTTCGTCGAGGCCCGATCCAGTCGGGCCTGCAGGTTACGCTGTACCTGCCCCTCCGAGTGCAGGTTCGCCACCAGCACCGCCACGAGGATCAGGGGCACGAGCAGGCTCAGTCGTGCGAAGTGGCGCAACTGCCCGGCATTGGCAACGGCCCAGCCGAGCCCGACCAGCACCGCCCCGCCCATCGCCCCCAGCGACGAAGCCGCCAACAGGTTGACCACCGCCGCCGCCAGGCCGGCCAGCATCAGCGGCCGTAACGGGGGGCGGAAGTCGTCGAGCAGCATCAGCAACAGCATGGCGCAGAGCGAGAAGAAGGCCAGCTGGTTGGGGTTGTTGAAGCTGCCGGTGGCCCGGCCGACCCCCGTGCCGAGCTGGTAGACCACCTCCATGGCGGCAATCAGCAGGGCGATGGAGAGCGCGTTGCGCACCAGCCCCCGGCCGGCCTCGCCGAACACCCGCAGGAAACGCAACAGCGCCATGCCCACCAGGAAGTTGAACAGGAAGAAGAGCGGGTAGATGAAGAAGGCGCTGCTTTGCATCACCCACGCCCAGCCAAGGCTGACCAGCAGTACCCACAGCAGCAGCAGGGCCCAGCAGAAGGCGAAGGGCGGGACCGGATGCCGCTCATCGCCCAGGGCCAACAGCGCCATCAGGCCGGCGAAACAGAGCAACACGAAGTCTGCCGGCTGGGGCAGGCCGCTGGAGAAGACATAGAGGCTCGACAGGCTCAAGCCGAAGAAGAGCAGCGCGGCGGCGATCTGGTTCATGGCTTGGCTCCCCCTCGCTAGAGATTGGCCATCATGCGGAAGGCATGGTTGCGCTCGGCCAGCTCGGCGTAGGTGCCGCTGTCCACGACGCACCCCTTGTCGATCATGTAGATGACGTCGCAGTCGCGCACCGTGGACAGGCGGTGGGCGACCATGATCAGGGTGCAGTGGCCGGCGCTCACCTCGATATCGCTCATGACCCGCTGCTCGGTGATGCCATCCAGCGCACTGGTCGCCTCGTCGAGCACCAGCACCTGCGCTTGGCGGTAGAACGCCCGGGCAATACCGATGCGCTGTCGCTGGCCGCCGGAGAGCTGTACGCCGCGCTCGCCGACGCGAGTGTCGAGTCCATCGGGCATCGAGGCGACCATGGCGTCGAGCTGCGCCATGCTCACCGCCTTCTCCACCAGGGCGGCATCGATCTCGCTGCGCGGCACCCCGAAGGCAACGTTTTCCAGGATCGAGGCATCGGCCAGGAAGATATGCTGGGGTACGAAGCCGACGCCGGCCTGCCAGCGCGCCAGGTTTGCCTCGGTCAACGTGACATCATCCACCAATAACGCCCCCTTTTGCGGTTGAATCAACCCAAGCAGTAGGTCCACCACGGTCGATTTTCCTGAACCGGATTCGCCGACCAAGCCCACTCGGCTGCCCGCGGGGATGCTCAGGCTCAGGCCGTTGAGCGCCGCCTCGCGCTTGCCCGGGTAGTGGAAGTGCACGTGATCCAGCCGTATGCCGTCGTGCAGGGGCAGAGGATGGAAAGCGCTCCCCGGCGCCATTTCTGAGGCATAGCCACGACTCGCGACCAAGTCGTCGTGGACCGCCTCGAAGGCGGCCAGGTGGCTGCGAATGTTGGAGACGGAAGCGTAGATCTTCTGATAGGCCGGCAACATCTTGAAGCCCGCCAGGGCGTAGATCGACAGTGCCGGCAAGATCGTGCCCAAATTGCCCTGATGCACGTTCAGCAAGTAGAGCACCAGCAGGATCACCGAGCCGAAGGCCACCAGCTCGATCGCGTAGCGTGGCGCATCGGAGAGCCCCTGGGTCACGCCCATGCCACGCGCGACCTGCTGGCTGGCGCGCTCGAACTGGGTGGTGAAAGTCGCCTGGCGGCGCAGCAGCAGAAGATCCTTGATGCCCCCGAACCCTTCGGTCATCAGCTTGAAGCGCTTGGCCTGGGAGCGCGACACGCGCCGGCCGTTGTTGATCAGGAAACGGCGCACCGTCTTGTACAGCAGCAGGTAGGCGGCGAGGAAGATGGCGATGCCGCCGAGCGCCACGACCGGGTTGTAGATCAGGATCGTCAGCGACATGCAGATTACCAGGACCAGCTTGGCATTGAGCTGCATGCAGGGTTGCAGGATCTTGGTGGTGACCCGCTGGGTCTCCTGGGCGACACGGTTGATCAGCCGGCTGCTGCTGCCGCTGGCATGAAACAGCCAAGGCTGATGCAGGTAGTAGCGATAAAGGCGGCTGGAGAGCTCGGCGCCCACCTGGGCACCGTAGAGCGACAGCCGCCAGGTGGTGTACATCGAGAACAGCGCGGCCACCAGCAGCACGAGCAACACCCCCAACCCCATCAGGGAGAGAAAGTGTTGCGGACTGTCGGCACCGCTTAAGCGGTAGGCCTGACCCAGCCATCCCTCGCCCTGCAAGCGGCTCATGTCGCCGACCAGGGCCATGAACGGCCCGATGGAGATGACACCGATCACCTCGGCAAAGGCCATCAGGACGATCAACCCCTGCAGTCGAAGCAGGCGGCGCCGCTGACATGGCGCCAACAGCAAGTAGAGTTCGCGAAGCTGTCGCAACATATCTTGTCACCGGTAGGCGTAGAGATAATTGCCGTAATGACCGTAATGGCTGCTCGTCGAACGCTCCAGGCCATTGAGGATGGCGCCCTTGAGCCGCACCCCGCCGCTCTCCAGGCGCCGCTTGGCGGCCTTGATCTCGGCCGGCGGATTGACGCCGAAGCGCACCACCATCAGGCTGGTGGCGGCCAGCTTGCCGACCACGGCGGCATCGGTGACTGCCAGCACCGGCGGGGTGTCGATGATCACCAGGTCGTAGCGCGCACTGACAGACTGCAGGAAGCCATGGAAGCTGCGCTGCATCAGCAGCTCCGAGGGATTGGGCGGGCGCGTGCCACGTGACACGTAGTGCAGCCCCTCTATCTCGCTCTCACGGATTGCCTCGTCGAGTTCGATACGCTGGGCGAGCAGCTCCGACAGTCCCGGCACGCCCTTGTCACGGAACGCATGGTGGAGGCAGCCACGCCGCATGTCGGCGTCGATCAGCAACACCTGTTGCCCGGCCTGGGCACAGACTGCGGCCAGGTTGGCGGCAATGAAGCTCTTGCCGACCCCGGGCCCGGCCCCGGCGATCATCAGCCGATTATTGCCCGCTTCCAGCATGGCGAAGTAGAGGCTGGTGCGCAGGCTGCGCAGGGCCTCGACGGCAACCTCCTCGGGCTGCTCCAGGGCCAATAGGCCGCGGAAGACCTCCTGGGTCGCCTTGAGGCCGGCAGGACGGACGCGCCGCGTCAGCTTGGTCTGCTCCGCCGAGTCGGGCAAGGTGGCATAGACCGGCAGGCCGATCTCCTCGAGCTGGTCGGGGCTCTTGATCGCCCGGCTGAGTAGCAAGCGCAGGATAACTCCCAGCGCCGCCAACAGCGCCCCGATCATGCCACTGACCAGCGTGATCAAGGCGATCCGCGGCGCAATCGTGCCGCTCTGCATCACGGCATCATCGAGAATGCGCACATTGCCCACGGTGCCGGCCTTGAGCAGGCGCATCTCCTGACGCTGGTTGAGCAACTGCACGTAGACCTGCTGGTTGACCTGGGTATCGCGGGTCAGCCGCAGCACCTCCTGCTGGGTTTCGGGCAGGTCGCCCACCAGGCCATTGATGCGCTCCTGTTCGGCCTGCAGTTGCGCACGCTGGCGCAGCAGCGATTGGTAGTTGGGATGGGTCGGGCGGAAGCGCTGGGCCAGGTCCGCCTCGGCCAGGGCCAGCTCGGTGAGTTGGTTCTCCACCTCCACCAAGCGGTTGAGCAGGTTCTGCGTCTCGAAGGTCAAGTCGACCGAGTCGCGCTGGGCTCGATACTCGTTGAGCCGGTTCTCGGCCTCGGTCAATTGCTCGTTGACCTGGGGAATCTGTTCGTCGAGAAAGGCCAGCTGCTTTTCGGCCTCCTCCGACTGCCGCTGAACGTTCTGGGTCAGGAACACCCCGGTGAGGGTATCCAGGGTCTGCTGGGTCAGCTCGGGATCGGTGCCGTTCAGCAGCAACTTGTAGACCCCCGAGTCCTTGCCCTGAGGCAGGATGGTGAAACGCCCCTGGAGCCGGCCTATTGTCTTGAGCCGCGACGCGCGTCTGAGCCCGAACTCGGCGCCGACGTGAGCATCGAGCTGGCTGACGAAGAGGCGGTACCCCGTTTCGCTGCTGACGGTTTCTCCGACTCGACCGGCCAGCACAAGCTCTCCCTCCAGGAACAGCTCATAGCTTCCTTCCCCGATCACCCGCAGCGTGTGTTCCATGCCCTCTCGCTCCGACGGCACCTCGAAGCGCGCGACGCGCAACGTCTCCCCCGCCCATACGAAGGGAGAGCCTTCGACACCGTCCGGGCCGGGTAGCCAGCCGATCAGGAAATTCGGCACCAGGCGCTCGAACCAGACATGCTGGAGGCCATGATGGACCAGGAAATCCCCTACCCAGGGTAGCCGCCGCGGTGCGATGTCGATCGCCAGGTCAAGGCGGTCCACGGTCGCCCCGATGACCATTCGCGACTTGAGTATCTCCAGCTCGGCCGTGGTTGGGTTGGTGACCTGATCGCCTACGGCCAAGGTCTCCAGCAGGCCCAGCATGGCCCCCCGGTTCTCGATCTGGACCAGCGCATCGGATTGGTAGATACGAGGCTGGGAACTGGAGTAGAAATAACCCGCCAGCATGAAGAGAACGGTGATGCCAGCGATGAGGAATTTCTTCTCGACGAGCATGTCGAGCAGCTTCCTCAGGCTGATATCCTCGTTCTCGGCAGGCGCCGGGGCGGAAGAAGGTGGGTTGGGAAATATGGTCATAGCCAAGACCTCTTCAGCGTAGATGAGCCCCGCTATCTCTCAAAGGTTACCCACCCTGTCGGCGGACCTGGCGGCATCACCCGGCAGCGTGACCGAAGGCAGCAGCAACGAGATCACGTTGTTCCAGCGCGCCAGCGGAGCGGAAGTGACATAGACCACATCCTGGGGGTTGAGCGGGAAGCGTGTGCCCAGCATCAGGCGAGTCGCATCGCTGATGTCCAGCTGATACACCGTTGCCAGCTTCTCGCTCTCCGGCGGGTTGCCACGCACGACGAAGATGCCGGAGGGCTGTGCACGGCTCTCGTTGACGCCGCCGGCGCGAGCCAGGGCGTCGGTCAGCGACAGGCGTTCGTTGCCCAGGGCGATGGCACCGGGCCTCAGTACCTGGCCGAGCACGACCACGTTCTGGTTCTCGGAAGTGGGTACGTGCAGCAGGTCGCCGTCGCGCAACAGCCGGTTCTGCGTCAGGTCGCCCTGTTGCAGCATGGCGAAGAGAGAGAGACGCTCCTCGCGTCCATCCCGGGTCAGAATGACGTTGTGCCAGTCGGCATTGTTACGTGCCCCGCCAGCCTCGCTGAGGGCGTCGAGCACGGTCAACGGCACGATGGTGAGCGGCTGGGCGCCCGGCCGCTCCACAGCGCCACTGACGTAGACCTTCTGCGAGCGGAAGGCAGCGATGCCCACTTCCACCTGGGGGTCGGTAATCACCTGTGAGAGCCGCCGGGTGAGCAGGCCACGCAGCTCTTCCAGTGTCATGCCGGCCACCTGCACCCGCCCCACGTAGGGATAGAACATGGTGCCGTCAGGCCGCACCCGGTTGCCGGTTTCCGCCGCCGAGCGCTCGCTTCCCCCGGGAATGGTGAGTTCCGGATGGTCGTAGACGATGACGCTGACCACGTCGCCCGGGCCGAGGCGATATTCGTACTGCTGGATTTCGCGCTGTAGCTCCGGAGGCAGCGGGCGCGAGGCAGGCTCGACCGTTTGCATACCCATCACCAGCTCCGGCGTGATCGGCTCGATGTCGACGCGGGAGTCGAGCGACTCGTCGAGCCGGCTCTCATCGATATGTCCCCCTGGAGCAAAGGCGCACCCAGCCGACACGAGCAATACGAGCAGCAGGGCTAGGGAAACGGTCAGCCGTGCTGTTGTTGCCAGCCGGGGCCGACCTTTCGACTTTACGCAGGTCCAGGTCGCTTTGTTGTCTTCAACTAACGTTGTCATTGCTCCACCCCCCACGGGATCCCAAAAGCACGCTACCGCCCCGGATGCTCTGTCATGTCATCCGTGAGCCGTCTCTTTTTTCTTATCCGGCTTCATCGTTTCGGATCGTTAATTACATTTAGTAACATCGCGAGTACATCAACCGTGACGTTATGATGAAGCCGAAGATACATTTAGGTTACATTGGCGTTTCGGCGTCACCAGATGATTTTGGGCTCAGCCTCGTGCTGAAAATCAGCGAAAAACAGGCGCCCACGAAAAGCAGCGAAAATCGGCCAGGGCGTATGGGAAAAATCAGGTAGGGAAATTAGGCGTAATTGCCCCTCGCCGAAGCGAAAGCTCGAATTACGGAAGTGCAACAAACGGTTGGATATCAGCCTTGGATAGGACTTCGGCAGCTTACAGTCGACGGGCCCATTCCCTGCTGGCCGAATCGAGCAACTGGTGCGTCCACTGGAACGCTTCCGGAGAACGTCGATAAGGATCGGGGATGTCGCAGCCCCGACCGTGTTCCAGCCAGTGGCCCAGGCGCATGATCTTGCCGACTGCCTGTGGCCAGCGCTCGGCGATCAGGCGCCGTTGCTCGTCGCTCATGACCAGGACCAGGTCAGCTTGCGTCAGGTAGCGGGCATCGAGCTGCCGGGCCCGATGACGGGATACGTCGAGTCCAGCGGCCTCGGCCAGCGCACGCGCACTGGGCTCGACGCCCTGGCCGACCAGTGCGGTCAGCCCGGCCGAACTCACACGACAGTGGGGCAAGCGCTGCTGGAGCATCGCTGCGGCCACAGGGCTGCGACAGATGTTGCCTCGGCAGACGACCAGGATGGAGCGAATCATCGACGTAGTACACTCATGAACGGGCACGGGGAGCCCTGCAGCACAAGCATAGCGCCCGGCTCGCGGGAGTGGAAAAACGTCATCGCTTGGCTCAGCATAGGTCGGCCAAAGCAACCTTCGCATCAGTGACAAGGTGGGAGCAGCGAATGAATGACCGCAGCGCCATGCGCCTGGCCCGTCTCCAGCAGGCGCTCGCCGTCAGCGGTACCCTCCATCTTCGCGAGGCCGCCCGCCTCTGCGGTGTCTCGGAAATGACCATTCGTCGCGACCTGGCCGCGAGTGACGGAGCCATGACCTTGCTGGGTGGGCGTCTGGTGATAGCCAGTCATCCGCACTATGTGCCAGCCTACGACCTCGACGTACAGCAAGACAGCCATGCCCTGGCCAAGCGCCGGCTTTGCGCTCGCGCCGTCGGCTTCATCGCCGATGGCGATACCCTGTTCATCGACTGCGGTACCACGCTGCTCCCCCTGGTGGGTCAGCTCGCCACCCGCGAGCGCCTCACCGTGGTGACCTATGCGCTCAACGTGGCCAACGCAGTCAGCCTGCTCCCTGAGGTGCGCCTGGTACTTCTCGGTGGTCTCTTCCATGCCAGTTCGCAGTCCTTCGGTAGCGACGACATGAGTGCGGCGATCAAACGCCTGGGCATCAACCGGGCCTTTATTTCTGCCGCCGGGGTGCACACCGAGCGCGGCGTGAGCTGCTTCCACTTCCACGAGGTCGCCCCCAAGCAAGCCGCCATCGCCAGCGCCGAACAGCGCCTGTTGGTGGTCGACGAGAGCAAGCTCGGCCAGGTACGCCCCGCCTACTTCGCCAAGCTGGACGACTTCGACGTGGTGATCACCGACGGCGACATGGCACCGTTACCGGAGAGCGGCGGGCCCAGAATCGTCGCCGCGTGACGTCCAGACACAACGAAGCCGGGCAATGCCCGGCTTCGTTGTGTGGTGTTGTATGGCCGAGCGCAGCCAGCTGTACAGTGCTTTCTTAGCCACACTTGGACCAGCCGCAACCCGCATAGCACGTCGGGCAACCATCCATCATGATCAGCTCACCGCGGCACTCCGGGCAGTGCCCTACTACCGTGGGCCCATCGCCTTTCTCTTCGGAAGCGTGAGCCTTGGCCTGCTGCTCGGCCTGCGCTTCCTCTTCGGGCGTGGGCGGCTGCCAGGGGTGGCCATGCGCCAGACGATGCGCGTAGCGGCTGACCAGGTCTTCCACCGGCACCTGGTTGCCGTCCTGGTCGAGGAAGCCGCGGCGATAGAGGATCTGCTGGATCGACCAGGCGATGGCGGCCACTTCGGAGTCGTGGAACATCGGCTTGCCCCAGCGGTTCATGCCGCAGCGCACCAGGCCCTTGTCCCAGGCCACCTTGCGCAGGTCGGCCACCGCCTGGGTGACGTAGCCGCCGCGGGCGGCCAACGACAGGCTGCGCATGGTGGCGGTGATCCACTGGTGCTCGCTGGAGAGCTGGCCGGAGGGGAAGAAGAACTCCACCGGGCGCTCGATCACCACCCGCTTGCCGTCGAGGACGCCTTCCACCGGCATGAAGGAGACCAGCAGGTAGACCTTCTTGCGGCCCTCGGCGCCGACGTAGGAGATCTTCTCGGAGACAGCTTCCAGGGTGCCCTCCGGGCGCGAGGGGATGCGTACCGTGAGCGGGTTCTCGTCAGCCAGCGGCGGCGCTTCCACCGCCTTCTTGACGCTGTAGGAAACGATCTTGGACTTGATTTCGACGGCCATCACGGGGCTCCTGCAGAAAAAGGTTGAACGGCACACAGCGGCTCGGGGCTGATCCGTCGACAGGCCTGCGAGGAGGCGCTGTAAACCCATCCCTGGGCGCTACCTTCGCCATCCATGGCGAAGGACCTCCTCTTCGGCCTGTCCCCGGCGCCCCTCGCTACCGGCAGTTGCAAGGGCATGGGCTTACCATTTGCCATAGGTGCCTTCCTTCAGCGCATCATAGAGATTGGCCGCGTTGTGCTCCTCGCCGTCGTAGACCACCTTCTCGTCGCCCTTGAGTTCCAGCGTCTCGCCGTTCTCCAGCTCGAACACGTAGGTGGTGTTCTTGAGATCGTCCTCGCGCACCAGCACGCCCTGGAACGCCTCGGGGTTGAAGCGGAAGGTGGTGCAGCCCTTGAGCTTGCTCTCGTAGGCGTCCAGGTAGAGATCCTTGAACTGCTCGAAGGGGAACTCGGTGGGCACGTTGACCGTCTTGGAGATCGCCGAGTCGACCCACACCTGGGCCGCTGCCTGTACCGCCACGTGCTGCTTGGGGCTGACCGCGTCGGCGGTGATGAAGTAATCCGGCAGGTCGCTCTCCACTGCGTCGCTGGCGATGAAGTGGCGGTAGGCGGCGAGCTCGAAGGAGACCACTTCCACCTGCTCCTTGGTCTTCTTGCCCGACTGGATCACATTGCGGAAGTAGCGATGCGAGAACGACGGCTCGATGCCGTTGGAGGCATTGTTGCCCAGCGACAGCGAGATGGTGCCGGTCGGCGCGATGGAGCTGTGGTGGGTAAAGCGCGCACCGTGTTCGGCGAGTGCCGCGACCAGCTCCGGCTCGACCTCGGCGACCTTCTGCATGTAGCGGCTGTAGCGCGCGTGCAGGATGCGCCCCGGCACCTTGTCGCCGATCTCGTAGCCGTCCTTCGCCAGCTCAGGGCGCTCGCGCATCATCTTCGGCGTGATCTCGAAGTCCTCGGCGAGTATCGGCGCCATGCCCTTCTCGCGGGAGAGCTCCAGCGCCTGCTTCCAGCCCTCGAGCGCCAGGTTGCGGCTCACTTCCTCGGTGAAGGCCAGCGACTCGGGCGAGCCGTAGGGGATCTTGAGCATGGTCAGGGTCGAACCGAGGCCGAGGAAACCCATGCCGTGACGGCGCTTGGCTTCGATTTCGCGGCGCTGGCCCTCGAGCGGCAGACCGCTGATCTCGACCACGTTGTCGAGCATGCGGGTGAAGATCGCCACCACTTGGCGGTAGCGCTCCCAATCGAAGCGCGGCTTCTTGCCGAAAGGGTCGATGACGAAGCGGGTCAGGTTGACCGAGCCGAGCAGGCAGGCGCCTTCCGGCGGAAGGGGCTGCTCACCGCAGGGGTTGGTGGCGCGGATCTCCTCGCAGAACCAGTTGTTGTTCATGCGGTTGACCTGGTCGATCAGGATGAAACCCGGCTCGGCGAAGTCGTAGGTGGAACGCATGATGGTGTCCCACAGCTCGCGCGCCTTGATCACCTCGACGACACGGCAGGCCACGCGGCCCTCGGCATCGACGGTGTAGCCCTCTTCGATCACCGGCCAGTCGCGGTAGATCAAATCCTCGGGCTTGACGTCCTCCTTCTCACCGGCATGCAGCGGGAAGGCCAAGGGCCAGTCGGCATCGTTCTTCACCGCTTCCACGAACTCGTCGGTGATCAGCAGCGAGAGGTTGAACTGACGCAAGCGCCCGGCTTCGCGCTTGGCCTCGATGAAGCTCTTCACGTCGGGGTGGCCGACGTCGAAGGTGCCCATCTGGGCGCCGCGGCGACCACCCGCCGAGGCTACCGTGAAGCACATCTTGTCGTAGATATCCATGAACGCCAGCGGGCCGTTAGTGCCGGCGCCGGCACCGAAAACGAAGGCCCCCTTGTGGCGCAGGGTGGAGAACTCGTAGCCAATGCCGCAACCCGCCTTGAGGGTCATGCCGGCGTCCACCACCGAAGAGAGGATGTCGTGCATGGAGTCGCGGATGGTGCGCGAGACGGTGCAGTTGATCAGGCTCACCGCCGGCTTGTAGTCCTCGGCACCGGCGTTGGACATGATGCGCCCGGCGGGGATGGCACCGTTCTCCAGCGCCCAGCGGAACTTGGGCAGCCACTCATCGGCCTTGTCGCCTTCCACCGCGGCCAGGGCGCGCGCAACGCGGTCCCAGGTCGCCGCCACGTCCTTGTCGACGGGGCGTCCATGACGATCCTTGAGGCGATACTTGGAGTCCCAGATATCGCGTGAGGGCGCTTGCATAGGCACCTCGTTGGATGTCTTGACGGCCTTGGTGGAAGTACTCATGCAGGGATCTCCAGTAAGGGTCAAAAGTTCAAGTCAATCAATGTTCCCGGCGCGCCATGCGTTCGAAGCGCGCCAGCCATTCGCCGAGTCGTCCCTGGGCCAGCCCCTCCTCGCGACCATCGAGCAGGTTCTTGACCATCAGCCCGAGCTCCGTGTCGCCCTCGATCACCAGCCGACGCTGGAAGAACAGCGCGTCGGGGTCCTCGCGCCGAGTCGCCAGGCACAGGAACTCGCGCCAGCCGCCACGAATGGTGGCTTCGCCCGTCTCCGGGCTGAGCCGGAAGCGCTCCGCTTCGAGGGTCAGCGTCAGCGCCACGCCCAGGTCCTCGATATGCAGGGCAATGCGCCGCCCCTCGAGCGCGTCGAACTCGCCCTCGGCCAAGGGTTCGGCGAAGGTGCGGTTGAGCAGCGGCTCGATCAGTTGTCGCTTCACCGCAAGCGGTACGCGGGGATCGATGGCACGAATCATTCGAGTCGGGGCCGGGGGGCGTGGCAAGCGCGACAGAGAAAGAGGAAGCATAGCGACTCTCCAGTGGAGCGAACCCATGGATTCGGTGCGGCCAGGTGGCCATGAAACCGATCATCCTAAGCTCGACGCCGCGCGCCTGCACTGATATGCGTCAAGCCTGTGCCAATGCCCCCGACCGGGGCCTTGGCTACCATATATAGCCAAGAAGCCCGGATCAAGCACCACATCTAGACTATATTTTTAACGCTAGCCCTTGCATTGCGATAACTATTTGATCCCCAAGCGACGCGCCAGCTTGTGCAGGTTGCTGGGATCAACGGCAAGCCTCCGGGCGGCATTCGCCCAGTTGTCGTCGCAGACCGCCAGGGCCTGGCGAATCGCCCGCCGCTGCGCGGCTTCGACCTGATGGCGCAGTGGCTCGCCGGTGCTCGTCTCAGCATGGGGGTGTTCGGTCGCATCACGATCGTCTTTCAACGTTTCGCCATGAGGCAGGTCGAGCCACTCCGGTTCCAGGGTGACGATGTCGTCGCGTCGAGCACCGTGACCCAGCGCCTTGATCGCCGCCCGGCTGATGACGTGCTCGAGCTCACGCACGTTGCCCGGCCAGTGGTAGCCCAGCAGCGCCGCCTCGGCTTCGCTGGAGAGTCGCAGACTGCGAACGCCGAGCCGGGCACGGTTGATCTCGAGGAAGTGACCGGCCAGCACCAGCACATCGCTGTCGCGCTCGCGCAACGGCGGGATCACCACCGGATAGACCGAGAGGCGGTGATAGAGGTCGGCACGGAAGTGGCCGTCACGCACACTCTCGGCCAATTGACGGTTGGTGGCAGCGATAATGCGCACATCGACTCGCCGCGGAGTGTCCTCCCCCAGGCGCTGCACCTCGCCGTTCTGCAGGGCTCGCAGCAGCTTGGCCTGGATCGGCAGCGGCAGCTCGCCCACCTCATCGAGGAACAGGGTGCCGCCGTCGGCAGCCTCGAAGCGTCCCGCCCGCTCCGCCGTGGCGCCGGAAAAGGCGCCCTTCACGTGGCCAAACAGCTCGCTCTCGGCCAGGGTCTCGGGCAGCGCTGCGCAGTTGACCTGCACCAGCGGCTGCTGTCGGCGCGGCGAACGCTGATGCAGGCGCCGGGCGAACAGCTCCTTGCCCACGCCGGTCTCCCCCATCAGCAGTACCGGCAGGTCCGACTCCGCCACCACGTCGAGCTCATGCAGCAGGCGCTGCAGCACCGCACTGTGGCCGAGGATCTCACTGCCCTCTCCCACTAAGACATGAGCCAGCGCATCCTGACGCGCCATGCGCAGCGCGCGCACCTCTTGCTCCAGGCGCGAAACCCGCACGGCTGCCTCGACCAGCAGCGCATAACGCTCCAGCAAGAGGCGGGACGCCTCGTCGAAGGTACCAGCCACCAGGGCGTCCAGCGTCAGCACGCCCCACGTCTCACCTTCGACATGCAGGCTGATGCCCATGCAGTCGTGCACGTGGAGCGGCTCCCCCGGCTGTTGCTCGACCAGGCCGTCGTAGGGGTCGGGCAGGGCCGAGTCCGACGGGAAAAGGGTCGAGCGGCGGCTGGCGAGTAGTGCCGCCAGGCGCGGGTGGCGAGCCACCTCGAAGCGTCGTCCCAGCGCTTCGCGTACCAGACCCTCCACCGCCACCGGCGCCAGCACGTCATCCTGCAACCGCAGCAGGCATACCGCGCCGCAGCGGAAGCTCTCACGCAGGGTACGTACCAGGCGCTGCAGGCGCACCACGCTGGGCAGGTCGGCGGCAAGGTCGGCGAGAAGCGAGTCGTCAAGCATGGTAATTATCACCCTGGAAGGTAAAAATAACCTTACTCCAGCAAGGTGAAATTTACCATTTGAACGGCAAGCCATTGATAAACAAAACCCAGATAAGTGGCACGGCGATTGCTCTGTCTGAGAGACATTCATCAATGAGGTATGCCGTATGAACCTGCAGGAACAGACCGTTGGCCGCATCGCCCTATCGCTTCCCGGTGCGACTCGTATCTTCCATGCCCATCACATCGATTTCTGCTGTGGTGGCCGCATCAGCCTGAGCCAGGCCGCCGAGCGCGCCGGCCTGCATGTCGACAAGCTGGTCGCCGAACTCGAGGCGCTGCCGGCCATCAGCGGCGAGCAGCGCGACTGGCGCGAGGCCAGCAATGACGAGCTGATCGAGCACATCCTCACCCGCTATCACGACGTGCATCGCGAGCAGCTCCCCGAACTGATCCGCATGGCGCGCCGAGTCGAGCAGGTTCACGGCGACCGCGACACCTGCCCCAACGGGCTGGCCGACCTGCTGCTGGTGATTTACCAGGAGATGGAGAGCCACATGCAGAAAGAGGAGCAGATTTTGTTCCCCATGCTGCGCAACGGCATGGGCGCCCAGGCCCAGGGGCCGATCGCAGTGATGCGCCACGAGCACGACGACCACGGCGAGAACCTCGAGCAAGTGATGCGGCTGACCGATGACATCACCCCGCCCAAGGGCGCCTGCACTACTTGGCGGGCGCTCTACACCGGCCTGCGAGAGTTCCGTGAGGACCTGATGGAACACATCCATCTGGAGAACAACTTGCTGTTCGAACGGGCCAGTTGAGGAAGCACTGCACAACTGTCTGCGCTTCCTATACACACCCGCCGAAACGCATACGGCGCCCCGTGGGGCGCCGTTTGGTTGACTGCAATTCAAGCTCGTCAAACCGTACGTGAGTAGCGGTTCTCCTCGGGCTTGAGGTAGGCGTCGAAGGCCATCGCCATGTTGCGCATCATCAGCCGCCCTGCGGGCAGCACCTCGATCGCGCCGTCACTGATCGTCAGCAGGCCGTCGGCCTGCATCTCCTCGAGCTGTGCGAGCGCATCGGCGAAATAGTCGCGGAAGATGATGGCGTGGCGCGCCTCAATGGCGGCGAAATCGATGCGCCCATGGCACATCAAGGCGTTGATCACGTCGCGGCGCAGGCGGTCGTCGTCATTCAGCCGGTAGCCGCGCATCACCGGCAGCCGCCCCGCCTCGAGACGCGCCTGGTACTGGGCGGTCTCCTTGACGTTCTGGCTGTAGCTGTCGCCGACCTTGCCGATGGAGGTGATGCCCAGGCCGATCATGTCGCAGTCGGCGTGGGTGGAATAGCCCTGGAAGTTGCGCTGCAGGGTGCCGTTTTCCCTGGCCAAGCTCAGCTCGTCGTCGGGCAGGGCGAAGTGATCCATGCCGATGTAGACGTAGCCGGCCGCGGTCAGGCGGCGAATGGTCAATTCCAGCAGCTCCAACTTGCGCTCCGGCGGCGGCATGTCCTCGGGGCGGATCAGGCGCTGGGCCTTGAACAGCTCCGGCAGGTGGGCGTAGCTGTAGGCCGCGATGCGGTCGGGGCGCAGGGCGATGATCTTCGCCAGGGTGGCATCGAAGCTGGCCACCGTCTGCAGTGGCAGGCCGTAGATCAGATCGACGCTGACCGACTGGAAGCCGGCCTCGCGGGCCGCCGCGACCAGCTCGACCACCTGCTCCTCGCTCTGCACGCGGTTGACCGCCTTCTGCACGTCGGGGTCGAAGTCCTGCACGCCGAAGCTCAGGCGGTTGAAGCCGAGCGCTTTCAGCTCATGGATCTGCTCTGGCGTGACCGTGCGAGGATCGACCTCCAGCGAGAACTCGCGCGCCTCGGGCTCGGCGAAGTGGAAGGCCTCGTCGAGGGCCGCCATCAGCTCGCCGAGCTGGGCATTGCTCAGGTAAGTGGGCGTGCCGCCGCCCAGGTGCAGCTGGGTCATGCGCCGCGTCTCGTCGAACAGCGCCCCTTGCACGCGGATCTCCTGCTTCAGCCAGTCGAGATATTCGGCCGCGCGCTCGGTGTTGTGGGTGATGATCTTGTTGCAGGCGCAGTAGTAGCACAGGCTCTTGCAGAACGGGATATGCACGTAGACCGACAGCGGCTTGGGCGCGGCAACGCGGTTGCTGCGCTCAGCGGCGGCGCGGTAGTCGTCCTCGGCGAAAGCCGTATGGAACTGGGGCGCGGTCGGATAGGAGGTGTAGCGGGGCCCCGGGCGGTCGTACTTCTCCACCAACGGGCGGTCGAACAACAGATCGTCTTGCATGATCGGAACAGCCTCTTGAATCCTCGGCATGGAGCACGCCATGCTCAATGCCCGTCAGTATGACACCGGCTACCGGTGTCGTCTCGGCAGCTCGCCCCTCTCTTGCCCCGGGTCAAGTTTGCCCTTGTCACGCTGCGTCCTGGGGATCCAGGCGGCCAGCCGCCAGGCCACCAGCAGCCAGCCCAGGCTCCAGGCGGAGGCCGACAGCCACAGCAGCGTCAGCCCCGCACTGCCGGCCTCGACCGCCCCCAGCCGCAGCACGGCCGCCACCGCGAACAGCCCGGCCAATGGCAGCAACACCGCTTCCCGTTCAGGGCGCCGCTTCGCCCGCAGGATCACGTGACGCAGCATGATGCCACTGGCAAGCGTGCCCAAGGCTCCCACGGTAAAGGCGTGCAGCGCCGTGCTGGCATGCTCCGGCGCCCACCAGCGATACGCCAGAAGGATGAGCCCGATGGCAAGCCAGGCGTAGCCCAGCATCAGCATCTGCAGGTCCGGCCTGTCGCGACACTTCATCGGCTGCCATCCACGGATGCGCCACAGCACCAGCACACCCCCAACCAGCGTGAGCAGGGCTGCCACGGGATGCAAAGCCTCCCACGGTGCCAGGAAGGCCGCCAGCCCCAGCAGCACGATCAGCGCCCCCTCGACATTGGGCTGCACGCCGGCCCGTGCCTGGCGGGAAGATGTCGTCAGGTGACCGTTGACCGCCGGTGCGATGACTCGACCGCCCATGAAGGTCATCAACAGCACCAGCCACAGTACGCTCTGGTGCATCAGCGGTGCCGTGCTCGGCATGTCGTCGACATAACGCCAAGTCAGGGTCACCAAGGCCAACAGGCAGATCATGCCCAACAGCGGCGATAGCAAACGATTGCGCCACTTCTTGGCAGCAATGAAGCGCGGCACCAGTCGTGAGGCCACCCACATGGCGAAGCCCCCGTCGGCCAACGAGGCCACGACCGCTCCAGGCCAGTCCAACACGCCCAGCCGCCCCGTCAGCCACAGCGACACCAACACGATTAGGTGCCGCCTTGGCTGGGGTCCCAGCAGGTAACCGGCAATGATCGCCAGGGCAAAGCCGAACAGCATCTCGCGGGCATGGGCGGCCGGCGAGGCCAGCTGCAGCGGCGCCCAGCCGTGAAAAAGCGCCAACAAGGAGAGCGGCACCATCAGGGCCGCGTGCAGCGCCGCCAGCGGAAAGAGCCAGCGCCAGGCGGCCAGTCGATAGGGCTCGACACCGGCTGTATCGATGGCGGGCTTGGCAAGGGCTTTAAACATGTATATAAAATACTACTTAAAGGGCGCGTTGAACACCGTCGCGAGGTCGCCATGAGAGATAACGCATCACGCCTGGCCTGGCTCATCCTGGCCTATACCGGCCTCGGCCTGGGAGCGGTCGGCGCTGTCCTGCCGCTACTGCCGACCACGCCCTTCCTGCTGATGGCAGCCTGGGCGGCACCCAAAGGCTCGCCACGCCTGGCGCGCTGGCTGTGGCATCACCCGCGGCTGGGCCCAATACTGCAGGCCTGGCAGCATCAGCGTGCCATCCCCAGTCGCGCCAAGCGCACGGCGGCGATGCTGTTGGCCCTGAGCTGGCTGGCACTATGGCTGGGCAGCGCACCTGCTCCGGTTCTGGTCGTGACAGGGCCCCTCTTCTGCTGTGTGGCTATTTTCCTCTGGACGCGACCCGATGCCACACCCCAGGGCAGAGAACGCCACGCGACGACTACTGCTATTATAAGAAGGTTTTAGCCTACTTGATTCGTTGCCTATCAAGCCATTGCCGGACTTGCCATGCACCTGACCCGCTACACCGACTATGCGCTGCGCGTGCTCATCTATCTCGCCGTCAAGGGCGAGGAGCGCTCGACGATCCATGAGATAGCGGAAAGCTTCGGCGTCTCGCGCAATCACTTGATGAAAGTCGTACAAGACCTCAGTCACCGTGGCTACATCACCACCATCCGCGGCAAGAACGGCGGCCTGTTGCTCAATCGCCCCCCCGAAGCGATAACCTTGGGCGGATTGGTACGTGACACCGAACATGAGCTCGGCCTGGTGGAATGCTTTCGCGACAGCAACGATTGCATCATTACCCCGGCCTGCCGGCTCAAGCCGATTCTCAACGAAGCCATGGGTGCTTTCATGGGCGTCCTGGACCAATATACGTTGGCCGACATGCTAGGCAAGCGTCAGCCACAGCTTGCCCGCCTGATGCAGATTCCGGCCAAGGAGGCCTAGTTTTCTCATGCCTCTTGGCCCAGATCAGTTTGGCCGGACCCATTCCGGCATACCATCGAAGCCAGTACCCGGCTCGCTGCGCAGTAGCGAACCGAGAAGAGACTGCTTCACTACAACGTGCACTGCCACCCCGTGGATTAGCATTTAGATGGAGAACACCATGAAATTAGTTGCCGCCGCCCTGCTAGCAGGCGCCTCTACCCTGGCCTTCACCGCAACCGTCCAGGCGAACGCCGACGGTGAAGCCGTCTACAACCAGGCCTGCATGGCCTGCCATATGACCGGCGCCGCTGGCGCGCCGATCCGTGGCGACGCCGACGCCTGGGCACCGCGCGTGGAGAAAGGCATCGACACGCTCTACACACACGCCATCGAAGGCTTCAACGCCATGCCGCCCAAGGGAGGGCAGATGGGCCTGAGCGACGAGGAAGTGAAGGCCGCCGTCGACTTCATGGTCGAACCGGTAATGTAAGCCAGCCGACTCCCCAACCAGGCGGAGACGCTCCCCGCTGGAATAACAGGCACCATGCCGCGACAGCGGCATGGTGCCTCCGCCGTTTCTCTCTTCGCAAGCCTCCCGCCTCTTCCTCTCGCCCGGCCGCTGCCATGCCTGCGGTCATGCAGCTCGCGACTCCTACCTCTTCTGGGTTACTCCCACGGCGCCGGCACTGGTTACTTCGGTCATGACGCATGTCAATTCCCACGCCCTGGAGGGCTGGCATGATAGGACCAACGCTTAAAGAAATATCTCCAATACCTGTTTGACTCACCCCTTTCTCACCGGTGCTAGCAGGTACGGTAACGAGGATCGCCCATGTTTCACCGGCGCCACGCTAACATGCCCGCGACTTGGTTGGTCGGTCTGCTGGTACTGCTGTTCACCCTGCCGGCCCTGGCTATCGAGCTGGAGCAGGTTCGCCCCGGTTTTCCCGAGGCGGCCCGGCTGAGCGAAGCCGAGGGCAGCCTTGCGGTAAGGTCAGTGGAGAACTCTGCAAGCGATCCGCTGGGCTACGTCTTCGAGAGCGTCGATATCGCCCCGATTCCTGCCTATTCGGGCAAGCCGGTCAACCTGCTGGTGGGCATCGATCTGGAGGGCCGCATCGTCCTGGCCGACATCCTCGGCCACGAGGAGCCCATCATGCTGGTGGGTATTCCCGAGGCGAAGCTGGAGGGCTTCGCCGATGCGCACGTGGGCGCTCACGTCAACGACCGGCTCAAGGTTGGTGACAACCTCGACGCCATCTCCGGCGCCACCGTCACCGTCATCGTGGTCAGCGATACCATTCTGCGCGCCGCGCGCCAGGTGGCCGCCGAGCAGGGGCTGATCGCCGATCCTTCCGCCACTCCACCGGCGCGGGTGCTCGAGAACGTCTACGCCCCTGCCGACTGGGAAACCCTCACAGGCGACGGCACCATCCGTCGTTTCCAGCTGACCCACGGCGAAGTGGATGAGACCTTCGCCGGCACGCCCGCCGAAAACTACCTGCATACGCCGCAGCCAGCTGATCGCACCTTCATCGAACTCTTCTATACCTACCTCAACCCGCCTACCGCCGGCCGCAACCTGCTCGGCGACAATGTCTACGAGCAGCTGATGGCCCAGCTCGACGAGGGCGAGCATGCCATCGCGGTGATGGGCCGCGGCGACTATTCGTTCAAGGGCTCGGGCTATGTGCGCGGCGGTATCTTCGATCGCCTGGAGCTCAGCCAGGGCAACACCACCGTCAGCTTCCACGACCGCGACCACATCCGCCTGGGCAACCTGTCGATCGAGGGCGCGCCCGATTTCGCCGAGCGTGACATCTTCATCGTGCGCGATACGGCGGCCTTCGATCCGGGCCGGCCGTGGCAACTCGAGCTGCTGGTACGCCGCGCCTCCGGTCCGCTGGATACCGAGTTCAGCCGCTTCAGCGCCGACTACAGCGTGCCCGAGGCCTATATCGAACGACCCGTACCGCCCAAGGAGGAGCCGATCTGGGTCCAGGTATGGCGGGACAAGGCGTTCCAGATCGCCGTACTCGGCGCCGGCCTCGTCGTGCTCACCGGCATCATGCTGTTCCAGGACGTGCTGGTGCGCTATCCCCGCATCATGGGTCCGCTGCGCCTGGGCTTCCTGGTCTACACCCTGGTCTTCATCGGCTGGTACTCGCTGGCCCAGCTCTCTGTGGTCAATGTCCTGACCTTCACCAACTCGCTGATCAACGGCTTCAGTTGGGAATCGTTCCTGATCGACCCGATGCTGTTCATTCTCTGGTCGTTCGTGGCGGTGAGCCTGCTGCTGTGGGGTCGAGGCGTGTTCTGCGGCTGGCTGTGTCCGTTCGGCGCGCTGCAGGATCTGGTCAACAAGGCCGCGCGCAAGCTGGGTGTCAAGCAGTACGAACTGCCCTTCGGCCTGCATGAACGGCTGTGGGCGATCAAGTACATCATCCTGCTGGCGCTGTTCGCCGTCTCGCTGCACTCGTTGGGGCAGGCCGAGCGCTACGCCGAGGTGGAGCCGTTCAAGACCGCCATCACCCTGCGCTTCCAGCGCGAATGGGGCTTTTTGCTCTATGCCTTGGGCCTGGTCGCGATCTCGGCCTTCACCCACAAGGCCTACTGCCGCTACGTCTGCCCGCTGGGCGCGGGGCTCGCCATTCCCGCCCGTCTGCGCCTGTTCGACTGGCTCAAGCGCCATCGTGGCAGCTGCGGCACGCCCTGCCAGATCTGCGCCAACGAATGTGAAGTGGCCGCCATCCATCCCGACGGCCGCATCAATGCCAACGAGTGCCACTACTGTCTCGACTGCCAGATCACCTACCACGATGACCGCCGCTGCCCACCGATGATCAAGCGGCGCAAGCGCTACGAGAAGGCGGCGCGCGTGTCGGGCGGCAAGGACCGCGTCGAGATCCACGAACCCGCCAACGCCGTCGACCGGCTGCAGCGTATTCCGACCCACCAAGAGGACTGAACCATGAGTGACAAGAAGCAGATCGAGAACCTCGGTCGCCGGCACTTCCTGCGCAACAGCGCGGTGACCGGCGTCGCCGGGGCCGGCCTGGCCAGCGGCTTCGGCGCCGGCGCGCTGATGAGCAGCCGTCAGGCCCAGGCCGCGGGCGCCGCCGAGGGCAGCGTGGCGCCGGGCGAACTCGACGAGTACTACGGTTTCTGGAGCGGCGGTCACTCCGGCGAGGTGCGCGTGCTGGGCGTGCCCTCCATGCGCGAGCTGATGCGCATCCCGGTATTCAACACCGACAGCGCCACCGGCTGGGGCATCAGCAACGAGTCCCGTCGCATCCTCGGCGACTCCGCACGCTTCCTCAACGGCGACAGCCATCACCCGCACGTCTCGATGACCGACGGCCGCTACGACGGCAAGTACCTGTTCATCAACGACAAGGCCAACACCCGCGTGGCACGCATCCGTCTCGACATCATGAAGACGGACAAGATCACCACCATTCCCAACGTCCAGGCGATCCACGGCCTGCGCCTGCAGAAGGTGCCCCACACCAAGTATGTGTTCTGCAACGCCGAGATGCCGATCCCGCAGATCAACGACGGCCGCGACCTGGAGAACCCGGAGAACTACTGGACCATGTTCAACGCGGTGGACGCGGAGAGCATGGACGTGGCTTGGCAGGTGATCGTCGATGGCAACCTCGACAACACCGACGCCGACTACACCGGACGCTTCGTCGCTTCCACCTGCTACAACTCCGAAAAGGGTATGACCCTCTCCGAGACCATGAGCGCCGAGCGCGACTGGGTGGTGGTGTTCGACGTCGAGGCGATCGAAGCCGCCGTCGCCGCCGGTGAGTACGAGACCTTGGGCGACTCCCCGGTGCCGGTGCTCGACGGCCGCAAGGGCTCCCAGCTGACCCGCTATATCCCGGTGCCCAAGAACCCGCACGGCCTGAACACCTCGCCGGACGGCAAATACTTCATGGCCAACGGCAAGCTGTCGCCGACCGTGACCATCATCGCGATCGACAAGCTGCCCGAGCTGTTCGACGACGCCATCGAGCCGCGCGACACCGTGGTCGGCGAGCCCGAGCTGGGCCTGGGGCCGCTGCACACCACCTTCGACGGTCGCGGCTACGCCTACACCACGCTGTTCATCGACAGCCAGGTGGCCAAGTGGAACATCGAGGACGCCATTCGCCACTACAACGGCGAAGAGGTGAACTACATCCGTCAGAAGCTCGACGTGCACTACCAGCCCGGCCACAACCACGCCAGCCTCACCGAGTCGCGCGATGCCGATGGAAAGTGGCTGGTGGTGCTGTGCAAGTTCTCCAAGGACCGCTTCCTGCCGGTGGGTCCGCTGCGGCCCGAGAACGATCAGTTGATCGACATCAGCGGCGACGAGATGAAGCTGGTGCACGACGGCCCGACCTACGCCGAGCCGCATGACTGCATCCTGGTGCGCGCCGACCAGATCAATCCGGTGCGCGTGTGGCAACGCGACGACCCCTTCTTCGCCGACACCGTGGCCATGGCCGAGGCCGATGGCGTCGCTCTCGAGCGTGATAACAAGGTGGTCCGCGACGGCAACAAGGTGCGCGTCTACATGACCTCCGTGGCGCCGACGTTCGGCCTGACCGAATTCAAGGTCAAGCAGGGCGACGAGGTTACCGTGGTCATCACCAACCTCGACCAGGTGGAGGACCTGACCCACGGCTTCTGCATGGTCAACCACGGTGCGCAGATGGAGATCGGTCCGCAGCAGACCGCCAGCGTCACCTTCGTCGCCGACAAGCCCGGGGTGCATTGGTACTACTGCAACTGGTTCTGCCACGCCATGCACATGGAAATGACCGGCCGCATGCTGGTCGAGAAGGCCTGATAGCCTTCTGAGTGCCTGAAGGGAGTCGGGATCAGGCTGAAGAGAGCCTGGTCCCGGCCCACCCTTTAGTTCTGGAGAAACGTATGACCCGACGACCGACTCTCGGCGTCCTGACCCTGATTCTGACCGCCTGGCTGATGATGCCGGGCGAGTTGCTGGCGGCCGATTGGCGTGCCAGCCCGGGCGAATCGCTGCAGCCGCTGGTCGAACGGGCCAGCGACGGCGATCGCCTGTTATTGCCCGCGGGCCGCTACCCCGGTCCGTTGACCATCGACCGCTCCCTGACCGTGGAAGCCGCGCCCGGCGCCGTCATCGATGCCGGCGGCAGTGGCCACGGCGTGGTCCTCGAAGCCCCCGGCAGCGTGATCGACGGCCTCACCGTCGAGAACTGGGGCAGCGACCTCACCGCCATGGACAGCGGTATCCTGGTGGAGCACACCGCCACCGGCAGCATCATTCGCCGCTCGCACCTCGAAGGTCCCGGCTTCGGCATTCGCCTCGATTCGGTGAACGACGTCGAAGTGCTGGATAACGTCATTCGCGGCGACACTTCGCTGCGCTCGCAGGATCGCGGCAACGGCATACATCTGTACAACGTGCGCGACGTGCGGGTGGAGGGCAACGACATCCGCGAGGTGCGCGACGGTATCTACATCGACACCAGCAGCCAGAGCCTGCTGCGCGGCAACAGCATGCAGGATCTGCGCTACGGCGTGCACTACATGTACGCCCATGACAACCGACTGGAAGAGAACCTGACCCGTAACACTCGCACCGGCTACGCGCTGATGCAGTCGCGTCACCTGACGGTGATCGACAACCGCTCCGAGGGCGACCTCAACTACGGCATCCTGATGAACAACATCACCTACTCCACGCTGCGCGGCAATCGCATCAACGGCGTGCGCCAACCGCTCGATGCCAGCGGCCAGGGGATGGTCAGCGGCGCCGAAGGCAAGGCACTGTTCGTCTATAACGCCCAGTACAACCACTTCGAGGGCAACCGCCTGGCCGACAGCGACATCGGCATCCACCTCACCGCCGGCTCCGAGGACAACCGCGTGGTGGGCAACGCCTTCGTCGACAACCGCCAGCAGGTGATGTACGTCGCCACGCGCACCCAGGAGTGGTCGGAGGAGGGGCGCGGCAACTACTGGAGCGACTACCTGGGCTGGGATCTGGCCGGCGACGGCTTGGGCGATACGCCCTACGAGCCCAACGACGCCATGGATCGCCTGCTGTGGCGCTACCCCGTCGCGCGGCTGCTGATGCACAGCCCCGCGGTGCTGACCCTGCGCTGGGTGCAGCGCCAGTTCCCCGTCTTTCGCCCCCAGGGCGTGAAGGACAGCGCACCCCTGATGACAGAACCCGACTTCGGAGACACCGACCCATGACCGCGGTGATCGAATTCCACGGCGTGACCCGGCGCGACGGCGACGTGGTGCGCCTCGACGCCCTCGACCTCAGGGTCAGCGAGGGCGAGGTCCTCGCCCTGCTCGGCCACAACGGCGCCGGCAAGACCACTACCATGAAGCTGATCCTGGGGCTGCTCTCGCCCAGCGAAGGTTCGATCTCGGTACTCGGCGGCGCCCCCGACGGTGCTCATGCGGAGACGCTTCGCCGCCGGCTGGGTTACCTGCCCGAGAACGTCAGCTTCTATGAACAACTCAGCGGCCGCGAGGTATTGGAGTTCTTCGCCCGGCTCAAGCGTGTCGACCGGCGCCAAGTGGGCCAACTGCTCGAGCAGGTTGGCCTGGGGGCGGCCGCCGAGCGCCGCGTGAAGACCTACTCCAAGGGCATGCGTCAACGCCTCGGTCTGGCCCAGGCGCTGCTCGGCGAGCCGCGTCTGCTCCTGCTCGACGAGCCCACCACCGGGCTCGACCCCGCCGCCACCCGCGACTTCTACGAGACGGTACGCAGCCTGCGCGAGCGCGGCTGTACGGTACTGCTCTCTTCCCACGTGCTGCCGGGTGTGGAGCCCTATATCGACCGCGCGCTTATCCTGGGTGGCGGCCGGCGCCTGGCACTCGGCAGCCTCGAGACCCTGCGCGCCGAAGCCGCACTGCCGATGACCATTCGTGCCCGCGGCCGACTGGAGGGTGATGACTGGCAACGGCCCTGGAACGACACGCGCATCCAGGCCCGGCCGCTCAACGGTCATGAGGTGTCGCTTTCGGTTCCCGCCGACGCCAAGCTCGCCGTGCTGCGCCATCTCTCCACGCACCCCGGGGTCGAGGACATCGAGCTGCTGCCGCCTACCCTGGAGCACCTCTACACCCATTTCTCCGCCGGGCTCGCCCCCGCACAAGGAGAGGCTCGATGAACGCCATCCTGACACTCGCCGGCAAGGAGTTCCGCGACGGCATGCGCAACCGCTGGGTGCTGGCCATCACGCTGGTGCTGGCCCTGCTCGCCGTGGGCATCGCCTGGTTCGGCGCGGCGGCCAGCGGCGGACTGGGCTTCACCTCGCTGGCCACCACGCTGGTCAGCCTCGCCACCCTGGCGGTCTTCCTGATACCGCTGATCGCTCTGCTGCTGGCCTACGACGCCGTAGTCGGCGAGCAGGAAGCGGGCACCCTGCTGCTGCTGCTCACCTATCCGGTCAGCCGCACCTCGCTGCTACTGGGCAAGTTCCTCGGTCACGGCCTGATACTGGGCAGCGCCACGGCACTCGGCTTCGGCATTGCCGGTGTGGTGATCGCCGTGGGCGCGGAAGGCGTGGCACTGGGCGAACTCGCCGCCGGCATGGGCCTGCTGATCGCCAGCAGCGTGCTGCTGGGCTGGGTGTTCATCGCCTTCGCCTACCTGATCAGCGTATGGGTCAGCGAGAAGGCCCGCGCCGCCGGCCTGGCGCTAGTGGTGTGGTTCCTGTTCGTACTGGTATTCGACCTGGGCCTGTTGGCGCTGCTGGTCAGCGTCAAGCAGGGCGGCGACTGGCTGCCCTGGCTGCTGCTGCTCAACCCCACCGAGCTGTTCCGCCTGATCAACCTGGCCGGCTTCGAGGCGGCGCGCAGCTATACCGGCCTGACCTCCATTGCCGAGGGCGGCGCCTTCCGTCCTACCGTGCTGCTGCCACTGCTGACGGCCTGGGTCCTGGTGCCCCTGGGCCTGGCGCTGCTGCGTTTCCGTCATCGCTCGGCCTGAAACCGTCTCCCCTGTCCGGAGTGTTCGATATGTCGCGTTATCTTCTGCTTCCCCTGCTCCTGCTCTCGCTGCTGCTCGCCGGCTGCGGCGAGCCGGAGACGACCGCCCTGGCCGCCGCCGAGCCCATCGAGTCCGGCGACAGCTGTCACGTCTGCGGCATGCTGATCGACGAGCACCCCGGCCCCAAAGGGCAGGCTTTCCTGGACAAGAGCACCTCGGCGCTCAAGTTCTGCTCCACCGCGGAGCTGTTCGCCTTCCTACGCCAGCCGGAGAACGAGACGCGCCTCTCCCATGCCTATGTGCACGATGTCGCAGTAGCACCCTGGGCCACGCCGTCCGACGACGCCTTCGTACTGGCCAGCGAGGCGTGGTACGTGGCGGGTCACGATCAGCGCGGCTCCATGGGCCACACCCTGGCCTCGTTCAAGCAGCGCCACCATGCCGAAGCCTTCGCCGAGACCCACGGTGGCGAGCTCTATGCCTTCGACGACATCGACCTCGACCTGCTGGCCCGTCTGAGCCGCGGCGAGCTGGGTGGCGGCGACGCCATGGCCAGCATGACAGATCACGCCAGTGGGCACGCCGACATGCACGACACCAGCGGGGCACACTGAGCCCCGTGGGACAGCCGCCACACGGCGTGCTAGGCTCGGGCGCATCGCTTCTCGAGGATCCCGCATGCGTTTTTCCGCCCTGCTCGCTTCCACGCTAGCTGGCCTGGCCCTGGCCGGGCCTGTCGCAGCCACCAACTACAACGTCAGCGATGCCGAGCAGCATGACAGCTGGCACTCCGTGGTGCTGTCGCTGGGTGACGAGCGCCACTTTCGCGCCCTCGAGCAGACCAGCTACAGCGACTCGATCCTGAGCGTCAACTACACCGCCGGCGTGTGCGACCTGCCATGGCTCGAGGTGCGCGTCGAGCTGGAAAAGCACCAGCCCGAGAGCCGCGTGGCCAACCTGGTGCCCGGCGACCTGCGAGTGGATCACGAGACCATCCACAACGGTATGGCGGAGTTCATCACCCAGCGCGGTGACCGCGGCTTTTACGTCAACTTCTATCTCGACAACCAGACGCTGCTGCTCGACGAGATGCGCAAGGGCGAGACGCTGCGCCTGCGCTTCGATCGTGGCAACGAGGACTACTGGTTCATGAGCTTCGACCTCGAGGGTGCCGATGCGGCCATTGCCCGTGCCGAACGACTGTGCGAGGCGGCCGGCTGATGGCGACGCTGCTGTTTCGGCTGGCCAACGTCACCGAGGAGGAAGCCTGGGAAGTGCGCCGACTGCTCGACGAGCACGGCTTCGACACTTATGAGACCCAGGCCGGCTTCTGGCGCCTGGGAGTCGATGCCATCTGGCTGCGTGACCCCGCGCAGTTGGAGGCAGCACGCGAGGTGCTCGAGCGCTACCAGGCCGAGCGGCAAACGCGCGTTCGGCGTGAGCATGCCGAGATGGCCGAGCGCGGCCAGTCCCCGACCCTGTGGCAACGCCTACGCCACCATCCCATGCAACTGCTGCTGGTGGCGCTGGCGGTACTGGCCATGCTGGCGCTTACGCTGACACCCTTTCTGGGCCTGATCGAGCGCAGCGCTACTGGCTGAAGGCTGTCCATCGGCATGGCCGCCGGCAGGCGGCCATCGAGTTGCGCTACGGCTCTAAGCGAAACCCTTGGGTATCGAGGTACTCCACCGACAGGTAGTCGTCGAAGGTCCACAGTCGCACGAAGCGCCCGCGCTGTGACGTCCCTTGTCCCTCACCGCCCCATACTTCCAGGCTTTGCGGTGTTTCAGGCATGCCTCCGGCGAGCTGTTCGAACCACCAGGCGGCCATCTCTTCCTTCCACGGCTCGCCATACTCGGCCGCGAGTTCCTCAATGATTCGCTCGCGCTGGGCCACCTCGGGATGAAAGGCTACCACCAGAGCCAACTGATCGCTGCCGTCCGGAAAGACGTAGCGCAGGTCAGTGACTGGCTCGTTGGGCACCTGCAACGCACCGTCGACGAGCAGATCGCCCTCAGCCGTTTCGTGCACTTCGACCTCGGACACCCCATCGGCCGCAAGCCGGGCCATCACCTCCTGATGTGACATGCCGAACTCGGCGCTGCGGTAGCCCGTCGGCCCTTCCGCCGCCAGGGCCGCCGTGAACATCACCGCCGCCAGGCTGCCGACGAGCCAGGTCGACGCTTGGGTGTATCGTCTCATTGTCGCTCCTCCAGCATTGAATGGCTGGAGCCACCGGTCACGCCGGCGCTCGCAGCGAATGGCGATTTGTTGCTGATCATTCGGTCGGCACCACCGTGATTACCCCCTCCATGTCGCGCCGCTCGTGCGGGCGGCAGTGGTAGGGATAAGTGCCGGGTTCATCGAAGGTGCGCTCCCAGTACTCTTCGGGAAACAGCCGCGGCGAGCCCAAGTCCTCGTCGGCGAAGTAGACATCGTGGCTGGTGCGCTTCTCGGCGTTGACCCAGCGCACCGTGGTGCCGGCCTCCACCTCGAGCTCGGCGGGGTGAAAGCCGTAGTCGCGCATTTCCACTTCGACCACGGCATCGGCGGCCTGTACCGCCCCGCTCAGCAGGGCGGCGATCAGGAGGATCATGTTCGGTCGACGATATCGCTTGTTCATGTCGCAACCTCCTTCCCAGCGGGACCTCAGGGAGAGACTCGCGTGGCATTGATTTCCACCATGTCCTCGCCGAAGGCCTCGTCCGGATTCTCGACGCCGAAGGCCAGGCCGTACTGGAAGGAGACATGGTGGAAGCGCGAGTCGGCATGGTCGTCGTGCAGCGCCAGATTGAGGCTGTAGAGACTCCCCAGATCGAGCGGCTTGTCGCCCTCGGTGCCGGTCTTGAGCGCTCGGGTCAGGTAGGCGGTCCATACGCCGTCCTGCTCCTCGGCACTGAAGGCGATGGCCTGGCTGTCGCTGAAGTGACGCTCGTCAAGGACATAACCCGACTCGACGCTGCCGTCGCCGCTGCTGTAGCGCGCCAGGTCGAGATAGACGCCGGCATCGAGCAGCTCCTGGATCTCTGCCTCCTCCTTGAGCTTGTCCCAGCCGCCGCGGGCCGCGCCACGACGTCCCTTTATCTCGATGTCGGTACGGCTCTCGGCAAGATACTTGGTCACCCCGTTGCCGCTCATGAAGTCGAGCCGCTCAGCGAGTTCGCTCGCCGCCAGCGCCTCAGCCTCGGGCGCATCCGGCATGTAGGCGGAATCGTGGTGACAGCTTGCCCAACAGCCCCCCTGCTCTGCCAGCTCGACGCGTCCGTCGGATAGACCCACGGTCAGCTTGAAGGGATTTTCCGGATCCATCATGCCACCCTCGACGAAGGGCAGCGGGGCATGCTCGCCGGCCTCCCACTGGAATTGCATGTAGAGGTATTCATCGTCGAATGCGGCCTTGACGCTCATCGGCACGTGGCCGCGCTTGTCGCCCAGGTCGAAGGTCTCGATCTTCTCGCCGGCAACGGCCATTGCACCGATATCGGCTTCCTCGCCCTGGTGACACCACAGGCAGCGGTCGCCGAACTTGACCGCCCTGCCGCCGCCATGCTCGCTGCCGTCCTGAATCCACTCGATGGACGCCTGACCCGGCAGGAACAGCGTCAGATCGGTGGCCGGCACGGCCTCCCAGTCGAGCGAGGCAGCGAGGTTCTCGCTGACCGTCGCGGCTTCGCCCAGATCTTCCGTCTCCAGCGGCACCTCGCTCTCTTCGGTCTCAGTCTCCTCGTCCACGGCATCGAAGCGACCCGCCCAGACCGGCGACTCGTCCCAAGCCTCGGGCAGCTGATGCGCAATGCCCTGGTGACACTCGATGCAGGTCATGCCCTGCTCGAAGGCGCGGGCATGCTCGCGCGAGGCCCGGGCAGCCTGCTGCTCCAGGTCCATCGCCGACCAGTCATGACAGTTGCGACACTCGCGCGAATCGGTGCGCAGCATCGAGCGCCATACGTTCTCGGCCAGATGGAGACGCTTGGCCTCGAACTCCTCCTGGGTATCGATCGAGCCCAGCATCCAGTGCCACACCTCGCGGCTGGCCTGGATCTTGCGAATCATCTTGGGCCCCCAGGCCTCGGGCACGTGGCAGTCCGAACAGATCGCGCCCACGCCGGTGGCGTTCTGGTAGTGCGGTCGCTCCTGGTACTCCTCGTGGACCCAGCTCATCTCATGGCAGGAGGTGGTACAGAACTTGTAGCTGTTGGTCGCCTCCATCACGGTATTGAAGCCGCCCCAGAAGATGATGCCGGCAACGAAGAAGAGCACAGCGGCACCCAACGATGCCCCCAGGATGGTGATTTTGCGCCAATTGCGTGGACGCTCCCCCATGATCTTTCTCCCAAAGTGTCATGACACGAGTGCTTGCCTCACCTGCCGCCGCCCCAGTTATGATTGTTCGTGTCGGCCCCTTCTCCAGCCGCCCTGGCGTGCAAAGCGGCTGGAGAAGGGGCCGGGGTGCCCTGATGGCACCCCGGCGGTAGCGGCTGAGCGATCAGCCGACGTGATGCTTGCGGTTGTAGACGTTGAACTTGCCGGTCGGCGTGTTGAGTCCCTCGACGACCGCCTTCACTTCCAGGGTCTTGTCATCGAAGACGACGATGGCACCGTCGTTCTGGTGACCCTCACCGCGTGCCCAGATGGAGACCCACACCTCGGTACCGGTCTGGTCGTACTCCATGTGCACCGCCACGGCATCGTGCTCCAGCGGACGGTCGGCGACGTGGATCGGCGTCAGCTCGCGGGTCTCCTTGTTCATGACCATGACCCACTGGTTGACGTCGGGCTCGGGGTGCATGGCCTGATCGATCCACACGTGGGGCGAATCGGGATGGGTGCGCACGAACAGCCCCGGGCCGTCGGTCTCGATCTGGTCGCAGATCTGCCAGGCCTGATCGGGATGCCCTTCGGGATCGTTGCCCCAGAAGGTCAACAGGCCCTCACCCAAGTGGGTGGTGCCGGCCACCGGGCCGCATTCAGGATCGACCCAGTTGGCGCCCGGCCCCGGATGAGGCTTGGTACCGGTCTCCAGCATGCTGACCAGCTTGCGCGTCTCGGTGTCGATGAACACCATCTTGTCGCTCATGTTGGCGGCGATCTGGAAGTAGCGACCGGTGGGATCGAAGAAGCCGTCGTGCAGGAATTCAGCGGTCTCCATCTGGTCGATGCGCAGGTTGTCGATGTCGCTGTAGTCGACCTGCCAGACCTGGCCGGACTCCTTGACGTTGACCAGGAAGGTGGGGGCGTGCGGGGTGTTGTAGAGTGCCGCGACGCGCGCCTCGTTGCGGAAGTTGCCTTCGGTGTCGTAGCTGCGGGTGGAGACGACCTTGAGCGGCTCCATGGTCTCGGCATCGGCGATCACGAAGTGCGGCGGCCAGTAGGAACCGCCGATGACGTACTTGTCCTTCCACTCGCCGTAGTGGGAGACCGCCACGTCGCGGGCGTCATAGCCGATGAAGACTTCGGCGGTGACCTGCGGCGGGTCCATCCACAGGTCGATCTTGGAGAGGCGGCCGTCACGGCCCTGGACGTACCAGAAGCGGCCGTCGGAACTCTCCTTGGCCACGTGCACCGCGTAGCCGGTCTCGACCTCGGTGACCAGCTCCTTGGTGTCGGCGTCGATGATGCCCATGGCGCCACGGTCACGCAGGATGGTGACCATGAAGTTTTCCCAGTTGAGATCGTGCTGGGGCTCGGTGGGCAGATCCTCCGGCGCGACGAAGACCTGCCAGCGCTCCTTCATGTCGGCCAGCGACATCTCCGGCGGATCAACCGGGTCGTGCTGGATGTACTTCGAAATCAGCGTGATATCTTCCTCGGGGAGGATGCCGTCGAAGTTGTTCATGCCGCCTTCGGTGCCCAGCGTGATGATGCTCTCCAGACGACGCTGGCCCAGTTCCTGAGTGGTCTCTGGCAGCAGGTTCGGGCCGGTGGCACCGTTGCGCGTGGTGCCGTGGCAGCCGGCACAGCGCTGGAAGTAGATGGTATTGGCGCGATCCATCTCCTCGGCGGTCAGCTCCGGTGCAGCGGCCTGAACGGTACTCATGGCAGCCAACGGGAAGCTGAGGGCGAAGATCCCCTTGGTCAATGCTCTCTTGTGCATAACGTGCCTCGCTTGGTTTCCCCTTCGGGTGTGGCTGGCGGGTGCCCGGCATGACCTTTTCTTCTTGGTGCTGCGACCAGGTCCTTCAGCCACCCCCCACCTACCGCCATTAGTAGCAATTTTGTCTTCCGGCTCACTTGACCACTGTCAATTGATGCATCCTGGAGTTGACTTATGTCAGAGGAGGAGAAAAGAAATCGCATCCCGACATGCAACGACCCGCCGAGCGGGCCGTTTGGAGAGGTGGAAGGTATCGCCGGCCGAGACGACTCAGCGGCAGGGGCGTAGCATGGCCGCTTGCCGACTGCCCTGGACGGCGCTCGGCAACGGCGAGAGCACTTCTTCGGAGGTATTGGCGAAACGGCGCAAGGTGGTGATGTCTTCGACATACACGCAGTTGCGCTCGCAGCTGACGCCCACTTCCCGTAGTCGCGCCATGGCTCGGGAAAAACTTTCCGGCTTCATGCCCAGCCGACCGGCGATCAGCAGCTTGTCGCAGGGCAGGCAGACCCTGACGGGGCCATCCTCGTCGGGGCACAGCGAGACGATGAAGGCCGCCAGACGCTGGTAGGTGGGCTGCAGGGTGAGCTGGTCGAGCTGGCGTACCAGCGAGCGCAGCATGCCGGAGAGGTTGGCGAGCATATTGAGCGCCAAGCCATGGTTGCGCTCCAGCGTGGTAAGGAAGTGGTCGGCAGGGAAGAGCAGCAGCCGTGCATCCTCGGCCACCGCCGCGTTGACCGGAAAGCCCAGCCGGTCGAACATCGCCGCCTCGGCGAAGGATTCGCCGCGGGTGAACAGCCCGACCATGCACTCGTTGCCTTCGGCGCTTTCGCGGAACAGCTTCACCCAACCGTCGAGCACCACATAGAAGCGGTCCGCCGGTTCGCCCTTGCTGAACAACAGCGAACCGCGACGGTAGCTGCGCTCCACGGCACCGCCGGTGAGCAGCGCCAGGGTCTCGTCTTCCAGACCGGCGAACAGCGGCACCTGGCGCACCGCCTGCAGGGCCTCACGGCTCAACGAATTCTTCATGTCTCCCTCCTTGCCTGAGCCCCGTCGTGAAGGCCGTCGCCAGCTTGGCCAAGCTGATCGAGATTGCCTCGAATCACCTCAGCCTTGGCAGACTCCGCCGGCAACACGCCGAGCAGACGCTGCCAGTAGCGTCGCGCGGCGGTCTCGTCCGCCTGTTGCAGCGCCAGCGTGCCCGCCAGCCACAGCGCCTGGACATGCTCGGGGTCGATGGCCAGGGCGCGCTCGATTAACGCCGCAGGCTCGCCAGCCAGGCTGCCCTTGCGCTCGGCCAGCAAGTCGGCGTACCGGCTCAGCAGATCAGGGTCGCGCTCGCCGCCGTGCACCATGGCCTCGCGAAAGGCACGCTCGGCGGCCGGCAGGTCGTCGAGGAATACCAGAGTGCGTCCAAGCAGGACCCAGCTCTGCAGATCGGTAGGTTCCTGCGCCAGGCGGCCCTGCAGCTGCCGGGCCAGATGCTCGAACTCACGGCGCCGGTCGCCCTCAGAAAGCGGCTCGGCTTCGGCGATCGTCGCTCCTGCCGGCGCCTGAGTCGCGAAGACCTCCTCGGCATGCCCCACCGTCAGGTAGAGGCCAGTGGCAAGGAACGGCAACAAGGCGACACTGGCGCAGGCAGCCACCAGTGATGCACGCCGTTTGCCCTGCCCCTCGGTAGCGGAGCATGCATCGTGATCGGCGATCCCGCTATCGAGCAGCTCTCGCTCGAGATCGGCCAGCGCACTGTCATGCTGTTTTCGGGTCAGCATCCCCGACGCCAGGTCCTGTGCCAGCTCGCGCACCCGGTCACGGTGTACGGCCAGCAGGGACGCGCCCCGGGACTGCCCCTCCTCGTCGCGTGGAGCACGCAGCAGCGGTGTGAGCACGAAGCCCAGCGCCACGCCGCACAGGCCCATGGCCAAAAGCAGAAACAATCCGTTCATGGTTGCCTCCCGGTGTCCTCACGGCTCAGCCGATCGAGCAAGGCCCGCTCCCGACGGGTGAATGCAGGGTACGCTGCCATGTGCCGGCGTCCGACGACGATACGCCACCAGGTGAAGCCACCGACTACCAGCAACAGAAAAGGGCTGGCCCACAACAGCAGGGTGTTGGCCTGCAGCGGCGGCCGGTAGCGCACATAGTCACCGTAGCGTTGCACCATGAAGCCGACGATGGCCTCGGCGTCCTGCCCGGCCAGGGTCATGGCGTAGACCCGGCGGCGCATGTCGGCGGCGAGTTCGGCATTGGACTCATGGATGGTCTCGCTCTGGCAGACCGTGCAGCGCAGCTCGCGCACCAGGGTGTCGTACTGGCGCTGCTGGGCCTCGGTGGCGAACTCGAGCGGCTCGCCGATGGCAAGCGCCATGGCAAGCCCGGCGGGCAGCAGCCAGGCAAGCAGAAGGCAGGAGACTCGTGGGATCATGATTGCGCCACCCTCCTTGCCTCGCTGCCGAGCGGCTCTTCACGCAGCGACTCCGCCCTGAGTTTCTCAACCAGCGGCAACACTTCATCGAGAAGCAGCTGGCGGGTGAGCGGTCCGATACGCTTGTAGCGAATCACGCCTTCGGCATCGAGCACGTAGGTTTCCGGCGTGGCGTAGACGCCCCAGTCGATGCCGGCATCGCCCGCAGGGTCATAGGCAATGGTGCGGTAGGGATTATCGCTGACGCTGAGATAGCGCAGCGCCGATTCGCGCTCATCGCGGTAATTGAAGGCGTGAATGGGGATGTCGCCTTGCGCCAGTTCCATCAGCAGCGGTTTCTCCGCGCGGCAGGTGCTGCACCAGGTGGCCCAGACATTGACCAGCGCTACCTCGCCGATGAAGTCCTGCTCGGTCAGGGTGACCTCGGCGTCCTCCAGTGCTTCCAGCACGAACGGCGGGGCCGGCTTGCCTACCAGCGGAGACGGCAAGTCACGGGAATCGATGCCCAGTCCAAGGTACAGCAGCCCGAGCAGGGCAACCGTGGCCACCAGCGGAATCAACAGTCGGCGGTTCATCAGCTTGTCACCTCCCCGGGAAGAGCCCCCGCACTCTCCATCCGCTGACGGGGAGCGCGGCGACTGGCCAGACGATAGCGTTTGTCGGCGGCAGCCAGCAGGCCACCCAGTGCCAGCAGGAGGCCGCCGAACCACATCCAGGCCATGTAAGGCTTGTAATAGAGCCGAAAGCTCCAGGCATCGCCTTCCAGCCGTTCACCCAGCGAGACATAGACGTCGCGGGTCGGCCTGCGATCGAGCGAAGCCTGATTCATCGGCATGCCCACATGGGTGTCGTAATAGCGACGCTGCGGCGCGAGCTGGGCGACGGGCCGGCCTTCGCGGGTCACGTCGATGATCGCCTGATCGGCCTCCCAGTTGGGCCCCTGCACGCTCTCCATGCGCCGTAGTGTGAAATCGTAGCCGCCGACCGAGGCACTCTGCCCCGGCTCCAGTCGCACGTCGCGCTCGACCTCGTAGGTATTGACCATGGCGATGGCCACCACCACCAGCGCCAGCCCCACATGGGCCAAGTGCATACCGAGGAAGCTCGGCCGCGCGATCCGCCGTAGCCTCGTAGCGAACGGCTGGCGCGCCGAGCCCATGCGCTTGCGGATATCCAGCAGCGCTGTGAGCACGATCCAGATAGCCAGCATCAGCGAGAGTGCCGTCATCGGGCGCCAGACGCCCAACGCAAGTGGCCACAGTCCACCGGCCACCCCACTGACCAGAAGTGCCCAGCGCAGCTGGCGGAAGGTCTCCCCGGGATTCGCCTGCTTCCAGGTCACTGCCGGGCCGAGGCCGACCAGCAGCAGCAGCGGCAGCATCAGCGGGGCAAATACCGCATCGAAGTAGGGCGGCCCCACCGAGACCTTGCCCAGACCGAAGGCATCCAGCGCCAGCGGGTAGAGCGTGCCGATGAACACCGCCGCACATGCCACCGTCAGCAGCACGTTGTTGGCCAGCAACAGCGACTCGCGCGAATACCCGGCGAAGGCACCGCCGAGCCCGACTCTCGGTGCCCGCCAGGCATAGAGCGTCAGCGCGCCAAGCAGGGTCAGACTCAGCATGCCGAGGAGGAAGACGCCGCGCTCGGGGTCGGTGGCGAAGGCATGCACCGAGGTAATCACGCCGGAGCGGACGATGAAAGCACCGAGCACGGTGAGGGCAAAGGTGACGATAGCCAGCATCAGGGTCCATACCTTGAAGCCGCCGCGCTTCTCGGTCACCGCCAGCGAGTGGATCAGAGCGGTAGCGGTGAGCCAGGGCAGAAAGGAGGCGTTCTCCACCGGATCCCAGAACCACCAGCCACCCCAGCCCAGCTCGTAATAGGCCCACCACGCCCCCACCGCAATGCCCAGGGTGAGAAAGACCCAGGTCACCGTGGTCCACGGCCGCGACCAGCGCGCCCAAGCCGGGTCGAGCCGACCTCCGAGCAGTGCCGCCATGGCGAAGGCGAAGACCACCGCGGTGCCCACGTAACCCATGTAGAGCAGCGGGGGATGCAGAATCATGCCCGGGTCCTGGAGCAGCGGGTTCATTCCGCGGCCGTCCATGGGGCCCGGCACGATGCGCTCGAACGGGTTCGAGGTGAACAGCGTGAAGGCGATGAAGCCCACGCCGACCATGCCCATGACGGCCAATACCCGGGCCGTCATTTCTCGGGGTAGCGATTGGCTGAAGCAGGCCACGGCCACTCCCCATGCACTCAGCATGAATACCCACAGCAGCAGCGACCCTTCATGTCCGCCCCACACCGCCGTGAGCCGGTAGATCAACGGCTGCTCGAGGCTCGAGTGGCCGGCCACATAGCGCACCGTGAAGTCGCTGGCGACGAAGGCCCAAGTCAGTACGGCAAACGAGAGCGAGAGAAAGACGAACTGACCGCTGGCCAGAAAGCGGGCGCTGCGCATCAGGCGGTCATCGTCGAGTCGCACCCCCACCAGCGGCAGCAAGCTCTGCGCCAGTGCCAGGCAGAGCGCCAGAATCAAGGCAAAGCTTCCGAGTTCCGCCACCATGGGCTGGCACCTCCCGCCTCGCCGGCGACGACGCTTGGCGCCTGCCGGTCACTGTGTCAGGTCATGGCCGGGGCGAACAGGTCGGAGAGATGCGAAACAGGCTGCCTCGGCCGGCATGGGTGCATCGTCCGACCAACGCGACTAAATATCCATACCCGATACTTCTTTTCCCGGGCGGGTTGTGATCCATGTCAAAGTATGCGGCGTGGCGGGATGCCGCGCCCCGCATCGCGAGGCGAAAGCCTGACAGCGAGCGCGTCTGGACGTAAGCTAGGCACACCGTTTAATCGCCGAACATAAGTTTCCCACAATCAGGAGCTCACTGTGCTGAAGCGAACCTTGCTTTCCCTGCTCGCCGCCGCCAGCCTGCCGCTGGCCGCTTTCCAGGCCAACGCGGCCGACGTGGTGCTGCATACCAATCATGGCCCCATCGCCATCGAGCTGTTCCAGGAGCAGGCGCCGGAGAGCGTAAACAACTTCCTCACCTACGTGCAGGAGGGCCACTACGACGGCACGCTGTTTCACCGCGTCATCGACGGTTTCATGATCCAGGGCGGCGGCTTCGATCAGGACTTCCAGCAGAAGCCGACGCGCGCGCCGATCACAAACGAAGCCGACAACGGCCTGCGCAACGAGCGCGGCACACTCGCCATGGCACGTACCGGCGACCCGCACTCGGCCACCTCTCAATTCTTCATCAACGTCAACGACAACCGCTTCCTCGATCATCAGGGCACCCACTCCGGGCAGGCCTGGGGCTATGCGGTGTTCGGCCGTGTGGTAGAGGGTATGGACGTAGTCGATGCCATCAAACGGCTGCCCACCGGTAGCCGAGGGCCATTCCAGGACGTACCGCGCGAGCCGGTGATCATCGAGCGTGCCGAAGTGCAGTAGGCGAGCCTCTCCCAGACACGACGACGCCCGCCATCGGCCGATGGCGGGCGTCGTCGTATGAGCTTGGGTGTCTTAGGGAAGCGCTGAACAAATCGACGAGCGGGATGAAGCGGCTAGGTCCGTTCCCGACGAACCATCGCACTTCCCACATCCCTGTGGGTCGCAAGGCGCACGGAGCACAGAACCGAGCGAAGCGACAAACAGCCGTAGGCTGGCCCCGAAGGGGCGAGAAGCCGAAGGCTGCGAGTCAACCGGAGCATATGGGGTATATGTGAGGATTCCGACGGTCCGACGCTTCGGCACCGCGCAACGCAGTGATTCGCTCGCGCAGGCATTTGTGCAGTGCTTCCTTAGCGTCGCAGCAGGTAGCGTCTGACGGCTGCCAGCATCAGCACGGCTGCTGCCGCGCCAAGGCTATTGGCGAGGATATCGGCCCAGTCGCCGCCGCTGCGTCCCGGCACCGGGATCTGCAGGTATTCGATGCAGATGCCGAACAGCACCACGGCACTGCAGGCGCGCACCAGGGGCAGTCCCGCCAAGCCGGCCAGCCCTGCCAGGCCGGCGTAGCCGACGAAGTGGTTGAGCTTGTCCCACGGCAGGTGGGTGGGCATCTCGCTGCCCGGGGTCAGGCTGCCCACCGCAATGGCCACCGCGCCCAGAACGGCCGACACCGTCCATAGTCGGTGTCGGTCATGCCAACGGCGAACCCAGCCGGCTTCAGGCACTTTGGTGCTGAATGCTGCGGTGGTAGCGCGGGCTCAGTTCGTGCAGCGCCTCCATGAAGGCGGTGACGTTGTCGGGGTCGGTGAACTGGCTGATGCCGTGGCCAAGGTTGAATATATGGCCTGGCCCGTGGCCGTAGCTGTCGAGGATACGCCCCACCTCGGCGCGAATGGCCGCCGGGCGGGCGAACAGCACGTTGGGGTCGAGGTTGCCCTGCAGCGCCACCTTGTGGCCCACCCGGGCCCGCGCGTCGGCCAGCTCGGTGGTCCAGTCTATGCCCACCGCATCCGGCCCCGCCAGGGCGATGTCCTCGAGCCACTGACCGCCGTTCTTGGTGAACAGGATCACCGGCACGCGCCGCCCGTCGTGCTCGCGGATCAGCCCGGCGACGATCTGCTCCATATAGCGCAGCGAGAACTCCAGGTAGGCCGGCGTGGAGAGCGCGCCGCCCCAGGTATCGAAGATCTGCACCGCCTGGGCGCCGGCACGGATCTGCGCGTTGAGGTAGTCGGTCACCGCGCTGGCCAGGGTATCGAGCAGGTCGTGCATCACGCTGGGCGTGTCGTAGAGCATGGTCTTCACGTGACGGAAGTCCTTGCTCGAACTGCCCTCCACCATGTAGGTGGCCAGCGTCCAGGGGCTGCCGGAAAAGCCGATCAGCGGCACCCGGCCGTTGAGCTCGCGGCGAATGGTCGAGACCGCACGCATCACGTAGTCGAGATCACGCTCGGCATCGGGCACCGTGAGCGCTGCGACTTCCTCGGCGCTGCGCACCGGCTTGCGGAACTTGGGCCCCTCGCCGGTCTCGAAGTAGAGCCCCAGCCCCATGGCGTCGGGGATGGTGAGGATATCGGAGAACAGGATCGCAGCATCCAGCGGGTAGCGCTCCAGCGGCTGCAACGTCACCTCGCAGGCCAGGTCGTGGTTGCGGCACAGGTCCATGAAGTCACCGGCTTCGGCGCGGGTCGCGCGGTATTCCGGCAGGTAGCGGCCGGCCTGGCGCATCATCCACACTGGGGTGCGATCCACCGGCTGGCGCATCAGGGCGCGCAGAAAACGATCGTTCTTGAGATCCATGCAGGCAGTCATCCACAGGAAATGTCGGCCCATTGTAGCGCATCATGTTTCGCGCGGCTTGACCCGGGCCAAGTTCGGTGATGCCGCACTTTCGTGAGCCGGGCCGGCGTTCCTGCTAGAATGCGGGATTCACTTTCGGCATCGCCGTGGTCTTGACCGAGGTACCCCGTGACCATTCGATTCATCGCCGCCTCCCGGCTGCCCACCCCCTGGGCCACCTTCACCATGCACGGCTTCGAGGACGAGGCCACCGGCAAGGATCACATCGCCCTGACGCTGGGCGACGTGGCCGATGGCGAACCGGTACTCGGCCGGGTGCATTCGGAGTGCCTGACCGGCGACGCACTATTCTCGATGCGCTGCGACTGCGGCTACCAGCTACAGGAAGCGCTCAAGCGCATCGCCGACGAAGGGCGTGGCGTACTGCTCTACCTGCGTCAGGAGGGCCGCGGCATCGGCCTGCTCAACAAGATCCGCGCCTATCATCTACAGGACCAGGGTGCCGACACCGTCGAAGCCAACGAGCAGCTCGGCTTCGGCGCCGATCTGCGCCGCTACGACCTCTGCGTGCCGATGCTCGAGCATCTAGGCATTTCCAGCCTGCGGTTGATGACCAACAACCCGCGCAAGGTCGATGCCCTGACCCAGGCCGGGGTCACGATCGCGGAACGTGTACCGCTGACCACGGGTCTCAACCCTCATAACGAGCAATATCTCTCCACCAAGGCGGGAAAGCTCGGCCACATGATGGCACTGGGCGACTTCACCCAGGCCGGCGACGTGGATATCGAACGCAAGCCCTGAGGTCGACACGGCATCGGGGCGCCCCTGACGGAGACGTCCATGCCACCCACCAGAGGCTCAGGCGACCATCGCCATCATCTCCTAGAGGAGTTGCTCAACAGCATCAGCCACGGCATCGGCGCGGCGCTGAGCCTGGCCGGCATCATCGTTCTGCTGGTGCTGGCCAGCATGGCCGCCCACATCGACCCGTGGAAGATCGTCGGCATCAGCCTTTACGGCGTGACCCTGGTGCTGCTCTACACCGCCTCGACGCTCTACCATGGCGTGCGCCACCCGCGGCTCAAGCGCGTGTTCCAGCATCTGGACCACTGCGCCATCTACCTGCTGATCGCCGGCACCTATACCCCCTTTCTGCTGGTCAACATGCGCAGCCCTACCGGCTGGACGCTGTTCGCCATCGTCTGGAGCCTGGCGTTCGCCGGTATCGCCTGCAAGCTGGCCTGGCCCCACCGCTTCGGTGCGCTGCGGGTGGCAATCTACCTGCTCATGGGCTGGCTCATCGTCTTCGCCGGCGAGGAGATGAGTGCCAGCCTGCCCACGTCCGGCATCGCCCTGCTTACCGCCGGCGGCATCACCTATACCCTCGGTGTGGTGTTCTTCGCCATCAACGCCATCCCCTTCAACCACGCCATCTGGCACCTGTTCGTGCTCGGCGGCAGCACCTGCCACTACTTCGCGATATATGCCGCCGTGCTGCCGTTTACGGGCTGAAGCGACGACGTAAGCCATATCCTACAAAACTGATCGTCAATTTCTTACAAGAAACTTGCTCCAGGTTAACGTCGGTAGGCACCTCACGTTGGCACAGTGGAGGCGTACTGAGCACGGAGGCTCAGCCAGGGACGACCGGGTCAGGACGACTCATATCCAGGGAAGCTCGGGCGGAAGGGAGCTCGAGGTGGAAGTAAGGAAGCGAAGATCCAGCCCTGCCGCAAGGCCGGGCTTTCGTTTGGGCGCACGATGCGAGCCGATGAGCGCCAATATGGCCCACGGCACCATGCCGCCGACTATTTCTCCACAAGTGACTCGCTTGCCAGCGACGCCCGTCTGAGCCGCTCCAGCCGCGCGTAGAGATACTCGGTGAAGAAACCGTGCATCAGAAAGCGCTGGCTGAGATTCCATGGCCCGACAAGATAGTGCGGGTACTTGTTGTAGGCCATCTCGGCCAGGGTCGGATCGCCGATCAACTGGCCGATGCGTATCGCGATCGACTGGTCGAGGTTGAAGCCGTTGATGGCGTCGCGGTACTCCTCGCGGGTCAGCAGCAGGCAGAACAGGCACATGAACAGCGCATGGGCGCTCTCGAAGTCCAGCACCTGCGTGCGCCGTCGCGGCAGTTCGAAGGCGCCCTCCTCCAGCGGGTGCCAGTGCTGCCAATTGATCGCATCCGGCGCCAGCGGTGCCGGTCGCTGCCGCCAGTGGCCCATCTCCTCGATCACCCGGAACAGCTCCTGGTCGTGCTTGACGAAGCTGGCATCGAGCATGTCGTCGATTCGGCGCGGGTAGAGTGTCAGCGGCTCGACCGTCACCTCCGGGCTGTTGTCGATGAGGAAGTTGAGGATATTGGACTCGGTGGCGAAGTGGCGCAGGATCAACTGGTTGGCGCTGGGGCTGACGAAGTGGGTGCAGAACCAGCAGATCAGCCGCTGCAGCAGGCCATGGGCGCGAAACTGGGGCAGCGGCAGGCGCTTCACGAACCAGATCAGATGCAGCAGCATCGCCAGCAGGAATTGCAGCAGCGGGCGCAGCGACCAGCGCGTCGGGCTCTCGATGTCGTTCAGCCACAGCCGCACCGCCTCGGGCGCTATGGGCAGCGAATCGTCGGATTCAAGCGCACGCAGGAAGGGGCTGCGAGGCCTCGGCCTGGCATCAGCCATGATCGACCTCCTCCAGTTGCAGAGCGTAGAGCCGCGCCACCACCCGCGCGGTGCGCAGTATCGACTTCTGGTCTTGCGGCGTGCCGCATACCCGATCGATCAGTGCGTAGAGCTTGTCCAGGTGGGCGTCGTCGTTCTCGCCGTGGTAGCGCATGAAGCGGGTGTAACGACCATCGCCACCGGTGGCCTCGTCGATCCGCCGGGCCCAGTCGCCGGCCATCTTCTGCCCCAGCCCTTCGATGATCCACATGGCGCCGATCAGGTCCACCGGGTTGGGCTGGCTGGCGCGATACATCATGAAGGCGTGCAGCGCCTCGCTGCCGGCATTGCGCTGCCCTGCGCGAATCTCGCTCAGCTCGCCGCCCGCCGCCACGAAGTCCGCCTCCAGCATTTCGTAGTCGCGATGCTCCTCCTTGGCATGGCCGATCACCTCCGAGCGCACGTCGGCATAATCCCGCTCGAAGCTGGAGGCACCGCGGGTGATCCAGCGCGCCCCTTCTATCACCTGCTGACGCAGGTGCAGCAGCAGGTTACGGTAATCCTCGCGGGTGAACTTGCCGCGTTCCAAACGCTGGATGACCGGCACCCGACCCAATTGGCGCTCGAAATCGAACCAGACGCGCATCAGTCCCTGCAGGCACTCCTGCCCCAACTGGGTAGTGACCTTGCTTTCCATGATTACTCCTCCACGACCGTGAGCTGCATGTAGACGTTATTGAAGCGGCCGCTTTCCGGCACCATGCACAGGATGGTGTCGCCAGCCCGGTAGTCCTGGGTACGGCGGAACTCGTCGAGCATGATGAACATCGAGGCGCAGCCGGTGTTACCGCGGGTATAGAGGTTGGTGTACCACTTCTCCTCGGGGATGGCCGCGCCGGCCTGGGTCAACATGTCGAAGATCTTGCCGCGAAAGTAGTGCGACGAATAATGGCAGAGCACATGGTCGACCTTGCCCACCTCGACTCGCCGCTCGTCGATCAAGCGCAGCAGCCCATCCACCCCCAGCTTGACGATGTTGTCGAGCAGGCGAACGTCCTGGCGGATCAGCAGGGCCCCGGCAGCCTCCGCCTCGCCGTAGGTGGCGAAGTCCTGCCAGCTTCGCTCGCCGTCGACCGTCCGGCCGACGCTCATGCACACCGGGTAGGCGTCGGCGTGGGAGAAGCCGCGAATCCAGTCGATGCGAAAGCAGCGCCGACGCGGTACGTTTTCCAGCAGCAGCGCCCCGGCGCCGTCCGACAGCATCCAGCGCAGGAATTCAGCGTTGAAGTCGACCTCTTCCGACACCGCCTCGTAGCGGCTGGCCTTGAACAGGCGTGAGGCCAGCTCGCTGGCGATCACCAGGGCATTGTCGTGCTCGTCGGCCTTCAGCCCGGTGTAGGCCGCCTTGAGTGCCATCATGCTGCTGGAGCAGATGCCATGGCTGCTGTGCAGTTCGACGCCGGCCACGCTCAGCTCCGCCTGAACCATGCTGCCGAACCCCGGAAGCACCAGATCGCCCTGGCTGGTGGCCACGCTGAGCATGTCGAGTCGTGACTTGCCGAGAAAGCCGTCGTCAAGGCAGGCCTGCCCCGCCCGCGCCGCCATCTCGGCGTTGCTGATCAGGGTGTTGTGATCGGCATCGATGGCGTAATGGCGTTGCCGGATGCCGTTGGATTGCAGGATGCGTCGCTTCAGCCGGCTCGGCTTGCCGTGCACCAGGCCGAGTACCGCCTCTATCCGTTCGTTGTCCACGGGCTCACCCGGCAGGTAATGGCCGGTACTGGTGATGTAGACGCTCATGCGGACTCTCCCTTGTGCTTCAGGTAGTGACGCAGGCAGCGAAGGTTCTCTTCGAGGTAGGGAAAAACGCACAGCAGTGCCATGAAGGTCAGATAGTAGGGCAGGTAGCGCTCGCCGCCGTGGGGCACGTCAACGGGCACGAGATGCATCTGCCCCGTCCAGTTGAGGGTCACTAGGTCCACCACCACCTGCCAGTTGATCACCATGATCATGGCCAGCATGTAGAACGGCAGGCTGGCCAGGTAACTGTGCGCATGCATTTCCCAGATGCTGATGTGCCGCCGGGGTGCGGCGTAGTGCACGTCCCAGTGGGCCACGACCTCGTGCAGCACCCAGGCCAGCAGACAGAGCAGCAGCACCAGCACGTTGATGCGATAGAGCAGGCACATGAGAATGGGAATGCCCACTTGAATGCCCATGGCCGAGTGCATCAGGGTCTCCTTCAGCCCCGAGGTCTCCTCGATTCGCGTGGCGCGATGACAGCACCAGTCGACGAAGCCGGCGATTCCCCATAGCGGCAGGAAGACATACAGCAGGACATGGACCAGCAGTGTGTGGGTATCCATGGCGTTTTTTCCTCGGTTTCAGCGACTCTCACGGCGTGCTTGCAAGGCGCTGGCGTTTCATGGATGATATTAAAAAACACTGTTCGATAACTAATATCCACCAGGCGTTGAACATTTGCAAGCGCCGATCGAATGGAAACGCGACATTATGAAACAGGGAACGCAGAAGTTGGACTCGTCATCGAAAGACAATGGCAAGACTCAGGCAAGCCGGGACCGCTATCCCGACGCCCTGCGCGCCGGTGCGCTGCTTGTCGTCGTGTTCGGCCACTGGATTGCTACCCTGCCGCGGCTCGAGAACGGCCTGATGACCACCACCGACCACCTGCTGCTGGTGTGGACGGGCGCCGGCGTGCTTACCTGGGTACTGCAGGTGGTCCCACTGTTCATTTTCGTCTCGGCCGCCGTCAGCGCGGACGGTGCCCAACGCCGGCTGGAGCAAGGGCATCGCCAGCTGCATTGGTGGGCCGGCCGGGCGCTTGGCCTGGCGCGCCCCACCGTCACCTACCTGGCGGTGCTAGTGGCCTTCGTTCTCCTCGCCGCCTATACCGGCGGTCGCCTGCTCGGCCCCCTCAACCACTCGCTGACCGTCCACCTCTGGTTCCTGATGATGCTGCTGGGGGTACAGGCCCTGCTGCCGCTGAGCGTGTGGGCCGACAATCGCTGGGGGCTCAAGGCCGTGGCGGGCCTGCTGCTGGTCGCCGCTGCAGTCGACCTGCTGCGCGCCGGCATTTCGACACCCGGCGAGCTGCTGGAGCTGGGGACCCGGGTCACCGCCAACGGTGGCGGCATTGGCTGGCTCAATGCCGCTGCCGTCTGGCTGCTGCCGCAGCAGCTCGGCATCGCCTGGAAGCGCGGTCGCTTCTCGGGGCTGGGCTGGGGCCTCGCCCTGCTGCTGCTCGGCCTGCTGTGGTTGGCTGCCGCCGTGGCCTCGGGCTACCCCGTGGCCATGGTGGACGGCGCCTTCGGCATCCCCAGCAATCTGCTGCCGCCCACTCTGGCCCTGGTGGGCGTGATGTGGGTCCAGGTCGGTGTCGTGCTGACCTTCGAAAGTCCCGTACGCCGGCTGCTGGAGCGCCGCCGGATCGACAGGGTGGTGACGATCCTCGGCGCGCTGGGCATGCCGCTCTATCTCTGGCACAAGATCGCCGAACTTCCGGCCGCCTGGCTGGGCGAACGCCTGGGCCTGCCCATCGATGCCGGTATCCCGGGCGAGGCGGGCTTCTGGCTCGGCCGCCTGTGGTGGATTCTGCTGTGCATCGTCTCCGTCGCGCCGGTCATGGTCGCGGTAGTGACCTTCGAGATGCGCCGCAAGCGCGATGTAGTCTCTGCCACAGGAACATCGGCGATCCTTGTCGGGGGCACGGCATTGCTGGGTGGCATTGTCGCCAGTCTGGCACTCGGCGCCCTGCCCGGCGCCGTCTTCGGCCTCGCGGGGGTCGCCGCCGCCTCCTGGTTGCTGCGAGCCCATCCACAGCCAGTAGCGAAGCCGGCAACTCACCGCACAACGGCTCGAATGACGTCTGAGCAGTAGGCCGGTATACGCGGCCCTTCGTCGGCAGCTATGTTAATAGTGGATGGGAGACTAATGCTCTCTGACTTCGAGACCTGACCAAGAAAAACGAGCAAGGAGAGCTGCGCATGCGCTTACTTTTCACGCTCTTGTGCCTATTCTCAGTTGGGCTGACAAGCCCGGCCATGGCCCAGGAGAACAACCAGCCGACACCCGCCGAAGCCGAACCCAAGACCGATCCGGAGTTCATACCGGCCTGGGGGCCACGCGTCGAGGGCGAAATTTTCGAGTACTCGACCGGTGGTGAAACCTACCAGGGCTACCTGGCGCGCAACGTCAATGATGAAACGCCACGCCCGGCCGTGTTGGTGGTTCACGAGTGGTGGGGACTCGATGAATATGCCCGTGCCCGTGCCGACCAGCTCGCCGCGCTGGGCTTCGTGGCCTTGGCGGTGGACATGTATGGCGGCGGCCAGGTTGCCACGCACCCCGACCAGGCGGGCGAATTCTCCTCGCAGGTCATGCAGGATTGGCCCGCCGCCCGCGCCCGATTCGAAGCGGCGATGGCCCAGCTGCGCCAGCATCCCGCCGTGGCGGACACCGGCATGGCGGCCATCGGCTACTGCTTTGGCGGCGGGGTCGTGATGAACATGGCCTTGTCCGGCATGCCGCTCGAGGCCGTCATCAGCTTCCACGGCGCTCCTACCCAAGCGGCCTCCGCCCGTGGAGAATTCGAGGGTGTGGTGCAGATCCACAATGGCGGCGCGGACTCCCTCGTCGCGCGGGACGACCTCTCCGCCATGGCGCGCGCGCTCGAGGCACAGGGGGCCAATGTCAAAGTGATCAATTACCCCCAGGCCTTGCATGGTTTCACGAATCCCGATGCCGATGCGCTGGCAGAGGAGTTCGACTTGCCGCTCGGCTACAACGCAGCGGCCGATGCCTCCTCCTGGCAGGCAGCGCTGCTGCTATTGGACAAGACACTCAATCAATAGCACTCACCCAAACGAACAGGAGGCTTCGCATCCATGTCATTGACGCCTTCGCACATGACGGAACTGGGAAGCCCCTTGCCGGCTTTCCGCTTGCCCGATCCCCACGGGGCGGAAATCGACAGCGAGCAGTTCCGCGACACGCCCCTGCTGGTGGCCTTCATCTGCAATCACTGCCCCTTCGTGAAGCACATCGCCGATGCCTTCGCCGACTTTGCTCGCGAGTATGGCGATCGTGGCCTCGCGGTCGTGGCCATCAACAGCAACGACTTTGCGACACACCCGGCCGACAGCCCCGAGCGCATGGCCGAGGAAGCCCAGGCACGCGGCTACGACTTCCCTTACCTGGTGGACGAAACCCAGGAGGTGGCACGCGCCTTCCAGGCCGCCTGCACGCCCGACTTCTTCCTCTACGACCGCAACCATCGGCTGGCCTATCGCGGCCAATTCGACGACAGCCGCCCCAGCAAGGAGACGCCGGTAACGGGCAAGGACCTGCGTGCCGCCGCGGATGCGGTACTGGCAGGGCAGGCGCCGGACACCAACCAGATGCCCTCCATGGGCTGCAATATCAAGTGGAAACGATAGCGGCGATGAACCGCGACATTTGTCAGAAATTTCTTACACGCGAAGCTATCCCAGGTTAAATCGTTCTGGCTCGCGAGCTGTCACGATAGGCACATCGGGCTAGGGAGAGCCCATCAAGGAAGACCGAGCGACGGAATGCTCAGACCCAGGGAAGCTTGGGCAGGACGCCCAAGGTAGGATGGATAGGGAAGCGTCGATGAAAGGCCCGGCCGCAAGGCCGGGCTTTTTTTGGCTTCGGCTTGGCCGCAAGAAATGCACGATGCGCCCTGTCTCGATTGAGTCGCGCAAGATGAGGAGATGGCTCACCGTTCTGAGGCGATGCGCATCAGACAATTTGTCCACGCATGACATGCTGCGGACCCGCCGGCCCGCCATGGTACAATTCGCCCGTATCTTCAAAGCCACCCTTGAGGTAACAGGCATGCGCGCGCGGGTTCTTGCAATTCACCGTCAGGTAAATTTCCCTGTGCCCTGTAAAGTGCTCTTTTGCATAGGCAAATAAAGCCCTTACCGAAGCCACGCCCAGCCCCTTTCCCTGATAATCACTACCCAGGGCAAAAGCCCTAAGTCCCAATGCTCCATCAGGACAAAAGTCATAGCGCTCCGAATACCCAAGGTCCAGCTTGAAAAAGCCAACGACATTGTTATTCAGCTTGATCACATAGCGGTGAACGGAACCATTCTCTTCATCCAGGAACGCTTTCGCGTCACCGGCAAACGCCACCTGCTCTTCCGTCAGCTCTATGGTGAGCACCTCTTTTACATGTGACGGGTCAAACACCTCGATTGTGACCATAATGGCCCTCTTCAACCCTGTTCGCCTTTGCTGCAACATACCGGTTTTTTGCAGCATGACGAAAAGCCCAACCGACTGGCCGGGCTTTTCGTTACCGCCCCAGTTGGCTGACTACTGGTGCAGGGGAGCATCCTTCACCACTCCATCATCACCCTGCTGCAGTAATCGCTGCAGCTTGGCACGACCGAGCGCCGTCATCATGGGCAGCACCAACAGGCTCGCCGGCGCCGTAGGCAGAGCGCCAATGCCCAGGCAACCCAGGGCCGGAATTGCCCATGTCTCGTTGCCTTCTTTATAGGCATGAGCCATCAACGCCACCCCAAGCAGCGTGCAAGCGATACAGGCTAGAAGGATAAGAAACAGAAGAGGCATATAGTTTTGGCTGGAATAAAAAAACCGACAACTGCCACCAAGACCGCATACGCACAAACCCCAATGGTACCAAGATCATAGGTGACGTCTTGCTGACCGACCCCATCCTCCCTGAGATAGGCCAGTAGCGGCCCACCGAGGCTCCCAGCCTTCTTGAGGTGCACGATACCTTCTTTTCCGTTCATGCCGAAGAACATCTTGCCATCGGCATTTCTTATCTCGCCAAAAGCCGCCTTCTCTGGGTCAGTCATCTTCCGTCCAGCCCTGGTTCGCAGTAGTAGCACAATCGAATCGTCATGCTCCTGCAGCCGCTGGTAGAGGCCCGTGATGAACTGAACGTCGAAGGGAGCCTTGAAACTCGTCGGTAGCATTTTACTATCCCTGTCGTTGGTAACATTATGGCTGCATCGATGGCTCGCAGCCTCGCTTATAAAGCATGAAACTTCACAGGCAAATAATTAGCTTTTCCTTATAAGTTCACGCTACCGCCGGGGCAGACGCTCAGGCGCCTTCCCTGCTTTTGTCGTTTTCCTCCCCGCTGCGCGATTTCAGGCAACAGCGGGGCCAGGGCCTCCCCATAAAGGCCCAGTTATTGGCTCATTCGCTACGACTTAGCGAAGACGGATATTCTTGCGTTACTTCTCTTCCTGGATGTTCTTCACGCTGGCTTCGTCCATGCCGCGTCAGCTCCTGAAAAATTGGATGGGAAACCCAGTGTCGGGTCGCACGACTCCCGACGGGAAATGGCCAAGCCAGCCCCTTTCTGGTATCAGCCTGAGTGGGCGGCAAAGGGCACGCTGGGATAGGCCGCCTTCGGCGCCTCGCCGGCGCTTGGTTGCCCGAAGCGTTTCTCCACCGGCCCCAGGTCGAGGAAGGTCTCACCACGCGCATAAGCGGCCTCTACCTGGCGCGTCAGTTCGGTGAGTTCCGCCGAGGGCCTGGCCCATTGGGATTCGGGAAGCGGTTGGGACCACTCCTGTACCCAACCCTTGGGGCTGGCCTTGGGCAGCACATGCTTGACGCGGTACTCGGTGTACCAGCTGGCGAAGTAGGCCAGTTCCATCCAGCACTTGATGCGGTAGCGCCAGAACGGCTTGCCCTCCCGCTCATGGCGCTTCCGTTGCCTGGCCATCTCTTCCTTGTACCAGGCCACGCTATAGTCGTCGGCGCGTTCGGGTGCCGCCTCGGGGCCCTCTTCCATATAGCGACGGATCAGCTCCCATTGCATCATCGCCATCTGCAGGCCGGTCATGCCGGCCGAGACACCGGACCCGGCCAGGCTATAGCCCGGCCGCTCGGGGTCCGGCGGCAGGATGTGCAGTTCCCAGCCCAGCCCCGCCGGCCCACCGATGGTGACGGCCATGTTGCGGGCCGCCACCGCCACCACGTCTTCCCAGGGCACGAAGACGGTTTCCTTGCGCCAGCCGGCCAGGCGACGCATCCAGCGGTAGAAGAGGACATAGCCGATGGCCAGAGCAGGCAACACGACCAGATGAGCAGTCGCCATCAGCGCAATACCCTGGCGATCGAACATATGCATCTCGCCCCCGAGTCCACCGAGACTGACCAATGTTAAAAAGCCACTACTTGCAAACAGCGCAAACCAGAAGCCATACATCAGGTGCGCGCTGGGGGCCGGCAGAAAGACCTTTCGCCCAGGATGTTCCACCACGAAGGCCACTTCGCGGCGCTGACGATGGAAGCGCACCGGGGCGGAACCGCGAATCCAGAGATCTGGGAGCCATAGTCCGCCTATCGTAAAAAGCAGAATCCCCACATAGGCTCCTCCCCCCGTGATCCCCAGTGCGTCGCCCCAGGTGAAGCCGCCATAAAAGACCATAAAAACGACGAAGAAGAATACCCCTATAAAGGCGAGCATCATCCAGACCGCCGCCCCCCCCCCAGGCCAACATGCCGTTGCGGCTGACGTTATGCAGCAAATCCAGAGTTGCCTCGTCGCGGCGATGAACCAGACGTCCCACGTCCGCCCCAGCACCCGCCGTAGGCCCCAAGGGGATGGGCCGGGGGCTCAGGCTATAGAGCTCGTTGGGGCCACGTGTCAGATGCTCGCCGGCACGCAGCGCCATGGCGGGCGCTTCCTGTTCCTTGGCTGTAGTGGTCATGGACCGTCCTCCATGGTAACCCGTGTTAATGCCAAAGCTACGCATGAACCCCACGCTACCGCCGGGACAGACGCCCGGCGCTTGCCCTGATGCTTGACGTTTTTCGCCCCACTTTGCTGTTTCAGGCCAACAGAGGGGCCAGGGCCTCCCTGTGGAGGCCCGGTGAATGACTCGGTCGCTGCGGCTTAGCGCAGGCGGATATTCTTGCGGTACTTCTCTTCCTGGATCTTCTTGACGCTAGCTTCGTCCATGTCTCGCCAGTAACGTGGATTGCGACCCTGCTGCTGGTCCGCCGCGGCCGTGGTGGGATCCTTGTGGCGGTGGATCTCAAGGCCCGGCACATCGGGCAGCGGTTGGGAGACGTCCATGTAGCGCTGCAGGAATTGCCAGGCGGCCACGAGCTCGCCAGGCATCTTGGTCGGCGGGAACTGGGCGTCCAGTTTCTGCCGGACTCGCTGGAAGGGGTGATAGAGGATCAGCGAGTAGGTGGCACTGCCTTGGGTATCGGGGGTGCTTTGAAAAAAGGCATCGAACTCCCAGAAGGGGGCTTCCAAGCGAATCTCCCAAGGATGCTTAGAATCGTAAAGAGTAAACAAGCCTGTTTGGCGGTTAATTTGCCACAGGGGAAAGCTTCTCATTCCAAGAAAAATATCAGGCCGATATTTATTAAGCAATGCACAAAACTTCCAAGTCACAAAAGTTATAAAAACCACTGGAAGCATCATAGCACCACCCGTCAGAACAGCACCAACTGACTCTTCAAAATCCCACTTTCCAAATATTAAAAACAATAAAGTCAAGAAGAAGAAAAAAGCACAAAAAATAATGACCATGAAAAAAACCTTTTCCAAAGGCCATGATCATATAGAATATTTTTGCCACTGCCTTATAGTTAGGCGGCATAATACGTTTATGGTCATAACATACCTTTATGGCTTTGAAAGTATCATCGCCTTCTAGTTTCTTTCTCTCCCGTTGATCTTCCCAACTCTGAGAAATGGCTATATTGTTATAGCCATACTCTTCTTTCGTCCCGTTATCCCGAGTCTGGCGATCCCAGGAAAGCCGAGAGCCAATAATGGTATCCCGCTCAGGATTTTCTGCCTCCCACCGCTGACGCTTGATGGGTATATAGGCAGTTTCGGCATAATAGTCGCCGACGTTGTCTTTAGCGGACATTGAGCCTTTCCTTGATCCAGTAATCATCTTCAGCTCTCTCGACGCTGAGAATGTCCGACATATCGTCCGACATCTCCGTCAGTGTCAGCGTCAGAGCTATAAGTCCGTAGAGGGGGCGCGGACAACCTTCGCTGACGTTGAAAAATTGGCTAAGCCACTGAATTCTCAGGCCACAGGTGCCGATTTCAGGCCAAAATCGGGCTGAAAGAGTCGACGTCCGGGTCACCCTACGACTACTTGCAGTTCGTGTTCGAGACCCTGCCCACCCTCAGCGAGACTGACGACCTCAGCCCACTGCTGCCCTGGTGCTGGAAAGGGACGCTACCGTGGGCAGATGGGGTTCGTGGTTCGCTTACTCCCTAACTACCCAGAAAACCATCTAGTTAATTAAACAGTCAATCACAAGCCTGGCCTTTTTGCGAGAAAAAGAAACACCTTTCCTATACCTAGAGAGAAGAAAGCAATAAACAGGAAAGGTGGCCAAAAAAACAACAAAGCCAAAAAAAACTACAAATAGAAGAACAAAGTTACCACCACCAACCTCACCTACATCTTTCCAAGGGTAAGAAAGAAACGGGAGAGAATCGACAAAATACATAGACAATAGAGCAATAAAAAGGGAGAGCATAGAAACATACGCCGGCCCAGCGAATAGCACCCACTTCTTGCTAACCAAGGGAACTTCCTTTGAAGTATACCTCTCTACACCGCACAATTCACACCCACCATAATAATTCACCAACAAATAAAAAACTTGATCACAAATCTTGCCAGGCATAACGTCACGCCACTGAGGAGGTAGATAAACTTGGTCGACAGGGCCAATCTCTGCAACATGAACGCCTTTCCCTGAGAAGCTCAAGTCTCCTTTAACTTTATAAATCCTGCTTCCCTCTAGATAGTCCTTATTGAAGCTCTTAGGAGCCAAGATGAAAATAAAATAAATAAAAACAGGAAGAGGCAAAAGAAAACAAAACCCCAACATCCAATCATGCAAACCAACAAAAGTTGCGCCTGAAGCTATCAAAGATGCAAAAATACCAAACAAGTGCATTGAAGCAAAAGCAAGGCTTTCACTGTCGTATCTTTTAGGGAAGTAGGTTTTATCGAAGTCTTCAAAAACCTTCAAAATCTCAATTTTTTTATCTTTCGAATCACTAAAACGATCTTCGAAGACTCCAATGCGGCCTTCCAAAAAAGCAATACGAAAGTGCAAATTATGTCTTTCTGCAGCGTCCACTATATCAAACGAGCCATTTAGAGAAATCACTCCCACCTTGCCTTCGCCAACATCAACCACCTCAGCCTGATTATATTCCTTTATATGGTCAAGTGCATCAAAAGGAAAAATGACTTCCAGCCCTTCCAGATAATATCGAGTCTCAGTGTGAAAGCCTCGGTAGTAGAAGTTCAATCTCTCCACCGCACCCTCAATACTAAAAGCGCCTCCCCCCTGGTAAAGCTCCCCTGTAAACGCCACACCCAAGCTAGCTACAACCTTCTCTTTTTCTCCGAGCTGACGACATTCGAAACTTTTCAACTTTCGCTTTCTTAGTATTTTTGATACAGCCACCTTTTTCATAGAAGAGATAGTAAAAACCAGGCTCAATACTGCCAAGATAAGAAAAAAGACTTGCATAAACAGCACCTCAATCATGTCAAAAGTTCGACAAAAACTACTTGGCCGCAAATTCTGAGTGCAACACCTGACCAATCCGGTAAGGTGTTGACCCCATGTCCTATTCTGAACTCTGCATCGAAGAACGCGCCACGATCCAAGTCAGCCTGGAGCAAGGCTTGAGCATCAGAGAGGTGGCGGACCTGCTGGAGCGATCCCCGTCGACGATCAGTCGAGAGACACGACGCAATCGCTCGTCCGATGGCAGATACCGCGTTTCACACGCTCAACAGTATCGCCATGATCGCCGAGTAGGCTGTCGCCCAAAGCGCAAGCTGCTCCCAGGAAGCCCTCGGTTCGCCTTGATTCAGCACATGTTGCGTCAGCGCTTGTCTCCCGAGGCAGATCAGCGGCAAGCTCAAGCGTATGACGATTCCTGACCTTCGCGACGCCTACGTCTGCCGTGAAACGATCTACAGTGCCATCTACGCCTTGCCTGTCGGTGAGCTGAGAAAGGAGCTGATTCAGGGCATTGGGAAGGCGACCTGATCAAGGGCAAGGGCAATGCCTCGGCCGTCGGCACCTCCTCGAACTCAAGAGCGGTTACCTGATTCTGGCGACCGAACATATGCATCTCGCCCCCGAGTCCACCGAGACTGACCAACGTTACAGAGCCACTCATGGAAAACAGCGCAAACCAGAAGCCGTACATCAGGTGCGCGCTGGGAGCCGGCAAGAAAACCTTTCGCCCGGGGCGTTCCACCACGAAGGCCACCTCGCGGCGCTGGCGGTGAAAGCGCACCGGGGCGGAACCGCGGATAAAGAAATCGGGGTAAAGCTGCCATAAAAGACCATAAAGACTGCTGAGGCCCAGACAAAAAAAAGCACCGCCCCAACTGCCGCCCCCCCCAAGCCAGCATGCCGTTGCGGCTGACGATAGGCAGCAGATCCAGGGTTGCCTGGTCGCGGCGATGAACCAGACGTCCCACGTCCGCCCCGCCGCCCGCCGTGGGCCCCAGGGAGATGGGTCGGGGGCTCAGACTATAGAGCTCGTTGGGGCCGCGTGTCAGATGCTCGCCAGCGCGCAGCGCCATGGCGGGAGCTCCCTGTTCCTTGGCTGTAGTGGTCATGGACCGTCCTTCATTCCATGGTAACCCGTGACGTTTTTCGCCCCACTTTGCTGTTTCAGGCCAACAGAGGGGCCAGGGCCTCCCTGTGGAGGCCCGGTGAATGACTCGGTCGCTGCGGCTTAGCGCAGGCGGATATTCTTGCGGTACTTCTCTTCCTGGATCTTCTTTACGCTGGCTTCGTCCATGTCTCGCCAGTAGCGCGGGTTGCGACCTCGCCGCTGATCAGCCGCCGCCGTGGTGGGGTCCTTGTGGCGGTGAATCTCCAAGGCGGGTACATCGGGTAGCGGCTGGGAAACATCCATATAGCGCTGCAGGAATTGCCAGGCGGCGATGAGTTCGCCGGGCATTTTGGTCGGCGGAAATTGGGCATCCAGCTTCTGTCGGATTTGCTGAAAGGGGTGATAGAGAATCAGTGAGTAGGTGGCGCTGCCTTGTGTATCGGGGGAGCTTTGCAGATAGGCATCGAACTCCCAGAAAGGCGCTTCCAAGCGTTGTTTCCAGGCATTCCTTGGATCATAGATAGTGAAAAGCCCCGTTTGCCGGTTAAGCTGCCAGAGAGGGGCTTTTCTCATACCATAAAAAACCGTCGGCTTTATTTTTTCCAAATATCGCCCCCCCTGCCAGGTAAACAAACAAACCACGACTACAGGCAAGCATAGCCATAGATTCATCCACAAGGCTGTATAAAATACTTCAGCACCACCTCTACCAAACAACCAATAAAACAAATCAACAGCCACAAGAAAAAAAAAGCCAAAGATGAACAAGAAAAAAAATCCAATCGAAAAAGCCATAACAACACGCAGAAATTTTGCCACAGCCGTATAGTTAGGTGGCATGATACCTTTATAGTCATAACGCACCTTCATGCCTTTGAAAATATCATCACCTTCTAAATTTTTTTCAACTCGCTGAAACTCCCAGCGCTGAGAGATACCAATATTTTTATAGCCATACTCCTCATTTGTCCCATTATCCTGGGTCCGGCGGTTCCAAGATAACCGCGAGCCAATAATGGTATCCCGCTCAGGATTGGCCGCCTCCCACTGCTGACGTTTGGCAGGGGTATAGGCGGTGTCGGCGTAGTAGTCGTCAATGGTTTCGTTAGCCGACATCGAGGGTTTCCTTGATCCAGTAGTCATCCTTTGCCTCCTCGATAGTCAGTATTTCTGACATATCTCTGGGCATCTCCTCCAAGGGGGCCGGGCCCGGGAAAATACGCCGGCTGGGGCGCAGCGGTATCTGCGTCGTTTCACAAATTGCAGCTGAATGTCCCTGCGATCTTTTAACGGTGCTTCGCATGAGTAGAATCTCCCCACGCTACCGCCGGGACAGACGCTTGACGTTTGCCCTCATATCTGACGCTTTTCGCCCTGCGGCGCTATTTCATGCAACTGCGAGGCTAGGGGCCGTATAAAGGCCCGATGATTGACTCGATCGCTGCGACTCAACGCAGTCGGATGATCTTAGGTGACGTTCGAACGGCCTCGGTTGAGGACAACAGCATCACCTACAGCCCGCCAAAATAAACGGCTCGCTTGAAGGCATGACCATGCTATCCGAACCTGAAGTTCTGCTAGCGCCCACTAAAGCTACTCAGATATTGATTTTCCCTTCTTCGTATTTCGCATCGGGAAGATGTTTCCTGAAGAACTGAATTCTCTTTTCAAGCTCATCGCCATAGCAATAAACAAGGTGGGTAAGCGGCCTGTATCGAGAGTTCTTGCTGTAGGGCTTCCATTGATAGGTCAATGAAATGATATTACGCTTTCTCCAGACCCTTATGATCTCCGTTTTTTTCCACTCCATCTCATCATGCCGACTGTTTCGTTGCATCTTTTGATACTCATCCGACGACCCCATCATCCAGGCCATCAAGCCGATGCCGAGCGGACCGATGGAGGTAATAGCCAACCCAGGATCCATCAGAATAACAACACCGACTATCGGCAAAAGGATTATTGACACCCACTTCAACACCGGCTTGACGGAATCGATCTGCGGCTTCCACGAGCAGACCTCGGCACTCGCCTCCGTAAATCGATAGATAATAATTGTGGTTTGATGGGTGATACTCATCGCAATGAGTATGCCAAATAGAAACATCCCCCACCCCAGCAAAAAAGAGCCGAGTAATGTCTGTGCAAACAGGGAGGCCATATAAGCACCCCCCAAACACACTAATCCCATTGGGATAAGAGCCAGGTTAGCCACAAACGTATTGTAATCCCGAGCTCGAATCTGCCAGCTCATCACTGCGGGCTCATCGGCATGCTTCCAGGGCATCAGGGCTACATAGTCCTGCTTGGGTTGGATAAACCACATGACCTTATCCTTCCTCTTCAGGGGTAAGAGGCACCATGAGTTCGAGGCGGGCTGGCGCTCTGATGCCCCGACCTTCCTCGCTATTTGGCTCGATCCCCTTCTTTCCGCTTCCGGCGCGAGGTTTGTAGAAAGCCGAATCGATCCAGCCTTCAGCCACAAGTGAACAGATTCCACCACGCTACCGCCGGGGCAGACACTCTATGCCTACCCTGATAGATGAATTTTCCGCCCCGCTTAGCTGTTTTCAGGCAATAGCAGGGCCAGGGCCTTTCTGTGAAGGCTCGGTGATGGCTCGATTACTGCGACTTAATGCAGGCAGATATTCTTGCTATTCTTTCCAGCCTCATTAAATTCTCACCGAACAAATCTTCTAAAGCGCCATCCCCCCTTCAAACACTTCCATTTTCTTCTCGACATAAGGCACACGCGACACTTTTTTTCTTATTAACTCCACACATTTATCTTCTTCCCCCTTTTTACAGTATAGTGTTCTGTAGCCATTCTGAGTTACACCATTGTCAAGGTGGAAGGTAAATCTGAGTCCGATTAATCTGCGCTTTCTCCATAGCGCCACCTCCTCCACATCACTCCAAGAGGCGCTAAAATGATCTTCTCCCCTAGCCAGTTTCTGGTAGCTCTTGGAATTTCCCATCGCTAGAGCCATCAGACCAAAACCCGCCGGTCCTAACATGCCAAGCAGAAAGGCAGGGTCAAAAAAGGCAGCGATCAATATGGCTATGCCGGAGATGATGGCAGTCCATTTCATTACTGGCTTGACCGAATCAATCTGCGGCTTCCACGAAAACATCTCATAACCTTTATCCGTCAAGCGGTAGACGATTATGGAGGTCTGGTGAGTCATGCTCATTGCGACAGGCCATAGCAAAAAAAACAACACAAAAAAACCTTTCGTCAAAAAGTCAAACTCAAACCCCCTCACCACAAATAGCAAGTAATAAAAAAACAAACCTTCTATCACAACAAAGCCGAAAAAAGCCAAATTTGCAGCGAGAGTATTATAGTCTCTCACTCGAACCTGCCAGCTAATAAGCTCGGGCTCATCGATACATTCCCATAGCATCTCAGGAATATAATTTTTTCTCGGCTGTACAAACCACATTTCTCACTTATCCTTTAAACAGTTGACAGCTGAGCGGCTGTATGTAGAGCATTTCTATGCCGCAACCCATCATGCAGGAATCATCAGGTCAAAAAAACGACCTAAAGGTTGGCAGACAGCAGTGCTTTCCCTTGGTTCTATTCCATAAGCACCTTCATCGGCCTGCGGCTTATGGAATACATAGTCAGCGCTACTAGGGGAGTTCAATAGTGTCTCGGGATAATCGACCGACAGCGTAAAAGGCGCCGACGAATCTTGCAGGTCGGCGGGCAGCCAAGCCTGCCAGACGCGCATCTCCTGCGGGCCATAATCCGCCGATGCTGGTAGCTCACCAAGAGAACGCCTGGAGCGCTCTTCGATGCTGGAAGACTGCGCCCAGAACCCTTGGCTCGCATTTTGGGATAACTTGATCGCCTCCCCCGCCAGCATGGAAGGCAGCGCAATCTTGAGCCAGAAGCCCTGGTGAACGTTGACGGGGCTTCGCCCTTGATATCCCAGCCGAGTCACCGGCTCCAAGCGAACCGTCGGCTGATAGAGGGCTTCCAGCAGGGCACGCCATTCGTTAGCACGCCCTTCATCGTCATCTGGCCAATTTGGTGATCGACCCCAGCCACTCCGATAGAGCCATAGGCGGATGCCCTCGCGGTGGTACCTATTGGCAAAGTAAGTGGCGAAGAGGTATACAACCCCGGCAATGGCCAAGGTCCAGGCAGCCCAAGGTGCCATGATCCAAGCAAATGGAGCCAACCTTCCCAGCAGCGCCCCAATAAGCTGTGTGGTCGAAACCGCACTCATTGCTGCAGTAGCACTGCCTTTTAAGAATAAAGCCGCTCTCTCCTCTGAACTGGTCGACTGCTCGAATTGCCCAATGATTTGAGCCGTTTCTATTCCAGCAGCAATAGCCCCAAAAACCGCCATACCTGCCACCCGGGTGGTCAGCTTGGCCGCTATTCGGGAGAAAGCCGCATTCTGCCCTGGTCCGCTCCATTGACGAACGCCAGCCCTAGCCAATGCCCTAGGCTTACCAAATATCGAAGCCTCATTGGCCGCATGCTTATTCCAATATGGAACCACCCAGAGGGCCATCACCGCGCTGGTGGTGTAGCCAAGGCCGCTGATCAGAGATTGCCTGGCGTTGTCGTCCATCCCCTCGCGCTCGATGGTCTCGAGGGTAGCCCCTAGGTTCAGCAGGTTGAGCCCGGCGACCAGCAGCGGTAGCCCGCCTCCGTAGCGGTTCATCCAGCCCTGCATGCGGGCGCGAGTGGCGACAGCGCCTGCCTGCAGTTTGAGGCGTTGCTGTTCACGCAGCTCGTCGAAGCCCAGGGTCTCGGCTGGCCCACCTGGGCTGCCGCTCTGACGGGCGACGAAACGTTTCGGCTCACGGGTCATCAACTCGTCGAACTGCTGCTGTTGGCCATTGAGATCCCTTATCTGGGCGGCACGATCATGGGGCGCCGCCGGCCGAGAAAGAGTTGCCCGCAGCCCGCGGATGCGATTCTGAAGGCGTACGACATCTCTCCGCCAACGATGATGCCGGGCATCGTAGTCACCGTCACGAACCAATTGGGTGTCCCTGGCCACATTATCGGGATGCATGAAGGCCGCTTGCATGGTCTGCGACAACCCTCGGGCAAGTCGTTCTGTAGTGATCGTGGCTCCCGCGCCCGCCGCCGGGAGCAATTGATAGGCCAGCCCTTCCCAGGCGAGCCTGGCCGGCCCTTTCACGGCCGTTGCCAGAGTGTCCAGCAACGACCGCACATGGGGAGCCAGGGTCTGGAAGACCTTGCTGTTGCGCACGCTTTCGAGATCGAGCACGGCCTTGATCTCGTTGGCCCGCGAGGCATAGCTGGAGGCCTCCGAAACTTCCAGGCCGTCCGCTTCTCCCGCCTCGATGAAGTTTCTCGCCACCTCAAAGAGCGCCTGCTCCAGCTCCGGCGAGAAGTTGAACAGTGCCAACCCCAGCAAGTTGTCGCGTCGACGGGCTCGCTCGGTGAGCCATTGCTGGCCCTCCTCGCTGGCACCGAGCGCCTGGCTCACCATATGGGTGAACTCGATCAGTGCCTGGGTCTGAATCACATTGCAGCCATCGAAGCACAACGCCTGGGCCGAGGTGGGAAGTCGATCCAGCCAGGTAGTCAGGTCTTCACGGCAGCGCTGGCAGTGAACCTGCAATCGTTCCTGCTTAGGCTGCTGTGCATTAATAAAAGCCAGCGCTCCTTCATAATCCACGTCGCCGCGCCAGATCGCCTTTGCCTTCCACTCCCGGTAGTCGTCATCGTCTGGAGGATCGACGCCAAGATCGGCCAGCTCGGCCTCGTAGGCTGCCAGCTGGGTCTGTCGACTGTTAGCGCTGGCGTTCGTACGGATCGTTCTATCGAACGGACCACCCCGATTAATGGCGGTGGACAGCTCATCGCTCTGCCGCAGTTGATAATGGAGCCCAAGAAGTTCAATGGCCCTGCGCCGCTTGTCGGAGTCATTGCGCACGGCATCGGGGAGATCACTTTCATCGAAGCCACACAGACGCTGCACCACCAGGGCGGTGTTGAGACGATGCCCAGTCTCGTCTTCAAACTGCTCGTGGGCCATCTCCACACCCACCAGATTCATGGTCAGATCGTTGACGACTCCCAGCGGATCGTCCAAGGCGACAAACAGAGCCTGATCCTTGTCGGGTACCTGGGCCAGCACGGCGTTCTGATCGATTTCGGGCTTATGGGCTAGGGTGACATATTCCGTCTCTTCCTCTCCCTGCTGCTCCTCCTGGGTGAGCGTGCGTGTCATCACCGTGGTCGAGTCGAAGTCGCTAACCGCACCCTGCGGGGTGATGTCGGCCAGATGCTGCCCCAGTTCGCTCAAAGGTCCCACATGTGCGGTACTCTCGGGGGCTTCGATGGCCGAGCGTATGTTGAGCGGCCGCATGAAGCGTCGGCGAGCATCCACGTTCGAACGCATGTGCTCGCAGATTCGCCAGGTCCACTGTGCGGGAGAGTAGGCAAGCCAGATCCGACTGCGGCACGGATATAGCAGGTAGGGTTTGCTTTCTCCGTCGCCCTCGCGTTCGTCGGGCCGAGTTTCGTTGATGTTTTCAGGCCAGGGGATCCGCATGAACTGATGCCCCTCGACGCGATATTCGTGGAAGGTTCGGTCGATTTCATCCCAAACGTAGAGCCACCCATCGCGGAGTTGACGCAGCGTGTAGCTGCGCGTCTGCAGCTCAGGGTAGCCATGCTGTTGCCATGAATCGGACAGGGGGTGCGGCCCCTGTGTCGCCTCTTCCTCGCTCGACGCTTCATCGATGGCGTAGCGCACCGGGAAGATGGCGCATTCGAGATACAGCGGGCACATGCCGGTCGCCCCGAAGGGAGTCTCGCCGAACTCGGCGTCGCGCGCATCCTGTTGGGCTTGTCGATCAGACATGGTGTGACTTCCTTGTTGTCTCGTTGTTAGCCTCTTGGATTCCCTCAGCCGAGCGACACCAGGCATCGAATTCATACAGCTGTTGCTGTTGGGGCAACCTGCCGCGGGATGCGTCTTGAGCCACCCAGAGGGCGTAGGGGCCGGTCGGGGTCGTCATGAAGCCTGCCCCCCAGCGCAGGCTCAGCTCCATCCAGATGGCAAGTTGCCGCTCCGTCTGCGCTCCCCAGGCCAAGGCTTCATCCAGACGCGACTCCATCCAATCGCCTCTTTGTCCAATGGCCAGCCCTGACCAGGCCTCACCGGCATGGCGCTCAAAATATTCCGCCAAGCGTTCCTTGAACTGCCAGCGCGCCACCGCATCCAAGGCGTCGAGCTGCGGCGCGGCAAAGAAAGCAGGTGAATGAGACAGCTGATCGTCAGAAGGTGACTGACTGGCCTCCCCCCCGAAAGTTCTCCAAACCGGGTTCTCATGCTTGGCCCAGGCCGGCGCCCACTGCGCCACTCGCCAGGTGTCGATCGGCCCCATCACGTCGGCCGGCACGCTCCCGCCATAGCTCGCCAGCCAATGTCTCAGCACCAGTGGATCGGCGAATCTGAGCAGCCGCTGCGCTCCACCGACCTCGATCTCCACGAAGCCCAGCAGATGATCTCCCAGCTCTTCCGTGGATGCCGTACTCGAAATCAACGACATGGCGCGCGTTCGCTCGCCATCTCCCTCGGCGAGAATCTCGTCGACGAGGTGGCGCTCCCTTGGTACCACCAGAATCGGCCCTTCCGCCGCGACGTCCTTGAAACGGGTAAGCAGGTACAGCGGCACGATCTCGGCGAGATCGTCACGCGCATACAACCGCCTGAGGGCATCGGGATAGCGCACCCCATCCACCAGCACGTGCATGGCACGATCCAACTCGCTCACTTAAGCCCCCTCCTGGCCATTACCCGACTCGCAGATCTCGCAACTGGCTGGCGCCTTCAAAAGCGATGTGAGCTGGGCGCGGCGCTGGATCGGTGCCACAGCCTCGTGCGCTTCGCCGGTTGCCTCCCGCGGCAGCGCCGGCGCCTGGGCCGCCTGGCCTGAACCGGAGCCGGGGCTGCCGCCGGAGTTGATCTTGACTTGGGCGCCGACGATGGTGACGCCGCTGGGGTCGAGCTTGATGAAGCTGCCGCCGGCCTTGAGGGTGATCTCGGCGCCGGCTTCGATCACTACCTTCATGCCCGCCTTGTGGTGAATCTCCTGGCCGGCCTCGACCAGCTGCGCGCGGCCGTACTTCTCGTGACGGTTGGCATCGACGATGAGGTGGTCGTCGCCGTCGATCTGGGTGTGGCGGCTGCCGTGGACCGTCAGGTGATCGTCGGCGTCGACTTCGCCGATGCGGTCGTGATGCACGGTGAGGAAGCTGTCGTGGCCGATCTCCTCGGTGCGGTCGTTATTGGTGAGAAGCTCCAGGTCCTTCTGGGCGTGCAGCCAGATCTGCTCCTCGCCGGCCTCGTCCTCGAAGCGAAGTTCGTTGAACCCTTCGCCCTTGTGGCTCTGGGTACGGAGCACGGTACGGGTCTTGTGTGTCGGCAGTTCGTAGGGCGGGGTATTCACCGCGTGGTAGGTGCGCCCGGTGATCAGCGGCTGATCCGGATCGCCCTCGAGGAAGCTGACCACCACCTCATGGCCGATCCGCGGGATGGCGATGCTGCCGTAGCCGCCGCCGGCCCAGCCCTGGGAGACGCGCACCCAGGCACTGGCCGTTTCATTGGGTTCGGCGTAGCGATCCCAGGGGAACTGCACCTTGACCCGGCCGTGCTCGTCGCAATAAATCTCCTCGCCCTCGGGGCCGACGACGAAGGCGACCTGCGGGCCGTCGACTCTTGGCTTGGCGTTGGGTTTGGGACGCCAGGCCTGGTCGGCGGGTATCAGCACCAGTTCGTTGTCGAACTTGGTCATCTGGCCAAGGCCCGCCGCATCGCCCTGAGTGACACCATCCTCTTCCAGCGCCTGGGGCTGGCTGCCGGTGTGCGTGACCGACACTACCTGCCAGTCGACGTTGAGCTCGTCGAGATCGTGGTCGGTGAGGGTGAAGCGCGTGCCCGGGGCGAGCTCGGGCAGGTCGCTTTCGGCGCTACAGGTCAGGGCGTCGCTTCTCAGGTGCTCCAGGCGAATGCGGGTGAAGGCCTCGCCGGAGGCGTCGGCCTTGTAGCGGCCGGGGTAGTCGTAGTGTTCGTAGTCGTCTCTTTGGGCGTGTTCTTCCAGGCCGTCCGCGGCGTGTTCATGGAGTTGGGCGTAGGCGGGGTTCTTGAACGAGGTGTCCTTGAGTGTGACCGAAGCCGGGGCGACCCGGGCGAGCTGTTCGAGCTTGCGCACGTGGCGGCTCGGCGGGGTGCCGCCGGCGCGGCCGTGGTAGGTGCGGCTGCCCAGGTGGGCCAGCACCTGGGGCGCGTCGGCGAATACCAGGCGGTGGGTGCCACCGGGAGCATCTTCAAACTCATGAAAGTAGAACAGCCCCTCCTCGGCGGCCAGGCGCTGGATGAAGGCGAGATCGGTTTCCCGGTACTGAACGAGGAACTCTCTTTCCTGCGGTTCGCGGGTGGCGGCGAAGGCCACGTCGGTGAGGCCGCGCTCGTCGCACAGGGTGTTGATGACCGTGAGCGGCGAGACCTGCTGGAAGATGCGCGAGTTGTGGCGCAGGCCCAGGCGCCAGACGGCCGGGCGCGCGACCAGCGAGTAGATCGTGCGCCGGTGGCCGCGGTCGCCGCGACCGAACTCACTGACGATGGCATGCACCCGGCGCAGCACCTCGCCGTCCTGCCATATCGTCAGGCTCACCGGGCGGTCGAGGATGTCACTCGCGGCGAGGCTGCCGTCGCGGCTGGCGAAGCGCAGCGTGAGGGTGAAGGGCGCGGAGAGCGCCTCCTCCAGGGTGAAGTCGGTCACCGCCAGGTCGGCCGCTTCGGCTCCAGCGAGCGCTAGGGTGAATTGCAATCCATTCATAGTGCGCATCCATCCATAAGTTCAATCCGGCTCAAGCCAGCCAATTGGACAACTCTTAACTCGAGACTCGTTTCATTCGGTAAAACCACCCATCGTAAAAGAACCATAGCTCGTCACCCACCACCTCGAAGTGATAGCGCGGCCCCTCTTCGCTCAATGAGTTGACATAGATAACGTTGATAACGTCTCTATCCATACCAAAACCATAGAAATCCCCTCTCCTTTCCGAGGGCGGCGTAACCTCTCCCTCGTCCTGAGTGACAGGATGACAAACCATCTCATAAGAAGGGGATTCATATCGAACCCCATCCCAAAGGAAAAACAGATCTTCTGATACAAGAATTTTTTTATCGACTCGATCCATGGCTTCTTCACGTGGCGTTAGTCCACCCCGAAATCGGGTGACTTCAACCGTAGTATATTCGCCGAATACTTCTCGTACGTTGGAGCAGTCACAGGCAGCTAATGCAGAAGCCGGCATAAAAAGCAAAAAACCTAAAAAAAACAACACAAGTCGATTCACCATGTTTCATACACTCCCCTTGAATACACACCCCACTCTGCAGCACGGCGATTTATCAAACCTCGATTAACCACGCGCTGAGATTTATTCCAAGCTTTCCAAGCTTCCTCTAGGGTAGGGTAAGGAGTACTCGCCTCCGGGTCGTTTATCAACTTGACGGCGGATGACGATTCGAACCCTCTCACACCGATGTTATACGCCAGCATGACAGCAGCATCGAATTGATGTTGAGCCAGCGGAACCTCAACGCTTTCATTCACTGCTTCGACGAATGGTGCCAAGTCTCCTTCGAAGAGCTGCTCAGCCTGATCGCTATCGATTCCTTGTCGATATAACGGCCACTCAGCCTCGGAAATAAGATGACCGTAACCAATCGTGGCACCTTCCACCCAATCCGTTATCTCGCGCCCTGTCTGATCGTCATAGGGCATCAAACGAAGCTTTTCGACCTCCATCAGCCACTGCTTTCCGGCTTCGCTCATGGTGAGGTTCGTTGCCTGTCCTCTACCGGCCCCGGCGGAATCAAGTGCTGGATCAGTGGCCGCAAAAGCAGAAGTCGGTGAGGCTGTAGAGGCCATTGCCGCAACAGCTGCAACAAATGCACCTCCTCCTGACTCTCCTCCTACGGAACTGGCAGAACCGATCACCACCCCACCGCAGCTCACCGCATGGCCGGTGAGTGCTGCCGGCTTGCCGTCGATCAGGATGGTGCCCGAGCCTTCGGCGATGGCGCGCGGATGCGGTGGGCTATCGGGCTTGCTGTGCGGCGCCAGGGGATCGCCCAGGCGCGCCGCCGGCTTGCCATCGATCAGCACCGTCGGGCTGCCGGCGGTGACCGGCGTCGGCGGGAAACCGTCGTGGTCGGTACCGATGTCACCCACGAGTACGAATTTGCGTCCCATCTATCGTTCTCCTGTCTATGCGAGCCGGCCGGGCGGCCTAGTCCCACTCTGCGGGCGCCTCGAAGCTGGCCACCTCGAAGGCGTTGACGTGCATGCGTTGGAAACCGGCTTCCTCCAGGCTGCGCACGGCAGCCTGGCAGGCAAGCGGCAAGCGGACATGGAGCGGTACGCCGTTCAGGCTGCGCCGCGCGGCGCGCAACAGCCGGGCGCCGTGACCGCTGCCCTGCCATTCGGGCTCGATGAAGAAGAAGCGCAGTTGCCAGGCCGCCTCGTCATCCGGCCGGCACGCCAGCAGCATGCCGAGCGTGGGGCCGTCACCATGGCGCAGCTTGAGCAGCTGACCCTGCCAGCGGGCGATGCTGCTGCCGTCATGCTGCAGCCACTGTCCGTGCTGAACGGTGAATTCCAGCGCCCGGCGCAGGGTGGCTAGGCGAGTTTCGTCACGTAGTACCCAGGGCGAGTGGCCCTTGGCATCGGCGCGCCGAGCGGCCTCGAGAAAGGCGTCGATGTCCTCCATCACGGCCGCTTCCAAGCCTTTGGTTTCCTCCACCACGGCGGCAGGTGTCGCCTCCTTCCGGCGTTCAACACCTAGCAGGCGCTTAAAGGCTGCCAACATCGAGACCTCCTTCGGCATACAGCGCGGTGGGCAGTTGGAAGCCGGCGACCAGCGGGCGGGTGAAGGGGTTACGCGACCCGGTGGCATAGAGGCGATAGCGCGCCGAACCACCATCGACCTGGAAACGCAGCTCCAGATCGCGCTCGCTGGCACTGGTGATCTCGGCTTCGTCGAGCAGGCGGAACCAGGCCCAGGCGCCGTCGCGGCTGAGACTGCGCGGCGAGCGATTGACCTGGCTCGGCACCAGGATGATGCTGCTCTCGTTACCGCCGCGCAGGGCGTTGGGCCAAATCATCGAGACCCGCGAACTGGCACTGTGGGCGTAGTCGATGATCTGACCGTCGATGTTGATCACACTGCGGCGCTTGTCGGGGCTGAGACTCACCGGTTCCAGGGCGAACTCGACGTCGAGCACGCCGTCACGGCCGAAGTAGGCTTGGCGGATCTGCTCGGCGCGCTGGAAGGCAGTGAACACGCTGTCGCGCAGCAACGGGCTGCCCTCGGCATCGACCAGATATTCGGGCGCCTCCTCGATGAAGGGGCGCAGGTTGTCCTGGTAGAAGCGATCCAGCGTACCGTCGGCGGCGAAGAAGGCTTCGAAGTCAGCCAGCGCCACCTCACGCGAGGCTCCGGGGACCAGCGGATAGCGACCCGCCAGGCGCTCCTGGTAGGGCCCCACCACTTCATCGAGCCACTGATGCTCGAGATGGCGAATGGCGCTGGCCATCAGCAGCTGCCAGCTCTGGTCTGCCAGACTCTCGAGCATGCGATCCACCGGCGCCGGGGTATGCTCGGCGATACGCTTGAGGTTGTGAATGGGGTCGCCGCCGCTCAGCGCCAGGCGGTCGCGGGCATTGACGAATGCTGCACGGCCCGGGTCGCTGGCACCCTGCACTTCGCGCAGGTAGTCGCGCAGCTCGCCGATGGCGACCTTGATCTCGGCGATGTCGGCAGGGTTGTCGCCACGCGCATCGAGCAGCCCGTTGAGGTCGCGGAAGTTACGCTCGATCTCGCCGGCCAGGCGGTAGCGCGGTGAGCGCTCCAGCGCCTGGCGAGCGATCTCGTCGTCCTCCGGCAGCTCGGGATAGAGCCGGGTATGGTGGGCGACTTCACCGAGCAGGCGGTCAAGCGGCCGGCTGGCACCGAGCAGGGTGTCGGCCACTACCACCGCCTGGTCGATGTCGGGTAGCGGCACCAGGTAGAGGTCGTCGAGCACCTGACGCCAGGTCACGTGATAGTCGCTGACATAGCGCTCGTGCAGAGCGTCACGCAGCTGGCGCTCGTCGGCAGCGCTGAAGGCGATGTCGTCACGCTGTCCCAGCACCCAGAGGTCGATCAGCGCCAGCTCGGTGGCCTGCTCGATCTCCTTGAGGAAGAAGCCCTCGAAGCCATCACGAGTCAGCAGGGTGGGCAGGCGCAAACGCTCCAGCTCGTCGTCACGCGCCATGAACACGGCGTTGAAGGAGGGGCCGACGCCTTGATAGAGGTCGAGGGCTGCCCCGCTGCGGCGGCCGCTGGTGGCCTTGAGCGTGGCATAGACTCGCTCGTCCATCGGCTGGCGTGCCAGCTCCTGCTGGGCGGCCTGAAGGCTGCCGCGCAGTGCCGCCATGGCCTGCTCGGCATGTCGGTCGCCGGCCGTCACCTGACCCTCGAGGTCGGTGTGGGCCATGGCATAGGCGAGATGCCCCAGCAGGCGCTCCTGCACCCGGCCACGCTGCGGGAAGTCGCGCTGCCAGCGCCGCTCCATGAACGCCTGGACCCGCTCGGGCTGGCGCCCACTGGCGTCGGACATCATGCGCAGAATGCGCAGCAGCGCCAGCTTGTCGTTGCTGCCGGCCTCGGCGCGATTCATGTCATCCATGATGCCGATCATCAGCGAGGGCAGAAAGTGATAGCTCAGCATCGCCAGGTAGGCGTCTTCCACCTCACGCCCCACCGCATGCCCCTGGTAGAGCCCCATGTCGGCCAGCCACGGCAGGTGCTCGCGGTAGTCGCCGAACTCGAAAGTGGCGGCCCGCAGGCGATCGAGGGGCTCAAGCAATGCATAGCCGGTAGGGTCGTCGCTACGCAGTTCATCGGGCTGGGCAGCGAGGAAGTCCCGGGTCTTATCCTCCACCGCCGCCAAGGCCTGGGTGTTCTTCTGGTAGAAGTGGCTCCAGCCGCCCACCAGCCCCAGCCCAGCGAGCAGGCAGGCGAAGGCGCTGGTGCGGCGCAGCCGACGCCGACGCCGGGCAGCACGGGCGTTGTCTCCCGCCAGCCCCGCCTCGGGGTAGATCACCTTGTCGAACAGCTCCTCGGTGAAGTAGAGCGCACTGCGCGCGGCACGATGAGCCGGCTGGGTGGAATCGGCCATGCCGTAGCGGCGTGCCGCGGCGTCGACGAAGGGATCCTCCGGCACGCCCTGCTGGTAGACCGAGGTGAAGTAGGTACCGCGCACCATGGCTGCGGTGGAGTAGCGGTCGCTGGAGAGCGCCTCGTGCAGAAAGCCATGCAGCACGTCGCGCAGACCGGCAAGCTGGCGCACGAAGCGGAACACCGACTCGCGCTCCTCGCGGTCACGACACTCGGCCAGCAGCGTGGGCAGGCTGCGGTTGAGCCGCTCGAGCATGGCGTCGTAGGCGTTGGCGAACTCGTCGACCCACTGGTCGACGCGCTCCAGGCTCTCGGCACTGAAGGTGAAGCCGAGCGGTGCGCGCCGGGCGGCCCGGGAGTAGTGACGGAAGAAGTCGTCGAAGCCGTGCAGCAGGTCCATCTTGCTGAAGGTGACGTAGACCGGCAGGCGCGCCCCGTGGCGCTCCATCAACTCGCGCAGACGGGCGCGCAGCAGCGAGGCATAGGCCTTGCGCACCGCCACTCGGGCATCGCTGAGCCGCGCCAGGTCGAGCACCAGCACCACGCCGTCGAGCGGACGCTGGGCGCGGTTGCGCTCCAACCAGCCGACGAAGTGATCCCATAGCCGGCTCTGAAGTTCCTGGGGCTCGCCGCCTTCCAACGCGCCTTGGGTCAGCAGCTCACCGTCCGGGTCGATCAGCACCGCCTTGTCGCCGATCCACCAGTCGAAGCCGAACTGGTTGCCCTTCTTGCCCTGGCCCGAGGCCTTCATCACATGGGTCAGCGAGAAATTCTGGCCGGAGCGGTTGATCAGGCTGGTCTTGCCCGCATTCTCCACGCCCATCACCAGGTACCAGGGCAGCTTGTAGCGAGCGCCGGGGACGGCACCGAGATTATCGAGCAGCTCGTGCAGCGTGGCGTTCAGCGTCGCTTCCTGCTGCTCCACCTGGCCCAGCGTGGGATCGAGCTGCCGTTGTTCGTTCTGACGCCGCTCGTCGTTCACTTCGCGCAGCCGGCGAGCCAGGCGGACGCCCCATACCACGGCAGCCAGGGTGGCCAGCGCCAGGGTGGCGAGCAGGCGGTTGAGCCAGGGCGCCAGCGGGTAACTGTCACGTACCTGCCACATCGGCCCCAGCCACCAGATGGCGGCTACCAGGGCAGCCAGCAGCAGCCACCAGAGCACGACGGTGAGCTTGCTCGCCTGCTTGCCGAGGCCCTGGGCCTTGTTGCCGTGCGCCTTGGCCAGGTTGGCGTTGCTTTCGGCCCATGAGACGCCGGGTACCCAGCGACTCAGACCGGACTTCACACTTTTCCACATGAGGCTTGGCCCTCGTCCCTGTTGATAACGTTGTCGGACACGCTGCGGTGTCGGTTATGTCGCGTTCGGATCGTCTTCATGCGCTCTTGTCCCCCACGCTGCCGAGGCGCTCGAGCAGTGCCGGCTCCCAGCGTTCGAGGTCCAGGCCCGCCAGCGATGCCTGCACCGCGCGATACTGCTGACCGGCCAGTGCCGCCAGCCCGGCATCGTGAAGCAGATCGGCGCTGGCCAGCCGCCAGTAGGCGGTTTCGCGCGGCGACCGGGCCTGAGCCAGGCCGCGATCGAGGCCCGCCAGGGCCGCCTCGAGCCCCTCCGCGGCCAGCCTTTCGCGGGCCTCGTCCAGACCCTCCTGCCAGGGGTCGCCGCCGCCCGCCTGGCCACCTGCCGCGGCGCCGGCCGGCGCGGCCTGCAGCCATTGACGGGTATCGTCGTCGACGAAGGCGCTACCGTCGTTGAAGGTCAACGCCTCGATACCGGGCAGGCGCTCGACGAACCGGCTCGCTTCATCGCGAATGGCGGCGGCGCAGCGCGGGTGACCGAGCCGCTCGGCGGCGCCGGCACTGAGACGGTGCCCCTCCAGCCAGTAGGGGCTCACCGCCAGGCTGTTCTCGATGCGTTTCCACAGCGCCATGTCGGCACCGCGCGAGAGCGCCTCGCGATACTCCGCCACCCGGTCGGCGGCGGGCGGGGACAGCTCGGAGCGTACGCCGTCGCGGGTGGCCGGTAGCACCTGAATGGCGTGCCAGATGGCATGGCGTCGGAGGCGATAACCGAGCGGGTCGCCGGGGCTCTGCTCGCAGAGAAAATCGGCCATCTTCAGCAACGCCTGGCGATTGCCGCGCTCATTGCCGGCCTCCAGGCGCATCTCGGGCAGCTTGGCCGTCGGCGGTGCCTTACTGACCGGCGATGCGCTCTCCACCGTCTCGCCGCGCGACGCGGGCGCGGTACTTGCCGCAGCCTGGCTGGGGCGGGCCTGACGCAGCTGGCGCTGCAGATCCACCAGCGCCTCGTCCGGCAGTTGGCGTGCTTGGGCCGCCTCCAGCAGCGCCTCGAGGGCGGCATCGCAGGCCTGGTGCTCATCGGCGGCATTGTCGAAATCGAGTGTCTCGGCCAAGGCCAGGGCGCGCTGGGTGAACTGCCGGAAAAGCCGCGGCCGCAGCCGTTCGCCCTGAACACCGCCATAGGGGTAGGCGGCTTCCCACCACTGTTCGAGGCTGCCCGCCAGCAGGCGCAGCGACAAGGCGAAGCGCACGCCGTCGCCACCGCGCTGCAGGCAGTGCAGCAGGTGGCCGAGTACCTTGAGATCCTTGCCCGTGGTACTCAGCAGTCGCACCGCGCGCGTCTCGGCGCCCTCCCAGTCGACCCCGCCGTGTTGCAGCGAGCCGATCTTCATCATCTCTTCGTCGAGCCAGGCATAATCGCCGCTGTCGTCGACGGGTCGCCCGACGCCCTCCGGGGGGAGCGCGGCGAGCAGTTCGGTCAGCTGTGTCTCGTTGACGATGCGCATGCTCAACCTCACCAGCGACAGGCGTTGCGCAGCGGTTCTATCGCCTGACGCAGCCCGGCGATCTCGAAGCGCAGACCATCGAGAGCAGCCCGGTCGCTGGCAAAGGTCAGCTCGTCGGCATCCAGCAACTGCTGCAGCGTGGCGATGGCCGGCAGCCCTCTGCCGCCACTGACCACGAAGCCACCGTCGCGGGCCTGCCAGGCCTGCTCCAGTTCACGCCCGCCGGCGCGCAGTCTCACGCGTACCCGGGCGGTATCCAGCGCCTGGGGCAGGTGGAGCTGAAAACGAGTGATCGACTTCTCGCAAGCGATGACCAGTTGCGGCCGGGGCGGCAAGCTGCCCAGTGCCGGCACGCTGATCAGCACGCCATCGCTGCGCTCACGCACCAGCAAGCCCATGTCGTCGCCGTTGCGCTCGGCCTCCTGGGCATTGATGGCGTACCACAGCGCGGGGCGCGGGTCTTCGCTCGTCGTCGGCTCGTCGCGGGGCAGGAACAGGGCGTCGTAGCAGCCCAGCCGTTCCAGGCGCGATGCGAGCTCAGCGCACTCATGCGCCTGCAGCAGCGTCTCGGCGGCGGTGTCGGCCTGAACGGAGGGGTTCAGGGCCAGGCTCGCGGCCAGCACCAGCCATGGCGTCGGACGAAAGATCGGGATCGAACTCATTTGGCATCCAGTTCCAACTGACGGCACTTGTGTGCCAGGGTGCGCTTGGGTAGGCCGAGGCTCTCGGCCGCCAGGGCGCGGTTGCCGTCGAACAGCAGCAGACGCTGGCGAATCAGCTCCGCCTCGTAGTCGCGCAAGGCGCGCCGGAGGTCCTGAATGTCGCCGGCTCGCCCATTGAGCGGTGCTGTCGGCGCGGCGTCAGCGCCACGGTCCGGCTCGGTGACGCCCAGGCCGGCGAAGGCAGCGGGGGCGACGTCCTCGCCCGGGCGCGTCATGGCGCAGGCGTAGTCGATCAGGTTTCTCAGCTCGCGCACGTTGCCCGGGTAATCCCGCTCGCGCAGCAGGCGCAGCGCGGCCGGGGTGATGCCCACTTCCTCGCGCCCCTCGCGGGAACAGAAATCGGCGACGAAGGCCTCGGCCAGCTCGGCAATGTCTTCGCTGCGCTCGCGCAGCGGTGGCAGGGTCAGCGGGAACTGCCCCAGCCGGTAGTAGAGATCGGCACGAAAGCGCTGGTGTCGAATCCGCTCGCGCAGCGGCTGGTGGGTCGCCGCCACCAGGCGCAGATCGGCGCGCCGCTCTTCGCTCGATCCCAATGGCCGATAGCGGCCGTTCTCCAGCACGCGCAGCAGCTTGGCCTGCAGCGGCAGCGGCATGTCGCCGATCTCGTCGAGGAACAGGGTGCCGCCGTCGGCCTGTCCGATCAGGCCCTCACGCGCCCGATCGGCGCCGGAAAAGGCGCCCTTGGCGTGGCCGAACAGCTCCGACTCGAGCAGCGACTCGGGGATGGCGGCACAATTGATCGCCATGAAAGGCCCCTCGCAGCGGGTCGAAAGGCGATGAATGGCGCGCGCCACCCGGTCCTTGCCGGTACCGGTCTCGCCCTGCAGCAGCACCGCCAAGTTGGTCTCCGCCGCACGCACCACCTGGCGCCGCAGCGCCTGCATCGCCGTGGAGCCGCCCAACAGGTCGCCGGCCAGCCGCTCAGCCAGCGTCTGGCGCCGGGCGCCGTCGTTGAGCTGGGCCAGCGAGCGACGCAGGTGCGCTTCGCGCTGGCGCTCGCCCTGGTGCCGGGTCAGCCCCGCCCAAAGCCGGCACAGCAAGGCTTCGAAGGCGGTGAACTCAGGATCGGCCTCGAGCCGATCCAGGGCCGGTGTCTCGCCCGCCAAGACCAGCGCCCCCAGCCATTCGCGCTTGCCGTCGAGGGCACGCAATGGATGCACGACCAACTGCAGGCTGCCGGGCAGCTCGGCCATCTGCGCCTGAAAGCCCGGATGGTCGAGCCGCGAGCGCGCCTCCAGCAAGCCCAGGCGCAGCGGCTTGCCCTGGCGAATGGCGTGGGCATAGGGGTGGCGGAAGTCGTCGCAGTCGAAGCGCACGTCGTCGCCGTCACTACCCAGCCAGCGGCCGCTGCCATCCAGATACAGGCAGCCGACCCAGGCCAGGCCGTGGCCGGCCTGGAGAATGCTGCCGGCACAGGTACGCAGCTCGGCGGGCGAGGCGCTCTCGACCAGCGCCAGCGCGCGCGCCATGCCGTCGAGGCCAGGCCCCGCCGCCACACCGCCTTCGCACCAGCGCATGTCGATCGCCTTCGCCGTCATCGCCTACATCACCTCCGCGGTAAAGGCACCCGCCGCATCGACGCCCAGCGCCACCCGGGTCACCGGCTCACGCCGTGCCAGGCGATCGAGCAGCGCCCGCGACACCGGCGGCAGCAGCTCGCCATCGATCACCGACTCGAGCATGCGCGCGCCGTTCTCGCTGCGGGTGGCACGGGCGCAGATAGCGTCGCGCAGCGCCTCGTCGAGCACCACCTCGGCCTGGCGATGACGCGTGCGGATGCGCTCGGCCAGGGTATCGAGCTTGGCCGCCACGATATCGCGCAGGGTGTCGGCGCCCAGCGGGAAGTAGGGCACCACCTCCATGCGCGCCAGCAGCGCCGGCTTGAAGAAGCCGGCCAGCACCGGGTAGAGCGCGTCGTCCAGTGCCGCGGGGTCGTCGGCATGGGCGACGATGGCTTCAAAGCCCAGGTTGGAGGTGAGGAAGAACACCACGTTCTTGCAGTCGATCAAGCGCCCTTCACCGTCGGCCAGCTCGCCCTTGTCGAAGGCCTGGTAGAACAGGTTGAGCACGTCCGGATGGGCCTTCTCGACCTCGTCGAGCAGCACCACCGAGTAGGGACGCTGGCGAATCGCCTCGGTCAGCAGCCCGCCCTCGCCGAAGCCCACGTAGCCCGGCGGCGAACCGATCAGCCGCGACACCGTGTGCTTCTCCTGGTACTCGGACATGTTGATGGTGGTGAGGAACTGACGCCCGCCATAGAGCCGCTCGGCGATCTGCACCACGGTCTCGGTCTTGCCCACGCCGCTGGGGCCGACCAGCAGGAAGGCGCCCAGCGGACGGCCGGGGCGGCGCAGGTCGGCACGGGCGGTGAGCAGGTGGCGGTGCACACGCTCGATGGCCACGTCCTGGCCCTGCACCAGCTTGCCGAGGTGCTCGGGCAGCTCGGTGAGCCGGCTCAGCTCATCGCTGGTCATGCGCTCCACCGGCACCCCGGTCCAGTCGCCGATGACCTGGGCGATCTGCGCCTCCTCGACGCTGGCGTTGACCAGTGCGAACTCCTGCTGAAGTTCGGCCAGGCGCGCCTCATGGCGGGCCAGGGCTTCGTGCGGATCTTCCTCGGCTGCGACGGCGATCTCATCGGCAGCCTCGTCGGCGCCGTCTCCAGGGCTCTCGTCAACACCTGCTTCAAGGCCTTCTTCAAGGCTCGCGGCGGCATCCGCTGCCGTCACTCCTTCGATGGCCACATCGGCCGCACCAGCCCCAGGCTCAGCCTCGGCATCGACATTACCCGCTTCGAGCAGTTGGCGATGCAGGGCGATGATGGCATCGACGCACTCGCGCTGGTCGGCCCAGGCCGTCTCGAGCCGTTCGACCTCTTCTTCCAGCCGCGCCAGGCGCGTGTCGAGCTCGGCCTCGCGGGTGGCGTCGGGGCTGCGTCCCAGCAGGCGCTCGCGGTCGAGCTGCTCGCGCTCGCGCTGGGCGGCGATATGCTCGCTCTTGAGGTGGCTGAGGCGGCGCGGCGGCGTATCCAGCGCCTGGGAGAGCCGCGCGCAGGCAGTATCGAGCACGTCGATCGCCTTGTCGGGTAGCTGGCGCCCGGCCAGGTAGCGCGCCGAGAGTTCGGCGGCGGCACGCAGCCCGCTGTCGCCGACCAGCACGCCGTGGGCGCGCTCGTAGGTGTCGCGCAGGCCGCGCAGGATCACCAGCGCCTGGTCGACGCTGGGCTCGGCCAGAGACACCGGCTGAAAGCGCCGCGACAGCGCCGGGTCCTTCTCGAAGTACTTCTTGTACTCGCGCCAGGTGGTGGCGGCGATGGTACGCAGCTCGCCGCGGGCCAGGGCCGGCTTGAGCAGGTTGGCGGCATCGCCGCCGCCCTCCTGGTTGCCGGCACCGATCAGGGTGTGAGCCTCGTCGATGAACAGCAGGATCGGCCGGGGCGCCGACTTGACCTCCTCGATCACCGCCTTGAGGCGCTTCTCGAACTCGCCCTTCACTGCGGCCCCGGCCTGCAACGCGCCGAGGTCGAGGCTCATCAGCTCGACATCGGCCAGCGCGGCCGGCACGCGGCCCTCGATGATGCGCGCAGCGAGGCCCTCCACCACGGCACTCTTGCCCACCCCGGCGTCGCCGATGACGATGGGGTTGTTCTTGCGCCGTCGCCCGAGGATATCGAGCATCTGGTCGATCTCGGGGTCGCGGCACAGCACCGGGTCGAGCTCGCCGCGTCGGGCCTGCTCGGTGAGCGAGGTGGCGAAGCGCGCCAGGGCGCTGTCGCCCTGAGTGGCCTGGGCCTGGCGTCGTCCGCCCTCGTTGGGCTCGGCGCGTGGCGCCTCGGCGGAATCGGCGGCCAGCCGCTCGAAGCCGCGGCGCAGCCCCTCGCGGTTGATCTCGGCCAGCAGTGCGGCGCTCCTCGGCCCCAGGTAGCGCCCGGTATTGTGCAGCAGGGCAGTGAAGATCAGGCCGCTGCGCAGGCTGTCGTAGGCGAACTCGGTGGTGGCCAGCAGCCAGGCGTCCTGCAGCAGCTCGACCAGTAGCGGCGAGAAGCTCGGCGTGGTCACGGCCAGATCACGCGGCGGCCGGGTCTCTTCGGCCAGGCGGGCACGCAGCTCATGGAGATCGACGCCCTGCCCTTCGAGCAGGCAGCGCAGGTCGCACAACGGCTGATCGATCAGCGCCTGCAGCAGGTGGCCGACGGTGACCTCGGGCGCCTGCTGCTCGGCGCACAGCACCGCGGCCTGTTCCAGGCCTTGACGGGAAACGGCATTGAGGCGGCCGATCAGCGCGGGAAGCTCTACCCTGAGCATGGGATCTCCTAACGGTAAATCTGGTCGAGAAGGGTGCCGACCTGAGCCGCCTGCTCGTCGAGCGTCCAGGCGAAGCCGAGGTAGGTAGCGGCCATGGCGACGGCGAACAATGCGAACACCGTCCACACCGGCAGGCCGCGTCCACGATGACGCCGGCCCGGCATGACGTTGTCGAGCGGCCGGGTCAGGCTGTCCTCCGGGGTGTCGCCGAGCGCTGCCAGTTGGTCGCCTAGGGTGCGCACGATGTGCTCGTACTCCTCGCGCCCGTCCTCCATGACCCGGTAGCGCCCCTCGAAGCCGAGGCACAGGCAGAGGTAGATGAAGGCCAGCATGTCGCGGTAGCGCTGCGGCTCCTGTTGTAGCCGCGAGAGAATCGAGAAGACCTTCTCGCCACCCCAGGTCTCGTTGTGGAAACGCGTGAGCAGCGAATGCTCGGCCCAACTGCTCTGCTGGCCCCAGGGTGTGCCCATCACCGCCTCGTCGATGAACGAGCAGAGCACGTAGCGGAAGGCCAGCAGCGTGGGGCGGTCGTAGCCCTGCTCGGTGAGCTCTACCTCGATCGCCGAGATCTCGTCGACCACCTGGCGGTAGAGTCGGTCGATGTCGCTCATGCCGTCGAGCTGGCGCACCCGCACCACCATGCCCAGCAGTGAGCTGGCGGCGTCGACCAGCGGATTGAGGTTGTAACCGCGCAGGCGGAACCAGTAGTCCTCGTCGGCATCGAGCTGCTCGGCGTGGCTGTGGATCAGCTGCTCGAGCCCGCGTTCATCGATACGATCCTCATGGCGGCCGGGGGCAGGACGCGCCACCATCCCGGGGTTCGATTCGTATTGCGTGGCAAGTTCTTGCATGGCTTAGCTCCTGATCGCCCAGAACTGCATTTCAAGCCCGGGAAACTCCCCCGCCACGTGGAAGGCGAAGCCGCTGGCGCCGTCGAGCATGCTCCAGGCCTGGCTCTGCCGATCGAGGCGAAAGTAGCTGTAACCGGCGTGGTAGGGCAGTTCGCGCGGGGCCACCGGCAGCGGCTCCAGCGGCACGCCGGGCAGCTGCAGGCTGATGAGATCGCGGATGCGCTCGACGCTGGCCACCTTGGTCTGCTGCAGGAACAGCTTGCGCAGCCGCTCGTGAGGCATGTCTGCACGCACCGCGAGGATGAAGTCGGCGCTGTCGAGCAGGGCCGGGTCGGCCAGCGGCGCCACCAGCAGGCCATAGCGCCGCGACTGCAGCTGGATCGCCAACGCCCGCGGTTCGAGCACTGTGGAGAGCGCCTGGCGCAGGCTCTGCATCAGCTGGCGAAAGGCGCGCTCGGGGTGGTCGTGGTCGTAGGCCGGATACTCCGGCGGCAGCCGCGACTCGTCGGTGAAGGTGACCAGCTCGCTGGCGGTCTCGAGCATGGTGGCGAACAGCCGCTCAGGATGCAGGTGACCCAGGCGCGCCAGGTGCTGGAAGCGTGGCTGGGCGCGATTGAGCAGCTGCAGCAACATGAAGTCGGAGACATCGGCCACGCCGGCCTGGTGCGGCGAGGCGAGGCGATGGGCGATGTTGCGCGCACGCTCGCGCATCAACCCGGCCATCTCGCCGACGAAGCGCTGCAGCACGGGTGCCGCCTGGACGTTGAGCAGCGTGGGAATGAACTGCTCGTCGAGCACCAGGCTGCCGTCGGGCCGCCGCTCGTGGATGCGCGCCACCGCCAGGCAGGCGTAGGCGCTGCGGTCGTCGCGCTCGAGCAGCAGCCGTGGCGCGACCCGGGCGACCTCGAGCATGGCGGTGTCGCCATCGCGCGAGTGCAGGTCACGCACACTGCGCTGCGCCAGGCGGTAGCGTGTCGGCAGGTCGTCATCAGGCCAGCGCACCTCGCCCACCGCATCGGTGGCCAACGGCAGGCACAAATAGACGAGCTGGTTGGTGATGGCGGCATCATCGATCTCCAGCGGCTGCGGCTCGATGTCGTCGTCGGGCAGTTGAAAGGCCGTGCCGTCAGGCATCACGCCGCTGGCGCGGCTGAGGGCGATGCGGCCGAAGCTGAGGTATTCGGCGTTGAGTTCCAGCGTCTGAAAGCCGTACAGCGCATGGCTGACGCCACGCAGACGCGCCTCGAGCAGCCCCTCCAGGCTGCGCTGCTGCTGCTGGAAGTGCTGCGGCTTGATGAACAGCCCTTCACTCCAGACCACTCGGTTGCGGCTGGCCATCAGTCTTCCTTCCTCAGCTCGGCTTCGTCGGCACGCAGATGCACCAGCAGGTGGTAGTCCTCGCTGTGCGCCGTGACTTTGACCACTTTCTTCCATTGCGTCTTATCGGGGTCGCTGTAGAAGGCGATCAGGCCGATATAGCGGGTCTCCTCGTCGATCTCGAACGGCTCGTAGAACTTCCACTGCCCCGGCAGCAGGGTGAAGTCGTCATGGTCCAGATAGTTGGTGCCGAGAGCGCCTTCGAGGTCGTCGAGCAGTTGAGCGTGATCGGCCGCCATCAGCATCGAATCGTCCTTGAGCTGCAGGATCTGGAAGCGCAGCGGCGTGCCGTCGCCCTCGATGTTGGGATTGACGTCGGGCTCGGCCAGCATGGCTAGGTCGACCGTAGTCGGCCGATCCTCCGGATAGCCCACCGGAATCGAGGGGTCGCGCATTACCTGCCAGGCCTTGCCGGCGGCCTCACGAGTCGAGGCACAGCCGCTGAGAGCCAGTGTCAGCAGCGTCACCGCCACCCACAGCATGCAGCGTCTCGAGGCCAACTCGGTGCGCAAATGTCTTGTGCTCATGTTTCTTTTGCCTCGTATTATTGTGCTCACTTGGCTTCGCGCTGCTGACGACGTACCGACTGGTCGTAGGCCTGTTCGAACACCTCCCAGAACAGCTTGGCGAAACCTTGCTGACGACCGGAATTGAGCTCCTGGTAGTAGTGGCGATACATCTCCCAGGCCCAGCTGTCTTCGTCCTCCAGTCGGTTGCCCGCGCCGCGGTAGGCATGGAAGCGCTTGAGCAGCGCATCGGGAGCAAAGGCGTCGAGAATCGCCTGCAGCGCCTCGCCGATGGCCTCCTCCACCGCCGCCTGATGCTGGCCCTGGTGGGCCAGGCATTCGGCCACGGCGGCCGGCGCCGAGAGGTGTACCGGGCTGCGGCGCGCGGAGAACATTGTTTCCACCGTTTCGCGGTAGGGCTGGCCCAGGCGCAGCGGGTTGTCCTCGATCGGCTGCAGACGACGGTCACGCAGCGGGTAACGGCTGTCGTCCTGGGCGCGGTGCAGCGCCTGCAGGCCTTCGATGGCGGCGCGCAGGGTCTGGCCGGCTTCGGCGACGAAGTTGAGCTGTTGCTCACTATCGGCGAAGCGCAGCTCGGCACCCAGGGCGCGCAGCAGCGGATCGGTGCCGTCAGGCCTCGTGCTTGCGGGCACGGCATCCTGCCAGCGCTCCTCGAGCTGCTCACCGACCGAGCGCTCCAGATCGTTCAACAACCCTTCGTCCATTTCCCGGTTCATCTGTGTCTCGTCCTCGTCTCGTCGATTCGTCGTCGGCGCCGCCTCGCGACGTCCCTGCGGTTGATGTGATATGGCTTCGCTCCAGCCCGTCTCCTCCAGAGCCTCGAGCAGCGTTCCCTCGTCGCGTGCCGTCTCACCCTCGTGAGCCAGCGCCGTGAGTGGATCGCGCTGGCTGGCACCCGGCGTGGCCTCCCCCAGCGCCTCGAGCGGGTCGTCACGGCGCGGCGGTGGCGTCGCTGCCGGCATGGCGCGATAGGGCACCACTCCCTGGCCTGCCAGCGCCTCCTGCTCTTCGTCGATCAAGGCGGTAAGCGGCTGGGCGCCGGGCAGCCCGGCCTGACGGTCGCCGAGATGCACGCGCACGCGATACTCGCCGATGCCCAGCTCGTCACCGTCGCGCAGGGCGACCCGCCGGTCGCGGCCGAGCGGCAGCGTGGCGTGGTTGATGAGGGTCTGGCCGCTGCGATCGATCAGGCAGAACTGTCCATCGAGCAGGCGGATCTCGGCATGTGCGGGGCGAACGAGCCCGGCATGATCCTGCAGCAGCCAGTCGTCGCTGCCGGCGCTCCCCAAGGTGCCGCCGCTGGCCGGAAAGACGTGGCTGCTGGTGGAGCGCCCTTCCAGGCGTTCACTGTTGAGCACTACCAAGGTAACGGCGCTGGCGGTGACTCGGGGCCGGGTGAGGTAGGACATTGCGTTTACCCTGTCATCTGGATGCGCACCCGGCGCCGCCGTGAGGCGGCACCGGATTCGGGGTTGACGAAAGTGGTCCAGCCGAGCTGACAGCAACCGTGATCGCCGAGCCGCATCGGCTGTACCGCACTTTCCAGCAGCTCCAGCTCCAGGTCGTAGGCCAGCGGCTCGCGCAGCACGAAGCTGACCAACGTCTTGAGCGGCGCGTGCTCGCGGCCGTCGGGCAGGAAGTCACGGAAGCGGGAAAGGCTGAGCCCTTTGAGGCACAGCGCGAACTTGCCGCCCACATCGGCGACCCGCTCGCCGGCCACCAGATCCTGGCCCAGGGTCATGGCGCTGCGACCGGTGCGGCTGCGCTGGTCCTCGGGGATCTCGACCCAGCGGTGCACCCACTGTTCGACGCCTACGTCATCGAGATCGAAGCAGTGGCCGACGACGCTCTCGACTACCTCCGGCGAGCGCGACCGTCCCGCCAGCAGGCCGGCGTAGGCGAGCATCTTGCCCCAGTTGATCGGCGTCTCGCCGCGCAGCTCCTCGTCGGCCAGCCCCACCAGGGCGAATACCGCGGCGGAGAAGCCATCGCTGGCGCCGTCCTGGTAGCGCACGTAGTGGCGATACTTGCGCCAGCTGCGATGGACCAGGGTCAGCAGGCGGTGGTTGAAGAAGTCGAGGAAGTCGCGGGCGACCCCTTCATGGTGGGCCGCCTCATGGGCCAGCGTCTCCAGGTAGTAGCCAGGCAGTGGCGACTGGGCCCCCTGCAGGCCGAAGAAGCTGACTTCCAGCGCATATTCGCCGCTGGGGCGGGGCTCGAGCGCCACCACGTCGCTACCCGGGAAACCGAGCGATGCCGAAGCGCTGAAGCGCACCCGCTCAAGCCCCGGATGCCCACTGGCGGCACGCTCGAGATCGTCGTCGTGATGCCGATGCAGCAGTTCGACGAGCTGGTAGAAGTCATAGCGCCGGGCCCCCTCGATCAGGGCCGCCGGGGCTAGATCAGGGGCTGTTGGCCCGGCTGCAAGGTCCATGCGTAGCGTTCCTGGTTGTGGCGATTGACGACGTGCAGCTCGTGAAACGAATTGATGCTGGCGTAGAGCGAGAAGAACCGCGCCAGCACGCTGCCGAAGAGGTACAGGCTGCCTTCGTCACCGAAGGCCTCCTGATCCAGGGTCATGACCGAGCGCAGCCCGCGTACCGGCAGCCCGCGCTTGAGCCGGTCGATGGAGCGGGTCTCGATGTCCACCACCCCGGCCAGGCGCTTCTGTGACACGCGCTCGGCCTGACGGTCGACCAGCGCGCGGAAATCGTAGGCACGCAGCACCGAGCACAGCGCATCACGCTCGAGCAGCGACAGGTAGTTGAGCGAGAGATTGGAGATCAGCGTCCACAGCAGGCTGCCGTCCAGGGTCGGGCGCAGGGCCGCTGTGGGCCGGGTGATGTTGCGGTAATCGGCGAACACGGGACTGGTGTCGGTGGAGGCACAGATATCGCCGACCGCCAAACGCTCGGGCAGGGTGCGGTTGCTGCAGGTCAGGCGCAGCGAGATGGTTTCGCGCATGCCCAGGCAGGCCTGTTCGTCACCGCGCACGAAGGCGATATCGTGGTCGAAACCGTCGCCGCGGAGGCTGTTGCGTACCCGCACCCGGTAGTAACGCGCCTCGCGCCCGCGGTCGCGCTCGATCTGGTGCTGAAAGCTCTCGAACGGCACGTACTGGCGCGGCTCGCCACGCATCTTGCCGCTGTCGCTCTCCAGCCAACCCTGCACCGCATCGACGCTGAATACCTCGTAATGCGACGGCGCACGGCTGCTGGGCCGAATGCGGTATTCGCTACGCTCGCCGTTGAGGTCGATGGGGTCGGCGTCGTGACTGAACAGGTTGATCGCCGGTGCGCAATAGAGTGCCAGGTGCTCGTCGCGCACCTTGGCGTCGGCCGGCAGCGTGCGCGAGAAGACGAAGCGCAGCACGATGCGCGAGGCCTGCCGTGGCGGCAGCAAACGACCCAGCCCGACCAGATCGACGAAGTGGAAGGCCTCGGGAAAGCACAGGTACTCCTGCAGGATGCGATAGCCCTGGTGCACGTTGCGCGGATAGGGCAGCAGTGCATGACCGGGCTCGAAGCCCACCGGTACCAGCATGTCCCGCGGCAGCGGCATGACCGTACCATCCACCTCCAGCTCCAGGCGCGACAGGTAGTGACCGAGCCACAGGTAGAGGCTGCGTGCGGTATACCCACCGCCGCCCAGGTGCAGGCGCAGGTGGTCGATGCCCAGGGCATCGAGCGGCTGGTCGCCATCCACGTCGAGGGCAAGCTCGACGATCGAGGATTCCCGCGAGTGGCGCGCCTCGACGCCGCCATGCAGCAGCGGGTAGAGCGCCACGTCGTGGCAGGTGCGGAAGCGACAGGCGGTGCCGTCGATCGGCCGTGCCGCCATCATGCTGCCGGCGGCCACGTCCTGGCGACCGCTCAGCGCGCCCTGCTTGGGCGTGAACTGCATGATCGTCATGCTCGGCACCGGACGCAGATAGTTGGGCCACAGCATGGCGATCAACGAGTGGGTCAGCTCGGGGAACTCGTCCTCGACCTTCTCGCGCATACGACCGGTGAGGAAGGCGAAGCCTTCCAGCAGGCGCTCGACGTCCGGGTCGGTGCTGCGCTCGGAGAGGAAGCGGCTGAGACCGGGGTTGGCCTCGGCGAATTCCCGTCCCTGCAGCTTCAGATAGTCGAGCTCGTCCCGGTAGTATCGATTGAGCATGCGCGCCTCGTCCCTGATGCTTGTACTAGATGCTGGTTTGGCTCTATCAGTGTTCGGCGCCCGGTTTCAGGCACTCAGTTCAGGCATTGATAGCGCTTGTCGTTGAGCAGCAGATCGATGGTGGCCTGGCCATGGTCGTGGCCCAGCTCCACCGTGGCATGCACCTGGAAGCGCAGCTGCAGCGGATCGCTGCCACGCGGCAGCGACTCCACCTCGACCCCTCGCACGCGCGGCTCGAAGCGCTCGATGCACTGGCGAATGGCACGCTGAATGTTGCGCTCCAGATCGAGCACGCCGATGGTCGCGTCGTTGAAGTCGAGCAGGCCCAGCTCCGGGGCGCACTCGCTGTGCCCCGGGTGACTGTTGAGCAGGTCGACCAGGTGGCGCTTGATGGAGTCGACGATCTCGGCAAGGCTGGCCTCGGCGGCGATCTCCTCCGGTCGCCCGGGGGCCGCCAGGCGCTCGAACAGTCGGCTGCCGAGCACGCCACCACGGTGAAGCGTCATGGCCGCGTCCTCCCCTTACTCCTTGTCCAGGCGTCCCACCAGCGACAACTCGAAGTTGGCGCCCATGTACTTGAAGTGCGGACGCACGGCCAGCGACACCTGGTACCAGCCCGGATCGCCCTCGACGTCGGAGACCTGGATCGAGGCGGCCCGCAGTGGGCGACGGCTGCGCACCTCGGCCGGCGGGTTCTCCTGGTCGGCGACGTACTGGCGAATCCACACGTTGAGCTCGCGCTCGAGGTCCTGACGCTCCTTCCAGGAGCCGATCTGCTCGCGCTGCAGAACCTTGATGTAGTGGGCCAGGCGGTTGACGATGAACATGTAGGGCAGCTGGGTGCCGAGCTTGTAGTTGGTCTCGGCGGCCTTGCCCTCTGGCGTGTTGGGGAAGACCTTGGGCTTCTGCACCGAGTTGGCGGAGAAGAAGGCGGCGTTGTCGCTGCCCTTGCGCATGGTCAACGAGATGAAGCCCTCTTCGGACATCTCGAACTCACGGCGGTCGGTGACCAGCACCTCGGTGGGAATCTTGGCCTGCAGCTGGCCCAGCGCCTCGTAGGTGTGCACCGGCAGGTTCTCTACCGCGCCGCCGCTCTGTGGCCCGATGATATTGGGGCACCAGCGGTACTTGGCGAAGCTGTCGGTGAGCCGCTCGGCGAGCAGGTAGGCGGTGTTGCCCCACAGGTAGTGCTCGTGATCCTCGTTGACCGTTTCGCGGTAGTGGAAGGTCTTGACCGGGTTCTCTACCGGGTCGTAGGGCATGCGCAGCAGAAAGCGCGGCGCCGTCAGGCCCAGGTAGCGGGCATCCTCGGATTCGCGCAGGCTGCGCCAGCGGGCGTACTTGGGCCCCTCGAAGATAGCCTTGAAATCCTTGATGTTGGGCAGCTCCTGGAAGCTGTCGATACCGAAGAAGCTCGGCGCCACCGAGGAGAGGAACGGCGCATGAGCCATGGCCCCCACCGCAGCGGTGAACTGCAGCAGCTTGATGTCGGGGGTCGATGGCGTGAAGTCGTAGTTGCCGATGATGGCGCCCACCGGCTCGCCGCCGAACTGGCCGTACTCGGCCGCGTAGACGTGCTGGTAGAGTCCGCTCTGGCTGAGCTCCGGGGCAAACTCGAAGTCCTCGAGCAGCTCCTCCTTGGTGGCATGGAGCAGGTCGAGCTTGATGTTCTGACGGAAGTCGGTGCGATCAACCAGCAGTTTGAGGCCGCGCCAGGCCGACTCGATCTGCTGGAAGCCGCGGTCATGCAGGATCTCGTCGACCTGGCTGCCGATCTTGCGGTCGAGCTCGACGATCATGCGGTCGACCACCGCCTTGTTGACCTGCGGCGTATCGTCCTTGCTCTGCAGCAGTTCAGCGATGAAGGCGGCCACGCCCTGCTTGGCGATGTCGTAGCCTTCCTCGCTCGGTGCCATGCGGGTCTGTGCCATCACCTGGTCGAGCAGCGACCCTTCGGCCTGGGCCTCGGCGGCCTGCCCCTGCGTTTGTGCCATTTCGCTCATAATCCGTGCCTCGAATCCTTTGCCTGACTGGCGTGCGCCGCGCTAGCGCCAAGCGCACACGGTGGCGTTGTCGAATGGATGCGTCAGTCGCGCGAGTCGTCTTGGGTGTCCAGCAGCTCGAGCTCGGCGAGCAGCTGTGCCCGCGCCTCCTCGCTCTCCATCAGCTTCTGCAGGCGATCACGGAAATTCGGCACGTTACCCAGCGGGCCCTTGAGGGCAACCAGCGCCTCGCGCAACTCGACCAGCTTGCGCAGCTCCGGCACCTGGCGTGCCACGCTGTCAGGCGTGAAGTCCTCGAGGGCTTTGAATTCGAGATTGACCGCCAGGTCGCCGGCGTCCTCGCCTTCCTCGAGGCGGTTGGGCACGCTCGCCGTCAGCCCGAGGCCGGCTTCACGCATCACCGACTGGAAGTTGTTCTTGTCCACCGAGACCTTCTCCCGCGCCTCGATCGGCGTGGCCTCGGCACCGCCCTTGAAGTCGCCCACCACCAGCAGCTTGAGCGGCAGCTCGGTTTCCGCCTGCTGATCGCCGGTGGCCGGCACGTACTTGATGTTGATGCGCTCTTTCGGCGCAACGGTTCCTTCCTTCGCCATGTTGAAGCTCCCTGGTGAGCCGCTCTGTTTGGGTGGAATCGCCCTGCTGGGTCGGCAACGTCCCACGCCCCACCCGCATCGGCCCGGTGTCATGACCTGCAGGCTGATGTCATCGATGGTAGGTGAGAAGCGTTATCCCCTTGCTCGTGAGGCGTGAGGGTAAACAGGCAGCGCACGCGTGCCAAACGGCACTTTGGCGCACATGACAGTTACAAAGGCTTAACGCGATGCGGCATTGGCTTACACGATTCCGCTGCCAGTGCCGAAGCGGTGCGGATCGAACTCTTAATGCAGGCTCAGGACGACAGGCAATATCGCCAATGTCTTACAAAGCGTGTAGGAAATTAGCTACAACAATATAAGAGATATAGGGCAAAAAGATGCGCCAATCACCTCAACCAACACCCATATCGAAGGTGCTGGCGAGGTGAAAAATGCCAGTAGTGGCGACTGAGAAAAGTCGGCCGGGCGATTGCCCGGCCGCTAGAGATGACAGCGTCAGGGCGGGCTTCAGCCGAGGCGGGCGCGAATCGCCGCCTCGATTCCGGCGCTGTCAAGGCCGCATTCGGCCAGCAGTTCGGCCGGCTTGCCGTGCTCGACGAAGGCATCGGGCAGGCCCAGGTTGAGCAGGTCGACCTGTACGCCTGCGGCAGCGAGCAGCTCGTTGACACCGCTGCCGGCACCGCCGCTTACCACGTTCTCCTCAAGGGTTACCAGTAGATCGTGGTCGGCGGCGGCGGCAAGAATCGCCTCGCGGTCGAGCGGCTTCACCGAGCGCATGTTGAGGTGGGTGGCGTCGAGCACTGCGGCGACATCGGTGGCCGGACCGTTGAGGCTGCCGAAGGCCAGCAGCGCGATTCGTTTGCCAGGCTCGGCGCCGCTCCTGCGTCGCAGTTGCGCCTTGCCGATCTCCAGCGGTTCGAGATGGGCGGGTATCTCCGCGCCCGGACCGTTGCCACGCGGGTAACGCACCGCGGCGGGGCCGGGGTAGTGATAAGCGGCGCTGAGCATGGCACGGCACTCGGCCTCGTCGGCCGGCGCCAGGACCACCATGCCGGGGACGCAGCGCAGGTAGGAGAGATCCATGCTGCCATGGTGGGTGGGGCCGTCCTCGCCCACCAGGCCGGCACGATCGATGGCGAAGGTGACGTCGAGTTCCTGCACCGCCACGTCGTGGATCAGCTGGTCGTAGCCACGTTGAAGGAAGGTGGAGTAGATCGCCACCACCGGCTTCATCGCCTCGCAGGCCATACCGGCCGCCAGCGTCACCGCATGCTGCTCGGCGATGGCCACATCGTAGTAGCGTTCGGGGTACTCCTTGGAGAAGCGGATCAGGTCGGAGCCTTCGCGCATCGCCGGGGTGATGCCGATCAGCCGCTCGTCGACGGCGGCCATGTCGCACAACCACTCACCGAATACGTTGCAGTACTTGGGTGACTTCTTCTTGACCGGCGCGACGGGCTGACTCATCGGCGCATTGGCGTTCTTCTCCAGCTTGGTAATGGCGTGGTAGCCGATGGGATCGGCTTCGGCAGGCAGAAAGCCACGCCCCTTGCGCGTCTTGACGTGGAGGAACTGCGGGCCGTCCAGATCGCGAATGTTGCGCAGGGTCTGGATCAGCGTGGGCAGGTCATGGCCGTCGAGCGGGCCGATGTAGTTGAAGCCCATTTCCTCGAACAGCGTGGCTGGGCTGACCATGCCCTTCATGTGCTCCTCGGTGCGTCGCGCCAGCTCCAGCGCCCCCGGCAGGCGCGAGAGCACCCGCTTGCCCTCCTCGCGGAAGGTGAGATAGGGCTTGCTCGACAGGATACCCGCCAGATAGCTGGCAATACCGCCGACGTTCTCGGAGATCGACATCTCGTTGTCGTTGAGCACCACCAGCAGGTTGGCGTCCAGATGGCCGGCATGGGCCAGTGCCTCGAAGGCCATGCCGGCGGTCAAGGCACCGTCGCCGATCACCGCACACACCCGGCGCCTGTCGCCGCGAGTGGCACTCGCCAGGGCCATGCCCAGCGCCGCCGAGATCGAGGTGCTGGAATGCCCCACGCCGAAGGTGTCGTAAGGCGACTCGGCACGGCGCGGAAACGCCGCCAAGCCCCCGTACTGGCGGATGCTGGGCATCGCCTCACGCCGGCCGGTGAGAATCTTGTGCGGGTAGGCCTGATGGCCGACGTCCCATACCAGCCGGTCGTGGGGGGTTTCCAGCGCGTGGTGCAACGCCACGCTGAGTTCCACCACGCCCAGGCCGGCGCCGAAGTGACCTCCGCTGCGACCCACGCTGTAGAGCAGGTAGGCGCGCAGCTCGTCGGCCACCTGCAGCAGTTGGGCGTTCGTCATTGCCCGCAGCGCCGCCGGCGTGTCCAGCGAATCGAGCAGCGGGGTCAGCGGGCGCTCGACTGGAATTACATCGTAGAGCTTCATGTGCGGTTCGGTCGTCCTGGCTGTCATGCCGTGTGGCTAGTGGTCGCGCTCGATCATGTATCGGGCCAGCTGGGCCAGCGGTTCACCCGCTTCTCCCAGCGGCGCCAGGGCCAGCAAGGCCTCGTCGATGAGCTCGCTGGCCTTGCGCTGGGCCCCCTCGAGGCCCAGCAGTGCCGGATAGGTCGGCTTGTCGCGCGCGGCGTCGGCGCCCGAGGCCTTGCCCAGGGTCCGGGTGTCGCCGGTGACGTCGAGAACGTCATCGTGTATCTGAAAGGCCAGGCCGAGCGCCGCGGCGTAGCGCTCCAGCGCCGCGACGCGGGGATCCTGTTCCTCTACTGCCGTCAGCGCCCCCATGCGTACCGCCGCACGGATCAGGGCACCGGTCTTGTGGGCGTGCATGGTGGCAAGTGCCTCGACGTCAGGGTGGCCGCCAACGGCGGCCAGGTCCAGTGCCTGGCCACCCACCATGCCGTCGCGGCCGGCGGCAGAGGCGAGGGTGAAGATCAGCGCCGGCAGACGCGGATGGGCGGCGCGAGCGAGAACTTCGAAGGCCAGCGTCTGCAGCCCGTCGCCGGCGAGTATCGCCGTGGCCTCGTCGAAGGCGCGATGCACCGTCGGCTGGCCGCGGCGCAGATCGTCGTCGTCCATGGCCGGCAAGTCGTCGTGAACCAGCGAATAGGCATGGATCAGTTCGACGGCCGCCGCCGGCGCATCGAGTGCCTCGTCGCTTGCCCCCAGCGCGCGTCCAGCCAGGTAGACCATTGACGGCCGAAGGCGCTTGCCGCCTACCAGCAGGCCGTGTCGCATGGCCGCCTCGAGGCGCGGCGCCACGGCCCGTCTGGTGTCGAACAACTGCTCCAGGCAGGCGTCGACACGCGCCCGGTCGACGGCCAGGAGTGCTGTGAGCGAGTCAGTCTTCACTCTCGTCCTCCCCGGCCGGGGCATCGAAAGGAGCGAAGTCGGTGCTGCCGTCGGGCCGCTCGATCAGCGTGCGCACGCGCAGCTCGGCCTCATCCAGCCGGCGCTGGGCATCGCGGGTGAGGCGTACGCCCTGCTCGAACGCGGCGAGCGAGCCCTCCAGCGACAGCTCGCCGGACTCCAGCCGCTCCACCAGCTGTTCCAGTCTCTCCACGGTCGCCGCGAAATCGACGTCGGCTTCCTCGCTTCCCGCCGTACCGCTCGTCGCTTGCTTGTCACGCTCGGCCATGACACCTCTAGCTCGTCGCCGCTGATTACAGGAGGCACAGTATACACTCACTGCCCCAGGGGTCGTCTGCCTGCGCCGTGCAACGTGCAGTTCGCTCATCTTCGCGACGCAGCATTTTCATCTTCGCACGTAGCGGCTGTGGTAACATGAGCGCCCTGTTTTCCCGCACGCGGCGCACCAAGAAGGGGTTGATTCGACCATGGCCAAAACGTCCCTGGACAAGAGCAAGATCAAGATCCTGCTGCTCGAGGGCGTCCACCAGAGCGCGGTGGACAATTTCCTGAATGCCGGTTACACCAACATCGAGCATCTGCCCACCTCGCTCGACGAAGCCTCGCTGATCGAGAAGATCCGCGACGTGCACTTCCTCGGTATCCGTTCGCGCACCCAGCTCAACGAGCGGGTGTTTGCCGCCGCCGAGAAGCTCAACGCCGTGGGCTGCTTCTGCATCGGCACCAACCAGGTCGATCTCAACGCGGCGCTCGCGCGCGGCATCCCGGTCTTCAACGCGCCCTACTCCAACACCCGCTCGGTGGCCGAGCTGGTGCTCGCCGAAGCGATCATGCTGCTGCGCGGCATTCCCGAGAAGAACGCCCGCGCCCACCAGGGCGGCTGGCTGAAGAGCGCCAAGAACTCCCACGAGGCGCGGGGCAAGACGCTGGGCATCGTCGGCTATGGCAACATCGGTGCCCAGCTCTCGGTGCTCGCCGAGTCGCTCGGCTTCAACGTCATCTTCTACGACGTGGTGACCAAGCTCGGCATGGGCAACGCCAACCAGGTGGCGAGCCTCGAAGAGCTGCTGGCCCGTGCCGACGTGGTCAGCCTGCACGTTCCCGAGCTGCCTTCCACCAAGTGGATGATCACCAAGGACCAGCTGGCGCTGATGAAGCCAAGCGGTATCCTGATCAACGCCTCCCGCGGCAGCGTGGTGGTGATCGAGGACCTCGCCGAGGCGCTTCAGGCCGGTCGCCTCTACGGCGCCGCCATCGACGTCTTCCCGGTGGAGCCCAAGGGCAACGACGAGGAGTTCGTCAGCCCGCTGCGCGGTCTGCCCAACGTGATCCTCACGCCGCACATCGGCGGCTCCACCCTCGAGGCCCAGGAGAACATCGGCATCGAGGTCTCCGAGAAGATGATCACCTACTCGGATAACGGCACCACCGTCACCTCGGTCAACTTCCCCGAGGTGGCTCTGCCCGCCCACCCGGACAAGCACCGCGTGCTGCACATCCACGACAACGTGCCGGGCGTGCTCTCCGAGATCAACCGGGTCTTGTCCGAGAACGACATCAACATCTCCGGGCAGTACCTGCAGACCAACGAGAAGGTCGGCTACGTGGTCATCGACGTGGACAAGGCATACGGCCCCCAGGCCCTCGAGGCCCTGCGCCAGGTCGAGCACACCCTGCGCGTGCGGGTGCTCTACTCCGAGACCAACTTCGAGGACTGAGCCCTCTCCCGCTTCGCCGCGCCCGCCCGGGCGCGGCGTTTGCCCTCCCAGTTTTCGTCCCGCTGCCCGGCCTGCCCCCTACACCTCCGCCCACATGCGGATCAGGTTGGCCAGGCTCTTCGAAAGCATGTCGAAGGTGCGGGTCTTGCCGTTGGCCTCATACTCCTGGCGTCGGGTGGTATCGAGGTCGAAAAGAATCTCGCGCTGCTGCGGATCGCGTACCTGGCTCTGGGCCCAGCCCACGGCGGCGAGCCGTTCGCCGCGAGTGACCGGCTCGACCCGATGCAACGTCGAGGAGGGATAGAGGATCATGGCGCCGGCTGGCAGCTTGTAGGTCTGCTCGCCCGCCGTCGAGTCGATCAGCAACTCGCCCCCTTCGTAACTGTCCGGCTCGTTGAGGAAGAGCGTGAACGACAGATCGGTTCGCATGGCACCCTGTGGCGTGGTCATGATCGCGTCGTCGACATGATTGCCGTAGGCCATGCCCGCCTGATAGCGACTGAACATCAGCGGTTTCATGCGGCGTGGCCGCGCTGCCATCTGAAACAGCGGGTGAGACTGTAGTGCCTTGGCGACTTCCTGGCGTAGCTCGGCAATGTCGGGCCGACGACCGTCGGCCTGCTCGTTCCGCTTGACCGTGCGAGCATGCCATCCGGCAGTCTCCCGGCCATCGCGAAAGTCCGTTTCGGCCAGTGTGGACCTGATGCGTGACACCAACTCCGCGGAGAGGACCTGGTCGATGCAGAGAATCATGGCAGCGCTCCAGTCGAGACGAGAATGGGCAAACGAGTATAACTAACCGCTAATCGTTTGCGTTAGGCTTTGCAAGTCGGCAGCCTATAATGGCCTAGACAACGGCCAAGCGGCCGAGTCCCCTGATAAACGCAATCGACAAGGAGTCGACATGTCCAATAATCTCCGCACCAAGCTTTGGGTCGGCGTGGGTACCAGCGTGCTGCTCGGCAGCAGCGCAGCTAGTTGGGCCGAACTCGCCCCCCCTACCGACTACACTCAGGGTCCCGACACGTTGCTGCTGGCCAGCGCCGAGCAAGGCGGCGAAGCGGGCCACGCCCACGCCGGCGGTGAAGGCGGCGAGGGAGGAGAAGGCGGCGAAGCGGGCCACGCCCACGACGGCGGTGAAGGCGGCGAGGGAGGAGAAGGCGGCGAAGCGGGTCACGCCCACGCCGGCGGTGAAGGCGGCGAGGGAGGAGAAGGCGGCGAAGCGGGTCATGCCCACGCCGGCGGTGAAGGCGGCGAAGGAGGAGAAGGAGGAGAAGGCGGTGGCGCTTCCGATCCCTACGCTGTCTTTGACTACCTGAATGAGTCTGCCGGCGGTGAAGGCGGTGAAGGCGGTGAAGGCGGTGAAGGCGGTGAAGGCGGTGAAGGCGGCGACATAAATGCCAGCAACCCCGGCGTCTACTACACCAATCTGGCCATGATGAAGGGTCACCTGAGCGTCGCTCGCGATCTCTATCAGGCCGGTGAGGAAACGGCAGCCCAACCGCACTTCAGTCACCCGCTCGACGAGCACTACGAGCCGCTCGAGCCGGCGCTGCAGAGCCGCGGCATCGAGGGACTCGAGAGTACGTTGGTTGCACTGGTCGATGAGGTCCGCGATGGCGGCAAGTGGGAGGACAACGCCGAAGCCTACACGTCCGCGCTCGACGCCATCGACGCGGCCATGCAGGACGTCGATGCAGAGCTGCGCGACGATGTGGCCTTCCAGAGTCGCGTTCAGCTGGTGCTGCTGCGCCAGGCGGCCCACGAGTACGAGGAAGCCGTAAAGGACGGCGAGTTCGTCAATGTCGTCGAGTATCAGGACAGCTTCGGCTTCGTCACGGTCGCCAAGGCTCTGTTGGAGAGCCACGCCGAGCTCTACGAGGACAACACCGTCGAGGAACTTAAGGCAGGCTACGAGGGGGCTCTCGAGGCGTGGCCGTCAGCCGTCGCTCCCCAGACGCCGGTCATGACCCCGGGCGAGCTTTCGGCCGCCTTGTTCCCGCTTGAAGCGGAACTCGGCAAGTACTGAAGCCAGTGTCTACCGCAGGAGGGGTGTCGCCCCTCCTCGCTTTCCTGCCGGGCAGCATACTTCTGCTCCGAGGATCAGCAATTCGCGCCAGCATGACGCCATGGCACCTACAGCAAGTGCGACGTCGGCGGAACGTACCCGATGAGACCGTTCGAGCCTTTTACAGGCTTTGGATATCGATGACATAGCCAATGATCGGGTAGCCGGCCTGCTTGGCGGCTTTCTCGGCTTCGAGCTGTGCCTCCAGCTTGGAGATGCTGGTGGAGCGATGTTCGAAGACGGTGTCGACTTCCAGCTTGCGCGTCCTCACCGCCAGCCGGACCAGATGCCCGGTCCTGTAGGATTCGGCGGATTCACTGCCAGCGGTCGGTTTCGAGGGCTGTTTCCCCGGACGCTTGTCACCGGGCAGCTCGGGGGCAGGCGAGGTCTCGTGGCCGGGCTTCATAAAGGCATCAATTTCCCGCTTGACGCTCTGCTCGAACTCGCTCAGTTCGTCGCTCATTCAACCTCCATTGACAGAAGAAACCACCCCGTTCGTAACATATCAGAACGCCTCGCCGACCTGCTTAACGCAGGTTATGCCACCTCGGCCAGTGCCTGCAGGTAGCGAGGCGGGCCGCTTCGCCCCAGTAGCCTGAGACCCGCCCACAGGCTCACCTGGTTGGCCGTCAGCACCATCCGGCCGGCCTCGCGATTCAACGACAGTCCAGCACCTGCAGCCCGTCGACGCCGACATGGCTGTCGCTCAGGAAGGTCATCAGTTGCTCGGTCACTTCCGGCGGGTAGGGGCTGAGCAGGTCGACCTGCCGACAGGCGAGGGCCGCCAGCGCATCGCGAAAGGCCAGGGCGGTCATTCGGTCACACCGCGGACGTGCCTCAGCCTAGAAACAGGTCTGCATTACCTCGACTACCTCGAGCCGCTCATCGACGCGACAGATCCGCCGCCACTTGTCGAAGGTCAGGCAGGGGTGAGAGGTGCCGAAGGCAACGATATCCCCCACCCTGACCCGTCCATTGCCGACCTCGGGCTCCTCGCTCTCCCTCGGTAGCCTGACGAAGGCGTGCTGGTCCATCAGACGGATCACTTGCCAGCCCTGCACCGACAGGGCGCGCCCCCGCTCATCTCCCTCACGGTAGCGCCGCAGCGGCTCGGGCAACTGGTCGTGACCGATGTCGCGCTTTCCCATGCCGATGATTGCCTGCCCCGGCTCGGGGAGCGATACCACCTGAGCGAAGACCTCGAGCGCCGGCTTAAGCCCATGTTCGATCCGGGGCTGCCGTTCGAGGATGTCGCGCTGCGCCTGTCGATAGATGCCATGATCGTGCACGACATAGCAGCCGGGGCGCAGCACTGGCACGAACTGTGCGCCCAGGTGCGCCTCGTGGAACACCTCGGCGATCAGGTCGTACCAGGCCGAACCCGACGCCGTGATCAGCGGCTGCGGCGTTTCGATCAGGGCATCGCGTTCCAGCCCCTGGGCCGCCTCGACCAGTTGCCAGGCATAGGCGCGCACGGCGCGTTCGGGGTCGCTGCCGTGTACCACCCCTTCATAGCCCTCGAGGCCGGAGAGCACCAGTGCCTGCTCGCTGTCGATGCGCTCGGCCAGCGCCATCACCTCGTCGGTATCGCGGCAGCCGCAGCGTCCGCCCGGCAAGCCCAGCTCGATCAGTACCTTGAGGCGCAGGCCGCAGGCCGTGAAATAGCGCGCCAGCTGCTCGACGTTGGCGAGGCTGTCGACCACGCAGTAGAAATCGGCCCCGGCTTCTATCAGCCCCGCGACGATCGCCATGTTGGCCTCGCCAACGAGCTGGTTGGCCATCAGAAGCCGGTTGACGCCATGGCGGAAGGCCGCCCGGCACTGGGGCGCCGTGGCCAGGGTAATGCCCCAGGCACCGGCAGCCAGCTGACGCTGGAACAGCTCGGGGCACATGGTGGTCTTGCCGTGGGGGGCCAGGCGTGCCCCGTGAGCGTCGCAGAAGCCTTGCATCCAGGCCAGGTTGTGGGCCAGCGCCGACTCATGGATCACAGCGGCGGGCAGACTGACATCGGCCAATAGCCGGGTACCCGTTTGCGGCGCCCCCTTGTGCAACTCGTCGTGATCGTGAATCGAATCGTTCATGCTTCGCTCTCGCTGGGGGCGTCTGGCGGCAAGCCACACCTCTTTGGTCGCAGGGCTGACGAAAAGCCTACATGACAGGCTAGGCTGGTGACGGGCACGTTTCTACAGGATACGACAATGATGACAACTGTCGACGAGCGACCGGTGATTCGTCGCGACCAGCGCGGCGTCGCCACCCTTACCCTGAACCGGCCACGCCAGTTCAATGCGCTGTCGGAAGAGGTTCTCAAGGCCCTGGGCGGCGAACTCTCCCGTCTGGCCCACGACGACTCGGTACACTGCGTGGTCATCGCTGCCGAGGGTCGCGCCTTCTGTGCCGGGCACGATCTCAAGGAGATGCGCGCCAATCCCGACAAGGCCTATTACCAGGAGCTGTTCGCCCGCTGCGGCGAAGTGATGCAGCGTATCGTCCAACTGCCGGTGCCGGTCATCGCCCGGGTCCAGGGCCTGGCCACCGCTGCCGGCTGTCAGCTGGTCGCCAGCTGTGACCTGGCCGTGGCCGCCAGATCGGCCCGCTTTGCGGTATCGGGCATCAACGTGGGGCTGTTCTGCTCCACCCCGGCGGTAGCGCTGTCGCGCAGCATCGGCCGCAAGCGCGCCATGGAGATGCTCTTCACCGGCGAGTTCATCGATGCCGAGCAGGCGATCGACTGGGGGTTGGTCAATCGCGTGGCCGACGACGAGGCGCTGGATGAAGTGCTCGGCGAGCTTACCGCCAGCCTGTGTGCCAAGAGTCGCGTGGCGCTGCGCACCGGCAAGGCACTGTTCCAGCGTCAACTGCAGATGCCGCTGAACGAGGCCTACGCCTTCGCCGGCGAGACCATGGCCTGCAACATGCTGGCCGAAGACACCGCCGAGGGCATCGATGCCTTCATCGCCAAGCGTGAGCCACAATGGCGTCATCGTTGACCCCGCCTGAAGCGGCCGCCAGCAAGACAGTGGAAGCCATTTCCGCAATCGAGACAAGCCGGCCGCGAGCGGGTATCCTGTCGCTGGCCTTCCCCGCAAGGTCCGTCAGGCAATCGGAGAGGATGTACGCAGGTGAGTGAAGTCAAACGCAGAACGGCAGGGCGCCCGCCCGGCCCCGGCAAGAGCGCCAGCGGCCACAGCCAGTCGCTGGTGCGCGGGCTCAATCTGCTCGAGCGGCTGGCGGCGACGCCGGGCGGCCTGGCACTGTCGGAGCTGGCCGAGATGGTCGACCTGGCGCCCTCCACCACCCACCGCCTGCTGCAGGCTCTTCAGGGGCAGGGCTTCGTTGCCCAGGATAGCGAACTCGGGGTGTGGAAGATCGACGTCAAGACCTTCCGCATCGGCAACAGCTTCCTCGAGGCACGCGACTTCGTCGCCACCAGCCGGCCTTTCCTGCGCCGCCTTACGGCGCAGACCGGCGAGACCGCCAACCTGGGCATCCGCGACGGCGCCACCGCCGTGTTCCTGGCCCAGAGCGAGTCGCCGCAGATGATGCGCATGATCACCCGGCTCGGCTCGCGCGCCCCGCTGCACGCCTCGGGCGTGGGCAAGGCGCTGATGGCCTGGCTGCCGGACGACGAGTTCGAGCGGGTGCTGGCAGAGCGCGGCCTGTCACGCGTCACCGAGAATACCCTTAATAGCCCCGAGGCGCTGCGTGCCAATCTCGCCGAGGTACGGCGCCAGGGCTTCGCCTGCGACCGCGAGGAACATGCCATCGGCCTGCACTGCGTGGCCGCCTGCTTGCACGACGAGCACGGCACCCCGCTGGCGGCGATCTCGGTTTCGGGGCCGGTGGCGCGCATTCCCGAAGCGCGGCTGCTGGAGCTGGGGGAACTGGTGAAACAGACGGCCAGCGAAATCACCGCCCGCCTCGGCGGGCGCGTGCCCGCCGATCAGGGGCAGGTAGCGGAAGCGTGAAGCGAGCGCTGCGCGCCGTGTTGGCGCTGAGTCTTGCCTTGACCGGCCTGAGCCAAGCCTCAGAGCGGTTCCGGTTTGTTGCAGAAGGCCGGGTCGAGGATACCGGCAACGGGCTGGTGTGGATGCGCTGCAGTCTTGGTCAACGCTTCCACGAAGGCCGCTGCCTCGGCGAGGCGCAGCGATACAGCCTGTCCGACGCCGAGACCCGTATCGATGCCCTGGCCAGCGACGACTGTCCTTGGCGCCTGCCGCGTTTCTTCGAGTTGCGCGGCCTGATGCAGCCGAACATGGCAGAGGATACAGCCATAAACGGTGACGTTTTTCCCGATACCCCCGCTGGCTGGTACTGGACCCAGGTGAGTGCCGGCGGCCACTCGCAGCAAGACTGTTTCGTCGACTTCGCCGGCTGCGGCCGCACGCGCTGCAACATGGCCGGTCAGTTCCACGTACGCCCGGTCATGGCTACCAGTCAAGCCTCTCCCGCCTGCTTCGCCGATTGATTCTCGCTGGCCGCAGCAGCCCTCAGCCAATCCGCTCCAGCTGCCGCTCCAGCTTGCGCATCACGTTGAGCAGGTCGCGATACTCGCCGGCGGTAAGGGTCGCGACCAGCTCCGCCTCCCAGGCCTGGGCCTCGGGGATCAGCTTGACCAGCAGCGCCTGGCCGGCGGCGGTCAGGTGGAGATCCTGCTGGCGCTGATCCTCGGGGGCGGGCGTGCGGCGGATCAGCCCCCGCTCCTCCAGGGCCTGGATCGCCCGCGACACGCGGGCCTTGTCCATGTTGGTATAGCTGCAGACTTTCTTTGCCGTCAGCTCGTCGCAGTGGCTGAGCCAGGCCAGCACCCGCCACTGGGCGATATTGAGCTGGTAGCGCTCCTCGTAGAGCTCGGCCAGCGCCTGGCTGATGCGATCGGCCAGGCTGTTGAGCCGGTAGGGCAGGAACTGGTTGAGATCCAGCTCCTGCTTGGTCGATGGTTCGGCCAGGCTCTCGTCGCCCTCCCTGGCGAGGCTGGCCCGGCGTTCTTCCGTGTTCATCTCTCGAGACTCCTCACCTACGCTTGGCAGCGTTCAATAGAGCAGTTGCGGCAGGAACAGCACGATACCCGGGAACACCAGCACCAGCAATGCACGCCCCATCCCGGCCACCCAGAACGGCGTCACGCCGCGGAAGATCGTCCCCGTCGACACGTCCGGCAGCACCGCCCGCAACACGAACACGTTCATCCCCACCGGCGGCGTGATCAGGCTGATCTCGATCACGATCACCACCAGAATGCCGAACCACACCAGGTCGAAGCCGAGCCCCGCCACCACCGGGAAGAACACCGGTACGGTGAGCAGCAGCATCGACATGCTCTCGAACACACAGCCGAGCAGCACGTAGATGGCCAGTATCACCAGGATCACCAGGAACGGCGCCATGTCGAGCCCGTTGACGAAGGCCAGCAGGTCGCTGGGCAGCCCGGCGCGGTTGATGAAGTTGGCGAAGATCAGCGCGGTGAGTACCACGGCGAACAGCATGGCGGTGGTGCGCACGGTGTCCATCAGCACGTTCATCAGGATCTGCGGGGTCAGCGCGCGACGCCACAGCGCGATGACGAAGGCCCCCATGGCGCCGATGCCCGCCGCTTCGGTGGGGGTGAAAACGCCGAGATAGATGCCGCCGATCACCAGCACGAACAGCGCCAGGGTATCGCCCACGCTCTTCAGCGCCTTGAGGCGTTCGGGCCACTCAACCTTCTCGCCGGCCGGGCCAGCGTCGGGGTCGCGCCACATCACCCACTTCACCGCCACCAGGTAGAGCACGATGCCGAGAATGCCGGGAATGAAGCCGGCAGCAAATAGTTCGCGAATGCTGGTCTCGGTGAGGATGCCGTAGATCACCAGCATCACGCTGGGCGGAATCAGGATGCCCAGCGTGCCGCCCGCAGCGATGGACGCCGAGGCGAGGGTGTCCTTGTAGCCGTACTTGCGCATCTGCGGCATGGCGACCCGGCCCATGGTGGCAGCCGTGGCCAGGCTCGAGCCGCAGATGGCGCTGAAGCCGCCGCAGGCGACGATGGTGGCCATCGCCTGACCGCCCTTGCGGTGGCCGAGAAAGCCGTTGGAGGCGCGGAACAGCGCATCCGACAGCCCGGCGTGCGAGACCAGGTTGCCCATCAGGATGAACAGCGGGATCACCGACAGGCCGTAATCCATGGCAGTGTCGATCACCCTCCGGGCGGCCATGGATTCGGCGGCGCTCCAGTTGCCGGTGAGATAGTAGAAGCCGACGAAGCCGACGATGCCCATGGCGAAGGCCAGCGGCACGCGCAGAAACGCCAGGATCAGCAGGGCGGCGAAGCCGTAGAGTGCTTCTATCACTGGTCACCTCCCGGGGTTCTCTCCGGACTGAGGGGGCCGCCCCGCTCGAGCACGCCGAGGCCCTCGAGCAGATAGCGCAACGCCCGCAGCAGGGTCAGCAGGGCGGAGACCGCCAACATCACTGCCATCAGGTAGATCAGGTAGCCGATCGGAATGCGCAGGAACTCGGTCACGTCGCCCCACGCGAAGGCGCGCGCGCCCAGGGCCCAGACGCGGCTGGCCATGACCCACAGGGCCGCGGTGACCACCAGGTTGACCAGCAGCTGGCGAATCCAGATCAGGCGCGACGGAAAGATGGCGTCGAGCAGGTCGACGCTGACGTGCTCCTCGCGCCAGCACACCACCGGCAGCGACAGGAACACCAGCGCCGCCAGCATCAGCTGGGTCAGCTCGACGGTGCCGAGGATCGGTGAATTGAAGAAGAAACGGCCGGCGACGTCCGCCGTGGTCAGCAGCATCATGGCGAAGAGGGTGGCACCGGCCACCCCCTCCAGCGTCAGCTGCATGACACGGCCGACACGTTGCCAACGAGTCGACAGGCTGGTCATGACGGGCTCCTGCTGGATTACTGCTGCACCACGCGAGACGCGATGCTCTCTTCCTCGGCCGCCACGTCGAGCTGGTCGCGGAAGAAACTCAGGGCCTCACGGGCGTCGAGGTCGCCGCGGCTGACCTTGTCGGCCCACGTTTCGATCAGCTCGTCACTCACCTCGCGCAGCATGGCGATGTCTTCCTCGGAAGCTTGGGTGAAGGTGTTACCCAGTTCCTTGGCGAACTCGACGCCCCGCTCGTCGGAAACGTCCATCATGTAGCCGAACAGGCGCGACAGTTGTTCTCCCGACACGCTCTCGATGGCCTCGCGATCTTCCGCCGAGACTTCATCCCACACCATGGGATTCATGATGATGGCGAAGCTGCCGCGATAGAAACCGCCGTCCACGGTCAGGGTGTTCGGCAGCACCTCGGCGACGCGGAAACTGCGCAGCCCCTCGAGGGTCAGCATGGCGCCGTCGATGACGCCCTGGGAGGCGGCCTCGTAGACACCGGTGGGCGGCAACGCCACCCCGGTCACGCCGATGGCATCCGCCAGTTCGCTCATCAGGCCGCCGCCCGTGCGCAGCCGCTTGCCCTCGAGCTGGTCGAAGGTGTCGACCTGCTCGGCGGTGAAGATCTGGCCCGGTCCGTGCACGCCGACGGCCATGACCTCCAGGCCGCGATGCTCTTCGCCCTGAGCGAGATGCTCCTGGAAGGTAGTCCAGTAGGCGGACGAGGCGGCTTCGGAAGAGAATTCCTTAAAAGTGGGGAATTCCGGCAGCTTGGTCAGCTCGAAGCGGCCCGGCATGTGGCCATGGAAGATCCAGCTGGCGTCCGCGACCCCGTCGGCGACCAGCGCCATCTGCGCATTGGGCGGGCCGAGATCCTCGGTGACCTGCAGCGTTACCCGGCCCTCGGTCGCCTCCTCGATCCAGGCCTTCCAGGTCGGCCAGACGATGGTGTTGATGCCGTGGTTCGGTCCACCCCAGCTGCTCACGTTGATGGTGGTCTCGGCCATGGCCGACGTACCGAGGCCAAGGCCCAGCGCCGCCACGGCGCCGATCATGAGGCGGTTGGTATTTGTCATTGCGTGCTCCTGGTCGTCACGGGAGGCGTGCTCGCGCCACGCTGTGTGCCTGCGTTGTTGTATCGCGGCTGAGCGCTATCCCGATGGTGGCAAGAGCGCAGCAGCCTTCTCGTTTCACGCTGTCACCATGCCGCCAGTTAATCTCCCCTGCAACTAATTTGGCGACGAACGTCATTAGACTTAGGTCGCAAAAAATCAAAAAACCCATGATCTTAGGCAACTTTTCTCCACTCAGCTCACGCTAGGCTCTTCGTCTGGTCCGCAACTTGCTGGACATATAGTTTCAACAGCAACTATGCTCGCTGCATTCAGCACAACGAACGAGGCCTACATCGGCCCCCTAGACGTCGCCCACCGTGACGCCCCGACGACTCAGGAGGAATCATGAGCAAGAAATTCGCTTCCCACGCCGATACCGAAGAGAAGCAGGTCAGCTTCACCAAACTGGCGGAAGGCCTATACGCCTACACCGCCGAAGGCGACCCCAACACCGGTGTCGTCATCGGCGACGACAGCGTGATGGTGATCGACACCCAGGCCACGCCGATCATGGCCCAGGACGTGATCCGCCGCATTCGCGAAGTGACAGACCTGCCGATCAAGCACGTGGTGCTGACCCACTACCATGCCGTGCGCGTGCTCGGCGCCTCGGCCTACGATGCCGAAAACATCTACGCCAGCCAGCATACCTACGACCTGATTGTCGAACGCGGCCAGCAGGACTACGAATCCGAGGTCGGCCGTTTCCCGCGCCTGTTCCAGGGCGTCGACTCCGTGCCCGGCCTGACCTGGCCCAACATCGTCTTCCAGCAGGAACTGACGGTATTCATGGGCAAGCGCGAGGTGCGCATCATTCACCTCGGCCGCGGCCACACCAAGGGTGACACCATCGTCTGGCTGCCCGAGGAGAAGGTGATGTTCTCCGGCGACCTGGTGGAATATGGCGCCACCCCCTACACCGGCGACGCCTATCACGAATACTGGCCCGCCACCCTCGACCGCCTGCAGGCGATGAAGCCGCAGAAGCTGGTGCCAGGCCGCGGCGAAGCGCTGCAAACCCCCGAGCAGTGCCAGGAAGCGATTCAGGGCACCCGCGACTTCCTCGCCGATATGTACGAAAGCGTCAAGGCAGGCAAGGCCGCCGGCAAGTCGCTCTCCGAGTGCTATGCCGAGACCTACGCCAAGCTCAAGCCCAAGTACGGCCACTGGGTGATCTTCGACCACTGCCTGCCATTCGACATTACGCGCTGCTATGACGAGGCCGGCGGCGAATACCCCGACCCGCGCATCTGGACCGCCGAGCGCGACACGGCCATGTGGCACTCGCTGCAGGAAGTCGTCGAGAACCAGTAACACACTGTTTTCACAACACGTCCTGGCGAGTGGCGCCGGGGGGGCAGGTCGCCGCGTTGTGGCGCTGGCCTGCCTCGAGGCAGCCACAGTCGGAGGAAGCATGCCCACTACCTACAACAATCCCGTCTACCCGTATCGACGCCCGCCCGAACTCGACCGTGAAGGCGTGCGCCACTGCCCGGTGGTGATCGTCGGCGCCGGCCCCACCGGCCTGGCCATGGCCATCGACCTGGCCCAGCAGGGCATCGCGAGCGTCGTGCTCGACGACAACAATACCGTCAGCGTCGGCTCGCGGGCGATCTGCTTCGCCAAGCGCACGCTGGAAATTCTCGACCGCCTGGGCTGCGCCCAGCCCATGGTCGACAAGGGCGTGACCTGGCAGCGCGGTCGCGTGTTTTTCCAGGAGCGCGAGGTCTACGACTTCGACCTGCTGCCGGAAGAAGGCCACCGCATGCCGGCCTTCATCAACCTGCAGCAGTACTACTTCGAGGAGTACCTGGTCGATCGCGCCGATGCGCTCAGCGACCTGATCGACCTGCGCTGGCTGCACAAGGTCACCGAGGTCGCGAGTCACCCCGAACGCAGCGAGGTGATGGTCAGCACCGAGGATGGCGACTACCGCCTCTCCTGCGATTACCTGCTGGTGGCCGACGGCGCCAATAGCAAGATCCGCGACATGCTGGGCCTGGAGAGCAAGGGCCAGGTCTTTCAGGATCGCTTCCTGATCGCCGACGTGATCATGAAGGCCGACTTCCCCACCGAGCGCTGGTTCTGGTTCGACCCGCCCTTCCACCCCAACCAGTCGGTGCTGCTGCACCGCCAGCCGGACAACGTCTGGCGCATCGACTTCCAGCTCGGCTGGGACGCCGACCCCGAGGAAGAGAAGAAGGAGGAGAACATCCGCCCCCGGGTGCAGGCGATGCTCGGCGAGGACGTGGAGTTCGAGCTGGAGTGGGCCAGCGTCTATACCTTCCGCTGCCGCAAGATGGATGACTATATACACCAGCGGGTGTTCTTCATGGGTGACGCCGCGCATCAGGTCTCCCCTTTCGGCGCCCGCGGCGCCAACGGCGCGCTGCAGAGCACCGAGAACCTGGCCTGGAAGCTGGCCCGGGTGCTCAAGGGCGAGGCCCACGAGGCGCTGCTCGCTACCTACAATGACGAGCGCCAGCACGGCGCCGCCGAGAACATCCTCAACTCGACCCGCGCCACCGACTTCATCACGCCGAAGAGCCGCGTCAGCCGGCTGTTCCGTGACAGCGTACTGGAGCTGGCCGAGCGCTACCCCTTCGCCCGTCGCCTGGTCAACAGCGGCCGGCTGTCGATGCCGTGCCACTACGACGACTCTCCGCTCAACGGTCACGAAACCGAGGGCCTGCCGCTCGAGCTACGCCCCGGCAGCCCGGCCAAGGACGCCCCGATCGGCCTGGCTGGCCGGCGCGCCTGGCTGCTCAATCAACTGGGAGATCGTTTTACCCTGCTGCTCGACGGTCGCGTCGACAGCGCCCGGGCCGAGACGCTCAGGGCCGGGCTCGAGGCGCTGCTCGCGCATCAGGACGATCTCGACCTGCTGGTCGTCGGACCGGCACCGCATGCCCTGACCGAGCTGCCGCGCAGCCGCCAGATCGAGGACGTGGAGAATCTGGTTGGCGAGCGCTACGGCCTGACCGCCGGGGTCGCCTACCTGATCCGCCCCGACCAGCACGTCAGCGCCCGCTGGCACGAGATCAAAGCCGCCGACGTCGAGGCGGCGCTCGATCGCGCACTGGGCCGTCATCTGAATGCCGAGGAGGCTCGCCATGCCACGGCTTGAACTCGATCCCAATTTCACCGACCCGGACGCCTTCTATGCCGCGCTGACCGAGCTGCACCGCGAGTGCAGCGAAGCAGAGAGTGAGCGCATCAACGCCCGGCTGATCCTGCTGCTTGCCAACCACGTGGGCGACCAGCAGGTGCTTGAGGAGGCCCTGGCCATCGCCGGCCAGGCTGAAAAGCCATCAGACAAATAACGAGAGGGATCCTCCCATGACGACAACACTCGAGTACCAGAGCGGCTTTCGCAACCACTTCGCCAGCGAGGCGCTGCCCGGCGCGTTGCCGGTGGCCCAGAACTCGCCGCAGCGCTGCGCGTACGGCCTCTACGCCGAGCAGCTCACCGGCTCGGCCTTCACCGCGCCGCGCCACGAAAACCTGCGCAGCTGGCTCTATCGCATCCGCCCCTCGGTGGTACAAAGCGCCTACCAACCGCTCGAGAACCGCCAAGTGGCCACCTCACCGCTGGCCAGGCCCGCCGCCGACCCCAACCAGATGCGCTGGGACCCGCTGCCGATTCCCGCCGAGCCCACCGACTTCGTCGATGGCCTGCTGACGATCGCCGTCAACGGCGATGCCGGTACCCAGGCCGGCTGCGGCGTGCACGTCTATGCCTTCAACCGCGACATGACCGAGCGCTTCTTCTATAACGCCGATGGCGAGCTGTTGATCGTGCCGCAGCAGGGCACCCTGCGCCTGCGCACCGAACTCGGCGAACTCGAGGTCGCCGGCGGCGAGATCGCCGTGATCCCGCGCGGCATGAAGTTCCAGGTGCGCCTGGCCCAAGGCGCCGACGCCGCCCGCGGCTACATCTGCGAGAACTACGGCAGCCCCCTGGAGCTGCCCGGGCTCGGCCCCATCGGCGCCAACGGCCTGGCCAACCCGCGCGACTTCGAGAGCCCGGTGGCCGCCTATGAGGACGTGGAGGGCGACTTCGAGCTGGTGGCCAAGTTCTCCGGTCGCTTCTGGGTGACCCAGCTCGGCCACTCGCCGCTCGACGTGGTGGCCTGGCACGGCAACTACGCGCCCTACAAGTACGATCTTGCACGCTTCAACACCATCAACACGGTGAGCTTCGACCACCCCGACCCCTCGATCTTCACCGTGCTGACCTCGGCCTCCGACACCCCGGGGATGGCCAACATCGACTTCGTGATCTTCCCGCCGCGCTGGATGGTGGCCGAGAACACCTTCCGCCCGCCCTACTTCCATCGCAACCTGATGAGCGAGTTCATGGGCCTGATCCACGGCGAGTACGACGCCAAGGCCGAGGGCTTCCTGCCCGGCGGCGCCAGCCTGCACAACTGCATGTCGCCCCACGGCCCCGACGCCGAGACCTTCGAGAAGGCCTCCAACGCCGAGCTGACACCACAGCGCCTGGATGCGACCCTGGCCTTCATGTTCGAGAGCCGCTACGTCTACCATCCAACGGAAGCGGCGCTCAACGCGGACATCCGCCAGCGCGACTATGTCGACGTTTGGTCGACGCTGCGCTCGCACTTCGATCCCAAGCAGCCCTGACAGCCTTGAGCGATCCTGAATAGCCCCGAGAGACGAAACGCCGAACCGGACGGGGCCGAAGCGCCCCGCCCCTGACGAAAGGATTGAACCACGATGAAACTCGCTACTTTGAAGAACGGCCGCGACGGTGAATTGCTGGTGGTCTCCCGCGACCTGAGCCAGGCCGTCTCCGCCAGCGATATCGCCGCCACCCTGCAGCAGGCCATCGAGAACTGGGACGCGCTGAGTCCGAAGCTGGAAGCGCGCTACGCCGAGCTCAACGACGGCCGCGCCGCGGACGCCTTCGCCCTGGACCAGGGTCAGCTGCACTCGCCACTACCGCGCAGTTATCACTGGGCCGACGGCTCCGCCTACCTCAATCACGTCAAGCTGGTGCGCCAGGCGCGCAACGCCGAAATGCCCGAGACCTTCTGGACCGACCCGCTGATGTACCAGGGCGGAGGCGACAAGTTCCTCGCCCCCACCGAGGACATCGAGGCGGTCAGCGAGGAGCACGGCATCGACTTCGAGGGCGAGATCGCGGTGATCACCGACGACGTGCCCATGGCAGTCACCCCGGAGCAGGCCGCCGGCCACATCAAGCTGATCATGCTGGTCAACGACGTCAGCCTGCGCGGGCTGATCCCCGGCGAGTTGGCCAAGGGCTTCGGCTTCTTCCAGGCCAAGCCGGCCTCGAGCTTTTCGCCGATCTGCGTCACTCCCGACGAGCTGGGCGACGCCTGGCAGGACGGCAAGGTGCACCTGCCGCTGACCGTTCACCTCAACGGCGAGAAGTTCGGCGAGCCGGAGGCCGGCCCTGACATGATCTTCAGCTTCCCGCAGCTGGTCGCCCATGCGGCCAAGACCCGCTACCTGGGTGCAGGCGCCATCGTCGGCTCGGGCACCGTCTCCAACCCCGACCCCGACGGCGGCCCCGGCAAGCCGGTCGCCGACGGCGGCGTGGGCTACAGCTGCCTGGCCGAGGTGCGCATGGTCGAGCAGATCCTGCACGGCGCGGCGAAGACGCCGTTCATGCGCTTCGGCGACCGGGTGCGAATCGAGATGTTCGACCGCGACGGCGTGAGCATCTTCGGTGCCATCGACCAGCAGGTGGTTCAGTACCAACCCAAGTAAACCGCCAGGGAGAGCCAATCATGACCACACTGTACGGCTATTATCGCTCCTCGGCGGCCTACCGGGTGCGCATCGCACTCAACCTCAAGGGCCTGGCCTACGACCAGGCCCCGGTCAACCTGGTCAAGGGCGAGCAGCGTGGCGAGGAAAACCTCGCCCGCAACCCCCAGGGGCTGGTGCCGGTACTCGAGACCGATGGCGGTATCCAGCTGACCCAGTCGCTGGCGATCTGCGAGTACCTCGATGAGCGCTACCCGGAACCGCCGCTGCTGCCGGCGGATGCCCAAGGCCGCGCCCGGGTGCGATCGCTGGCACAGCTCGTGGCCTGCGAGATCCACCCGCTCAACAACCTCAAGGTGCTCAAGTATCTGGTGCACGAGCTCAAGCTGGACGACGAGGCCAAGCTGGCCTGGTACCGCCACTGGATCGCCGAAGGCTTCGCCGCACTGGAAGCGAGGATGGCGGGCGAGCCCGCCACCGGCACGTTCTGTCACGGCGACAGCCCGACCCTGGCGGATCTCTGTCTGGTGCCGCAGGTGTTCAACGCCGAACGCTTCGAGTGCGACCTCTCGCCGTATCCGACGATTCGGCGCATTGCCGAGCGCTGCCGCGAGCTTGAGGCCTTCGCCAAGGCCGCCCCGGGCGAGCAGCCGGATGCGGGTTGAGCAAAGCCGCGCTGTTTAGGCTAAAATAAGCAAGCTAACGACTATGGGCGCCGCCCTTTCCTGTTCCGGCCTGGAGCGGGAAGCGCGGCGCCTACCGGTCGTTGTTCGCCTTCCTGAGGAGAGTTCATGTGCTGAGGCTGAAGTCCCCTGCCATGGTGATTACGCTGGCGGCGCTGACTGCGCTGGGCCCGCTGGCCACCGACATGTACCTGCCGGCGATGCCGGCCATGGCCGCAGCACTCGACACCGGTCCCGACCAGATCCAACTGACCCTGAGCCTGTACATGGCCGGCTTCGCCCTGGCGCAGCTGTTCTGCGGCCCGATCTCCGATCGCTTCGGCCGCAGGCCGGTAATGATTGCCGGTTTCGGCCTGTTCCTGCTGGCGAGCCTGCTGTGCGCCTTCGCCCCCAGCATCGAGTGGCTCCTTTTCGGGCGATTCCTCCAAGCGCTGGGCGGTGCTGCCGGCCCGGTGCTGGGACGCGCCGCGGTGCGCGACATCCATGGCCCCCTCGAGGCCGGGCGCGTACTCTCCTACATGGCGAGCACCATGGCGCTCGCCCCCGCCCTGGCACCCATCGTCGGCGCAGGGCTGCTGCTGTTCTTCGGCTGGGAATCGATCTTCCTGCTGCTGACGCTCTATGCCGCGGCGATGCTGCTGGTGCTCGCCATTCTCATGCCGGAGCCACTGGCACGGGAGAACCGCCAGTCGGTGCATCCTGCCACCATCCTGCAGAATTACCGCATGCTGCTCGGCCAACGTGCGTTCATGGGCTACACGCTGGTCAACGCCAGCGGCTTCACCGGCCTGTTCGCGTTTCTCTCCGGCTCCTCCTTCGTGCTGATCGAGTTCATGGGCATGTCACCCTTCGGCTATGGGATCGGCTTCACGCTGATCGTTGCCGGCTTTTTCAGCGGTACCCTGATCAGCGGGCGCTTCAGCCACCGCCTGGGCCGTGACCGACTGCTGCTGCTGGCCACGTCGATCTGCGCCGTGGCCGGTCTCACCATGGCCGGGCTGGCGGCGGCGGCGGTCTACACACCCTGGGCGGTGATCGGGCCGCACATCCTGTTTCTGGTCGGTTTCGGCATCGTGATGCCACAGAGCATGTCCGGGGCGCTGGCGCCCAACCCGCAGTGCGCCGGCTCGGCCTCCTCGCTGTTCGGCTTCCTGCAGATGACCCTCGCCGCCCTTGGCGGCGCGCTGGTCGGTCGCTTCCACGACGGCACCTCGCTGACCATGGCCATCTCCATCGGCCTCGGAGGCGTGCTCTCCCTGGCGGCTTACCTGTTGCTGGTGCGCCCGGCCAGCCAGGCAGCCGCCACCAGCCAGACACGCTCATAGCAATGCACGATACCGCCCCTCCCCGCCTCGTCATCCTGCTGCTGGCCCTGGCCGGCTTCGCCAGCATGGCCTCGATGCGCGTCACCGACGCCATGCTGCCGGCGCTGTCCCAGGCCTTCGTCCGGCCGGTGGCCGAGGTGGCACAGAACATCACCCTGTTCGCCATTGCCTACGGCATGCTGCAGCTCGCCTACGGCCCGTTGGGCGATCGCCACGGCACCCTGCGGGTGATCGGCCTGGCCACCCTGGCCTGCGCGCTGGGTGCCCTGGGCTCAGCGCTGGCCGACTCTCTGTCGATGCTGCTGGTGTTTCGTACCCTCAACGGCGCCACCGCGGCGGCGATCATCCCGCTCTCCATGGCCTGGGTCGGCGACAACGTGCCTTACGAGCGACGCCAGGTGACGCTAGCGCACATGCTCTCCGGCGCGGTACTGGGGTTGATCTCGGGCCAGGTGGCGGGCGGCTTCCTGGCCGATACGCTGGGCTGGCAAGCGGCCTTCGTGCTGCTGACCCTACTGTTCCTCATCGCCGGCGGCCTGCTGCTGGTGATGCTCCGCCTGCGTCCCGAGCTGTCGCCGGCCATGGAGGATCGGGGTCGTATCGTTTTTTTCTCGCGCATCCGCGAGGTGCTGCTGATCGCCCGCGCGCGACGCATCCTCGCGCTGGTGTTCCTCGAGGGAATCGCCGCCTTCGGCGCCCTGGCCTTCGTGGCCAGCCATCTCTATACCCGGCTTGACGTCTCGCTGACCCAGGCCGGCCTGATGGTGGCGCTGTTCGGTGTCGGCGGGTTGATCTTCGCCGCCCTGGCGCGACCGCTGGTCGCCCGCCTGGGAGAGCCGGGCCTGGCCGCAGGCGGCGGCATGCTGATGGGGCTCGGCTTCGTCGGGCTGGCGCTCTCTTCACTGCCGGCGCTGGCCACCGCCGGCGCCTTCTGCGCCGGGCTCGGCTTCTACATGATGCACAGCACGCTGCAGATCAACGCCACTCAGATGGCACCCGCCATGCGCGGCACCGCCATGGCGGTGTTCGCCGGCTGCCTGTTCCTCGGCCAGTCGGTGGGGGTCAGCCTCGGCGGGCTGGTGCTGCGCCTGGCCGACAGCGCGTGGCTGCTGGCCGGCGCCGGGCTGTGGCTGCTGGCCCTAGGACTGGCCTTCGCCTGGCTGCTGCACCAATGGCACAGCGAACAGGCTGCCGCTACCGCGACTTCATAATCCGCCGTCGATCAGATCGCGGCGAAAGCCGGCGACCCAGCGCATGGCCTCTTCAAGCTCGCCGGCATGAAAGAGTCGCGCTTCGGTATTGGGAAACAGCTTGCCGGCCAGCCTGGTGGTGGTCTCGATCCAGCCCTTGTCGGCGATCACCGCAGCACGCTTGAAGCGGCGGTACTCGCCCAGCTTGCTCATGGCGTAGGCCAGATCGCGCAGCAGGGCGCCGGCCGTCATGTGGTCGAAGTCGGTCATGTCCGCCAGCACGCCGATATCCTCGTTGTACTCGAGTTCGACTCGATGGCAGGGATCAATACGTCGTAGTCCGCGCTGTGCAGCGTGCCCGAAATACGAAACGCCGCTACATACTCGGGTGCAGGGAGTGTCTCGATCATGGCTGGCTCCTCCTTGGCTGCCGATGGCTCGTATCCCATTAGGGTATCGTGCGGCACTGCGGGTTCCCGTGTCGTGCCGGTGCTCATCGCCAGAACGGTTTGCGCACTTCACGCCTAACAGTTTCTCGATCCAGGCCAATATCGGCTAGCAGGCGATCATCGAGATGACGCAGTTCGCCGCGGGTACGGTGACGCCGTTGCTGCTCCCTGAACAAACGGAAGAGGTGGAAAAGGCGTTTGACGATCATGACCGCATCTCCTGTCGGTGGGTTCTGACAGGTTATGGCCACGGAGAAAACCAATACAGATCCAACGAATTAATAGTTTTGCGGTACAGATGGCACTATGCTGTGGCTGTATCGTTCATTTTCTCTCCTTCTGTATCGAGATAGGGAACAGTTCGATGGATCTGTCATGAAGCGCTACGACCATGTGGCTCAGACCCTGACCCAGCGCATCGAGCAGGGCCAGTATCGTATCGGCGACCGACTGCCCTCCGTGCGTACGCTCTGCCGCGAGCTTGGCGTCAGCGTCTCCACCGCTCAGGAGGCGTATCGTCGGCTGGAGGAATCCGGCCTCGCAGAAGCACGCCCGCGCTCGGGTTACTATGTGCTGCCTCGGCCGACCCCGAGCGTGCTGCCCAAGGTATCGCGCCCGGCCCAGCGTCCGCTGGACGTGTCCCAGTGGGATCAGGTACTGGAGCTGGTCGCCTCCTCCCCCGTGCACGACCGCTTGCTGATGCTGGGGCGCGGCATTCCCGACCTCACTGCCGCCAGCCTTCGCCCCCTGCACCGCCAGCTGAGTACATTGCATCGGCATGTTGCAGCCCATGGGCTCAGCTACGACAGCCTGCAGGGCAGCCTCGAACTACGCCGTCAGATCGTCAGGCTGGCCGACAAGTCGGGCTGCCTGCTGCATCCCGACGATGTATTGATCACCACCGGCTGTCAGGAAGCACTCTCGCTCGCCCTGCGCACCCTGACCGAGCCCGGCGACGTGGTCGCGGTGGACTCACCGAGTTTCTACGGCACCATGCAGATCCTCAAGGCGCAGAAGCTCAAGGCGCTGGAGATCCCCACCGACCCGCAGAGCGGCATCAGCCTGGAAGCGCTGGAGCTGGCGCTGGAACAGTGGCCGATCAAGGCGATCCAGATCACCCCCACCTGCAACAACCCGCTCGGCTATACCATGCCCGAGGCGCGCAAGCGCGCCCTGGTCGCTTTGGCCCAGCGCTTCGACGTGGCCATCGTCGAGGACGATATCTATGGCGATCTCTCCTTCGACACGCCCCGGCCGCGCACTCTCAAGAGCTTCGACGACGACGGCCGTGTGCTGCTGTGCAGTGCCTTCTCCAAGACGCTGGTGCCTGGGCTTCGAGTCGGCTGGATGGCGCCGGGGCGCTATCGCGACCAGGTGCTGCACATGAAGTACGTTTCCACCGGCGCCTCGGCCACGCTGCCGCAGCTGGCGGTGGCGGAGTTCGTCCAGCACGGCCACTACGAGCGCCACCTGCGCGAGATGATCCGTCAGTACCGCCAGCATCGCGACATCATGATCGACTGGGTGATGCGCTACTTCCCGCCCGGCACAGGAGTCAGCTATCCCCAGGGCGGTTTCCTGCTATGGCTGGAGCTGCCGGGCAATATCGATTGCGTACGCCTCAAGGAGCGCCTGGTCGGCGAAGGGCTGCATGTCACGCCGGGGTCGCTATTCTCGGCCTCGGGCAAGTACCGCCATTGCCTGCGCCTGAATTACGCCACGGCGATGACGCCCGCCGTCGAAGCCGGCATCAGGCGGGTCGGCGAGGCGGTAACGGCGCTGCTGGACCAGCAAGTGCCGGCCTGAGTCACGATCCCGTCGTGCTCCCTTCCGCCGTTGCCGCCAATGCCGGCTCGGCACCTTGCAGTGCGGGCAGCAGGTAGCGCTGCCACAGCGCCTGCTCGTGCTCCGCGCGGAAGAAGCCGAAGTGGCCGATGCGTGTCAGGCCCGCCTCACGGGGCCGGATACGCAACAGGATACGCGGGGCATTGGTATAGAAGCCATGCAGCGACTCGGTGTTGCGCGCCGACATGAAATCGTCGTCACTGAAGGAGAGCGAGACCACCGGCGTGCGCACGGCGGCGAAGCGTTCACGCACGCCGGGCTCCGCCCCTACGGCGTACTCTGGGTGCAGGCACCAGCGCCGCCACTGTTCGACCACGCCGCGCGGCAGGTCCCCCACCATGTTGAGCCGCTTGCCGGGAAAATAGCCCAGCAGTGGCGTGAGCAGCGGCACGGCGCCGAACCAGAACAGCCATACCCGTCGCTTCAGCGCCGGTGCGTTCTCGCGCCAGTAGCCGCTGCCGCAGGCCACGGTGACGATGCGCTCGAGTCGCTCGTGTCCCGGCACCAGCGGCGGGATCTGCCCGCCCAGACTGTGGCCGACCCAATGGAGAGGCAGCCCGGGCGCGTGGCGCTCAAGCGCCTCGAGCATCGCCGCGGCATCAAAGCGCGCCCAGTCCATGATGGTGGCCGGAAAGCCGCTGAGCCGCGGCGGCCGCGACGCGCCCATGCCGCGGTAGTCGAAGGTGGCCACGGCCATCCCTTGGCCCGCCAGCCATTGCGCCAGCGGCGCATAGAAGCGCTGCGGCACGCCCATGGCGGGAGCGATCAGCACCGCCGCAGTGGGCTGCGCCGGGGTGAAGAAACGCGCGGCGATGGCCACGCCGTCGCCGGTCTGTAGCTGCCGCTCCTCGATCCTGGATGCCATCTCGTTGCCTCCTCGCCATGTCGTGGCAGCCCCCGTATGGCCGCGCCAAGCCATGGTAAGGTGTGGAGCCAACTCCACAGTCAAGGGGTTTTCCTCATGCTGATCGGCGAGCTGGAACGAGCCAGTGGGCTGGGCCGCGACACCATTCGCTTCTACGAGAAGCGCGGCCTGATCACTCCGCCCTCGAGACGTGACAACGGTTATCGCGAGTACACCGAGCAGACCCTGGCGGAACTGCGCTTCGTGCGCAGGGCACGTGAGCTGGAGTTCCGTCTCGACGAGATCCGCGAGGCGATGCCGCACTTCCGTCCGGAGCCGCCGTTCTGCGACGAGCTGGAAGCGCGCTTGCGGCACAAGCGTGAGGCGTTTTGCGCCCAGATCCGCGCGGCCGAAGCCAAGATCGGCATGATCGACGACCTGCTGGCGCGCCTGGTCGCGCCCCCACGCTGAGCGAACACTCACTCATCGCGAGGCGGCGGCTTCAACGTTTCGAGCGCCTCGGCGTTGGGGCAAAACTCCCGGCACTCCTCCTGGGATGCCTGATGCCGCAGCGCCAGCCAGCAGGCCGCAACTTTCGGGCAGGCGCTGCAGACGGTGCGCAAGGAATGGATGGCCGGATCCTGGCGACAGGCGCCAGGCTCGAGGCCGAAGCGGTGCATCATCGACGGGAGCAAGGTTTCGGCAGCAGCGAACTCCAGCTCCCGACTGGCCAGGCAGCGTGCTATCGCCTGCTCCAGCGAAGGGCTCATGGGGTGCGCCAGGTCATGGATGAGCTGGCTCAGCGCTTTCGGCTCGCAGCACCTGAGTTCGAGCAGAGCCCGTTCACCTTCGAGAAAATCGTGCAGCTGTTTCTCGTCACCTGGCGGCAGAAGGGGCTCTTGGAGAGGTCGAGGTTTACTCATCGAGGCGTTCCTCTACGGACATTCCTTACCGTAGCCCCTGTGCGTCATCTCGCCTTGACCACGCTCAATTTATAGCCAATGAAGTAAGCCCTCGCTTACTCGAAACCGGCCATAACCATCAGCCGGAAACGCCGGCGATACCTCGCCGCGCCTCTTCGACGGCTGCCGCCACTCGCTCGATGTCACCCACCCGATGGGCCAGTGCCAGCGCCAACTGCGCCAGAAACAGGCGCTCCTGGCTTTCGGGCAAGGTATCCAAGGTCTCGGCCAGGGTCTCGTAGACCCGCTCAAGATCGGCGAATGGCAGTGTGGTAACGGTCATCTCATTTACCTCCCAGGGTAGTCACGAGAGCGGGTTCCAGATCGGCAGGATCGAGGTGCTTCCAGCGCGCCGCCACGTGGCGGTCGGGGCGCACCAGGTAGGCGCTGCCGGGCTCGGCGCCGTAGGCGGCGAACAGGCCACCGTCGCAATCCACCAGTGCGCCCTCGGCACCCGGCTCGCGGGCCACGCGCAGCAGCTCGACGGCCTGGCCCCGGGCCTGCAACGTAGCCAGCCGCTCTGCGAGTGTCGGATCGGGCCGCCCGTCCTCGCTGAAGTGCAGCAGGACGAAACCTGTGCCCAGATGATCGAGCAGGTAGTCGTCCTCGCCCAACCGGCGGTTAGGCAGCGGCGCGCCGGGGATCGGCCCGGCCTCGAAGTCGGCATCGTCGGGCAGGGTCAGCGGGCTCTCGGCGTAGGTGTAGGGCGTGACCTGGCGTGGGTTGGCGAAGCCGCTGGCATAGTCATTGTGCAGCGCCAGCGTGAGGGCGGCGTCGCGCATCAGCCGGTAGCCCCGGCTCGGCGGGGTCATGAAGCGGGTGCTCTTGCCGGCGTTGGCGAAGACGTCCAGGGTGGCGCCGCGCCGCTCCGGGCTGTAGCTGTCGAGCAGTCGATCAGGCGCCAGCCCCTTGAGCACTGAGGCCAGCTTCCAGCCGGCGTTGGCGGCGTCGGCCAGGCCGTTGTTGAGGCCACGCACGCCGAAGATCGGCACCAGGTGGGCGCTGTCGCCGATGAACAGCACCCGGCCATGGCGGTAATCGTCCAGCGCCAGGGTATGGGCCTTGTAGAGGCTCCACCATTCGAGCTCCCAGTCGTCGCCCTCGCCTAGCACCTCGCGCACTATCAGGCTCACCCGCTCGCGGATGCTGGCCTCCTCCACCGCCGCCTGCGGGTCTTCCTCGGGGCCGAGCTGGTAATCGATGCGCCAGATGTCGTCGGGCTGCTTGTGCACCAGGATGGTGGTATCGGGCAGGGCGTGGGAATGGAAGAAGGCGCGCCGCTCGGTAGGAAAGTCGGAGCGCAGGCGAATGTCGGCGATCACGTAGCGGCCTTCGTAGGCCTCGCCGTGCAGGGCGAGGCCGAAGGCCTTGCGCACCACGCTGCGCGCGCCATCGGCGGCCAGCAGGTAGTCGCACTCGAGGCGGTAGTCGCCCTCGGGAGTGGTCACCTCGAGAGTCACGCCGTCCTCATCCTGGCTCACGCCGGTCACCGCGCTCTGCCAGCGTAGTTCGACGAGGCCGCTCTCGCCGGCCTTGTCGATGAGGAACTTCTCGATGTACTGCTGCTGCAGGTTGATCATCGGCAGGAAGCGCTCCTGCTCGGAGTGGGGCATCTCGAAGCGAAAGATCTCGCGGTCGCGAAAGTAGGTGCGCCCCTGCGTCCAACCCAGGCCCTTCGCCACGAAGGGAGCATCGACGCCGAGCTGCTGCAGAATCTCCAGGCTGTGGCGGGAGATGCAGATCGCCCGCGAGCCGTCGTTGACGGTCGCCTTGTCGTCGAGAACCACGCTTTCGATGCCGTGGCGCGCCAGTTCCAGCGCGGCGGTGACGCCCACCGGGCCGGCACCGACGATGGCCACCCGATGGCGCACCGCCCAGCCATCCAGCTCGGGAGGACGAACGAAGGGAAAGTAGGGATAATCGAAATAGAGCGAGTCGGTCTCGGCGCGTCCGGCGGGTCGCATGGGCGGCTCCTGTTGGCGTTGTGTCTACCGACAGACTACTCCGGTAGCGACCCGACGGTGTCCCGCAAAAGCCAGGACAGCACGCAACGAGAGGCAGCGACATATGCGCGAACCCAGCGATGAACATGCCAGCGATTGGCCGGGGCTGATCCCGGCCATGGCCGAGTGCGTGGCGCGGCTGGGCGAGGCGGGTTTCGACGAAGCACTGCTGGCATTGCTGCGCCAGGCGGTGGGTATCGAGCAGTGCATGGTGTTCGCCTTCGACGGTCGCGACGAGGTCGACTGCCTGCTGGCGGATAACCGGCGCACGCCGCGCATGGCCGGTCGCCTGGCGGAGCTCTACACCGGCGGCCTGTTCCGCCAGGATCCCAACTACCAGCGCCTGCGCCAGCTGATGGCGGAAGAGGGCGAAGAGATCGGCGCGGAAGTCACGCCGATGCAGGCCGACGCCATGCCGGCAGCCTATCGCAGCCACCTGTTCGCCTTCCCCAACCTGGTCGACAAGGTCTCGCTGACCCTGCCCGGGGAGCAGAGCGTCTACTACCTCAACCTCTACCGTGGCCGCGAGGCCGGCCCCTTCGGTCGTGACGACCTCGCTCGCCTGGACGCCCTGGTGCCGCTGCTGGCCAGCCTGATGCGCCGCCACTACGGCCAGGCCAGACCCATCTCGTCGCAGCGGGCGAGCCCCGAGGAGGCGGCCATCCTCGCCCCGCTCTCCGAGCGCGAGCGCCAGCTGTGCCTCTACCTGCTGCGCGGCCATACCCTCAAGACCGCCGCCGCCGAACTCGATATCGCCCTCTCCACTGCTGAAACCTATCGCAAGCGCGCCTATGCCAAGCTCGGCGTGCCCTCCAAGGCGCGGCTGGTGGCGCTGTGTCGTAGCAACTAATCCTCTCTTCGCGAGGGACAGCCATGAACGGGGCTGATCGCCTTGCCTCGCATATCAATGGCTGGCGCAGGCCTCCGGTGTAACCACACGACGCTGTCATCTCGAGCGGCTAAGATGGGCGGCTTGGCTTCGAGTGCCTGAAGGAAGACCGCATGCTACCGCCCCTGCCACACGACGTTCCCTTCCGCGAGGCCGTGCACGTCTGGCTGCGCATCGCCCTGTTCAGCTTCGGCGGCCCGGCCGGGCAGATCGCCGTGATGCATCGCATCCTGGTCGAGGAGAAACGCTGGATCGGCGAGAACCGTTTCCTGCATGCGCTCAACTACTGCATGCTGCTGCCGGGGCCGGAAGCACAGCAGCTGGCGATCTACATCGGCTGGCTGATGCATCGCACCAAGGGCGGGCTGCTGGCCGGCACGCTGTTCGTGCTGCCCGGCTTCATCAGCATCCTGGCGCTCAGCTACCTGTATGCCGCGCTGGGTAATGTGGGCATGGTGGAGGGGCTGTTCTTCGGGTTGAAGGCAGCGGTGCTGGCCATCGTCATCAACGCGGTGGTGCGCATCGGCAAACGCGCACTACGCAACAACACGATGTTGGGCATCGCCGCGGCGGCGTTCGTGGCGATCTTCTTTCTCGATATCGCCTTTCCGCTGATCATACTGGGGGCGGCGCTGATCGGCTTCGTCGGCGGCAAGGCCGGCTCGCCGCTGTTTCGTGTCGGCGGCGGCCATGGTGCGGAGGAGGCCAGCGGTCTGGCCGACGGCGATTCCCTGCTCGGTGCCGAGCTGCCCGCCCATGCGCGGCCCAATCGCGCCTGGTCGCTCAAGATATCGGCTATCTGCCTGACGCTGTGGCTAACGCCGGTGGCGCTGCTGCTGCTGACGCTGGGGCCGGACAACCTGTTCAGCCAGATCGCCACCTTCTTCAGCCGGATGGCGGTGGTGACCTTCGGCGGCGCCTACGCAGTGCTGAGCTACGTGGCCCAGGCGGCGGTGCAGAGCTACGGCTGGCTGGCGCTGGGAGAGATGCTCGATGGCCTGGGCATGGCCGAGACCACGCCCGGCCCGCTGATTCAGGTGGTGCAGTTCGTCGGCTTCATGGGCGCCTTCCGCGACGCCGCCCCCCTCGATCCGTGGCTGGCCGCGCCCCTGGCAGCGGTGCTCACCACCTGGGTCACCTTCGTGCCCTGCTTTCTGTGGATTTTCCTCGGCGCCCCCTACGTGGAACGCCTGCGCGACAACGCCGCGCTGAGCGGCGCCATGACGGCGATCACCGCCGCGGTGGTGGGCGTGGTACTCAATCTGGCGGTATGGTTCGGCCTGCATGTGGTGTTCGCCGAGGTGGGCGAATGGCGCAGCGCAGGACTGCGCTTGCTGATACCCGACGTCGCCAGCCTGGACGTGGCCGCCTTGGTGCTGTCGGTGGCGGCCCTACTGGCGATCTTCCGCTTCGGCGTGGGCATGCTCAAGGTGCTGGGGGCCTGCGCCCTGGCCGGGGTGCTGCTGTCGCTGTGGTGATCGCCGGCAGACGACGTCAGGCCGTCTCGGCCAGACGCTCGAAGGCCGCCGCATTGGGGCAGAAGGCACGGCACTCGTCGAGCCCTGCATTTCGGCGCATGGCGCCCCAGCAATGACCGGCCACCGGGCAGGCGTTGCAGTTGCCGCGCAGGCTGGGGTAACTGGCATGCTCGGCGACGCTGGTCGGCTCGAGGCCGAAGCGCTGCAGCATGGTCGGCATCAGCGTCTCGGCCGGCACGAAGGCGCGAAAGCCGCCACGGTCGAGGTGACGCGCCATCTCGCGTTCGAAGGCGGGTTCCAGCGGCGTCTCGAGGTCCTTGAGCATCTCGCTGTAGACCTGCGGCGACTCCGCCTCGATGTCGTGTACCAGCCGGCGCGTGGAAGCGCGGTAGCTGCCCTCGCAGAGACGGTTCCACCATGTGTTCTTGGCTGCCTGGCTCATGCTACCCCTCCTTCTCGGTGCGTTTCCCGCAGTATCGACTCCCGGGCTCTCGGCAGCATTGACCGAGGTCAAAATAGTTTCAATTGAAACTTAAATCGCACTAGCCATGACGCAGCGAGCGCGGCCATGGCCGCGCTCGCAGAGTCGTCTTGGGGGCCGGATCAAACCTCGGGATCGATTACCTCGTCGGCGGAGAGCCCCTCCTCGCCTTGGGCGGCATCGAGCTGCTCGAAGAAGTAGGCGTGTGCCGCCTCGCCGTCGATGCCCTTCTGCTCGGCCGTTTCCATCCAGGCCTCCGGTAGATCGGCCACCATCTGCTGGAAGCGCTCGATCTCCTCGGCGGGCAGCTCGACGAAGGTATTGCCTTGCTCCTTGGCAAACTCGATGCCACGCACGTCGACCACATCCATCATGTAGCCGAACAGGCGCGAGAGTTTTTCGCCGGAAACATCCTGGATCGCCTCGCGATCCTCGGCGGAGAGCGAGGCCCAGGTGTCGGGATTGATCACCAGTGAGAAGCTGCCGCGATAGAAGCCGCCCGGCATCTGCACCGTGTAGGGCAACACCTCGGCCAGGCGAAAGCTCTTCAGCCCTTCCAGCGTCAGCATAGCACCGTCGATGACCCCCTGGGTCGCCGCCTCGTAGGTGCTGGCCGGCGGCAATGCCACCCCGGTAAGCGCCAGCGCGTTGGAGATATCGCCCATCACCCCGCCACCGATACGCACGCGCTTGCCGTCGAGGCCATCGAGGCTGTCGATCGATTCGTTGAGAAACAGCGAGCCCGGACCGTGCACCCCCACGCCGATCACCTCGACGCCGCGATGCTCGCCGGCCTCGGCGAAGTACTCGTTGTGAGTGCGCCAGTAGGCTACCGAGGCGGCTTCGGAGGAGAAGTCTTCGAAGGTCGGGAATTCAGGCAGCTTGGTCAGCTCGAAGCGCCCCGGCATCAGGCCGTGGAACAGCCAGGTGACGTCGGCCACGCCGTCGGCGATCAGCTCCATCTGGGCGTTGGGCGGGCCCATGTCGTGGACCACGTTGACGGTGACGCGCCCCTCGGTGGCATCCTCCACCCACTTGCCCCAGGTTGGCCAGACGATGGTATTGACGCCGTGGTTGGGGCCGGCCCAGGTGCTCACCGTGAGTTCGGTGGCCGCGGCGCCCTGGAAGGCGCCCAGGGAGAGGGTGGTAAGCACGGTCAGTGTCGCGAGCTTGTGCATCTTCATTTTCATTGTCGTTCCTCGTGAGTCCCGATTGTCAGGGTTGGCGTACGTCTTGCGTGTTGTGGTTGTGTTGGGGATTAGAGAGCCAGAACGAGCTTTTTCCCCTTCGCCCTCGAGCAGCAGCTCATCAACCGATCCTGGCCGGCGCGCTCGGCAGCGGTGAGCACCTTATCGCGATGATCGATCTCGCCCTCCACCACCTCGACCTGGCAGGAGCCGCACAGGCCCTCTTCGCAGTCGCTGGGCACGTCGACACCGGCGGCACGCAGCGCCTGCAGCAGGGTGCGGTCCGCGGCCACCTCGACGACGAGCTCGGAGTCGGTGAGTTCGACCTCGAAGGCGTGCTCGTGCCCCGGGTCCAGCAGTGCGCCCTCGGCAGTGAAGTGCTCCACGCGCAGGCTGCCCTCCGGCCATTGGGCGGTGCCGGCTTCAAGCGCCGCTAGCAGGCGCTCGGGGCCGCAGGCATAAAGCAGCGTACCGTCGCGGGGCTCGGCGAGCAGGGCGGCGAGATCGAGCCGTGCCCCCTCGGCCTTGGGATAAAGCCGCAGGGCATCACCGTGGTCGCGCTCGAGCCGTTCGATGAAGGCCATGCTGGAGCGCGAGCGGCCGGCATAGTGCAGTTCAAAGGGCTTGCCCAGCCGCTTGAGGCGGTCGGCCATGGCGATGATCGGCGTGATGCCGATACCGCCGGCGATGAGCACGTAGCGGTCGGCCGTCTCGTCGAGGCGGAAGTGGTTCTTGGGCCCCCGCAGGCGCAGGGGCATGCCCGGTTTCAGGTGCTCGTGGATCCACGCCGAGCCACCGCGCCCGGACTCTTCGCGCAGCACGGCGACCTGCAGCCAGTAGGAATCGTCCGTCTCGCCGCACAGCGAATACTTGCGCACGTAGTCGTCCACGATCAGGTCGACATGGGAGCCGGGGCTCCACTCCGGCACGCGGCGCCCATGCGGATCCTCCAGGGCGAGCTGCAGTACGCCTTCGGCGGCGGCATGCACCTTGGCGACGACCATTTCGCGGGCGATGTCCTGGCGCGACGGCGCCCCGACGGGAAAATCGCGCTGGGCGTCGCGCACCGCCGGGTCGCGGCGCTCCGGGTTCTGCGCCGGATCCCAGCGCACCCACAGCGCCTCCGGGCCGCGGAACGAGGTATTGGGCAGGAAGGTGAACTCCTGCTCCTCGAGCTCCAGGTGCGGTAGGCGGCGGGTGAATTCCTCGAGGAAGATGCGCATCTCCATCCGGCCGAGATTCTTCCCCATGCACTGGTGGCTACCGTAGCCAAAGGTGAGGTGGTCGACGGCGTTGTCGCGGTAGATGTCGAGTTCGTCGGGGTTTTCGAAGTGGGCTGGATCGTGATTGGCCGAAGCGGTGACCATCAGGATCTTGCCGCCCTCGGGGATGGTCACGCCGCCTACCTCGGCGTCGCGGGTGGCGATGCGCCGCCAGGCTACCACCGAGCCGGAGTGACGCAGGCACTCCTCGGCCGCGGCGGGAATCAGCGCCGGGTTGTCGCACAGGTCGGTCCACACTTCGGGGCGCGAGAGCAACTGGCGGAAGGCGTTGGCGGTGGCCAGCGCCGTGGTCTCGTGGGCGGCGACGATGATCGCCATCATCATGGAGTGCAGGTAGTTGTCGGTGACGACATCCGGCTTTTGCCGGTTCTTCTCGATCATGTCGTACATCCAGCCGTGGCCTTCCGGCCGGGCCTGCATCTTCCTCAGTACCTCCCCCGAGTACTGCCAGAACTTGCCGACCCCCTCGGCCACCTCGACTTGCTGCTCCGGCGACGGACGCCCCCAGGTATTTAGCGTATGGGCAACGGAGAAACGCCGCAGCTGCTCCATGTCCTCCTCGGGCACGCCGAGGAAGTGCAGCGCCACGGTAAGCGGTACTTCCCAGAACATTTCGGCGACCAGGTCGGCACGGCCGCGGTCGATGATGGCGTCGAGCTTCTCGCGCACCAGGCGGCGCACCACCGGCGCATGCGCCTCCAGCGCCTCGGGTGAGAACGCCTCCAGCAGCTCGCGGCGCCGCGCCATGTGGGCCGGCTCGTCCTCGTTCACCAGCGTACGGTTCATGCCGTAGTCGTAGCTCTCGAGCACCGCCTGGGCCTCTCGGCTTGCCGGCGTGATCTTCTCCAGCGCGATCGACGGCGAGAAGGTGAGGTTGTCGCGGAAGATCGCCTTGATGTCGTCGTAGCGACTTACGACCCAATAGCCGAGCCGGGGGCTGTAGAACACCGGCTCCTGCTCGCGGGACCAGCGCAGCGCCTCGGCGGGGTCGAGCTGGTAGGGGCGTTCGAAGGGATCGAAGGCCGCCGCCCGGGGCGACACGGGGCAACCGTCGGGCGCCAACGCCGGCTCATCGCCGCCGTGAAAGGGGCAGCCGCCCGCACCGCTAGCGTTCCGCTGTGTTGCTGATGTCATGAGGCCTCCCGCGTGGCTGTCGCCCGAATCGTTGCTGTCATGAGTGGCTGGGCTTTCCTGTCGAATTGTTTTACTTTTATCGCACACTTGGTATCGTTTAACGAACACGTAAGGAAACATAGGCAGTTTGCCCGGGAACGTCAATCCCGCCGGCTGCGCTACCATGCACTGCCAACATCAACTCGAGAGATGCCGTTCGATGGCTACCACCCTGCAAACCCTGGACCGCGGCCTGCACGCGCTGGAAATCGTCGCCGAACACGCCGAGGGCATCAGCGTCGCCGAACTCGCCGAGCGGCTCGACGTGCACCGCGCCATCGCCTATCGCATCGTCACCACCCTGGAACAGCACGGCCTGGTGGCACGTACCAGCGAGGGCGCGCTGCGCCTGGGCGCCGGCATATCGCTGCTGGCTTCGCGCTTCGAGCCGCAGCTGCGCAGCGTGGCCCAGCCGCTGTTGCAGGCGCTGGCCAAGGCGACCCGAGCCACCGCCTTCGTCTCGGTGGCCCAGGGCGAAGAGTGCGTTGTGCTGCTGGTGGCGGAGCCGGAGGAGGGCCTGTTGCGGGTGGGCTATCGGGTCGGTAGCCGCCATCCGCTGTCGCAGGGGGCGGCGGGTATCGCCATCCTGGCTGGCCGTGCCCCGCACGCGGACGACAGCGAGGCGGTGCGCCAGGCGCGAGCCGACGGCTACAGCCTGACCCGCGGCCAGTTGCAGCGCGGTGCAGTGGGGGTAGCCAGCCCCGTGGCCACGCCGCAGTTCCGTCCCGGCATCGAGGCCTGCGTGGGCGTGGTGGCGATGGACGACCTCGATACCGAGCGGGCAATAGGCGAAGTGAAGGCTTACGCACACGAGTTGGCCGAACTGCTCGGCCGTTGAGCCTCATGTCGTCGCACGCTGTGAAGCGCGGCCTCGGTGGCGTTACACTACGGGCCATCCTTCGCTGCCACCTTCGAGGCCCTCGATGAGTCGCCACCTGCTCTCCGTCGATTCCCTGACCCGCGAAAGCGTCGACCACCTGATGCGCGTCGCCGCCCGCATGGAGCCCATCGCCCAACGCCGCCAGGTCACCCGGGTGCTGGAGGGCGCCGTGCTCGGCAATCTGTTCTTCGAGGCCAGTACCCGCACCCGGGTCAGCTTCCACGCCGCCTTCTGCCGCCTGGGCGGCAGCGTCTGCGACACCACCGGCTTCACCTTCTCCTCCATGGCCAAGGGCGAGTCGCTCTACGACACCAGCCGGGTGATGAGCGGCTACTGTGACGCCATCGTCATGCGCCACCCCGACCAGGGCTCGGTAGCGGAGTTTGCCGCCGCCACCCACGTGCCGGTGATCAACGGCGGCGACGGCCCCGGCGAACACCCCAGCCAGGCGCTGCTCGACTTCTATACCATCGACAAGGAGTTCACCCGGCTGGGCAAGCAGCTCGCCGGCGCCCACGTACTGCTCACGGGCGATCTCAAGTACGGCCGTACCGTGCACTCACTGATCAAGCTGCTGTCGCTCTACGATCCCATGCGCATCACCCTGGTAGCGCCGCCGGGGCTGGAGATGCCCGATTACCTCATCGAGCTGGTCGCCTCCCGCGGCCACCGCGTCGAAGAACGTACCAGCCTGGCCGACGACTACGCGGACGTGGACGTGGTCTACACCACCCGCATCCAGAAGGAGCGCTTCACCGCCGAGATGAGCGAAGGCTTCAGCCTGTCGCGTGACTTCACCGTCGACCGCGCCTTCATGGACCAGCGCTGCGGCCGCGACACCATCGTCATGCATCCGCTGCCTCGCGACAGCCGCCCGGATGCCAACGACCTCGACGTGGATCTCAACGGCGATCCGCGCCTGGCGATATTCCGCCAGACCGACAACGGCATTCCGGTACGCATGGCGATCTTCGCCACTCTGCTGCAGGTGGAAGAGCTGATCGAAAAGGACTTGCGTCCGGTACGCTGGTTCGTTCCCGAGCGGGTCGGCGTCGACGATCCTGCCCTGTGACTAGGCAGCCAACGCTCGGCATCGCTATGCTGAGGACGAACGGAACCTGACGAACTCGAAGAACACTCTTTAATAACAATGGCGTTGCCCACCAAGGCAGCCGGAGAAAGGAGATGTGACGCATGAACCTGGAACGAGCGTACATACTGCTGGCGGTGTTCTATAGCGTGCTGGTGGCAATCGGCGTCATTGCCCTGCTGGTGGGCGGCGGCCCGATCTGGGGCGTGGCGACGGTGGGCCTGGGGGCGCTGGTCGCTGCCGGACTGTGGGGGCATACCACGGGCAAGCCGGTGATGAATCCGCGTATGTGGCGTCCGCTGGCAGGCATCCTCGCGGCCGCCTTCGTGGTGCAGTTTTTTGCCGTGTTCGCGCTGCATCCCCCCGGTGCCGAGTTGGCCTGGCTGCTGACCGGCGCCATCTTCTCCGTACTGCCGGCGATCATGCTGTTCCAGTACGGCAAGCGGGACCAGGAGGTGTGGGCCACGCCCGAGGAGCGCGAAGGTGGCAAGATGCTCGACGACCTGCTGAGCCGGCAGCGCGAGTTGGTGCTGGAAAAGCAGGAGGTCGACCGCCAGGCCACGGTCAAGCTGACCAAGGCCGGCAATGCCTATCGCGCCAGCGTCACCCGCGGCTACGGTGGCCAGGTGGAGCGCTTCGAGGAGAGTTTCACCTGCCCCGCCACCCTGGCCTTCTTCGTGCTCAAGTACACCTGCATCTCGGTGAAGGACATCGCCGCGCAGTACGACGAGGAACGGGTACTGACCACCTGAGCCCTGCCCGGGCCTGTCATCCACGCGCCGGCAGGCCCTCACGGCGGGCGAACCAGCTCTCCAGGATCAGCACCGCCGCAATACCGTCGACGCCGTCGTCGCGGTAGCTCTTGGCGGGGTTGCGCAGCCGCCCCGACTCACGGGCGATGGCCTTGGCCTCGCGGGTGGAGCCGCGCTCGTCGACCATTTCGCAGGGCTTGCCGTAGCGACCGTAGAGGCGCTTGCCGAACTTGCGTGCCCGCGTGCTCATCTCCGACTCGCTGCCGTCCATGTTGAGCGGCAGCCCCACCACGAACAGATCGGGCTGCCACTCCTCGACCAGCCGCATGACCACGTTCCAGTCGGGAATGCCGTCGCGGGCCGGCAGCGGTTCGAGCTGGCGGGCGCTGGCGAGCAGTTCGTTACCCACCGCCACGCCGATGCGGCGAGTGCCGAAGTCGAAGGCCAGGATCAGGCGCGCTCCCGCATCGGCCATTACGAGTGCCCGGCCTCCCGCGACATCAGGTTCAGGTCGATACCGAGAATGCCGGCGGCGGCACTCAGGCGCTGCTCCGGTGGGATCTTGAACAGGATTTCCGCCTGCGCCTCGACGGTAAGCCAGGCGTTGTCCTTGAGTTCCTGCTCGAGCTGACCCGCCTCCCAGCCGGCGCAGCCGAGGCACACCAGAAACTCCTCGGGGCCGTCCCCCGCGGCCAGCGCCAGCAGAATGTCCATGGATGTGGTGAGGGCGATGTCGTCATCGACCTGGATACTGGAATCCCAGGGCTCGCTGGAACCGCGATGCAGGATGAAGCCACGATCCTTGTGGGTCGGGCCGCCGTAGTAAACCGGCGCGTTGCGATGCGGACTCTCTTCGCCGTCGAGTTCGAGCTGCTCGAACAGCGCATCGAGAGTGATCTCCAGCGGCCGGTTGACGATGACCCCCATGGTGCCGTTCTCGTCGTGGTCGCAGAGATAGCTGAGGGTGCCGGTAAAGTTGGGGTCTTCCAGGTGCGGCATCGCCAGCAAAAAGTGATGTCTCAAGCCTAGGTTTTGCACGGATTGCATGGGACTCCCGGGCGGCGATGTTGGGCCGAGGAAACACGATATGGCCGTTTCCTTTAGCGCACGCCAAAATGGTTGCCTTGTCCGAACCGCCAGACGCGGGTGATTGAGAGGCTGTCCAGCTCTCCCATGGTGCTGTCGAAGGGCCGGTAGGGCCCGGCACCGTGCACGGTTTCCAACGCCGCCTGATCGAGTTCGGTATGTCCTGAGGATTGTACCACCTCCGCCTGGCGAAGCTGACCATCGCGTCCGATCACCACGCGAATGCGCAGCTGGCCGTGCAGGTGGCTCGGCGCCGGATGAACTCGGTTGCCATAGTCTTCGACGCGACGGGTCCAGTCGTCGATGTAGCGCGCCTCCGCGGCGCGCTGCGCGGCGGGTCGCGACAGGTCGTCGGCAGGCCCGGCGATGTTGGCATCGAGCCCCTGCTGACGAATGCTGCGGGTGGCCTGCGCCAGCAGATCGCGGCCCGTTGCCGTGGGCGCCTCAGCGGCCTGCTCTGCCGACGATTCCGATGCCTCGGGAGCGCTTTCGCGAGCCTCCGCCTGCGATGAGGCTTCGCTGGCCGGCTCGGCGTCGGCTGGGGTCTCGTCGACGACTTCGGGCTCGCTGGCGGGCGGTTCGGCCTGAGCAGCCGGCTCCACAACGCTGCCGGGCGCCTCGAGTACCGGCACTTCGTCAATCGCACTCGCCCGCTGTTCGGCAGGCGCCTCGGCGGTCTCCACGCCGGCGGCTTCCTGGTTCGTGTCGGCAATGGCCCGCGCCTCTACCGGCGCCTCGGCCGGGCGAGTCACCAGCACCACGTCGAGGCTGGAGCGCTCGGCCGGTGGCGGTGCAAACGGCCGGCTCGCCACCAGCCCGATCAGCAGCAGATGCAACAGCAACGCGAGCGACAGCGCCAGCCAGCGGCGGTAGGGCCGCGTGACCGGTGCATAGTGGATCGGGTCGCTGATCGAGGCCACCATGGGCGGTCTCATCCTCCTCGTACTGCTATGCTTGGGAGCGCTGCGCCAGGCGCCGCTCGATGGCCTCCATCAACAGGCCGGCGATGTCGGTGCCCCGTTGGTCGTCGATCTCGCGCACGCAGGTGGGGCTCGTCACGTTGATCTCGGTGATGTAATCGCCGATCACGTCGAGTCCGACGAACATCAGCCCCTTTTCGCGAATCATCGGCTGTACCTGTTCGATCAGCCAGTGATCGCGTTCGGTCAGTTCGCGACTGATGCCGGTGCCGCCGGCAGCCAGGTTGCCGCGGGTTTCGCCGGCCATCGGCACCCGGGCCAGACCGAAGGGCACCGGCTCACCGTCCACCAGCAGAATACGCGTATCGCCGTCCTTGATCTCGGGGATGTAGCGCTGGGCCATGATCTGGCGCTGGCCGCGCTCGGTCAGCATCTCGATAATGGCACCGAGGTTCCGCCCTTCGGGACGAACGTGGAAGATTCCGCTGCCGCCCATGCCATCGAGCGGCTTGAAGATGACATCCTGATGTTCGGCATGGAAAGCGCGCAGTACCGTCTCGCTGCACGACACTACCGTCGGCGTACAGCACTGCGGAAACTGCTGGGCGAACAGCTTCTCGTTGCATTCCAGCAGCGCCCGTGTGGGATTGACCACCAGCACGCCCTCGCGTTCCGCGAAACCCAGCAGATGCACGGCGTTGAGAAAGTGCGCATCGACCGGCGGATCCTTGCGCATCAGGATCACATCGAGCTCGGCCAGCGGGCGTTGCTCCGGCGCTCCCAGCGCGTACCAGTCGTCGGGATTGCAGAAGGCGGCGAGATCGCGCATGCGCGCATGGGCGCGGCCGTCGCGCAGGTAGAGATCCTCCTGCTCCATGTAGTGCAGCGACCAGCCGCGCTCCTGGGCCGCCCACAACATGGCCAGGGTAGTGTCCTTCTTGTAGGTGAGGTGGGCAATGGAGTCCATCACCACGCCCACCCGCAGGGGTCGTTCGCTCATCTGTTGGCTCATCGGCACCGTTTCCATCGTGATGCGGGAAATGAGCGCAGTATGACCCAGGGTTTCCGGCAACACCAAGGCAGCTTGACAGGGTGCACCAAGCCTCCTATTTTAGTTTCAAATGAAACTAAAATTACGAACCGCTCCCTGACGCTCCCCGCCCATTACCGCGAGCCCCGTCATGATCGAACTCCAGCAGATCCACCACGTCGCCTATCGCTGCCGCGATGCCAAGGAAACCGTCGAGTGGTACCAGGACAAGCTCAACATGGACTTCCTGGTCGCCATCGCCGAAGACCGCGTGCCCTCCACCAAGGCGCCGGACCCCTACATGCACCTGTTCCTGGATGCCGGCAACGGCAACATCCTGGCCTTCTTCGAACTGCCCAATTCGCCGGAAATGGGGCGCGATCCCAACACGCCGGAATGGGTCCAGCACATCGCCTTTCGCGTCGCCGACGAGGCCGCACTGCTCGCCGCGAAGGAGGAACTGGAGCGCAAGGGCGTGGAGGTGGTCGGTCCCACCGAGCACGGCATCATCCGCTCGATCTATTTCTTCGACCCCAACGGCCATCGCCTGGAGCTGACCTATGTGAAGGGCACGCCGGAGCAGATGCGCCAGCTCAAGGAAGTGGCGCCGGCGATGATCGAGGAGTGGTCGAAGACCAAGCGCGCGCCCAAGCATGCCGCCTGGCTGCACGAGGAGGAGTTCAAGGCGCTCGACTGAGCACCCTATCGAGAGGTCTCGGGCGGCTCGAACTATATCGACTCGCTCGAAGCACCGGGCGTCAGGCGGATACCGCTCTCCTCGATGACGATCAGGCGGCGCTTGTAGAGCCGCCCGATGGCCTGCTTGAAGGCGTTCTTGCTCACCCCCAGGCGCGTCTTGATCGCCGTGGCATCGCTGCTGTCTGAGAGCGGCAGATAGCCGCCGCTCTCGCGCAGCGCCTTGAGCACCTGCTCGCCTACCACGTCGAGGCGTGCCGGCCCCGGCGGCAGCAGCGAGAGGTCGAGCCGACCATCGTCACGCACGCGCTTCACGTAGCCCGTGACCCGCTGGCCACGGCGCAGCGGCCGGGTGACGTCGTCGCGGTAGAGCAGCCCCCAGAAGCGATGATCGACCACCGCCTTGTAGCCGAGGTCGGTAACGTCGGCGATGACTAGTTCCACCGCGTCGCCCGGCGCCAGCCCCGTCGCCGCATCCTGCACGAAGCGATCGAGCTTCTGCGAGGCCACCGGCCGCCCCTGCTGATCCTCGTAGAGCCGTACCAATACCCGCTTGCCAGGGGTGGGACGGAAGCGCTGCTCGCCGAAGGGCAGCAGCACGTCCCGCGCATGGCCCCAGTCGAGGAAGGCGCCGGTCTCGTTGAGCGTGACCACCTCCAGGTAGGCCACCTCGCCCACCTGGGCCTTGGGCGTGCGCGAGGCGCGCTCACGCTGGCGGTCCGATGGGGGCCTTGGAGAGTTCGGGCGGCCCTGGCGACGGTCGTTGGGAGGAGAGGCCATGCATAGCTCCACAGGTGGGTAGGGAGCCATTATGGCAAATACGACAAGAAAAAGGCGGCACGAAGGCCGCCAAAGGTTCCAGTCATTCAAGTGTTGGCGCTACGCCTCGCGCTTACCGTCCACCAGGCGTGACACACCCCAGGGGTTGCCGTCACGCAGCGGCTCGGGCAGCAACCCCTGCGGCAGCGCCTGGTAGCACACCGGGCGCAGGAAGCGGAAGATCGCCGCGCTACCCACCGAGGTGGTGCGGCTGTCGGAGGTGGCCGGGTAGGGCCCGCCGTGGACCATGGCGTGGCATACCTCGACGCCCGTCGGCCAGCCATTGGCGAGGATCCTGCCGGCCTTGCGCTCGAGAGTCGGCAGCAGCGCCTTGGCCGCGTCGAGGTCGCCGTCGTCCATCTGCAGCGTGGCGGTAAGCTGGCCTTCGAGCTGGCTCGCCACGCGCTTCACTTCCGCCAGGTCGGCGCACTCGATCACCAGCGAGGTGGAACCGAACACCTCCTCCTGCAGCTCGGTGTCAGCGAGGAAGTCGGCCGCCGTGGTGACGAACAGCCCCGCCTGGCACGGATGGGCCGACTCGCCGGCCTGGCCGCGGGCGACTTCCCTGACCCTGTCATTGCTCGAAAGCCGACCCACGCCCTGCTGGTAGGCGTCGTGGATGCCCGGGGTGAGCATGGTCTGGGCGGCGCTGCCCTTGAGCGCATCGCCCGCCGCCTCGACGAAGGCGGATAGCTCAGGCCCCTTCACCGCGATGACCAGGCCCGGGTTGGTGCAGAACTGCCCGGCGCCCATGTTGAGCGAGGCGACGAAGCCCTCGGCGATCTGTGCCCCACGGGCACGTAATGCCTCGGGTAGCAGGAACACCGGGTTGATCGAACTCATCTCGGCGTAGACCGGGATCGGCTGCGGGCGGGCCTGGGCGGTCTTCATCAGCGCGGTGCCGCCGCCGCGGGAGCCGGTGAAGCCGACGGCTTGAATGCGCGGGTCGGCCACCAGCGCCTGGCCGATCTCGCGGCCCGAACCGAACAGCAGCGAGAACACGCCC
>NZ_JAHYCA010000005.1 GCF_019430905.1 Billgrantia antri | reverse complement strand
CTTCTCGGCGAGTTCGCAGGCGCGCTCGACCTCGGCGGTCGTGCCGCCGCCATAGGTGGACGCGAGGGTCTCGCCGGTGGCGGGATTGACGGCGTTGATGGGCTGGGAACTGCCGCTGACGGCTTCGCGGCCGATCAGCATCTTGCCTTCCAGGGACATGTTGGGCTCCTGCGGGGATTGTCGATGAATGACTCGTACCGACGGGCGCATTCCACGACGCCCATCTTTATCCTGCGGGAGAGAAAGAGTAAGTTCAATCTCTGAACTTATGTCTCGACTACGACTTTGGTCGGCCGCGCTGCCAGCGGGAGCAGCGGGAGCAGCGGGTCAGCTGAGGTCGCTGGGGCCATGGATGATGCTGGCCAGCACCTGGGCTGCGGCGCCGCGGGCGGCGATGAAGGTGGAGTCCTCGATCACTCGCAACGGGACCTGCTGGGTCGTTCCCAACAGCCGGTTCTGATTGGCCTTGAAGTAGTCGAGAGCGGGCGACAGCAGTGCTTCGCCCAGCCGGGTCAGCGAGCCGCCCAGCACGATCTCGGAGGGGTTCTGGGTATGGTGAAGGTTGAGCAGCAGGATGCCCAGCGCCTCGCCGGCCCGGCGCAGCGTAACCTGCACGTCGGGCTCGTTCAGGCGTGGCAACAGGGCCTCGATGAGATCCTCCTCCTCGGCGATGCCCAGTGCCGCGCGGATCGACCAGCCGCTGACCAGGGTCTCGGCGCAGCCGCGGTTGCCGCAGTGGCAGTAGAGACCGCCGGGCTGCAGCACGGTATGACCGATTTCGCCGGCCAGACCCTGAACGCCGCGAGTCACCAGGGGAAGGTGGCTGCCCTCGACCATGCCACTGCCAATCCCGGTGCCGGCGCTGACGTACATCAGCGATTCGGGAATATTGCCGGTGCGGAAATAGAGCTCGCCGAAGGCGGCCGACTTGGCTTCGTTGTCCATCACCCAGGTGCCTTCCAGGCGGGGCAGGTGAGGGCGCAGCAGGTCGAGAAAGCGAATGTCGCGCCAGCCCAGGTTGGGTGCCAGGCGTAGTACGGCTTTGCCTGGCGCGATGGGGCCTGGCAGGGCGACCCCCAGGCCCAGGCTGTGGCGGCCCTTCACCGATGCCGTGTGCATCAGCCCGCGCAGCAGTTCCGCGAGCAGCTCGGCGGTAACCTCCGGGGTGGTCGGCACGAGGTGCTCGTGGTGCGATTCGAGCACCTGGCCGGAGAGGGTGCAGGCGATCAGGCGCAAGCCGTGCACGCCCACTTCGGCACCGAACAGCACATGGTTGTCGTCGTTGAGATGCAGGGCGCGACCCGGGCGGCCGCCGCTGCTCTTCAACAGCTCGCCCTCGCGCAGCCAGCCCTGGTTCAGCAGCGACTGCACGCCGGCGCCGACGGTGGCTTTGGTGAGCTGGGCCTGGGTGGCGATGTCAGCCCGGGTGAGTCCGGGAGTGCGGCGTACCAGTTCGAGAATGGCGCTGCGATTGAGCCGCTTGAGGAAGTGGAGGTCGCCCGCCTTGTGCTGCTGCTGGTAGCTGGTTGACATAGATGAACGAGGCCTTGCAGTCCCTACGCCAGGAGCGTAACGGAAGAAACGAATGAAGCCGGACGCCTGTGATCGCGCTCCGATGATGCCACTCCACGCCGAGACGCGCGAGGGCTACTCTCCCCTTGTCGGCTCGAAGCGGTGGTAATAGTTGGTTCCAAGACTAAACGAATCGCTTCCTCCCGGCCATGCTGCCGCAGGGCCGCAGGTCTTTTTCGACTGGAGGTGGATGCATCTGATTTGGCTGGTTAAAAGAACAAATAATACCAACGTATCATTGCCGTGTTTGGGAGGCTTGTTCAGTCTCTAGTTAGTAAATAGAAAAAACTAAGTGGAGAAAGCATGAGCAACGACGCGGCACGCTACCCCAGCCTCGAGCAGCGGGTGGTCTTCATTACCGGCGGCGGTAGCGGCATCGGCGCCGAGCTGACCCGAGCCTTTCATCGGCAGGGAGCGCGAGTCGCTTTCGTCGACATCGACGATGCCGCCAGCCAGGCCTTGGTGGAGACACTGGAGGCGGAAACGGGACGATCGCCGCGCTACCGCCGCTGCGACATACGCGATGTCGAGGCTCTGCAGGGTGTGATCGCCGATGTGGGACGCGAGCTGGGGCCGATCCATACACTGGTCAACAACGCCGCCAACGACGATCGCCATACTTGGCAGGAGGTCGACGTCGCCTACTGGGACGAGCGCATGTCGCTCAACCTGCGGCCGATGTTCTTCGCCGCCCAGGCGGCGGCGCACCAGATGATCGAGGCCGGCGGCGGCGCGATCATCAACTTCGGCTCGATCAGCGTACAGATGGCCATTCCCGAACTGTCGAGCTACGTCACCGCCAAGGCGGCGGTACATGGCCTGACCCGCAGCCTGGCGCGCGATCTTGGCCGCTACAACGTTCGCGTCAATACGCTGGTGCCCGGCTCGGTCATGACCGAGCGCCAGTTGCAGAAGTGGATCGGCCCCGAGGAGGAGGCGTCGATCCAGGCCCATCAGTGCTTGAAGCTACGGCTCGAGCCACGCCACATCGCGCCGGCCGTGCTGTTCCTGGCCAGCACCGAGAGCGCGGCGATCACCGGCCAGGAGCTCGCCGTCGACGGGGGCTGGGGCTGAGCCGCCAAAGCCATTCGTTAAACACAGTGCATTCATTCGCTTACAACACAACAAGGAGCTCGCCATGCACATTCTTCCACCGCATCTGCCCAAGGCGGAACATGCCAAACGGACCCTGGCTGCGTCGGTAGCCATTGCAGCCGGTCTCGCCGCGTTCGCTGCGGCGGCCGACACCACTGTGCGGGTGCTCAGGGTCGAGATCAGCGACGTCGAGAAGCAGTACTACGAAGACGTCGTCACCGAATACGAAGCGCAGAATCCAGAGGTCGACGTGGTCTTCGAATACATCGCCAACGAAGCCTACAAGACGCGCCTGCCGACCTTGCTGCAGTCCGACCAGCGTCCCGACATCTTCTACAGCTGGGGTGGCGAAGGGCTGCGCGACCAGGTCGAGGCCGGCTTCGTGCGCGATCTCACCGACGAGATGCAGGACGGTTGGCAGGATCTCTACCCCGAGTCGGCCGTGCGAGCCTTCACGCTGGACGAGCGCATCTATGGTGCACCGCTCTACGCTACCGTGGTGGGCTTCTGGGCCAACACCGCGCTGACCGAGCAGGCCGGGGTCGATATCGAGGCCATCGAGACCTGGGAAGATCTGCAGCGGGCAGTGACGACCCTGCGCGAAAGCGGCATCACGCCGGCGGTGGTGGGCGGCCAGGATGGCTGGCCGATGCATTTCTACTGGGGCTATCTGGCCACGCGGCTGGCCGGCGGTGAAGGGATCGAGGCGGCCAAGCAGGGCGAGAACGGCGGCTTCGATGGTGAGCCCTTCGTGCGTGCCGGCGAGCTGTTGCAGTCGTTCGTCGAACTGGAACCGTTCCAGTCGGGCTTCATGGCGACCACCTACGAGCGTGCCAGCGCCATGTTCGGCGACGGCGAAGCGGCCCTGCACCTGATGGGCGACTGGGACTACATCCCCTCCAAGGAGCGCTCCATGAGCGGCGAGGGCGTGCCCGATGAGGACCTCGAGTTCATCCGCTTTCCCCGGGTGGAGGGGGGCGCCGGCAACGATGACAGCTTCGGCGGCATGAACGGTTTCGCCGTGACCCGCGACGCCTCCGACGAGGCGGTCGACTTCCTGCGCTTCCTGCTCAATGAGGAGAACCAGCGTGAAGCCGCCCGTTTGGGCATTTTCGTGCCGGTAGCCCATGGTTCCGAGGAGGCGCTCGACACGCCCTACGCACGCAAGGTGGCAGAGATCCTCAGCGAGTCCAACTTCCACCAGGTCTTCCTCGACCAGGCGCTGGGCACCTCGGTCGGTGCCACGGTCAACGATATCAGCGGCGACCTGGCCCAGGGCGCGACCACGCCCGAGGAGGCGGCCGCCCGGGTCGAAGAGGCCTGGCAGTTCCGCTGAACCGGTTCGCTGAATCATGCGACGCCCGGCGCCGCACTCTCGCCGTGCCGGGCCATATCCCCTTGAACGGTATCTGCCATGACTACCATGACCCGACCCGCCGTGCACAGGAGAAGCAACGCCGACCGCTTGCGGCAGGGACTGGCCAGCGGCAAGTTCACCGCCGTGCTGATCCTGCTGCCGCCGGCGCTGATCCTGTTCTCGCTATTCGTGATCCTGCCGCTGGCCGATGCGGCCTACTACAGCGCCTTCTCGTGGAACGGCTACGGCTCGCCGAGCGATTTCGTCGGCACCCAGAATTACGCGCGCCTGCTCGACCATTCGGTGTTCCATACTGCGTTGTGGAATACCGCCAAGCTGATTCTCGTCTCGCTGATCATCCAGATGCCGCTGGCCCTGGGCCTGGCGCTGCTGGTGTATCGCAAGACGCCGACCAATACGCTGTTCCGGCTAGTGTTCTTCCTGCCTTATATCCTTGCCGAAGTGGCAGCAGGGTTGATCTGGAGCTTCGTCTTCGACGGCGACTACGGCATCACCGCCTTCATGTTCCAGGCCTTGGGGCAGGAGTCGGTCTACGTGCTGGCCGACCGCCAGTGGGCCTTCCCGGCAATCATGACGGTGATCGTGTGGAAGTACTTCGGCTTCCACATGATGATCTACATCGCTGCGCTGCAGAGCGTGCCCAAGGATCTGATCGAGGCGGCCAAGCTCGAAGGGGCCAAGCCGCGCCAGGTGGCGCTGTTCGTGCAGATCCCGATGATCAAGCACGCCATCGTGGTGAGCGGTTTCTTTGCCATCATCGGCTCGCTGCAGATCTTCGATATCATCATTCCGATGACCAACGGTGGGCCCTCGAACTCGACCCATACCATCGTCACCTATCTCTATACCTTCGGTCTGTCGCGGCTCAACATCGGCTTCGGTAGCGCTGCCGCCGTGGTGCTGTTCGTGCTCGCCATCGGCATCGCACTGTTCTACCAGCGGGCCACGGCGAAGGAGGAGCGTCCATGAACAGCGTGACCTTCCGCAATACGCTGCGCGTGATCGTGTTGATCCTGGTGGCCAGCCTGGTCATTGGACCGCTGCTGGCTTCCTTCTTCGGTGGCTTCAAGAGCAACGCCGAGCTGCGCACCAATCCGCTGGGCCTGCCGGATACCTGGAACGCGGAGAACTACGTTGCGATCTTCCTCGACGGCGCTTTCTGGCGCTACCTGGGCAACTCGTTATTGATCTCGTCGATGACGGTATTGCTGACCCTGGTGGTGGGTGCGGCGGCGGCCTACGTGTTCTCGCAGATCCGCTTCTTCGGCTCGAAGATGATCCTCTCCTACCTGCTGCTGGGGCTGATGTTTCCCTTCGCCGCGGCAATCCTGCCGCTGTTCATCAAGGTGCGCGATCTGGGCCTGCTGGATACCTACTGGGCGGTCATCCTACCGCAGACGGCCTTCGGCCTGTCGTTGGCGATCCTGCTATTCAAGGCGTTCTTCGATCAGCTGCCTCGAGAGCTGTTCGAGGCCGCCTACGTCGACGGCTGCAGCTACCTGCGCTTCTTCTGGTCGTTCACCCTGCCGCTGTCGACGCCGATCCTGGCCACCGTGGGGGTATTCGTCTTCGTGCAGAGCTGGAACAACTTCCTGCTGCCGCTGGTGGTGCTCAACGACCGCTCCATCTACACCTGGCCGCTCGGCATGATGCAGTTCCAGGGCGAATACCTGACCCAGTGGAACATGATCCTGGCGTTCGTGACGCTGACCATCACGCCGGCGGTGATCTTCTTCCTCGCCGCGCAGAAATACATCGTGGCCGGACTGACCGGCGGCTCCGTCAAGGGATGACACCGATGACCGATACCCTCCGCAACCCGATTCTCCCCGGCTTCAACCCCGACCCCTCGATCTGCCGAGTGGGCGAGGACTACTACATCGCCACCTCCACCTTCGAGTGGTACCCCGGGGTGCAGATCCACCATTCGCGGGACCTGGCCAACTGGCGGCTGCTCAGCCGGCCGCTGGCCCGCGCCGCCCAGCTCGACATGCGCGGCAATCCCGACTCCTGCGGCATCTGGGCACCGTGCCTTTCCTATGCCGACGGCCTGTTCTGGCTGATCTACACCGACATGAAGCGCTACGAGGGCAACTTCAAGGACGGCCACAACTACCTGGTCACCGCACCCAGCATCGAGGGGCCGTGGAGCGATCCGGTGTATCTCAACTCCAGCGGCTTCGATCCCTCGCTGTTCCACGACGACGACGGCCGCAAGTGGTTGGTCAATCTCAAGTGGGACTATCGCCGGCGCGAGGGCGGCGACCGCTTCGGCGGAATCCTGCTGCAGGAGTACGACGTCGAGCGCAGGCAGTTGGTCGGCCCGATCCGCAACATCTTCGCCGGCACTGAGATGAAGCTTACCGAGGGGCCGCATCTTTATCGCCGCGACGGCTGGTACCACCTGCTGGTGGCCGAGGGCGGCACCGGCTACGACCACGCCGTGACCATGGCCCGCTCGCGCGAGATCGCCGGCCCCTATGAGGTGCACCCGGACAACCCGGTGCTGACCAGCCGCCAGGAGCCGGACAACCCGCTGCAGCGTGCCGGCCATGCCGATCTGGTCGATACGCCGGAAGGCGAGACCTTTATGGTGCACCTGTGCGGGCGGCCGCTGCCCGGCACGCGCCGCTCGCCGCTGGGGCGCGAGACGGCCATCCAGCGGGTCGAATGGGGCTCGGACGGCTGGCTGCGTCTGGCCCATGGCGGCAATACCCCGGCGCTGGAACTGACCATCTCCGGTGCTAAGGCCGGCATGGAGCAGCGTAGACCGGCGGCCGAGGAAACCTATGAATTCAAGCCCGGCCCGCTGCCGGCGGCGTTCCAGTGGCTGCGCAGCCCCGAGTCCGAGCGGCTGTTCTCGCTCGACGCCCGGCCCGGCTACCTGCGCCTGTTCGGCCGCGAGTCGGTGGGCTCCTGGTTCGAGCAGGCGCTGGTGGCCAGGCGCCAGGACAGCTGGCACTGCAGCGCCGAGACCGAGCTCGAGTTCGAGCCGGACGACATCCAGCAGTTCGCCGGGCTGATCGCCTACTACAACCGCTTCAAGTTCCACTATCTAGCAGTGAGCCTGAACGACGAGGGCGACAGGGTGCTCAGCGTGATGAGCTGCCACGACGAGTGGCCAAGCGGGCAGCTCGACATCGCCGAGCCCGGCGTGGTGCTCGAGCCCGGCCTGCCGGTGCGCCTCGGCCTCGACATCCGCGAGCGCGAGCTGCAGTTCCGCTTCGCCCAGGGCGGCGGCGAGTGGCGTTCGATCGGCCCGGCGCTGGACGCCGGCTTGCTATCGGACGAGGGCAGCGGTCGTGCCCATGGCTACTTCACCGGCAACTTCCTGGGTATGGCGGCCCATGACATCAGCGGACGCGCCATGCCGGCGGACTTCGCCGGGTTCCGCTACCGCCGCAACGAACGCTGATTCAATTTCTGCGCACAAGACACACAACATGCGCCAAGAAGAGACATGCTATGGCTGACGTAACCCTGGTCGACATCGAGAAGACCTTCCGTGGCAAGACCACGGTGATCCCCAACCTCAACCTGTGCATCGAGGACGGCTCCTTCACCGTGCTGGTGGGCCCCTCCGGCTGCGGCAAGTCGACCCTGTTGCGCATGATCGCCGGGCTCGAGACGGTGACCCGCGGCGCGATTTCCATCGGCGGGCGCGACGTCACCACCGCCGAACCCAGCGAGCGCAACATCGCCATGGTGTTCCAGTCCTATGCGCTCTATCCGCACATGACGGTGGCCCGCAATATCGACTTCGGCATGCGCCTGGCCAAGGTGCCCGTCGAGGAGCGCAAAGCCAAGGTGGCCGAGGCGGCGCGCCTGCTCAACCTCGAGGAGCTGCTCGAGCGCAAGCCGGCCGAGCTCTCCGGCGGCCAGCGCCAGCGCGTGGCCATCGGGCGCGCCATCGTACGCAATCCCGGCGTGTTCCTGTTCGACGAACCGCTCTCCAACCTCGACGCGGCGCTGCGCAACCGCATGCGCGTGGAGCTGGCCGAGCTGCACCAGCGGCTCGACGCCACCATGGTCTACGTCACCCACGACCAGGTCGAGGCGATGACCCTGGCCGACTGCATCGTGGTGATGAACGCCGGCCAGATCGAGCAGGTCGGCACGCCGATGAACCTCTATCAGCGGCCCGAGACGCTGTTCGTGGCCGGCTTCATCGGCTCACCCAAGATGAACCTCATCGAAGGCGAGGTGGCCAAGGCCTATGGCGCCACCACGCTCGGCATTCGCCCGGAGCATCTAGAAGTGAGTCGAGAGGCGGGGGAGTGGCAGGCCCGGGTGAGGGTGGTCGAGATGCTCGGCGCCGACGCCTTCGCCTACGTCGACAGCGACGCCACCGGCCCGCTGACCGTGCGCCTGCCCGGCGATGCGGCGGTGCGCAGCGGCGATGTGCTCCATCTGACGCCGCGCCACGAGCTGCTGCATGGCTTCGATGCCGATGGCCAGCGCCTGCCGGATGAGGCATTGGCACGATTCCAGGCCAGTATCGCCTGAGCCGCATGTGAGCGAGGAGTCATGACGGTCACTCTCGACAATGGAATTTTGCGGCTGGTGGTCAATCCGACGGTCGGCGGTGCCGTGGTGCGCTTCGACAGGCTCGGGGAGCGTGGCCCCGAGCCGCTGATGCGTCCGGGCGGCGACACTGAACGCGACCCCAACCGGCTGGCTATGTACCCACTGGTGCCGTGGTCGAATCGCATCGGCGGGGGAGGTTTCGGCTGGCGTGGGCAGGATTATCGACTGGCGGCCAATCTGCCCGGCGAGCCCCTGCCGATCCACGGCGACGGCTGGCAGCAGGCATGGCGGGTGGAAGAGCAGGGCGACACGCGGCTGAGACTCGGTCTGTATTCCTCGCACCAGCCGCCGTTCGACTACCGCGCCGAGCTGAGTTATCGCCTGGCGGACGACACGCTCGAGGTGGCCCTCGCCGTGACTCATCTGGGAGAAGCGCCGGCACCCTATGGCCTGGGCCTGCATCCCTGGTTTCCGCGCAGCGCCGGGGTGCGTCTCGGTGCTGCCGCCGAAGGGGTGTGGGAGGTCGATGCCGAACAGCTACCCACCGTATGGCGCCGGCTCGAGGCGTCCGGGCAGTGGAACTTCTCGCGAGGCAGAGGGCTGCCTTGTGACAGGATCGACAACCTCTTTACCGGCTGGAACGGTCGGGCCGTGCTGAGCTGGCCCGAGCGTAGCCTGACGCTGGAAGTGCGTGCCGATACCTCGCGCTACCTGATTTTTTCGCCGGGCGAGCAGGCGGATTTCTTCTGCTTCGAGCCGGTGACCCACGACGTCGATGCCCACCGTGGCGATCCGCAGCGCCAAGGCCTGGTCGAGCTGGATAGAGGGGAGTGCTTCTCGATGCGCTGCCGTTTCCGCTGTCTCGTCAGCTAAATCCACCCCGTTGATACCAAGGAGCTACCCACGCGTCACGCCACGATCACTTAGTTCAGAGATATTACCAACAACAAGCAACGCCATCATTCACAGGAGCGAAAAATGCATAGAACAATGAAAACGCCGCGTCATTCAGCACATGCCCTGGCCCGCTTGGGGCTGATCGGGCTCGGTTGCCTCGCCTTCGGCACGGTCCAGGCCCAGGATCTACTCTCGCAGATCGATTTCACCGGCTATGCCCGTTCGGGTATCGGCAATACCGCAGGCGGCGGCGACCAGGCCTGCTTTCGGGCCAATGGCGCGGGGGCCAAGTACCGGCTGGGCAACGAGTGCGAGACCTATGCCGAGCTGGGCCTGGGGGCCACGCTCTATGAGGAAGGGGACAAGTCGTTCTATTTCAACAGCATGGTGGGCTATTTCTCGAATCAGGTGAACGATTCCGAGGATACCGACGTATCCCTTCGACAGTTGTACGTGCAGGGCAACAATGTGGTCGATGCCTTGCCCGGCGCCAGCCTGTGGGCGGGCAAGCGCTTCTACCGCCGCCACGACGTGCACATCAACGACTTCTTCTACTGGGACTCCACCGGCCCAGGCGGTGGTATCGAGAACATCGACGTGGGCACCGGCAAGCTGCACCTGGCGTGGATGCGCGCGACGGGTAGCGACGATACCGAATACCCCGACGCCGACAATCGAATCTCCAACGACACCCTCGATATTCGCTGGTCCGATATCCCCGTCAACCCCGATGGCACGCTGGTGCTGGGCTACAACTACGGACGCGCTCAACTGAGCGATGCCCAGGAGGCCTACTACGGCGACAGCGAGGCCGAAAGGGGCCACATGTTCACCCTCCAGCACGAACAGAGCAACTGGTTCGGCGGCTCCAACAAGCTGGCGCTGCAGTACGCCTCCGACGGCATCATCAATGCCGGCAGCGGCCAAGGACGCATGAATGCCGGGGTCACTGCGGATGTGCCCGGCGGTGAGATGTGGCGCGTGATCAATCACGGCAATGTGTGGCTCACGCCTGACAAGCTCGACCTGCTTTATGCCGCCATCTACGAGGACAAGCGCTTTGATGATGACTCGGGGGCGACCTGGATCTCGGCCGGGGTGCGTCCGACCTACTACTGGACGAACAATCTGAGCACCGCCCTTGAGCTCGGCCATGACTATATCGATCCCGAGAACGGCGACGACAGCCGCCGCTTGACCAAACTGACCCTGGCCCAGCAGTGGTCGGCGGGCGTGGGCGGTTTCGCGCGGCCGGTGATCCGCGCCTTCGTCACCTATGCGGACTGGAGCGGGGATGCCTTCCAGGCCGATCGCACCAGCCGCTCCATCAATGCGGGGGCGGCGGGTGACGCCATCGACATCGACGACAACGATGGCCTCACCTTCGGCCTGCAGATGGACGTGTGGTGGTAAGCCGAACCCCGACATGCTTCTTCGCGGGGCTTCCTCGCCTTGGCGCCCGCAAGGGCGCCCCTTTTCCGGAGTATTCGTCATGCAGGAGCGCAAGGTAATGAGTCGTTCGGCCTATATCTTCATGATCTGCTGTATTGCCGCCATCGGCGGCTTCCTGTTCGGCTTCGACAGTGGCGTGATCAACGGCACCGTCGACGGCCTGCAGGCCGCGTTCGGTTCTGACAGTGTGGGAACCGGCTTCAATGTTGCCTCAATGCTGCTCGGCTGTGCCGTGGGTGCCTTCTTCGCCGGGCGCCTGGCGGACCGCTTCGGTCGCCGCACGCTGCTGATCGTGGCCGCGGTCTTCTTCCTCGTCAGCGCCTGGGGCTCTGGTATTGCCGACGGCTCGCTGGAGTTCGTGATCTATCGGGTGCTGGGTGGCATGGCGGTAGGGGCGGCCAGCGTAATGACCCCGGCCTACATCAGCGAGGTGGCGCCTGCCGCCTATCGTGGTCGGCTCGCCACCATCCAGCAGGTGGCGATCATCTCCGGGCTGTTCGTGGCCTTCCTCAGTAACTATGTGCTGGCATATGTGTCGGGCTCGGCGATGGCCCAGCTGTGGCTGGGCTTCGCCACCTGGCGCTGGATGTTCTGGATCGAGCTACTTCCGGCAGCGGTGTTCCTGCTGGCGTTGCTGTTCATTCCCGAGAGCCCGCGCTACCTGATCAGCAGCGGCAGGCAGGGTGAGGCGCGCCGCGTGCTGGGGCTGGTGATGCCCGAGGGCGAGGTGAGCGCCAAGCTGGCGGAGATCGATGCCACCCTGGCCCGTCACCACAAGCCGCGGCTGCTCGACGTGCTCGACCGTGCCACCGGCAGGGTCCACGGCATCGTCTAGGTGGGTATCGGGTTGGCCGTGTTCCAGCAACTGGTAGGCATCAACGTGGTGTTCTACTACGGAGCCGTGCTATGGCAGTCGGTGGGCTTCTCCGAGGGCGATGCGCTGCTGATCAATGTCATCTCGGGAGCGGTCAGCATCGGCGCCTGCCTGTTCGCCATCGCCCTGATCGACAGGATCGGACGCAAGCCGCTGCTGTGGGCCGGCTCGGTGGGCATGGCCCTGACCCTGGCCTGCATGGCTTATGCCTTCTCCACGGCGAGCCTGATGGAAGGCAGCCTGCGCCTCGGCGATGACATGGGTGTGTTTGCGCTACTGTCGGCCAACGCCTATGTATTTTTCTTCAACGTCTCCTGGGGCCCGGTGATGTGGGTCATGCTCGGCGAAATGTTTCCCAACCAGATGCGCGGTTCGGGCCTCGCCATCGCCGGGTTGTTCCAGTGGCTGGCCAACTTCGGCATTACCATGACCTTCCCCATCATGCTGGCCTCCATCGGTTTGGCCGGAGCATACGGCTTCTACGCCCTGTGCGCGATGGTGTCGGTGCTCTTCGTGCTGCGCCTGGTCAATGAGACCCGGGGCAAGGAGCTCGAGGAGATGGCCTATGAATGACGTCACCGGTATTCGTCGTGTATGACTGTCATACGACAACCGACAATCAGATCGAGACCGAGACCGCCGACTCGCAAGAGGATCGCGACATGACCGACCGCAAGATCACGCCCGACCAGCTGCGCTCGCGCTGGTGGTTCGACAACCCCGAGCACCCGGGCACCACGGCGCTGTGCATCGAGCGCTACATGAACTACGGCATCACCCTGGAGGAGCTCGCCAGCGGCAAGCCGATCATCGGCATCTGCCAGTCGGGCTCCGACCTGACGCCATGCAACCGCCACCACATCGAGCTGGTGAAACGGGTCAAGTACGGCATTCGTGCCGCCGGCGGGGTGCCGTTCGAGTTCCCGCTGCACCCGATCCACGAGAACGCGCGGCGGCCCACCGCCGCGCTCGACCGCAACCTGGCCTACCTGGGCCTGGTCGAAGTGCTGCACGGTTACCCGCTCGACGGCGTAGTGCTCACCACCGGCTGCGACAAGACCACCCCGGCGAGCCTGATGGCCGCCGCCACGGTCAACATTCCCGCCATCGTGCTCTCCGGCGGGCCGATGCTCAACGGCTGGCGCGGCGCCGACCGGGTAGGCTCCGGCACCATCATCTGGGAGCTGCGCAAGCGGCTCGCCGCGGGCGACATCGACTACGCCGAGTTCCTCGCCCGGGCTACCGACTCGGCACCCTCAGTGGGGCACTGCAACACCATGGGCACCGCCTCGACCATGAACTCCATGGCCGAGGCGCTGGGCATGAGCCTGCCCGGCTCGGCGATGATTCCCGCGCCCTACAAGGAGCGCGCGATGGTGGCCTACGACACCGGGTCGCGCATCGTCGACATGGTGTGGGCCGACCTGCGTCCCAGCGACATCCTTACCCGCGAGGCGTTCGAGAACGCCATTGTGGTGTGCTCGGCACTGGGCGGCTCCTCCAACGCGCCGATCCATATCAACGCCATCGCGCGCCACTCCGGCATCGAGCTGAGCAACGACGACTGGCAGGCGCTGGGCCACGCCGTTCCGCTGCTGGCCAACGTGATGCCCGCCGGGGCCTATCTCTCCGAGGAGTTTCACCGCGCCGGCGGCGTGCCGGCGGTGGTTCATGAGCTGCTCGGCGCCGGCAAGCTCCACGGTGACGTCCTCACCGTCAACGGCCGCACGCTGGCCGACAACTGCGCCGGCTGCGAGACTCAGGATCTCGAGGTGATTCGCCGCTATGACAACCCGCTGGTCGAGCAGGCCGGCTTCCTCAACCTCAAGGGCAACCTGTTCGACTCGGCATTGATGAAGACCAGCGTGATCTCAGCCGACTTTCGCACACGCTTTCTCTCCAACCCCGACGACCCCAATGCCTTCGAGGGCAAGGTGGTGGTATTCGACGGCTCGGAGGACTACCACGCGCGCATCGACGACCCAGCGCTCGGAATCGACGAGACCACTATCCTGGTGATGCGCGGGGCTGGCCCGGTGGGTCACCCCGGTGGCGCCGAGGTGGTCAACATGCAACCACCCGAGGCGCTGATCAAGCGCGGCATCGAGTCGCTGCCGTGCTTGGGCGACGGGCGCCAGTCGGGCACCTCAGGTTCTCCGTCGATCCTGAATGCCGCGCCCGAGGCGGCCACCGGCGGCGGCCTGGCGCTGCTCGAGAACGGCGATCGGCTGCGCGTCGACCTCAATCGCGGCGAAGTGCGCCTGCTGATCGAGGAGGACGAGATCGAGGCGCGCCGTGAGCGGCTCGAGCAGCAGGGAGGCTATCGCTACCCCGGCCACCAGACCCCATGGCAGGAGATCCAGCGCACCTTGGTGGAACCGCTAGATCGAGGCATGACGCTGGAAGGGGCTACGAAATACCGCGACGTGGCACGCCAGAGTCCGCCGCGCGACAATCACTGAGGTCATGGAAGCCGTGGAATACGAGAGAGGAAACATGCCAGAGGGCAGCATTGAAGTGGCGGTCGAGCTCGACATGAGCCTGGGCGAGAGCCCGGTGTGGTCGGTGGCACGCCAGACGCTGTATTGGGCCGATATCAACAACGGTCATGTCTACACCTGGCGTCCGCAGGAGGGTGGTGCTCCGGCACGCATCGAGCTGGGCGAGAAGGTGGGCTGCGTGGCGATCGACGCCGCGGGCCTGGTGGCCGCTACCGCGTCGGGTATCCTGCGTCTGCCCGAAAGCGGCGAGCCCGAGCGGTTGGCCGACAATCCTGAATGGGAGCAGGCGGGGTACGGCAACCGCTTCAACGACGGCCGCTGCGACGCCACCGGGCGGCTGTGGGCGGGCACCATCGACGCCGACGAATCGAGCCCCAGCGCGGCGCTCTACTGTCTCGACCGGGGTGAGCTGACGCCGCGGCTGACGGGCATCGGCATCTCCAACGGCCTGGCCTTCAGCCCCGACCGGCGATGGCTCTACCACACGGACTCGCTGACGCGACGCATCCTGCGCTACCCCTTCGACCTCGACAGCGGCACGCTGGGCGAGGGAGAAACCTGGGTCGACCTGGAAAGGCTGGGCCTGCCTGGCGTGCCCGACGGCGCGGCGGTGGACAGCGAGGGTTGCTACTGGAGCGCCCTCTACGACGGCGGGCGTATCGTGCGCTTCTCGCCCGAGGGTGAGCCTGTGGCGGAGCATGAGGTGCCGTGCCCGCACCCGACCATGGTGGCCTTCGGCGGGCCCGATCTGCGCACGCTCTACATCACCACCGCGACCCAGCACCTGGACGCCGAGGGTAAGGCGCGCTGGCCGCAGGCCGGCAGCCTGCTGCAGATGAGAACGGGGGGGGAGGGGCTCGCCGAGCCCGGCTTCTGCCAAGCCTAGCAGTTTGCCAGCCGCCGCCCCAGCGCCTGCATGAAGCGAGTGCCCGCCGCGAGCTGATCGATCTCGATGTACTCGTCGGGCTGGTGCGCCTGGCGGATGCTGCCGGGGCCGCAGATCACGGTGGGCAGCCCCACGCGCTGGAACTGGCCGGCCTCGGTGGCGTAGGCCACCGCGCCGCTGGGTTGCTCGCCGAGCAGCTCGCGACACAGGTCGAGCACTTGGGCATTGTTGTCGTCGGCCAGCGCCGGCACGGTGACGTTGAGCGCTTCGGTAACGATGCCCGTCTCGGGCGCGCGTCGCTGCATCTCGGCCTCGAGCTCCTCGGCATAGGCGTTGACGCGGCCGATCAGCTCATCGAAGCGGTCGCTGGGTAGATGGCGGATCTCCCATTCGAAGGTGCATTCCCGCGCCATGATGTTGATTGCGGTACCGCCGGCGATCTTGCCCACGTGCAGGCTGGAGTGGGCGACGTTGAAGGCCTCGTCGACGCGGCCCTCGGCGCGCAGCTCGCTCATCACGTCCTCGATCTTCGTCACCAGCCGTGCGGCCACATGGATCGCCGAAACCCCCTGGTCGACCTGGCTGGAGTGCGAAGCGCGGCCGGTCACCGTGGTGCGCAGGTTGGTGGCGCCCTTGTGGGCCACTACCGGCTGCATCATCGTCGGTTCGCCGACGATCACTGCCGCGGGGCGCGGGTGGTCGGCCATCAACCGCTCAATCATGCGCGGCGCACCGATGCAGCCCACTTCCTCGTCGTAGGAGAGCGCCAGGTAGATCGGTTTGTCCAGGCCGCGCTTCAGCCACTCGGGCAGCTCGGCCAGGGCGCAGGCGATGAAGCCCTTCATGTCGCAGGTGCCGCGACCGTAGAGCTTGTTGTCGCCTTTATCCACCAGGGTGAACGGATCGGTTGACCACGGCTGGCCGTCCACCGGCACCACGTCGGTATGCCCCGAGAGCACCACGCCACCTTCCACCTCCGGCCCGATGCGCGCCAGCAGGTTGGCTTTCTTGCCGTCGTCGCTCTCCACCCGCCAATGCTCGACCCCGTGCTCGTCGAGGTAGCCCTCGACGAAGGCGATCAGTTCGAGGTTGGAATCGCGGGAAACGGTGGCAAAGCCCACCAGGCGTTCAAGCATTTCGGCGGCGGTCATAGGGCGCTCCTGACATTTACTGTGCTTAGCCTAACACGCCTGTGTCGGCCTCAGGCTTGGCATGTCGAAAGCCTGGATCAATCGAATTCTATGATATTATTTAAATTTACTATTGTCGCGGTGTGAAAAATCAAGTCTCTCTCTTTCGGTTCCACTGATATACCTATTGTCACGCTACAGCCACATTGCACGACAGCACGTCACCGAAGGGAGAGCGTCATGGATCAGAAAGTCGACAGCAGAGCCGGCAAATGCCCCGTCATGCATGGGTCACGTACCAAGCGCGGAGATACCGGAAACTCCAATCAGGACTGGTGGCCCAACCAGCTGAACCTGGGCATTCTTCACCAGCATGCGCCGAAGTCCAACCCATTGGGTGAGGCCTTCGACTACGCCGAGGCGTTCAAGTCCCTCGACCTTTCTGCCGTCAAGCAAGACCTCGAAGCGCTGATGACCGACTCCCAGGAATGGTGGCCGGCGGACTACGGCCATTACGGCCCGCTCTTCATTCGCATGGCCTGGCACAGCGCCGGGAGCTATCGGGTGGGCGACGGTCGTGGCGGCGCCGGTACCGGCACCCAGCGCTTCGCGCCGCTCAACAGCTGGCCCGACAACGGCAACCTGGACAAGGCACGCCGCCTGTTGTGGCCGATCAAGCGCAAGTACGGCAACAAGCTCTCCTGGGCCGACCTCTACATCCTGGCGGGCAACGTCGCCCTGGAATCCATGGGCTTCAAGACCTTCGGCTTCGCCGGCGGGCGTGAGGACGTCTACCAGCCGGAAGAGGACATCTACTGGGGCGCCGAGGACGAGTGGCTGGCCGACAGCGGGCATGCCAAGAGTCGCTACTCGGGCGAGCGTGATCTCGAGAACCCGCTGGCCGCGGTACAGATGGGCCTCATCTACGTCAATCCGGAAGGGCCGGACGGCAACCCGGATCCGCTGGCCTCGGCCCGGGACATCCGCGAAACCTTCGCCCGCATGGCGATGAACGACTACGAGACCGTGGCACTGACCGCCGGCGGCCACACCTTCGGCAAGACCCACGGCGCCGGCGACCCGGTCAACGTGGGTCCCGAGCCCGAGGCCGCTCCGATGGAGGAGATGGGCTTCGGCTGGAAGAGCGGCTACAAGAGCGGCAAGGGCCGCGACACCATCACCAGCGGTCTGGAAGGGGCCTGGACGCCGACACCGACGAAGTGGGACATGAGCTATTTCGACGTGCTGTTCGGCTACGAGTGGGAGCTGACCACCAGCCCGGCGGGTGCCAAGCAGTGGGTGCCCAGGAACCTGGCCGAGAAGGACATGGCGCCGGACGCCGAGGATGCGAACAAGCGCGTCGGCATCATGATGTCCACCGCCGACATGGCCATGCGCGAGGACCCGGAGTATCGCAGGATCTCCCAGCACTTCCACAATAACCCGGACGAGTTCGCCGATGCCTTCGCCCGCGCCTGGTTCAAGCTGACCCATCGCGACATGGGGCCCAAGGCGCGCTACCTGGGCCCGGAAGTGCCGGCGGAAGAGCTGATCTGGCAGGATCCGGTGCCGGCCGTGGACCATGCGCTGATCGATGATCAGGACATCGCCGCCCTAAAGAGCAGGATTCTCGGCTCGGGTCTCAGCGTCGCCGAGCTGGTTTACACCGCCTGGTCGTCGGCTGCCACCTTCCGCGGCTCCGACATGCGCGGCGGAGCCAACGGCGCGCGCATCCGCCTGGCGCCGCAGAAGGACTGGGAGGCCAACCAGCCCGAGCAGTTAGCCAAGGTACTGAAGACGCTGGAGAGTATTCAGAACGACTTCAACGCCACCCAATCGGGCAACAAGAAGGTATCGCTTGCCGACCTGGTCGTGCTGGGCGGTGCCGCTGCCATCGAGAAGGCCGCCAGGGACGCCGGTCATGCCATGGAGGTGCCGTTCGTTCCGGGCCGCACCGATGCCACTGAAGAGCAGACCGACGCCGAGTCGTTCGAGTGGCTGCGCCCCGAGGCCGATGGCTTCCGCAACTATCGCCGCACGCGTTTCACCGTCTCCGACGAGGAGATGCTGGTCGACAAGGCGCAGCTGCTGGGCCTGAGCGCGCCGGAGATGAGCGTGCTGGTGGGCGGGCTGCGCGTACTCGAGGCCAACTACGGCAATGCGCGCCACGGCGTGTTCACCGATCGCCCCGGCACCCTGACCAACGACTTCTTCGTCAATCTGGTCGACATGAGCACGCAGTGGCAGCCGGCTTCGGCGGAGGCCGACGTGTTCGAGGGTCGCGACCGCAAGACTGGCGAAGTGAAGTGGACCGGCACCCGGGTCGATCTGGTGTTCGGCTCCAACTCGCAGCTGCGCGCCATCGCCGAGGTCTACGCCCAAGACGACGCCAAGGAGAAGTTCGTCAATGACTTCGTCGCCGCCTGGAACAAGGTGATGAACGCCGACCGCTTCGACCTGGCGTGATACGCCACGTTAGTTAGGAGACAAAGGCGCCCCGGCAACGGGGCGCTTTTTTCGGCTGCCATTAACATTTATTCAACGTATATTGCCGAGCCACCCTCAAGAAGGCGGCTGCCATGCCGAAGAACAGTACATGACGATACTGGCTAACCTTCTCCTCGATCCGCGCTCTCTGGAAGCCGTGCAGGGGGAACATCACCTCCCTCTGGTGCTGGTCTCCTGGGCGATTGCGCTGGCTGCTTCCTATGCCGGCCTGGATCTCATCAAGCTGGTCAGTAAAGCCCAGCAGGCGAGATGGCGTCGGCTTTGGCTCTTCGCCGGGGCAGGCATCATGGGGCTGGGCGTGTGGAGCATGCACTTTACCGGTATGCATGCCTATAAGCTCGATTTTGCCGTACACCATGATCCGATCCTGACGCTGTTATCCATCGTGCCGGCCGTGGGGGGAAGCCTGGTAGCCGTGGCGCTGCTTGCACGTGAGGAGCCGAGTCATACAGAACTGCTGCTGGCCGGCACCGGCTTGGGGCTGGGAATCGGCATGATGCATTACACCGGTATGGCTGCCATGCATATGCCGGCGTCGCTCTATCATGAATTCTGGCTGTTCCTCCTGTCGCTATTCGTGGCCGTGGGTCTCGGCGTCGCTAGCGCCTATGCCTATCGCCTATGCCGTCAGGAGTGGGGCATGCGACGCGCCAAGACCTGTGCCTTCATCAGTGCCATGTTCGTCTCACTCGCCATCTGCAGCATGCACTACGTGGCCATGCGGGCTGCCTGGTTCGTTCCCCACCCAGGTGCGGCTCCGCTGCCGCCAACGGCGGAATCGCATTGGTTGATCTATCTCATTGGCAGCTGTGTGGTTCTGGTCGCCCTACTGACGGTCGTGGCAGCGCAAGCCCAGCGGCGGCTTCACGTCAGCGAGCAGCACGAGCACATGATGCGACGCCGTCTTCTGGAGGTGCTGTCTGCGCTGCATGACGGCGTCGCGGTGCTGGACGAACAGGCTCGCATTCGGCTGAGTAACGCCGCGCTCGAGAAAATGCTTGGCTGGGACATCGAACGGGCCGTGGGGCAGTCGGCGTGGAAGCTCGTCTTCGCCCCCAATAGCGAGGCATTCAAAGGGCCTCTGCTCAGGACGCTGGAGAAAAAAGGAGAATGGAGCGGATTGATCGAGGCTCAGCACTGCGGGGGCAAGCGCTTTCCGGCATGGCTCAGCGTCAGCCGTGTGACCTATGCCGACAGCGAGGAGCGAGACTATGTTGCGTTGCTCTCCGATCGCTCGGCCGAGCATATGGCGCAGCAGCGAATTCGCTATCTGGCCTATCACGATACCCTGACCGAACTTCCTAACCGACGAGCGCTTCAGGAACGCTTGACCAAGGATAAGCAGTACCAGAACGGTGAAGCGACACTATCGCTGCTGGCATTGTTCGATATCGATCGTTTCAAGATACTCAACGATAGCCTGGGTCAGGACATCGGCGATGAATTGCTGCGCCAGCTTGCGACACGCTTGCGTCGCTGGGCGGCTGAGGACATTTATGTGGCGCGCCTGGACGGCAACGAATTCGCCCTCCTTGCGCAGTTGAGCGCTGCTCAAGAGACAGCTGCCGAAGGTGAGGCTCGCGCGCTTACCGAGCGTGTGCTCGTGTCTCTCACCACCGAGTACCAGCTGCATGGTCACACCTATCTTTGCCGTCTCAGCGTCGGCATGCTGGTTTTCGACCTACACCATGGCACCATGCCGGCTCACCTGTTCAAGCGTGCCGGCCTGGCTCTCCTCGAGGCCAAACGGCAGCGTGATGGGACCCCCCAGCTATTCCGCCCGGAGCTGGAGCAGGAACGGGAGATGAGGCTGACCCTCGAGCGTGAGCTTCGCCACGCCATCGACAAAGGTGAGCTGAGCCTGTATCTCCAACCCCAGGTGGATGCCCTCCAGTGCATCATTGGCGCTGAAGCACTGGTTCGCTGGCAGCACCCGGTGCGCGGGTTCATTTCACCCAGCGAGTTCATCCCTCTGGCCGAAGAGAGCGGCTTGATCCTGCCACTCGGATACTGGGTGCTACAGGAAGGGTGTCGCCTGCTTGGGGAGTGGCGCCAGCGGCCTGACTGCTGTGATCTCAAGCTATCCCTCAACGTCAGCGTGCGGCAGTTTCAGCAGCCGGATTTCGTCGACCAGGTACTCTCTGCCATCTATCGGCATGACGTGGCACCGGGCCGCCTGACACTCGAGTTGACCGAATCCCTGCTGCTCAAGGACCCGGAAGGCACCATCGAAAAGATGGGGTTGTTGCGTCGTATCGGTGTCAGCTTCGCTCTGGACGATTTCGGCACCGGTTACTCCTCGCTGTTCTACCTCAAGTCGCTACCGCTGGATACGCTTAAGATCGATATTGCCTTCGTCCGTGGGCTGAGCCATGACACCCAGTCTACTCCCATCGCCGCCGCCATCGTGGCCTTGGGCCGAAGCCTCGAGCTTGCCGTCATTGCCGAAGGTGTCGAGACGGAGATGCAGCGTGCCGTGCTTGCCGGTTTGGGATGCTTTCTTTACCAGGGTTATCTGTTCGGCCGGCCGATGCCCGCTGCCGATTTCCCACCGATACTGGAGCCACTAGCCGGCGAGACGCCACCCATCGCTCGGTAGTCCACCACCGATGTGTCATCGAACGAGTTCTCACGCCTTAGGTGCTGATCAACCTGGCTCGACTCGTGCCGTTGCCCAGCGGTTCCACCTGGATCTGTACGGGAATGCGCTCGTGCATCTCCTGCACGTGGGAGATCACGCCGACGCGGCGGCCCAGCGCCTGCAGGCCATCGAGAGCCTCCATGGCCAGTGCCAGCGACTGCGGGTCGAGGCTGCCGAAGCCTTCGTCGATGAACAGCGATTCGATGGTGAGCTCGCCCGAGGCCATGGAGGCGAGCCCCAGGGCCAGCGCCAGCGAGACGAGGAAGGTCTCGCCGCCGGAGAGCGAGTGCACCGAGCGGCGCTCGTCGCCCATGTCGTGGTCCACCACCAGCAGGCCGAGTTCGCTGCCGCCGCGTATCAGTCGATAGCGCCGGCTGAGGCCGCTGAGGTGGGCGTTGGCGTGCTCCAGTAACTGGTCGAGATTGTAGGCCTGGGCGATACGGCGAAATGTCTTGCCGTCGGCAGAGCCGATCAGCTCGCTGATACGCCCCCAGCGCACATGCTCGCTGCGGGCCGCTTCCAGCTCGGCCTGGCCTTCCTGCTGGCGCGCGCGGCGGCGGTCGTCGTAGCGCAGGGCATGAACGGCGTCATCACGCGCCTGCTGGGCTTGTTCCAACTGCGGCGCCAGGGCCTCACGCTCGGCGGCAAGCGCTTCATGACGGCTGCTGATCCTCGCCTCGGTGGCTTCACTCAGTAGCGCCTCGTCGCTATCGTTTGCGTCGCTCAGCGCCAGGGCGCGGCGGTGCTCGACCAGCGCATGGCGCCGCTCGGCGAGACTCGCCTCGGTGCGCTGGCGGGCTTCGTCGGCGTCGGCAAGCTCGCGCTCCTCGCGCTCGGCTTCAGCCTGGGGCTGCGCTAGCAGCCGGGCCAGGGTAGCGTCGTCCAGCTGCGGATGAGCCTGGCGCCAGTCTGCCAGCTCACGCTCCAGCGAAGCGTCCTCCTGGACGAGCTGCTCGATGCGCTGGGCCTCGTGGCTTGCCTGCTGGGACAGGCGTGCCTGCTCCCGCTCGGCACCATGGCAACCCTCGATGGCCTGTTCGCGCTGCTGACGGGCCGACTCCTGGCGCGCCTCCAACTGTTGCTGCCAGGCATCGTCGGAAGGGTGGTCGCCGAGCAGGGTCTGGAGGGTAGTAGCCACCTTGCTGCGCTGCTGGCGCAGGGGAGGCAGCCGTTCGGCTTGCTTGTTCAGCTCCGCTTCGAGCGCGGCCCGCCTGGCCTCGAGCTGGGCCAGCTCGAGCTCGCCCTGGCTCAGGGCATCCTCGAGCGGAGCCAGCTCGGCTTCGGCGCGGGCCAGTGCCTGGAGCGTGCGTTCGCCATGCTCGCGCTCGCCATCGCACTCGTGGCGTTGGTACGCCAGCCAGGCGTCGCGCTCGGCGGTGTCGATGGCGTTGAGTTCGGCGTGGAGCGGATGCTCGGCCAAGGTTTGCTGCGCCTGAGCCAGGCGACCATCGGCCTGCTGTAGCTCCTGGCGACAGCGGGCCAGCGCCGCCATGACGGCGCGGTACTCGCCCTCGAGGTCGTTGCGTTCCCGCTGGGCCTGCTCGAAGGCCTGTTTGGCCTCAGCCAGTTGCTCCTCCTCCTGCGCCTGCTGGGCAGCGAGCTGCGCCGCCTCGGGTGTGGCTGGGGGCTGTTGGCGGAAGGGGTGGTCCAGCCCACCGCATACCGGGCAGGGCTCGCCTTCAAGGAGTGTCTCACGCAGGCGTGCCACACTCTCGCTGCGGGCGGCGCGGCTGCGTTCGATGAAATCGCGTAGCGTGGCGTAGTGGCGCTCCCACTCGTCGAGCCGCTCCCGCGCGGCCTTGCCCTGGGTAGCCAACTCGACCTGACGCTTTTCATCCAGGGCCAGGCGTTTGCCCAGCTGGCGCTGGGCCTGCTCGGCGCGCTGGGCCTCCTGCCAACGGCTTTCCAGCTCTCCCAAGGCCAGGCTGCGGCGGGCGGCACGGTCGTGGGCCTGCTGGGTCGCCTGGCGTGCGGCGTCGAGCCGTTCATGGCTGCCCATCAATTGGCGCAGCGCAGCCTGCCACTCGTCGCGTTTACGCTTGTGTTCGAGATGCCTGGCGTCGGCTTGCCGGCGCTGCTCGGCCAGTCGTTCGGTCTGCAGGGTGCAGTCGCGATGCTGCGCCTCGAGTTCGCCCAGCTGTTGGTCGAGAGTCGCCAGTGACTGGGTATGCTCACGGGCCTGGCGCAGGGCGGGTTCGGCCTGCTGGCGCTCATGGGTGGCTGCACTCAATTGCTGCGCGGCCTGGTCCCGCGTCTGTTCGGCAGCCTCTTGGGTGGCCTTGGCCTGCTCGAGGGCCTGGAGGGTCTGACGGTGGGCGTCCTCCAGCGCGGCGATCTCATGGGGCAGCGCGGTCTGACGCAGCAGGCGGTGGCGCTGGGGCGCGAGCAGGCGGCGGCATTCGCGGTCGGCCCGAGCGTCGTCAAGCGAGTGCCAATGTGCTTCGGTGTCACGCTGCTGCCGTAGCCCCTCGGCGTAGGCCTGGCGCAGCCGGTCATCGATGGCGTGCCACTGCCGGCGAGCCTCCAGGCTCTGGTTCTGTCGCTGCAGGGCGGCCAGTTCGGTCTCGGCTTGCTTGGCGGCCTGTTCCAGCTCGGCGCGCGCCTCGGGCTCGGCGGGCAGGTCGTCGGCGAGCCGGGCTTGCAGAGCATCGACGCGCTTCCTGGCTTCGCTGGCACGGCGGTAGGCGGCGATGGAGATTCGCGAGTATTCGGCGGTGCCGGTCAGGCGCTCCAGCAGGTCGCTACGCTCGTTGTCGTCGGCCTTGAGAAAGGCGGCGAACTCGCTCTGGGCCAGCAGCACGGCGCGGGTGAACTGGTCGAAGGTGAGCCCCAGGCGTTCCGGCAGCAGGCGGTCGAATTCGCGCTTCTGGGCGGTGAGCAGGCGCTCGTCGTCCAGGTCGGTGAGCGACTGTTCCACCGCCTGCAGGCGGCCACCCGCCTTCTCGCGGGCGCGACGCACGGCCCAGCGGGCACGATAGCGGCGGCCGTCGCGACCGAGGAAATCGACCTCGGCATGGCCGCTCGCCGTGCCGCGGCGCAGCAGGGTGCGCGGGTCGGCGGTACTCACCGTCTCTCCTTCGACGTCGGGTAGCGGGGCGTCACGGCCGGGGGCCTGGCGTAGCCGTGGCGTGTTGCCGTAGAGCGCCAGGCACAGGGCATCGAGCAGTGTGCTTTTGCCGGCCCCGGTGGGGCCGGTGATGGCGAACAGGCCGGCATCGCTGAGCGGGGGAACGGTGAAATCGAGCTCCAGCAGGCCGGGCAGGGAAGCCAGGTTGGCCAGGCGCAGGGCAAGGATCTTCATGCCGTCTCCTCCCCCTGGGCATCGAGCACGTCCTGCAGCAGCCGGTCGAAATCGGCCAGCACATCGGCCTCGGGCGTCTCGCCCCAGCGCGCTTGCCAGGTACGTTCGAACAGCTTTCTCGGGCCCAACTGTTCCAGGTCGACCCGCTCCGGTGTTTCTTCGCCCTCGAGCCGGGGCAGGCGGCGCTCCAGGCGCAGCAGCCGCAGCGCCTTGCCTTCCAGTGCGGTTTCCACCTGGGCGCGCAGGTCGGGCACCGGAGCGCTCAATGCCACGCGCACTTCCAGCCAGGGCCAGCGGTCGCGTGGCAGGTCGGGATCATGGGGCAGGGCGTCCAGCTCGGCCAGCACCATGTCCAGCTCGCCGGGGCCGATGCGATGCATGGCCACCGGGCGCGGCACGGGAATCGCTTCCACGCTGGCGAGGGTTTCGCCTTCCAGTACTGTTTCCACGATCTGGTGGGGATAGGCCACTTCGCTGAAGTCCAGCGGCAGGGGGCTGCCGCTGTAGCGGATGCGCGACTCGCCAACCTGCTGGGCGCGGTGCAGGTGGCCCAGCGCCACATAGGCGATATCGGCGGGAAACAGACTGGCGGAGATCGACTCCTCGCCGCCGATCACGATGGGTCGCTCGCTGGCCTCGGAAACGGCGGCGCCATGCAGGTGAGCGTGGCTCATGGCTATCAATGCCTGACCGGGTCGGCGGCGCTCGCGAGCCGCCTCGATCAGCTGCTCGTGAACCCGGGAGATTCCAGTGACGTAGTCGTTGCGATCAGGGGAGGCGTCGTATTCCGCTGCGACACCGAAGGCCTGTCCTTGAACACGGCCGGTGACCTCGGCGGGGCGCAGAAAGGGCAGCGCCAGGCACCAGGCGCGGGTTTCACCGGTTGTATCAGTGAGCGGCACCAGCAGGCGCTCGGCATCGAGTGTGCCATCGTCGAGCCAGCTCACCCGGCCCAGGGCGTGGGTGCGCAGCCGGTGCATCAGCGGCGCCGGCAGCTCGATGCGGTTGCCGCTGTCGTGGTTGCCGGCGATCAGCACGATGTCCAGCATCGGCAGGCGCTCATGGGCGGTGACGATGAAGTCGTAGAGCAGTTCCTGGGCACGCAGCGAGGGATTGACCACGTCGAAGACGTCACCGGCGACGAGCAGCGCGTCGGCGTCACGGGCGACGAGGGTGTCGAGCAGCCAGTCGAGGAAGGCGCGGTGCTCGGCGTGGCGCTCCTGGCCGTGGAAGGTCTGGCCCAGGTGCCAGTCGGCGGTGTGAAGGAGTCTCATCGTATCCCTTGCGGCGGTGGCTTTCGGCTATCCTGAGGCGATAGTCTACGCGAGACCCAAGGACGAAACAGGAGGCCATGGATGCCTGACGCCAACTTGCACGACTGGAACCTTACCCCCGAGCAGGCCATTGCGCTGCAGAGGCGCATGGCCGGGAGTATCGAGCGGGAGGATCGGCTGGCACCGGTGCGCCATATCGCCGGCATCGACATCGGTTTCGAGCAGGGCGGCGAGGTCACCCGGGCGGCGGCGGTGGTACTGGCCTGGCCCGGTGATCCCCTCATCGGGTTGGATATAGTGGAGCAGGTGGTGCACCGCGAGCCGACCCGCATGCCCTACATACCCGGGCTGCTCTCCTTTCGTGAGATCCCGGCGGCGCTGGCGGCCTTCGGCATGCTCACGACGCGGCCCGAGCTGGTGATGGTCGACGGTCAGGGTATCGCTCACCCGCGACGTCTCGGAGTGGCCTCGCACCTGGGGCTGTGGCTCGACCTGCCGACCATCGGTGTGGCCAAGTCGCGGCTATGCGGCGTACACGATGAAGTGCCCGAGCCTCGCGGCGAGTGGACACCACTGCGCCATCGCGGCGAGACGATCGGCGCGGTGCTGCGTACGCGGGCAGGCGTCAAGCCCGTCTACGTTTCGCTGGGACATCGCATCTCGCTGGCGACATCGCTCGACTGGGTGGTGAGGTGCCTGGGGCGTACCAAGCTGCCGGAGCCGACCCGGCTGGCCGACCGGCTCGCCTCACGCCGTGGGCCCATGCCGCGCCCGGCGGATTGAGGTCGCGGCGGTCGGTTTGACGCCTTGCCCGGGGCCGGCTCGGGTATACTGGCCGTTCACTATCTATCGAGCCTCACGATGCCTGAATCCCTGACGCCCGCCTGCGCCGCGACCCGTGCCTGGGTCGAGCGCTTCGTCGTCGCCCGCAATGTCTGTCCCTTCGCTCGCCGTGAACTGGTGAACGATACCGTCCGCTTCGTGGAGCTCGAGGCTGGCGCCTGGGAATTCGCCCTCGAAGCACTTATCGACGAATGCCGGCGGCTCGACGCGACACCCGGGATCGAGACGACCCTCATGGTGCTGCGCCCGGGGCTGGAGGATTTCGACGACTACCTCGATTTCCTCGCCGTGGCCGAGGCGCTGCTGGTCGAGCAGGGCTACGAGGGAGTCTATCAGCTAGCCAGCTTTCATCCCGACTACTGCTTCGAAGGCGCGGCTATAGACGATCCGGCCAACTTCACCAACCGATCGCCCTGGCCGATGCTGCACCTGCTGCGTGAAGCGGGGCTGGAGCGTGCCTTGGCGCATTATCCCGACCCCGAGGCGATTCCCGAGCGCAACGTTGAGGCGATGCGCCGGCTCGGCACCGAGCAGTTGGTCGATGAACTGGCGAGCCTGCGCGCTTCCGTCGACAAGCGCTAGACGATATCCAGCGCTACCTTCTTGCTCGGGGCGGGAAACGCCTCGTCGAGGCGGGCCAGGGTGGCGTCATCGAGTTCGACCTCGAGTGCACCGGCATTCTGCTCGACGTGCTGAGGCTGTACCGCCTTGGGAATGGCGATAGCGTTGCGCCGTCCCTCGATGGGGCGAATCGCCCAGGCCAGCAGCAGCTGGGCGGGGGTGATACCGAGCCCATCGGCCACTTCACGTACCACCGGATGACCGAACAGGTCACGGCGCAGCTTTCCGGCCTGGGCCAGCGGGCAGTAGGCCATCAGCGGCATGCCGAGACGCTGCATCAGCGGGCGCAGGGAGTGCTCGATGCCGCGTGAGCCCAGATGGTAGAGCACCTGATTGACGGCACAGGCAGCGCCACCGGGCAATGCTGTCAGCGCGTCGAGCTCATCGACATCGAAGTTGGAAACGCCGTAGCGGCGAATCTTGCCTTGTTCGCGTAGCCGCTCGAAGACCTCCAAGGTTTCTTCCAGCGGGATATTACCGGGCCAGTGGAGTAGGTAGAGGTCGAGATAATCTGTGCCGAGCCGCTTCAGGCTGCGCTCGCAGGCGGCGATGGCGCTGTCGCGGCCGGCATTCCATGGATAGACCTTGGATACCAGGAAGGCTTGGTCGCGACGGTCGGCCAGCGCCTCGCCGACCACCTCCTCGGCACCGCCGTCGGCGTACATCTCGGCGGTATCGATCAGCGTCAGACCCAGCTCCAGGCCGTGCTGCAAGGCCCGCACCTCGTCGCGACGGGGGGCCAGTCCTTCGCCCATGTACCAGGTGCCCTGGCCGATGGCCGGCAGCTGCTGCGCAGACTCATGCGCGTTGGCGGGTAGCAGGATGTGGGGAGTGGATGCGTCGAGCATGGATTGGCGCCTTTTTTGGAAAATATTTTCAAAATTATTCGACAAAGAGATGGCGAAGACAAGTCGATGCGCTATGGTGAGGGGGGCAGCGTTAATCCACGTTGCCGACCAATCCTTTGGCCAGTTCTCTTATCGCAAGGAGTCGACCCACATGAGCATCAAGAAAACCGGTAGCGCTGTCTGGGAGGGTAGCCTGAAAGAGGGCAAGGGTCAGGTCTCGACCGAGAGCGGCGTGATCAAGGATGTCCCCTACAGCTTCGCCAAGCGCTTCGAGGGCGAGTCCGGCTCCAACCCCGAGGAGTTGATCGGTGCGGCGCATGCCAGCTGTTACTCCATGGCGCTGTCGATGATCATGGGCGAAGCCGGCTTGACCCCGGAGCGTATATCGACCGAGGCAGCCGTTAGCCTTGAGCAGGACTCCGGTGGCTTCAGCATCACCAAGATCCATCTCACCACCCGGGTGCGCAGCCCAGGCACCGACGATGCCGCCTTTCAGGAAGCCGCTGGCAAGGCCAAAGAGGGCTGCCCGGTATCCAAGCTGTTCAAGGCAGAGATCACGCTGGACGCCGCGCTGGAAAATTGAGCGACCGCTCGGCTTGCCTGGCGGCCGCCCTCGGGTGGCCGCTTCAAGTTGAATCCGTGGCTTGGGTTGAATGTATGGTCTGCCGTGCCGCATCGACCAGGGCACGTACTAATCGCTGCTGGGGTAGGTTGAAGACCAGCCACTCCGGATGCCATTGCACCCCGATCAGGAAATCGTGCTCACGCGATTCGATGCCCTGGACCAGGCCGTCGCGATCGCGGGCGACGATTTCGATACCGCGTCCCGCCTCCTGCACGGCCTGGTGGTGCAGGCTGTTGATGCGACACCAGCTCACCTTGAGGATACGGTGCAACTGGGTGTCGGGCATGATATCCACTGTCTTGCGCGGCAGTACGGTGCGCCGTCGCTTGAGGCCCTCGTGGGTGGTGTAGATGTCGGGGTCCAGCGTGCCGCCGAGGTGGACGTTGAGCATCTGGGCGCCGCGGCAGATGCCCAGTACCGGTTTTCCCTGTGGGATGAACCGTTCCATCAGTTCGAGCTCGAGTTCGTCGCGCTGGGGATCGAGACGTACGTCGAGTTGCATCTCGCCACCATAGAGGTGCGCCTGGATGTCGTCGCCGCCGCCGATGATCAGCCCATCGAGGGCCGCGGGCTGCGGACGGGAAGGTGAAAGGCGAAGCGGTCGACCGCCGTGTCGCCATACTGCGAACCAGTCGAACCACCAGGCGATGCGACTCTTGTCATCCGACGTGGTGATACCGATGAGCGGGCGCGTCATGAGGGAGAGCGGACCTCCTTGATCCAGTTCCGCAGCCTGCCGGCCAGGCGGGCCATGAGCGACTGCGTGTGCAGGTTGACGTAACGGCTGGCGCGCGCGTTGAGTTCCTTGTGGTCGGCGGCGAGGCGTTCCACCGCCACCCAGCGATTCCACTCCACCACGGCCCCCCACCCCCGCTGGGAGAGCTGGGCGTTAGGCAGTCGGTAGTGGTACGTGGGACGTGGCTTGATCAGGTTGTTGCGAAACAGCTCATCCGGGTAATCCGGACGTAGGTGGGCGAACAAGGGATAGAGATCGAGTTCGCGGTTGCGCGTCGGATTGAAGCTGATGTAGTCGGCGATCAGTGTGTCCAGGTCGGGGGCGTAGTCGGGATCGAGCACCTTCAGCGCATAGTGCTTGGGGAAGGGATTGGCGTGAGGTAATACCTCTCGCGTGATGTCGATGTCGATCTCCTTGCGCAACCAGGCCGCCGTGAGCAGGAAGGCGCGGAAGTGGCGCAGGATGGATTCCGGCTCCAGGCTGGCTGCCTCGGGATTGAGGTGCAGGCCAAAACCGTACAGCAGGCTGGCATCGGTGCCCTTGGCGCCGTGGGCATTGAGCGCGGCGAACAGCGCGTCGAGCTCGCCCAGTTCGTCCCACGGTACCGGCGGACAGACGATCTCGGTCGGCACCAGGCCGGTAACGACGTCGCCGATAAGCTCGCGGGTCTTGTTGTGAAATTCCAGGCGCATCTGGTGGCGCTGGCGTTCCCACTCGGTGTCGTGACGTGGCAAGGCCTCCAGCAGCCTGGCATCGGGGTGGGCATACTGGGTATCGAGTTCGATGACGAAGTCACCCCAGCGGGTGGCCTCGACGCGCAGCCGATGGGGGCTGACCAGCTTCAGTTCGCCACCGAAGAGGTCGCGTACCAGCTCACCTGTCTGCTGAGGAGGAAGACCGGCAAACTCGATTTCAGTGCCAACCCGTCGGGTCCTACCCTGGACATTCAGAGGCTCGGGTGGTGATTGCGGCTGCATGAAGGCATCCTGTGCGACTCGAGAGTCTGAACGCCAGCCTAGCACAGTGCGGCGACAAGTCCGCACGGGAGCGCTGCCGGTCGACTACTGTCCCAGGCACATGGACAATGGAACGAGGGAGTGTGGATCGATGCCAGGATTTTATCCCCAACGCGGTGACTACCTGCCCCGGCGGGTGGCGATTCGCCTCGGGCTGCTGCTGGTCATGCTGTTGTCGCTGGCCTGGGCAAGTCCCATGCACGCCCAACTGCCGCTCGGCGGGCTGGGACAAGAGGCACAGAGCCAGGGTCCGAGCCATGATGCCGAGACCTTCCAGCGATCGCTCGATGAAGTGATCGCTACGCTGGAGGATGAACAGCGCCGTGACGCCCTGCTCGATGAGCTGCGCGGGATACGTCAGGCTCACGCCGAGAGCACCCCTGAGGATTCCCTCCAGCGCCAGGGCTTGCTCGGCGCCTTGGCCGAGACCTTCACCGAGCTGGGGGATCAGGCCGAGTCCGGCGAGTCGCCTATCGATGACTGGCAGCGCCAACTGGAGCAGGGCTGGGCGGGACTCAGGGAGCTGGTGGTGGAGACCGGCACCGGCGAGATCGCACGCTTCGCCGTTCACAGCGCCGTGCTGCTGAGTATCTGGACCGGTGTGCTGGTCGCGCTGATCGCCTTGGGCAGGCTGCTGTTCGAGCGGCGGGGGTTGCCTCTCGATCTGCCGCGGGAACCGAGAGGCTGGTTGCTGGCGCTGCACTTCCTGCGGCGCATGTTGCCCTGGACGCTTGCTTTCGTCTTGGTGATGGGGCTGGTCCAGGTGTTGTCACCCAGCCCAGGGCGTACCCTGACACTCATCTTCGCCTACCTGGCACTATGCGGTCGGACCCTGTCGGTAGTCGTGGAATGCGTGGTGTCGGTCTTCACCCGTGGACATCGTTTTCCTGCGGTTCTGATACTGCAGCGACGGGGATTGCGCCTGCTGTTCATGATCGGTGCGCTGGTTGCGCTCGGTGATGCGCTCAATGCAGAGCGGCTCTCCCTGGTCGTGGGACAGGAGCCAGCGGCGCTGGGCTCGGTGATCGCCAACATGCTGGCGGCGTTGCTTAGCATCCGCTTCATTTTCAAGTTCAAGCGTCCGATCAAGCACCTGATCCGCAACCGTTCCTGGCACGTGCGCCGTGAAGGTGGAACCGGCGTCGAACTGGCACGCATCGTCGGCGAACTCTGGCACGTTCCGGCGTTGCTGATCGTGGTGGTCTCGCTGCTGGCGATCTTTATTACCGTCGGGGATGTGGGGGCCGCATTGGCACGCTCGATCATCTCGGCGGCGCTGCTGGTACTGACCCTGGTGGTTACCGGCCTGATCCAGCGTCACAATGAGCGGTACAGCCGGCGGCGCCGAATCAGCGAGTATCGCCGGCGCCTCGAACGCTTCGGATATGCGCTGTCCCATGTGGTGGCCTGGATCGTCTTTGCCGAGCTGTCGCTGCAGGTATGGGGCGGCTCGCTGTTCGGCCTGGGAGGCGAAGGGGTGGCCGGCGTGCGCATCGGCCAGGCTCTAATGGCACTGGGCTTCACGGTGCTGCTGGCCTGGCTAACGTGGATATTCGCCGACACTGCGATCCAGCGCGCGCTGACCTCCTCCGCCCGCTCGCGGGGGAGGCGGGTCAACCAGGCGCGGGCCCAGACCATCACGCCGATGATCCGCAACGTGATCTTCGCCACCATCGTGTTGATCGCCGCCATCGTCGGGTTGGCCAACCTAGGGGTGAACGTTACGCCGTTGCTGGCTGGTGCCGGCGTCATCGGCCTGGCCGTGGGCTTCGGCGCCCAGACCCTGGTGCAGGATCTGATCACCGGTATCTTCATCATCGTCGAGGACTCGCTGGCGGTGGATGACTTCGTCCAGATCAACGGCCACATGGGCACCGTTGAGGGGCTGACCTTGAGGACGGTGCGGCTGCGCGATCTCGACGGCATTCTGCACATCATCACCTTCAGCGCCATTCAGTCGATCCACAACATGTCGCGTCACTTCGGCATCGCGCTGATGCGCATTCGCATTCCGCACACCATGAAGATCGACGATGCCATCAGCCTGATGCAGGAGACCGCGCAGGAGCTGCGGCAGGATCCGATGATGCGACACTACATTTGGTCGCCGCTGGAGATGCAGGGGGTCGACCGCTTCGACGAGGGCGCCGCGGTGCTGCGCATGCGCTTTCGCACCGCGCCGGTGATGCAGTGGGACGTGGCCCGCGCCTTCAACCTGCTGCTCAAGCAGCGCATGGAGGCCCAGGGGCTCGATCTTAGCCTGCCGCGCCTCAGCGTGAGCATGGAGGGACAGCCTGGCGATACCATGAGCGAGGCGCCGGCAGCCAGTGGCGGCACGGCGCCGCCGCGCGATGCCAAGGGGCGGGCGCCGGGCGAGGCCGGCATCGCCGACCCTGCAGGTGCGACCCACCCGCAGCGTGCCTCGCCGGACGCTTCCTGAGGGATCGCGCGGGCGCGTTGCCCGTCAGTGATATGGCCCGAGATGGAAAGCGGGCCGGTTTTCCCCGTACCATGAACAACATACGGCCTGTCAGTGGCCTCCGGTACAAGGAGCCGCGCCGACGTGATCACCGTCGAACGCAAGGATAGCTTCCATCTCAAGGTTTCCCGTGTCCTGCAGGAGGAGACGTCGCATCGGCTGGACGTCTTCCTGTTCGTACCGGGGGAGCTCGGCCTCAACGAGCATGTCATCTCCGAAGACGCCTTCTACTACAGTGCGATTCACGTCAAGCGGACCTACTACAGCGACAAGCACCACCTGCCGCTGGTACTGAGTCGTCTGGCCGGCCGTGATCGCCTCAGCACAGGGCGTTATCGACTGAGCCTGAGTCTCTATGCCTACCAGTATGTGGTGGCGCTCGAGCGTGCCACCCAGTCGCTGCTCGACACCGCGCGAGGCGTGCAGCAGGCGGAGCGCCGCGCCGAAAGCAACGAGCGGGCCGAGCCGCAGGCCGGTGAGTCGAAGGGAGATGGCGCCGGTGAGGCGCAAGCGCGCAGCGTGGGTAGCGGTCTGGAGGAGCGCCTCGAGGAGCTGTGCGAGCTGGCCCAGGGCATCCTGCGCCGCCTGCGCCGCAACCAGCCGAGCGACGAGGGGCTGTTGAAATATTATGCCAACATCGACAACTACCTCTCCTGGTTTACCGAGCAGCGCCTGCTGGCGCTGGTAGCGCACCTGCCGCGAGGGCGTGACTACCGCACCATTCGTGAGCGGCTGCTGGCAATCTGCGAGGTCGAGAGCGCACATCGTGAGCGGGCGGAGTACAACGCCAGCCGCGTGGTGCGCGACCCGACGCGCATGTCCAACAAGATGCGCCTGCTAAGACGACTCATCGAGTACCCGGTCACGCTCAAGCAACAGACCCAGGAACTGGGCGGTGCAGAACAGAAGGCGGTCAAGGGGCTCGCGACCGGTGTGGTGATGATTTTCGTTTCGCTGGGCCTGCTCCAGGCCCGCGACACCGTGGGAAACATCACCGCTCTGTTCGTCCTCGCTATGGCGGTGCTCTACGCCATACGCGAGGTGTTCAAGGATGACTTGCGCAACACTCTATGGCGCTGGCTGCGCAAGGGGCGGCCCAAGTGGCGGCGGCAGTATTTCGACGCCACCAGCAACGCCCTGGTCGGGCGCCAGCTGGAGTGGTTCGACTACAAGCGTTTCGGCAAGCTCGATGAGCAGATCCAGCGGGTGCGCAAGCGCAACGTGGCTCAGCGCGAGGAGGTGGTGCTGCACTACCGTTCCAGTTCGCGGATGTCGCCCACCCGCTTTCTCAGCGGTTACGAGAAGACCCGTGAGACGGTTTCGCTCGACCTGTCGCAATTGACCCGGCTGATGGACAAGGGCAGTCATCGCGTCTACCAGCTCAAGGACGGCCAGGTCTCACGTGAGTCGGTCGAGAAGCGTCACCTGTTCAATCTGGTGATACGTGAAGAGGTGGCCAATGCCGAGCCGATCCTGCAGCGCTGGAAGATCGTCATGAGCCGTTCGCGGATCGTCGACGTGGTCAAGGTGCACCAGGAAGGGGGAAGGCTCGTACAGGGGAAGGCGGAGGGAGAAGAGGCGCCTGTTCTTTAACGCGTTCTAATGTCGATGTTGTTCCAGGTCAAGTCGGCTGCGGATTGGGTTTGGTAGGGTCGAGTGAAGCGGCGAATTGTGACGCCCGCCAAGTCGAACTAGATTTCAAGTTAGGTCGGCTGCAACCCAGATCGCTCTCTTACGGAGGTGCTGCCATGCAAGCTGTCGATGTCATGACTCCCAACGTGATAACCGTACCGCCCGACGCTGACGTTCGGGAAATTGCGCGCCTCCTGCTCGAGAACAACATCAGTGCCGTACCCGTTGTGGATGCCGAGGACAAGGTTCTCGGCATCGTCAGCGAGGGCGACCTGATGCGGCGGGTAGAGAACGGTAGCGAGGCGCCCAAGTCGTGGTGGCTGAAGACCTTCTTCACGGGGGGCAACAGTGCCAGCGAGTACGTCAAGACCCACGCGCGCAAGGCGCACGAGATCATGACCCGCGATCTCATCACCATTGGCGAGGACGAGCCGCTGCATCGCGTGGCCAAGCTGCTGGAGAAGCACCACATCAAGCGGGTGCCGGTCGTCCGCGACGGCAAGCTGGTGGGTATCGTCAGTCGCGCCAATTTGCTGCGAGGCTTCTCGGCCACGGCGCCCGATGCGGAGACACCGGTCACCAGCGACGACCGTCAGATTCGCGATGCCATTCTCAAGGAGGTGGACGAAAACACCGGGGTCTGGGTCGATCGTATCAACGTCATCGTTACCGAGGGTGTGGTGCAGATCTGGGGTCTGGTCGAGAGTCAGGAAGAAAAAATGGCCGTCCAGGTTGCTGCCGAGAATACCCCCGGGGTAAAGACCGTGGAGAACAACCTGGGCATGATACCTCGCGGCGTGGGGCACTTCTGACACGAAAGACAAGCAAGGATGAATCAGGCGGGGCGGCCAGGTAGCCGTCCCGCCTGCGTTCGGGGGCGCTGCGAAATCAACCTATCCGCACGAGCGCCGTTTCCAGGTTAGCCAGGCTGCGTTCGACATCGTGCAGCTTGTCGAGCCCGAACAGGCCGATACGGAAGGCGCGATAATCGTCGCCTTCGTCGCACATCAGCGGCACGCCGCCAGCGACCTGGAGGCCGGCGTCGGCGAACTTGGCCACGATGTCGGCATCGTTGGTGTAGCAGACCACCACGCCCGGTGCCTCGAAGCCGGGCGCGGCCACGCTGCGGTAGCCGAAGCGCGTCAGCAGTTCACGCGCACCGCGGCCCAGCACCCACTGCTCCTCGCACACCTTGTCGAAGCCGTATTCCGCGGTCTCGTGCATGATGTCGCGCAGCCGGGCCAGACCGTCGGTGGGCATGGTGGCGTGATAGGCGTGCCCGCCGTTCTCGTAGGTTTCCATGATCGAGAGCCACTTGCGCAGGTCGCAGGCGAAGCTGGTGCTGACGGTCTGCTCGATGCGCTCCCGCGCCCGCTCGGAGAGCATCACCATGCCGCAGCAAGGCAGGCCGCTCCAGCCCTTCTGCGGCGCGCTGAGCAGCACATCTACGCCGAGCCCGGCCATGTCCACCCACAGCGTGCCCGAGGCGATACAGTCGAGTACGAACAGGCCGCCAACCTCGTGGACCGCGGTTGCGACACGGCGCAGGTAGTCGTCCGGCAGCAGCAGGCCGGCCGAGGTTTCGACGTGCGGGGCGAACACCACCCCGGGGCGTTCCTCGCGGATGGTGCGCTCGACGTCCTCGATGGGGGCCGGAGCAAAAGGCGATTGAGGATCCTGCGGTGCCAGGCGGTGGGCCTTGAGCACCGTGGTCGAGGCGGCGATGGCGCCCATCTCGAGAATCTGCGACCAGCGATAGCTGAACTGGCCGTTGCGAATCACCAGACAGTGCTGGTTGGTGGCGAACTGGCGGGCTGCGGCCTCCATGCCGAAGGTGCCGCTACCGGGCACGATGACGGTGCTGTGTGCCCGATAGACTCGCTTGAGCGTCGCCGAGATATCTCGCATGACCCCTTGGAAGCGCTGGGACATGTGGTTGAGCGAACGGTCGGTATAGACCACCGAGTACTCGAGCAGGCCATCGGGGTCGACATCGGGCAACAGGCCGGGCATGGGGTTCTCCCTTGAGGTGCTTGGCTAATGAAACGTAGCCCAAGAGGATATGCCGTTTAGCGGCAACGAACCAGCGCAGGAGCGCTGCGACAAGGGGAAGGAAGGGCCGGGAAGCTAGGGCGGCCGCAGGCTTGGGCCCGATGGCCTGCGGCGGCACCCGAGGCGACTCACTTGTGGCAGAAGTAGACCCTGGCCGGCGGGATGTTGATGGGTTCGAAGGCGCTCTCTACACGCGAGAAGGTCTGATGCAGATCGGAAGAGACCTTGGGCGAGAACTGATAGATGAGCATGCAGCCTCCAGGGGCCAGTGCTGCCTGGCTGCCAGCGAGAATGCGCTCCCGGCAGTCGGCCGGCATGGTGCTGAACGGAAGGCCCGCCACCACATAATCGGCCGCAGGCAGGCCCAGCCGTTCCAGCTCGGCTTCGATCGTCTCGGCCGAGCCGGCGATCACCTTGAGCCGAGGGTCGAACATCGTGCGGTTGAGGTAATCGACGAAGTCGCCGTTGGTCTCGATGACCACCAGGGTGGCGTCTGGGTGCAAGCGGTTGAGGATCTCCTGGGTGATGGTGCCCACGCCGGGCCCGTATTCGACGATGACTCTTGCTCGCTGCCAATCGACTGGCTCCAGCAGGCGGCGAATCAGGAAAGAGGAACTGGGGATGATCGAGCCCAGCATGCGGGGATGCTTGAAGAAGTTACGGGCGAATAGCGACAGTTGAGCCCGTCGCTCGGGGCCTGCCACGACCGAGGGTCGCTCTTGAACCGCCATGGGCATTCCTCCTTCAGATTTTGCTGAACATTCCTCCACTCTAGGCCAGCCGGCGCCAGCGTGAAAGGTCACCCTACTCTGCGCGAGCGAGTCGCCGAGTCGATGGATGCTCGGCCGGTGCAGCGCATCACTCTGATCTCTACGCAGCTTTTGGTTACCATAGAGGTGTCTGGATCGGCGTAGCGAGCGATTGAAAGGCAGCGCTACCGAGGTTTCCTGCAACACCCCACGCCTGTGCCGCCTCGACGGGGCGCAGTCGTGCTCGAAGCTGGACGCCCCTCATCGCGGGCATGAATCGGAGCATTGCGTGAACGACTTTATGATCATCGGCGGCGGGGTCATCGGCATGCTGACCGCCTGCCAACTGGCCCAGGCCGGCCACGGCGTGACCCTGGTGGAGCGGGGCCGCTGCGGCCAGGAGGCTTCCTGGGCGGGCGGGGGCATCGTCTCGCCACTCTACCCGTGGCGCTACAGCGAGCCCGTTTCCCAGCTTGCCCAGGGTGCCACGCACCGCTACGCCGAACTGGCCGAAAGGCTGCTCGAGACTACCGGTATCGACATCGAATACCGCCAGAAGGGGCTGCTCTACCTGCGGGTGGACGACGCCGAGCTAGCTTCCGCCTGGGCACAACGCCAGGGTTGGCCGCTGGAGAAGGTGGATGCCTCCTTCATCTATGCGCGTGAGCCCTGGCTCTGCGAAGGGGTGAGCGGAGGCCTGTGGATGCCGACCCTGGGCAGCGTGCGCAATCCGCGGCTGTGCCGGGCTCTGCGTGCCCGGCTGGAGGCGTTGCCCAGCGTGACCCTGGTGGAGAATACCGCAGTGGAGCGCCTCGTCGTCGAGCGGGGACGCGCCTGTGGTGTGGAGACTGCGCAAGGGCGTCTCGCTGCCGGGCGTGTGATCCTCTGCGGCGGTGCCTGGAGCGGTGTGCTGCTGGCCGAGCATGGCGTGGCGCTGCCGGTGCGACCGGTCAAGGGTCAGATGATGCTCTTCTCCACGCCGCCGATGCCCGGTGGCCGCCAGCTGCTCGAGCGGGTGGTGCTGGCCGACGGGCGCTACCTGATCCCACGCGGCGACGGGCGCGTGCTGGTCGGTTCCACGTTGGAACAGACCGATTTCGACAAGCGCACGACCGCGGAGGCGCGCGAGTCCTTGTGGCAGAGTGCCGTCGCCATGCTGCCGAGACTGGCCGAGTGTGAGGTCGAACACCACTGGGCCGGGCTGCGCCCGGGTGCGCCGGACGGCATCCCCTTTATCGGTGCCGTACCCGGCATCGAGGGGCTCTACCTCAATGCCGGGCACTACCGTAACGGCCTGGTATTGGCGCCCGCGGCAACCCGACTGCTGGTCGACCTGTTGCTGGCGCGGGAGCCGGCCATCGATCCCACGCCATATCGACCCGACCGTCGCCGGGTACGTTCAGCTGCGCTGGGCAGCCTGGATCGCCGTCAGGGCGATGGTGTAGACGATATCGTCGACCAGCGCCCCGCGTGAGAGGTCGTTGACCGGCTTGTTGAGGCCCTGCAGCATCGGGCCCACGCTGACCACCCGGGCGCTGCGCTGTACCGCCTTGTAAGTGGTGTTGCCGGTGTTGAGGTCGGGGAAGACGAACACCGTGGCGCGCCCGGCCACCGGGGAGTCGGGTGCCTTCTGTCGCCCCACGCTCTCGATCGCCGCGGCGTCGTACTGCAGCGGGCCGTCGATCAGCAGGTCCGGTGCCATCTCGCGGGCCAGCCGTGTGGCCTGGCGCACCTTGTCGACGTCGGCGCCGCTGCCCGATTCGCCGGTGGAATAGCTGATCATGGCCACCCGCGGCTCTATCCCGAAGGCCTGGGCGGAACGAGCGCTCTGGATGGCGATCTCGGCCAGCGCTTCGGCATCCGGGTCGGGATTCACCGCGCAGTCGCCATAGACTACCACCTGTTCCGGCAGCAGCATGAAGAAGATCGACGATACCTGGCGATAGCCGGGTGCCGTCTTGATCAGCTGGAAGGCGGGACGCACGGTGTTGGCGGTGGTATGGATGGCGCCCGACACCAGCCCGTCGACCTCGTCGAGTTGCAGCATCATGGTGCCCAGCACCACGTTGTCTTGCAGTTGGTCCTCGGCCGTCAGCTCATTCACCTTGCCGCGGCGGCGTTCCACCATCGGCGCCACGTAGCGGTGGCGGATCCGCTCGGGATCGAGGATCTCGAGCCCCTCCGGCAGCTCGATACCACGGTTGCGCGCCACCTCCTCGACCTCCTCACGGCGGGCCAGCAGCACACAATCGGCGATGCCGCGACGCTGACAGATGGCTGCGGCCTCCACGGTACGCGGCTCGCTGCCCTCGGGCAGGATAATGCGTCGGTTGGCGCGCTGGGCCAGCTTGACCAACTGGTGGCGAAACGCCGAGGGCGACAGCCGCCGGGTAAAGCCGCGACTGAGATGGTCTTTGAGCCACTGCAAGTCCAGGTGACCGGCAACGAAACGCGTTACCTGTTCGGCACGCTCCAGGTCGTCCATGGGAATGTCGTTACCCATCCGGCCCAGGTTCTTGGCCGTGGTAAAGCTGTCGGTATCCACCGCCAGTACAGGCATGCCGGTCTTCAGCGCCGGACGGCACATCTCGATCATGTTGTCGTTGGGCATGAAGCCGTTGGTCAGCAGCACGCCGGCCATGGGCACGCCGTTCATGGTGGCAAGCGCCGAGGCCAGCACGATGTCGTCGCGGTCGCCGGAGGTGACTATCAGGCTCCCCGGGCGGAAGACATGCAGTGCATTGGCGGCGCTGCGGGCGCACAGGCTGGTGGAGAGCACCCTGCGGTGGGCGGCTTCGCCCTCGTTGAGAAAGCGCGCACCGAGCGCCCTGGCCACGTCGACCACCCGCGGCGCGGTCAGGGCCGGGTTGTAAGGCACCACGCCGATCAGATGAAAGCGGTCGGTGGCCAGCGCCGGCGAGTGACGGCGCAGCTCGGTGAGAAAGGCATCGTCGAGGATGACGCTGCTGGTCCCAGGCGCGAGCGCCGGTTCCTCGGCACCGGGCAGGTTCTGCATGCGCATCAGAATGCAGCCCAGGGTGCGTGCCGAACCGACGCCGCCGAAGGCACGGGCATGCAGGTCGAGCTGTTCGGCCAAGGCCTCGGGAGCCGCGGCATCGCCGCTGCCGACCAGAACGATCCGTGCATTGAGGGCATGCGCCAGCTGGGCGTTGAGCTGGGTTGCGTAGGTGCCATGGGCGGTAGGCACCACGCCCTCCACCACGATCAGGTCCGGTGCGCCTCCGTCGTGGCTGCTTGCTGCTTCGTCGAACAGCTCGATGACCTGCTCCATCAGCACGTCGAGGCGATCCTGGCGTAACAGCCGCTCCATGTCGGGTTGGGGGATGGGGGCCGGTGGGCGCAGTCTGAGGGTGCTGCCGACCAGAGCGGTGGAGCGGTCGGGGCCGGGGCCGTTGAGCTCGTCCTGGCGGAACGGCTTGAAGAAGCCGGTCTTGAGGCCGATGGTATCGAGGGCCTGCATCAGGCCGAGGCTGGCCGAGGTCAGGCCGACGCCGACGCCGGTCGGCACCATCAGCAGGACCTGGGTTGTCGGGCGTGCGTCGTGCGGCGTCATGCGCTGGCCTCTTGCAGTTGCTGGCGGGTTTCGATGGCGATCTGTCCCTCTTCGTCGGTGGGAATGACCCACAGCTGGCGGCCACCGGCGTCGATGCGGCCTTCGCGTCCGCGGATCGTCTCGCTGTTCACGGTGCGATTGAGCTGCAGGCCGAAGTGCGGCAGCAGCAAAATCACCCGTTCACGAACGCGGGCCGAGTTCTCGCCGATGCCGCCGGTGAACACCAGACCGTCGAGGCGGGGCAGGGCGCAGGAGAGGGCCGCCAGCGACTTGGCGATGCGGTAGCAGAACACCTCGATGGCCAGTGCCGCGCCGGGATGTCCATGCGCCTCGGCCGCCTCCAGCTCGCGCATGTCGTTGGTCAGGCCCGAGAGGCCCAGCAGGCCGCTTTCACGGTTGAGCACCTCGTCGATGCGCTCGAGCGGCCAGCCCAACTGCCGCGCCAGGTGCGCATGCAGGCCGGGATCGACGTCGCCGCTGCGGGTACCCATTGCCACGCCCTCCAGCGGGGTCAGTCCCATGCTGGTGTCGAGGCTCTGGCCTTGCCAGATGGCGCAGGTCGAGCACCCGTTGCCCAGGTGAGCGGTTAGCCAGCCGCCCTCCAGCCCGCTCAACGTGTCGGCACGTTGACTGACATAGGCGTGACTGGTGCCGTGGAAGCCGTAGCGGCGGATGCCATGATCGTGGTAAAGCGCCTCTGGCAGGGCGTAGCGGTAGGCCCGTGGTGGCAGCGTCTGGTGAAAGGCGGTATCGAACACCGCCACCTGGGGCAGACCGGGGAACAGCCGGCGCGTGGCCTTGACGCCTGCCAGGTTGGCGGGATTGTGCAGCGGGGCCAGCGCCGCCGTCCGCTCGATGGCGGCGACCACGTCGTCGTCGATCAGGGCGGCGCGGGTAAAGTGCTCGCCGCCGTGCACGATACGATGCCCCACCGCGAGCGGCCGCTGTCCCTCCAGGCGATGGAGAATGGCTTCCAATGCCCGGGTGTGGTCGGCATCCCCGAGTGCCTGGGAGAAGGAATCTCCGCGGCTGTCGATGCCTCTGAGCCGGGCGTCGCTGCCGCCCAGTCGCTCCGCCAGCCCTGCCAGGCGCGGCTGCTCCGGTGTGGACGGCACCAAGGCATATTTGATCGATGACGAACCACAATTGATGACCAGGACCGAAGCGTTCATCGAGACTCCGCGGGAGATGAGTGTAGTGGCAGGATAGACTTAAGACTTTAGTCTATCATCTCGGCGTCGCCACCTGCCCTGCTCCAGATCAAGCAGGAAGTTTGTTAGCCGTCTATCGAAAATGCTGGCATGCTGAGGGCGTCGCTACCGCTGGATATCATCATGACGACCGACACCGCGACGCTTGGTGCCGCTGCGCTGCTGCCGCGCCATCTCGCCGTTCTGCTGCTGGCCTCAGTCGCCACTCTGTTCGCCGGCAATCATGTTGCGGCCCGCCTGGCCTTCGATGAGGGCACCGGACTGTTGCTCGCCGTACTGGTGCGTTCTACCGTGGCGCTCAGTGTGCTGGCAGTGCTGTTCCTCCTGCAGCGCAAACGCTTCGCCTTCCCGGGCGGCGCGGGCCGCTGGCAACTGCTGGCGGGGCTGATGGTGGCCATTCAGAGCCTGTGTCTCTATTCGGCGGTGGCGCGGATCCCGGTCGTCGTGGCGCTGCTGTTGATGAATACCTTTCCCATACAACTGGCACTGTTGACCTGGGCGCTGGGAGGCCCGCGCCCGACGCTGCGTGCTGCGCTCATCATGGCGGCGATCCTGGTCGGGCTGGTGGTGGTGCTGGACGTGCCCGCCTGGCTGGCTTCGCCTGAAGCGCTCGGGCCTGATTGGTTGCCCGGCGTGGCTTTCGGGCTAGGGGCGGCAGCGGCCTTTTCCTGCGCCCTATGGATCACGGAACACCATTTGGGCGAGGTGGGCAGCACCCTGCGCAGCCTGTTGACCATGCTCACGGTCTTCGTCGTGATGATCGTGGCCGGCACCCTGCAGCTGGTACCGGGCGGCATGGCGCTGCCTGACAGCAGCACAGGCTGGGGAGCGCTGGTGGCGCTGGCGCTGCTTTACAGCGTGGCCTTCTCGGTGCTGTTCATCAGCGTGCCGCGACTGGAAATGGCACGCAACGCGCCGGTGATGAACGTAGAGCCGGTGGCTTCGTTGCTGCTGGGCTATCTGGTGCTGGGGCAGATGCTCTCTGCCACGCAACTGGTCGGCGGAGCGATCGTGCTCGGGGGCATCGTGGTGTTGAGCCTGTCGCCGCGCTGAGCCTGCCGCGCGTTGATTCGTCTTGCACGCTCCGAGACTCTGTACCAGACTGAAAGCCGGTGTATGGAAACGCTGTTTCTTAATGGAGGTGCGATATGAAAGCGCTTGCCGTTTCCAGCGCTGCGGTGCTGGCCGTTGCCTTCGCTGCCACGGCCCAGGCCCAGCAGTATCAGATGCCGATGTACCCTCAAACCTATGCTGGCGCCGATGCCATATTCTGGGAGCTCGATCCCGACCGGGGCTCTTCGGCGGATTCTGTGGGGCTGCGCGTCAATGGCGGGATGAAGTTCAACGACTATCTCGCCGCCGAGGCTCACCTCGGCACCGGCGGCTCCGACGGTGCGGTCGATCTGGAGTATCTCGTCGGTGCCTACGCCAAGGGCATCCTGCCGGTGTCACAGGAGTTCCGCCTCTACGGCCTGGCGGGCGTCACCGAGGTGGATTTCGATGTCGACAGCGAGAGCGGTTTCTCGTACGGCGGTGGCGCCGAATTTGATGTGGCGCCCAACCTGGCCGTTGGCGCCGACTACATGCGCTACCTGGATGAGTCTGCCTACACCTTCGATGCCGCCAGCGTCGGGGTTCGCTATCGCTTCTGAGGCGGCCTCGATATGGCGACAACTTGGCCCCCATGAGATGCCATGGGGGCCATTTCGTGAGCGGCTCAATCAGCGCCGGGCCACTCGCCATTCTCCTTCCAGCTCGCCAGTAGCCTGGGCAGGTGTTTGAGGTCTGCATTTTCCACGACCTCGACCTGCAGGCCCTGCAAGCGCTGCAGCTCGGTAAGCCGCTGTCTGGCCTTGTCGAATTCCCCACAAGCCAGAAGCACCCGCGTGGCGGTGAGCCCCGCCGAGTGGTTTAGCATTTCGTGTAGTCGCTTCAAGCCCTGTTCCAGGCAGGTCTCGGCGCCAGGGCGGGCGATGAGGCTTTCGACGAATAGTAGCTGATTGCGCTCTACCGCCAGGCAATTGGGTATCACCGGCCTGTCGTTGCGATCGACGTTCATGTCGAGAAGATGAGCGCCGCTGCAAACCTTGGAGAGCCGCGCTTCATGAGCGCAGAGCCACACGTATTCCGTCAGCCAGCCGCCGCCAAGGTAATCAGCGCCTTCCAGCGAAGTAACGGAGAGCTGGCAGGGAGCTTGATTGTCCCATTCGAGCAGGCCGGCTTCGTTCAGTGCGGTCAAGGCATCGGTGGCCGGGAAGCGAGGGGTGGCATGCAAGCGCTGATTATTCGCTCCGGGTCTAAGCCGAGGTGGCGCATGCGGGTCTGGATTCGCCAACACCCCGCCCTCGCCATGCACCATATCGTGCAGCTCACCGAGCAGGACGGCCAGTCGATCGGCATGATGCGCAAGATAGCGCGTCAGGGACTTGCGCTGCAGGCAGGCCTGGCGCCACGCCTCGCTATCGGAGAGTGACCGGGCTCGCTTGCGCCCGTTGGCCAATAGATAGCGGTCCACGTCCAGCACCGGTTCGATGGCCGTGACATCGGGGGTGGAGGCCTTGGTTTCGTAGGCCATGCTATATAGCGCCCCGGTGGGAACGTCCACATACAGCCAATCGGCGGAGCAACGCCGCATGGCCTGTTGGAACAGCAAGGCGACAAGCGTACTGCAGCCACCTGCGTCCAGGGTCACCGAGAGGCCGGGGGTATCGAGCTGCCGTTGATAGAGGGTCTCGGCCAGTTCGCCGGCATAGCGGGCGCAGCGGTCGGGTTCGTCGGCGGGTAGACGAGGATGTGTCTCGATCACGGTCTCGGCGGGCAGCTCGTGACGCAGCAGGATCGCCAGTCGCTCGGTTGCCTGAGGGGGGGATTGGCAGGGCACCAACACGACTCGCTGTGGGCGAAGCTGCAGAATCGGTATCAGGCTGACCTCTGGGCGCTCGGTCACCAGCGCGACGTGCAGGTGTGGCATGGGCTTGCTCCCTCCGCACTTGGTCCTTGCAGATTCCTACAGGCTACATCCCAGCGTTCCATGCTGTCGCCTGTGGCGACAAAAAAACACGCCGGCCCATGGCCGGCGTGATGGTCCTGGGACGGTATCGCGGTGCTTACACCTCCTTGTAGAGTTCGGCGCCTTGTTGGCGGAATTTCTCCGCCTGCTCCTCCATGCCCTGCATCACCGCCTCGGCATCGCCGTCCAGGCCGTGCTCGGCGGCGTAGTCGCGCACCTCCTGGGTGATCTTCATGGAGCAGAACTTAGGCCCGCACATGGAGCAGAAGTGGGCCACCTTGGCCGAGTCCTTGGGCAGGGTCTCGTCGTGGTACTCGCGGGCGGTATCCGGGTCGAGGCCGAGGTTGAACTGATCTTCCCAGCGGAACTCGAAGCGCGCCTTGGACAGCGCGTTGTCGCGGCGCTGGGCGGCCGGGTGGCCCTTGGCCAGGTCGGCGGCGTGGGCGGCAATCTTGTAGGTAATGATGCCGGTCTTGACGTCGTCCTTGTTGGGCAGGCCGAGGTGCTCCTTGGGCGTGACGTAGCACAGCATGGCGCAGCCGTACCAGCCGATCATCGCCGCGCCGATGCCGGAGGTGATGTGGTCGTAGCCCGGGGCGATGTCGGTGACCAGCGGGCCGAGGGTGTAGAAAGGGGCCTCGTCGCAGTACTCGAGCTGCTTGTCCATGTTCTCCTTGACCAGGTGCATGGGCACATGGCCGGGGCCCTCGATCATCACCTGTACGTCGTGCTTCCAGGCGATGCGGGTCAGCTCGCCCAGGGTCTTGAGCTCGGCCATCTGCGCCTCGTCATTGGCATCGGCCACCGAGCCGGGGCGCAGGCCGTCACCCAGCGAGAAGGCGACGTCGTAGCGCTTGCAGATCTCGCAGATCTCCTCGAAGTGGGTGTAGAGGAAGCTCTCCTGATGGTGGAACAGGCACCATTTGGCCATGATCGAGCCACCGCGCGAGACGATGCCGGTAACGCGCTTGGCGGTCAGCGGCACGTAGCGCAGCAGCACGCCGGCGTGGATGGTGAAGTAGTCCACGCCCTGTTCGGCCTGCTCAATCAGGGTGTCGCGGAACACCTCCCAGGTGAGGTTCTCGGCCACGCCGTTGACCTTCTCCAGGGCCTGGTAGATCGGTACCGTACCGATCGGTACCGGGGCGTTGCGGATGATCCACTCGCGGGTTTCGTGGATGTTCTGCCCCGTGGAGAGATCCATGATCGTGTCGGCGCCCCAGCGGATGCCCCAGGTCATCTTGTCGACCTCCTCCTCGATGGAGGAGGTTACCGCCGAGTTGCCCAGATTGCCGTTGATCTTCACCAGGAAGTTACGGCCGATGATCATCGGCTCGGACTCGGGGTGGTTGATGTTGCAGGGGATGATGGCACGACCGGCGGCCACTTCGGCGCGTACGAACTCGGGCGTGATCTCTTCGGGCAGCTTGGCGCCGAAGCCCTGGCCGGCATGCTGGTGGCCGAGGATGCGCTCGACCTCCGCTGTGCCCAAGGCTTGCCTGCGCTGATTTTCACGGATGGCGATGAACTCCATCTCCGGCGTGACGATGCCCTGGCGCGCGTAGTGCAACTGGGTGACGTTCTTGCCTTCCTTCGCACGGCGCGGTGTGCGGGTCAGGTCGAAGCGCAGTGGGGCGAGCATGGGGTCGCTGGCACGGCGCTGGCCGTACTCGCTGGTCGGGCCGTCGAGGAACTCCGTATCATCGCGTTCCTCGATCCAGGCGCGGCGCAGCTCGGGAAGGCCGCGGCGCAGGTCGATATCGGCACGTGGGTCGGTATAGGGGCCGGAGGTATCGTAGACCAGCAGCGGCGGGTTTTCTTCGTCGGCACCGGAGGTCTTGGTCGGCGACAGCGAGATCTCGCGGAAGGGCACGCGGATGTCGGGACGCGAGCCCTCGACGTAGATCTTGCGTGAGCCGGGCAGCGGCTGGACGGCGGCCTCGTCGACCTTGGCGGTCTCGGCGAGAAAATGGGCGGTCTTGCTCATCGTTTGTTCTCCCTAGGGGTATCGCGTTTCAGGGTGTCAGGGAGGACAGGTGGGAAGTGACAGGGGCAGGGTGTCCGGTCTTGCCGAGCCTGCATGTCGCTTGATCCCTACGCTGGTCCTAGCCAGTTCAGGTTCAACGGGATCCATGCTCGGACGCGTGCGCCGCATGATCTCAGCCGTCTTCAACGGCACCCCGTCAAGCGTTTGGTGGTCGGGTGATCGCGCGATCACCAGCCTACTGGGACCCACTGGGCTGACCAGAACCAGCGGGTGGATGGCGATGGGCCAGGGGGCGATCAAAGTGCCCGATCCAGCCCCATCTGCCAGAAATCGATCTCGAGCCGGGTGGCGTCGCGGAACACCTCGACGAGCTCACCGAAGCGCGCCGGAGTGGCGTCGGCCAGGCGTGCATCGAGCCATTCGAGCTCGGCACGCATGGCGCCCTGGAACTCCTCTCCCTCGTACATGGCGATCCAGGCGTCATAGGGGTTGGTGTTGCCGCGTACGGTCGTGTCCTGGGCGTTGAGCCAGTTGGCGATCTCGCCGTAACCCACCAGGCAGGGGGCCAGCGCAACATGAAGATCGAGCAGGTCGCCGCGGTTGCCGGTATCCAGCACGTATCGGGTATAGGCCATGGTGGCCCGCGCCTCAGGCAGCGCGGCCAGCTGCGCTTCGGAGATGTCCCACTCGCGGCAAAAACCGACATGAAGGCCGAGCTCCACGTCGAGGATGGCCTTGAGCCCCTCATGGGCCTGGCGCAGGTCGGCCAGTGTGCGGCTCTTGTAGGCGGCCAGCGCGTAGGCGCGTGCGAAGTGGATCAGAAACAGGTAGTCCTGCTGCAAGTAGTGGCGGAAGGCGTCTTCTTCCAGGGTTCCGTTACCCAGGTCGCGCACGAAGTCGTGCTCGACGTAGGCGCGCCAGTCGTCGTGGCAGGCGTCGGTCAGGTCGGTGAAGCGGTAGCCCATCTTGCCTCCGGTGGTAAAGCGGATCCGGAGCGTGGGCGGAAGGAGAGTGGGCAGGGCAGATAAGGGAGTGCTGGTGCCTGGCCACCGCTTGATTCCTACGCCGGTACGAGCCGGATCAGGTTCAACGGGCCCCGCCGTGACGACGCATCTGCAGCAGACATGTCGTATGGCGATCTCAGCCGGTTCCACCGGCACCCCGTCAAGCGTTGTGGCCAGTCTAGCAGGATGATGCCGTCTTGCCAGTCACCGCAGCGAAATGCGTTTTCAATAGAGGCGGTAACGCTTGTGATGCGGCACGCCCAGCTGCTCCTCGATCACTTTGCGGTAACGCTTGTACTCCCACTGGTATTGGGCCGGATCCAGGGTGATTGCGGCTTCCACGCAGGCGTTGACGCCGGTGGCCGACTGCGTCTCGTCGTCAGCGTAGACTCGCTCGTCGGCGGCGAGGAAGTGGATGGCGAAGCCCCGGCCGGGAAGGCGTCGAGCCACACCGGTGACCACCCTGGCATCGGTGCGTGCGACCAGCTTGGGCAGCAGGGTCGCGGTGTAGGCCAGGCGGTGATAGAAGGGGGCGAATACGCCGCTGCCCCAGTCGGGCTCCTGGTCCGGCAGGATACCGACGGCCTCACTGCGCTTGAGCGCCTTGAGCAGTGCGGCGACGCCGCGCGGGTTGGTCGGTACCAGGCTGGCGCCCATGCGCTCACGCCCCTGACGGATCACCGGGTCGAGTTCGGCGATCTTGGGGGGCTCGTACATGGCGGTAAAGGGGAAGTGACTGGAGAGCCAGAAGTTGAGTACCTCCCAGTTGCCGAAGTGTGGGGCCAAGACGATGACGCCGCGCCCTTCGGCACGCGCATCGTCAAGCAGCTCGCGGCCATGGACCTCCAGGATGGCACGTTCGACCCGCTGCGGTTCGCCCATCCAGGCGAAGCCGAGTTCGAGCATGGTGGCGGTGGAGTGGGTCAGACTCTCCTTGGCCAGGCGCTTGCGCTCGGTGTCACTGCAGTCGGGATAGACCTCGGCGAGGTTGGTTTCAGTGACCTCGCGCTCGCGATGGCTGAAACGGTGGACCAGCGGGCCAGCGGTGCGGGCCAGCCGCCAGAGCATGGCGGGACGACGGCGGGCCAGGGTGCGCCACAGCGTGGCGATGGCGCGGCCCTGCAGTGTGGCGGTGGATGACTGCGGCTCGCTCATGGACTCAGATCAACCAGGCATCCACGTTATCGGGAGCGCGGTGCTCCTGCAGGCGCTTGATGCCCTTGACGCAGCGAAACACCAGCCAGACGATCACCACCAACCAGGTTACGAAGCCGATCAGTATCAGCATCAGCAGACCGGAAATCGCGAAATAGAGCACCGCGAGCCAGAAGGTGCGAATCTGGTAGCGGTAGTGCTCGTCGAACCAATGGGGGCCTTGGCCGCGATAGACATAGGCGATCACCACGCCGATCAGCATGGTAAGGCCGCCAGTGACGATGCCTGCCAGGAACAGGGCATAGACGACAATGGGCAGGGTGGTATCGGGCGCACCACCCGAATCGATGACGCTGCGGCTCTCGGGACTATCGTTCATGAGGCATCCAGTCGATCTTGGTTTGCGACAATGATACCGGCCGTGGGCGACATTGCCAGGGAGGTGATTATTCGAGCGGTTCCTTCAGCGGGCGGCTGATCTCCAGCAGGTTGCCGTCGGGATCGCGCAGGTAGAGCGACTCGATGAGTCCGTTGGCGCCCTGGCGGGTGACCGGGCCAAGCTCCACGTCGACCTCCAGCGCCGCCAGGTGCCGCTGGACCTCGTCCAAGGGCAACAGGCTACGCAGGCACAGATCGAGACTGCCCGGCGTCGGAGTGGCGGCGCGCGGCTCGATATCGGTGGCCGTCCAGTGCAGGCGCAGGGCGATGTCGCCGAGCATCAGGTCGACTCGCTCGCGATCGCGATAGCGCACCTCGAGCCCGAGCACACGGGAATAGAAGTCCACGGCACGGGAAATGTCGGTCACGGTGATGACCAGGTGGTCCAGACCTGACAGCATTGCCGGCCTCCTCGTTGTAATGCGGTTTCTGTAAGCTATGGTTCGCCAGGCCCAAAAGGATACGACGATGCCGACCTGCCCGCTATGCACATCCGTGGATTCGCGACGTTTTCATCGCGACGCGAGGCGCGATTATTACCGCTGTGGCAACTGCGGGCTGGCGTTCGTGCCGCCGGAGCAGCGCCTTTCGCCCGAGCAGGAGAAAGCGGTCTATGATCAACACGAGAACCACCCAGACGACCCCGGCTATCGTCGCTTCCTGGCGCGGCTGCTCGAGCCCCTGCGCAGCCGCTTGGCACCGGGCGCCCGCGGGCTCGACTTCGGTGCCGGCCCCGGTCCGACGCTGTCGCTGATGTTCGAAGAGGCGGGCCACCCGATGGCGATCTACGACCCCTTCTACGCGCCGCAACCCGCCGTGCTCGAGCGTCGCTACGACTTCATTACCGCCACCGAGGTGGTGGAACATCTGTTCGAGCCCGGGCGTGAACTCGAGCGTCTGGTGGCCATGCTGCCCGAAGGGGGCTGGCTCGGGTTGATGACCAAGCGCGTGATCGACGAGACGGCCTTCGCCAGCTGGCACTACATTCTCGATCCTACCCACGTGTGCTTCTTCAGCGAGGCGAGCTTCGAATGGCTGGCGCAGCGGCTCGGCATGCGCGTCGAGTTTCCCGCCGCGGATGTAGCGCTCCTTCAGAAGCTTAGAGCCTAAGAGTTTTTGGCAGGCTTTGCTGTTTTTGGCGACTGCTATGGCGTTTTTTTCTGATTCGTTACAGCGGCTCGGAATAAGCATTTGACAGCGGCGCTGTCAGGCGTATGATTCGCGCCGCCCCGATCGCGCATGGAGCGTTTTCTCTCTGCCGCGCTGAGGCTGTGGGCAGCGTTCCACGCCATTTTCTGTCATCTTTCTTCCTTTATTCATTTGCTGTCGAGAGGCGCGTGCATGTCTCGCCAACTGCTGGCCATGGCCCTGGCTCCCTTGCTGGGTCTCTTCATTCTGGGCATCGGTAACGGCTTCCTGGCCACCCTGATTACCCTGCGCCTGGATGCGGCCGGTGAGTCACCGGTAGTGATCGGTTGGGTCTCGTCCGCCTATTTCATCGGCCTGGCGCTGGGTGCCATGTTCAACGACCGGTTGCTGCTGCGCATCGGCCACATTCGCGCCTATGGAAGTTTCGCTTCGCTGGTGGCGGTCACGGTGCTGCTGCAGGCCTTGTTCTTCGAACCCTGGGCCTGGTTCGCCCTGCGCCTGGTTGGCGGTTGGGCCACCGTGGGTGTCTACCTGGTCATCGAGAGCTGGCTGCTCACCTCCGGCGACCAGAAGGTGCGTGGGCGTCTGCTGGCGCTCTACATGATTTCGCTGTATGCCGCCGGCGTCCTCGGCCAACTGCTGCTTGGTGTCACCGATGCCATGGGCGAGGCCGCGCCGTTCATGGTGATCGGCATGCTGGCATCGCTGTCGGTGTTGCCGATGGCGATGATTCCGCGGGTCTCACCGTTGATCGAGCATGCCGAGCCGCTGTCGCCGATGCGCCTGATCACGCTCACGCCCACCGGGGTGATGGGCAGTTTCGGCTCTGGTTTGGCGGTGGCCGCCGTCTACACGCTGCTGCCGCTCTACCTCCAGCGCATCGGTCTTACAGTGGCGCAAGTCGGACAAATGATGGCGGTGGTGGTACTCGGTGCCATGCTGCTGCAGTACCCCATCGGGCGCTGGTCCGACCGCCACGATCGCCAGATCGTACTGATCATGATCGGGGCCTTCTGTACCCTGATCTCCGCCGGCATGCTGCTGCTGCCGCTGAACACCTGGATGCTGGCCGCGCTGCTGTTCCTGCTGGGCGGCGGTGTCTTCGCGCTTTATCCGGTGGCGGTCAGCCACGCTGCCGACCGTGCCCCTGCCGGTGCCCTGGTGCGCATGAGTCAGGGGCTGCTGTTGATCAATGCCATTGGTTCGACGGTGAGCCCTCCGCTGATCTCGCCGGCCATGGCGTGGATTGGCGACGCCGGGCTGTTCTGGGCCTTCGGTGGACTGGGTCTGTTCCTGGTGGGCTTCTTCGCCTGGCGGCGCAGCGTGCGTCCGGCACCGGTGCCGGTGGCGCCCTTCGCGCCCAGCACGCCGATGTCATCGGCGGGCGCCGAGCTTACCGTGACCGAGGAACTGGTCCAGGGCGCCATCGAGCACGAGCACATGGAGGATCTCTCCGATCTGGTGCCCGATGTGGAAGTGGCCGAACCCGTAGTCGGTCCGCCGCCGCCTGATGAGCCGCATATCGTCTTCTACCATGGGGAAGAAGAGGAAGAGCCTCGGCGCGAGCAGGAAGAGGTGCAGGAGCCGGCGCCGCTCGCCGACGACTCCCGCCGCTGATGGGGTTTCTCCCAGGCTGATTGCACGCTGATGGCGTCTCTCGCAAGCGCCCGATGTTCTGCATCGGGCGCTTTGCGTTGTGGTGCGACCTAGGGATAATGGTTAACGAAAAATAGTGAATCTACTATCGTCGTTATCATTTTCCTGAGGTAGTGCCATGTTTCCTTTTGCCGCCCCCGTTCGTGATCTTCGCTTCGTGCTCGAGGAGCTGCTCGAGTATCGCTCGCTCGCGCTTCCTGGCTTCGACGAGGCGAGCCCCGACCTCGTCGAGGCGGTGCTGGAGGAAGCCGCCAAGCTGGCCGGGGAGGTGTGGGCGCCGCTCAACGCCAGCGGTGACCGTCAGGGCTGCGTACGCCGAGAAGACGGTGGCGTGACCCTGCCGGACGGTTTTGCCGAGGCCTATCAGGCCTATGTCGAAGGCGGCTGGAACGGCATCGGGGTGTCCCAAGCATTGGGCGGGCAGGGGCTTCCCGAAGTGGTGGCGAGCAGCGTGCAGGAGATGCTGCACGGCGCCAACATGGCGCTGGGGCTGTGCCCGATGCTCACCGCCGGGGCCATCGAGGCGCTGGCGCACCACGGCAGCGATGCGCTCAAGGAAACCTACCTGCCCAGGCTGGTCGAAGGCAGCTGGACCGGCACCATGAATCTCACCGAGCCCCAGGCCGGCTCCGATCTCTCCAAGGTGCGTACCCGCGCCGTTCCCGAAGGAGACCACTACCGCCTGTTTGGCCAGAAGATCTTCATCACCTGGGGCGAGCACGACGCCAGCGAGAACATCATCCACCTGGTACTGGCGCGCAAGCCCGATGCTCCCGAGGGCAACAAGGGGATCTCGCTGTTCCTGGTGCCGAAGTTCCTCGTCAACGAGGATGGCTCGCTGGGCGAGCGCAACGACGTTACCTGTGCCTCCATCGAGCACAAATTGGGCATCCACGGCTCACCCACCTGCACCCTCAGCTTCGGCGAGGGCGACGGCGCCATCGGCTACCTGGTGGGCGTGGAGGGGCGCGGCCTCAATCACATGTTCACCATGATGAACGAGGCCCGCCACAAGGTCGGCGTGCAGGGCATCGGCGTGGCCGAACGCGCCTGCCAGCACGCCTTCACCTATGCCCTCGACCGCGTGCAAGGCAGGGCGCGTGGCAGCGAGGCCACCATCAGCGAGCACCTCGACGTACGCCGCATGCTGCTTTCCATGCGCGCTCGTACCGACGCGTTGCGGGCGCTGGCGCTTTACTGTGCCGCCCAGCTCGACGTGGCCCGCCATGCGACCGATGCCGCCGAGCGCGAGGCTGCCCAGGCGCAGGTTGACGTGCTGATCCCGGTGGTCAAGGCGTTCTCCACCGACCAGGCCGTGGACATCGCTTCGCTGGGCGTGCAGGTGCATGGCGGCATGGGCTATATCGAAGAGACCGGTGCCGCCCAACTGCTGCGCGATGCTCGTATCGCGCCGATCTACGAAGGTACCAACGGCATCCAGGCGCTCGACCTGGCCGGGCGCAAGCTCTCCCGCGACGGTGGGACGGCACTGAGCGGGCTGCTAGACGAGATCGAGGCCACCGCCGGAGAACTGCGCAAGAGCGGCGAGCTGGCTGCATCGGGCGACAGCCTGGCTGCCGGTGCCGCCGACCTGCGTGCCGCCATGGCCATCGTCCTGGAACAGGGTGGTGATCCCGAGCGAGGAGCGGACGCCATCCAGGCCTACGCCACGCCCTTCCTCAGCCTGGCCGGCCATGTGCTGTGCGCCTGGCAGATGGGGCGTGCCGCGCTCAAGGCCAGCGCCGCCTTGGCGGGTGGCAGCGATGATCCGTTCTACCCAGCCAAGCTGGCGGCTGCCGATTTCGCCCTGCGCCAGTGGCTGCCGCTCGGCCGCGCCAATCGCAGCGTGATCGAGGCCGGGATGGCCAGTCTGTCCGCCTTCAACGTCACTTCCTGAAGCAAAGACAGCGACCGGCCGACTCACCGGCCGCTGTCACCTGGAATTAGCACACAATAACGACACCACACTCGGAGCCCACCATGAACGACAGCATCTTCGAACAGGACCTGCCCAAGACGCAGGCCAACTTCGTCCCGCTATCGCCGCTCACTTTCATCGAGCGTAGCGCGTCTATCTATCCCGACTACCCGGCGGTGGTCCACGGCGACATCCGCCGCAGCTGGAGCGAGACCTGGACGCGCTGTCGCCGGCTCGCCTCGGCGCTCGAGAAGCGCGGCATCAAGCCCGGCGAGACGGTGGCCGCGATGTTGCCCAATGTACCGGCCATGTTCGAGGCGCATTTCGGCGTGCCGCTGGCCGGCTGCGTACTCAACACGCTCAACATCCGTCTCGATGCCGAGGCCATCGCCTACATGCTCGAGCACGGCGAAGCCCAGGCCGTGCTGGTCGACCCGGAATTCGCCGGGGTGATCGAGGATGCCGTTTCGCGGCTGGCGATCAAGCCGCTGGTGATCGACGTCGACGACGTGCTGTACGAGGGCGAGAAGCGCCGGATCGGTGGACTGGAGTACGAAGCCCTGCTGGCCGAGGGCGATCCGGACTACGCCTACCGGCTCCCCGAGGATGAATGGCAGGCGATCTCGCTCAACTATACCTCGGGCACGACCGGCAAGCCCAAGGGGGTGGTCTACCATCACCGTGGCGCCTACCTCAACGCGGTGAGCAATATCCTCGAGTGGGCCATGCCGCACCATCCTGTCTATCTCTGGACCCTGCCGATGTTCCACTGCAACGGCTGGTGCTTCCCCTGGACCATCGCCGCCAACGCCGGCACCAGCGTGTGCCTGCGCAAGGTCGACCCCAAGCGGATCATGGACCTGATCGCCGATGAAAAGGTGACCCACTTCAGCGGTGCGCCCATCGTGCTCAACGGCCTGGTCAACCTGCCGCCGGAGCAGAAGCGCGAGTTCGATCACCCGGTGAAGGTCACCACCGCCGGTGCCGCGCCACCGGCCTCGGTGATCGCCGGGGTCGAGAAACTCGGCATCGAGGTGACTCATGTCTACGGTCTCACCGAGGTCTATGGGCCGGTGACAGTATGCGCCTGGCGCGAGGCGTGGGACGAGCTGCCGCTGGAGCAGCGGGCCAGGATCAAGGCGCGCCAGGGCGTGCGCTACCACATGCTCGAAGCGCTTTGCGTGGCCGATCCCAATACCCTCGAGCCGGTGCCCAAGGATGGCGAGACCATCGGCGAGATCCTCATGCGCGGCAACAACGTGATGAAGGGCTATCTCAAGAACGAGGCGGCCACCGAGCAGGCGCTGGAGGGCGGCTGGTACCACACCGGTGACCTCGCCGTATGGCACCCGGACGGCTACATCGAGATCAAGGACCGCTCCAAGGACATCATCATCTCAGGCGGCGAGAACATCTCCACCATCGAGGTGGAGGATGCCATCTACTCGCACCCGGCGGTGGAGGAGGCCGCGGTGGTGGCCAAGCCTGACGAGAAGTGGGGCGAAACGCCCTGCGCCTTCGTCAAGCTCAAGGTGGGCTACGGCGAGGTCTCCGAAGCCGACATCATCGAGCACTGCCGCCAGCATCTGGCACGCTTCAAGGTGCCCAAGACGGTGATCTTCACCGAGTTGCCCAAGACCTCCACCGGCAAGATCCAGAAATTCGTCCTGCGCGAAGAAGCGCGCAAGCATTGAAGGGGAGCAACACCATGACACAACAGGCTATCGGCGTGGTCGGTGCCGGCACCATGGGGCAGGGCATCGCCCAGGTCCTGGTCGCGAGCGGTTTCCCCGTGCAGCTCTACGACGTGGCCGATGAGCAGCTCGGCCGCGCCCAGGCCGCCATCGACAAGGGGCTGAGCAAGCTCGTGGCCAAGGAGAAGCTCGGCGAGGCCGAGAAGGGCGAGGCCATGGCGCGCCTGGAGCTGACCACCTCGCTGGAGGCATTGCGCGGCTGCGAGGTGATCGTCGAGGCTGCCCCCGAGCAGCCGGCACTGAAGGAGAAGCTGTTCCGTGACCTGAGTCGCCTGACTCACGAGGCGATACTCGCCTCCAATACCTCGTCGCTGTCGCTGACCCGGCTCGCTGCGGTGTGCGAGCGCCCGGAGCGCGTCGTCGGCATGCACTTCTTCAACCCGGTTCCGGTGTTGAAGCTGGTCGAGGTGATCCGCGCCGAGCAGACCAGTGATGCTACCGTGGTGCGCATCGAGGAGCTGGCCAGGGCGCTGGGCAAGACCCCGGTGGCCATCGCCGATTCACCCGGCTTCGCCGTCAACCGCCTGCTGGTGCCGATGATCAACGAGGCCGCCTTCCTGCTGCAGGAGGGGGCGGCCAGCGCCGAGGACATCGACCAGTCGATGCAGCTCGGTGCCGCCCATCCCATGGGACCGCTGGCGCTTGCCGACCTGATCGGCCTGGACGTCTGCCTGGCGATCATGGAAGTGCTGCAGGAGGGCTTCGGCGACCCGAAGTATCGCCCTTGTCCGCTGCTCCGGCGGATGGTGGCAGCCGGCTATCTGGGGCGGAAAGCAGGACGCGGCTTCCACGTCTACCAGTAAGCGACGATTCACTACTGCGCTCGACCAAGTAAGGATTGCCGACCAACCAAGCGTTAGCTAGGGTTGGTCGGTATCGTCCAGACAACAAGCAAGGAGCCCCACATGAGCGAGAAGCTGATCGAGGTGGTCGACAACGGCGGCGTCGTGCGCCTGACCATCAACCGCCCCAAGGCGCTGAACGCCCTCAACAGTGCCGTACTCACCGAGCTGGAAGCGGTGCTCACCGAGCTCGAACAGCGCAACGACCTGCGCGCGGTAATGATCACCGGGGCGGGCGAGAAATCCTTCGTCGCCGGCGCCGACATCACCGAGATGCGCGAGAAGACGCCGGAAGAGGCCCGCGCCTTCGCCAGCCAGGCCCTGCGCACCATCAAGCGACTGGAAACCCTCCCGGTGCCGGTGGTCGCCCTGGTCAACGGGTTTTGTCTTGGCGGCGGCTGCGAACTGGCGCTGGCCTGCGACTGGGCCGTCGCCAGCGACAACGCTATCTTCGGCCAGCCCGAGGTCCTGCTCGGGGTGATTCCCGGCTTCGGCGGCACCCAGCGCCTGCCGCGCCGGGTCGGACCGGCCATGGCGATCGACCTGGTTACCACCGGGCGCAAGATCGATGCCCACGAGGCCCTGCGTATTGGCCTGGTCAACCGCGTGATGCCTCAGGCCGAACTCGAGGCCTACGCTGATGAGTTGGTCAAGCAGCTTTCCGGCAATGGCCCGCTGGCGGTACGTGCCGCCAAGCAGGCCGTGCACGACGGAATGGATCAGGACCTCGACAGCGCCCTGGCGCTGGAGACTGCTCTGTTCGCGTTCTGCTTCGCCGGCGAGGAGCAGACGGAGGGCATGGGCGCCTTCGTCGAGAAGCGCAAGCCGAACTTCTGAGGATGCTCGAGCAGTTCTAACAAGGATGGCGGCGAGATATCTCGCCGCCGTCCTTGGTTTGCAGAGCTCTCAGGTATGGTGATGCGTGCAGCTAACCCGTGGATTGAACGACTCGAGGTGAACGTTGCCGTCATCATTGAACCAGACATGCTGATCGTAGTGCGGCTCGAAGCCGTGGGCTTCGTCGATCGGCGTGGTGGGGTCGTCGGCCATGGCGTCCCATGTGCGGCCGGCAAACACGGGGGGCTCGCTGTTGCCGGCGGCGTGCCAGGCCTTCTGAAACACCAGGTTCTCGACTCCCACGAGCTTCATGGTTCCGTCTTCCTGTGGCTCATAGAGCAGGATGGCCGGCTCATGGAAGTCGGTATGCAGGCCGTTGCCATCGACACGTGGTTCGATTGCCGTAATGCCGAGCAGGTCGGGGCGCATGTAATGCAAGCCCATGCCTCCCAGTTCGGCGGCCAGCCCTTCTGTTGCCGCGCTTACGCACCTGCCGGACGGGTCCGGCACGTAGCCCTCCGCCAAGGCGACATTTATGTCCTCGAAGCGTTGTGTGGCCACGCGTATTGCGCCGACCAATGCTGCCCTGTCGATTTGATCGATCGGCTCTGCTGCTGATACTGCTGATCCTTGGGTTAGTGCTGCAATCGCCACGGCCACGCTTCCTCCAAGTATCAGGCTTGGCAGAACGGCGCTCTTGTCTCTTGTTATCATCGCCCTTGTCCTCACATGAACGACCGCGCCAAGGGTGCGGTTCGCTATGGGAGCATAGCAAGAGCGTCGGCCCCGAAGAGGTTGATTTCACTCTGCGAAGCGTGGCTCAGGCCGGTCTCATGCTACCTCGCGCCGCCGCCAGCGCAGCATTCCGGTGGCGATGGCGGTACCCGCCAGGGTGATGGCCATGCCCACCATGACCTGCAGGCTGAGCCGCTCGCCCAGCAGCAGGTAGCCCCATAGCAGGGCGCTGACCGGCACCAGGAAAGTCACCGTGGAGGTGGCGGTGGCGCCGGCGCTCGAGATCAGGCTGAAGTAGAGCAGGAAGGCCAGCGTGGTGCTGAAGATGGCCAGCCCCAGGCCATTGGCCCAGGCCAGGCCGCTGATCGGTTCGCTGGGCCACATCCACAGGCCGGGGATCAGTAGGATCAGCGCCGACATGGCGGTGCTACCCGCCGCCAGTACCCGCACCGGCAGGTGCGACAGATAGGTCTTGGAGTAGTTGGTCGCCACGCCGTAGCAGAAGGTGGCACCCACGGCGGCCAGGATGAACCAGCCGTCGCCACCCAGGGCGAAGTCCAGCCGGTTGGCCGAGAGCACGTAGACCCCGAAGAAGGCCAGCGCCAGGCCGAGATACTGCTGGCGCTGTACCGGCGTGGTGAAGAACAGTGCCCCGAGTAGCGCAGTAAAGATGGGCGTGGTGGCATTGATCAACGATGTGAAGCCCGCCTCGAGTCGCACCGTGGCCAGCGCCAGCAGGCTGAAGGGCAGTACGTGATTGGCCAGCCCCAGCAGCAGCAGGCCGCCCTTGTTCTCCCACACCAGCTTGAGGTAGCGCAGGCTGAGCAGCAGGGGAAGCAGCAGCAGCGCGCCGATGCCCATGCGTACCAGGATCAGCGGCACCGGGCCGAACTCGGGCACCGCTACGCGCATGAAGATGAACGACATGCCCCATAGCGTCGAGAGCAGGATCAGGCGAAGGGAATCGGCCGGTGACATGCGACATCCTTGGCAGACGGTGGGCTAAGCAAAAGAAGCCTAAGCCATGTCGCAGTACTATGAACAGGCTGTTTTCCATCAAGATTCTTGATGGCATATATCAGCAGGTGCGTTGCTAAGGACCGCCTCCCACGACGACCCAGCCCTCGCCATCCACGCTAACCGGCACCGGGTCGAGCGCGCAGCCGAGGCCCAGGCCACCGGTACCCTCGCCGCTGCGGGCCGAGAAGGTGGCGTCGTGATTGGTGCAGCGAAGCTGCTCTCCATCCTGGCTGAGCACCCTCTTGCCGCGCTGGTCGAGGGGTAGATACTGGTGGGGGCAGGCATTGACGTAACCGAGCAGTGCATCGTCAAGGCGAACCAACAGCAGCGGGAAGCTGCCTTTCTCCCCCTTCAGGGTCAGGCTGTGCGTGCCGCCGTGGGCAACCTCCTCGAGCCTTACCAGGCGCGTGCCAAGCGCCGGTGCGCTACGATACTGCTGCCATGCCTGAGTCATGCCGATATTCCTGTCTGACTGCGGACTGCCATTGTCGCCAAACACGGTCCGCCTGTCAGCGTTGAGCGGGAGTGTGGTGTTGAGTGCCGGCTCGGCTGCATGCGCCTTGACGGCGATTTAAATGGACATACTACAGAGGAGCTGAGCGTGAAAATTGCCGAACTCAATGTCTATCCGGTCAAGTCGCTGAGTGGGATTTCGCTGGAACGAGCGACCCTGGGTGTGCGTGGCCTGGCCTACGACCGTCACTGGATGGTGGTCGATCAGGTGGGGCGCTTCGTCACCCAGCGGCAGATACCGGGCATGGCACGGATCACGGTCCGACTCGAGGGCGACTGGCTGGTGCTCGAGCATCCCGAGGCGCAGCCGTTGGCGATCGCTTTGGCGCGCCACGACGGACCCCGGCTGACCGCATATGTGTGGGACGATGCCTGCCAGGCCCTGGATGAAGGTGAGGAGGCAAGCCGTTGGCTCACCGCCGTGCTGGGCGATTTGCGCGGCAGCGCGCTGCGCCTGGTGCGCTTCGATGACGGCCATCAACGCCCCGTCGCGGCCCGCTACCTTCAAGGCGAGGAGGCGCATACCGCATTTGCCGATGGTTTTCCCTACCTTATCGCCTCGCGAGCCTCTCTCGATGCCCTCAATCACGAATTGCAGCAGAAGGGACTCGTGCCTCTGCCCATGAACCGCTTCCGGCCCAATATCGTCGTCGAGGGTGCTTCCTCATTTGCCGAAGATGGCTGGCGCGAAGTCATCGCCACGAAGGGGCACTATCGCTTCGGGCTGCGCAAGCCTTGCCAGCGCTGCAAGATCACTACCATCGACCAGGCTAACGGCATTATCGATGTCCCCGGTGAGCCGCTCCAGACCCTGATCCAGATGAAGACCCAGCCATTGCGGCCCGGGGCGTATTTCGGCCAGAACGCCACGTTGCTGGAGGGTGCGGGGCAGTGTATCGCCGTGGGGGATTGGCTCGAAGCGATCCCGACATCGCTGGTCGCTGAGTGTTAAAACTTGTAGAGGTTTTTTTCCACCGCTTTCTTCTCTCTCCTCCTGAACTAACGTAATAACCATAATTGCATTGGTTCAGGAGGAAGCATGCAGACACACCAAGAATCGCCAGGAAGGCCAAGCGTGGCGGGCTTCTTCGATCCACGCACGTTCAGCATCCAGTACGTGGTAACCGACACGGCGACAGGACGCTGCGCCATCATCGACCCGGTACTCGACTTCGAAGAGAAATCGGGCGCGACTGCCACCAGAAATGCCGATGCCCTGTTGGAGTATGTGGAACAACACGGGCTCGAGGTGGAATGGATACTCGATACCCACCCGCATGCCGATCATTTCTCGGCAGCACAGTATCTCAAAGCCAAAACCGGGGCGCCGACCGCGATCGGCTCATACGTTACGAAGGTTCAGGCGCTATGGAGCGAGCTATACCACTGGTCGGGGTTCCCTGCCGATGGGAGGCAGTGGGACCGGCTATTTACGGAAGGCGACACCTTCCGTATTGGCGAACTGGAAGGGCGTGTCATGTACTCGCCGGGCCACACCATGGCGTCGGTAACTTACGTCATCGGCGATACCGCCTTCATACACGATACGCTCTTCCAACCTGACTCGGGCACGGCCCGGGCTGACTTTCCGGGGGGCAACGCCCGCAAGCTCTGGCAGTCCATCCAGGACATCTTCGCCCTGCCGGACCATACGCGGCTGTTCACCGGTCATGACTACATGCCCGACGGGCGCGAGCCGGAGTGGGAAAGCACGGTGCGTGAACAGAAGGCATCGAATACCCACGTGGCCGAGGGGCAAACCGAGGAGGCTTTCGTCTCGCTGCGCAATGAGCGGGATGCCCAACTACCCATGCCGAAGCTGATCCTGCAATCGCTGCAGGTAAACATCTTGGGTGGGCGCCTCCCCGAACCCGAGGCCAATGGCCGTCGCTATCTCAAGATACCCCTCGATGCGCTCCCAGGAGCCGCCTGGGAATAGACATACGCTACCCTGGCATAGGAGGCCTGATATGGACGTCAAGTCACTGGATGAGCGGCTCAGCGTGATGGCTCAGCCAACCGAGGAGGATCTCGAGAAGCTTGCCGAGCGAGGCTACAGAACCGTCATCTCCAATCGGCCACGTGGCGAGGATGATGCCCAGCCGGATCCACAGCGTCTCAAGACCAAGGCGGAAGCGCTTGGCATGAACTGGAAGGAGATCCCCGTAAAGCCGCGCGACTATTCTCAGCAGGATATTGATGCCTTTTCCCGTGCGCTTGACCAGGCTCCGTCCCCGATAGTGGGCTTCTGCCGTACGGGTATGCGTGTGGCCCATTTGTGGGCACTGTCCAAGGCGCCTCACTGGTCGCTTTCGGAATTGCATGCTTCAGCCGAAGCGGCAGGCTACGACCTGAGCCCCTTGCGCGAAGATTTGGCGCGGCGGCAAGCATAACGGCAAGGACAGGAAAGGATTCGAGGCACACGTAAAAGGAGGAATTAGCATGTTGCCAACTACTACTTCACGCGTGGAGCAGAATACCGCAGCAGAAGCGAATGAGCGCATTCGGCTCCGCATGGAAGACAGCATCTATTATTTCGCCGAGCATCCTCACGAGATAGGCAGCCGGCTACGTGAGCTAGATGCCGAGTGGGACATCGAACGTACCCTCGAGGCCAATGCCGCCACGCTGGGGCTGGCGGGAGTAGCGATGGGAGCCTTTGTCGATAAGCGCTGGCTGTTGTTTCCGGCGGCCATCTCGGGCTTTCTTCTGCAGCATGCCCTGCAGGGGTGGTGCCCGCCCATCGTGCTGTTTCGCAAGCAGGGGGTGCGCACCTCGACCGAGATCGATCAGGAACGCTATGCGCTCAAGGCGTTGCGCGGCGATTTCGTCCTGACGGATGAAACCGAAGGGCTCAGCCACGACGAGAAAGTACAGCGTGTGTTGGCGACGCTCCATTGAGCGAACACAAGTGGACAAAAAAGAAGCCCGCCGGAAGGCGGGCAGAAGCAAGGGACTCACGACTGCTGTGCAAGAACCGGCGTGAGTACGTTCAAGGTAGCGCTATTTCAGCGGTGAGAATGTCATCCATTTTCCTTCTGTTTTGTAGGAAATTGACTACATGACTTGTAAGCCGGTGGCGCAGTGGCTACCGCCGCCGGCTAGCTGGATGCCTCGACTGGCTTCGCTACGCTTCTCATATCGATTCACCATGCCCAATGGTAAAGGGAGTGCCACGATGAGCATCACGCTCAAACGAGCCTATGAAGCGCCTTCCTCCCGTGATGGCTATCGTGTGCTTGTCGATCGCCTCTGGCCCCGGGGTGTCTCGAAGGAAGATGCCAGGATCGATGCCTGGCCGAAGGAGGCGGCGCCAAGCGATGAGCTGCGCAAGGCATATCACGATGGCAAGCTTGGCTGGGGAGAGTTTCGCCGCCGCTACCTGGCGGAACTCAAGTCGCAGCGTGACACTCTGCGCGAGCTGGCGGAGCGTGCACGGAAGGGCAACATAACCCTGGTGTTCAGCTCGAAGGACGAGCGGTACAACAACGCTGTGGTGCTCAAGCAGTATCTACGAATGCTTCGGCAATGAGACACCCGCACCGGTTTTGCCGGTGCGGGTGAGCCGATCACAGCGTCATGAACAGTGAGGGTTCCTGATCGGTGAACTGGTAGACGTGCCAGTCATCCCGCTTTGGCCCGGGCATGCCGGGGGTGCCGATGGGCATGCCGGCAAGGCCGATGCCGTCGATCTCCGGAAGCTCCTGGAACAAACGCTCTAAGGCCTCGAAAGGCACATGTCCTTCGATGGCGTAGTCTCCCATCAGGATGGTGTGGCAGGAGCCCAGGCCGTAGGGCAGGCCGGCCTCCTGCTTGATCTTGCCCATGTCTTCATCGTCGACGATGGTGACCGTGACCCCGCGCTCCTCGAGCTGGCGCGCATACTCGTCGCAGCAGCCGCACTGCGGGTTCTTGTACAGGGTGGCCTCCTCGGGCAGGGCGGCGTGAACGGCCGAGGCGGTACCGATCAGCAGGCTGGCGGTGAGCAGCAGGGAAGTGGCGCGACGGTTCATGAGCGTGCTCCGGTAGAGTGCTTGGTCGAGGTAAAGAGATACTTGAGCAGGGCGGCAATGCCGAGGCCCAGCAGAGTGAGTACGGCCAGTGGCATTAGCCAACCCAGCCAGCTCATATGGCCCATCAGGGCCAGGCAGTCGGTTGTCATGGCGAGTCTCCTTGAGAACGCTTTACGTTTGGTAGTGCGCGGGCTGCGCCTGGAGGGCGCCCGTTTACGTTCTCAGGCTCGCGGAGGCCGCCGCGGTGGCGGCATTCGGTGGTCGGCCATGGCCAAGGCCGGGGCGATGGCCGGGAAGGGGGGCTCGACGGCACTCAGGCTGCCGAGGTGGGGCACCATGGTGCAGGCCGAGCAGCGTGTGTCGTCCGCGGTGTCGTCGTCGAGCTGCTGCACGGATGAGGCGACGCCGCAGTCGGCTTGATGCGACTCCATGGCCGCGTGAGTCGACAGGCTGCTCAGCGCCAGCAGCAGGGCGAGCAGAAGCGCCAGGAAGCGTGCTCCCGGAGTGCGTCTGATGTGGGTCGGCCTGGCGACATCCGTCATGGATAGTCCTCGCAATGGTGCCTGCTCATTGAAACCGATCCTGTGGCCTCCTTCAATGATCCAGCGCAAGGTGCCGGATCATTCGTCCCGGTGGTGGCCGTGGCGATGCATCAGCAGGTGCATGCCCAGGCACAGCAGCATCGGCAGCAACAGCCAGGCGCCGCCGGCGGTCTCGCCGCGCCACAGGAGCAGCAGGAAGGCGCTCCCCATCAGCACCAGGCAAAGCGGCATCATCCAGGCGTGGAGCCCCCGCGAGCGAGTGCCCCGCGGCCCTTCCGCCGAGCGTGGCCCATCGTGGTCGTGATCCTCCTGCAGGGGAGGAGTGGAGCGAAGACGGTTCATGGCGTGTCTCCCTTGTGGATGCGCGCGTAACGGCGCTTGAGCAGCAGCGAATTGCCGATCACCGACAGCGAGCTGGCGGTCATGGCGATCACGCCGATCATGGGGTGGAGCAGGCCGGCGGCGGCCATGGGGATGGCTGCCACGTTGTAGCCGCTGGCCCAGAGCAGGTTCTGCACGATCTTGCCGAAGGTGGCGCGTGAAAGATGCATGGCCTCTACCACACCGCTGAGCTCGCCGCGTACCAGCGTCACGTCGGCGGCCTCGATGGCTACGTCGGCCCCCGCGCCGATGGCGATGCCGACATTGGCCTGCTTGAGCGCCGCGGCGTCGTTGATGCCGTCGCCCACCATGGCCACATGGTTGCCGTGCTTCCTCTGCAGGGCACGGATGGCCTCGACCTTGCCCTCCGGCAGCACGCCGGCCTGGACCTCGTCGATGCCGACCTCGTCGGCCACGGCCCTGGCGGCGCGCTCGTTGTCGCCGGTGATCATCACCACGTGCAGGCCTAGCGCATGCATGCCGCGAATGGCCTCGATCGACTCCTCCTTGAGGGTGTCGGCCACCGCCACGATGCCCGTGGCCCGGCCATCGGCGGCGACGATGACGGCGGTGCGCCCCTTGGCTTCGAGCCGGCGCATCGCCTCGTCCAGCGCCTCCAGTCCCTCGATGCCCTGCTCCTCGAGCAGCCGGCGGTTGCCGATCAGCACCTGCTTGCCATCGACCCTGCCGGAGACACCGCGGGCGCCGGTGGAACGGAACTCGGTGACTTCGCCGGGTTTGATACCGCGCGCGACTGACCCGTCGACGATGGCGCGGGCGATGGGATGCTCCGAGGCATTCTCCACGCTGGCCGCCAGCACCAGCAGTTGCGCTTCCTCGACCCCCTCGGCGGCGACCACCTCGGTCAGCTTCGGCTCGCCCCGGGTGATGGTTCCGGTCTTGTCGAGCACCATGACCTTGATGTCCTTGAAGGTCTGGATCGCCTCGCCGGAACGGATCAGGATGCCGCGCTCGGCGCCGATGCCGGAGCCCACCATCAGCGCCGTCGGCGTGGCCAGCCCCAGGGCACAGGGGCAGGCGATAACCAGTACGGCGATGGCGGCGATGAGCGCCAGCACCGGTGTGTCGGCGTCCGGGTTGACCCAGGGCAGGAAGCCGGCGCCCCAGTCGAGGATCGGGCGCAGGACATCGGGGAACAACAGCCAGGCGGCCAGGCTCGCCAGCGAGATCAGCAGCACTGCCGGCACGAAGCGCCCGGTCATGCGGTCGGCGAACTCCTGGATGGGTACCCGCGAGCCCTGAGCCTGATCGATCAGGCGCACCACCTGGGAGAGGAAGGTGTCGCCACCGACCCGGGTGGCCCTTACTCGCAGCCGCCCCTCCTTGTTGATGGTGGCGCCGATCACGCTGTCGCCGGGGCCCTTGTAGACCGGTATCGACTCGCCGGTGGCGATGGACTCGTCGAGATGGCTCTCGCCATCGATCACCTCGCCATCGGTGGGAATCTTGTCGCCCGGGCGAACGATCATGATGTCGCCAGGTTCGAGCTCCTTCACCGGCACCTCCACTTCTTCTCCGTCCCGCTCCACCCGGGCCGTCTTGGCGCCGAGGGTCAGCAGGCGGCGGATGGCCTGCGAGGCGCGTCCCTTGGCCAGCGCCTCGAGATAGCGCCCCAGCAGGTGGAAGGTCATGATGGTCGCCGCCATCTCGATGAACGAGGTCATCGGGTAGACGAAGCCGACCAGGCCGATCAGGTAGGGCGGCAGGCTGCCCATGGAGATCAGCACGTCCATGTTGAAAGTGCCGTTCTTCAGCGAGCGCCAGCTCGAGCGATGGGTGGCCGCACCGCCATGGAGAAAGACGACCGGGAAGGCGAGCAGGGCGACGATGGCCAGGTAGCCGGGGATCGGCTGCCAGAACATGTGCGGCATCATCAGGAGCATGATCAGCGTGGTGGGCACGCCGGCGATCCACAGCCGCTTTCGCGCCTGGCGGAGGTAGCCTTCCTCGATGGCGGCAACGGCCTCGCCATCTTCCTCGGCCTGCCTGCTCACCGCGGCGACGTCGTAGCCGGCACCCTCCACGGCCCGCTTCAAGGCGTCACCGTCGGGGCCGTTCGCTGCGACATCGACGCTGACCCGATGGCTGGCGATATTGGTCTCGATCGTCTCCACGCCGTTCAGGCGCTGGAGGGTCGTGCGCACGATGCCGGCGCAGTGATCACTGCCCATGCCGGGCACGGTCAGGGTGATCTTGGACTTCGCAGTGGTGCTCATCGCAGGCCCTCTGTCGCGGATGGTAGGGGCGGCTTCCGAAGGCCGCCCGCTGCGAGAGGAAAAATGACTGGCAGTCAATGATGGGCGTCGTGGTCTTCCGGATCGATGGCCTCGGGGGTGGCTTGCTGCAACTTCTCGCGCTGCTCTTCGGTCATCAGGTCATGCATGGCGTTACGCATGCGCACCATCTCGGCCATCATCTCGCCATGAAGTTCCGCCATCTGGCCATGCAGGGTCTGGACCTCCTCGGGATCGGGGCGCTCGGTGTGCAGGGCGGTCATCAAGTCATCGCGCAGGTTCATCAGTTGTCCCATGCGCTCGAATTGGGCGGGGCGATGCTCCTGCATCAGCTCGCGATATTCGCTGCGCTGCTCCTGGTCGAGCATGGACAGCATGTTCTTGCCACCACCGCTCATCATGGGGCAGGGCATCATGCCGCCCATGCCACCGCCCATCATGCCGCCCATGCCACCGCCCATCATGCCGGGGCCCATGCCGCCGCCCATCATGCCGGGGCCCATGCCGCCGCTCATCATGCCGGGGCCCATGCCGCCGCCCATCATGCCGGGGCCCATGCCGCCTCTCATCATGCCGGGGCCCATGCCGCCGCCCATCATGCCGGGGCCCATGCCGCCGCTCATCATGCCGGGGCCCATGCCGCCGCCCATCATGCCGGGGCCCATGCCGCCGCTCATCATGCCGGGGCCCATGCCGCCGCCCATCATGCCGGGGCCCGTGCCGTCGCCCATCATGCCGGGGCCCATGCCGTCGCCCATCATGCCGGGGCCCATGTCGCCTGCCGGGCCGGAGGGGGCATTCATGTTCCCTTGGGCCAGGACGTTGCCTGAGGCTCCAGCCGCCAGAACGAATCCGAGGGTGTAAACGAAGTTGCTGACTTTCATAACCGACTCCTTCAGGGCGCAAGAGCCCTGGCTCAATTTCCGCTTCGGAAAAGGGACTTCCATGCGGCATGTCTACCTCCAAACATGCCTGCCAAGCGACACTCGTAAACGGAGATATGCCCGAACTGCTTGATTAGCAAAAACGCATCTGGCTGCGTCAGGGGCGCAGTCGTTGGGTAAGCAGGAAGATGGGAATAGAGGCAAGGGTTGGGGCTCCACCGGCGGAACCGATGGTGTTCTCGACCCGGGGAGACGCCATCGCGAAGGTGGGCAGGGACACCGCAACGTTGCTGACGTCCTGCCGCTCTGCACGCAGCATCGCCGCACTGGTATGCTCCCAGCCGTGACCATGCTCACAGTGGGGGGCAGGCACCTGCAGGCTCGCGGTGATACTCTCGATGGCCGTGTGGGTAGGGGAAGATGAGGTGGGGTGTGCATGGGCCGAAAAGGCTGACACCAACATCAGCATCAATGCCAAGGGAACGGCAAGCCAGCCTCCACGCCACCCGGAGCGGGTGAACGAGCGATGTGAGACCAAGGCTGCCTGCTGATGCATGGCATGTCGCTCCGACGTGATGGGCAAGTTCAGAATAGCCGTTCCCGCTGGGCTGACATTGACCTGCATCAACCAAAGCGCCCCTCGTCGGTCCATTCGGCGCTACAGGTCGTTGTTTTCTAGCATTCTTCATGGGAGTCCAAGGACAGTCTTGCGGCTGCGTAGCGACCATGGAAGACTAGACGCCAATCCTCCTGCTGGCTGCCCGACTCCACATGCTTTCCCGTTCCGTCTCCTGGTTGTTCTGCCTCCTGCTCGGTATCGCATTGGCGCTACCGCAGGTTGCTTCGGGTACCTGGAGCGCAAACGACGATTGTCGGGGGGAAGCCTACTCGATGCTCGACCAAGCCTCGCATCCCGAAAACGACGCTAGCCAGGCGCATTCGGAAGAGAAGATTGCCTGTACCGCTCCTTGCCCTGTCTGCAACAGCGCGCTGACCCTCTATCCCACTGGACCACGCTCGCTCGAGCCCCGTTGGGCCATCGATGAAGCGCCCCTTCATACTCCCCGCGACCGCCCGGAACGCCCTCCTCGCGTGTGATCGAAAGCCCCTGGTTTTACCCTCGCTTGCATAAGCGATGGCGCAGTCACGCTGCGAGGATCCCGGAGTATTACGGGTATCCTTGGCCGAATACGCAAAGGTGCGACCAGGTCGACATCCGACCTTGACGCACTAGGCGACGAGGATTCTTTTATGAACTATCCCGACATCGACCCCGTGGCCATCTCCATCGGGCCCATGCAAGTTCACTGGTATGGCCTGATGTACGTGGTGGGCTTCGTCAGCGCCTGGTGGCTGGGGCGCCGCCGAGCGTATCGTCTGGGGCTGACTCATGACGACATTGGCGACCTGCTGTTCTATGCCGCCATCGGCGTTGTGGCCGGCGGGCGGCTGGGCTACGTGCTGTTCTACGGCATGGAGCGCTTCCTGGCCAACCCGCTGTGGCTGTTCAGCATCTGGGAGGGAGGAATGAGTTTCCACGGTGGGCTGATCGGGGTGCTGTCGGCAGCGCTACTGTACGCCCGCAGGAAGCGACTCGCCTTCTTCCAACTGACGGACTTCATCGCCCCCATGGTGCCGATCGGCCTTGGGGCCGGGCGTATCGGCAACTTCATCAATCACGAACTGCCGGGGCGCGTCAGCGACCTGCCCTGGGCCATGCCGTTTCCCCACATGGGACCGGAACCGCGCCATCCTTCGGCACTCTACGAGTTTGCTCTCGAGGGCGTGGTGCTGTTCGCCGTGCTGTGGTGGATCTCGAGCCGACCACGGCGACGCGGCCTGGTCTCGGGCTTGTTCCTGCTGCTCTACGGCATCTTCCGCTTCGCGGTGGAGTTCGTGCGCCTGCCCGATGAGCACATCGGTTTCATCGCCTTCGGTTGGGTGACCATGGGCATGCTGCTGACGTTGCCGATGATGGCGGCTGGCATGGCGCTCGTGCTGTGGTCGCGGCGGCAGGGAATCGAGGCCGCCAGGGTGCCAGCACAACATGGGGAAAGCACGCACGGCGCCAAAAATGGAGCAGGGCCCCAGGCTGTCGAATCATATGAGGAGCGGTAGTATGGGAACCATCGTTGACAAGCTCCGCTCCAGGGCGGAAAGGCAAGAGGCAATCGCTATGAGAGATGACGGCACGGTTCGAGAGAACTGCCGACCTTTACGGCGCCTGACAGGAATGCTGCTGTTCGCCGGCCTGCTGGCCACTGCACTATTGGCCGGCACGGCCTGGGCTGAAGGGGAGGAGGCAGCCGAGGACGAACAGACCGAGGCCGAGTGGCCAAAAGGGCACTATCCCCTTCCCGAGCAAGGTGATGTGGTCGGCGAGGACTACATCGTCGAGGCGAAAGCCGAGGAGACGCTGCTCGATATCGCCCGCGAACACAACGTGGGCTACCAGGAAATACGCCGCGCCAATCCCGACGTCAGCGTCTGGATGCCGGGCGAGGGCACCGAGGTGGTGATCCCGGGGCGCTTCATCCTGCCGCCGGTGGAGCGCGAGGGGATCGTGATCAACGTCGCCGAGCTGCGGCTGTACTACTATCCGCCGACAGGCGAGGGCGAGACGCCGCGGGTGGAGACCTACCCGATCGGCATCGGGCGCGAGGGCTTCGACACTCCGCTGGGCAAGACCAAGACCACCATGAATCTCAAGGATCCGGCCTGGTATCCGCCCCAGTCGGTGCGCCAGGAAGCCGCCGAGCGTGGCGAGGAGGCACCTGCCGTGGTGCCGCCGGGGCCCGACAACCCGCTGGGGCGCCACGCCATCATGCTCGATATTGACGGTTACCTGATCCACGGCACCAACAAGCCCGATGGCATCGGTATGCGCGCCAGCCGTGGCTGCATCCGCATGTTCCCCGAGGATGTCGCGTCGATCTTCGACCGCGTCCCCGTCGGTACCCAGGTTAATCTGATCAATCAGCCGATCAAGGCCGGCTGGGACGGGAACATGCCCTATGTTCAGGTCTACGAGCCGCTGGAGGAACAGGAAGCCGGCATGGCCGCGTTCATGGAGACCCTGGCCATGCTCGAAGGCAGCGACGACGAGGCCGGCACGCCGTTGAACTACGAGCTGCTGCGCGAACTGCTCGAGAACCCCAGCGGCAAGGTCGTCGCGCTCACACCGGCGCCCGAACCCGAACCCGAGGAGAAGTCCGAGGAACAGGAGAGCCTGCTATGGGAGGAGCTGGCGGTCTAGCCAGACATCCTTCGTTTCAGCTTGCATTCAGAGTGATGCGTTAGCATTGTGCTTCCCTTAGGCGAATCGAGACATAACCATGTACAAGTCGCTTTTTGCAGCCCTGGTCACCCTCTGGTCGGCCAACGCCCTGGCAGCTCCCGGTCATCAGGCCAACGGTACGCAACCGGCCAACGAGGCGAAGGTGGATCGCGTCATCCAGGTCGAGGCGGAAGAGATGATATTCGGTCCCGAAGCATTGACTATCGCACCGGGCGAAACGGTGAAGTTCGAGATCCATAACAGCGGGGCCCTCGCGCACGAGTTCGTCATTGGCGACCGGGCGGCTCAGGAGGAGCACCGTCGCATGATGCAGGAAATGGGTAGCCACGGTCACGGGCATGGCGATCATGGCGGCCACGACATGGCCGAGGGCGAGCACGGCGGCAACATGCCTGCCGTGACCATCGCTCCCGGCGAGACCGCCACGCTCGTCTGGACGGCGCCCGAGGGGGCCAGTCAGCTGGAGTATGCCTGCAACATCCCCGGGCACTACGAAGCCGGCATGGTGGGGCAGATCGACCTCGAGGGATGACAGTGCATGAAGCTGTTACTTCTTGAAGATGACGACCTGCTGGCGGAGAGCTTGTCGGAAACTCTGGAAGACAACGGCTACCGTGTCGACTCGGCGGCGTCGGTTCGCGCCGCCGAGTCGTTGATGGCGACCGAGGACTACGCCCTGGCGATTCTCGACCTGGGCCTGCCGGACGGCTCCGGGCTCGACCTGATCGCGCGCTGGCGTGGTGAAGGGCGCCGCCTGCCGATTCTCGCCCTCACGGCGCGGGACACCTGGGAAGACAAGGTCGATGGCCTGCGTCGCGGGGCCGATGATTACCTGACCAAGCCTTTTCATGAAGCCGAACTGTTGGCCCGATTGCATGCGCTCTTGAGGCGGCAGACCGGTCGCCTGAGCCCCATCCTCAGCGTCAACGGCATACAGCTCGACGAGAACACACGGCAGGTCAGTGTCGATGGCGATGCTTGGCAGAGCCTCACCGCAACGGAGTTCCGTCTACTTCGCTACCTGATGCACCATCCCGGCCGCGTCTTGTCCAAGGCGCAACTGCTCGATCAGCTCTACTCCCTGGAGCAGGATGCTCCCGCTCCGAATCTGGTGGAGGTCTACATCGCCAAGCTTCGGCGTCGGTTGGGCAAGAACGCCATCCAGACTCGGCGTGGCCAGGGCTATGTCCTTGCGTCGCGTTGACCGGCGCAGCCTGCGCTTCCGCCTGCTGACCTGGCTCGGGGGCGTGGCCTTCATCGTGGTGGGCTTGACCTGGCTGATGCACGGCATTCTGCTGCACGATCTGGCGCGGAGCTTTCTCGGCGAGCGGCTGCGCCAGGAGGCGGAGCATACGCTGCTCCAGTTTCGCCAAGGACAGCTCTCGACGCCGCTGTGGCGCGCGGAGAGCCCTGCCTTCCAGGTCTTCCATCACCTCTACGTGCTGGAGCTGGACGGCGAGATCAGCACCTCGCACCCACGCTGGCTCGAAGCGCTCGTGCCTTTTCTCGAAGGCGAGGACGACACCCTGGACGTGGTGGCCTGGGGAGGGCGCCATCTGCTGCTGTACCGTGCGCGCTTCGAATTCGACGGCCGCTCGGGCGTGCTGCTGATCGGCGAGGACTTCGGCCAGGTCGAGGATGGACTGGAAGCGCTTCACTGGTGGGTGGGTGGCATTGCCGGTCTGCTGCTGGTCCTGCTCATCGGCCTCAACATGATGGCGGTCAATCGTGCGCTGCGCCCGCTCTCGAGGCTGCGTAGTCAGCTCGACGAACTGCGTGCCGGGGCGCGTGACAGGCTGCATCTCGACACGCCTTCCGAACTCGATGGCCTGGTGGAGCAACTCAATCGTCTCATGGATGAACACGCACGACGGCTCCAGCGTTCGCGAGAATCCCTGGCCAATCTTTCTCATGCACTCAAGACGCCGCTGACCGCGGTCATGCAGACGCTACGCGGCTCCCGTCCCATCGACTCGGAGCGCAGGGAGAAGATGCATCAGCGGTTGGAAGACATGCATGCGCAGCTCGACACCGAGCTGAAGCGCTCGCGCATTGCCGGCCCCAATGCAGGGCAGCATGCGAATATCCGGCTTGAAGCCGAGCAACTCGTCGAGATGTTCATGAACCTCTACCCTCATCGGCATTTCCAGCTCGAAATCGAGGCCTCGGTACCCACCAACGTCAACGTAGAACGTCAGGATTTCATCGAGATGTTGGGCATTCTTCTGGACAACGCCGCCAAGTGGGCCAGCCACGAGGTCCGTTGCCGAGTGAGGCGAGACTCAAACGCCTTGCTGTCTATCCTGGTCGAGGACGACGGTTCCGGTGTCGAATCAAGTGATTTGGGCCGACTGGGGCGGCGTGGCACTCGGCTCGACGAGGGCAAGCCCGGCCACGGGCTGGGCCTTGCCATCCTGCGGCAAATTATCGAACGCTATGCCAGCCAGGTGAATTTCGAGCCTTCTCCCGAGGGAGGGCTACGAGTCGAGGTCATGCTTCCGCTGAACGAAGCGGGCTAACCGTTCAGCCTGCTTTCAGCTATTCACCGCATCATGGCGCCTGGAGTTCCCCTGACAGGAGCCATGCATGGCAACCAAGAACATCACCGATCTCTCCCTTTCCCGACGACAATTGCTCAAGGGCGGGGCCGCCCTGGGCTTTGGCGCGGCGGCCATGGGGCTGGCACCGGCCTGGGCCGACCCTTGGGGGCAGAGCAATGCTTACCCCCAGGGGGCAGTGGAAGGCAACGACATCGCCCTTGCCATTCGTCGAGAAACGCTGGCGATCAACGGGCGCAACGCGCGCCCGATCACCATCAATGGGACGAGTCCCGGCCCTTTGATCCGGCTGCGGGAGGGACAGGATGCGACGCTGCGCGTCACCAACCTGCTGGACGAGCCGACTTCCATCCACTGGCATGGTCTGATCCTGCCTCCTGCGGTCGACGGGGCACCGGGGATCAGCTTCGCCGGCATCGCCCCTGGGGAGACCTTCACTTATCGCTTCCCCGTGGTGCAGAACGGTACCTACTGGTACCACAGCCACTCCGGCCTGCAGGAGCAGTTGGGCCACGCGGGGCCGATCATCATCGACGCCGCCGAGCGCGAGCCGTTCCGCTTCGACCGTGAGCATGTGGTGCTGCTGACCGACTGGACCTATGAGGAGCCGGGCTCGGTCTTTCGCAACCTGAAGACCGCCGAGGGCTACTACAACCTGCAGGAACGGACCATCGCGGACTTCCTCGCCGAGGTGCGCGAGAACGGCTTTCGCGAGACGGCCCGCACGCGCGCGATGTGGGCACGCATGCGCATGAGCTCGCGCGACATCGCCGATGTCACCGGCAGCACCTACACCTACCTGGTCAACGGCCAGGCGCCGGAGCAGAACTGGACGGCACTGTTCAAGCCGGGCGAGCGGCTGCGGCTGAGGTTCATCAACGGCTCGGCGATGACCTACTTCGACGTGCGCATCCCGGGGCTGAAGATGACGGTGGTGGCTGCCGACGGCCAGCCCGTGCAGCCGGTGCCTGTCGATGAGTTCCGCATCGCCGTCGCCGAGACCTACGATGTCATCGTCACTCCCGAGGCGGACACAGCGTATACGCTGTTTGCCGAATCCATGGACCGCAGCGGCTTCGCCCGCGCGACCCTGGCGCCGCGCCTGGGGATGGAGGCCGGTATTCCCGAACGGCGCAGGATCGCCGACCGGGGTATGGAGGCGATGGGCGCGCATGGCATGGATCACGGCGACATGGCAGGCATGGACCACTCGAACATGGCGGGTATGGACCATTCGAACATGGCGGGCATGGACCATTCGAACATGGCGGGCATGGACCACTCGAACATGGCGGGCATGGACCATTCGAACATGACGGGCATGGACCATTCCGGCATGCAGCACGGCACGTCGCCTGGCACCTCCGAGGGCGGCTTGCTGCTGGCGGGGGCTGCCCAGCCCGGCTCGCAGTATGACCAGGCAGGGATCGGTATCGACCCGGAGGAGCGACGCATCCTGGTGTATCGCGACCTCAAGGCGTTCCGCCCCTGGCCGGACCGCCGTGAGCCAGAGCGCGAGATGGAGATCCACCTGACCGGCAACATGGAGCGCTACATGTGGTCGTTCGACGGCAAGACATTCAGCCAGATCGACGGCCCCATACAATTCCGCAAGGACGAGCGGCTGCGTCTGATTCTGGTCAACGACACCATGATGGAGCACCCCATCCATTTGCACGGCATGTGGATGGAACTGGAAAACGGGGCGGGGGAGCTCATACCTCGCAAGCACACCATCAACGTCAAGCCGGGTGAGCGGGTCTCGGCACTGATTACCGCCGACGCCGAGGGCAGCTGGGCCTTCCATTGCCATCTGCTTTACCACATGGACGCCGGTATGTTCCGGGTCGTCAGGGTCTCGTAAGGAGTTCGCATGAAAACCAGAAAGACACTGCCTGTCGCCGGCGTCACCCTTGCCCTGCTGGCAACCGTCGGGGCTCATGCCAAGGAAGGCTACGACGCTCCGCACGACTGGCCCTCTCCGATGGCGAAGCATCATGTCGGGACGGCGGTCTTCGATCGGCTCGAATACGTCTTTCCCGACAAGGAAGACGAAGCCCTGGTGTGGGATTTCGAGGCCTGGTACGGCGGCGATATCAGTCGCTTCTATCTCAAGAGCGAAGGTGAAAATGTCCAGGGTGACGGCGCGGGGGCCGAGTTCGAGGCCCTCGACCTGCGCTACAGCCACCTGATCGCGGATTTCTGGGAGCTCCAGGGTGGCATCGGTTACCAGGGCAACGTCGGTACGAACGACCATCCCGAGCGTTTCTATGGGGTCATTGGCCTGCAGGGAACGGCGCCCTATCGGATCGAGACCAGTCTCGACCTCAATGTCAGCGAAGACGGTGACGCCTGGGTTCAGGTGGAAGCCGAGCACGACGTGCGTCTTACCCAGCGCTGGTACCTGCAGCCCCGTGCGGAGCTGGTGGCAGCAGGCAGCGCAGTGGAGGAGTTTCATATGGGTAGCGGCGTGAATACGTTGAATGCCGGCCTGCGGCTTCGCTACGAAATCACCCGCAAGCTTGCCCCCTATGTCGGCGCCTATTGGGAGAAAAGCTACGGCGAGACCGCCGACATGGCACGTGCCCATGGCGAGCCGACCGAAGACACCGGCCTCGTCGCTGGCGTTCGGCTGCTTTTCTGAGATGGCCGGTGCAGTAGTCCCTGCTGCACCCGAGCCGTGTCAGCGTGACTCGGACTTGTTCAGAACACGCCGGTGCTTGATCTGCAACAACGCAGTCCGCATGCTCCATCGCCATACTGGGTCTATCGACACGCCGTTTTCGGCGTGTCGCTGGGCCACACTGGCCAAGGCACATCCTGATGAACCTGTACGGATTGCGCAGATCGCTGTTTACCCGCTTGCCGGGGATTCTACTACTCTGGCTGTTGGCATGGTCGGTGGCAGTGGCTTATACCTGCTCGCCCCAGGTGCAAGTGGGCGAGGCGATAAGTCAGGCAATTCTTGCCGAGGCAGATGAGTCTCCGTCTCAGCATCCGGAGAGCTGCGACGATCACTCGCCCGGTATCACGACCAATCTCGGCAAGTTGCCGGTAGATGACCTTCGCAACCTGCCTACTTCCGTGGGTCTTGTCTACGGCCTATTTGCCATCTCACTCCTTCTGGTTCCGGTAGGGGGCGGGCCGATTCTGGCCGGCCTCCCATCGCACTCTACTCCCCCCGTTTATCTCGCCACCGCTCGGCTGCGTATCTGAAGACACTTGTTCTCAACGTTGCCAATACACGCGCGGTCCATTGAGTTGGCTGTACTTCACCATGCGAGGTGAACCATGGAACAAGACAAACACTCTGCCGATTGTGGCGGTAAGCCACCCAAACGCTTCTGGCTGCCGCTGGGACTCTTTCTCGCCTTCGTGGTGTATCTGCTATGGGCCGAGCACAGGGTCCACTTCGTGCAGTTTCTGCCGTTTCTCATCCTGCTGGCCTGTCCGATGATGCACCTATTCATGCATGGAGGGCATGGCCGGCACGGCAAGGGAGGGGACGAGACATGAATGCCGGAGAAAGCGCTTATGGGCTGTGGATACTAGTCATCCTGAACTCGGTGGTCTTCGTCTTCTTCGCTTTCAGCTTCATCAAGCCCCGCAGCGAGGCGGACTGGCGAAGCCTGGGCGCCTTCTCGGCCTTCGTGGTAGCACTGTTTGTGGAAATGTACGGCTTTCCACTAACCATCTACTTCCTGGCCGGCTGGCTGGCCAGGCGCTTCCCTGATCTCGATCCCTTCTCCCATGAAAGCGGTCACTTGCTGCAAACACTGCTGAGTGTAGAGGGAGATCCCCATTTTAACCTCCTACATATCGCCAGTAATCTCATCATCGTGGCGGGATTCCTCATTCTGGCGTCTGCCTGGCGTGTGCTTCATCAAGCCCAGCAGCGTGGCGAACTCGCCATGACCGGCTGGTATGCGCGCTGTCGCCATCCTCAATATGCCGCTTTTATCCTGATCATGCTCGGCTTCCTATTGCAGTGGCCCACATTAGTGACTGTCGTCATGTTTCCGATACTGGTCGTGGTCTATGTGCGTCTCGCTCGTCGTGAAGAACTCATGGCGCTGATGGAATTTGGTGAGGTATATCGAGCTTATATGGAGCGCACTCCAAGGTTCATTCCCCGGCTGTCTCCCAAACTCACTACCCATTTACGAAGAGAGTGATTGCACACTTACCATCACGACAGACCGGTCAAGTCTGAGTGCGAAGAAAACTAAGCAGAAGAGGTGAATTTGTCATGAGTAATAAAGATCATCGCCTAGGGGTATCCGAGATCAACCTGGTGACCCGTCACCTTAAGCTGGAACCCAACGATGAGGTGGCGATCCGAGCGGCTGTCGCCGACATCGATCAGCTCTATGGGCTAGACGGCGTATCTTTTGACGAGAAAAAGTGGAGGCTTGATTTGGCCTATGACGCATCGAGAGTTTGCCTCGATTGCGTCGAGGATATCCTAATGAAACATGCTGTCGAGATCAGCCATGACTGGTGGACGCGCTTCAAGGAAGAGCATTACCGCTTCGTCGACCAGAATGTGAAGGATAATGCCAATCATGAGCCCTGGAGCTGCCATCAATCCCCGCCCGGCAGTGGGAAGAAAAAATAGCAAGGCAGAGTTGCCCCCGGCGGATCCCGTAGCCGATGAGGGAGAGAAAGGCGGCGACGGCAATCAGCACGAACAGAACGGAAGCGACAAGCGACAATCCGTGCAGGGCCCTTCTCTTGAACGCTCTGTGTTGGTAGATGAGCCAAACCACGCCATCAGCAACAGCGAGAATGCCAACGGTACAGCGAGAACCGCAGCCACACCCAGACCTCGGTTTGTTGCCGCTGCGTCGTAGGGCTTGCAGCGCTTGAAGTGACTGGTGGGGGCGTCATGACAGGCGCCGAAAAATCAGCCAGGCACCCAGGTACAATGGCATGCCTATCGCCACGAGAGCGAGTGCATGCGGCCACAGGATTTCCATGCCCACACCCTTGAGGAAGATACCCAGGGTGATCTCCAGATAGTGGCGCAGGGGGCTGGCCAGCGACAGCCGCTGAAGCAGTGGCGGCATGTTCTCCACCGGGACCACGGTGCCGGACAGGAACATCAGCGGGAACAGCCCGAAGAAGGCGAGCAGCAGCGCCTGCTGCAGGGTCCGGGAGACGGCCGCCACCAGGACGCCGAGCGCGATGGCGCTGAACAGAAACAGCGCGGTCAGGGCGAGGAACAGCGGCAGGCTGCCTCTGACCGGCACGCCGAACCAGCCGACCAGCGCCAGGCTGGGGAGTACGGCGACCAGGCCGATCAGCAGGGTGGGCACGGTCTTGGCGATGAACAGTTCGCCACGGCGAATGGGGGTGACCATGAGCTGCTCGATGGTGCCAACCTCCTTCTCGCGAACGATGGAGGCGGCGGGATGGACGACACCGGTCATCAACCCCGCCAGGGCGATCATCGCCAGCACCGTGAAGTTGACGTTGGTCTGGTCCGGGTTGTACCAGGTGCGCAGCTGCGCGGTTACCGTCGCGCGCGGTCGCTCGTCGAGTGTGCCCTGGCGCATCCGGAAGGCCTCTACCGTCTGCAGCGCATATCCCCGGGCAACGGCCGCCGTATTGGCGTTGCTGCCATCGACCAGGAACTGCAGAGCCTGACCACCGCCGCGGTAGAGTTCGCGCTCGAAATCGACGGGGATGATCAGTACCGCCTGTGCTTTGCCCCGCTCCAGGTACGGTTTGGCCGCCGCAACATCACGCAGGTGCGCCGCCAGGCGGAAGTTGCCGCCTGCGATGAAGTCATCGACCAGGCGGCGGCTGGCCGGGCTCCCGTCGGCATCGACCACTGCCAGCGGCAGGTCGCGCATCTCCATGCCCAGGGCGTAGGCGCAGATCACCACTTCGATGGTGTAAAGCCAGAAGATCAGGAACAGCACCACGGGATCGCGGAAGAACTGGATCAGCTCCTTGTGCAACAGGCTGCGCAGTCGCATCAGGCCACCTTCTTCTTCAGCCGCCAGACCGCCAAGGCGAAGACCAGCAGTGTGTAGACGGCGACAATGGCGATGCTCGGCCACAGGACCTCGAGTCCGACCCCCTTGAGTACCACGCCACGGGAGATGTCGACGAAATAGCGTCCCGGAAAGGCCAGGGTGTAGAGCTGTACCACATAGGGCATGGTGAAGATCGGAAACAGCATGCCCGAGAACAGCAAGGAGGGCATCAGGGTCACGATCAGCACGGCCAGCAGGGCGACCAGTTGGGTATGGGTCACGGCCGACACCAGCAGGCCGATCCCCAGGGTACAGAGCACGTATAGCAGCGATATCGCCAGCAGGAACGCGACGCTGCCCCGGAACGGCACGCCGAACCAGAGAAAGCCGACGCCGATCACCATCGCCATCTGCACGAAGGCGATGATCGCGTAGGGCATCAGCTTGCCGGCGAGAAACTCGACGGAGGAGAGAGGCGAGGCATAGATCTGCGCAATGGTGCCGGACTCCTTCTCCCGCACCAGGGCGAGCGCGGTGAGCAGAGGCGGGAAGGCCATCAGGATCACCGCATAGAGGCCGGGCACCACGGTGTGCACGCTGCTGAGCGAGGGGTTGTACCAGACGCGGGTTTCCAGGTGCAGGGCCGACGATGGCGCTGCATGGCCAAAGCTGCCGGTGATGGCCAGTGCATGACCGCCGACCAGCGTCGCCGTGGCTGAATAGATGCCGTCCACCAGCAGTTGGACCGGGCTCGGCTCGTGGCGGGCGAGGGCGCGTTCGAAGCCCGGGGGAATCACCAGCGCCAAGCGGATCTCGCCGTGCTGCAGGGCACGTTCCATTGCCTGCGGGTCACTCAATTCGCGCTCCAACCGGAAGGTCTCGCTCGCCGTGAACGCCTCGCTGAGCTGTCGGCTGGTGGGCGTACGGTCCTGATCCAGTACCCCCATCGGGATATCGTCGACATCGAGCGTGATCGCATAGCCGAACAGCAGCAGCATGACCAGCGGCATGATCAGCGCGACGCCGACGGTGATCGGGTCGCGCAGCACCTCTTTCGCCTCCTTGGTCGCCACGGCGGCGATGCGCTTGGGGTTCATGACGCCAGCTCCCGCTGCGTGCGCTCGAGATGGCCGAGGAAGACCGCTTCCATGCCGGCGTCGGCCGGCAGCCGCAGCGCCTGACGCAGCTGCTCGAGGGTGCCAAGGGCGACCAGACGCCCCTGGTGCATCAACCCCAGGCGGTGGCAATAGCTCGCCTCTTCCAGATAGTGGGTGGTAACGAACACCGTCATGCCGCCGCTGGCCAGGGTCTGGATCAGCTGCCAGAAGCGCTGGCGGTTGAGCGGATCGACGCCGGAGGTGGGCTCGTCCAGAAACAGCACCGCCGGGCCGTGCAGGATGCTGCAGGCCAGCGCCAGGCGCTGGCGTACCGCCGCCGACAGCTCGCTGACGCGGCGCGTCTCCATCCCGGTCAGGGCCGTCATGCCGCTGGCCCATTCGATCGCCTGGCGTCGGCGCATGCCGCCAAGGCCGTAGGCCCCGGCGAAGAAGCGCAGGTTCTCGGCCACGGTGAGATCCGGGTAGAGCGAGAAGCGCTGCGACATGTAGCCGATGCGGCCGCGCAGGGCCTGTGCCTGGGCGGTCACCGAGAGGCCGGCGACGAAGGCCTCGCCGTCGCTGGGCATCAGCAGACCGCAGAAGACCCGGATCAGGGTGGTCTTGCCGGCGCCGTTGGGGCCCAGCCAGCCGATCACCTCGCCCGGCGACACACTGACCGAGACCCGGTCGACGGCGGTGAAGTCGCCGAACCGCACGCTGAGCCGCTCCGCTCGTACCTCGCCACCCTGCGTCTCCGTGACGGCCGGTGTCACCGGCGGCGGCGCAGCCGGCGCCTGTGCTGTGCTCAGTGCGATGAAGGCCTCTTCCAGCCCCGGCGCGGCGGAAGCCAGGGTGGCGAGCCCGCGTAGCCGCGCCAGGATGGCCGGCGGCAGGTCGGCACCGGCATGCAGCTGGATGCGCAACCTGTCCGCCAACCACTGCAGGTTCAGCACCTCGGGGACGTCGCGCAGGATGGCCTGCACGGCGGCGCTCATGGCGGTCCGCACGTCGTAGATCCGCCCCTGGACCCGGGCACGCAACTGCGCCGGGCTGTCCACCGCCAGCACCCAGCCCTGGTCGAGAAAGGCGAGTCGATCGCAGTATTCCGCTTCGTCCATGTAGGGGGTGCTCACGACGACGGTACTGCCATCGTCCCGGTAGCGCCGCAGCAGTCGCCACAGATCGCGGCGCGATACCGGGTCGACGCCGAGGCTGAGCTCGTCGAGTAGCAGCAGGGGCGGGGCATGGATCAGGTTGGCGCACAGCGACAGCTTCTTGCGCATGCCGCCGGAGAGCTTGCCGGCCGGGCGGTCGAGAACGTCCTGCAGCCCGGCCATGGCGAGCAGCTCCCGGCTGCGACGACGGAAACCGTCGGGGGCGACGTCGCGGATACGGGCGGCGAACTGCAGGTTCTCGAGGACGCTGAGCCGGTCGTAGAGCGTGAACTCCTGTGACATGTAGCCAACCCGGGCATTCACCTCGGCCGCCTGGCGCACCGTGTCGAAGCCGAGTACCTCCGCTTGCCCCTCGCTGGGATCCAGGATCGCCGCCAGCAGTTGCATGAGCGTGGTCTTGCCGGCGCCGTCCGGGCCCAGCAGCCCGAAGATTTCGCCCTGCCGGACGTCCAGCTCGACCCCCGTGAGCACCTGCCGACTGGCGAAGCGTCGCCCCAGCCCGGTCGTGCGGATCGCCGCGGTCATGGTGGCACGACCAGGGTGTCGGGCCACGGCGCCTCGTCCTGCCAGCGGATCCAGGCATCTGCCGGCATGCCCGGCTTGAGAGTGCCGTCGGGGTTGGCGAGCCGCAGGGTCACCCCGAAGACGGTGCGCGCCCGCTCGTCGGGAAGATGGACATCGCGGGGGGTGAACTGGGCGCGGTCGTCGACCGCGCTGACCTCGGCCTCGAAGTGGCGGTCCGGGAAGGCGTTGACCCGTATCCGGGCCGGGGCGCGGAGGCGGATCCGTCCCAGCGCCTGTTCGGCGACGTAGAGCTTCAGCCGGGGCCGGTCCAGATCGACCAGGATGCCCAGCGGCTGCCCGGGCACCACTACCTCACCAACCTCCACTGCCTTGACCAGCACGGTGGCGTCGATGGGGCTGCGCAGCACGGTCTTGTCGAGCTGGAACGCGAGCTGCGCCTGCTGTTGCTCGAGCGCCTGCAGGTTGGCGGCTGCCTCCGCAAGCTGTACCGTCAGCACCTCGACTTCGCCGGCCGCCTCGCGCCGGCGATCCTCGCTGCGCTCCAGTTGCTGCGCGGGGATCGTGCCGGTGCGACGCAGGGTTCGCGCGCGTTCCAGCTCGGTCTCGGCATTGCCGAGATGATGACGCGCCGTGTCGAGCAGGCGCTCGAACCGCACCACCGTTTGTTCCCCGGCGACCCGGCGCGCCTCGAGTTCGGCCTGTTGCAGACGAAGGAGGCGATCGTCCAGGCGCAACAGCACATCGTCCCTGGTGACGGCCCGACCCTCGGCCAGATGGCTCACCACTACGCGTCCGGGGATCTCGGCGGCCAGGCGAATCTCGGTGGCTTCGATACGGCCGCTGCCGTAGAGCAGGCCGGGCGGGAGCTCCGCCGGCCGCAGCGCCAGGAAGCCTAGATACCCCCCAACGGCCAGCAGCATGACTGCTACGATCGTCCACAGCGAGTGTCGCATTGCCGCTCCCATTGTCTCTACACCTCATCCTCCTTCATCTCGGGTGAGGTGTCGGCTGGAGAACGCTCCGGTGGCCAGTCCCGCTGACGGAATGACAAGTTCATGGCACCTTTTAGAGATCTCTGGAGCGGTTGGTCTGGTGAAAAAGGCGCATCGCTTCATGCTGCTCCAACTGCAGCAACTTACCGATCAACTCGCGTGTCTCGGGAATCTCGGCGCGCCCCTCGAGATAGCGATAGAAATCAATGACTTGATTGTGTAAGTCGAAAACTTCCTGACAGATCTCATCGAAGCTCATTTCCGCATAGGGTGCACTGCACGACTGGTGCGGCTTAATGGGCTGGTAGGAAATGTAGTCATAGAGCCAGGTATTCAACGCCTTCGGATCGGCCTGCTTCTCGAAGGCGGCGACGACCTTTTCCAGTACCGCCTCGTGGTCCGCCAGATAGGTCAGCAGCCACTTGGCACGTTCTTCATCCTGCTTCGTCGAGCAGTGCTTTAGGCACCGGGCCAGGTGTTCGTGCAGTGCGCGTGTCCACTCCACCACGTCTTGGAAGGTTGAAACGTACATGATTCGTTCTCTCTGTATGGAAGGCGCTTCTAAATCTGGCCCAAAGGCCAGGCAGAATCCGAAGCAGGCGAGTTGGCAGGCAGGCTCGCTCAATATCGGGCATGCCTTTCGCTTGCGGGTTGATTAAAGGCGGATACGCTGGGTGAGAAGATAGAGGGCCACACTAGGCAGGCTTGGGGGATGTCGCGGTATGTTGAGGTCAAGCCCTAGAATGAGGGGGAAAGTCTCTACGGTGGCGACGGAGATTGCATTGCCGTTTTCGACTTGTTGGCGATCGTTACGCGCCATTCCTTGAGACAGGGTGAGTTTATCATGGCCATGGTGGCAAGACGGCTCTCCACCGCGCCACGCCTCGGTAGCCATGGAGACGGCTTCCATCACCGCGTGATCGGCGGCCAACGCTCCGAGCCCGTCGCCATCGGCAAGTGCTGAGTTGCCGAGCAATACCGCCAATAATACGATCAGCAGGGTTCCTGCTCGCCTTGTGTGGGTGCGGGGTGCTTCCAAGATTAGGCGGTTAGGGTGCATGGCGTATGGGTACCTGACGCCGAGAGATAAATTCAACATAGCTCACTGTGAGCATATGCCGTTTGATCGATATCAAATAATGAGGGTGCGACCGACAAGTATGACGCTTGTTGCTTGGCTACGAGCGGCGTGGAACACTAGCAAAAGTCGTCATCAAGTGCCGCCCCCTATCTGTTCTGGAGCCTGGTTATGGTGGGAGAACGACAACTCAGCGGCAAGTCGAACCGGCTAGTGGCGCTCCCGGAGTTCAATGTGGCGTTGTTTGCGTTTCTGTTGAACTATCCTTGGGAATTCCTGCAAGTACCGTTCTACGTCACCATGTCGGAGATGGCGCATTGGGATGCTGTTCTCTTCTGCACCCGGGCGACTCTGGGCGATATGCTCATTACCTTGGTGGCTTTTGGGGTCGTGGCGGGGATCCGCCGACATCGACACTGGCTGCTTCGCCCCGATGCGCGGACTACTTTGGGCTTCGTCGCTGTGGGTATCGCGATTACGGTAGGTTTGGAGTGGTATGCCACCGAGCTTCAGCAGCGTTGGCAATATGCTGAGGGAATGCCCACGCTGCCGCTACTAGGGACCGGGTTGGCTCCTCTGTTGCAATGGCTGCTCCTGCCGCCACTGATCCTGTGGTTGGCACGCCGACAGATGCTTGGAGAGCGCTATCTACAATGTGCCGGTTAGTAGGGCGATCCGGATGACTGGGTAGGGGAGTTACCGAATCATTCCTCTGACGTAGTACCTTGTCTTCCGAAAAGCGGTAGGGAGAGGCAGAAGGTCGAGGTGCCATTCTGCGAACTGACCGCGACGTCTCCACCATGAGCCTGGATGATCGAGCGAGTGATGGCGAGCCCCAGCCCAGCACCCTCACCATGGTGGCTGCGGATGTTGTCGGCGCGATGGAAGCGCTCGAACAGCCGTGGGAGCTGGTCGGGGGGGATGGTGTCGCCAGTGTTGCGTACCGTGAGTAGGGCCACATCGGCACGCGGTTCGATCTCGATTGCAATGTTGCCACCGGCGGGGGTGTGGCGGAGCGCATTGGAAAGCAGGTTGGCGACAGCCCGGCGTAGCATCAGGCGGTCGCCGGTAACGGTAGCTGAACCGGTGGCCTGCATCTCGACCTGCTTCTCTTCGGCAAGGGCTTCGTAGAATTCCAGCAGGGCGGCCACCTCCTGCTGCAGGTGAACCGACTCGGCAGGATTGGGCAGAAGCCCGTGGTCGGCCTTGGCCAGGAACAGCATGTCGGCAATCATTCGGGCCAGACGCTCCAGCTCCTCCAGGTTGGAATGCAGGATATCCCGATATTCCTCTGCGCTGCGTGGCCGGGACAGCACGACCTGAGTCTCGGTGAGCAGGTTCGACACCGGGGTGCGTAGCTCATGGGCGATGTCCGCCGAGAACTCGCTGAGCCGTTGAAAGTCGGCCTCGAGCCTGTTCAGCATACCGTTGAACGCGTTGGCCAGCTTGAGCATTTCCGGAGGCGTGGCTTGCAGATCGAGCCGTTCACCCAGGCGTTCGGCGGAAAGCCGGCTGGCGGTGGCAGTGATCCGCTTGAGTGGAGCCAGGCCTTGGCGGGCGACTAGCCAGCCGAACAAGGCTGTCAGCAGGGCGGCCAGCGCAATGCCTGTCCAGAGATACCGACGGATGTCTTCGAGAAAGTGCGCATGGTGCGTGATATCCAGCCCCAGCAGGACGTGTACGGGAGCAGGTACGGGTAGGGGGAGGTGTAATTGGACTTCATGTCCAATGAATTCATAGCCCGCCACGCTCCAGCGGGCGCTAGGTGAGCTAACGTCACCATTCTTCACGGGCGCGAGAAATTCCGGCTGGTAAGCGTATAGTACTTGCCCTTCTTCATCGTGGATGGAGACCGACAGCGTGGCATGGCTCGTCAGCACGTCATCGAGATACCGGGGCAGCGCATCCAGTGCGTCGGGGCTATCGACCCGGTCGAGCAGGTTGTCGATCATATTCAGCTTTGCTGTCAATTCCATCTGATCGATATCGTCGAAGTGGCCCCGAATCAGGTGCTCGAGCGAGAGCCCAAGCAGCAGCAGCAGGCCTGCTACCAGCAGCGAGAAGAGTGTGGCGAGTCGAGTCGTCAGGGAGAGCGGAAAGAGAGTCATTGGCTATTCCCTGACTCCAGTACGTATCCCATGCCGCGTACGGTCCGGATCAGCTTGTCGGGATAGGGGCCATCGACCTTGGCGCGCAGCCGCCTGACGGCAACGTCGATGACGTTGGTATCGCTGTCGAAGTTCATGTCCCACACCTGTGAGGCGATCAGTGAGCGAGGCAGGACTTCTCCTTGGCGGCGAATCAAGAGCTCGAGGAGAGCGAATTCCTTGGCGGTGAGCTCGATACGCTCGCCGGCTCGTGTGACTCGCCGTCGCAGCAGATCGAGCTCAAGGTCGGCGGCGCGGAACACTTCCGGCTCGCGTGCCTTGCCGCGCCGAAGCAATGAGCGGATCCGTGCCAGCAGCTCCGAGAAGGCGAACGGTTTGATCAGATAGTCGTCGGCCCCAAGCTCGAGCCCGCGCACCCGGTCGTCGACGTCGTCCCGGGCCGTCAGAAAGAGCACAGGTACGTCCTGTCCGGATCGGCGCACCATCTGCAGAATGCTCCAGCCGTCCAGTCCCGGCAGCATCACGTCGAGAAGCAATAGGTCATAGTCTTCGTTCTGGGCCAGGTGCAGTCCATCCAGGCCATCACGCGCCAGATCGACGACAAAACCGGCTTCTCGCAGCCCCTGCGCCAGATAGTCACCGGTTTTTGGCTCATCCTCTACGATCAATATCTTCATAAAGCCTCCGTCCTGCTCCGGTCGAAAATGACAAAAATGTCATTTTCGAGTCAGCTTCCTGTCCTCTACGGCTACGTACTATGCCCACATGAATAAGCAACAAGGGAGGTGAGTAGGCAGGGTCGTTACTCTATCACGCCTGCAGTTTGTGGTAATAGTCCTGTTGGCTGGAAAGTAGTTCTAGCAAAGTTTTCCATTAAAAGTGAGGTGCGTCATGTTTAAGAAAATTGCTCTTGCCGCTGCCGTTATCAGCATGTTCTCAGTGCCAGCCTTTGCCAATTTTGGTGCGGCAAATGGGAATGTTCTCCAGGAGGGTAGTACAGCCAGTACGATCATTAACTCTGGGCAATCTCATGATTATCAGATAAATCTGGATCAGCCAGCAACGGTCAGGATCGCAAGCAGCCACTTTCCGGGTACGCATTCCATACTGCCGATGAAAGCCAAGTTGGTCGATGCTCAGGGTAACACGGTGAAGGAGGTGACATCTTCCGGAAGCGACTTTGAAATTAAAGAAGCTTTGTCGGCTGGCCAGTATCGTTTGGTCGTGTCAGGGAGTTCAGCTCCCGGCGGGGATAGCTGGGACGTTCATCGCTATAGCTTGCATGTCGCTTTTCAATAATCTGGTGACAGAACATTGAAAAATATGACTGGCCGGCGCGAGTCGGTCAGTTGGGTAAACAATGTCGAGTAATTTGATTAACGCTTGGCAAAACATAATGGAGCGTTGTTCTTGCAGCAGCGCTCTGGCGAGCGCGGGGTGGCTCATGGGAATTCGATTACCAATGGTGCTCGCAGTGATGCTGAGCACAGCGTTTTTGTTGCCTCCCCCGGCGTTGTCGGGGCCGGTATTGTCGCTCAGTGAAGCGGAGCGACTTGCCCGTAGCAATGATCCTGCCGCGCTGCGCTATCAGGAGTTGGCTGAGGCTCGCCGCGAGGCAGCCATCTCAGCCAGCCAGCTCCCCGACCCGTCGCTGATCATGGAAGTCATGGACGTGGCCCGGGATGGTTTTTCTCTCGAAGACGACACCATGACCCAACTTCGCGTTGGAGTAAGACAGATGTTTCCCCGAGGCGACAGCCGCCGACTGGCCAGTGAGCGCGAATCGGCCATGGCCCAGGCAGAAGCGGCGCGTAGCAGCAATGCGGAACGGGTTGCCGTACGTGCCGTGCGGCGTGCGTATCTGATGCTCTTCGAACAGCGCGCCATCCTCGACGTGCTGGAGAAGAGCCAACCCTTGTTCGAGGACTTGCATGACATCACCGAACGCGAGTTCGCTTCGGGTTTCGCCGACCAGCAGGACCTGCTGCGCGCCGAGCTGGAGCTGAGCCGACTGCATGACCGCGTATTAAGTGTCCAGGCGCTGGAATCGGCGGCCCTGGCTCAGCTTGCCCGCTGGGTTGGCCAGGAAGCCGTCTCGCGCCCCTTGCCCCTCGACCTGCCCGAGCTGGCCGAACCGACAGGAACGTTGCTGGCACATCCACTGCTGAGTGCCGAACAGGCCGTTATCGATGCTGGCATCCATGACGTCGAGCTGGCGCGTCAAGGCTACAAGCCGCAGTGGACGCTCGAGCTGACCTACGGTACGCCAACGGAGCGGGGCATGGGCATGCCGGATCGCATGTCGGCGATGGTCATGGTCGACCTCCCGCTCTTTACACGCCAGCGCCAGGATCGTGATCTATCGGCCAGCGTGCATCGACGTGAGGCCGCACAGTATGCCTGGGATGAGCAGGCCCGCGAGCTGCAGCGCCAACTGGGGGAGACTCAAGCCAGGTGGCAGCAACTGAACGAACGTGAGCGTCGTTATGCGGAGCATCTCCTCCCGCAGGCCCGTGAGAACGCCGAAGCCGCCGAACATGGATATCGCAACCGTACGACAGATTTCAATTCGCTCGTGCGCGCTCGCCTCACTGAGTTGGAAACGCGCATTGAGGCAGTGCGCATCGGCACGCAGCGTCGCCTTGAGCAGGTGGATCTGCTCTATGTGTTAGGAGAAAACGCATGAAGACATTGGCGGTCATCGCCCTGCTTGGTATGGGGGCGGCAGCGGGAGCCGCTGCCATGAACTACTGGCAGGATTCGTCGACGCATGGCATTGCCGCGGCTGAAGCGTCCAGCGAAGGGCGCGAAATCCTCTATTATCGCCATCCTCATAACCCTTCGGTCACGTCTCCCGAGCCGCGTAAGGACGAAATGGGCATGGACTTCATAGCGATCTACGCGGGCGGCGCTGACGCGGCGACCCCCGGTACGGTTAGCATCAGCCCAGCGGTACAGCAGAACATGAACGTGCGCATCGGCTCGGTAGCGCGCGGTGACCTGGTTCGGCAGATCGAGACGGTGGGCTTCGTCGACTACGACGAGTCGAGCCTGAGTCACGTGCACCTGCGCACCCAGGGCTGGATCGAGGACCTCAGCGTACGTACCACGGGCGAGCGGGTCGAGGCGGGCCAACTGCTGTTCCGTGTCTACTCTCCGGAACTCGTCAATGCCCAGGAAGAGCTGTTGCACATCGTGCGACGAGGCGGTAACGCCGCGCCGGCGCGTGAGCGCCTGAGAGCGTTGGGCGTCGGCGCCGCCGAGATAACCGAGATCGAGCGAGCGGGCGAGCCGCGCCGGTTGGTGTCGGTGTGGGCCGACCAGGGCGGTGTCGTGGAGGCCCTCAACGTACGCGAGGGTATGTTTGTCACGCCGGGTACCGAGGTCATGACCATAGCCGATCTCTCGCGTGTGTGGGTCATCGCCGATCTGTTCGAGCACCAAGTGGATGCCGTAGCGCGCGGCGATGCCGCCCAGGTGCAACTGCCCTTTCGCCCCGGTGAGCTCTTGACGGGCAGGGTCGACTACATCTATCCGAGCCTGAGCAGCCCGACCCGAACCGTGCAGGTGCGCCTTGCCTTCGACAACCCTGGAGAGCGGCTGAAGCCGGGCATGTACGCGGATGTCTACCTGGCGCCACGCCCGCTGCAGGGAGTGCTGTACCTGCCCGCCGAGGCCGTGATTCGCACCGGCAGGCAGGATCGCGTCATCCAGGCGCTGGGCGAAGGGCGCTTCCAGGCCCGCGAAGTGCAGGTTGGACGTCGTGCCAACGGCGACCTCGAGATCATCGAAGGCCTCAAGGAGGGAGAGCGTGTCGTACTCTCCGGCCACTTCCTACTCGACTCCGAGGCGGCAGCCAGCGCCGAGCTCGGCCGCATGAACGAAGCGGCGGAGGAGGGCACCGGCGAGGAGGTCTGGGCCTCCGGCCGCCTGCTCGCCATCGATGCCGAGTCCCGCCAGCTGCATGTCGACCACGCGCCGATTCCGCAGCTCGGCTGGCCCGCCATGAGCATGGACTTTGCCGCGGCCGACGACCTCGAACTCGATGGGCTGCGCGACGATATGGCGATGCGCTTCCGCATGCGTGAGCGAGAGGAATTCGTCTATGAGATCACCGCCATCGAACCCCTGGCTCACGACCACTGAGGAGTCGCAACATGATCGAAAGGATCATCGAGTGGTCGTTGCAGAATCGTCTGCTGGTGCTCTTGGCGACTGCCATCTTCGTTGTCTGGGGAGTTTTCATGGGCCGACAGATGCCCTTGGATGCGATCCCGGACCTGTCCGACGTCCAGGTGATCGTCAAGACCAGCTATCCAGGCCAGGCACCCCAGGTGATTGAGGATCAGGTGACCTACCCGCTGTCGACGGCGATGCTGGCCGTGCCCAAGGCGAGGGACGTCCGTGGTTTCTCCATGTTCGGCGACTCCTATGTCTACGTGCTGTTCGAGGACGGCACCGACCCCTACTGGGCCCGCTCCCGCGTGCTGGAGTACCTGAGCCAGGTGGCACCCAGCATGCCGGAGGGCGCACAGCCTGCCCTGGGGCCCGATGCGACGGGAGTTGGCTGGGTCTACCAGTACGCCCTGGTCGACCGCAGCGGAGAGCTCGACCTGGCGGACCTGCGCTCGCTGCAGGATTGGTTCCTCAAGTACGAGCTGCAATCCGTGGCCGGGGTCTCCGAGGTCGCCACGCTGGGCGGAATGGTCAGGCAGTACCAGGTGGTGTTGGACCCCAATCGGGCGCGAGCCTACGGTTTGACCCTGGCGGGGATTCGCTCCGCCATCTCGGGGGCGAACCGTGAAGCGGGCGGTTCCGTGATCGAGATGAGCGAAGCGGAGTATATGGTCCGTTCGCGGGGGTATCTGACCGGCATCGAGGAACTCAGTCTGGTGCCCGTCGGCCTGGGCAACGACGGCACGCCGGTGTTGCTCGAAGACGTGGCCGAGATCCGCGTCGGCCCCGCGGCCCGGCGCGGCATCGCTGAGCTGAATGGCGAGGGAGAAGTCGTGGGTGCCTTGGTCGTCATGCGCCATGGCGAGAATGCGCTGGCCACCATCGAGCGCGTGAAGGCGCGCCTTGATGAGCTGCGCGCGAGCCTGCCGCAAGGCGTCGAGATCGTGGAGACCTACGATCGTTCGGTACTGATCCAGGAGTCCGTGGACAACCTGACGGTCAAGCTGCTGCAGGAATTTGCGATCATCGCGCTGGTCTGTGTCGTCTTCCTGCTGCACTTTCGCTCGGCCCTGGTGGCCATCGTGGCCTTGCCGATTGGCATCCTGGCGGCATTGATGATCATGCAGGCCAAGGGCATCAACGCCAATATCATGTCGCTCGGGGGCATCGCCGTGACGATCGGTGCCATGGTGGATGCCGCCATCGTCATGGTGGAGAACCTGCACAAGCGGCTGGAAAAGGCGCCGCCGGGCGAGGACCGCTGGCACACCGTGGCCGAGGCGGCCAAGGAGACGGGCCGGCCGATCTTCTTCGCGCTGCTGATCATCGTGGCCAGCTTCCTGCCCCTTTTCACCTTGCAAGGCCAGGAAGGGCGCATGTTTTCCCCGCTCGCCTTTACCGGTACCTATGCCATGGCGGCAGCGGCCGGGCTGGGTATCACCCTGGTGCCGGTGCTGATGGGCTACCTGGTGCGTGGGCGGATTCGCCCCGAAGCCGCGCATCCGCTCAGCCGCATGTTGATTGCCATCTACCGACCGGGGCTGGATGCGCTGTTGCGCTACCCCTGGGCAACCGTCGTGGCCGCCATACTTCTGGCCGCCAGCGTGATCTATCCGGCCGGTAAGCTGGGCAGCGAGTTCATGCCTCAACTGGACGAAGGCGATCTCATGTACATGCCGTCGCTGGAGCCCGGTGTCTCTATCGGAAAAGTGCGTGAATTCGTGCAGCAGACGAACCGCCTGATCATGTCGGTGCCGGAGGTCGAACGCGTCTTCGGCAAGGCGGGGCGCGCCGACACCGCGACCGACCCGGCGCCGATCGGCATGCTGGAGACCGTTATCCGTTTCAAGCCTCGTGACCAGTGGCGCGAGGGGATGACCAAGGACGACATCATCCGCGAGCTGGACGAGACGGTCAGCTTTCCGGGGGTAGCGAACGTCTGGGTACCGCCGATCAAGACACGCATCGACATGCTCTCGACCGGCATTCGCTCGCCGGTAGGCATCAAGGTGGCCGGCTCCGATCTGGGGGAGATCGAACGCATCGGTCGCGAGATTGAACGGGTGCTGCAGAATGTGCCGGGTACGGCATCGGCTTATGCTGATCGCACTGCGGGCGGGCGTTACGTCGAAGTGGATATCGACCGACGTGCCGCCGCACGCCATGGCGTCAATGTCAGTGACTTGCAGGCCATCATCCAGACCGCAGTCGGGGGGATGAACGTCAGCGAAACCGTCGAGGGCCTCGAGCGCTATCCCATCAATTTGCGCTACCCCCAGGACTGGCGCGACTCTCTCGAGCGCTTGCGCGACCTGCCGGTGATCACCTCGACCGGGGCCTACCTGCCGCTTCAGGCGCTGGCGCAGGTCGATATCGTCGACGGACCCGCCATGATTCGAACGGAGAACGCCCGACTCAATGGCTGGGTGGTGGTCGACATCCGCGGGCGCGATATCGGCAGCTACGTGGACGAGGCGCGCCAGAAAGTGATGGAACAGGTCACGTTGCCGGCGGGGTATTCGGTGACCTGGTCAGGGCAGTACGAGTACATGGAGCGAGCCAAGGAGCGGCTTCAGTGGGTGGTTCCGGTGACCATCGTGCTGATCTTCCTGCTGCTCTACCTGTGTTTCCGCAATGCCGCCGAGACTTTCATGCTGATGGGATCGCTGCCTTTCGCCGCCGTCGGTGGCGTGTGGCTGCTGCACTGGCTGGCCTACGACGTCTCGGTGGCCGTAGCGGCAGGCTTCATCCTGCTGATCGGGCTGGCGGCGGAGTTCGCCGTGGTGATGCTGATGTATGTCAAAGGGGCGGTGGAGCAGCGCCAGCCTCGCTCTCGTGGTGAGCTACGCGAAGCAATTATCGAAGGTGCCGTCATGCGCGTGCGCCCCAAGGCCATGACGTCACTGACAGTCGTGCTGGGTCTGAGCCCGCTGCTGCTGGATTCCGGCCCCGGCTCCGAGGCCATGCAGCGGATTGCTACCCCTGTCGTTGGCGGCATGATCTCCGCTCCACTGGTATCGCTGCTGCTCATTCCCGTTCTCTATTGGCTCTGGCAACGCAGGCGGTTTCCCGAAACCGTTCCACACAAAGCCGAGCGCACTGACATGACTCTTGAAGGAAGCCACTAAGATGAAAAACTTCATGCGGTATACGACCGTCGCAACGAGCCTGCTCCTGGCCGGGCTGGCCGTCGCGAGCGATGAACATGGGCATGGCGACATGGCGATGAATGGGCAGCAGGTGATGCGCACAGCGGAGGGCGTCGGTACGGTACAGTCGGTGGCCGATGATGGCGCCAGCGTCACGTTGGCTCATGAGCCTATTGCCGAGCTGCGCTGGCCGGCCATGACCATGGCGATCGCCTTGGCGGACCCAGTGCTGGCCGGGCAGGTCAAGGTGGAGGATCGGGTACGCTTCGTGCTGCGCCAGGTTGGCGAGACCGCTTACGAGATCGTCTCGCTCGAGGCCGTCGACTGAGTCGTCGCTGCGCATGCCTCGGTAGCGTCAGCAAGAAAGCCGCACCGCTCTCCGGGGAGAGCGGTGCGGCTCATTCAGGCAACGACCCGACCAGACCCAGCGCCACACAGAGGCGCACCAGCTCGGCGAGACTACCGGCACCCAATTCCTTCATCGCTCGCAGCCGATAGACTTCAACGGTCTTGGCACTGACGTCGAGCCGCGCTGCGATTTCCCGGCTGGTCAGGCCCTCGGCGACGAGTACCACTATTTCACGTTCCTTGGGACGCAGAGCGTCATAACGCTCGCGCAGGGCATCGAGCCGCTCGCGTATCGCCCGCTGGTGCTGATGCTCGGCCAGTGCTTGCTGTACGGCGTCGATCAGTTGCTGGTGATTGAACGGCTTCTCGATGAAATCGAAGGCGCCGGATTTGAGCGCGGCGACGGCCATGGGCACGTCGCCGTGGCCGGTCATGAAGATCACCGGCACGGTGGTGCCGTGCTCGTTGAGCCGTTGCTGCACCTGCAGGCCGGAGAGCCCCGGCATGCGTACGTCCAGCAGCACGGCGTCGAAGGCGTCCGGATTGGCGGCGAGGAACGCCTCGCCATCGGCGAAGGCGCGGGTAGCCAGACCCACGGAGTCGAGCAGCCAGGCCAGCGAGTCGCGCAGTGCCTCGTCGTCGTCGACCACGGCGATACAAGGAGGGGTAGGCTTGGTCACGGCTGGCTCCGGGGCGGTACGCGGCGATGGGCCGGTGGCGGTTCGGTTGGCAGTGTACCCGCAAAGGTGGCGCCCTCGGAACCGTTGGCCAGTTCCAGGCTGCCGCCCATGGCTTCCATCAACGAGCGGCTGATGGCGAGCCCCATGCCCAGTCCCTCGGGGCGGCTTGAGTGGAAGGGAGCGAAGATCGCCTGAGCCTCAGCCTCGCTGACGCCAGGCCCCTGGTCGTTGACGCTGAAGGTCACTTCGCGGGGCCCGCTCTGGTGAGCGCGAACCGCCACCCGTGCCGCTCCGGGGTGCTCGCGGCTCGCCTCCAGCGCGTTGAGCAATAAATTGACCAGCACCTGCTCCAAGGCAATGGGATCGGCCAAAACGCGCGGCAATGCTTCCGGCAGCTCGTGCTCGAGACCAATGCCTGCCTGCTGGTACTGCCATTCGCACAGGCGGCAGGCGGCGTCGACCGCGTCGAGCAGCACGACCGGGCGCGGCCGGGTCTGCCCCTTGCGCACGAAGGCGCGAATGTGGCGCAGGCGCTCTCCGAGCCGCTGCACCTGCTCGTCGATGCGTGTGAGCGGTAGGGTCAGGTCTCTGGCGGGGCGTTCCGGGTCGGCCGCGAGCTGCATCAGCGCCCCGCTGGCATAGTTGCCGATGGCACCCAGCGGCTGGTTGAGTTCATGAGCGATATTGGAGGCCAGCTCACCGGTCGTCGCCAGGCGGTTGGCGTGGGCGATCTGCTCCTGGTGGCGCCGGGCCTGGGCCTCGGCGGCCTTGCGCAGGCCGATGTCGCGGTTGAGCAGCGAAAGGTGGTCGGGTTCGGCCCCCGGGCCGCGGTGGGCCAGTACCACGCTGAGCACCGGTACCGCCCCCCGGGGCCCTGGCATCTCCAGCTCGCCGCTCCAGGAGCCGTAGCGGGCCACGGCGGGCAACACGATCTCGCGCAGAATGGTCAGTGACGCCGGCGTATAGGCCCGCTCGAGCCCAGCATCGAGCCCTTCGCGCGGCAGGCCCAGCAGCCTTCTGGCCGCCTCGTTGGAGTAGAACAGCCGCTCGTCGCCATCGCAGAACAGCACGTAGTCGGTGGTCGATTCCACCACTCTGGCCAGGCGCTCGCGGTTGGCCTCGGCATGAATGCGTCGACCCACGTCGCGCGACACACAGAGCACGTCGATCAGCTCGCCGCTGGCCGGGTCGCGGCGCGTGCGGCTGGTGGTTTCGAACCACACGTAGCGGCCGCTCTTGGCGCGGAAGCGGTAGGTCTGCTGGTAGAAGCCGTCGTGGTAGTAGACCCGCGGAGACTTGTTGAGCAGGTCGGCAAGATCGGACGGGTGGAACAGGTCGTAGGCCGAGACGCCGATCAGTTCCTCCGGTTCGTAGCCGAGCAGTTCGCGGGCGGCCTGGGAGGCATAGAGAAAGGTGCCGTCGCGGGCATGGCGCGAGATCAGGTCGGTTGTACTCTCGGCCAGCCACTGATAGTGGCGCTTCTCCTCGTCGAGCTCGGCGATCCTCGTTTCAAACTCTTTTTCTCTTAGCTCAAGCGCGGCATTGCGGGCCTCGAGCTCGGCCAGGCGTGCGCGCAGCGCCTCGATCTCGCTTGCCATCAGCGCGCCGGATCCACCCGGCCGCCCAGCGAGGCGTTGCGCCGGAACCAGCCGGCGATGCTGGCCCGTGGCAGGCGGGTCGGCAGCACCTCGTGGGGCACGTTTTCGGAGAGAAAGCAGGCGAAGTTGCCGGCTTCGGGACGCACCCGGGCCACTTCCCGCTCAGGATCGTCGGTGGCAAAGATCGCCATCTCGCCGCCGCCATCCGTCGGCCAGTCGGGATTGAGGTAACCCACCGTGGAGACGACCCGGTTGGCGCGACCGCGAAAGCTGTCCAGATGCTTCTTGTAGAAGGCTCCGGGCGGGTAGTGGGCGAAGTGGGCCTCGTATTCGAATAGCCCCAGGTACAGCGCCTGGTTCAGCTCGTTCTGCAGCTCGCCCATGGCTTCGAGATAGCGGCGCTGGGCCAGGCTTTCACGGTCGAGCCAGCGGATGGCATCGCCGCGGATGTCGCGGCGCAGCTGGTGCTCGTCGCCGCGACCGATGCCGGCGGCGGCCAGGATATCGTGATCGGCCATCTCCGAAAGCTCCCGGTACAGGTCGTGGCACAGCTCCGGGTCGAGAAAGCCTTCGCCGATGTACCAGCCCTGTTCCACCAGGGCGTCGACCAACTGAGGCAGGGCGCTGGCCGCAAAGGCCGGTCGGGTGAGCAGCGACATGGACGAGGCAGGACCTCCGGGGCAGGCTCTCAGGAAAGGCGCGTCTCGGTTTTCGAGCTGCGCAGCAGGCGTTCGGGAAAATAGCATAGCCGACCGTGTGGTGGCTCATCGAACAGGCTGATAGGGCGCTCGAATCCTTCGGCCAGCAGCTCCACCAGCATCATTGCCGAGAGGCCCCAGATCACCTGACCCTGGGTATGGTAGCTGGGCACGTAGTGAGGGCGGCCGTTCACCGGAATCACGTCGGTGTGGTGGCGGCGATCCTCGAGGAAGAGCTCGAGCGGCACCTCGAAGATGGCATCCAGCTCGGTGGGATCGGGCACGAGCGGCAGGTCGGGCGGAATCAGGCCCACATAGGGCGTGACCAGGATGCCGTGCAGCGAGATCACGTCCGACAGGCGGCCGAGCAGCTCGACCCGCTCCGGCGGCAGGGCGATCTCCTCTTCGGACTCACGCAGGGCGGTGAACAGCAGGTCGCGGTCCTCCTCCTCGCGTTTGCCGCCGGGGAACGCTACCTGGCCGCTATGAGTTGTGAGATGGCCCGCCCGGCGGGTGAACAGCAGCGTCGGCTCGGGGCGGTCGACGATCGGCAACAACACCGCGGCCTGGGGCATGTCGAGGCGCAGGCGGCGCGGAGCGTGCGCTTGCAGGCGCTGGCGAAGATTCTCTAACATGGGGTTTCCATCGGCTTTGCTTCCTTCTACCCGGGGGCCTTCGCCGACGTCAAGCCTGCCAGGGAGACCCATGAACTTCTGCAGCCACTGCGGCCAACCCGTGCGCTTCGCGATCCCGGCAGGGGACGACCGGCCCAGGTACCTGTGCGACGCCTGCGGCTCGATCCACTATCAGAACCCGCGCATCGTGGCGGGCACTCTGCCGGTGAGCGGCTCGCGGATCCTGCTCTGCCGCCGGGCAATCTCACCGCGCAAGGGCTTCTGGACCCTGCCGGCGGGGTTCATGGAGAACGCCGAGACCACCATCGAGGCCGCTGCTCGTGAAACTCGCGAGGAGGCTTGCGCCGAGGTCGAAATCCATGGGCTCTATACCCTGATCAACCTGCCGCACATCAACCAGGTCTACATGATCTTTCGCGCCGACCTCGCCGGCAGCTTCTCCGCCGGCCCCGAGAGCCTGGAGGTGGCGCTGTTCGAGGAGCACGAGATCCCCTGGGACGAGTTGGCCTTTCCCACCATCGAGCGCACCCTGCGCCATTTCTATGCCGACCGCGGCGACGGCCACTATCCCCTGCATATCAGCGATATTACTGCCGAAGATCGCGAACGCTACTTTGGTTCGGCATGATCGTGGCTCGGCCTGATGGGCAATCGATGAGGGACGGGTAACATGGACAAGTTCGAGCTGAAGCTGGATCAGGCGGCGCGTGCGGCCTGGCTCTCCTACGTGGGGGGGCGGACCCAGGACGAGATCGCCACCCAGCTCGGGGTGTCGCGCCCCGGTGTGCAGCGGCTGTTGGCCCTGGCGCGTCAGGAGGGGCTGGTCAAGGTGCACATCGATCATCCGCTGGCCAATTGCATGGTCATGTCGGATAGCCTCCTCAAGCGCTTCGGACTCGAGTTCTGCGACGTGGTGCCGGCCGACCCGGAAGCCCTCGAGAGCAGCGCCCACTACCTGGCAGTGGCAGGGGCGGAGCGGCTGGCCCGGCTGATCGAGCGCTCCGAACCCTTGACCCTGTCCTTGGGCACCGGGCGCTCGGTGCGGGCTACGGTGGAGGCGCTCAGCCGCATCGAGCGACCCCAGCACCGCTTCGTCTCGCTGGTGGGCAACGTTGCCCGCGACGGATCCGCCAACCGCTACGACGGGGTGATGGTGCTGGCCGACAAGACCGGCGGCGAGCGCTTCCTGCTGCCAGCGCCGGTGGTGGCTGGCTCGGTGGAGGAGAAGGAGGCAATGCTCGGTCAGCGCCTGTTCCAGGCCATCGTCGAGGTCGCCAAGGATGCCGAGGCGGCCTACATCGGGGTAGGGCGCATCGATCGCCAGGCCACCCTGTTCCAAGATCACTTCATCAGTGAAGCCGAGCTCGACGAGTTGCTCTCGCGCAATGCCGTGGGCGAGTTGCTCGGCTGGCCCCTCGACCGCAACGGCGCCGTCATCGAGTGCTCGATCACTCGGCGCGTCACCAGTCTCCCGCTGACGATGTTTCGCAACCAGACCCTAGTTGCGCTTGCCGGCGGTCGCGACAAGGGACCTGCCCTCCTTGCCGCCTTGCGTGGCGGCTGGCTCAAGGGGCTCGTCACCGACGAGAACGCTGCTCGCTATATCCTTGAAAACGAAAGCTAGTCAGTCGCTTACCTCTTTATAGCCTAAAGTCTAAGGGGTTCGTCTTTGCCTTTTTGCTCTGCGTATTCGATCATTTGATCGATGAATGAGTAATTGTTCATAACAATATCCGGCTTCCAACAACAACGCCCCACGGGGCAAGCCCAGCACAGGAGCACGACATGAAGCTCGCTCACGCCTTTCCCCTGGCCGGCCTGGCCGTTGCCGTCGCCAGCGCGGCCCAGGCCGAGACCATCACCGTGGCCACCGTCAACAACAACGACATGGTCATCATGCAGAGCCTGACCGAGGCCTTCGAGGAGGCCCATCCGGATATCGAGGTCAACTGGGTAGTGCTCGAGGAGAACGTGCTGCGCCAGCGCCTGACCACCGACATCGCCACCGAAGGCGGCCAGTTCGACGTCATGACCATCGGTACCTACGAGGCGCCGATCTGGGCCGAGCGCGGCTGGCTGGTCGCCCTCGAGGATCTGCCCGAGGCGTACCGCGAGGACGACCTGCTCAAGCCGGTGCGCGACGGCCTGAGTCACGAGGGCAAACTCTACGCGCTGCCGTTCTATGCCGAGAGTTCGATGCTTTACTACCGCACCGACCTGTTCGAAGAGGCCGGCATCGAGATGCCCGAGCAGCCGAGCTGGGAGGAGGTACGAGACTGGGCGGCCGAACTGCACGACCCCGACAATGGGTTGGCCGGCATCTGTCTGCGTGGCAAGCCGGGCTGGGGCGAGAACATGGCTTTCGTCTCCACTCTGGTGAATACCTTCGGCGGGCGCTGGTTCGACGAGGAGTGGAACCCGGAGCTCGACTCCCAGGCCTGGCAGGAGGCGATCGGCTTCTACGTCGACCTGCTCGGCAACTATGGCCCGCCGGGGGCCAGTTCCAACGGCTTCAACGAGAACCTGGCGCTGTTCTCGCGCGGCAACTGCGCCATGTGGGTCGATGCCACCTCCGCTGCCGGCAAGCTCTACAATCCGGCCGAGTCGCAGGTCGCCGATCGCCTCGGCTTCGCGCCGGCGCCGGTGGCCGAGACGCCTAAGGGGGCGCACTGGCTGTGGTCGTGGGCATTGGCCATTCCCGCCTCCTCGGAGAAGCAGGACGCCGCCCAGGCCTTCCTGACCTGGGCCACGTCGCAGGAGTACATCGAACTGGTCGGCGAGAGCGAGGGCTGGACCAGCGTGCCGCCCGGCACGCGAGAGTCGACCTACGCCAACGAGAACTACCAGCGCGAGGCGCCGTTCGCCGGCTTCGTGCTCGACGCCATTAACAGCGCCGATCCTACCGACTCGACGCTGGAGCCGAGTCCCTATGTCGGCGTGCAGTTCGTCGGCATCCCCGAGTTCCAGTCGATAGGAACTCAGGTGGGCCAGACCATCGCGTCGGCGTTGACCGGCGATACCAGCGTCGAGCAGGCGCTGCAGACGGCCCAGCGCGCCACCGAGCGCACCATGCAACGTGCCGGGTATTGATCCGGCATTCGACTCGCCGCCGGGGAGTCCCTCGGCGGTCAATCCAACGTACGTGGTGATGTCATGAGCAAGACACGCGCCTCCGGGCGTACCGTCGGTGGCCTGCGCTCGCTGTCGCTACAGGCGCCCGCGGTCACGCTGCTGCTGCTGTGGATGCTGGTCCCGCTGGGCATGACCGTCTGGTTCTCGCTGCAGCGCTACAACCTGCTGATGCCCGGCATGGAGGGTTTCGCCGGCCTGGAGAATTACGAATTCCTGTTCACCGATCCGGCGCTGTGGCGGGCCATGGGCAATACCCTGCTGCTGGTGGGCTCGGTGCTGGTGATCACCGTGGTCGGCGGGGTGCTGCTGGCGGTGCTGTTCCAGCAGGAGTTTCCCGGCCGCGGTATTGCCCGGGTGCTGGCCATTTCGCCGTTCTTCGTCATGCCTACGGTCAGCGCACTGGTGTGGAAGAACATGATGATGCATCCCTCCAATGGGGTGCTGGCATGGTTAGCCGGCGTGTTCGGCCTGCCGGCGGTGGACTGGTTCTCGGCGCTGCCGCTGACCTCGATCATCATCATCGTAGCCTGGCAGTGGTTGCCGTTCGCGCTGCTGATCCTGCTCACCGCCATGCAGTCTCTCGACGAGGATCAGGTCGAGGCGGCACGCATGGACGGGGCGGGGCCGCTGTCCATCTTCTTCTACATCACGCTGCCGCACCTCAAGCGGGCCATCAGCGTGGTGATAATGATCGAGATGATCTTCCTGCTGACGATCTTCGCCGAGATCTATGTCACCACCTCCGGTGGGCCGGGGCTCGCCACCACCAACCTTGCCTTCCTGATCTACATCCAGGCATTGCTCGACTTCGACGTCGGCCTGGCCTCCGCGGGCGGGGTGGTCGCCATCATCCTGGCCAACATCGTCGCCATCTTCCTGGTCCGGCTGGTGGCCAGGAACCTGGAACATTGAGGCTAGGGAGGTACTCATGACCACTTACAAGACCAAGCAGGCCCTGCCGGCCGAAGGCCATCTGGCCAGTACTAACGCCGCCGGTGAGACGCGCGCCCGACACACGCCGCTGGTGCCCAGCGTCGGTGCACGGCGGGTCTGGCTGACGCTGCTTGGCTGGGGCATTGCGCTGATCATCTTCTTTCCCATCCTGTGGATGGTGCTGACCGGCTTCAAGAGCGAGGCCGAGGCGATCGCCGATCCCAGTCTGATCTTTACCCCGACGCTGGAGAGCTATGTCGCCGTGCAGGCGCGGGCGGACTACTTCAAGTTCGCCCTCAACAGCGTGGTGGTGGCCTTCGGCTCGACCCTGCTGGCGCTCGCCATTGCCATTCCCTCGGCCTATGCCATGGCCTTCCTGCCCACCAAGCGCACCAAGGGTACGCTGCTGTGGATGCTCTCCACCAAGATGCTGCCGCCGGTTGGTGTATTGGTGCCGATCTACCTGCTGTTCCGCGATTTCGGCCTGCTTGATACGCGTACCGGGCTGATCATCGTCTACACCCTGATGAACCTGCCGATCGTGGTGTGGATGCTCTACACCTTCTTCAAGGACCTGCCGCGGGACATTCTCGAAGCGGGGCGCATGGACGGTGCGAGCACCTTCCAGGAGGTGATCTATTTGCTGCTGCCACTGACTCTGCCGGGCATCGCCTCCACCGGGCTGCTGTCGGTCATCCTGAGCTGGAACGAGGCGTTCTGGAGTCTCAACCTGACCTCCTCCAGCGCCGCTCCGCTCACCGCTTACATCGCGTCGTTCTCGAGCCCCGAGGGGCTGTTCTGGGCCAAGCTCTCCGCGGCCTCCACCATGGCCATCGCCCCGATCCTGGTGTTCGGCTGGCTCACCCAGAAACAGATGGTACGCGGCCTCACCTTCGGCGCCGTCAAGTAACGAGGTATCCCATGGCAACGCTACAACTTCACAACATCGTCAAGCGCTTCGAAGGCACCGAGGTGATCAAGGGCGTCGACCTGGAGGTCAACGACCGCGAGTTCGTGGTCTTCGTCGGCCCCTCCGGTTGCGGCAAGTCGACCCTGCTGCGCATGATCGCCGGTCTCGAGAGTGCCACCAGCGGCGACATCATGATCGACGGCAAGCGCATCAACGAGGTCGGTCCCGCCGAGCGCGGCCTGGCGATGGTGTTCCAGAGCTATGCGCTTTACCCGCACATGACTGTCGAGGACAACATGGGCTTCAGCCTGAAGCTCGCCGGGGTGCCCAAGGAGGAGCGTCGGCGCAAGGTGCGCGAGGCGGCCGCGATCCTGCAGCTCGAGCCGCTGCTCGAACGCAAGCCCAAGGCGCTCTCGGGCGGGCAACGCCAGCGCGTGGCCATCGGCCGCGCCATCGTGCGCAATCCCAGCATCTTCCTGTTCGACGAGCCGCTCTCCAACCTCGATGCGGCGCTGCGGGTGCAGATGCGCATCGAGCTGGCGCGCCTGCACGAAGAGCTCGACGCCACCATGATCTACGTCACCCACGACCAGATCGAAGCCATGACCATGGCCGACAAGATCGTCGTGCTGCAGGGCGGCGTGGTCGAGCAGGTGGGCTCGCCAATGGAGCTCTATCACCATCCGCGCAACCGCTTCGTGGCCGGTTTCATCGGTTCGCCGAAGATGAACTTCCTGATGGTGGAGCGCGTCGACGCGGGGCCCGATGGCGTCGAGGTGCGTCTGCCCGACGGAGCGACCTGTACGGTGCCGGTCGACGGCAGTGCTCTGACCGATGATTCGCTGACGCTCGGTATCCGTCCCGAACACCTGCAGCTCGAGCCCGAAGGACCGCTCTCGGGGCGCATCGAGGTGATCGAGCGTCTCGGCGGGGTGACCTCGCTCTACGTGCGCATGCAGGACACCCTGGTTACCGTGAGCGCCGACGGTGGCGTCGAGAGCCGGGTCGGCGACACCCTGCGCTTCGGCTTCGATCGCGCCTGCGCCCATCTTTTCGATGCCGAGGACTTGGCTCTGCCCAGCCTGTCTCGCCATCCCCTGGCCGGGCTCAACCGCCAGGATCATCGCGCCCCGTCCGTGGCGGGCGGCCAATGAGCGTAACGGGCATGGAGACACTGATCTTCGACTGCGATGGCGTGCTGGTGGACAGCGAGATCGTCGCCGAGGCCACGCTGGTCCAGCAGCTCGGCGAGCTGCTGCCGGACATTCCCGAGGACGTCGCCGTGCGCCAGGCGCTGGGCATGACCACCGCGGCAATCCTCGCGCAGCTGGAGCGGCAGAGCGTTCATCGGCTGCCGGCGGATGCGCTGGAGCGCATCGACGGTGCCATTGAGGCGCGCCTGGCCGAAGAGCTGCGTGCCGTCGAGGGGGTGGCGGAAACGCTGGCGCGGATCGAGCTGCCGCTGGCCATCGTCTCCAACAGCCGTCGCCGGCGGGTGCTCGCCTCGCTGGCCGTCACCGGACTCGACGCCCGGCTGGGTGAGGTGCCGCTGTTCACCGCCGACGAGGTCGAGCGGCCCAAGCCGGCTCCCGACCTCTACCTGCTGGCGGCGCGTCGGATGGGCCGGGCGCCGGGCGACTGCTTGGTTGTCGAGGACAGCGTTTCCGGCGTCACCGCTGCCCACGCCGCCGGCATGACGGTGATCGGCTTCACCGGCGCCAGCCATATCGAGGCGGGGCACGCCGAGCGGTTGCATCAGGCCGGGGCGTGGCGGGTGCTGCCGGCCATGCACGGTCTGGAGGCCTTGATCCAGCAGTGGCGCGAGCAACGACGCACCGGAGCGAAGGCAGCCACCAGCGAAACCAACGAGGAAAATCCGAGATGAAACTGCAGGACAAGGTGGCGGTAATCACCGGCGGCGCGCGCGGCATCGGCCTGGCCATCGCCGAGCGCTATCTCGCCGAAGGCGCACGGGTCGCCGTGGCCGACATCGACGTGGCGGCAGTGGAGGAGGCCGTGGCCGGCCTGCGTCCGCTGGGCGCCGATCGCGTCATGGGCGTGCGCCTGGACGTCTGCGATGTCGACACCATCCAGGCGATGGTCCAGGCGGTCACCCAGCACCTCGGTGCCATCGACATCCTGGTCAACAACGCCGCGGTATTCGACATGGCCCCGGTGCTCGAGGTCAGTGAAGGCAGTTTCGACCGTCAGTTCGCCGTCAACACCAAGGGTCTGTTCTTCACCCTTCAGGCGGTGGCCCGGCACATGGTGGCGCGTGGCGAGGGCGGGGCGATCATCAACATGGCCTCCCAGGCTGGGCGGCGTGGCGAGGCACTGGTGAGTACCTACTGCGCCACCAAGGCCGCAGTGATCAGCCTGACCCAGTCCTGCGCGCTCGACCTGATTCGCTACGGCATCCGGGTCAACGGCATCGCCCCCGGGGTGGTCGACACGCCGATGTGGGATGAGGTGGATGCGCTGTTCGCCCGCTACGAGAACCGCCCGCTGGGCGAGAAGAAGCGTCTGGTCGGCGAGGCAGTGCCATACGGGCGCATGGGCAAGCCGGAGGATCACGCCGGCGCGGCGGTATTCCTCGCCTCGGACGATAGTGAGTACGTGGTCGCTCAAACCCTAAACGTCGATGGAGGCAACTGGATGAGCTAGGCGTATTCGAAAACTGGCTGCGTTTGCTCGCCGCCTTTCCGAACACGCCTGATGCCTGCGCTTTGAGTAGGAAAAGAACAATGAATCCAAACATTCACGATATGGCGGTGCGTTTACTGGAGGCCGCCGAGAACCGGCAGCGCTTCATCGTCGCCCTGGCCGGGCCGCCGGGGGCGGGCAAGTCGTTCCTCTCCGAGTGGCTGTGCCGCGAGCTCAACGAGCGGGTGCCCGGCATCGCCGCGGTGGTGCCGATGGACGGCTATCACCTCGACAACGCCATCCTCGAGCCGCTGGGACAGCTTTCGATCAAGGGCGCGCCGGAGACCTTCGATCCCGATGGCTTGAAGCATGACCTGGAGCGCATTCGTCGCGCCGACAGGAGCGTGGCGGTGCCGGTGTTCGACCGCCCGCTGGATCTGGCCCGGGCCGGTGGGCGCCTGATCACCCTCGGGCATCGCCTCGTCATCGTCGAGGGCAACTACCTGCTGCTCGACCGCGATCCGTGGCGCGAACTCCACCCGCTGTTCGACATGACCCTGCTGCTCGAGGTGGCCGACGAAGTACTCGAGGCACGCCTGATCCAGCGCTGGCTGGGCATGGGCCAGGAGCAGGAAGGCGCCGTCGACAAGGCGCGAAACAAGGACATGCTCAATGCCCGACTGATCAAGCGCGAGTCCATCGCCCCGGACCTCTACTGGCGCTGACCGCGACACGCACGGTTGGCCGATCATTCTTCTTCGTTCATTGCCGCTCGCGGCAAGGAGTGCCCTCATGCCTGCTCTCAGCAACGCCTCGCTCTCTAACCTCGATCCGCGTGTGGCCGTGCCGCGCTACGACCGCCGGGCGTTGAAGCCGGGAATCGTGCATATCGGCGTCGGCGGTTTTCATCGTGCTCACCAGGCCATGTACCTCGACGAGCTCATGCGCCGCGGTCAGGCGCTCGACTGGGGCATCGTCGGTGTCGGCGTGATGCCCGGCGACCGGCGCATGCGCGAGGTGCTCGCAGCGCAGGATCATCTCTATACCTTGGTGGTGAAGCATCCCGGCGGGGATCGCGAGCCGCGGGTGATTGGTGCCATGCTCGACTACCTGTTCGCCCCTGACGATCCCGAGGCGGTCATCGAGCGCATGGCCGATCCCGCCATCCGCATCGTCTCGCTGACCGTGACCGAAGGGGGCTACAACTTCCATCCCGTCAGCGGCGAGTTTGACCTCGACAACCGCGACGTCCAGCACGACCTGGCCAATCCCGCGGCACCGCGTAGCGCATTCGGCCTGGTGATCGAGGCCTTGGTGCGACGGCGCGAGCGCGGCCTGGCACCGTTCACGATCATGTCCTGCGACAACATTCAGGGTAACGGCGACGTGGCCAGGCGCATGTTCGCCGCCTTTGCCCGGGCCCGAGATCCGGCGCTGGGCGAGTGGCTGGAGGCCAAGGTGGCCTTCCCCAATGCCATGGTCGATCGCATCACGCCGGTCACCCAGCCGGCGGATATCGAGGAGCTGGCCAGCGAGTTCGGCATCGAGGATGCCTGGCCGGTGGTGTGCGAGCCCTTTACCCAGTGGGTGCTGGAGGATCATTTCACCTGCGGCCGACCGGCATTCGAGCAGGTCGGCGTGCAATTGGTCGAAGACGTGGTGCCCTATGAGCTAATGAAGCTGCGTCTGCTCAACGCCAGTCATCAGGCGCTGTGCTACTTCGGTTACCTGGCGGGCTATCGCTACGCCCACGAAGTGTGTCGCGATCCGCTGTTCGTCGACTTCCTGCTCGGCTACATGCGTCACGAGGGCAGTCCGACCCTGGCGCCGGTGCCCGGCGTGGATCTCGAGCAGTACCGCCAGACCCTGATCGAGCGCTTCGCCAACCCCGAGATCAAGGACACCCTGGCGCGACTGTGCGCCGAGAGTTCCGACCGCATTCCCAAGTGGCTGGTGCCGGTGATACGCGAGCAGCTCGAAGCGGGCGGCGAGATTCGCCGCAGCGCCGCGGTGGTGGCGAGCTGGGCGCGCTACGCCGAGGGCATCGACGAGCAGCGTGAGCCCATAGTCGTGGTCGACCGTCTCAAGGACGAGCTGATGGCGCTGGCCGCCGTGAATCGCAGCCGGCCTACCGCCTTCATCGACAACCGTGAGCTGTTCGGCGACCTGGTCGAGCACGAGCGCTTCCGCGACGCCTACCTGAGCACCTTGCGTAGCCTGCACGAATACGGTGCGCGCGCTACCCTTGAAGCTCTGACCAGGGAGCAAGGGCAAGGAGCGAAGTGATGTACATCGGGGTGGACTGCGGGACCCAGAGCACCAAAGTGGTGGTGGTCGACATCGACGGCGAGGCGATCCTCGCCGAGGCGAGTCGTCCGCACCGTCTGGTGGAGGGAGCGAACGGGCGTCGCGAGCAGCAGCCGGAGGAGTGGATCGAGGCCTTCCGTGGCGCCTTCGAAGAGGCCGTGAGCCGGGCCGGTATCGCACCCCGCACGGTGCGGGCCATCGGTGTGTCCGGCCAGCAGCACGGCATGGTGGCGCTGGATGCCGCTGGGCGCCCGGTGTATCCCGCCAAGCTGTGGTGCGACACCGAGACGGCGGCACACAACGCGGCCCTGGTCGATCGCCTGGGCGGCGCGTCGGGTTGTCTCGAGAAGCTCGGCCTGGTGCTGCAGACCGGCTACACCGCGTCCAAGCTCGCCTGGTTGCGCGATACCAACCCCGAGGCCTACCGCCGAATCGATACCGTGCTGCTGCCCCACGACTACCTCAACTACTGGCTCACCGGCGAGAGGGTGGCGGAGGCGGGCGATGCCTCCGGCACCGGCTACTTCGATACCCGCTCGCGGCAGTGGTGCCGTGACGTTTTCACCGAGATCGCTCCGGAGCTCGACCCCGCGCGCGTGCTGCCGCGTCTGATCGACTCCCGCGAACCCGCCGGCACACTGCGCCCGGCGGTGGCCCTCGAGCTGGGGCTGGGCGAGGGCGTGCTGGTCGCGAGCGGGGGAGGCGACAACATGCTCGGCGCCATCGGTACCGGCAACATTGCGCCCGGCATCGTCACCCTGAGCTTGGGTACCTCGGGCACCGTGTGTGCCTATTCGCCCGACCCGGTGCGCGCCGAGAGCGACATGGTCGCTAACTTCTGCGCCAGCCATGGAGGCTGGCTGCCGCTGATCTGCACCATGAACGTGACCTCGGCCAGCACCCTGGTACGCGAGCTGTTCGCTCTCGACCTGGCCGCCTTCGGCGAGCGCCTGGCCGCTGCGCCGATCGGTGCCGAGGGCGTGACGGTGCTGCCGTTCTTCAACGGCGAGCGGGTGCCGGCACTGCCGCACGCCACGGCCAGCTTCCTGGGGCTCGACAGCCGCAACCTGACCCAGGCCAACCTGTGCCGGGCGGTGGTGGAGAGCGCCACCTTCGGCCTGCGCTATGGCCTCGAACTGCTCGGACCGCTGGCCGCCGGGGCGAGCCAGATCCGCCTGATCGGCGGCGGCGCCAATAGCCCTTTATGGCGCCAGATGGTTGCCGACGTGACCGCGACCCAGGTGATCTGCCCCCAGGTAACCGACGCCGCCGCGCTGGGTGCGGCGCTGCAGGCGGCCTGGTGCGAGCGGCGTGACTTCTCGCTGGCAGCGCTGTGCGAACGCCTGGTGCACCTCGACGAAGCTTCGCTGGCCGAACCCAAGGCGACCAGCGTGCGGGCCTACGAGACGGTCTACGCCCGTTATTGCGAGGCGCTGTCGGCCCAGCACGGCCTTCCGGCCTGAGCCCCTTCATGCGCAACCACAGCCTACGGAGCATTCTCCATGACGACACGACTCGACGCCCTCAAGCGCCATTCACTGGTGGTCGCCGACACCGGTGACCTCGAGGCCATTCGGCGCTACCGGCCCCAGGATGCCACCACCAACCCCTCGCTGCTGCTCAAGGCTTTCGACCTGCCGGGCTATCAGGCGCTGATCGACGAGGAGCTTGCCGCGGTCAAGGCCGAAGCCGGCGACTTGTCGTCACGGGTCGAGCGCGCCGTGGGCCGCCTGGCCGTGGCCAAGGGTGCGGAGATTACCAAATTCGTCCCCGGCCGGGTCTCTACCGAGGTTGCTGCCAAGCTCTCCTTCGACAGCGAGGCGAGCGTGCGCAAGGCCCATGAGCTCATCGAACTGTACGAGCGGCGCGGCATCGGTCGCGAGCGTGTGCTGATCAAGCTGGCCTCGACCTGGGAGGGCATACGCGCCGCCGAGCGACTCGAGCGGGAGGGTATCAACTGCAACCTCACGCTGCTGTTCAGCGATGCCCAGGCCCAGGCCTGCTTCGATGCTGGTGTCTTCTTGATTTCGCCGTTCGTGGGCCGGGTCACCGACTGGTACAAGAAGGAGACCGGCAGGGAGTACGCTGCCGAAGAAGATCCGGGCGTGCTTTTCGTGCGCAGCGTGTGCGAGCGTGCCGGTCGTGGCGGCTATGACACCGTGGTGATGGGAGCGAGCTTTCGCACCAGCGGCCAGGTACTGGCGCTGGCCGGCTGCCATAGGCTGACTATCTCACCGACCCTACTCGAGGAATTGGCGAACGAGGAGGGCGACGTCGAGAAGCGGGTGGTGTTTCCGGCCCCCGGCGAGCGCCCTGTGCCGCTCACCGAGCCTGGGTTCCGCTGGCAGCACAACCAGGACGCCATGGCCAATGACAAGCTGGCCGAAGGCATCCGCCGCTTCGCCGAGGACCAGGAGCAGCTCGAGCGGCGCATTGCGGAGCGGCTGGGCTGATCACAACGCTTTCCCTTGTCCATGATCTAGATCAGGGTTTCGGCTTCCGGGCTGCAACCCTATCCGTTTGCGACACTATTCTTGGTTCCGGCGACGGCCCGAACCACTCTCTCGAAGAAGACTTAGGGGCATTGCAAGAATCTCATGGAGAGTAGTCACTTGTATTCGGTGTTTTTTGGTTTTTAACTCCGGGAATTGGCCTTATTTCAGGTTATTATTGCTTTTTTTTAGCTTGCTGCGTCGCATTGACCGCTTTTTTTCGGCTCGGTACATATTGGCCTGCCAACCACAACAACCGAGAGAGCCAAGATGTTTGCGACCCGCAAGTTCCTGCCACGCCTTAGCGCTCTGACTCTCGGGGCCTGCCTGGTAGGCAGCGCCCTGGCCGCCGAAGCCGCCACTCTGCGCCTGGCCACCGACTCCGGTACCCAGGGCTCGCCGGCCGGCGATACCCTCGACGAGTGGAGCCGACTGATCGAGGAGAAGTCGGGCGGAGAGCTCGAGGTCGAGGTCTATTACCAGAACGAGCTGGGCGGCCAGCAGGAGGTCTTCGACCTGCTGGTGGCCGGCGGCATCGACATGATGCTCAGTTGGCCGATGACCTCCTACGACAAGCGCATCGGGGTCATCTATACCCCCTACATGACGCTTTCCTGGGACGAGGCCATCGAGGCCTACGGCCCGGGTGGCTGGGTCAACGAGCTGCTCGGCGGCATCTTCGCCGACATCGGCCTGAAGTTCTTCGGTCCTTGGCCCGAGGGTTTCAACGGCGTGGCCTCCCGGGGCGAGTACGCGCTCAGCGTCGAGGAGGCCGATGGCCTGACGGTGCGCACCATGACCGTCTTCCCGGCTCCGCAGACCATGCAGGCGCTGGGCTACCAGACCGCCGCCATCGACTGGGGCGAGGTCTACACCGCCCTGCAGACCGGCGTGGTGGACGGCGAGGCGGGCAACGTCATCTACTGGCCCTACGAGTACTTCAACGACACCCTGGACTACTACGTCCACACCAAGCACTTCTTCATGACCGGCATCCTGACCATGAACATGGACTCCTACGAGCGCCTGAGCGAGGCGCACCAACAGGTGGTCAGCGAGGCGGCCCGCGAGGTCATGGAGCAGCAGTTCGTCGACGCCCGCGAGCGCGACGAGCACTACATCGCCAAGGCTCAGGAAGACGGCATGGAGTACTTCGCCCTGCCCGAGGAGACCCTCGAGGACTTCGCCCGCCGTGCCCGCGAGCAGGTCTGGCCGCTCATGGAGGAGGAGCTGGGTACCGAAATCATGGACACCATCCGCGCCAACGCCACCCCGCTGTGACGTTCTCCTGCTGAACCCTGACGCCGGCCCGTCTCCCGGGTCGGCGTCACCGTTGTGAGGGCCCTCTCATGCAACCCTTCTTCAAGGCCCTGGACGAGAAGGTCGGCTGGCTGCTCAACGCCGTCGCCTTCGTGACGAGCCTGCTCGTCGTCGGGCTGATGCTCTTCCTGATCCTGGCACGCTACGTCTTCGGCTGGTCGCTGGTCGGCACCCTGGAGCTGGTCATGCTCGCCGGCATGTGGCTCTACATGACCGGTGCGCTGATCGCCAGCCGGCGTGGCGAACACCTGGTGGTGGACTTTCTCGAACTGCAGCTGCGCGACGTGCGCCTCAAGGCACTGCATAAGACCCTGGTAGCGGTGATCGTGGCCATCATCAGCGCCTGCTTTGTCTACTGGGCCCAGCGCATGCTGGCCTGGGGCATCGAGCGGCCCCAGCACACCCCCGAGCTGTCGATCCCGCTGTGGGTCTCCCAGGCGGCCATCATGCTCGCCAGCGTCGGCTGCTTCTGCTACGCACTGCGCGATGTCTGGCAGGGGATCGCGGCACTGCGCGATGCCCGCCCGGGCTATGCGATGTCCGGGGAGGAGTCGTGATGGAAGGCTTGTTCGCGATCCTGCTGCTGCTGCTCCTGATGGGACTGGGCGTGCCCGTCGCCTGGTCCTTTGCCGGGGTGCTGGCCTACCTGGCCATGGCCTACGACGCCAACCTCGACACCCTGATGATGCAGGGCTTCCGCTCGGTGGATTCGGTGATCCTGATCGCCCTGCCGCTGTTCGTGCTGACGGGTTACCTGATGCAGAGCGGCGGCATCGCCAGCCGCCTGGTGACCTTCATCGAGACCTTGGTCGGCAAGCGCCGTGGGGGAATGGGTGCCTCCATGGTGCTGGCCTCCGGAGTGTTCGGGGCCATCGCCGGTACCGCCACTGCGGCGGTGGCCTCCATCGGCACCATCATGATCGGCCCGCTGGAGCAGCGCGGCTATCCTCGCGGCTACTCCTCGGCGCTGCTCGGCATCTCCTCGCTGCTGGGCATCCTGATTCCGCCTTCCATCACCATGATCCTCTTCGCGGTGGTGACGCGACAGTCGGTGGCGGCGCTGTTCGCGGCCACGGTGGGGCCGGCATTGCTGCTGATCGCCGGGCTCATACTAGCCAACCGCTTTGCTGCGGGACGGCTCTTCCAGGAGGTTGCCAGCGAGGGACTGGCCAACGGCCAGGCACCCTCCAAGGGGCGGGCCACCTGGCGGGCGTTGCCGGCGCTGAGCCTGCCGTTCATTATCCTGGGTGGCATCTACGGCGGCGTCTTCACGCCCACCGAGGCGGCGGCCGTGGCGGCCTTCGCGGCCATCGTCATCGGCTTTCTGGTCTACCGCGACCAGTCGCTCAAGCACTTCTCGCGCAGCGTGATTGCCGCCTCGGAGACCACCGGCTCGATCATCCTGATCCTGCTGTTCTCCTTCATGATCGGCCGCATCCTGGCCTTCGAGCGCGTGCCACAGGACCTCACCGAACTGATCACCACCCTGATCCAGAACCCCTTGCTGATCCTGATCGCGGTGAATGTCTTCCTGATTGTGGCCGGCGCCATCCTCGACGACGTCTCGGTGACGGTGGTCGTGGCTCCGCTGTTTTTGCCGCTGATGGTGGATACCGGCATTCATCCGGTGCACTTCGGCGCCATCGTCGCCTGCTCGGTGGTGATCGGTGCCAACAGCCCGCCGGTGGCGCCGATCCTCTACATGGCCTGTCGCATCGGTCGGGTATCGATCCACAAGACCTTCGCGCCGGCGCTGCAGCTGATCGCCTTCGTGGGTATCCCGGTGATGCTGATCACCACCTTCGTGCCCGAGCTGTCGCTGTTCCTGCCGCGTCTGCTGGGCTTCCTCTAGGTCGGTCGCCTGGCGAATGACGCCACGGGCCCAGGGTCCGTGGCGTCATCATTCATAGGTCGGCCAGGCGCCAGACGTCGTAGGCCGGCTCCTCGTAGGGATGGGCGCGCCTGAGGGCCGCCAGGGCGTCGTGGATCAGGGCGTCCTCGCACACCAGTTCCACCTTCACCTCCTCCACCTTTTCCAGGTCGCCGACCTCGCCGATATGCGGGTTGGCGCCGTCCAACGGGCGAAACTGGCCGGTGCCGCGGGTCTCGAAGCAGCACGCCTCATAGTCGCCGATGCGCCCGGCACCGCTGGCGAAGACGGCTTCCTTGACCGCTTCGGCATCTTCGAGCGGAACGTAGAAGGCAAGCTTGTACATCATTTTCTCCCTGTCACGATTCTCGCCTGGCCGGCATCGCCAGGCAGGGGGTGTTCACGATCTTGCATTCCCTTTTTGCCATAGCGGGAAAGTCGCGTCAGCCCGTCTCGAGGCAGCGGCCAGGCAGAAACTTGGCCCAAAAAATACTTGTTCAATATCTATACAAGTATTAATGTCTGTATAAGGTTTGGGTCGGACCGGGCTCGAGCCTCTATCGTTCACCTGCGAGGAATGCACCAATGAAGACGTTTCAACGAGTAGCCGTCAGTTGGGTGGGAGCAGGCATGTTGGGTGCCGTGTTGGCAGGCGCCGTACAGGCCGATCACCATGGTGATCAGAAGGACATCGTCGACACCGCCGTGGCGGCTGGTCAGTTCGAGACCCTGGCGGCTGCGCTGGAGGCGGCGGGCCTGGTGGAGACCCTCAAGGGCGAAGGGCCTTTCACGGTGTTTGCCCCCACCGATGAGGCCTTTGCCAACCTCCCCGAGGGTACCGTGGAGAGCCTGCTCGAGCCCGAGAACCGTGAGCAGCTCCAGGCCGTGCTGACCTACCACGTGGTGGCGGGCAAGGTCATGGCCGAGGATGCGATGGGACTGGATAGCGCCACGACCGTCCAGGGCCAGGACATCAGCATCACTACCATGGACGGTAGCGTGATGATCAATGATGCCAATGTGGTTCAGGCCGACATCGAGGCCAGCAACGGGGTGATTCACGTGATCGATAGCGTATTGCTACCCGAGTGATAGGCAGCATCGCTGTGTCCCTCTAGCCACCCCACGGGGTGGCTTTTTGATGTGGGCTTGGGCAACGCCCCAGGCCATGGCATGGTTTCCATGACGGTTGTCATCGGGTCCGAGCGGCCAAGGAGGAAACCATGGACCGAGCACTCTCCGCACTGCTGGAAGCTCAGGAACTCTCCCCCGTGGGCGGGCTGCACCCGCTGGGAGGCGGCGATATCGCTGCCGTCTACCGCCTGGAAACATCCCAGGGAACGGTGGCCGTCAAACGCGACGATGCGGAGCGCCTGGCAGGCGAAGCGGATGGTCTGCAGGCCCTGCGCGAGGCCGAAACTTCGCTACTGGTACCCGAGGTGCTGGCGCTGGGCGACGGTTGGCTGGTGATGCAGGCCTTCGACGAGGCTGGCTCCCGCTCGTCGTGTTCCGCAGAGGTGCTGGGGGAAGGCCTGCGCCAGCTGCATTCGCAAACCGCCGTCGAACATGGCTGGTCGCGGGACAACGCCTGCGGTCGCACGCCCCAGTCCAACGCGCCACTCGCCGATGGGCGTGCCTTTCAGCGCGAGCGCCGCCTGTTGCCATTGGCCAAGGCCTGCCACGAGCGCGGGCTGATGGATGCACGGCTGCGCAGCCGCATCGAGGTGCTGGCGGAAACCCTGGAGGACTGGCTGCCCGAGGCACCGGCGAGCCTGCTGCACGGAGACCTGTGGTCGGGCAACGTGCTGTACACCCCGCAGGGACCGGCAGTCATCGATCCGGCGGTGTATCGGCACTACCCGGACGTGGACCTGGCCATGCTGACGCTGTTTGGCTCTCCCGGCGAAGCGTTCTTCGAAGCCTACTGGGATGGCAATACCCCGCACGACTGGCCACGGCGCGAAGCGCTGTTCCAGCTCTACCCGCTGCTCAATCACCTCCTGTTGTTCGGGGGCGGTTATCGGAGTGGCGTCGAGCGGGCGCTTGCTCGTGTCGAAGGAGGATGATCCGGCCACGCCGGGTCATTCAAATGTTCGTTCACAAATTTGGCGCTTTTGCCGCCCAGCACATACACTCGGGTATGTTTATTCATTAGCTCGCTCAAGGAAGAGGAGTTTAGGCATGATCCGAAATATGGGCGGTCTCGTCGGCGTGTGCGCCATTCTCTGGCTGGCAACGCCGCCGGCCCTGTCAGCGCCGGGTACCATCACGTTGCAGATAGACAACGACGGCATGGTCAGCAGGGACGACGACAACTATACGGCCGGTGCGCAGCTCATGTGGACGCGACCGACTTCCCCCGAGCACTGGTCTCGGCATATCGCCGGGGGGCTTCCGGACGGCTGGCTGGATCAGGTCGATGCGTTGAGCTATCACCTGAGCTATCGCATGTATACGCCGGTAGAGGTAGCGCGGCGTGATCTCATCGAAGACGACCGCCCCTACGCCGGCCTGGTGCTGGGCGGCCTGACCCTATATGGCCGCGAGCCGCTACCTGGCGCCTGGCAGCGCGAAGAGGCGTTGCAGCTCGACCTCGGCGTGGTGGGGCCGATCGCGGCAGCCGACAGCGTCCAGCGCGAAGTGCATCGTTTTGTCGAAAGCCAACGGCCTCGCGGCTGGGCCCATCAGTTGGGCAACGAGCCCATCCTCAACGCCTCCTATCGTCGTCACTGGTGGCATCGTCAGGCGCTGGGGCAGTTGGAGATACAGCATGGTCCCGGGGTTTCGGCCTCCCTCGGCAACCTTCTCGTTCAGGCCGGGGCGGGGTACGGCCTGCGCCTCGGAGAAGGACTGGACAATGCCATGGGTTGGCCCTCCTTGGGTGTGGAGCAGGGTGGCTACCGGCAGGTTTCGAGGTCGCCCGGCAGTGGCTGGCACCTGTTCGCCGCGCTACAGGGGCGCTACGTGGCGCATAACCTGCTACTGGACGGCAATACCGTGCGCGACAGCCACTCGGTCGAGCGTCGCGAGTGGGTCGGCGATGCCGTGCTGGGGCTGGCGTTGACCTGGGAAAAGTGGGAAGTGAGCCTTGCGCACGTGTGGCGCAGCAAGGAGTTCGACGAGCAGCAGAACAGCACCGTGCACGGCGCGCTGTCGCTGAGCTACCGGCTGTGAGCCGAGTTCTTGCACGGGCGGGCCGCTCGCGACTGTCTCGGCCAGTCTCTGGCGCTGGCCTGCCTATACTGGAAAGCCTGGCCGTCAAAAGTATTCGATCATGACGATCAGCGGGGAGGGCAAGACGATGAACGACCTGTTTGCGCTTCGGCGAGTCGGCTGTGGCGCACTCGTGTTGATGGGGTGGCTTGCCGTGAATGTGCCGGCCTGGGCTGCGCCGGGGGAGTCTCGCCACATGCCGGCGTCTCCCGCCTGGCAGCCGGTCCTTCAACCCTTTGCCTGGCATCGTGAGCACTGGCGCCAGCGCAGGCAGCGTGATCCCTCGTTTCTCATCGAACTGCCCGGGGTGCTGTTCGAACCGTACTACGACTGGGGCCATGCGTCATCGCCGGCGGCGCCGCCACGGCCGTCACCGCCGGTTCCGCGGGAGCGCGGCAATATGTGGCGCGATGACGTAGTGGGCTCTGGCAGCGGCGATCGGATCGAGGTCCATCCCGAGGGACGTATCCTGCGCAGCCGGCCGCGTGGCGACTGAGCTTTCCTTCATTCGATTTACATCCATACATGCATGAATGTAAAATTCGTCGATCTTTGATGCATCAACGGAAACGACGCACATCATGAAAAGCACATCTCGTCTCGGCCGGGCCGCCCTGGTGGCGTTGGCCGCCGGTCTGTTGCTGGCCGCCTGTGGCCAGGAGGAGAACACGCAAGCGCAGCAGCAGGCTGCCCCGGAGCGTCAACCGCACCCCATCGAGGTCGTGGCGATCGAGCGCCAGGACATCGCGCTGGAGAAATCCTACCCGTCGCTGCTGCGTAGCGACGACGAGGTCACCCTCGTGGCCCGTATCACGGGAACCCTGGAGGAGCGCCATTTCGAGCCCGGCGAACAGGTCGAACGAGGTCAGCGTCTCTTCTCCATCGAGCCGGATGTCTATCAGGCGGCGGTCAATCAGAACGAGGCCAATCTGCAGAGCGCCCAGGCCGAACTGTCCCGCGCCCAGCGCGATGCCCAGCGCTTCGAACGCCTGCTGAACCAGAACTCGGTGAGCCAGCAGCAGGTCGACCAGGCGCGCGCGGAGCTGGGTGTGGCACGCGCCGCCGTGGCCCAGGCCGAGGCGGCGCTGGCGAGTTCCCGGATCGACCTCGAGTACGCCGAGGTCACCGCGCCGGTATCGGGCGCGATCGGCCTGGCCCAGATCAACGTCGGCAACCTGGTCAGCCCAGGCTCGGTACTGGCCACCATCACGCCGCTGGATCCGTTGGAGGTGCGCTTCCAGTTGCCACAGCGTGACGCCCTCGAACTGCGTCAGCAGCTGAGGAGCCGGTCGGGCGAATCGATTCGCGCCACGCTGAGCGTTCCCGGCGGCAGTGGTGCGGCCGCCCGGAGCCTGGAGGGCCAGCTCGATTTCCTTGGCTCGCGAGTGGACGAGCGCACCAGCACGGTGCAGGCCAGTGCCACGTTTCCCAACCCCGACTCCCAGGTGCTGCCCGGCCAGTTCGCACGCGTCAGCCTCGAGGGGCTCAAGCGTTTCGATGTGCTGGCGGTACCCGAGATTGCCGTGTCTCAGGGCCTGATGGGGCCGCAGGTATTCGTGCTCGACGAAGACGACACGGCGCGTGCCCGAACCGTGGAGCTGGGCGAAGTGGCCGGGCCGTGGCAGATCATCCGTGGCGGCCTAGAGCCCGGTGAGCGGGTAGTGGTGGGTGATCCGGCCGGCATCGAACCCGGCACGCCCATCGACCCACGGCCCTTCGAAGGCAACGCCCAGGCACTGGTCGAGGAAGTCGAGCAGGCCGAGGACGAGGCAGAGCGGGAGGCCGCCGAGGCCATGCCGGAAGGGGGCGCCGCCGAGGCCATGCCGGAGGGGGAAGCCGCTGAAGGCGGCGAGGACGACGCATGAATTTCTCCAACTTCTTCATCAAGCGGCCGATCTTCGCCACGGTGCTGGCGATCATCCTCACCGTGATGGGGGTGGTCAGCATGCGGGTACTGCCCATCGAGCAGTATCCCAGCGTGGTGCCGCCCACGGTGTCGGTGCAGGCGCAGTTTCCCGGGGCCGATGCCGAGACGGTCGCCCAGACGGTGGCGGCCCCGCTGGCCGAGGCGATCAACGGCGTCGAGGACATGCTCTACATGACCTCGACCAGCGCCGACAACGGCTCCATGAGTCTGAACGTGGCGTTCGACATCGGCACCGACGGCGATATCAACACCATCAACGTCAACAACCGGGTGCAGGGTGCGCTGTCGCGTCTGCCCGAGGCGGTGCAGGCCCAGGGCGTCACGGTGGAGCTGCGCAGCAGCTCGATCCTGATGCTGGTGGCGCTGATTTCGCCGCAGGGCGACTACAACAACGTGTTCATGCAGAACTATGCCACGCTGAACATCCTCGACGAGCTGCGCCAAGTACCAGGCGTGGGCGAGGCCTCGGTGCTGGGCGGCGGCGAGTTCGCCATGCGCGTGTGGATGGACCCCGACAAGCTGGCCCAGTACGACTTGACCCCCACCGAAGTGGCACGGGCCATTCGCGCCCAGAATACCGAGGTGCCGGCAGGCAATCTGGCGGCCACGCCGCAGCGCGACCCGCGTGCCTTCACCTACACCATTACCGCCGGCGGGCGACTCAACGACGTCGAAGACTTCCGCGACATCTTCCTGCGCACCAACCCCGACGGCTCGGCGTTGCGCCTGGACGACGTGGCGCGCATCGAACTGGGGGCCTCCTACTACGGCGTGCAGGCGCGGCTGAACGGCGCCACCATGACGCCGATCATCATCAACCAGCAGCCGGGCGCCAATGCGCTGGAGACGGCGCGGGCGGTGCAGGCCACCATGGCCGACCTGGAGACGCGTTTCCCTCCCGGGCTTGAATACGTGGTGCCCTACGACACCACGCTGTTCATCGGCGCCTCGGTGGATACCGTGACCCACGTCTTCATCGAGGCCTTCCTGATCGTCGGTGTGATCCTGTTCATCTTCCTGCAGAACTGGCGCTTCACGGTGATCGCCATGTCGGTGGTGCCGGTCTCGGTGCTGGCCACCTTCGCCGGCTTCTACCTGTTCGGCTTCTCGATCAACCTGTTGACGCTGTTCGCCCTGGTGCTCTCCATCGGCATCGTGGTCGACGATGCCATCCTGGTGGTGGAGAACGTCGAGCGCGTGCTCAGCGAGGACGACGAGATCACCGTGACCCAGGCCACCATCCGTGCCATGCGGGAGGTGGGCGGCCCGGTCATCGCCACGTCGCTGATCATGGCGGCGGTGTTCGTGCCGGTGGCCTTCCTGGGGGGCTTCACCGGTCAGATCTACCAGCAGTTCGCCATCACGGTCGCCGTCTCGGTCGCCTTCTCGGCGCTGATGGCGTTGACCTTCACCCCGGCACTCTCGGCCATCTTCATCAAGCACAAGCCCAAGGGAGTGGGGCAGTCCAAGCTGATGCGGGCGCTCAACACGCCGCTGCGGCTGTTCGATCGCCTGTTTGCCGGCGTTACCGCCGCCTACATGTGGCTGGTCAAGCTGCTGGTGCGCTTCTGGGGGCTGGCGCTGCTGCTTACCGGGCTGGTCATCGGCGCTTCCTGGTGGCTCTACCAGGTTGCACCGGCGACCCTGGTCCCCGAGACCGACCAGGGCATCGTGCTGGCCAGCGTCCAGCTGCCCGACTCCGCCTCCCTGGCGCGTACCCAGAGTTACATGGACGAGCTCAGCTCACGCATCCAGGAGGTGCCCGGGGTGCAGTATTCCACCGCCGTGGCCGGCTACGACATCCTCTCGAGCTCGGTCAACACCGCGCGGGGGATCATGTTCATCAACATGGAGCCGTGGGACGAACGTGAACTGACCGCGACCGAACTGGTGGGACGGGTGATGCAGCTGGGCGCCCAGATTCCCGGCGGCTCGGCCATGGCGTTCAACGTGCCGCCGATCATGGGGCTCTCCACCACGGGGGGCTTCGAAGGCTACCTGCAGTCCTTCGAGGGAGCCTCGCCGCAGGAGCTGTTCCAGGCCTCGGTAAAGGTGATGCAGGCAGCCAATCAGCACCCGGCCCTACAGCGGGTATTCACTACTTTCAACGTCAACGTGCCGGGCTATCGCGCCGAGATCGACCAGCAGAAGGCGCTGAGCTACGGCGTGGCACTGGAAGACCTGAACGCCACCCTGTCGAATACCTTCGGCAACGGCTTCGTCAATTTCTTCAGCTATCAGAATCGCAACTTCCAGGTCTACCTGCAGAACGAGGACGAGTTCCGCAGGACGCCTGATGACGTCAGCAGCGTCTACGTACGTGGCGGCGATGGCGAGCGGATTCCGCTTTCGGAATTCGTCACCCTGGAGCGCCAGGCCAAGCCGGCGGTGGTGTCGCGCTTCGGCGTCTACCTGGGGGCGCAGTTCCAGGGCGGCCCCGCGCCGGGCTACAGCTCCGGTCAGGCGATCGCCGCCATGGAGGAGATCGTCGAGGAGACCCTCGGCGGCGGCTGGGGCATGGGCTGGACCGGCACCGCCTACCAGGAGAGCCAACTGGGCAATACCGCGACGCTGGCCATCGTCTTCGGCATTCTGATGGTGTTCCTGATCCTGGCGGCGCAGTACGAGAGCTGGTCGCTGCCGCTGGCGGTGCTCACTGCGACGCCCTTTGCCTTCCTTGGCGGCATCGGCGGCATCGTGCTGCGCGGGCTCGATACCAGCGTCTACGTGGAGATCGGCATGCTGGTGGTGGTGGGGCTGGCGGCCAAGAATGCCATCCTGATCGTCGAATTCGCCGAACTGCAGCGCAAGGAGCAGGGCAAGTCGATCCGCGAGGCGGCCATCACCGCGGCGGAGCTGCGCTTCCGGCCGATCGTGATGACCTCGCTGGCGTTCATCTTCGGCACCCTGCCGCTGGCACTTGCCAGCGGGGCGAGCGACGTCAGTAGCCACCATATCGGTACCACCGTGGCGGTGGGCATGGCCTCGGTGGCGGTGCTCGGCAGCCTGTTCGTACCGAGTTTCTACGCCGTGATCGCGCGTGTCTCCGACTGGCTTCGCTACCAACTGAGAGGTCGGCACGAGGCCGCGAACGAGCACACCTGAGCGACAGGCAATTGCACTGCGCGGCCACAGGGCGCCACCGGTAAGGTGGCGCCCTTTTTCATGGTCTGGAGCGAGCCCTGCCCAAAGCGGCTTGGGCTAGGCTGAAGGTGAGTCGAGCGCTAACCGCAAGGAGGCCGCCATGGAAGCCGTACGTCAGATTGCCCTGAGTTTTCCCGTCGTCGTCTTCACTGTCCTGCTGCCGTTGGTGTTGCTCTACTGGCTGCTGGTGCTGCTGCGCCTGGCGCCGCTGGCGCTGTTCGCCCGCGACAGCCTGAAGGGGGACCATCTGGCCAGCACCATGGTTGCCCTGGGCTTCGCCGGCGTGCCGGTCTCCTTTGCGCTGAGTGTGCTGCTGGCGCTGGCTGGCGCCGTGACCCTGGCGATAGAGCTGCTGGTGCTGCGCTGGCTGCCGCTGGGGCTGTTTCGTATCCCCGTGGGCGTGGTGGTGCTATGGGCGGCCTTCGTTCTCGCCTCGCCGCTGGCGGCAAGCTTGTGTCATGCACTGCAGCGCCGCTTCCACCGGTTGGCACAGTCACAGCCGTGCTGCCTGCTGGGGGAAGTCGTACAGGTGCGCGCCGCACCCGATGCGCAGGGCTGGGCCACGGCCACGCTGGTCGACGACCCCGAGTGTGAGGTGCGCCTTCACGCCAAGCCCGGTGACTTGCCCCATCCGGGGGAGCGCCGGGTCCTGGTCAAGTTCGTGGCGAAGGAGGGCGCCTACCGCAGCGTGGCGGAGAGCCGCTACTGCGAGGCGCGCGTGCACCTGAGCCGGCTGCGGCTCGCGCATGTTCGTGGCGGGGCGAGTCATGGAGGCGCCGAGGCACCGCTGTAACGCTCAGTGCTTGGCGCGCAGCAGTTCCAGTTGGGTTTCGACGAGCAGCGTGCCGCGCTCGCGCAGCGAGAATTGCTCGTAGTTGCGCAGCCAGTCGTGAAACAGGCCGCCGAGAATGGCCTGCAGCAACCTGGCGGCCACTTCCGGGGAAAGGTCCTGGCGAAGATGGCCCATCCGGGCGGCGCTGGTGAAGTAGCCGAGCAGGGCGCCACAAGCCTCCTCGGCCATCTCGTTCTGCATCGCCAAGGGGTCGATCTCGGCGAAGGTTTCGCAATGATGAATCAGGATGGCGTGCACGCGTCGATAGCGCGGCTGCTCGAGGCGTGCGAAGCCGCTCTGGCAGGCGCGACGAATGGCTTCCAGCGGCTTGTTGGCGAGTTCCGGATCGCCGATCTCCTCGACCAACTCCTCGAACGGCATGCGCACCCGTTGCAGCATGGCCTGGAACAGGTCGGCCTTGTCCTTGAAGTGCCAGTAGACGGCACCACGGGTCATGCCGGCCTCGCGAGCAATCTGCTCCAGTGAGGTGCGGGCCACACCTCGTTCGAGGAAGACAGCCTCGGCGGCATCGAGCAGGGCTTCGCGTGTGGCGGCGGCTTCTGCTTTGGTACGTCGGGCCATGTGGGGCGGTTCTCCTCGACACTGTCATGTTTTCGACATTCTAACTCAGGGATGACACGCTTACATTCGTATATGTATGTCATGCTTCGCGCATGATGCCATCTCAGCCTATCCCTCGTATTCCACGCAGCGGCAAGGTATAACGGATCGAACACTGTTCTATTCCGGGAAGGTCAATGCCCCGCGCATCTTTCGAGCTCAATGGCGTCAAGATCAAACCCGGCAGCCGTCTCCAGGTCGACGTGCCGGTGGCGCGGCTCTACACCCATGCGCCGTTGCACATCCCTGTCGAAGTGGTGCACGGCCGCCGCCAGGGGCCGGTCATGCTGGTCTGCGGAGGCATTCATGGCGACGAGATCAACAGCGTGGAGATTGTGCGCCGGCTGATGCGTTCGAAGCAGATCCAAGGGCTCAACGGCACCCTGATCGCAGTGCCCATCGTCAATGTCTTCGGCTTCATGCAGCACAGCCGCTACCTGCCGGACCGGCGCGATCTCAACCGCTGCTTCCCCGGCAGCGAGACGGGCTCGCTGGGGGCCCGTGTGGCGGCGCTGTTTCGCGAGCAGATCGTCGATCACGCGACGCATATCATCGACCTCCATACCGGCGCCATCCACCGTACCAACCTGCCGCAGATCCGTGCCCAGCTCAGCCGGGGTAGCGAGACCGAGCGCATGGCCAATGCCTTCGGCGCGCCTGTCATCCTCAACGCCGAACTGCGCGAAGGCAGCCTGCGCCACTACGCTCAGACGCGAGGCATTCCAGTACTGACCTACGAGGCCGGCGAGGCGCTGCGCTTCGACGAGTGGGCGATCACGCCGGGCGTGCGAGGCGTGCTGCGCGTCATGCGTCGGCTGGGCATGCTGGCGGGAGAACATCGCCGCCGGCCGCCGCCGGCGGCGGAGCTGGCCAACGGCTCGAGCTGGGCGCGGGCGCCCATCGACGGCATCCTGCGACCCAAGGTGCGCCTCGGCGCACGGGTAACCAAGGGCGACGTGCTGGGAAAGGTGGCCGACCCCTTCGGCAATGCCGAGGCCGGCGTCAAGGCCATGGCCGACGGCATCGTGATCGGCATGAGTCGGCTGCCGCTGGCCAACGAAGGCGAGGCGCTATTTCATATCGCCCGCTTCGATGCCATCGAGGAGGCCGAGAGCGCCATCGAGGACTTCCACTCCAGCCTCGAGCCGCCGCCCGACCCGCTCTACTGACGGGGCAATGGACGAAAAGTCCTAGGCTTCGGCGAGACGGGGCTCGGCTTCGTAGTCGCTCTTTTCCGGCACCAGGCTCAGGGCATCGTCGTACACCCGCAGGCAGGCGCCGTCGAGGTGACCGTTCTCCGACAGATGGCGACGGAAGCGGCGCCCGCCCGGCTGGCCCTGGAACAGGCCCAGCAGGTGGCGGGTGACATGGTTGAGCTTGGCGCCTTCCTCGAGCCGGCGGGCGATGTAAGGGCGGAACGCCCGCGCGGCGGCATGGCGGCTCATGGCCGGGCCGGGTTCGCCGTAGAGCGCCTGATCGACGCCGGCCAGCAGCCAGGGGTTCTGGTAGGCTTCGCGTCCGACCATCACGCTGTCTACATGGCCCAGCTGCTCGCGGCACTCGTCCAGCGTCTTGATGCCACCGTTGATGCCGATGTGCAGCTCCGGTCGACTGGCCTTGAGGCGATGCACCCGCGGGTAGTTGAGCGGCGGGATGTCGCGGTTCTCCTTGGGCGAGAGCCCCTGCAGCCACGCCTTGCGCGCATGCACGATGAACGTCTCGCAGCCGGCATCGGCCACGGTGGCGATGAAGCGCTCGAGGTCGGCATCCTCGTCCTGGTCGTCGATGCCGATGCGGCACTTCACCGTCACCGGAATGCGCACCGCCGCGCGCATGGCGCGCACCGCCGCGGCGACCTTCTCGGGGTGGCCCATCAGGCAGGCGCCGATCATGTTGTTCTGCACCCGGTCGCTGGGGCAGCCGACGTTGAGGTTCACCTCGTCATAGCCCCACGCCTCGGCAATCGCCGCGCACTCCGCCAGCTCGCCGGGGTCGCTACCGCCCAGCTGCAGCGCCAACGGATGCTCGACCTCGTCATAGCCGAGAAAGCGCTCGCGCGGGCTGCCGTGAAGTATCGCGCCGGTGGTCACCATCTCGGTATAGAGCAGCGCCTGGCGGGTCAGGGTGCGAGCGAATGCTCTTTGGTCCCTCGTCGTCCAGTCCATCATGGGGGCCACAGAAAACCGGCGCGCCCGAGCCAGCGGGTCGTTTCCAGTCGTGTTGCTCATCAATGGCCTCCAGAGGTTCTGCCGTCGCTACCGTTTGATCCGGCTCGTTTCGCCTTGCACCCGCGTTCGGTACCATCGAGACAACGAACCTCAGGTATCGACACGTAACCGACTCGCCGGACGCCGCATGACGCGCAGCGTGACGAGATCCAGGGAGCAGGAATGAGATGGCCGGCCATTGTACGCAAGAAGGGACGGCGCGCCCAGAGTAGAAGCATCGTTGCGTTGGTGTTCTACTTCCTCTTCCTCATGAAAGGAAACACCTTGCGCATGGCGTCTGCGAGCACCTGATCGGGTAGCTTGTGCTCCAGGTTCACGGCAGCCCTGGCGGCGGTGTACGTGCCTTTGTATTCCTTGGCGATCTCGCTATCCGTCATGCTGTCAGGCAACTGCTCTTTCTCCCGAATTGCGTCGATGACGGCCTTGTCCATGTCGACCTCCATTGCCGTTACCCTTTACCGTTGAGCGTAGTGCATGTCATCCAGATCCTGGAGGACCATCACCCCATGGGCACCACAGGTAGCTCGTCCCACCGGGTGGTCCACCGCGCCGAGCGGTGGGCGCAGCGCAAATGCCAGGCGGCCCCGGGGCTGGGCGTGCCAAACTTCACGGTGCCGCGCCCCATCCTGTGGTTCAGCTCGTCCATCACGCCCATCAACTTTGCACTGCGCTGGCGCTCGGTGTCGCTCTGCGGCGTATCCAGCAGCGAGAGCTGCTGGCGGTCGGCGTCGATCAGGTCGAGCAGCATCACGCCGCCTTTCTGGTACAGGTAGCCCTGGCGGTAGATCCGCTGCAGGGCCTCACCGGCGGCATGCAGGATCTCGCGGCTGTCGTCGGTGGGGTGGGGAAGTTCCATGGCCAGGCTGGGCGAATACTGGGGCAGGTCGGTACGAAACGGGTTGGTCTTGAGGAAGACCAGCACCGCGCGAGCCAGGCTGCGCTGGTGGCGCAGCTTCTCCGCACCGCGCTGGCCGTGCTGGCGCATGGCCTCGCGGATCTCGGCCAGGTCGTCGGTGAGCTTGCCGAAGCTGCGGCTGGTCATGATGCGCTGGCGCGGCTCAAGAAAGTCGCTCATCTCGATGCAGCTGATACCCCGGAGTTCCAGGGCGGTACGCTCGAGGGTGACGCTGAACTGCTGTCGGAGGCGCTTGGGGTCGGCCTGAGCGAGGTCCCAGGCGCTCTTGATGCCGATCAGCGCCAGGCGCTCGACGAGCCGCCGTCCCACGCCCCATACATCGCCCAAGGCGAATTTTTCGAGCAGAGCCTGCGTTTCCCGGCTGCCGGGCTGGAGCATGCATACGCCGCCATAGGCGGGGATCTTCTTGGCCGCTCGGTTGGCCAGCTTGGCCAGCGTTCGCGAGGGGGCGACGCCTACGCAGACGGGTATGCCGGTGTACTGTCGCACCTTGCGGTGCAACTGCTGGGAGTGCGCAAGCAGTGCGTCGCGCTCGAAGCCGTCGAAGCGCACGAACATCTCGTCGATGGAGTAGGGCTCGACGATAGGGGCGTACTCCTCGAGTACCGCCAGTACGCGAGCCGACATGTCGCCGTAGAGCTCGTAGTTGCTCGATAGCAGGTGGATGCGGCCCTGGCGCACCAGGTGCTGAAGCTCGAACGCCGGCGTGCCCATGGTGATGCCGAGCGTTTTCAGCTCGTTGGAGAGGGCGATGACGCAGCCGTCGTTGTTCGACATCACGCCTACCGGAACGCTGCACAGCCGCGGTTGGAACACGCGCTCGCAGCTGACGTAGAACGAGTTGCAGTCGACCAGGCCGATCATGCTCATACCTGATACTCATGGATGACCGAACGGACCACGCCCCAGACCTGACACTCGATGTCGACGAGCGGGATGGGCGCGTAGCGTGGGTTGCCCGAGCACAGGCACGGCACCTGGCCGCGCAGCTCGTAGCGTTTGACGGTGATCTCGCCGTCGACCATGGCGACGATGATATGGCCCGGCCGCGGGTCGATGGAGCGATCGACCAGCAGCAGGTCGCCATCGTAGATGCCAAAGCGCACCATGCTGTCACCGGTCACGCCCATGAAGAACGTCGCCGAGGGGCGCTTCACCAGTCGTTCGTTCAAATCGAGCGTACGGCCTTCATAGTCCTGCGCTGGGCTGGGGAAGCCTGAGAGGCCGGCTCGGCCGACTGCCAAGGGGTAGGGCAGCGCGAGTGACGGCGGTTCGGGGTGAGCCGGGATGAGGTTTGCCAGTGTCATGGTGAGTCCCTTTGAAATTCTGTATTTTCATACAGTATTCGCGACATCGTCGCTTTCAGGCAACAGGCAAACGCTAATGAAAGTTAGCTTCTGGGCGTGCAAGAGGGCCAGGCGAGAAGCGACAGGGGCGAGATGGCCTGCCGGATCCGCCGGGGGGAGGGCAGGCCATGGCTGGTTAGGGGGCAAGACCCGGCTTCCGGGCTCGGCCGGGCAGTCGTGTACGCTCCGGCTTCAGGGCCAGGAGGGGTTAGTGCTTCAAAATCACGTAGAACGCGTGAAGGATACCCGGAATGAAACCCAGGATCGTCAGCAGGATGTTGAGCCAGAAATGTCCCTTCAGGCCGACCTCCAGAAACACGCCGACTGGCGGTAACAGGAGGGCAAAGATCATCTTGATGGGGTCCGTTGCGGTAAATGCCATATCCAACTCCTTGGGTAGCGCTCTCGATCCTGTATCAAGCCTAGCGTATTCTCAGGCGTTGTCTGCATGGGCTAACTCTCTGTTTCGATAGTCCAAACAAGACTTACGAACAGGGCGATGTAAGATATTTCGTACAAACGCGGAGCGAATTTCTTACGTCGCCTGATAACTTGGATTAAACCGCTTCTCGGCTAAAGCAACTACGCTGGGGAATAACGGGCTAGGGAGAGCCCTACAGGGAAGGCCGAGCGATGGAGCGCTCAGAACCAAGGATGCTTGGGCAGGGAGCCCAAGGTTGGTCGATAGGGAAGCGTTGATTGAAGGCCCGGCCCCAGTGGTCGGGCTTTTTTTCGCTGCGCTTGCTGCCGTAGCGAGGCTCCTCATGACAGATGCCTGCCTTGCGAGAGACGCCTTGGATTCGCGTTCTCGAGGGTTCGCCAAAATATCGCGTCTCTTCGCTCCTGCCCTGGCTATCGCTGGGGCTCTTTTCGTCCGTATTGACGATTGGCCGCGCTTCCCTGCTCGCATAGCTGCCTTCATGCCATTGCGAGAACCTCCTCCCAAGTCGGGCATGCATGTTGGCACGCTCCTCATGTAATGGCTTATCCCAGGTTAAAGAATCCTGTCGGGCGAGCTGTCATTGTGTGCGTACAGGGCAGGGAAAGCCCGACAGGGAAGACCGAGTCAAGGAAGGCTCATGTACCAAGGACGCTCGAGCAGGAAGCTTGAGAAAGGTGCAAGGAGGCAGGAATACAGCCCGGCCCATTGGCCGGGCTTTTTCCTTCAAGCGTCTGCATTATCCGCGAGCTAGGCGGATGAGTCGACCGTCCTCTTCGCTTCGTTTCGTTACGTTTCGAAACCGAGAATTGCCTAATTCTTCTTGATAAACCTTGGGGCCGAACTATTCTGAAGATGCAAAAAGGCATGGATGCTCTTCAAGGCAGGATGCCTTGCTGGGTTAGGAAACCCGACGGAAAGGAACAGGGAAGGCCAGTAGCGACAGGACGTCAACTTTGGCCAGGGAGTTCCCGGTGTTTATCTGTAGGAAGCCTCTGACAGCCCTCGCCTCCCGGTGAGGGCTGTTTCCTTTGTGACTGTTTTAATTGAAATTTCCTGAATCTGTGGTCGTGGTTCGGCATGGTTCGGCAGGTGCTCCCCCGTTGAGACTCTAAATGGCGCAGGGCCGGCTATAAAAGAGAGAAAAGTGCTGCGGGTTGGTGCGAATGGTCGGAGTATTACATCCTCTGTCGGCGATGTCTTACAGAACGAGAAGACGATGGCAGCATTATTTTCTCGATCGGTCTGGCAAGCTGTCCATGGTTGAGCCAGGAAGGCTCTTCAGGGAAGAAGGGACCAGGAAGGTCTGGTACTCAAGGAATGATGGAAAGGACACCAGGGAGTGTGAAAGGAATCGAACCGAGCCCGGCTGAATGGCCGGGCTTACCTTGCCTTCTCTCTGGAGGCAAGGTGCCGGTCTGGAGTGGAGAGTGTACCTGGGCCCGGCGGGACAGGATGTGGCCTCTGCAAGCCCCGGTATTGACAAAAGCTTTCGCTGCTAGGGGAGCGATGTAATATGCTCATTGGCCTGTTTCGCTTCTGATCACTAGGCTGGTGAGTATCTCGCAAGGAGGCGGGAAATAGGGAAGACCGAGCAGAGGAGGCTCGATAAGGCCAGGGATGCATGACAGGGTCGTCATGGTGAGCTGGAAAGGAACCAAGAATTGAAGCCCGGCCTCGCGCCGGGCTTTCTTTTCTTTAGCGTCAGCTTTCCGGCAGTGGCGGTGGTTGGTCATGCAGCGCCTGCGCAGCCTGCACCGGCGGGTGCCCAAGCACCCGAGGGTGTGCGGTAAATTTCCTGCGCAGAAAGTTAACGCAAGTTAATTTATTTGACTTCTTGCGCTGGCACTGTAGTCCAGCCCCTTGGGGCTGGCGGGGAGTGGCCCTGTCATGCGAGCACGCAGTCGCTGCCACAGGCTTGGCCAGTCCTGTCGCCTTTGAAATAAGAACCGATACGAAAGGAGTTTGAATCAGGCTGAACGTAAGCCTAACTCGGGACACTGACGCAGGAGAAGAAGAATGATCACGCTAACATGGAAGGCAGGATCAAGGTTTCTTGACGACAAAGGTCCTAGTATCGCTATTGCGTTGTTTGCCATCTTCATGTCGTGGGTACTGTTCTGGCCCTATGGGCATGATCTTGGCATGAGCACTGCCGTTGGCATGGAGCCTGCGACTGCGGGACACGAGCAGGCGCCTGTGCCCGTTTCCTATGGCGCGGCTGAGCGCATGCGTCTCGAAGGCGATACCTTGGCGCACCATCCCAGCATCCTCGATACCCAAAACCATTACTGCCTGCTGTTGGAGCATTTGAGCTCGGGACAGCTGGAGCAGGCCTCGGTGCCCGTGTCGCGTTATGCAACCCTGTGCGACATTTTCACCGATGCGGCGCGGATGGTCGGCGCATACGACGATCGGCTAGACGACCGGCGATTTCTTACGGAGCCGCATGGATTCACGCTGCATACCCAAGGAACGATACAGCCGGTCGGGCCTTTCTATGCGCATGGTGAGTGCAGTGAGATAGCCGCGAGGCTGGCCTTGATGGGTGAACGACCCTCACGCTGCATGCCTTATGCCGAGATTCGGCAGTCAGCCTTGATGCGAGAGCGGAGCTGACACCAAGCCAGAGGGTACTGGGCCACAAGGCCACGGCTGCCGGAAGAGCAGCCGTGGCCTTTTTCGTTTTTATGCTGACGGGCACGCATGATGTACCGGTGGCTGGACGAGTCGGCGCATGCTTCCTGTGCTATTTAGAAGTAAGGCAGACTTCTCAGGAGGTAGGTGATGGAACAGCGCCAAGCCCTGCTCGAAGCTCTCCGCGATGAGCTCATCGAACGCGTGGATCGCTACAAGGTGCATAAGATGCGCCTGGAGAACCCGTTGGATCGGGACATGGAGGAGCAGGCCATCGAGCTTGAAAACGAAGACGTGATCGATGCGCTGGAGGATGAAGCCGAAGAGGAGTTGAGGCAGGTTCTGCATGCCCTCGAGCGTATCGACGAGGGGAACGGTGAGCTGTGTGAGCGCTGCGCTGAGCCGATCGATCCCCGACGCCTCGAGGCGATTCCCTACGCGACGCTCTGTCTTGAATGTGCCGAACAGGAGGGTGAGCCTTGACCTGCCCAGGCAGGACGTGCCAACCATCGCAGTGCTAGTCTGGGGAATCGACTTTCGGTCTGGAGAAAGGCATGAGGGTATGGCGTCGGTCCTGCATGGGGTTGTTGGCAGTGCTTTGGCTGTCGGGCTGTGGTGGCGATGGCGATAGTGACAGCTTGGAAGCCGAACAGGTGCAGTCGGTTGACGTCTCCACTGAGCCGGATGAGGCGAGGGCGTCTAGCCCAGACGTGGCCCCGTTGCCGGTCGAGATTGACGTATCGGCTTCCCTTCGCGACGACCGTCGACTCATGGTCGAAGGAGAGACCAGCCTGCCTGACGGCGCGCGACTTCAGCTCGTGGTGGAGCGGGAGCTGAGCGGCGTACGCTGGCAATCGCGCACCTCCGTAACGGAGAGGCGATTCGTTGGAGGGCCATTCGGGCCGGGTAGTGGCCTTCCCGATGGTGGCTACACCCTGACCGTCAAACTGCTGGAGTCCAGCGTTCAACCCGCCACCGTGCGCGAGCGAATCGGCGACAAGGGCGAGCATCTCGCAGGGCCGCTGGTTCAGAGTGGGCGCCATGGCCTGGGGCAGGTGGCCAGCTACTCGCGTCGCTACCTGATCGGCAGTGAGCCGCGCAGGGCTACCGACCAGGCAGACGTGTTGGAGGTCGAGTGAAGGAGGAGCCTCAGGCGATGTCTTTGCGCCAGCGAGCCAATAGCCTTCCCACGACCCGCTCGGTCGTCTCCAGTGGAGCGGGCGCCGCCGCGGCATCTTTCCCGCCGCGGCACAGTAGTTCGCCGCTCTCGCCATATTCGAGCTGCCCGATGTAGAGGCCGCCGGCTCCTTCGATAAGATAGTGCCCTGGCTGATCGCAACTCTCCGTCGGACCAAAGGCGGCAAGGTCGCCGCTATCGAGATGATCGAACCGTTCTCCCGGCGCGGGCGTGACGAGGTAGCACTCACCCTGCCAGTCGACACCTGCCAATATCTCGTTGGATAGCGTGAACTGGTTGGCGTTGGAATCCAGCCAGGGTACGGGAGGCTGGCCGCGAAGATAGAGGGGGGTGGGTGTCAGGTTTGCATCACCTTCGAGCAGTTGCCCCAGCGAGCAGCCCAGAGCGTCCGCCAGCGCTACCAGTCTCTCATGGCCGATCTGCTTGATGGCGCCTGATTCCCAATACGAGATCGTAACGTCCGATACTCCGACCTTTCTTGCCAGTGCGGCCTTGTTCAGGTTCGCCTGCAACCGTAACTGCTTGATTCTTTGTCCCAATGAATCCATTTCATTCAACCTGGCGACGTAAGACATTAAAGTATGACGATAGTCAATGATCTGAGTTAACTGTGCAAATTTAACACGTCAACGATAAATTTACTTTTTTCAGGGCGGTTATCTGATAATAAGAATCATCCTATGCTTTGCCGGGTCGCGTCAGCCATGCCTGTGTGGACGATGCGCGGCTGTCTGCGTCGATCCAGGTGCGTATAATGCCGCCATACGCTTACCCGACTGGATAGGATGACATGACTGTACGTACTCGCATTGCGCCGTCACCCACCGGCGATCCGCACGTGGGAACCGCCTACATCGCATTGTTCAACCTCTGCTTTGCGAGACAGCATGGCGGGCAGTTCATCCTGCGTATCGAGGACACGGATCGGGTGCGTTCCACGCAGGAGTCCGAACAGATGATTCTCGACTCGCTGCGTTGGCTTGGCCTGGAGTGGGATGAGGGGCCTGATGTTGGCGGCCCGCATGGGCCCTACCGCCAGAGCGAGCGTGGCGACATCTACGCCGAATACGCGCGCCAGCTGATCGAGTCGGGGCATGCCTTCAAGTGCTATCGCACCAGCGAAGAGCTGGATGAGCTGCGGGAGGCGCGCAAGGCGAGCGGAATGCATCTCGCGCTGAAACCAGCCGATCTGGCGCTGCCGGAAGAGGAGGAGGCGCGTCGCGAGCGCGAGGGCTGGCCCTATGTGGTGCGCATGAAGGTGCCGGCCAGTGGGACATGCATGATCGACGACATGCTGCGTGGCAGCATCGAGGTCGACTGGGCACAGGTCGACGCTCAGGTGCTGTTGAAGTCGGATGGCATGCCGACCTACCACCTGGCCAATGTGGTGGACGATCACCTGATGGGTATCACCCATGTGCTGCGCGGCGAGGAGTGGATCAACTCGGCGCCCAAGCATCAGCTGTTGTACGAGTACTTCGGCTGGCAGATGCCGGCGCTGTGTCACATGCCGTTGCTGCGCAATCCGGACAAGTCGAAGCTTTCCAAGCGCAAGAACCCCACTTCGATCAACTACTATCGGCGCATGGGCTTCCTGCCGCAGGCAGTGATCAACTACCTCGGGCGGATGGGCTGGTCGATGCCCGACGAGCGTGAGAAGTTCAGTCTCGACGAGATGATGACGCACTTCGACATCCAGCGGGTGTCGCTGGGCGGGCCGGTCTTCGACCTGGAAAAGCTGACCTGGCTCAACGGGCTTTATATCCGTGAGGACCTGGACGACAAGGCATTCCTCGAGGCGCTGATGGAGTGGGCCTTCAATGCGGAATACGTCGGCCAGATCCTGCCGCAGGTGCGCACCCGGGTGGAGACGCTGTCCCAGGTGGCGCCGCTGGCCGGCCACTTCTTCGGCGGTGTGCCCGCGCTGCGTGAGAGTGACTTCGACGTGGTCAAGCTGGAGCGCGAAGAACTGCTCAAGCTGCTGCAGTTCCTGGTGTGGCGTTTCGAGGCGGTACCGGCCTGGCACAAGGAGGCGCTGCTCGCCGAGGTCAAGGCCCTGGCCGGGTGCTTCGAGCTCAAGATGAAGGAGTTCCTGGCGCCCGTCTTCATTGCCGTCACCGGCTCCACGGCGAGCACTTCGGTGATGGATGCCATGGCGATCCTTGGCTCCGACATGACCCGGGCGCGGCTGCGCCACGCCATCGAGGTGCTCGGCGGGGTCTCCAAGAAGCAGGCCAAGCGCTTCGAGAAGGAGTACCGCGACCTGTAATAAAACCCCCGTTTCTCTCTTGACGAAGATGGGGTGGATCAGTAACATACGCCCCGTCTTCACGACACGTATGTGGGGCCTTAGCTCAGCTGGGAGAGCGCGACACTGGCAGTGTCGAGGTCAGCGGTTCGATCCCGCTAGGCTCCACCACCTTCGTGCCGATGTGTGAATGACGCTGCGTCCCATTCGTCTAGTGGTCCAGGACACCGCCCTTTCACGGCGGGAACAGGGGTTCGAACCCCCTATGGGACGCCATTTCCTTTCTGCTTTCCTCTGTCGGCTCATGCCATGCGGCGCCACTTGGCCGTTCTGCGTGTCATTGCGTTACGACGTGTTCCCTTGCGTGAAAAGCTCATTGAAGCGCCTATTTTTACGGCGTTTGGGGCTTGACTTGTCCACTTGTGCAATGTCTTGTCCGAGCTCCTGTGTGTAATCCGCCGGGGCAGCGACTTTTCTGTGTGCGAGTGCAAAAAACCATATTTATCAGTGGTTTATGATCGGTCAAAAATTGATCAATCTAACAGCAAGCCCCTTCTCATGCCGATTTGATGGAGTTTTCTTGCGGTTGTGAACAGGGTTATCCACAGAAAGTGTGGAAAACGTTCAGGCTCAGGTGCGGCCCTGATTTGCTCCGTGTAATGGCGTCGCTGTCAAGCTTGGACTAATACTTTTCTGGTACTTCCCGCTGAGGAGTGTCGCGGGTAGGGGACACTCCTCGCGGGCCGCTTGCGCGAGCCGGATCAGCCACGCCCGAGGGTGCGCAGGCGGCGCAAGAGAGAGGAGGTGTCCCAGCGTCCACCCCCCATGACCTGCACGTCGCCGTAGAATTGATCGACGAGGGCGGTGACGGGCAGGCGAGCCTGGAGTCGTCGCGCCTGTTCGAGGCAGATGCCTAGGTCCTTGCGCATCCAGTTGACCGCGAAGCCGTGTTCGTATTCGTCGGCGATCATAGTCTTGTGGCGATTCTCCATCTGCCAGGAGCCAGCGGCCCCTTGGGAGATCACCTCGATCACACGCTGCTGGTCGAGGCCGGCCTGCTCGGCGAAGTGCAGCCCCTCGGCCAGCCCCTGGACCAGCCCGGCAATGCAGATCTGGTTGACCATCTTGGTCAACTGGCCGCTGCCGGCGGGGCCCATCAGGCTGACGGCGCGTGCGTAGTGGCTCAGTATGGGCTCGGTGCGAGCGAAGTCTGCCGGCGTGCCGCCGCACATGATCGTCAGCACGCCGTTCTCGGCGCCTTGCTGGCCGCCCGACACCGGTGCGTCGATGAAGCCGATGCCTTGCTCGCGGCAGGCGGCATCGAGCTGTTCGGCCAGATCGGCCGAGGCGGTGGTATGGTCGACCAGCAGGCTGCCGGCCTGCATGCCGGAGAGTGCGCCTTGTTCCTCCAGGGTCACCTGGCGAACGTCGTCGTCGTTGCCGACGCAGACCAGCACCAGATCGGCGCCTTCGGCAGCTTCTGCCGGTGTGGCATGGCAGCTGCCGCCGTACTCGGCGGACCACGACTCGGCTCTGGCCCCGGTGCGGTTGTAGACGCGAACGCTGAGTCCGGCGCGGGCCAAGTGTCCGGCCATGGGGTAGCCCATGACGCCCAGGCCGATGAAAGCGACAGTGGATATCTGGTTTGGCATTGAATGCTCCCTCTCTTGTGGATGGCAGTGCCGGCGCCTGTCGTGGCTAGCCTGGCCTGCGTATGCGATGGTGAGACGCAGAAAGCCGCCCGAAGGCGGCTTTCTGTAGTTGAGTACGTGTGCGGCCAGGCCGCATCCAGCCGACTTACTTGGCAGGATAGTCGCGCTGCGGATGGCCGGTGTAGAGCTGGCGCGGACGGCCGATTTTGTAATCGCTGGAGAGCATCTCGTGCCAGTGGGAGATCCAGCCGATGGTGCGCGACACGGCGAAGATCACCGTGAACATGTTGGTCGGGATGCCCATGGCCTTGAGAATGATGCCGGAATAGAAGTCGACGTTGGGGTAGAGCTTGCGCTCGACGAAGTACTCGTCTTCCAGGGCGATCTGCTCCAGGCGCTTGGCGATCTTGAGCTGGGGGTCGTCGATGCCGAGTTCGGCCAGCACCTCGTCGCAGGTCTCCTTCATCACCTTGGCACGCGGATCGAAGTTGCGGTACACGCGGTGACCGAAGCCCATCAGCTTGAACGGATCGTCCTTGTCCTTGGCCTTGTCGATGAAGCGCTGGATGTTCTCTTCGGACTCGTCACCGATCTCGTCGAGCATCTTCAGCACCGCCTCGTTGGCGCCGCCGTGTGCCGGTCCCCATAGCGCGGCGATGCCGGCGCTGATACAGGCGAACGGGTTGGCACCGGTGGAGCCGGCTAGGCGCACCGTAGAGGTCGAGGCGTTCTGCTCGTGGTCGGCATGAAGCATGAAGATGCGATCCATGGCCTTGGCATAGACCGGGTTGACCTTGTACTCCTCGCACGGGTTGCTGAACATCATGTAGAGAAAGTTCTCTGCATAGCTCAGGTCGTTGCGCGGGTAGTTGAAGGGCTGGCCTACGTTGTACTTGTAGGACATCGCGGCGATGGTCGGCATCTTGGCGATCAGGCGGATGGCGCTGATCTCCCGGTCCTTCTCGTCGGTGATGTCCATGTGGTCATGGTAGAAGGCCGCCAGACCGCCGACTACGCCGCACAGGATCGACATCGGGTGGGCGTCGCGACGGAAGCCTTTGAAGAAGTTGTTGATCTGGTCGTGGACCATGGTGTGGTTACGGACCCGCGACTCGAAGTCGGCGTACTGCTCGTCGTTGGGCAGCTCGCCGAATAGCAGGGTGTAGCACAGCTCGACGAAATTGGACTCTTTGGCCAACTGGTCGATCGGGTAGCCGCGATGCAACAGTACGCCCTTGGCGCCATCGATATAGGTGATCGCGGACTGGCACGAGGAGGTTGCCATGAAGCCGGGGTCGTAGGTGAACAGGCCATCGGCGCCGAGGCCACGGACATCGACCACGTCAGGGCCCAGGGTGCCTGAGTAGACCGGCAGTTCGATCGTCTTGTCCAGGCCGTCTACCGTCAGTGTCGCTTTCCTGTCAGCCATTCTGGCCTCCTCTCGAAGTCGAATAGAACGTTAACTCATTCTTTCGCAAACCCTGTTGAACCGCTGGCCCGCGAAAAAGGTTCGCCCACTATAGAAGCGTTCCCGGGATTGTCAATTGGGCCAAAGAGACCTTTACTTTGTACAATATTGGTTGTTCTGTATAATACTTGGATAAAAAATGGTGCTTTGCACCACTGAGGGGCGCAGCTTGCCGCCGGTTTGCCGTCAATGGCGCAGGCGGCTCTCGGCGCCCGCGCTGCGGCAGGCTTGTACCATGGTCGAGTCAGTGCGGTGTGCATTTGTCACTGGGGGTTCATGTCCCTATAATCCACACCGCGCGACTGGCAGGTACTCGTTGTCATGCCCGTCCCGGCAGCGGCGAGCCCCCTACCTCAAACCACCGCCCGCTCGAACCTGGTCCCATCAGTTGGAGAGCGAGCCAAGAGAGTGTGTATAGAGCCGTGAATAGCAAACGACCCGTCAACCTAGATCTCACCACGATACATTTCCCGCTTCCCGCCTTGACGTCCATCGCTCACCGCATTACCGGCGTCATCCTGTTCGTTGGCCTCATCTTCGCCTTCTGGGCCCTAGACAAGTCGCTGTCATCCCCTGAGGGGTTTGTGGCCGTCAAGGATGCGCTGGCCCATAACATTCTGGCCAAGCTGGTGGCCTGGGGGCTGCTGTCCGCCCTGGCGTTTCACTTTGTGGCCGGCATCAAGCATCTGTTCATGGACGCCGGTTATGGCGTGACCTTGGAAGGTGGCGTCAAGAAGGCACAGGCCACCGTGGTCCTGAGTGCCGTCCTGATCATTCTGGCGGGAGTCTGGGTATGGTAACCAACATCACCAATCTGGGTCGTAGCGGCCTCTCCGACTGGCTGATTCAGCGTGTCTCGGCAGTCATTCTGGCGCTCTATACGGTTTTCATCGTCGCGTACCTGCTGTTCAACCCCGGGCTCGACTACGTCACCTGGAGCCAGCTCTTCGCCCAGACCTGGATGCGTATCTTCTCGCTGCTGGCCTTCATCTCTCTCGCCGCGCACGCCTGGATCGGCTTGTGGACCGTGACCACCGATTATCTTAAGTCCACGCCCGTGCGCCTCGTCGCCCAGGTCGTCATCATCCTGGCCGTGTTCGTGTTCCTGGTCTGGGGCATCCAAGTTCTGTGGGGAGCCTGATTCATGTCTAACATGCGTACCTTGTCTTACGATGCCATCATCATCGGCGGTGGCGGCTCCGGCCTGCGCGCCGCGCTCGAGCTGGCCAAGTCCGGCAAGAAGACCGCTGTGCTGTCCAAGGTCTTCCCGACCCGTTCGCACACCGTTTCCGCCCAGGGCGGCATTACCTGCGCCATCGCTTCAGCCGACCCCAACGACGACTGGCGCTGGCACATGTACGACACCGTCAAGGGCGGCGACTACATCACCGACCAGGACGCGGCCGAGTACATGTGCTCCGAAGGCCCCAAGGCGGTCTTCGAGCTGGAGCACATGGGGCTGCCGTTCTCGCGCTTCGACAACGGCCGCATCTATCAGCGTCCGTTCGGCGGTCAGTCCAAGAACTTCGGCGAGGGCGGCCAGGCGGCCCGCACCTGTGCCGCGGCCGACCGTACCGGTCATGCCCTGCTGCACACCCTCTACCAGAACAACCTGAAGAACAACACCACCTTCCTCAACGAGTGGTTCGCGGTCGATCTGGTCAAGAACGCCAACGGCGACGTGGTGGGCTGCATCGCCATGTGCATCGAGACCGGTGAAGTGGTGCACGTCCAGTCCAAGGCCACCGTCATGGCCACCGGCGGTGCGGGTCGCATCTACGCTTCCACCACCAATGCCCTGATCAATACCGGCGACGGCATCGGCATGGCGCTGCGCGCCGGCTTCCCGATGCAGGATATGGAGATGTGGCAGTTCCACCCCACCGGCATCTACGGCGCGGGAGTGCTGGTCACCGAAGGCTGCCGCGGCGAGGGCGGTTACCTGGTCAACAAGGACGGTGAGCGCTTCATGGAGCGCTATGCGCCCAACGCCAAGGACCTTGCCGGCCGCGACGTGGTGGCACGCTCCATGGTCATGGAGATTCTCGAGGGCCGCGGCTGCGGCGAGAAGGGCGACCACGTCTTCCTCAAGCTCGACCACCTGGGCGAGGAGGTGCTCAACAAGCGCCTGCCGGGCATCAGCGAGCTGTCCAAGATCTTCGCTCACGTCGATCCGGTCAATGCGCCGATTCCGGTGGTGCCGACCTGTCACTACATGATGGGCGGGATCCCGACCAACGTGCACGGCCAGGCGATCATGCAGGATGCCGACGGCAACGACCGTATCATCAACGGCCTGTTCGCCTGCGGCGAGGCGGCCTGCGTCTCCGTTCACGGCGCCAACCGCCTGGGCGGCAACTCGCTGCTCGACCTGGTGGTGTTCGGCCGTGCGGCCGGCATGTTCATCGAAGGTGCGCTAAACGAGGGCATCGACTACCTCGGTGCCACCGACTCCGACATCGATGCGGCGATGAAGCGCATCACGCGCTGGAACGAGTCCACCGGCGGAGAATCGGTGGCGGCGCTCAAGACCGAACTGCAGAGCATCATGCAGAACTCCTTCGGCGTGTTCCGCCAGGAGGAGCACATGCAGGAGGGCGTCAAGCAGCTGGCCGACCTGCGTGGACGCATCGGCGAGGCGCACCTGGCCGACAAGTCCGGTGCCTTCAACACGGCGCGGGTCGAGGCACTCGAGCTCGACAACCTGATGGAAGTGGCCGAGGCTACCGCCATCGCGGCGCTGGAGCGCAAGGAGAGTCGCGGCGCGCACTCCCGCTACGACTACCCGGACCGCGACGACACCAACTGGCTGAAGCACTCCATGTACTTCCCGGCCGAGAAGCGGGTCGGCAAGCGCGACGTCAACTTCAAGCCGAAGACCGTCGACACCTTCGAGCCGAAAATCCGTACTTACTAAGGGGGGAGTCACGAGATGCTTCAGGTATCCATTTACCGCTACAACCCGGAAACCGACTCCGCGCCCTACATGCAGGAGTACCAGCTCGACACCCAGGGCCGCGACCTGATGGTGCTGAATGTGCTGGAGATGCTCAAGGCCGAGGACACCACCCTGGCCTTCCGCCGCAGCTGCCGCGAGGGCGTGTGCGGCTCCGACGGCATGAACATGAACGGCAAGAACGGCCTGGCCTGCATCACTTCCCTGTCCGACGTGGTCAAGGACAACAAGCTGGTGCTGCGCCCGCTGCCGGGCCTGCCGGTGGTGCGCGACCTGGTGGTCGATATGGGGCTGTTCTACAAGCAGTACGAGCGCATCCAGCCGTACCTGCAGAACGACGAGCCGGCGCCGGCCATCGAGCGCCTGCAGTCGCCGGAGGATCGCGACAAGCTGGACGGCCTCTACGAGTGCATCCTGTGCGCCTGCTGCTCGACCTCCTGCCCGTCGTTCTGGTGGAACCCGGACAAGTTCGTCGGGCCGGCCGGCCTGCTGCAGTCCTACCGCTTCCTGGCCGACTCGCGCGATACCGCCACCCGCGAGCGCCTGGCCGAGCTGGAGGATCCGTTCAGCGTATTCCGCTGTCGCGGCATCATGAACTGCGTCGCGGTATGCCCCAAGGGGCTCAACCCGACGCGGGCGATCGGCAAGATTCGCGACATGCTGCTTGCGAATGCCACTTAAATCGTGGCGCGTAGCTTGCTATCATACTGGCCGCAGTTCGGCCGCGACGTCATGTCGCGGCCGGCTGGCTGACAACAGCAGGAGAGCCGGTGCCCCAGGTGCCGGCTCTTGAGCATGAATCGCAAGGTTTCCGGCTTCGCGGCCGGAACCGCCGGGATAGAGAAGACGCCCCTCCGGCAGGGCACCAGCCAAGCCGTCGCGGCTGGCCCGCAACGGCGCCGACAACACCCCATCAGTGTAGGGTGACCGAGAGATGCAACAAGGCATAATGGAGTTGATGTGGAACAGCTCCCACGTGAGCGGCAGCAACGTTCACTATGTGGAAGCGCTCTACGAGCAATACCTCGCCGACCCAGGTTCCGTGCCCGACGAATGGCGGACCTACTTCGATCAGCTGCCGAAAGTCGAAGGCAGCGCCACCCATGACGTCCCCCTCAGTCCCGTACGCGATCAGTTCCAGCAACTGGCACGCGCGCGCCGGGTCACGACGGCCGCCGCCGACAGCGGTGAGAGCAAGAAGCAGGTCAAGGTGTTGCAGCTGATCAACGCCTACCGCTTCCGGGGCCACCAGAAGGCCGATATCGACCCGCTCAAGCTGCGCAGCCAGACGCCCGTTCCCGACCTCGACCTCTCCTTCCACCAGCTTTCTCCGGCCGATCTGGATACCGACTTCCAGACCGGCTCTTTCTTTCTGGGGATGGACAAGGCGCCGCTGCGCGAGATCGTCGAGGCGCTAGAGCAGACCTACTGTCGCTCGATCGGCTGCGAGATCATGCACATCGTCGATACCGAGGAGAAGCGCTGGCTGCAGCAGCGCTTCGAGTCGGTTCGCTCGGCGCCCAAGTACAGCAACGAGGTGCGCAAGCATCTGCTGGAGCGACTGACCGCCGCGGAGGGCCTGGAAAACTACCTGGCCTCCAAATACCCCGGCACCAAGCGCTTCGGCCTGGAGGGCGGCGAGGCGTTCATTCCCATGATGGACGAGCTGATCCAGCGTAGCGGTGGCTACGGGGTCAAGGAAGTCGTCATCGGCATGGCGCACCGTGGTCGTCTCAACCTGCTGGTCAACATCCTCGGCAAGAACCCCTCCGAGCTGATCGACGAGTTCGACGGCAAGAAGCTGATCGAGCGTGGCTCGGGTGACGTCAAGTACCACCAGGGCTTCAGTTCCAACGTCATGACTCCGGGCGGCGAGGTTCACCTGGCACTGGCCTTCAACCCGTCCCACCTGGAGATCGTCTCGCCGGTGGTCGAGGGCTCGGTGCGCGCCCGCCAGGATCGTCGCGACGACCTCGAAGGCACCAAGGTATTGCCGATCAACGTGCATGGCGACGCCGCCTTCGCCGGGCAGGGCGTGGTCATGGAGACATTCCAGATGTCCCAGACCCGCGCCTACAAGACCGGCGGCACGCTGCACATCGTCATCAACAACCAGGTCGGCTTCACCACTTCGCATCCGCAGGACACGCGTTCCACCGAGTACTGCACGGACATCGCCAAGATGGTCCAGGCGCCGATTTTCCACGTCAACGGTGACGATCCCGATGCGGTGCTGCACGCCACCCAGGTGGCACTGGACTACCGTCAGCAGTTCAAGAAGGACGTGGTCATCGACCTGGTCTGCTACCGTCGTCGCGGTCACAACGAGGCCGATGAGCCGTCCGGCACCCAGCCGATGATGTACCAGAAGATCAAGGAGCATCCTTCGGCGCGGACGCTTTACGCGCAGCGCCTGGTCGAGCAGGGCGTGCTGTCCGAAGACGAAGCCCAAGCGATGATCGAGACCTATCGCGAGGATCTGATGGCCGGCAACCACGTGGCCAACGCCCTGGTGCAGGAGCCCAATACCTCGCTGTTCGTCGATTGGAAGCCCTACCTCGGTCATGAGTGGAGCGGCTACGCCGATACCGGCGTCGAGATGAAGCGCCTGCAGCGTCTCGGCGCGCGCATGTGCGAGATCCCCGACGGAGTCGAGGTGCAACGCCAGGTGGCCAAGATCTACGAGGACCGGCGCAAGATGCAGGCCGGCGGACTGGGCCTTAACTGGGGCTTCGCCGAGACCCTGGCCTACGCCACTTTGCTCGACGAGGGCCATCCGGTGCGTATCACCGGACAGGACGTGGGCCGCGGCACCTTCTCCCACCGCCATGCGGTGGTGCACAACCAGAAGGATGGCACCACCTACGTGCCGCTGCAGCACATGTCCGACGGTCAGCCGCGTTTCACTATCCACGACTCCTTCCTCTCCGAGGAAGCGGTGCTGGCGTTCGAGTACGGCTACGCCACTACGGCACCCAACGACCTGGTGATCTGGGAGGCGCAGTTCGGCGACTTCTTCAATGGCGCCCAGGTGGTGGTCGACCAGTTCATATCCTCCGGCGAGACCAAGTGGGGGCGGCTATGCGGTCTGACCATGCTGCTGCCCCACGGTTACGAGGGGCAGGGGCCCGAGCACTCCTCCGCGCGCCTCGAGCGCTTCCTGCAGATGTGCGCCGAGCACAACATGCAGGTGTGCGTGCCGACCACCCCGGCGCAGATCTTCCACCTGCTGCGTCGCCAGGTGATTCGCCCGCTGCGCAAGCCGCTGGTGGTGATGTCGCCGAAGAGCCTGCTGCGTCACAAGGAGGCGACGTCCAGTCTCGACGATCTGGCCAACGGCCATTTCCACATGGTGCTGCCGGACCAGGGCAGTCTCGACGCCCAGCGCGTCAAGCGCGTCGTCATGTGCGCCGGCAAGGTGTACTACGACCTGGCGGCCTGGCGTGCCGAGAACGAGCGCGACGACACGGCCATCGTGCGTATCGAACAGCTCTACCCCTTCCCCAAGGAGGAGCTCTTCGAGGCGCTCAAGGACTACGTCAACCTCGAAAGCATGGTGTGGTGCCAGGAGGAGCCGCTCAACCAGGGCGCCTGGTACTCGAGCCAGCACCACATGCGGGCCGTGGCCGAGATGCTCAAGAACGGCCTTGGCGGAGAGCTGAAGTTTGCCGGTCGTCCGGCATCGGCGGCACCCGCGGCGGGCTACATGTCCGTGCATACCGAACAGCAGCGCCAGCTGGTGGAAGACGCCTTCAACGTCTGAGCGACTCCACCGGGACGAGAGAGAACATACAAGGGAAACGACATGGCTACCGAGATCAAAGCGCCCACCTTTCCGGAATCCGTTGCCGAAGGCAGCGTGGCGGCCTGGCACAAGAAGCCGGGGGACAGCGTCGAGCGCGATGAGCTGATCGTCGAGATCGAAACGGACAAGGTGGTGCTCGAGGTGGTGGCGCCGGAAGCCGGCACCCTCTCCGAGGTGCTGGCCGAGGAGGGCGACACCGTGCAGTCCGAGCAGGTGCTGGGCAAGATCGGAGCAGGCGCCGCCAAGGGCGGCGAGCAGAAGAGCGATAAAGGCAACGAGAAGGCCGATGCCAAGGCCGAGCCGAAGAGCGAAGCCAAGGCGGCCCCGGCCGCCGGCGGCCAGCGCCACGAGGTGAAGGCGCCGACCTTCCCCGAATCGATCCAGGAAGGCACCGTGGCCACTTGGCACAAGAAGGTGGGCGAGGCGGTCAAGCGCGACGAGGTGCTGGCCGACATCGAGACCGACAAGGTGGTGCTCGAAGTGGTGGCACCGGCCGACGGCGCCATCGCCGAGATCAAGGCCGAAGAGGGTAGCCAGGTCGAATCCGAGGCGGTACTGGCGATCTTCACCGAGGGTGCCGCTGGTGGCGCTGCCGACACGGCGGCCGACAAGACCCCGGCGGCTTCCGCCGACGACGGCGCCGGCGACGAGAAGGTCGGCGACAAGATCCTCGCCCCGGCAGCGCGCAAGCTGGTCGCCGAGCATGACCTCGACGTCAGCAAAATCGACGGCACCGGCAAGGGTGGCCGCATCCTCAAGGAGGACGTGCAGCGCGCCGTGCAGGCCGGGACGGCCAAGAAGAGTGCTGGCGCCCCGGCTGCCGCGCCCAAGCAGGCCGCCGCTGCCGCACCGGTCGTCGAGGGCGAGCGCCCCGAGAAGCGCGTGCCGATGAGCCGCCTGCGCCAGACCATCGCCAAGCGTCTGGTCCAGGCCCAGCAGACCGCCGCCATGCTCACCACCTACAACGAGGTGGATATGGGCGCGGTGATGGAGCTGCGGGCGCAGTACAAGGACACTTTCCAGAAGGCCCACGACGTCAAGCTCGGCTTCATGGGCTTCTTCGTCAAGGCGGCCTCCGAGGCTCTCAAGCGCTTCCCCGACGTCAACGCCTCCATCGACGGCACCGACATCGTCTATCACGGCTATCAGGACATCGGCGTGGCGGTTTCCACCGACCGCGGCCTGGTGGTGCCGGTGCTGCGCGACACCGACAGCATGAAAATCGCCGACGTCGAGAAGGGCATCGTCGACTTCGGCAAGCGGGCGCGTGATGGCAAGCTCGGCATCGACGAGATGCAGGGCGGTACCTTCACCATCACCAACGGCGGCATCTTCGGCTCGCTGATGTCGACGCCGATCCTCAATCCGCCGCAGACTGCCATCCTGGGCATGCACAAGATTCAGGAACGTCCGATGGCCGTCAACGGCAAGGTCGAGATCCGTCCGATGATGTACCTGGCCCTGTCATACGATCACCGTATGATCGACGGCAAGGATGCGGTGCAGTTCCTGGTTACCATCAAGGAGCTGCTCGAGGATCCGGCGCGCCTGCTGCTGGATATCTGACGGCGCCCGTATCAACGGACTCAAACGCGAACCGATCAACAGGAAAACCACATGGCCGACAAATTTGATGTGATCGTCATCGGTGCGGGCCCCGGGGGCTACGTGGCCGCCATCCGTGCCGCCCAGTTGGGACTGAAGACCGCCTGCGTCGAGAAGTGGGTCAACAAGGAAGGCAAGACCGTGCATGGCGGTACCTGTCTGAACGTGGGCTGCATCCCCTCCAAGGCGCTGCTCGAGACATCCCACAAGTTCGTCGAGGCGCGCGATCACTTCGCCGAGATCGGCATCGACCTGGAACCGCCCAAGCCCAACGTGGCCAAGATGCTGGAGTTCAAGAACTCCGTCATTGCCAAGAACGTCGGTGGCATCAGTGCCCTGTTCAAGGCCAACGGCGTGACGGCCATCGACGGCACCGGCAAGGTGACCGGCACCAAGCAGGTCGAGGTCACCGACCACGACGGCGGCAAGACCACCTATGAAGCCGACAACATCGTCATCGCCGCCGGCTCCGTGCCGGTGGAGATCCCGCCGACGCCGCTGCACGAAGACATTGTCGTCACCTCCACCGGGGCGCTGGAGTTCACCGAAGTACCGCAGCGCCTGGGCGTCATCGGTGCCGGTGTCATCGGCCTGGAGCTGGGCAGCGTGTGGAGCCGCCTCGGTGCCGAGGTGACCGTGCTCGAGGCCATGGACACCTTCCTGCCGATGGTCGATACCGCCATCGCCAAGGAGACCCAGAAACTGCTCAAGAAGCAGGGGCTGGACATCAAGCTCGGTGCGCGCGTCACCGGCTCCGAGGTCAAGGGCGGCGAGGTCGTGGTCAAGTACAGCGACGGCAGCGGCGACCAGGAGCAGACCTTCGACAAGCTGATCGTCTGTGTCGGTCGCCGCCCCTATACCCAGGGTGTGGTCGACGAAGGCGTCGGCGTGGGCCTGGACGAGCGTGGCTTCATCCATGTCGACGACCAGTGCCGCACCAGCGTGCCGGGCATCTATGCCATCGGCGACTGCGTGCGCGGCCCGATGCTGGCCCACAAGGCCTCCGAAGAGGGCGTGATGGTGGCCGACATCATCGCCGGTCACAAGGCGGAAATGAACTACGACGCCATTCCCAGCGTGATCTACACCTCGCCGGAAGTGGCCTGGGTCGGCATGAACGAGCAGGAGGCCAAGGCCAAGGGCATCGAGGTCAAGACAGGTAGCTTCCCGTTCTCGGCCAACGGCCGGGCGCTGGCCAACAACGCGCCGGAAGGCATGGCCAAGATCATCGCCGATGCCGAGACCGACCGCATTCTGGGCCTGCACATCGTCAGCCAGCATGCCGGCGAGCTCATTGCCCAGGGCGTGATCGCCATGGAGTTCGGCTCCAGCGCCGAGGACCTGGCCCTGACCTGCTACGCCCACCCGAGCACCTCCGAGGCGATCCACGAGGCGGCGCTGGCGGTGGACGGCCATGCCATCCACATGGCCAATCGCAAGAAGCGCAAGTAAGCCAGCCCATGCAGTACAACAAGCGCCATCCCGCGGGATGGCGCGTCGTGCCCGGCGATGTACCGGGGGCGGACGGGGGTGACCCGACAACGACCGTCGCAGGCGGTGTTTCGCGGTTACCATTCGAGTCACATGCAACCAATGGCATGAATCGATGAACCTTCACGAGTATCAAGGCAAGCAGCTGTTTGCTGATTATGGTCTGCCGGTATCCAAGGGCTTTGCGGTCGATACCCCCGAGGAAGCGGCGGAAGCCTGCAAGAAGATCGGCGGCGAGATGTGGGTCGTCAAAGCCCAGGTTCACGCCGGTGGCCGCGGCAAGGCCGGCGGCGTCAAGCTGATCAAGAGTCCGGAAGAGGCCAAGGCCTTCGCCGAGCAGTGGCTGGGCAAGAACCTGGTGACCTACCAGACCGATGCCAACGGTCAGCCGGTCGCCAAGATCCTGGTCGAGAACTGCACCGACATCGCCAGCGAGCTCTACCTGGGCGCCGTGGTCGACCGGACCACCCGTCGCGTGGTGTTCATGGCCTCCACCGAGGGTGGCGTCGAGATCGAGAAGGTCGCCGAGGAAACCCCCGAGAAGATCCTCAAGGCCGAGATCGACCCGCTGGTAGGCGCCCAGCCGTACCAGGCACGTGAGCTGGCCTTCGCCCTGGGCCTGAAGGGCGACCAGGTCAAGCAGTTCACCAAGATCTTCCTGGGCTTGTCGCGCCTGTTCCACGAGAAGGACCTGGCGCTGCTCGAGATCAACCCCCTGGTGATCACCGACGAAGGCAACCTGCACTGCCTCGACGCCAAGATCAACCTGGACAGCAACGCCCTGTACCGTCATCCGGACCTGCAGGCGATGCGCGACCCCTCCCAGGAGGATGAGCGCGAAGCCGAAGCGGCCGAGTGGGACCTCAACTACGTGGCCCTCGACGGCAACATCGGCTGCATGGTCAACGGCGCTGGTCTGGCCATGGGCACCATGGACATCGTCAACCTCAACGGCGGCAAGCCGGCCAACTTCCTCGACGTGGGCGGCGGTGCGACCAAGGAACGAGTGGCCGAGGCCTTCAAGCTGATTCTCTCCGACGACAACGTCAAGGCGGTGCTGGTCAACATCTTCGGCGGCATCGTGCGCTGCGACATGATCGCCGAAGGCATCATCGGCGCGGTCGAGCAGGTCGGCGTCAACGTGCCTGTGGTGGTGCGTCTCGAGGGTAACAACGCCGAGCTGGGTGCCGAAAAGCTGGCTTCCAGCGGTCTGAACATCATCGCTGCCACGAGCCTCACCGATGCGGCTCAGCAGGTCGTCAAGGCAGCGGAGGGCAAGTAATGAGCATCCTGATCGACAAGAACACCAAGGTCATCTGCCAGGGCTTCACCGGCGGGCAGGGGACCTTCCATTCCGAGCAGGCGATTGCCTACGGCACCCAGATGGTCGGCGGCGTCACCCCGGGCAAGGGCGGCCAGGAGCACCTGGGCCTGCCGGTGTTCAACACCGTCAAGGAAGCGGTCGAGAAGACCGGCGCCGAGGCCAGCGTTATCTACGTGCCGGCCCCGTTCTGCAAGGACTCGATCCTCGAGGCCGCCAATGCCGGCATCAAGCTGATCGTGTGCATCACCGAGGGTATTCCGACGCTGGACATGCTCGACGTGAAGGTCAAGTGCGACGAGCTGGGCGTGCGCCTGATCGGCCCCAACTGCCCCGGCGTGATCACTCCGGGCGAGTGCAAGATCGGCATCATGCCGGGCCATATCCACAAGCCGGGCCGGGTCGGCATCGTGTCGCGCTCCGGCACCCTGACCTATGAAGCGGTCAAGCAGACTACCGACCATGGCTTCGGCCAGTCCACCTGCGTGGGCATCGGCGGCGACCCGATCCCGGGCTCCAACTTCATCGACATCCTGGCGATGTTCGAGAAGGACCCGGCCACCGAGGCGATCGTGATGATCGGTGAGATCGGCGGCACCGCCGAGGAAGAGGCTGCCGCGTTCATCAAGGCCAACGTGACCAAGCCGGTGGTGTCCTACATCGCCGGTGTCACCGCGCCTCCGGGCAAGCGCATGGGCCACGCCGGTGCCATCATCTCCGGTGGCAAGGGCACTGCCGACGAGAAGTTCGCCGCGCTGGAAGATGCCGGCGTGCGTACCGTTCGCTCCCTGGCCGAGATCGGCGATGCGCTGAAGGACGTCACCGGCTGGTAAGAGTGGCCACGACGATCCGACATGCCAAGGAGGGCGCCTTAGGGCGCCCTCCTTGCGTATGAGCCGATAAAAGGGCGTTCAGGCGAATAGCTCGTCATAGCGCGGGGCTTCGATCCCCAGCAGTTCCACGTTGAGCTCGTTATCACCGCTGTCAGCCCGAATGATGTCGAGTGACTCGGGAGACTCGCCCTGAGCCCGGTAGGCGAAACGCCAGCTCTCGCCGGGGGCGAGGGAGGAGGGGGTGTCGTCCCGCACTAGAATGTCGTCTCCAGCATGCTCGGCGTGTCCGTTCCACAGCGTGTCGAACTCATCCCCGGGAGCGAGGCGCAGGACCAGGTCCTCGATCGTCTCGTCACCTACATTCTCGACGAAGACCTCGCTGATATAGCCGTCGTCCCAGCGTGTCGTCGTGCCGGCGTTTACCGCCAGGTCGGTGCCGTCGTCGACGAGGCCGCCGGGAAGGCGCTTGTTGTCCAGGATCGCCTCGGGCGATGGTGTCTCGATCGCCTCGCCCTCGAACACGCGCCGTGTGGGAATGTGCAGGGTCCGGCCGTCGCCGAAGACAACATACTCCATGTCGACCAGGGTGTCGTCGGCGTCCTTGTCGCTGCGAAGGCGTACCGTGTCGCCTTCGAACTCGAGGCGATGGCGATCGAGTGGCTGGGTGTAGCGAGCAATGTCGATGCCGCCCCCCCCATCGAGTCGGTTGGTGCCGTCGTACCAGTCGTCGCCGACCCCACCCTGCAGAAGGTCATGGCCGTCGCCGCCCGTCAGCTCGTCGTGGCCCAGGCCACCGTTGAGGTAGACGCCATCGTCCGAGCCTTGCACCACATCGTCGCGGCGTGTGCCGACGAGGTAGTCGAAGCGCACATCGTTGGCATCGGGGTCGGTAATGGCGCCGAAGCTCTCGCCACCGGCGTTCACCCATAGTGCCGGAGAGAGTTCATCGGCGTCGCTATCGCGTATCGAGCGGGCGACACGGACGTGGTTGTCATGGTCGCGACCGCCGTGGAAGTTGATGTCGCGGTCGGTGAAATCCACCTCGACGTCGTTGCCGACGGAGGAGCGCCAGGAGGCGAACAGCAGGCCGTGGCGCATGCCACTGTCCGCCAGACCCTGGAAGCTGCCATCATAGCTCTCCCGCAGTTCGTAGGCGTAGCCATTGCCGCCGCTACCCTTGTTGAAGCTGCCTAGGGCCGAAATATCCTGTGCCTCGAAGTCCAGTGCGCGACTGAAGTGGAAAGCCGTGGAGGGGCCGTCGACGACGCTGACATCGTCGAGGCGGGCGTTGACCGTGCCATCCAGCGACACTGCCTGATAGCCGTTCAGCTCGCTCTCGACGTTCGAAAAGTCGGCGTTATCGGGGTTGCCCAGGTCGAATGCCAGGCCCAGCCCTTCCAGCGAAATATTGTCGACGCTGTCGACTCGCTCGGCGTAGGCGTCGTGAGCGGTGAAGTCGAAATGGGCACCGCGGTCGAGGGTGACGCGGTTGCCGTCCACGGCCTCGACCTTGGCCATACTGGTACGTAGCTCTGCGTGCTGCTGCTTGCGCCAGGAGGTGTCACCGATCGCATCGAGAAACGCCGTATCGTTGTCCTGCCAGATGCGCAGCGTATCGCCCGGGGCCAGCCCTTCGGTCGAGGCGAGCGTGACGCTCCTGCTGCCTGCCGACAGGTCTGCCTCGAGCTGGCCGAGTTCGCGATCGTACGTGTCAGGTTCGACGCGAATGGCATGGGCATCGTTGGAGGCCAGGGCCGCGTCACTGAAGCGCAGGGTCGTACGCTCGGAACCGGCACCGCGCAGGGTGACGTCGGAGCGTGTCAGGGTGATGGCATCGTCGAAGCGGTACTCGCCTTCGGCAAAGACGAAGACATCGCCTGCATCGGCGTTTTCGACCAAGGTTTCCAGTTCGTCGGCAGTGATGCCCGATGCCAGATGAGTCGTACTCATTCATGTCTCCCGTGGGTTCGTCTGACTCGCAAGGCATCCCTGCCCGGCCGATATCGCCCCTTCGTCCAGCCCCCAGGCAGCTCGCACGGCCATGCCTCCCTGAACCCTGGAGCAACGGCTGGACCGGACACTGGCGCGGCCTGGCGGGGGATGCTACGCAGGAAGCGAAGCGGCAGACAACGGGGACGGCGCGCCGACTCGCGCCGTGTTAACGAGAGGGCTACGTCGTACCGGCAGCTAAATTATTGATCCTTCGATTAATTACTTCTTTCATGCAAAAGCATGAGGTTCGATCTGGGTTGCAAATTCCTAAGATAAGTAACAAAAGGCTGTTTAACGATAACTTGGCACTGCGTGGCGCTTTGCTAGTCTAGGCACCCGGCGCGATACAGGGAGTGCATTGCCCGATTTCCCGATTCTCCAGCGTGTGGTGTCATGTCGTCGAGTCAGTCGTTGAGCGAACTCCAGCAAGTCCTCAAATCGTGTCGCGCCTCCTTTTTCGCCATTGGCGGTTTCAGTCTGTGCATCAATCTCCTGATGCTGACTCCGGCGCTCTACATGCTTCAGGTTTACGATCGCGTGATCACCACCGGCAGCCGCGAGACGCTGCTGATGCTGACCCTCGTGGTCATGTTCCTGCTGATCGTCATGGGCGGGCTGGAACTGGTTCGCTCGAGGCTTCTGGTGCGGGTCGGCAACTCACTCGACAGTCGCATGAGCGCTCGGCTTTATCGCGCCGTGTTCGAACGCGCGCGCGCCGTTCCCGGGCCGAGCAGTGCCCAGCCCCTCGACGATCTGAAGAGCGTACGCCAGTTCCTGGCCGGAAACGGCCTGTTCGCCTTCTTCGATGCGCCCTGGGTACCGCTCTATCTGGGCATTCTGTTTCTGTTCGACATCTGGTTCGGCGTCTTTGCCACGCTGGCCGGCGCCATCCTGCTGGGGTTGGCCCTGGCCAATGAGTGGGCGACCAAGCGCCTGTTGGCCGAGGCTGGCAATGAGCATATCCAGGCCCAGGCCTTGCTCACGAGCAACCTGCGCAATGCTGAGGCCGTGCATGCGATGGGCATGCTGCCCGGGCTGCATCGGCGCTGGGCGCAGCGCCACCTGGCCGCGCTGATCAAGCAGTCACAGGCGAGCGATCGGTCCGGCTCCCTGACACACCTCTCGAAGGTGCTGCGCGTGCTCGCCCAGTCGTTGATCCTCGGTGTGGGTGCGCTGCTGGTACTCGAGGCGCGCGTGACCCCGGGGATGATGATCGCCGCGTCGATCATCATGGGCCGCGCCCTGGCGCCGATCGATCAGATGATCGGCAGTTGGAAGGGCTTCGTCAGCGCGCGTGACGCCTACCAGCGACTCACCCGGCTGCTCGAGCAGTCGCCTGTTGAGGCCGAGCGGCTCGAGCTGCCCGCGCCTCGCGGCGAGGTCGCCCTCGAAGGCGTGAGCCTGGTGCCTCCCGGCAGCGAAGTGGCGGTGCTGCACGACATCGATCTGCATGTCACCAAGGGGGAGCATGTCGGTATCGTCGGACCGAGCGCCGCCGGCAAGACCGCGCTGGCACGTGCCCTGCTGGGAATCTGGCAACCGCACAGCGGTACGGTGCGCCTCGATGGGGCGAGCCTGGCACACTGGCATCGTGACGCCCTGGGGCCCTGGGTCGGCTACCTGCCGCAGGATATCGAGCTGTTCGATGGCACCGTCGCCGAGAACATTGCCCGTTTCGGCGAGGTCGACGATGAGAAGGTGGTGGCGGCAGCACGACGGGCCGACGTACACGAGATGATCCTGCGCCTCCCGGAAGGCTACGAGACGCGTCTTGGTGTTGCCGATGGCGCCCTGTCGCGCGGTCAGCGCCAGCGTGTCGGCCTGGCGCGAGCACTGTACGGCGACCCCGTGCTGGTGGTGCTCGACGAGCCAAACGCCAATCTCGACGACGCCGGTGAGCGAGCCCTGGCGCAAACGCTGCGCAGGCTCAAGGAGGAGGGGGTGACGTTGTTCGTGGTCAGCCACCGACGCGGCATCCTCGAGGGTGTCGATAAGCTGCTGGTGCTGGATCGCGGGCGCATGCGCCTGTTCGGCCCTGCCCACGAGGTCATGGCACGTCTCGCTGGCTCAAGCGAGCGGCGAGTGTCGCCCCTATCCGCTCGTCAAGGCAGGAGGTGATGACGATGTCCGCGACGCTACCCACCGAAGGTCGTGGCTACCGCCGTCTGGGGCTCGCCATCCTGCTGGTCGCCTTCGGCGGTTTCGGGGGCTGGGCGGTATCCGCCGATCTGGCCATTGCCGTGGTGGCCCCGGGGAAGGTCTCGGTCGCCTCGTTCAAGAAGACGGTGCAGCACTATGAAGGCGGCATCGTCAAAGCGATACGAGTGACCGACGGGGACCATGTCGAAGCCGGCGATGTGCTGGTGATGCTCGACAATACCCGAGCCGCCTCGCAGCTGCAGGTGGCGCGCACACAGTACCTGATCAACCGGGCCAGCGAGGTTCGCCTGGCCGCAGAGCTTGCCGAGGAGGCGACCCTGTCGTTTCCCGAGGAGCTGCACGAGAGCGAGTCCCAGCGCGTCAGCGAGGTGCTGGCGGTGCAGCACGGCCTGTTCTTCTCGCGTCGACAGTCGCTGCAAAGCACGCTGGAAACGCTGGACCAGCAGACCCGGCAGTACGAGGAGCAGCGCGAAGGCTTGAAAACCCTGGTGGAGTACAACCGCCAGCAGATCGCGTCATTGCGCGAGGAGGCCAGCGATCTTCGCAGCCTGTTCGAGCGTGGCCTGGGGGACAGACAGCGGTTGCGCGAGCTGGAGCGCGATATTCTCGAGCTCGAAGGGGAAACCGCCCAGCAGGAATCCGTCATCGCCCGGATCGCGGCACAGATCAGCGAGAACGAGCTGCAGAAGCAGATCCGCCGGCAGGAATTCCAGGCGGAGGCCGGTGAGCAGCTGCGCGAGGTGCAGGAGCAGATCAGCGATGCCGAGGAGCGGATCACGGCGCTGTCCGACGAGGTGCGGCGTACCACGGTGACCGCGCCGGTGACGGGAACCGTGGTCGGTCTGCAGTTGCATACGCTCGGGGCGGTGATCGGCGCGGGCGATCCGATCCTGGAGATCGTGCCCAGCAACGAGGGCTTCGTGGTCGAGGCGCGCGTACCGGTCAGCGATGTCGACAGCCTGTATGTCGGGCAGTCGGCTGAGGTTCGCTTCAGCGCCTTCAATCAAGGGCTCACCCATGCCGTTGCCGGTGAGGTGATCCACGTCTCGGCCGACAGCTTCGAGGATGAGAGCACCGGGCGGGACTACTATCGGGCCCGGGTACGGGTCACCGAGGAAGGGCGCGGGGAGATGACGTCCGACATGCAGCTGCTGGCCGGCATGCCGGCCGAGGTCATGATCCATACCGGCGAGCGCACCTTCGCCAGCTACCTGGTCAAGCCGATCAGCGATGTGCTGGCGCGGGCCATGCGTGACTAACAAGAGCTGCCGCGAGGAACGTTGGGCGTCACGGTGAGCGAATGGCACGGCATGGGTTACGCTGAAGGGAACGTTCTCGAAGGAGGTCTCCCATGGCCCAGGTTCCCGCCGCTTACCAGGCGACACGCGGTTCGATACTCGACGTCGATCGGAACTTCTATGCTCGCTTGACAGAGCCGAATGCCCGGGAGCGGGTCGATTCGCTGGTGGTGCCGATTCGCGACGGCCGTGCCTGGAAAGTGCCGGCAGGGCACGTGCTGCGGCTCTCGACCCTCGAAGGGCCCCAGGTCGGCGACTTCAACCTGTGGCACCTGCACAATCCGCGCGAGCGCTTCTGGGCCTCGCGCACCCGCCAGTTGCAGCGCGCCCATGTTTCGACCTTCGACCGCCTGTGGTCGACGCTGCCCTACCTGCGGCCCATGGCGACGATCATCGACGATACCCTGGCCAGCTATGGCGTTGACGGCAGCGGCAGGGACGAGCAGGGCGGGCGCATACACGACCTGCTGGGTACCCGCTGCGACCCTTACGTCAATCGCCTGCTGACCGGGGAAGACTTCGATCACCATTGCCACTCCAATCTGGTACGTGCGGTATTGCCGCATGGCCTCACCGAATTCGACGTGCACGACGTGCTCAACGTATTTCAGTGCACGGGGCTCAACGACGACGACCAGTACTTCATGAAGGCGTGCCCGGCAAGCGAGGGGGACTACCTCGAGCTATTTGCCGAGATCGACCTGCTCTGCGCGCTGTCGTGCTGTCCGGGAGGGGATCTGTCGGTGGACCTCTGGGGACCCAATGCCAGCGACCCGTTGCTGACATGCCACCCCATTGGTGTCGAAGTGTTCCGGCTGGATGACGCGCTGCTCGAAGGCTGGCGACCTCCCGAGCCATCACCCTATGCCGGCGGGCACGGACTCAAGGGCCCCGTCATCGACTGGGCGGCCGAGAAGCGTGAGGCGGCACGGCAGGAAGCTGTGGGCGCACGGGGCAAGCCTAGGGGGTATCGGTGAGACTCCGATCGCGGCCCGCCCGCTTGGCCTCGAGCAGCGCCTGATCGGCACGCTTCACGGTGACCTCATGGGGATCGCCGGGTTGATGCTGACTCAACCCGGCGCTGACCGTCACCGAGATCGTCTGGTCTTCGCTGCGTATGCAGACCTCGGCGAGGCGTAGGCGCAATCGTTCCACGATGGTATGGGCTTCGCTGCGGTCGGTGTCGACCAGCAGGAGCAGAAACTCCTCCCCGCCCCAACGCGCACAAAGGTCGTATTCTCGCAAGCTCTCGCTCAATACCTGGGTCAGTGCCACCAAGACGCGGTCGCCCACGTCATGGCCGTGGCGGTCGTTGATCGCCTTGAAATGGTCGATATCCAGCAAGGCAAGGGTGAAGCGGCGCCGCGCTTCGACCAATGACTCCAGGCGCTCGCCGATCAGGCGTCGATTGGGGAGCTCGGTCAGGGGGTCGTGTGTCGAAGCCTGGTGCAAGGCTTGATTGCGCTCCTGAATTAGGGCCTGGTAGCCATCGGAAATGCGGGAAAGCTTTTGCTGTCGACGAAGCGTTCGCTCGTAGCGCTGCTGGGTCACCTGGCGGGCTTCCATGGCCAGCAGCTGATAACGATCGGAGATCTCGATCAGACGCTGCATCTGCCCGCGCTGCTCGCAGTGATGGCGGTAGAGGCGCTGCAGGGCGTCATGGAGCGGGTGTCCGTCATGCTCGGAAGACTCGAGCAGGGCAGCCACCTCCGCCAGCAGGGTATCGTCGTGACTATCCTTCATGACTCGTGTTTCGCAGGAGTGATGGCGAAAGGGTAGCTGCAATCCTCGCGAAACTCATCGGCAAGTTCGGCGATACGCTCGTTGCGTGCATCGTAGTGCCAGGTCACCGAGACTTGGCGGCCCGCTTCGAAGGCGTCTTCCAGCAGGTCGAAGATATCCATCATCGCCTTGACCGAGCTGGTGTTCAGGTAAACCAGTGCCAGCTCGAGGTGAAGTGGGCGCTGCTCGCTGTCCAGAAAGTGGCGTACCCAGCGGATGACGTTGTCGAAGAGTTCGTAGGAATTCTCCGGGTAGGAATCGCCCTGCATGGCCAGAAGGCCGGCCTGCCAGTCGCTGCGTATGGTCGGCGTGGACTCGTTGCCGGCAATGTCGATATCGGAAATCATGGTCGTCATGGCAAAGGTCAGATCGTGGCTGTCAGGCTGAAGAAACTGCGCTGATTCGGCAGCGGCTGCAATACTGCTTGCAGCGGGCGGCTGGACTTGCGGGCCATGTCGAGCAGGCCGAGGCCGGCCCCGGCGTGAACGCTGGCTTCCCGGGGACGGCGCAACTGCTGCTTGTAGGCCTGCTTGAGCGCCAGCTTGTCCAGCGGGGCCAGTGCTTCGATGGCGGCAACCAGGCGCTCGCCGTCGGCCTGCTCGACCAGATTGCCTGCGCTGACCTGATAGTGCCCCTGTACGCTGCGTGCCACGGCGACCGTAGCTGCCGCCAGCGTGTCATCGTAACCTTGGCGGCGGGCATAGTGGCGAATGTTCTGGGTCATCTCGATATAGACGGCGAAGACGTCCATGGCAGCCGAAGGGGCGGCCTGCTGGGTATCAAGGTAGTTGCGCAGCGCCTTGCCGATCTCTTCGATCAGGCTATGGGAGATGGGGCCGTTGAAGCACAGCATGATGCGCTCATGCTCGTAGCGCTCCCTCATACTCAATAGATCCATGGCAAATCCTTGGCTCTGCTATGTGGACTCCCGACCGGGGCCCGGTTGGTGTAAATGCACATGCTCGGAAGCATCCAGCGCCGAGCTGAATATCAGCAGGGTTATGTCGTCGCGTTGAGGGCGGTAGCCGCGGTAGTCGTTCAGTGCCCGTTCGAAAGCGACGATCTGGGCGTCGAGTGGCGCCGTTGCCTGGGAGCGCACCAGCTCCTCGAAACGGCTGTTGCCGAAGCCAAAGCCGTGTTCTCCCCCCGCCTGGTCGAGAAAACCGTCGCTACACAGATAGTACCGCCATCCGGGCCGTAGCGGTACGTGATGATTGCTGTATTGTAACGGGCGGCGGTGTCCGAGGGCGCGCTTACCGCCCTTGAGACGCTCCAGCTGGCGACCGTCGCTGCCGTACAGGTCGAGCTTGGCGCCGGCGTAGGTCAGGCGGCGACCTGCCGGGTCGACCCAGGCCAGACCGATATCCATGTTGGTGGCGATCGAAGAGGGCAACTGCGCTTCTGGCAGCAATTCACGCGACTGGCGATCGATCTCGTTGAGCAAGGCGGCGGGGTCGGCGGCGCCGTGGTGGTTGATGGCGTTGTCGATGATGGCACGCGACAGCATGGTCATCAGCGCCCCCGGCACCCCGTGGCCGGCACAGTCGACGATGCCGATCAGATATCCCTCGGGCGTGGCACGGAAGAGGTAGAAGTCGCCTCCCACGGTATCGCGTGGCTTCCAGAGTACGGCGTGACACGGGGCCAGCCCTTCGTTGAGTTGCTCATCCGGCAGGATGGCGCGCTGAATGATACTGGCGTACTGGATCGAGTCGCCGAGCTGTTTGTGGGCAGCCGCCATTGCCGCATGTGCCGTTTCCAGTTCGTGAGTGCGCTCACGCACCTGGGTTTCGAGGTTGCGAGTATGATCTTCCACCTGTTGCGCCATGTGCGAGAAGGCCCGTGAGAGCGTGCCGATTTCGTCGCGGCGTTCGTTGGGGAGCCGCGAGGCATAATCGCCGTCGGCGATGGCGCGGGCCGACTGGGTCAGCCGTTGCAGCGGTTTGAGGACCAGGCGATTGGAGGCATAGCCGAAGGCTGCCACCAGGGTGGCCAGAATCAGTATCAGCGCCCCGACCAGCGGCCAGAACCAGCGCCCCTGGACGATGGGCGCGGTCAGCATGTCCAGTGACGTCACCAGCAGCCATTGCAGTTCGGGAATGTAACCCACCGAGAGCAGCCTGGCTTCGCCGTCGATTTCGGCGTGCAGAGTGCGAATGCTGCCGGGTCGACGCGCTGCCTGCTGCATTGCGCGCCTGAAATCGTCGCGCTGCTCGGCGTCGTCGAACAAGGAGAGGATATGCTGGTCGCTGTCGGTGTCGAAGGGGGTAACGTCCGTGCCGCTGCGCACGTTACTCCGGTCGGGGTGGACACGGATCATGCCCCGCGGATCGACGATCATCGGCGTCACGCCGGGGGCGCGGGCGCGTAGGAAGTGCCTCAGAAATTCATCGAGGTCGAGGGCGCCGCCGGCCAGGCCGAGCAGAGCTCCTTCATCACGCACCTTGACCTGGACCCAGAGCATGCTGCGTTCGAGGACAGGGTCGGCTCGGATGGCAATGGCGTAGGTAGACGTGCTCGCCATGGCGTCGAAATACCAGGCGTTCCGGGCGCCATCGGGCGAGAGGCGATAGTCGGGGCTCGGTTCGGCATCGTGCCGGTCGGCAAAGTAGTAGTCGCCCGTGGCGTGGTCGATGAGGAAGTAGGCGTTGCTACCGAACTGTTGACGAAAGCCTTCGGCCTCGGCGAAGAAGCGAGCCTGACGTTCGGGATCGTCCGGTTGGCGTAGCCACTCACGGGTCACTACCGAGTTGGCGAGGCGGCGTGACAGGGCCAGCTCGCGGGCGACCGGTGCGGAGATGCGGTGCATCTGCAGCAAGGTGTACTGTTCGGCATAGGCCGTGGCGAAGTGGCGGCGCACCTCATCGACGGCTACCCAGCCAATGAGCAGGGCGGGTATCAGCGCCAGCAGACACGCCAGCAACAAGGTGGCGACCGATTTGCCGCGCAGCCCAAGGTGTATTGCCATCGCGTTGGCTTCCCTCAGGGTGACTTCAGCCACCTTTAGTTGTTCCTATTGGTTACCTTGCCTCAAAGCCTCCGTTGATACGACACCCCGCACTTCCACGCCCCCCTGCGATGAGGCCCCGGCAGGGGAGCCTGCGGGGCCTCGAGGGGACTCGGTTCGCACGCGTCACTGGGCCGGACGTGCCACCAGTGAGCGGGTCTCCTCGCGGGCCTCGACCAGCTCGACGCGGATGAGGTCGCCGAGCCTGTAGCGCTCTTCACCCTCGATCTGAATGCGTCCTTCCTTGTCGTCGATGACCACCTTGTCGCGATCGCTATGCAGCATGGGCGCCGGCACGAAGGCCGTGGCACCGTTGGCGGTGAGGCGAACGCGCATGCCGCCGCGGCTGATGCCGAAGATCTCGGCCTCGAAGGCCTGTTGTTCCTTGGCGGCCGGGGTCAGGTAGCGCACGTAGAGCCAATCCTTGACGTCGCGCTCGGCCATGCGGTTGAGCCGCCGACGCTCGGTGAGCTGCTCGGTGAGTGCCTGAGTTGCCTCGGCCGGGGCCTGCTCGCCCTTGAGCACGCGCTTGATCAGGCGATGATTGACCATGTCGCCGTACTTGCGGATCGGTGAGGTCCAGGTGGCATAAGCAGCCAGGCCTAGGCCGAAATGTGGGCCGGGGCGGGCAGACATGCTGGTGAAGCCCTGGAAGCGGCGCAGCCGGGCATCGAGCCAGGCGTCGTCGCGGCTCTCCAAGGCGCGCTTGAGTTCCTTGTAGCGCGGCAGTTCCGAAAGCGCCTCGAGTTCGACCTCGATTTCCTGCGCGGTGAGGAATTCATGCGCAGCCTGGGCCTTTTCGGGATCGAAGGCGCGATGCACGTTGAAGATGCCGTGGCCGACGTGTTCGGCCAGGTAGTGCGCGCAACAAGCGTTGGCCGCGATCATCGACTCCTCGATCATGCGGTTGGCGATACGCCGCTCCTCGATGCGGATATCCAGCACGTTACCCGCCGGGTCGAGGTCGAACACGTAGTCAGGGCGGTCCTTGAATACCAACGCATGCTCGGTGCGCCAGGCGGCGCGCGCTTCGGTCATGTCGCGCAGCGCACGCAGCTGTTCGCCGACCCCCTCGGCCGGTGACCAGTCGCCCTGACCTTCCAGCCAGTCCGAGACCCGGTCGTAGACCAGTTTGGCCCGGGAGCGCAGGGTGGCGGCGAAGAAGCGGTAGTCGCCCAGGCTGCCATCGGCTTCCACTTCCAGCGTACAGGCCAGCACCGGGCGTTCCTCGCCCTCGCGTAGCGAACAGAGGTCGTCGGCCAGTTGTTCGGGCAGCATGGTGACGTTCTGGCCCGGCAGGTAGACGGTGAAGGCGCGGGTGCGCGCCTCCAGGTCGGCGGCATGCCCCTCCTCGACGTAGGCGGTGGGATCGGCGATGGCGACCGTCAGTCGCCAGCCGCCGCCCTCGCGTGGCTCGACGCGCAGGGCATCGTCCATGTCGCGGGTCTTCTCGCTGTCAATGGTGAAGAAGGGCTCGGCGGTAAGATCCTCGCGCTCGAGGCCCTCGTCACGCAACGGCCAGTCGTCGCCGGCGTCAGGACACTCCTGCTCCAGAGCGTGGCGCGCCAGGGTCACCCGCCACGGCACGGCAGGGTCGTCGGCCTTGGCCACCAGTTCGTCGACCTGGGTAAAGAAGGCGCGGTCCTCGGGCTTGAGCGGATGGCGCACCAGCCGCGCCACGACCCAGTCGCCATCGCCGATGCTCGCCTCGTCGAGGCTGTTCTTGATGCGCGCCTTGAGTGCGGTCTTGATCGAGGGATGATCGGGCACCACCGCCAGACGCCCCTCGCGCTTCTGCACCCGGGCGATGAAGCGGCTGAGGCCCGCCTCAACGAGGGTATCCGGTTCGACGGAAGTCTTGTCGCCATTCTCGTGGATCACGGCCTGGACGCGGTCGCCGTGCAGCACCTGCTTCATGGCCGGGGGGGGCACAAAGTAGGACTGACCGTCGTCGGTCTCGAGGAAACCGAAGCCCTTCTCGGTGGCTTTGATCACGCCTTCGGCACGGGGCGTGGTCTCACGAATCTGTTGCTTGAGCTGGGCGAGCAGCGGGTTGTTCTGCAGCATGATCACGAACGTGTGGCGGGGTGGGAGGGCCACTATACGGATTCCTTGGGCCAGCGCCAAACGTTGCCATCATGGTATCGAAGAATCAGGGGGTTAACGGATCGAACAGGGCAGAACAATCGCCGTCATGCGCGTCAGGGTTAGACGAAAGTTGCGAGCAATTGGTATTTGATTGGTATTTAAGTGGGTCTATAGTGGACTGATATTGGTAAGGCCACGAGGTTCCCCATGGACACGCGATTTCAGCAGTTACGGCTCGACCCCGCCGGGGCCACGCCGCTCTACCAGCAGCTTGCCCGCCAGTTGGAGCAGGCCATCGAAGCCGGAGCCTGGCAGGCCGGGGAGGCGCTTCCCTCGGAGCGCAGTCTGGCCGAAGCGCTTGTCGTATCGCGCATCACGGCACGCAAGGCACTGGATCGACTGGCCGAGCTGGGCCTCATCCGGCGTAGCCGCGGCTCGGGCACCTTCATCACGCCACGCCTCAATCAGTCCCTCACGCGGCTGGTGAGCTTTACCGAGATGCTCACCCAGCGTGGCTTCACGCCCAGTTCCCACTGGCTGTCGCGCAGCCTGGCAACGCCCAGTGCCGAAGAGAGCATGCGGCTGGGGCTGGGCGCCGACTCGCGCGTGGCACGGCTCCGGCGCCTGCGCCTGGCAGACGAGGTGGTGATGGCAGTGGAGGAGAGCTGCCTGCCCGCAGCGGTGCTGCCCGACCCGCTGGCGGTGGAGACCTCGCTCTACGCCGTCATGGAGGCGGCCGGCAAGCCGATAGTCCGGGCCCTGCAACATGTCACGGCGATCAATGCCGATGACGAGCTGGCCGAGCTGGCCGAGGTGCCCAGTGGTCAGGCGCTGCTGAAGATCACCCGCCTGGGATATCTGGGTGACGGCACGGCGGCGGAGCTCACCGTCACCTATTGCCGTACCGATTACTACGACTTCATGGTCGAGCTGACCCGCTAGGAGGCGCCGGCATGCTTCATGGCAATATCCTGACCCCCGAGGGCTGGCGCCTGGGCGAAATCGAGTGGCAGGCGGGGCGCATCAGCCGCCTCTCGGGCGAGCCGGTCGACCCGCTGAAGAACGCGCAGCCGCGCATCCTGCCGGGCTTCATCGATCTGCACGTTCACGGCGGCGGCGGCGCCGACACCATGGAGGGGGGCGAGGCGCTGGCCACCCTGGCGCGTACCCACGTGCGCTTCGGTACCACTAGCTTGCTGGCCACGACCATGACCGCGCCGGAAGCCGAGATTCGCCGTGCGCTGGCGGATATCGATGCCTATATCAAGGCGCCTCTCGCCGACGCCTCGCGTGTCCTCGGCGTGCACCTGGAAGGCCCCTACATCAATCCCGGCAAGCTCGGCGCCCAGCCTCCGCATGCACGCCCCGGGGAGATTGCCGAGGTGGATGCACTGTGCGAGCTGGCACCGATCCGGCTGGTGACCCTGGCGCCGGAGCTGTGCGGCCATGGCGAGCTGATCCGGCACCTGACGGCCCGCGGCGTCCGCGTGCAGTTGGGCCACACCCTGGGCAGCTACGAGGAGGGTGTCGCCGCCCTTGGCCATGGTGCCTGCGGCTTCACTCATCTGTTCAACGCCATGACCGGTTTGCACCATCGCAAGCCGGGAATGGTAGGGGCGGCTCTGGCTCATGCCGACTATGCCGAACTGATTCCCGACCTGCAGCACGTGCACCCCGGTGCCATTCGCGCCGCCTTGCGCTGTATTCCCCATCTCTATGCGGTCACTGATTCCACGGCTGCAGCCGGCATGCCGGACGGCGATTACCGCCTCGGCGAGCAGACCGTGACCAAGTGCCTGGGTGGCGTACGCCTGGCCGACGGCACCCTGGCCGGCAGCACCCTGACCATGGATCAGGCGCTGCGCAACCTGGTCCAGCTCGGCCTGTCGCTGGCCGATGCCTCCGACCGGCTGTCGCGCTTCCCCGCCGACTTCCTCGGCCTGGCAGATCACGGTCGGCTGACGGAAGGTGCCGTCGCCGACCTGGTGTTGCTGGATGTTGATCTCAACCTGCAGGCGGTGGTGGTCGAGGGCCGCATCATCGAAGGAGAACGCTGATGTCCCTGATGCTCGACGAAGCCCGCAATGCGCCCGAGCGCATCCGCGGTCAGCTGCCGCGCAATGCCGACGCCCTGGCCGAGCTCGGCGAACGACTGCGCCGGAAACCGCCGGCTGCGGCAGTCACGGTGGCGCGGGGCAGCTCCGACCACGCGGCCAGCTATTTCGCCTACCTGTGCATGAAGAGCCGGGGGATCCCCGTGGCCTCGCTGCCGCTGTCGCTCACCACCTTGGCCCGGGCGCCATGGCGGCTCGAACGACAGCTGGCGCTGGCCGTCTCGCAGTCGGGGCAAAGTCCCGATCTGGTCGCTACCCAGCGCGCCCTCGGCGAGGCCGGGGCGTATACGCTGGCGATGGTCAACACGCCTGAGTCTCCGCTGGGGGCGGTCAGCGACAGCGAAGTGCCGCTCTATGCCGGTGACGAACGTAGCGTGGCCGCGACCAAGAGTTACCTGGCGACGCTGACCGCCGCGGCCCAACTGCTGGGCCATTGGAACCGGGACCGTGAGCTGCTGGCCGCCCTGGATGACTTGCCGGCGCGCCTGAGCCGTGCCGTGGAGCAGGACTGGGCGACGGCAGTGGAGGCGCTGACGGGCAGCGATCGTTTGCTGGTGATCGGTCGTGGGGCCGGCCTGGCCGTGGCCCAGGAGGCGGCGCTCAAGTTCAAGGAAACCTGTGCCATCCAGGCCGAGGCCTTCAGCGGAGCCGAGGTGCGCCATGGGCCCATGGCGTTGATCGGTCCGGGCTACCCGGTGCTGGTCTTCGCACCGCCGGGCCCCGAACAGGCGGGGCTGCTGGAGCTGGCCGAGTGGCTCGAGAGCATTGGCGCACGGGTGCTGCTGGCGGCGGACGAGCGCGTGGCCAGACGAAGGCTGACCCTGGTCGACGCCGGCCACGACGCGCTGCAGCCGCTCTCGGTGATCCAGAGCTTCTACGTGATGGCAGCCGACCTGGCCGTGGCGCGGGGCAGCGACCCCGACCGTCCCCGACATCTCAACAAGGTGACCTGCACCCTGTGACGACGACAGCGGGCGTAAACGCGCTGGCTGCCCCAATAACAATGAGTGGAGAACTTCATGAGCGCCTCTCCCTTGATCCTGCACGCGCCCGTCGATGGCGTCGTGGTCCCCCTCGGCGAAATACCGGACCCGGTGTTCGCCGACGGTGTCCTGGGCGATGGCATCGCCCTCGATCCTCTCGATGAGTGTCTCTACGCCCCCTGTGACGGCGAGGTGGTCCAGTGCGCCCGGACCCGCCACGCGGTGACCCTCAAGACGCAAGCGGGCGTGGAGCTGCTGCTCCACCTGGGCCTCGACACCGTCGAGCTGGGTGGCGAGGGCATCGAGCTGCTGGTTGCCGTAGGCGACCGGGTGTCAACCGGCGCCCCGCTGTGCCGCTTCGACGCCGACCGCGTTGCGCGGCGGGCCAGCTCCTTGATCACGCCGCTGATCGTGACGGCCGCCGACGGTTGGCGACTGGCAAAGCCCAGCCACGCTGGCGGTGCCCGTGTCGTGCGCGGTGAGCCCTTGCTCGAGCTGACGCAAGAGGTGAGCACCGTTGCGGTAACGGCGCCGCGTGACGCGACAGGCCCCACGGCAACCCGGCGCCTCACCCTGGCCCTGCGTGCCGGCCTGCATGCGCGACCGGCGGCAAGGCTGCGAGATATTGCCCGACGCCACGATGTCAGCATGACGGTGGAGCACGGCGGCGGCACAGCCGAGGCCGACAGCATCAGTGCACTACTCAACCTGGGGCTCGTCGAGGGAGATGCGTTGAACGTGACGGCCCGCGGCGAGCGGGCCGAAGCCGCCCTGGAGGCGGTCGAGGCGCTACTGACCACCCTCGAGGCCGACGACCATACCGTGCCGAGCCAGGCCGTGGCTGACGACGGGCCTTTGGGTGAAGGGGAGCTGGCGGGCCTGGTGGCCGGCCCCGGGCTGGCGGTGGGACCGTTGGTCGCCTATTGCCCGCCGCTGCCCAGGGTACCGCGAGAAGGAGAGGGCGAGGCGACGGAGTGGCCGCGGTTGCAACAGGCTCTGAGCCGGGCGGGGGAGGCCCTGGCACAGGCCGAGGCTCAGGCCGCTCGGCAAGGTCAGCACGGCGAGGCGGAGATCTTCGGCGCCCATCGGGCCTGGCTCGAGGATCCTGCCCTGACCGAGGCTGCGCTCGCCGCGATACGCGCCGGACGCAGCGCCGGCCAGGCCTGGCGCGAGGCGCTCGATGACGAGGCCGAGCGGCTCGCCGGGAGTGGCAATGCACTGCTCTCGGGCCGCATTGCCGACCTGCGCGACTTGCAGCAGCGCGTCATGGCGCTGCTTGCCGAGCCTGGACAGCAAGATGAGGCGGCAGTGCCGGAGGGGGCCATCGTCGTGGCCGACGAGCTGACGCCGTCGCAGCTGGTGGCGCTGGCCGGGCGTCGCCCCGCCGGTCTCTGCCTGGCGCGTAGTGGCACCACGGCGCATGTGGCGATTCTCGCCCGGGCCCGGGGGATTCCCTGCCTGGTATCGATGGGCGCCGCGCTGGATCGAGCCCGCAGCGAGCGCGCGGTGCTCGATGGCGAGCGAGGACGCCTCGAGATGTCGCCGTCTGCGGCTCGCCTGGCCGAGGTGGAGGCCTCTCTCGCAGCCCGGCGGCATCAGGTGGAGGAGGAGCGGCGGGCCGCCCACCTGCCGGCGGTCACGCTTGACGCGCGTCGGGTCGAGGTGTGTGCCAACGTGGGCTCGCCGGACGAGGCCGAGATGGCGGCGCAAGCCGGTGCCGATGGCATCGGTCTGCTGCGCAGCGAATTCCTCTTTCTCGAGCGCTCCGCGGCTCCCGGCGAGGACGACCAAGCCCACGAGTACCAGGCCAGCATGCGCGCCCTGGGCGGCAAGCCGGTCATCGTCCGCACCCTCGACATCGGCGCCGACAAGCAGCTGCCGTACCTGCCGCTGCCCGCGGTCGCCAACCCGGCGCTGGGGGTGCGCGGCGTGCGCCTCTGGCAACGCTTGCCACAGCTGTTGGAAACCCAGCTCAGGGCGTTGCTGCGGGTCGAGCCGCTCGGATCGCTGCGCATCATGCTGCCGATGGTGAGCGAGGTGTCCGAGCTGGTGGCCGTGCGCCGGCACCTCGATAGTGTGGCGCAGGAACTCGGCCTGACCGTCCGGCCCCAGCTGGGCGTGATGGTGGAGGTACCGAGTGCCGCCCTGTGCGCAGCCAGCCTGGCCGAGGAAGCGGACTTCCTCTCCATCGGCACCAACGACCTGACCCAGTACACCCTGGCCATGGATCGCGAGGATCCGGACCTGGCGGCGCGGGCAGACGTGCTGCACCCCGCGGTGCTCAAACTGGTCCAGGCCACCGTTGAAGGCGCTGCCGGGCGCTGTCCAGTCGGCGTCTGTGGCGCTGCCGCCGGCGATCCTCTGGCGTCGCTGGTACTGGTTGCCCTGGGTGTCGACGAGCTTTCCGTCGAGCCTGCCCGAGTGCCTGCCGTCAAGGCGGCCGTTCGGCGACTCGATGCCGGCCGCCTGGCGGCGGAGCTGCCGGCCCTGCTGGGCCTGACGGATGCCGCGGCCGTGCGCGCCCGCCTGACGAGCTGGCAGACAGCGCAGCAAGACACCACAACAACGATCACCGAGAGGTTACCGTCATGAAGACGACCGACATGGGTGCCTGGACCATGGCCGGGCTGCAGAAGCTCGGACGCTCCCTCATGTTGCCCATCGCCGTGCTGCCGATCGCCGGTTTGCTGCTGCGCATGGGCCAGCCGGACCTGCTGGACATCGCCTTCGTCGCCAGCGCCGGCGAAGCCATCTTCGCCAACCTGGCGCTGATCTTCGCCATCGGCCTGGCGATCGGCTTCGCCGACGACAGCAACGGTGCCGCTGGGCTGGCCGGCGTGGTCGGCTATCTGGTGCTCGATGCGGTGCTGACCTCGCTCAACCCGGACATCGACATGGGGGTGCTGTCCGGCATCATCATCGGCAGCGTGGCGGGGCTGCTGTACAACCGCTACAAGGCGATACGCTTGCCCGACTACTTGGCGTTCTTCGGCGGTCGACGTTTCGTGCCCATCGCCACGGGGCTGGCGGCGGTCGTGCTGGGGGTCGTCTTCGGTTTTATCTGGCCTCCGGTACAGCAGGGTATCGATGCGCTCGGAAAATGGTTGATCGATGCCGGCGAGCTGGGCTTGTTCGTCTATGGAGCGCTCAACCGTCTGCTGATCGTGACCGGCCTGCATCATGTGCTCAACAGCCTGGTGTGGTTCGTCTTCGGCAGCTTCGAGTCGGCCTCCGGCACGCTGGCCAGCGGCGACCTCAACCGTTTCTTTGCCGGCGACCCGACGGCAGGAAGCTTCATGGCCGGTTTCTTCCCGGTGATGATGTTCGGTCTGCCGGCGGCTGCCCTGGCCATGTACCATGCCGCGCCCAAGGGGCGGCGTGCCCAGGTGGGCGGTCTGTTGCTGTCGCTGGCGCTTACTGCGTTCCTGACCGGGGTGACGGAGCCCATCGAATTCACCTTCATGTTCCTGGCGCCGCTGCTCTATCTCATGCATGCGCTGCTCACCGGCATCTCGATGGCCCTGATGCACTGGCTCGACGTCAAGTTGGGCTTCACCTTCTCGGCGGGCGCCTTCGATTTCGCTCTCTCCTATGGCCTGTCCAACAACGGCTGGATGCTGTTGCCGGTGGGGTTGGCCTACTTCGCCATCTACTACGGCGCATTTCGCTGGGCCATTGCTCGCTTCCACCTGACCACGCCGGGCCGCGAGCCCGAGACGACAGCGCCCGCCGCCGGCGACTCCTCCGCGTCCAGCGAGCGCGGCCCCGCCTTCGTCACCGCCCTCGGCGGGGCGGGCAACCTGAGCAGCATCGGTGCCTGTACCACTCGCCTGCGCCTGGTGCTGGAGGACCCGGACGCCATCGACGAGGAAGCGCTCAAGCGTCTGGGCGCGCGTGGGGTAATGCGGCTTCGCGGCGGAGGCCTACAGGTCATCCTGGGGCCCATCGCCGATGGCGTTGCCGACGAGATTCGCGCGGCGACGGCCAAGGAGGGCGGGGTTGCGGTCGCACACAAGGCCAATGAAGGGGGGGCCTCGAAGCCTGCCGAAGCAGCGGCTGCACCGCTGTCGCGCGAAGAGGCCGCCCGCTGGTTGGCCGCCCTGGGCGGTGAGGCCAACCTGCGTGGGTTCGGGGCCCTGGCGCGGACTCGCCTGCGCGTCGAACTCGCCGACGGCAAGCATCTCGATGAGGCATTGCTCGAGCGACTCGGGTGCCAGGGCACCCAGGCCCTGGGAGGCAATGTCTGGCATCTGGTGCTCGGTCCCAGGGCCGCTGCCGTGGCCAGCGCGCTGGGAAATCGCCCAAGGCTTGCCTGATGTTGCCTGGCTCTCTTTGGGCAGCGGCAGGCATTGCCTGGCATCGGCACGAAGGCCGGACGCCACGACCGTCCGGCCCGGTCTCGTTCAAGCATGATGAAGCCAGGCGAGTCGTGAGCGACTCTGGGCAAACGGCATGGCCTGCGTTAGCCTCATATGCGTGACTCGATGCAATGGAACGCCATGACCCCTCACCTGATCGTCTCCGACCTCGACGGCACCCTGCTGGATGCCAATCACGACCTGCACCCCGAGACCATCGAGACCCTGCGCCGGCTGGCCGAGCAGGGGCATCATCTGGCCTTCGCCTCCGGGCGCCACTTCCGCGACATGCTGGCCTTCCGCGAGCGGCTGGGCGTGCCGATTCATGTGATCAGCACCAACGGCGCCTACCTGCACGGCCCCGACGGCGAGCTGCTGGCCTCGCGTCATCTCCAGGCCGAGCTGGCGCGTGAGCTGATCGCGCTCGAGCGCCACGACAGCGTGCGCCTCAATCTCTACCTTGAACACGAGTGGCTGATCGATGCCCCTGCGCCGCGGTTGCTGGCCTACCACGCTCATACCGGATTCGGCTATCGTGTGGTCGAGCCGGCGAGCCTCGACGGGGAGGGGGTCGGCAAGGTGCTCTACATCGGCGATCCCGAGCGGCTGGCAGGGCTCGAGGCCGAGGTGCGCGCGAACCACGGTGAACGCCTGCACGTCACCTACTCCACGGTCAATTCACTCGAAATCATGGCCGGAGGCGTCAACAAGGGCACGGCGCTGGAAGCGCTCCTCGTTGCGCTCGGGATCGACAGCGAGCGCTGTCTGGCCTTCGGCGACAACCTCAACGACACCGAGATGTTGAGCCTGGCTGGCGAGGCCCACGTGATGGCCAATGCGCACCCCGAACTGGCCCAGCGGGTGCCCGTGGCACGGCGAATCGGCCACCATGCCGAGACGGCCGTGGCCAGGCATCTACAGCAGCGCTTTTCTCTCTGAGTCGGCCCTCTGGGTCGGGTCGATGCTGCGACGATGGTATAGGGGCCCTTGCCGCGCCGATCCGGCTTGCCCATCATCGAGCCCATAACGACAACGATTCACGGCGTTGCCCAGGCAGCGCCTCTGCCATCGGAAGACGATGACGACTACGCCTGCCACCCTGATCGTCGTCGACGACGACCCCGAGATCCGCGAATTGCTGGTCGATTACCTCGGACGCCATGGCTATCGTGCCCTGGCCGCCGAGGATGCCGAGGCGCTGCATCGCCTGGTAGCAGGCGAAGCCCCCGACCTGCTCATCGTCGACATCATGCTGCCCGGCGACGACGGCTTCACCATCTGTCGCGACATTCGCCGCGCCAGCGACGTGCCGATCATCATGCTCACCGCCAGCGCCGACGAGACCGATCGTATCCTGGGGCTGGAGCTGGGCGCCGACGACTACCTGGGCAAGCCGTTCAATCCGCGCGAGCTGCTGGCGCGTATCAAGGCGGTGCTGCGCCGGGCCCGGGGCGGGGTCGCCGGCGATCCGGCCCGGGCGCGCCTGGTGGCCTTCGGGCCCTGGCGTCTCGACCGCATGACCCGCGAGCTGATCGATGAAGGGGAGACGCGCACGCCGCTCTCCGGTGCCGACTTCCAGCTCCTGCAGGTCTTCCTCGAGCACCCTGAGCAGGTGCTGTCGCGCGAGGCGCTGTACGAGCTGACCCGTGGCCGGCCGGCACCGCCGCTGGACCGCTCTATCGACGTGCATGTGTGCCGGCTGCGCCAGCGCCTGGGCGAGGATACCCACTACCATCAGCTGATCCGCACCGTGCGCGGGGCCGGTTACGTCTTCACCGCCCGGGTCGAAGCGCTGACGTGAGCGAGCGGCATTTCAAGCGCTGGCGCCGACGCCTGGTGCCCCTGCTGCCGCGCACGCTGCGCGGTCGCTTCGTGCTGATCATGATCGTCGGCGTGCTCTCCGCCCAGTTGGCCAGCTATACCGTATGGACCTCCCAGGTGCGCTCCAGCCAGCTCGAACAGCTCGACGAGCTGTCGCGCAACGTGGCCTACAGCGTGGCCTCGACCATGCGCTTCTTTCGTTCGCTTCCCTATGAATACCGCCATATCGTGCTCGACCAGCTGCGCAACATGGGCGGCACGCGCTTCTTCGTCAGTGTCAACGAGCGTCGCATTCCGGTGGAAGACATCGGCTCGGGGCGGGAGAAGACGCTGGTGGTGGACAATTTCCGCGAGATCCTGACCCGCGAGCTGAACATCGACGACGTGCTGGTGGAATTCTCCCGTCCCGAGACCCTGCGCGTGTACAACAACGAGGTACTGCTGCACGACCTGCCGCCGCGCTGGGGTCAGCACAGCCTGCTGATGGAGCCGCTGTCGCCGCCGATACTGGTGGTGCAGATGGAGCTCGGCCCCGAGACCTGGCTCTACGTGGCCACGTTGTTACCGGTGCCCGACCTGTTCAACGAGTATCGCTGGCTCTCCGGCGAGCGGCTGCTGGCGAGCCTGATGGTGCTGCTGACGGTGATCGGCCTGTCGCTGCTCGGCATTCGCAGCGTGACGCGACCGCTGGCGCGGCTGTCGCGGGCGGCGCTTCAATTGGGCGATGACCTCGACGCGCCGCCGCTGCGCGAGACCGGCCCACGCGAGGTCGTTGCCACCGCTTCGGCGTTCAACCGCATGCAGGAGCGAATTCGCGACCAGGTCGAGGAGCGCGAGCGGCTGTTCTCGGCCATTTCACACGATCTCAAGACTCCCATTACGCGATTACGGCTGCGCGCCGAGATGCTCGAGGATCCGCTGCAGCGCGAGCGCTTCTGCGCCTCGCTCGACGAACTTGACCTTCTGGTCAAGGGGGCCTTGGCCTCGGTGAAAGGGTTCGACCTGCACGAAGCGGTGGAGCCGGTCGATCCGCGAGCCATGCTGGAGGAGCTTGCCGGTGAGCTGGCACTCCAGGGGGGACGGGTGAGCATCTCGGGGCGTGCCGAGGTACTGCCGGTAAAACCGTTGGCGTTCAAGCGCTGCCTGGCGAATCTGATGGAGAACGCCGTGTTCTACGGCCGGCGCGCCGAGGTGACGCTGGACGATTCGCCGCAGCGGGTGGCGATCGTGATTCGCGATCACGGGCCGGGAATACCCGATGCGCAGATGGAGCGTGTCTTCTCGCCCTTCGTACGCCTCGAGCCCTCGCGCAGCCGCAATACCGGCGGCAGTGGGCTGGGGCTCGGCATCTCGCGGCATATCGCACGGGCCATGGGAGGGGAGATCGCACTGGCCAATCACCCGGAGGGCGGGCTCGAGGTCACGCTTCTCCTGCCGCGCCCGAGCAATGTTACGGCCTTGTAATATTTGCTCAATACTTTGTAGGACTAGGTAACCCTACCGCGGGCGGCTCTCGGTTAGCGTTATGACACTCCGGTCGAAGCCGGCGTCAATAACAACAGCAGGAGCATGCCGATGTATACGTTCAAAACCTCGTTCCAGAAAACGGCCCTCGTCGTGGCTACCGCCGCGGCAACTTCGTTGACCTTCGCGAGCGCGCATGCCGCCGAGGTGGAGGTGCTGCACTGGTGGACCTCGGGCGGTGAGGCCCGCGCGGCCAACGTACTCAAGGAGCTGATGGAGGCGGAAGGCTACGGTTGGCAGGATTTCGCCGTGGCCGGGGGCGGTGGCGAAACTGCCATGACCGTGCTCAAGTCCCGTGCAATGTCCGGCAATCCGCCGTCGGCGGCCCAGATCAAGGGACCGGAGATCCAGGAGTGGGGCGAGCTCGGCCTGCTCGGTGAACTCGACGAGGTGGCAGATGCCGAGGGCTGGGACGAACTGCTGCCCCCGACCGTTGCCGAGGTGATGCGTCACGATGGCAGCTACGTCGCGGTGCCGGTCAACGTGCACCGGGTCAACTGGCTGTGGGCCAACCCCGAGGTGCTCGAGGCGGCCGGGGTCGAGATGCCCACCACCCTCGATGAACTGTTCACGGCCGGCGAGGCGATTCGCGAGGCCGGCTACGTGCCGCTGGCCCACGGCGGCCAGGCCTGGCAGGACGCCACCGTGTTCGAAACCGTGCTGCTGGCTACCGGCGGTACCGAGTTCTACCAGCAAACCATGGTCGAGCTCGACGAGCAGGCCCTGGGCAGCGAACAGATGATCGAGGCGCTGGAGACCTTCAAGCGTCTGCGCGAGTTGATGGACGACGACATGCCGGGCCGCGACTGGAACATTGCCACGTCCATGGTGATCAACGGCGATGCCGGCATGCAGCTGATGGGCGACTGGGCCAAGGGCGAGTTCACCGCCGCCGGGCTTACCGCCGGCGAGGACTACCTGTGCGCCGCGGCGCCGGGCACCCAGGATGCCTTCACCTTCAACATCGACAGCCTGGCCATGTTCCGTGTCGAGGACGGGGAGCGTGAGGCTCAGCAGGCCCTGGCACGCCTGGTGCTGGAGCCGACCTTCCAGGAGGCCTTCAACCTGGCCAAGGGTTCGATTCCCGCCCGCCCCGACCTCGACATGAGTGAGTTCGACCAGTGTGCGCAGCAGTCCATGCAAGATTTCCAGCGTACCGCCGAGGAGGGCGGCCTGGTGCCCAGCATGGCTCACGGCATGGCCGTGCGCGCCGACGTCCAAGGCGCCATCTTCGATGTGGTGACCAACTACTTCAACTCGCGTGACATGGCTGCCGAAGAGGCTGCCCGGCGCATGGTGAATGCCGCCCAGGCTGCGTTGTAATCCGCAGCAGCAAAGCGGGACGGGCCTGCCGCGGCAGGTCCGTTCCAGTAGCACGTCGTTCACGCCCGAGGTTTCCCGCTATGTCCCTGTCAACTCCCGCGGTGCGTCCGGCCGCTGGTCCCGGTGCCCGGCGCAGCCATGCAGGCCTGCTTCAGGCCTGGCTGCCCAAGCTGGTGCTGGCACCGTCGGCCGCCATCTCGCTGTTCTTCGTCTATGGCTTCATGCTGTGGACCTTCATCTTGTCGCTGACCAGCTCACGCATGCTGCCCAGCTACGACTTCGTCGGCTTCGCCCAGTATGCCCGCTTGATGGCTAACGACCGCTGGTGGGTAGCTTCGACCAACCTGGTGGTATTCGGCGGCATGTTCGTGGCCATCTGTCTGGCGCTGGGGCTGGTGCTCGCCATCCTGCTCGACCAGCGCATTCGCCAGGAGGGCGCGCTGCGCACGATCTACCTCTATCCCATGGCACTGTCATTCATCGTCACCGGCGTGGTGTGGAAATGGTTGCTCAACCCCGGCCTCGGCATCCAGGCCATGGTGCGTGGCTGGGGCTTCGAGAACTTCCGCTTCGACTGGCTGGTCGATCCGGACATGGCCGTCTATACGCTGGTGATTGCCGCGGTGTGGCAGGCCTCGGGCTTCGTCATGGCGCTGTTCCTCGCCGGGCTGCGCGGCATCGACGACAGCATTCTCAAGGCCGCCCAGCTCGACGGTGCCAGCCTGCCGCGTATCTACTGGCGGGTGGTGGTGCCCTGCCTGCGCCCGGTGGTGTTCAGCGCCGTGATGATTCTCTCGCACATCGCCATCAAGAGCTTCGATCTGGTGGTGGCGCTCACCAACGGCGGCCCCGGCTATGCCTCCGACCTGCCGGCCACCTTCATGTACGCCCATGCCTTCACCCGGGCGCAGATCGGGCTGGGGTCGGCCAGCGCCATGCTGATGCTGGGCGGTGTGCTGGCGATCCTGATTCCCTATCTCTACTCCGAGCTGAGGAACCGCCGCCATGGATAACGTGATTCGACGTCGCACCTTCGGAGCGCGACTGGGCCGGGCCCTGCTCTATGCCGTGCTGCTGCTGGCGGCACTGTTCTACCTGCTGCCGCTGGCAGTGATGCTGGTCACCTCGCTCAAGCCGCTGGCCGAGATCACTCCCGGCACGCTGCTTTCGTTGCCGCAGGAACCGACCCTGGGACCCTGGACCAAGGCCTGGGGCGAAGCCTGCACCGGCATGCGTTGCGAAGGCGTGGGCGTCTACTTCTTCAACTCCATCGCCATCGTGGTGCCGGCCGTGCTGATCTCCACCATCATCGGGGCGCTCAACGGCTATGCCCTGACCAAGTGGCGTTTCAAGGGTTCGGAGCTGCTCTTCGCGCTGATGCTGTTCGGCTGCTTCATTCCGTTCCAGGTGGTGCTGCTGCCCATGGCGCAAACGCTCGGCTGGCTGGGGCTGTCGAGCTCACGCGCGGGCCTGATTCTGGTCCACGTGGTCTTCGGTATCGCCTTCACTACGCTGTTCTTCCGCAACTTCTACGTGGCGGTGCCGACCGAGCTGGTATCGGCGGCGAAGCTCGACGGTGCCGGTTTCTTCCGCATCTTCTGGCGCATTCTGCTACCGGTGTCGGCGCCGATCATCGTGGTCTCGGTGATCTGGCAATTCACCCAGATCTGGAACGACTTCCTGTTCGGCGTGGCGTTCTCGGCCCACGACACCCAGCCGGTGACGGTGGCACTCAACAACCTGGTCAATACGTCCACCGGGGCGCGCGAGTACAACGTCGACATGGCGGCAGCGATGATCGCCGCGCTGCCCACGCTGATCGTCTACGTACTGGCCGGCAAGTATTTCGTGCGTGGGCTCACGGCAGGCTCGGTCAAAGGCTAAGGCCCTCTGAGCAACAGAACAATCAAGAGGTTTTGGATATGGCAGCGCTTGAAATCAACAACGTATGCAAGAATTTCGGCAGCGAGCGGGTGCTCAAGGACGTGAGCCTGGCGATCGACTCCGGTGAGTTCCTGATTCTGGTGGGCCCCTCGGGTTGCGGCAAGTCGACGCTGATGAACGCCATCGCCGGCCTCGAGCCGGTCACCTCCGGCGAGATCCGCATCGCCGGCGAGGACGTCACCTGGCAGACCCCGGCGGAGCGCGACATCGCCATGGTGTTCCAGTCCTACGCGCTCTATCCGAGCATGACGGTACGTCAGAACATCAGCTTCGGCCTGGAGATGCGCAAGGTGCCCAAGGCCGAGCGCGAGGCGGCGGTGGAGCGGGTGGCCGACCTGCTGCAGATCTCGCACCTGCTCGAGCGCAAGCCTTCGCAGCTCTCCGGCGGCCAGCGCCAGCGCGTCGCCATGGGGCGGGCGCTGGCCCGCGAGCCCAAGGTCTACCTGTTCGACGAGCCGCTCTCCAACCTCGACGCCAAGCTGCGCGTGGACATGCGCACCGAGATCAAGAAGCTGCACCAGCGCCTGGGTACCACCATCGTCTACGTCACCCACGACCAGATCGAGGCCATGACCCTGGCCGACTGCATCGCGGTGATGCGCGATGGCCGCATCCTCCAGCTCGGCTCTCCCGACGAGGTCTACAACAACCCGGTGGACCTGTTCGTGGCCGGTTTCATGGGTTCACCGTCGATGAACTTCATCGGTGCCACCCTGGATGGCGAACCAGGGGGGTACCTTTTGCGCGTGGCAACGCCGGGAGAGGAGAACCTGGAACTGCCCTGGCCGCAGGAGCGGGAGACGCCGGCCATGGCCGGTCAGGTGGGACGAGAGGTGATCCTGGGGCTGCGCCCCGAGCACTTCGCCGAGGACGACGTGCGACTCGGCGACGATGCCGAAGGCGTGTTGCTATCGCCGCGCATCACCGTGGTCGAGCCGACCGGGGCCGATATTCTGCTGCAGCTCAAGCTTGGCGAGGGCGAAGCGACGGCCCGGGTCGGGCCCAAGTGTCGGGTCGCGGCAGGCGAGCGTCTGGCGCTGCGCATCGACATGGCTCGTGCGGTGCTGTTCGATCGCGAAACGGAGCAGCGTCTGGCTTGACCCGATGCGAATGGCCGTCTGCCCTGTCCAGGGGCTGGCGGCCAACGGCAGGTCACTCAGCGGACGGTGATGACGGTGCTTTCGGCAATGTGACTGACCTTGTGCGAGACGCTGCCCACCACCAGCCCGCGCAGGTCGCTCAGGCCGCGGCTGCCCATGACGATGGCCTCGACGCCGCGGCGCTTGGCTTCGCTGACGATGGCGCGAGCCGGGTCGCCGCGGCCGATGATCGTCTCGATGCGGGTCACGCCCTTGGCACGGGCCGCTTTCTCTGCCCTGTCGACGATCTGCTTGCCGATATCCTGGCGAGCCCGTGGCTCCTGTCGCTCCTGGCGCGACGCCTCGATGGCGATGGCGCCGATGCCCCAAACCAGCGTCGCCTCGTGTGTGAGCTCCTCAGGGATGTGCAGGATATGCAAGGTGACATCGGCCTTGCCGGCCAGTTGACAGGCGACATCCAGAGCCTTCTTGGCGCCTTCGGAACCGTCGACGGGAACCAGGATGGATTGGTACATGACACTTTCCTTATCCGGGGTAGGGGGTGGATACCCCGAGCCTAGCCCCTTGCACGCGTGACGTCATGACCGGCGTCAAACGCCTGGTCGATTGCCGTCATTCACTTGGTCTCTTCCGACTTTCGAAGTCGTTGCCAGAGTTCGCGGCGCAGATCGGCTCTTTGCGGTGCCTCGCCCTTGGTGAACCACAATGCTCGGGTTCAGTCGCTGGGTGGCAGGCCGAGCGCGCCGAGCGGCGTCCGGCTGGGGGAAGATCAGCGTACGGTGATCACCGTGCACTCGGCCACGTGACTGACCTTGTGGGAGACGCTGCCCACCACCAGTCCGCGCAGGTCGCTCAGGCCACGGCTGCCCATGACGATCGCCTCGACGCCGCGACGACGAGCTTCGCTGATGATAGTGCGGGCCGGGTCGCCCTGGCCGACCACCGTCTCGACATGCTGGATGCCGTTGGCGCGTGCGGCCTCGGCGGCCTTGTCGACGACCTGCTTGCCGATCTCTTCTCGCTCCTGGCGCGATGCCTCGATGGCGATGGCGCCGATACCCCACACCAGCGTCGTCTCGTGGGCGAGCTCCTCGGGAATATGCAGAATGTGCAGGGTGGCGTCGGCCTGGTTGGCCAGTTGACAGGCGACATCTAGCGCCTTCTTCGCACCTTCGGAGCCATCGACGGGCACCAGAATCGATTTGTACATCACAGGTCCTTGGTTCGCTGTTTAACTGAGTTATCAGCGAGCGTAGCCGGTTGCGCCCGAAACGTCATGACCAAGGTCAAGCTTTTGTCCGATCTCCTTTCCGTTACTTGGTTTCCTCCAGCCGTATCAGCTGCTGCCAGAGCTCGCTGCGCAGGTCGGCCATGCGTGGTGCCTCCCCCTCGGCGAAGACCAGTGGCCGGGTCAGCCGCAGGGTGCGCAGGCCCAGGCGGGCAGTGAGCAGGCCCACCCCCATCCCCTGGCTGGCACGTGTCGAAAGACGTCCGGCCAGGTTCAGCGACAGCAGCTCCATGCCGGCGTCGCCGGCCATCTCGGTGGCCCCGGCAAAGGCCATGTGGTAGAGCACGTTGCGCACCAGGCGCAGCCGACTCGCATAGCCCAGCTCGAGCCCGTAGAGACGGCAGATGCGGTCGATCATCGCTAGGCTGCGCCACGCCACCAGGAACATATCGACCAGCGTCAGCGGGCTTACCGCTACCATCACCGCCGTCTCGCCGGCCATACGCGAGATCAGCCGCCGTGCCTGGCGGTCGCGCGGGGCCAGCAGGTGATGCGCCAGCAGCTGCTGCACTTCCGCGCCGCCGTGATACGGCTCGCGGGCGGCGAGGAAGGCCTGCCAGTGAGGATGGTCGTCGTCGAGGCCGAGCTGGTGCTTGAGCACCCGCGCCAGCCCGAGTGCCTGCTTGGCATCGGCTTGAGGCAACTCGGCCAGCCGGCTGCGCAGGGCGTCGTGGCGTTTGAGGCGGCGCAGCCGCCACGCTTCGCGCAGGAGCGCGCCGGCGCCCAGGGCAATGGCGGCTATCCCCAGCAGGTGCCAGCCGCCGCTGAGCCAATCGCCGCCGAGCAGTGCCTCGGGCAGACGTACGACCATTTCGGCCGTGCCCAGGGCGATGCCGCCGCCGAGCAGGCCGAACAGCCACCAGCGGCGCTTGCGCGGCTTGCCGAGGCTTGCTTCCAAGTCGCGCTCGGCGCGGCTTGGCGTAGGCGCTTCCACGGGGCGCGTGGGCAACTGGCTGTCGAAATCCAGGCGTGGGCGCGGCGCCTCCTGCGGCGTCGATTCGGGCGCGTCGAGGGTGAAGCGGCGAGCCGGGCGCGGGTCGTCGCCCTGCGGATCGTGGCGGCGGTCGTTCATTGCAATTTGTCTCCGATCAGCCAGTCCAGGGCAGCATCGAGCCGGATGTGAGGTAGCGCGCCGTCCTCCCGCGGGGCGGGGCGGAAGGCGCGAAAGTCGAACCCCTGGCGAGCCCAGAAATCGGCCTCCGGTAGCCGGGCGGGCACTTCGCCGGGAAACACCAGAACCTCTTCGCCTTCCAGGGTCGTGCCGCGCAGGGCCGGTGTGTGTTCCCCCTTTTGCGCGACTTCGAGCGCCTCGGTGGCGCGGATCGCCGCCAGCGACAGCGCCTTCACCGGCACGTTGGCATAGCGCAGGTCCTGCAGCGGTTCGGCCAGCAGGGCTTCGAGCAGGGCGGTCAGCTTGGCGTGCTGCTCGGGGGTGACGTGATCGGCCTTGGTGGCGGCGATCGCCAGCTTGTCGATGCGCGGCGCGAACAGCCGTGAGAGCAGGCTGCGCTTGCCGTAATCGAAGCTCTGCATCAGCGTGGTGAGCGCCTGGGAGAGGTCCTCGAAGCGTTCCGGGCCGGCATTCAGCGCGCCGAGCACGTCGACCAGCACGATCTGGCGGTCGAAGCGGCGGAAGTGGTCGCGGTAGAACGGCCGCACGATATGCTGTTGATAGTGGTGGAAGCGTGCCGCCAGGGTGGCGTAGACACTTTCCGGGGGCAGCCTGGCCAGCTCCTTTTCGTCGGCATCGGCCAGCGCCGGTAGCGGGAAGAACTGCAGCACCGGGGCGCCTTCGAGATCGCCGGGTAGCAGGAAGCGTCCCGGCTGAAGGTTGGCGAAACCCGCCTCGCGGGCGGCCTGCAGGCTGCGCGCATAGAGCGCAGCGATGTCGGCAAGCTCGGCCTCGTTGGCCTCGGCAGCCGGGTCGAGCCCGGCGGCGATGCCTTCCCATTCGGCCAGCAGGGCGCGGCGCTGTTCGCCGGCGCCGGCCAGCGTGGCGCGACTCCAGCCCAGGTAGTCGTGGCCCAGCAGTGGCAGGTCGAGCAGCCATTCGCCGGGGTAGTCGAACAGGTCGAGGCTCAGCTCGGCGGTCTCGCTGCGCAGCCAGGCGCGCCTGGCCGGGCGGTAGCGGATCGACAGACGCAGCTCGCTGATGCCGCGGGTTGGCTCCGGCCAGCGCGGCGGCACGCTATCGAGCGCCGCCATCGCCTGGTCGTAGGGAAAGCGCGGTACGCCCAGGTCGGGCTGACTGACCCGGCGGGCGCCCAGCAGGCGTCCGTCACGGGCCGCCGGCATCAGGTCGAGCCGGGCCTCGAGGCCGGCATGGCGCAGCTGGTTGACCAGCGAGGTGAGAAAGGCGGTCTTGCCCGAACGCGAGAGCCCGGTGACCGCCAGGCGAAGCTGGCGGTCGCGGCCGCGTTCGATCAGGTTGGTCAGCTCCCGGGTGAGCGGCTGGCGCATTGGCGAGGAATCCCTTCACGGCAGTGTCAGCCGCTAATGTGAGGGTCTTGGCGGCGTCTGGCAAGGCGCTGCCAGGCCAGCAGCGCGATGGGCACCAGCGACAGCGGCACCAGCAGGGCGTTGAGCAACGTCCAGCCGAGCAGGTTGACCAGTGGCCCGGCCAGCAGGGCGGTGACGGCCACGGTAGAAAAGACCAGGAACTCGTTGGCGGCCTGGGTGCGCGCCTTCTCCACCGGACGGTAGGCCTCGGTGAGCAGCCCGGTGGCGGGCAGGAAGGTGAAGTTCCAGCCCAGCCCGAGCAGGATCAGGGCAAAATGAAAGCCCGCCACGCCGGCCTCGACCTGGGCGGCCAGACCGCTTGCCGCCAGCAGCACGCAGCCTGCGGCGATCATGCGCGGCGCGCCGAAGCGAGCGGTCAGGTGCCCGGTGGCGAACGAGGGCAGGAACATCGCTAGCACGTGCCACTGGATGGTGGTAGCGACATGGTTGAAGTGGTGGCCGGCGCCGGACATGGCCAATGGCGTGGCGGTCATCGCCAGGTTCATCACGCCGTAGCCGATCAGCGCCGAGAGCACCGCCACGACGAATACCGGCTGGCGCACGATTTCGCCGAGGTGTCGCGGCTGGCCGTCGCCATGGGTCTTCTCGGGTGGTGGCAGCCGGGTGGCCAGCAGCACCAGTAGGGCTACCAGGTAGAGCGCCCCCAGGCCGAGGAAGCTGCCGAGAAAAGGAGTTACGGCCGCTTCGCGGCTGATGCGGGCCAGCCACGGGCCGAAGAAGGCGGCCAGCACGCCGCCGCCCATGACCAGACCAATGGCGCGGTCACGTAGGGCCAGCGGCGCCGCCTCCACCGCGGCGAAGCGATACAGCTGGCCGAAGCCGATACCGATACCGATCAGCCAGGTGCCCAGCATGAACAGCGAGAAGGCCTCGCTGACCAGGGCCTGGGCGGCCACGACCACGCCGGCGAGCCCCAGCAGGTTGCCCAGCAGGAAGCCGCGCTTGCGCCCTAGCCGCGCCATGATCAGCGAAGCGGGAATGGTGGCGCACATCAGCCCCAGCCACTGGGTGGCGACCGGCGCAGTCGACCAGGCCGGATCGGGCGCAAGGCGTGCGCCGATCAGCGGCGAGACTGCGATCAGCAGGATGTTTCCGCTCACCAGCAGCGCCTGGCACAGCGACAGCAGCATCACATTGAAAGGCATGGCAGTCTCCTGGGCAGTTGAGCCATCGTCATGAGGTAGAGTGTGTCGACACCTGGCTTCCCGGGCCAAAACGCTGGTGATACAGAGTGGGAGAAACGCCGTAATGACGCTGGAACAGCCGCCGCAGCTGCTCGGCGCCGCCCAGTTGCCACTGCCGTGCCAGCCGCTCCAGCGGCGGCGGGCGCTCGCTGACCAGCAATGCCTGGCGGGCCTGCTCCAGGCGCAGGCGGGTCAGGTAGGCGCCGGGTGTGGTGGCCAGCTGCTGGCGAAACAGCCGCGACAGGTGACGCGGCGAGACCCCGACCGCTTCCGCCAGTGTCTCCAGGCGGTGGGGTGCGGCGGGGTCGGCGTGGATCCGGTCGAGCAGTTTTCGCAGCGCACCCTGGGCGCGGTTCTGGCTGCGCAGCATCTCGCTGAACTGGGACTGCCCCCCGGTGCGCCGCAGGAACAGTACCAGCTCACGAGCGACCTGCCCCGCCAGGGCGCCGCCATGGTCTGCTTCGAGTAGCGACAGGGCCAGATCGATGCCGGCGGTGACCCCGGCGCTGGTGAAGCACCCGCCCGACTCGACGTAGAGCGCATCCGGCACGACGCGAACCTTGGGGTAATCGCGGGCCAGCCGGTCGCAGTGCCGCCAGTGAGTCGTGGCCTGGCGCTCGTTCAGCAGGCCGGCTTCGGCGAGCAGGAATGCCCCGGTGCAGATCGAGCCCAGCCGGCGGACCTGCCGGGCCTGGTGGCGCAGGGCGTCGAGCAGCTCGGAACGCTGCTGCTGAGCCATGACGCCGCGGCCGCCGGCGATGAGCAGCGTATCCACCGGACCGAGCGTCGAGATGTCGCGCCACCCGGTGTCGGCCAGCAGCGGCAAACCGCCATTGGTCATCACCCTGCCCGGCGCATCGGCGGCAAGATGCAGACGATACAGAGGGGCGCCGCTCAGATCGTTGGCCGAGGCGAAGACCTGCCAGGGCCCACTGACATCCAGCAGCTGGCAGTCCGGATAGGCGAGGATGACGACGGTGCGTGGCATGACGAGCCCTGTCGTGAGGTGTCGTGTCAGTTTCCTGCGAACGAGCGATGTCCACAATGACCAATATCCCACCGATCAGGACATTGCCTCTCGTTTCACTCGGCCAGCAGCCACTGCGACCAGATCGGCGTGGTGGCGATGAGGAAACCGAATCCGGCCAGGACGTGGCCCGGCCAGCGCGCTTGCTGGCGTTTACCCCGACGCTGGGCCAGGGTCAGCCCAGCCAGGCAAATGACCAGCCCGACCAGGTTGAAGACAAAAGTGAACATGCCGAGCAAGGGGGTCATGGCATCTCCCGGACCAAGGGTGGATGAAAAAAACGAAACGCAAGTGCATGCTAACAGGAGTGCAAACGACGAGGACACGACATGAACGAGACGCTGCCGGGCTGCGATGCAGTCATCGCCTTCTGGTTCGAGGAGTTGGCACCCGTCCAGTGGTTTCGCAAGGATGCCGAACTCGACGAGGCGATTCGTCGACGCTTTGCCGCGCTGCACGATGCGGCAGCGGCGGGGGAACTGTGGCGGTGGCGCGCTACGCCCCGGGGACGCCTGGCCGAGATCCTGGTGCTCGACCAGTTCTCGCGCAATCTCTATCGTGACGATCCCCGGGCCTTCGCCCAGGATGCCATGGCGCTCGTATTGGCCCAGGAGGCCGTGTCCCAGGGGCTGGACGGCGATCTCGACGTGACGTGGCGCAGCTTTCTCTACATGCCCTACATGCACAGCGAGTCACTCAAGGTTCATGACGAGGCACTGCGCCTGTTCGACCAGCCCGGGCTCGAGGACAACCTGCGCTTCGAATATTTGCATCGCGACATCCTGCTGCGCTTCGGTCGCTATCCGCACCGCAATGCCATTCTGGGGCGCGAGTCGAGCGCGGAGGAGCTGGCATTCCTGACGGAGCCGGGTTCGTCGTTCTGAGCTACGCTTTTCCCCATGAGTAACCTGAGGCATCATCGAAGATGCCAAGCACGACAGGAAGCACCACTAAGGAGAGGAGGAGTGCTAATGGGCATCATCGCATGGCTGATCATTGGAGGCCTGGCCGGCTGGATCGCCGGCAACATCATGCGCGGCGGCGGGTTCGGCATACTGGGAAACATTGGCGTGGGGATCGTCGGCGCCCTGGTCGGCGGGTTCCTGTTCAGCCTGCTGGGCCTCGAGGCCGGCGGTTTCATCGGCTCGCTGGTCACGGCCACGGTGGGAGCGGTAGTGCTGCTATGGGTCATCGCCAAGGTGCGAAAATCCTAGCTGCGCTTACGGACGAATGGATTCGGCCCGGGCATTAGCCCGGGCCGAGTCGTTTGCATCGTGGAGGGCGAGGCCGCTCTCGCAGGACCTCTAGAACGTATAGCTCACGCCAACGACGGCTACCGGGTAGACCGGCCACTCTTCGGCGTCGCCTTCGAGCCGCTGCTCCTCCTGGCGAATCTCGCGGCGCAGTTGGGCCGATAGCGGATTGTCCGCATTCTCGAATCCTTCCGAGGTTCTCAGCGACACGTCCGGGTCGGTGGGGATCACGCCGACCTCCGCGAACACGCCGATGCCGCTGCGATGCGACTGACGCCAGCCCAGGCCAGCGTAGGGCTGCACGCCATCGGCGAGAGTCACCGTACCGTGCAAGGTACCAAGCGCATCGGCGGAATATTCCTGTCCGTTGAACTGGTAGGTCGTGCCGCGTGGGCGTCCCACCACATCGGCATCGATATCCGGCAGCATGAGGCCGGCGCTGAGAAAGAACCCACTGGCGAAGGGGTAGTAGTCCAGCGTCAGCTTGCTTGCCGCCAAGTTCACGTCACCCTCGTAGTCGACGTCATCGGTGCGGTAATCGGTATTCCAATCCAGCCCGCCGGTGTAACGGGCGGAGACGCCCAGACGTTCACTGAAGCGCCAGGCCAGGTCGGCGCCCGCGCCGGCAGTCCCGGCAACCGCACCCAGCGTGATGCGGCTGTCCTGCGCATACGCTTGGGTCGTGCCCACCAGACACAGGGCGATCAAGCCAGTGGTCGTCATCCCTTTCATCGACTCGCTCCTCGGTTTGCCAGGGTTCGTGGCGATGCACCGCCGCGTTCGGCTAACCAGTATCGACCGGCACCGGGCCGGAGATAACCCGATTAATGTTTTCTTTTGTTGCCATAGTCTGCCGCGATTGGCGGCGCTCGGAGGCGGGACTACCTTTCAGGCGGAGCGCAAAATTCCCGACCGACGGGCCAAGGCGGAACGCCACGTACGCGAGGGAGGAGGGAACCACATTGGCGAAAGGAGCAAGAGCATGGCGAACAATCCCCATACCACGCCCAACGGCGGCAAGCCCAACGATACCCACTTCAAGACCCACGAGAACAGCAAATCGGACAACCTCGAGAAGTACCGCAGCGATGCCACCGGACACGATCTGCGCACCAACCACGGCACGCGAATCGCCGACAACCACAACTCGCTGAAAGCGGGTGAGCGAGGGCCGACGCTGCTCGAGGACTTCATCTTCCGCGAGAAACTCAACCACTTCGACAACGAACGCATACCCGAGCGCATCGTGCATGCCCGTGGCGCTGCGGCGCACGGCTACTTTCAGCCTTACGAGAATGCTGCCCAGTACTCCAAGGCGAGCCTGTTCCAGGACCCCGACAAGAAGACACCGGTCTTCGTGCGTTTTTCCACCGTACAGGGCTCGCGTGGCTCCAACGACACGGTGCGCGACGTGCGCGGCTTCGCCACCAAGTTCTATACCGACGAGGGAAATTGGGACCTGGTGGGCAATGACATGCCGGTATTCTTCATCCAGGATGCGATCAAGTTCCCCGACTTCGTGCATGCGGTGAAGCCCGAGCCGCACAACGAGATCCCCCAGGGGCAGTCGGCCCACGACACTTTCTGGGACTTCGTCTCGCTGATGCCTGAATCGACCCATATGGTGCTGTGGACCATGTCCGATCGCGCCTTCCCGCGCCACTACCGCAACATGGAAGGTTTCGGCGTGCACACCTTCCGCCTGATCGACAGGCAGGGCAAGGCGCGCTTCGTCAAGTTTCACTGGAAGCCGCTGGCCGGCACCTGCTCGCTGATCTGGGACGAGGCGCAGAAGCTATGGGGGCGCGACCCCGACTTCAACCGGCGCATGATGTGGGAGGACATCGAGAACGGCGACTACCTCGAGTACGAATTCGGTATCCAGGTGGTCGAGGAGGAGGACGAGCACAAGTTCGACTTCGACCTGCTCGATCCGACCAAGATCATTCCCGAAGAACAGGTGCCGGTCACGCCGATCGGCAAGATGGTGCTCAACCGCAATCCGGACAACTATTTCGCCGAGACCGAGCAGGTCGCCTTCAACCCGGCCCACGTGGTGCCGGGGATCGATTTCAGCAACGATCCGCTGCTCCAGGGGCGGCTGTTCTCCTACCTCGACACTCAAATGCTGCGCCTGGGCGGGCCTAACTTCCACGAGATCCCGATCAACCAGCCGGTTTGCCCGTTCCACAACAATCAGCGCGACTCGATGCACCGCCAGACCATCAACAAGGGGCAAGCGTCGTATGAGCCCAATTCCATCGACGGTGGCTGGCCCAGCGAGACCCCGGCGGCGTCGGAGAACGGCGGCTTCGAGTCCTACCAGGAACGCATCGACGCGCACAAGATCCGTTCTCGCAGCCCCTCGTTCGGCGATCACTACTCCCAGGCCACGCTGTTCTGGAACAGCCAGACCGAGGTGGAGAAGGAGCACATCATTGCCGCCTACACCTTCGAACTCTCCAAGGTGCAGCGTCCCTGGATCCGCGAACGGATGATCAAGGAGATCCTGCCCAATATCGATCTCGAGCTGGCGCGCCGGGTCGGCGAGAACCATGGTATCGAGGCGCCGAGCACCAAGCCGGCGCCGCCAGAGGAGCTGGGCAAGAGTTCACAGCTGGAATCGCCTGCCTTGAGCCTCATGGCTCGGCTGCCGGGGAACGTCCAGTATCGCAAGGTGGCGATCCTGGTGGCCGATGGCGTCGATGGCGATCAGGTCGAGGCGCTCAAGAAGAAGCTTCAGGCGGAAGGCGCCCAGGGCATGGTGATCGCGCCGAGCATGGCGCCGGTGAAGGCAGCAGGAGGGGCGAGTGTGACACCCGATGCCATGCTAAACGGCATGCCCTCGGTCGCGGTGGATGCGGTTGTCGTGCCCGGCGGCAGTGGTAGTGTCGATACGCTGACCCGGTCGGGGCAGGGACGTTACTACGTGCAGGAGGCCTACAAGCATCTCAAGGCGATTGCCGCCGTGGGCGAGGGTAAGCTGTTGCTGGATGCGGCAGACGTGCCCACCGGCGAGGAGGGCGTGCTGACCGGCGCCAAGGTCGATGACGTCTTCACCCCATTGCGTGAGGCCATGGGGCAGCATCGGGTGTGGTCGCGGGACCCCAAGGCCAACGACATGCCGGCCTGATAGCCTACTACGCTCGGCGATATGGCGTTAGATTTCGCTTGTGACCCACATGGATGTGGGAGATGCGTTGGCCCGCAGGGAGTGGGCCTAGCCCTCGCCTTCGCTCATTACGGCTATCCTACGAATGAAGCGCCTGCCAGTAGTGGCAGGCGCTTTTCAGTGGGCTAAGTCAGGCGGTGGCCTTACTGCCGACCAGTTCCTTGAGCGCGGCTTCGACGATGTCCAGGCCTTCCTCGAGGATCTCGTCCTCGATGGTCACCGGCATCAGGAAGCGGATGGTGTTGCCGTAGAGGCCGCAGGAGAGCAGGATCAGCCCCTTCTCGCGGGCCTTCTTGCACAGCGCGCCGGCCAGGTCGGCGTCGGGCGTGTGCTGGGCCTTGTCCGATACCAGATCGATGGCGGCCATGGCACCCATGTTGCGGGCGTTGTCGACGCAGTCGAAATCGCTCTGCCACTGGCTGAAGCGCTTGGCCAGCTTGTCGCCCAGCGCCATGCTCTTCTCGAGGATGTTCTCTTCCTCGAACACGTCGAGCACCGCCAGGGTCGCAGCACAGGAGAGCGGATTGCCGGTGTAGGTGCCCCCCAGCGAATTGGGGCCGGAGGCGTCCATCACCCGGTCGGTACCCACCACGGCCGAGATCGGCATGCCGTCGGCCATGCTCTTGGCCATGGTGATGATGTCCGGCTCGACGCCGCTGTGCTCGATGGCGAACAGCTTGCCGGTACGGCCGAAGCCCGATTGCACCTCGTCGACGATCATCAGCATGCCGTGCTCGTCGCAGATCTCGCGGATCGCCTTGAGGAAGCTGGCCGGGGCGGGGTAGAAGCCACCCTCGCCGAGGACCGGCTCGAGCACGATGGCGGCGGTGTCGCGGGGGTTGGCGTCGGTCTTGATCGCCATCTTCAGGCCGCGGATCGCCTCGTCTTCGCTGACGCCATGGTAAGGCACCGGGTAGGGGGCACGGAACACGTTGCCGGGCATGCTGCCGAAGTCGCTGGCATAGGGCGCGACCTTGCCGTTCATGGCCATGGTCATGAAGGTACGACCGTGATAGCCGCCGTCGAAGCAGATCACGTTGTTCTTGCCGGTGGCGGCGCGGGCAATTTTCACCGCGTTCTCCAGCGCCTCGGCGCCGGAGTTGGCCAGCATCACCTTGGCGTGGCCGCGCACCGGCGTGACCTGACTCAGGCGCTCGGCCACCTTCACGTAGCCCTCGTAGGGCATCACGGTCTGGCAGGTGTGCATCACCTTGTCGAGCTGAGCCTTGACCGCCTCGACCACCCTGGGATGACGGTGGCCGATGTTGAGTACGCCGATGCCGCCGGCGAAGTCGATGATACGGTTGCCGTCGGCGTCCCAGATCAGCGCGTTCTCGGCGCGATCGGCGAACTGGGTGGCGGGGCTCGCGGCGCCGTTGGCCACGTAGCGCTGCTTGAGTTCGTTGAGCTGTGCGTTATTCATCTAGCCTCCCTTCACATGTGGACGTTGCGGGCGATCAAAGGCCGCCGACACAGACGTATTTTAGTTCAGTGAATTCATCCAGGCCGTGATGTGAACCCTCGCGGCCCAGGCCCGACTCCTTGACGCCGCCAAAGGGCGCCAGTTCGGTGGAAAGAATGCCTTCGTTGACGGCCACCATGCCATACTCCAGGCCCTCCATCACATGCCAGATGCGGCGATAGTCTCGGGCGTAGAAATAGGCCGCCAGGCCGAATTCAGTGGCATTGGCCATGGCGATGGCCTGTTCGTCGCTGTCGAAGCGAAATACCGGCGCCAGCGGGCCGAAGGTCTCCTCGCGGGCGACATGCATCGCCTCGGTCACGTCGGCGATGACCGTGGGCTGGAAGAAAGTGCCGCCCAGCGCATGCGGTTCGCCACCGCACACCAGCCGGCCGCCCTTTTCCAGTGCATCGGCGATGTGGGACTGAACCTTGTCCACCGCAGCCGGGTTGATCAGCGGTCCCTGTACCACCCCGTCGTCGAGGCCGTTGCCCACCTTGAGCTGGGCAACCCGGGCGGCGAGCTTTTCGATGAAGGCGTCGTATACGCCGGACTGGACCAGCAGACGGTTGGTGCATACGCAGGTCTGGCCCGAATTGCGGTATTTCGAGGCCACAGCACCCTCGACCGCGGCGTCCAAATCGGCATCGTCGAAGACGATGAAGGGCGCGTTGCCGCCGAGTTCCATGGAAGCCTTCTTCACCGTACCGGCACATTGGGCGAGCAACTTCTTGCCTACCCGTGTGGAGCCGGTGAAGGAGACCTTGCGTACCCTGGGATCGGTGGTCAGCACCTCACCGATCTCGGCGGGGCGGCTTGCCGTCACCACGTTGAGCACGCCGGCGGGGAAGCCCACCTCCTCGGCCAGCCTGGCCAGGGCCAGGGCGGTCAGCGGCGTGGCCTCGGCGGGCTTGATCACCACTGGACAGCCTGCCGCCAGGGCCGGGGCGCACTTGCGGGTGATCATCGCCAGCGGAAAGTTCCACGGGGTGATGGCCGCCACCACGCCGATCGGCTCGCGAAAGACCAGGATGCGCTTGTCGGCGCCATGGCTGGGCAGGGTCTCACCAGCCATGCGCTTGGCCTCTTCGGCGTAGAACTCGACGAACGACGCACCGTAAGCGACCTCGCCGCGAGACTCGGCCAGCGGCTTGCCCTGCTCGAGAGTCATCAGCCGGGCCAGCGACTCCTGATGCGCCATGATGGCGTCGAACCAGGCACGCAGCAGGGCGGCGCGCTGCTTGGCCGTCTGGCGGCGCCATGCCGGCCAGGCCGCTTCGGCTGCCGCTACGGCATCACGGGCGTCGTCGGCGGTGAGGTCAGGGACGCTGGCCAGCGTCTCGCCGGTGGCGGGGTTGGAGACGCTGAAGCGGCGCTCGGCGTCACGCCACCGGCCGTCAATGTAGGCCTTGTCGATGAAGATCTCGGCAGAGAGAGACATGGTTGCTCCGGGGTGTTGATTATCTTGTCTGGTGAGTGTGCATTATTTAAAACATTCCGCCAAGGCCCTCAACACGGGCTCCACCCTTTTTTACCGCCCGTAGCCATCGGCGTGCGCCGCGCTTTCCGCTACACTAGGCGCCGATTTCCCCGATGCGGCAGCGCTGCATCTTTATTCTGCTGGTTGAACGTCGAGGTGAGACTTGGTCGATCCCCTTTACGCCTGGTGGGCTCAGCAGCTGGTCCTGTGCGACTGGGACTTTCAGCCCGAACCCAACACGATCGAGGCCAAGGCAGCCGGCGACAGGTTGCAGGCGCTGGGCGTCAACGATCGCGGAGAGTTGGGCTGGCGTCTGGTCGAGGCCCTAGGTACTGGCAGTGCCGATCCGGCGCGCTTGCTGGCGGCTCTTGAGCTGCTTGCCCTGGCAGGGTCGGCCGGTTGGCTCGGTGAGCGGCGGCTGCGCAGTTGGCTGGTGCGGCTGACCGACGAGATCACGCGCCAGTACTCCGATCTGGAGAGCTGGCTCGAGGCGTTGCGCCATGCCAAGAGCGCAGAGGGCTGGGTGCGAGGCAACGATGGCTTCTGTGAGGCGTGCGAGGCATTGGCCGTGCTCGAGCGTGACGGCGAGGGAGTCACCTGGGATACCCTGGTCGGGTGGGTTGCCCAGCAGTGCCAGGATAAGTCTCTCTCGCTCTGGCCTGACGCGCCTCATGCGCATGGCTGGCGCCTGCGGGCGGCTTTCGCTCCGGTACTGGAAGAGCCGTCCGGCGCGGTGGACTGGCCCGATGCCAAGGCATGGCTGTGGCAGTACTGGCAGATCGACGACCGCACTGGGTTGATCCAGAGTCTGCTTTGGCTGTCGGGCTATGGTCATCGGCAAGGCTGGGATCTCGATGCCACTCGCCTGCTGGCGGCAGCCGGCGAGGAACGCCAGGCGTGGCTCGGAGGTCTCCCCAGCGCCGAGCGCGACTACGGTAGGGTGCTGCTGGCCTTCATCGAACGCGGTGAGCCTCTGGAATGGGCTGCCTGGGACTGGCTGCGACTGGTCGATCTGGCCTGGGCGGGCGCCTGTGCGGGCTGGCTCGACGTGACAGAAGCCAGGGATTTTGCCAATCATGGCGCCGATCTGGTGCTGCGCCGCTACAGTGATTGGTCGGCGCTGGCGCGGGCTTATCAGCGTGGCTGCAGCCTGTTCGAGGGCCACGATCGACTAGCGGACATGCAGCGAGACTGGGGGCTGCTGCTCAACTCGCCGGTGAGCCCCTGGCGGACACCGCTGCAACAGCTTCTCGAGGAGGAGGTGCGGGAGGGGGCGCGACGTTCGATCCTGGCCTGGCGACGTTCGCCCCGGCATTGGGTCCTGGCGCTGGCCTCGGTGCGCGAGCCCGAGTTCGGCATGCGTCAGGGACCGGCCTTGCCGGTCGCCGTCGAGCGGCGGGCCGAGGCCATGCACTATCTCGAAGCGACCCTGGGATTGCACCCCGACGAAGGGGTGGAGGCACTCACCCGCTACTGGCTACCGGCCCAGGCACACCATCTCAATCAGTTGGCCGCCGATGCCGCCCATGGCGCTCTGCCCGCGGCGACCACCCTGTTCGGACGGCCCGAGGCCGAAGACCTGGACAGCCTCGCTGCGCTTAAGCAGGGCAGCCGCCATGCAGCCACCATTCACATGGCCGAAAAATACGCTTTCTATTTGCAGATGGCCATGGATAGCGAAGCGTTCGACAGCGAGGCGCTGGATGCACTGGCCGAGGCGCTGCGCGACACGCTGTGCCGCTTCTATCCCGACACCCGACGCCTGCTCGAGGCCTGGGTGCAGTGGGAGCGCCTGCTACCGGAAGGCGAGCATCCGCCGCTGACCAATGAAATCCGCTGGCATCTGGACGATCCGGGGAGTCCGTTTCATTGGCTTGACTGGCATTCGACCCAGTGGCGTGAGCCAGGCCCGCGTCCGACGCTGTCGCGTTTCACCGCCATGGCACTGGCGGGACCACTGAACAATGCCGTGTGGAGCGAACCGCACGTGGAGAGCGAACGGGAGGCAGTGTCGCTTCGCGAGTGGATCGACGGGCACTACGGCCTGCATGGCCGGGACGAGCTCACCGAGTTTCTCGATTTCCTGTTCGAAGCGGGCGATCGGCAGGAGTATCAGATCAATTACGCACCCTATACCTTGAATGCCCAGCGGCTGGCCTCGGAAATCGCCATGCTGGAGACAGGCGATTGCAGCGAAGAGGATCGCACCCACCTGCTGCGCCTGCAGCGGGTGCGTGACAATACCGACGGCTGCAATGAGCTGGACATGACCGCCTGGGACGTGGCCCAGGCGGTGGATCTGGCTATTGCCGGACGCCAGCTAGGCTGGTTGGACGGGGCGGCTTTCGGTCGTTTGCTGGAACGTGCTCACGCGCTGGCGGCGGCCCATTACGGTAGCTGGGAGGCCTACGCCCGCGGTCTTTACGCCGGGTTCTCCTTCTTCATGGGCGAAACGCCTGAGCGCGAAGGCTTCCTGAGCGGCTTTCGCCAGGCCCTGGTCGCCTGGCTCTCAGGGGCGCCGCCGCTGGCCGGCCCCTGGGCCAGTCTGGATTTTCCCGGCGCCAGACCGCGACACTGGGCGCCGATGCACATCGACACGCTGCCGGGCGACGTCAAGACGCTACATTAGGGCTCGCTCTGGTCAGGAAATGTGGTTTATAGTCAGCTGGTTTATGAAACGGCTCCGTATGTGGCGGAGCTTTCACCCATGATATCGTGAGCCGCTACAAGGCCGCTCTGGCAGTGGTACGGGCGCGGGGCGCCAAGCACCACTACCACAGCGATCCTCCCGGGTTCGTCAGGTAGGGCAATTTGCCCGGCCCGTGGACGCGTGCGGCTCAGGGAATGAGGACTTCGCAAGCATGGTTGCCACGGGATCGAGTCGTATCGCGGTGCTCGGTGTGTCGCTGGCGTTGCTTTCGGGGTGTGCTGGAACGTCGGGGACGTCGCTTGAAGCACCGGACGATTATTTTACACGCCAGCTGCCAGGCATGTCGTCTTCCGCCAACCCGCTGATGTCGCCGGTGGACAATCCCATCCTCCAGGTCAGCAGCCTGCACCACCCACCGCCCGAGCTGATTCGTCAGGCCCTGCTGGCACAGCACGAACGTTGGGCCGGCACGCCTTATCGAATCGGCGGCACCGGACGTAACGGCATAGACTGCTCCGCCTTGGTACAGAACGTGTTCAACGAAACCTTTCGCCTGCAGTTGCCCCGCTCCACCAGTGGTCAGGTACGAGAAGGCACCCAGGTTTCGCGAGATGACCTCCAGGTCGGCGACCTTGTGTTCTTCCGTCCGCCGGGACGCTACGACCATGTCGGCATCTACGTCGGCGACGGCTACTTCCTCCATGCTTCCACTTCCCAGGGCGTGATGCTGTCCGAACTCGACAATAGCTATTGGCAGCGCTACTACTGGCAGGCGCGCCGGACCCTGGAGCCGACCACCCTGGCACAGCGCGTCATCGAGCCGGGCGAAGGCTGAGAAGAGAAGAGTCGAGCGCTGGCGTTTCACGGTCATAAGACTTCGCGGTGGGCGATGACGTACTCCACGAAGGCGCTCTCTGCTCGCGACAGGTAGGCGTCCCGCGCCCAGGCCAGTGACAGCTCCAGCCAGGCCGGGTTGGCGAAGGAAACCGCCGCTAGCCCGGGCTCGTCCACCACCCGCCGTAGGAAAGTGGTGATGCCGAAGCCCTGGCGCACTATCGCCTTGGTCAGCGGGATCAGGTTCGACTGGAAGGCGATATTGGCGGCAAGGCCGGTCTGGCGCGAGAGCGCGTCGACGAACTCGCGATGAAAGTAGCCATCCTGGAACAGCACCAGCGGCTCCTGGAAGAATTCTTCTGCCGTCACGCAACGACGTCCCGCAAACGCATGAGCCCGTGGCACGCATACCACCATCTCTTCGCGTATCAGACGCCGACGCTCCAGATGACGGCTCTGCACATCGTCGATGACGACGCCGAGATCCAGCTCGCCGTCGGCGATCATACGCTGCAGCCGGCGCGCGCCGGCTTCCACTACGGTCAGGCGGATGCCGGGATGTTGCGCCTTGAAGCCCATCAGCAGCGGCGGGAAGTAATACGAGCCGAGCATCGAGGGGATGCCGATGCGAACCTCGCCCTTGACCAGCCCGTGAAGTTCGCGCATGGCCAGGTGGGCGGCCTCGGCCCGCTCCAGTAGCTCCCGGGCATGGGCATAGAGGGCCTCGCCCTCGGGTGTCAGGGCGATGCGTCGCTCATGACGATGAAACAGCGTCAGCTCCAGCTGGCGCTCGAGGTTGGCGATGGTCTGGCTGACCGCGGACTGGGCCACGTGAAGCTCACGTGCAGCGGCGCTGAAGCCGGCTCGGTCGGCCACCATGACGAAGACGCGCAGGGCACGCAGGTCGAAGGGGATTGCCAAGGGCGTTTCTCGATAAGCTGAGCAGATGGTTGTAATCGTTTAATTCTGTTTGGCTTATCATACGTCAGGATCGATCATGGCGGTCAATGTTTCTGTACAGGTGTTCGGCATGATCGTCGCTCATTCCCGCGCCTGGTGGCGCGCCACCCTGGCGCTCTGCCTCGGCTCCATCCTGGTCTTCGTCAATCTCTACGCGCCGCAGCCGCTGCTGCCGGAGCTGCGTCAGCTGTACGGCGTATCGACCCTGGGTGTCAGTCTGGTCATGTCCTTGGCGACACTTGCGCTGGCCGGGGCGCTGCTGGTCTTCGGTCCGCTGTCCGATGCCATCGGTCGCGGCGGGATCATGCGCGTGACGCTGCTGCTGGCCGGGTTGTGCTCGCTGGTGCTGGCCTTCGCTCCCACTTTCGAGGTGCTGCTGGCGGTGCGCCTGGTACAGGGCTTCGTACTCGGCGGGCTGCCGGCGGTGGCGATCGCCTGGATGGGCGACGAATTCGAACGACCGGCGCTGATGGCGGCGGTGGGCCTTTACATCGGCGCCAATACCCTGGGTGGCATAGGTGGCCGGCTGATCGGTGGCGGTGTGGGAGAGGTCGGCGGCGCGGGCGCCGGCTTTCTGACAGTGGGCCTGGTGACCCTGGTCGGCGTGGCACTGTTCTGGAAGCTGTTGCCTGCGCCGCATCAGTTCACGCCACGCCGTTTCGAACTACGTGGTGCCCTGGCGGACCTGAGCGGGCATCTGCGCCAGCCGCTGTTGCTCGCCGCCTACCTGCTCGGTGGCCTCAACTTCCTCATCTTCATCAATCAGTACAGCTATATCACCTTCCGCCTGGCCGAGGCGCCTTATGGGCTGGGTGCCCGCTGGCTGGGCCTGATCTTTCTCACTTACCTGGGCGGTACCCTGAGCTCGTCGCTTTCGGGCCGACTGACGCGTCACCTCAGCCAGCCGGTCTGCATGGCGCTGGGCGTCTTGATTCTGATGTTGGGAACGCTGATCACCCTGGCGGACTCGCTGGGCTGGATAATCGTTGGACTGACCGTCAATGCGGTAGGCTTCTTCCTGGCTCACTCCATGGCCTCGAGCTGGGTCGGGCGCCAGGCACAGCGGGCGCGAGGCAGCGCCTCGGCACTCTATCTGGTCTTCTACTACCTGGGGGCGAGCCTGGGGAGCCTCTGGCTCGAGCCGTTCTGGCAGCGCGGCGGCTGGCTCGGCGTGGCCATCGGCTCCTGGTTGATGCTCGGTGTCACGCTCGGCATCGCCCTGTGGCTATGGCGCAGCGAATGCTGCCCGGCGCAGGCATCAGTGGCTCGCTAGGCCGCCTGCCTCGTCGCCCCAGATCTCCTCCAGGCGCTCCTCTCGACCGCAGGCCGACTTGTAGAAATTGTAGCGCACGGGATTCTTGCGGTAGTAGTCCTGATGGGACTCCTCGGCAGGGTAGAAGGCCTCGAAGTCGCTGATCTCGGTGACGATTTCCTTGTCGAAGCGCTCGGCGAGTTCGGCGCGCGTGGCCTCGGCCAGCTCACGCTCCTCCTCGCTGGCGGTATAGATCACGCTGCGGTAGCTCTCGCCCCTGTCGCAGAACTGGCGATCGACGGCGAAGGGATCGACGTTGCGCCAGAAAACGTGCAGCAGTTCGGCGTAGTCGACCTCAGCGGGGTCGTACTCCACCCGGACCACTTCGGCGTGTCCCGTGTCGCCGTCGACCACCTGGCGATAACTGGGGTTCTCGAGGTGACCACCGCTGAAACCGGACGTGGTCGAGATCACGCCCTCGACCTTGTCGAAGGCCTCTTCCACGCACCAGAAGCAGCCACCGCCGAATACCGCACTGGCAGTTGCTTCGTCCGCGAGGCCCTTGCCAGGCACCACCAGGAGAAACGGTATCCACGGCAAAACGTTGCGTATTCCGATCATGACGGCCACCTCGTTGCAATGCGTTGCAGAGTGTAAGGTTGGAAGCTATCAGGCGACACAGGTTCCGTATAACCTCTGTTTAGTGTATCTCCAATCCGGGAGTCGCCCGTGGCGCATCGTCGTCTACTTCTCTTGCTCGTACTGGCTGCCATCGTGGCCGTCTATTTTCTCAGCGGTGCCGACGAGGCACTGACGCTGGCCAACCTGCAGGCCGAGCAGGCTCGCTTCCAGGCCTGGCTGGCTGATGAACCGGTCACGGTGGTAGGGGGATTCTTCCTGCTCTACGTGCTCATGGCAGCGCTGTCGCTGCCCGGTGCCGCAGTGATGACGGTGTTGGGCGGCGCCCTGTTCGGGCTCGGCTGGGGACTGCTGATCATCTCCTTTGCGAGCACGCTGGGAGCGACCCTGGCCGCCCTGATCGCACGTACCCTTGCCCGCGCGCCGCTGGAGAAGCGCTTTGCGGGGCAGCTCGAGCGTATCAATGCCGGTATTCGTCGCGAGGGTGCCTTCTATCTCTTCACCTTGCGCCTGATTCCGCTGTTTCCTTTCTTCGTCATCAACCTTGTGATGGGCCTGACCCGCATGCGCCTCTGGACCTTCTACTGGGTCAGCCAATTGGGCATGCTGCCGGGAACGGCGGTATACGTGAACGCCGGTCGCGAACTCGGCAACCTGCAGTCGCTGTCCGACGTCCTTTCGCCGGGGCTGATTGGCTCGTTCGTTATGATCGGTCTGTTTCCCTGGCTGGCTCGCGGCCTGGTGGCCATCGCCAAGCGTCGCCGGCTGGCGCGGCGCTTCCGCCGTCCGACGCGCTTTGATTACGACATCTTGGTGATCGGCGGCGGCTCGGCGGGGCTGGTGGCAAGCTACATCGCGGCGGCAGTGAAAGCGCGAGTGGCGCTGGTGGAACGAGACAGGCTGGGCGGCGACTGCCTCAATACTGGCTGCGTGCCGTCGAAGGCGTTGATACGCGCCTCACGGGTGGCCGAAGAAATTCGCCGGGCCAACCGTTACGGTATCGATACCGGCGAGCCGCGAATCGATTTCGGCGCGGTGATGGCTCACGTGCAGCGCGCCATTCGCGAAGTGGAACCGCACGACAGCCGCGAGCGCTACGAAGGGCTCGGGGTGGAGGTGTTTGCCGGCGAAGCCCGCCTCCAGGACCCATGGCGGGTTCGTGTAACGAGCGGCGCAGGCGAGCGAGTGCTGACTGCACGGCATGTCATCATCGCCAGCGGGGCCAGGCCGAAGGTGCCGCCACTGCCCGGGCTCGAGCGCATCGATGTACTGACTTCGGACAACCTGTGGCAACTCGAGATGCTTCCCGAACGGCTAGTGGTGCTGGGCGGCGGTCCCATCGGCTGCGAGCTGGGGCAGAGCTTTGCCCGCCTGGGTAGCCACGTGAGTCTGGTCGAGATGGGGCCCCAACTGCTGCCCCGCGAGGATAGCGATGCCGCCGAGCTGCTGCGCCACTGCATGGAGAAGGAAGGGGTATCGCTATGGCTCGACACGCGCGCCGTGCGTGTGATCGAGGAAGTGGATGCTGAGGGCGGTCATGTGCTGGAGGTGGAGAGTCACCAGGCCTCGGGGGAGGTCGAAGTGCACCGCCTGCCCTTCGATCGCCTGCTGGTGGCGGTGGGGCGCCAGGCCAATGTGGCCGGCATGGGGCTCGAAGCGCTGGGCGTCGAGACGCGGGAGGACGGCACCCTGGCGGTGGACGAGAGCCTGCAGAGCGTACTGCCCAACGTCTGGGCCTGCGGCGACGTGGCCGGTCCCTTCCAGTTGACTCACGCCAGCGCACATCAGGCCTGGCATGCCACGGTGAACGCTCTGTTCGGCGAGTTCAAGCGCTTTCGCGTCAGCTACCGGGCGCTGCCTGCCGTGACCTACACCGAGCCGGAGGTGGCGCGCGTCGGGCTCAGCGAGCGCGAAGCGCGCGCCCGCGGCATCGACTTCGAGGTGACGCGCTACGAGCTTGCCGAGCTTGACCGGGCCATTGCCGAGGGGCAGACCGAGGGCTTCGTCAAGGTGCTGACGGTACCAGACCGGGATCGCATCCTGGGAGCGAGCGTAGTCGGGCAGGGGGCCGGCGAACTGCTGGCCGAGTTCACCCTGGCGATGACCCACGGCATCGGCCTCAACAAGCTGCTGGGGACGGTACATCCCTATCCCTCCTGGTCGGAGGCGGCCAAGGCCACCGCGGGCATCTGGAAGAATGCCCACAAGCCCGAGCGCCTGCTCAGCTGGCTCGAGCGTTACTTTGCCTGGCGTCGAGGGGGAGGGTCGGCAGCGGCTGCGACGGAGGAGATGAGGAGGAAGGATGCTTGACCGCTGGACCATGCCGCTGACGCAGGCCCCTCTCGCCGCCGTGGCGCGGCGTCTCCAGGCATGGGGTATAGAGCCCGACCAGGTGACCGCGACGTCCTTCGTCATCGGCATGCTCAGCCTGCCGCTGCTGGCGCTGGAGTGGTATCTGGCCGCCCTGGCGGCGATCCTGCTCAACCGCCTGGGCGACGGTGTGGATGGCGCTCTGGCCCGGCTTACGGGCCGCTCCAGCGATGCCGGCGGCTTTCTCGACATCGGTCTCGACTTCGTCTTCTATGCCGCCGTGGTGCTCGGCTTTGCCTTGGCCGATCCCAGCACCAACGCGCTGGCGGCGGCCTTTCTGCTGTTCGCCTTCATCGGCACCGGCACGTCGTTCCTGGCCTTTGCCATCATGGCGGCCCGGCACGGGCTCGAACGGCCGCGGTTCCAGCAGAAGGCCTTCTACTATCTGCACGGCTTGACCGAGGGCACCGAAACCATTCTGGCTTTCGTGCTGTTCTGTCTGCTGCCGCACCATTTCGTCCTACTGGCCACGCTGTTTGCCGTGGCATGCCTGGTCACTACCATCACGAGGATATGGGGAGGCTATCGTACCTTGCGAGGTCTGCAGGCGGTGCGGGACGGCAGACCAACCGGACCACGCTGAGCAGGCTGCCGACACAAAAGGGGCAGCCCCTTGGCTGCCCCTTTCTGGCTCAAGATCAGTGCCGCGTTCAGTGCTGGTGGCCGCCTTCGCCATGCACGTGACCATGCTCGATCTCTTCCTGGCTGGCTTCGCGCACGTCGGAAATCTCGACGTCGAAGTTGAGCTTCTGGCCGGCCAGCGGATGGTTGCCGTCGACCGTCACTGTGTCGCCCTCGACGCTGGTCACGGTGACCATCAGCGGGCCGCCCTGGGTCTGGGCCTGAAACTGCATGCCGGGTTCCACGGATTCGACGCCCTGGAAGGCATCACGCGGTACTTCCTGCACCAGCTGAGGCTGTACCTCGCCGTAGCCCTCTTCGGGAGAGACGGTCACATTGAGCTTGTCGCCGGCTTCACGGCCTTCGAGCTGCTTCTCTAGTCCCGGGATGATGTTACCGGCGCCGTGAAGATACGTCAGCGGCTGGCGGCCCTCCGAACTATCCAGCACCTCACCTGCATCGTTGGTCAGGGTGTAGTGGAACGCGACAACGGAATTCTGCGCAATCTGCATTGATGAACCTTTCGGTGAGTGCATGTAGGCACCATGGTAACGCGCCATCCCTGGGCTGTCAGGGGGAATGCGGTATTTTCAGCTTGTCGAAGATTGGCCTGAGATTCATTCACGCCTTTTGGCGTGGTTGCGCCCTCCTGGCCCCACGGCTACCCTAGCGTGATCCCCATTTTTCTGTGCATCTGAGCCCAACCTCTTGCCTGGAGCGAATCCATGACCGAAATCGTGATCTGGCTGATTGCCTTCGCCCTCATTCTGTTCTTCAGCATCAAGCTGTGGAAAACCTCCGTCAGTGCCGGTCTGAACAAGGTCATGCCGCGGGTCATCAAGAGCGATGACGATAACCGCTGGGTGTGGTCCATTGCCCTTGCCGTGCTGGGCGCCACGACGCTGGTGCGTCCCATCGACATGCTGCTGACGGCGATCGTCATTGCCATTCTGGCACTGATCGTCAAGAAGCTTGCGGGCTGGGCCATGGGCAAGGCCAACTTCCACTGAGGCCTCACGTGCCAGTGTGAGGTGGTGCCGCCCGACCAGGTGGTACGGCAACGAAAAGGGCTCGCAGCTTGCACTGCGAGCCCTTTTGCATGATATCGGCCTTCGCCGTTCCGCTAGTAGGGTGCCACGCTGACGTTGGCGCCGCTGCCGATCATGCGCACCCGTTGCCCGACCTGGTAGGGTCGGTCGGCCTTCTGCACGATGACGACGTTCTGGCCGTCGTCGCGGCGGATCTCCATTTCCCAGGCGCGTACGCGGTTGGCGGATTCCTCTACGGCGCTACCCGCCACGGCACCACCGATGACGCCAGCAGCCGTGGCCAGCTGGCGACCGGAACCGCCACCCACCTGGTTCCCCAGCAGCCCACCGATCACGGCGCCGCCGCCGGTTCCGATAATTCCGCCCATGCGGCTATCGGCCTGGATCTGCACCTGCCGCAGCGCGGTGATGGTGCCGAAGGTCACGGTCTGGGCTGTCTGGGCCTGATTGCCGCGGTAGACGTCACCGCCCATGGTCGAGGTATTGGCACAGCCGGCCAGGGTCAGCATGCCGAGGGCCAGTACCGGAAGAAGTCGCTTCATGTACACCTCCTGAAGGCAAGACGAGTCCTGGGTCTTGGTGGCTTCCGTCATTGCCGAGTTTAGAGAAACGCTGTTTGCGAATCAGCTTAACCACTCATTTCTCGTTTGACCAGTGAGTCGGTCCATGGGTCCGCTTCGCTTGCCTGCAAAGCGGGTAAAGAATGTGAAAATGGTCGAGAAGAAGCTGCAGGATGGAGGGCGAGGGGAGCGAACAAAAAAGGGAGGCGCTAGGCCTCCCAAGGGTTCCAGTCGTTTACTGCTTTGCCATGCTCAGCCGAACTGGTTCATGGTGTTGTCCTTGCCGCCGGCCTTGAGCGCCGCTTCGCCGTGGAAGAACTCCTTGTGGTCGTCGCCGATGTTGGAGCCGGCCATGTCCTGGTGCTTGACGGTGGCGATGCCTTCGCGGATCTCGCGGCGCTGCACGCCCGCCACGTAGGCCAGCATGCCTTCGTCGCCGAAGTAGCCCTTGGCCAGGTTGTCGGTGGACAGGGCGGCAGTGTGGTAGGTCGGCAGCGTGATCAGGTGGTGGAAGATACCCGCTTCGCGCGAAGCGTCGCGCTGGAAGTTCTGCGTCCACTCGTCGGCCAGCTTGCCAAGCGGGGTGTTGTCGTACTCCTCGCTCATCAGCTTGCTGCGATCATAGGCGGAGACGTCCTTGCCTTCCTTCTCCCAGGCGTCGAATACCTGCTGACGGAAGTTCAGGGTCCAGTTGAACGAGGGCGAGTTGTTGTAGACCAGCTTGGCGTCCGGCACGACTTTACGGATGCGGTTGACCATGCTGGCGATCTGACCGACATGGGGCTTCTCGGTCTCGATCCACAACAGGTCGGCACCGTTCTGCAGGCTGGTGATGCAGTCGAGCACCACGCGATCCTCGCCGGTGCCCGGCTTGAACTGGTAAAGGCCGGAGGCCAGTCGCTTGACCTTGACCAGCTTGCCATTCTGCTTGATCACGACATCGCCGTTGTCGATGTCAGAGGCGGAGGTGATTTCGTCGCCGTCGAGGAAGCTGTTGTACTGGTCGCCCAGGTCGCCCGGTTCCTTGGTCACGGCGATCTTCTGGGTCAGGCCGGCGCCCAGCGAGTCGGTGCGGGCGACGATCACGCCATCTTCCACGCCCAGCTCGAGGAAGGCGTAGCGCACGGCATTGATCTTGGCCAGGAAGTCCTCGTGGGGCACGGTGACCTTGCCGTCCTGGTGGCCGCACTGCTTCTCGTCGGAGACCTGGTTCTCGAGCTGGATGCAGCAGGCACCCGCTTCGATCATCTTCTTGGCCAGCAGATAGGTTGCCTCGGCGTTGCCGAAGCCGGCATCGATGTCGGCGATGATCGGCACCACGTGGGTCTCGTGGTTGTCGATCTTGGCGATCAGTTCGTCGGCCTTGGCCTGGTCGCCGGCCTTCTGGGCCGCTTCCAGGTCGCGGAACAGGTGATTGAGCTCCCAGGCGTCCGCCTGGCGCAGGAAGGTGTAGAGTTCCTCGATCAGGCCCGGCACGCTGGTCTTCTCGTGCATGGACTGGTCGGGCAGCGGGCCGAACTCGGAGCGCAGGGCGGCGACCATCCAGCCGGAGAGGTAGAGATAGCGGCGCTTGGTGGTGCCGAAGTGCTTCTTGATCGAAATCAGCTTCTGCTGGCCGATGAAGCCGTGCCAGCAGCCCAGCGACTGGGTGTACTGGGCGCTGTCCGCATCATAGGCGGCCATGTCCTCGCGCATGATCTTGGCCGTGTAGCGTGCGATGTCCAGGCCGGTCTTGAAACGGTTCTGGGCACGCATGCGGGCGGCATTCTCGGGGCTGATGCTCGCCCACTTGCCCTGCTGGGCTTCACGCAGTTGAGCCAGTGCCTTGATGTCATCTTTGTAGGACATGGAGCTTTCTCCCTCGGGTCAGGTTCGGGCTGGCAGGGGTGAGCATTTTGCTGCGCCTGCGAAATGAGTTCAGGTTCGGCTAACGAAAGCGGCTTGTCTCTGCTGCCTTGGTCGAACCTTGGCGATTTGAAACGAATGTATGACTTCGACTACAGAAAAACATCGAACAATCGTTTTGTCTCTCGCCTTGGGAAGCACTATGGCCCAGATGACGCGGGATGAACAATGGTCACTTAGGGGGAGGAAGGGTTGTAGTTTGACTACAAGGAGGCCGTAGGCCTCCCTGTGTTGTAGTCGTTTTTCGTTTGAGGGAGTGGGGTGGCTCTAGTGATCAGCCAGCAGCAGGCGCATGTTGCGGTGCGGGATTCCTGCCTCCAGGAAGGTTTCGCCGAAGGCGGTGAACCCCAGGTTCTCGTAGAAGGCGAGGGCGTGGGTCTGGGCGGCGAGTTCGACCTGTCGATGGCCGCGGCGGCCTGCTGCATCGATGGCGGCCCGCATCAAGGCGGCGCCAATGCCCAGTCCACGCGCTGCGTCGAGCACGGCGACACGCCCGATATGACCATCGGGCAGAAGCCGGGCGGTGCCCAGCGGGGTGCCGTCGCCCAGGGCCAGGAAATGACGGCAGGCATCGTCGCGCCCGTCCCACTCTTCCTCCTGCGGCACCTGCTGTTCCTCGATGAAGACCACACGACGGATCTCGCCAGCCTGGGCGCCGAGCTCGGCCCAACTGCCTTCACGAATCTCGATGATGCCGGACATCGTCACTCCTCTGTTTCCTCTAGCCAGGTCAGACTGCCCGCATCGAGCAGCGCGGCCAGCAGCTCGGCGGCGCCGGGGTACTCGAGCAGGTCGCCGTCCAGTGTCGACGCCCTGGCGAGGGTGCGAGCCAACGGCAGCGCACAGATCACGCCGTCACCGTCGGCAAACAGCGTGGCGGTCTCGTCGTCCAGCGCGCGCCAGGCGAAGCGCGACCCGGGACAGCGCACGAGCGCTTCTCCGTCCTGTAGTAGCGTGACAAGTTCCTCGACGTCCGTCGATGTCTCGCTGGGGACCAGTTGGTCGGCGTACTTGGGCTGGGTCATCACGCGGCCGAACCACTGGGCAAGCTGTGCCGGGTCGTCGAGGGTCGAGAGGATCAGGTGGCGCATGCGTTCAAGAGCGGCGTCGTCGAGCTCGGCTGGGTCGCTGGGAGGCGTCATGCCGGCATCGCCGTAGCGCAGCGAGGGGGGCAGCTGCTCACCGAGGTAGTCGGCAAAGGAGGTAATCGCCTCGTCCGCCGAGGGGGCGCGAAAGCCTACCGAATAGGTCATGCAGTCGTCGCTCTGGCTGACGCCGTGATGCGCCCAGCCCGGCGGTAGGTAGAGCATGTCGCCCGGCTCCAGCACCCAGTCGTCGCCAGGCTCGATCTCGAAGCGCTCGAGGATGCGCAGGTCGATGCCGGCGATGATGGGGGCATCGTCGGGTACCTTGCCGCCGAGCTGCCAGCGGCGCCGGCCCAGCCCCTGCAGCAGGAAGACGTCGTACTGGTCGACGTGGGGGCCGACACTGCCGCCGGGTGGGGCGTAGCTGATCATGACGTCATCGAGGCGCCAGCTTGGCAGGAAGTCGAAGAGTTCGAGCAGTTCGGCCACCTCGGGGACGTAATGGTCCACGGCCTGCACCAGCAGGGTCCAGTCTCGCTCGGGCAGCTCACCGAACACGGCCTCGTCGAAGGGGCCGTGGCTGACCTGCCAGGGGCCGTCGGGGCCTGCCTCTTCGATCAGGCGGGCTTCGACGCCCTCTTCGCAGGCGAGCCCGGCCAGCTCGTCGGGGTCGAGCGGGCTCTCGAAGTCGGCAAGGGCGCCACGTATCAACAGGGGCTGGCGCTGCCAGTAGTCACGCAGGAACTCGGCAGGCGTCAGGCCGCCGAGCAGGCTGAGAGGAGCGTCGCTTGGCATGATGTCTCGCTATTCGGCAGAAGGCGCGAAGAGCCGCAGGGCGCCGATGGCGTCCCTGCGGGTGAAAGGGGTAATGGTAGCGTATCGCGAAGCGAGAGGCTTAGCGGTTGGCGCCGGGTACCCACAGCACGTCGCGCTGGCCATTGTCGTTGGCCCGGCGCGCGATGACGAACAGCAGGTCCGAGAGGCGATTGAGATAGCGTAGTACCTCGGGGTTGACCGGTTGTTCCGCCATCAGCGCCGTCACTTGGCGCTCGGCGCGTCGTGCCACGGTGCGTGCCAAGTGCAGGTGGGCGGCCAGCGCCGTGCCTCCGGGCAGGATGAATGAGCGCAGGGTGGCGAGCTCGGCATTGTAGGCATCGATTTGCGCCTCGAGATAGTCGACCTGGGCCGCCGTGACCCTCAGCGGCGGGTATTCGGGTGCCTCCTGCTCCGGGGTGCACAGGTCGGCGCCAACGTCGAACAGGTCGTTCTGCACCCGGGTCAGGAGATCGCGCTGTTCGCCCTCGGCGTGCAACAGGGCCATGCCGATGACGGCGTTGCTCTCGTCCACGCTGCCGAAGGCTTCCACGCGTGGGTCGTGCTTGGGCACGCGGGTGCTGTCGCCCAGGCCGGTGTCACCCTTGTCGCCGGTGCGGGTGTAGATCTTGGTCAGCTTGACCATGGCGCCTCCTGGTGCGTCTCCGGACGGCTCAGAGCCGGCGGGCCTGAGCCTCGGCATTACCGATGTAAGTGGCCGGCGTCAGCGCCTTGAGTTCGTCCTTCACCTCGGCCGGCAGCTCCAGCGTGTCGATGAAGGCGGCAAAGCCGGCCTGGTCGATGCGCTTGCCGCGGGTCAGCTCCTTGAGCTTCTCGTAGGGTTTCTCGATGCCGTAGCGGCGCATCACCGTCTGGATCGGCTCGGCGAGCACCTCCCAGCTCGCATCGAGATCCTCGGCCAGGCGTGCCGGGTTGGCCTCGAGCTTGCCGATGCCCTTGAGCGCAGCCTCATAGGCGATCAGGCCGTAGGCCAGGCCCACGCCGAGGTTGCGCAGCACGGTGGAGTCGGTGAGGTCGCGCTGCCAGCGAGAGATCGGCAGCTTCTGGGCCAGATGGCCGAGAACGGCGTTGGCCAGGCCCAGGTTGCCCTCGGAGTTCTCGAAGTCGATGGGGTTGACCTTGTGCGGCATGGTCGAGGAGCCGATCTCGCCCTCGACGGTCTTCTGCTTGAAGTAGCCGAGCGAGATATAGCCCCACACGTCGCGGTCGAAGTCGATCAACACGGTGTTGAAGCGGCAAATGGCGTCGAACAGTTCGGCGATGTAGTCGTGAGGTTCGATCTGGGTGGTGTAGGGGTTGAAGGTAAGCCCCAGGCCCTCGACGAAGGTGCGCGCGTTGGCCTCCCAGTCGACGTCGGGGTAGGTGGCCAGGTGGGCGTTGTAATTACCCACTGCGCCGTTGATCTTGCCCAGGATCTCGACGCTCTCGATCTGGGCCAGCTGGCGGCGCAGGCGGTAGGCGACGTTGGCCATCTCCTTGCCCAGGGTGGTGGGGCTCGCCGTCTGGCCGTGGGTGCGCGAAAGCATCGGCAGGCCGGCGTGTTCGTGGGCCAGCCGGGCCACCTCATCGGCGACACGGTGCATGACCGGCAACAGGGCCTTCAAGCCATCGGTCAGCATCACCCCGTGAGAGAGGTTGTTGATGTCCTCGCTGGTGCAGGCGAAGTGCACGAACTCGGTTACGGCATGCAGTTCGGGCTGCTCGGCGATCTTCTCCTTGATGAAGTACTCCACCGCCTTGACGTCGTGGTTGGTGGTTCGCTCGATCTCCTTGATGCGCTCGGCGTCGGCCAGCGAGAAGTCGCGGAGCATGGCCTCGAGGAAGGCGGTGGCCTCGGCGGAGAGCGGCGGCACTTCGACGATACCACCCTGCTCGGCGAGGCGTTGCAGCCAGCGGATCTCGACCGTGACGCGGGCGCGAATCAGGCCGAACTCGCTGAAATGCTCGCGCAGGGCCTCGGCCTTGCCGGCATAGCGGCCATCGACGGGGGAGAGGGCGGTAAGAGCGGTGAGGGGCAGGGAAGCGGCTTGCATGGTCGTTGTCCGGTGCGTGTAGGAAAGATGTGTAGGGAAGCGGGGCTCAGCCCAACTGGTCCAGGGCCTTCTTCAAGGCGCCGCGCTGGAACACCAGCTTCCAGCGTCGTCCGCCCTGCTGATGCCAGAGCAGGGCAAAGCGGATGCCGGCGAGCAGGATGGCGCGCACCCGCTCGGGCATCATGCGGCTCTGCAGCATCGAAGGATCGCCCTGCACCACGATGCGGGTCTTCAGGGTCGAGAGCGTCTCCTGGTAGGCCTCGCCGAGGCTGGCAATGACGTTCTCGTGGGTAGCGCCGAAGTGCTCGGCCTGTCCCTGGATGCGGTTCAGGTGCTGGCCGAGGGCGGTCATCATGCCGTCGTCGTTGCGCAGCTTGTTCATCAACAGCAGCAGCGAGAAGCCGTAGCGCAGCACCACCGGGTTGGCCTGCTGGCGACCCACCACGGCCTCGAGCACCTCGAGGCCACGGCGCAGGTTATTGGGGTGGCCGCCGTAGATCGCCTCGAAGCTCTCGGGATTGGTATCCAGGGTGGCGCGGACCAGGGTCTCCCAGGGACGGGTGTCGACCTGTCCGGTACGGGCCAGCTCATCGACCAGACTGGCGGCCTGGAACACGCCGGCCAACGCCAACGTCTGGCGTGCCGTGGCGGAATCGGGGGCGCGATGGATCGGGGTGGTCGTCATGCGGCGGCCTCCGTGGCGTTCCAGGTGTCGCGGATCACCCCGCCGCCGAGGCAGATCTCGCCGTCATAGAGCACCAGCGACTGACCGGGCGTGACGGCACGTTGGGAATCGTCGAAGCGCACCTCGACGCCGCCATCCTCTCGCGTGCGGACGGTGCAGGGGACGTCGCTCTGGCGGTAGCGTGCCTTGGCGGTAAACCGACCCTCGGCGGCGGGCGGCTCGCCGGCGACCCAGTCCATCGCCTCGGTAGCCAGCGAATCGGTATAGAGCAGCGGATGGTGCTTGCCCTGCACCGCGATCAGCGCGTTGCGCTCGAGGTCCTTGCCCGCCACGTACCAGGGCGCCTCGGGGTGGTTGGCCAGCCCGCCGATGCCGAGCCCCTGGCGCTGCCCCAGGGTGTAGTACATCAGCCCCATATGTTCACCGATGATCTCGCCTTCAGGGGTCTCGATGATGCCCGGCTGGGCCGGCAGGTACTGCTGCAGGAAATCGCGGAAGCGTCGCTCGCCGATGAAGCAGATGCCGGTGGAGTCCTTCTTGCGCGCGGTGGCCAGGTCATGACGCTCGGCGATGGCGCGCACCTCGGGCTTCTCCAGCTCGCCCACCGGAAACAGCGTACGGGCGATGGCGTCCTCCGGCACGGCATGCAGGAAGTAGCTCTGGTCCTTGTTGGCGTCGATGCCCTTGAGCAGCCGCGGCCGACCGTGGCGCACGCCGCCACGAACATAGTGGCCGGTGGCGATCTTCTCGGCGCCGAGCATCTCGGCGTACTCGAGGAACACCTTGAACTTGATCTCGCGGTTGCACAGGATGTCCGGGTTCGGCGTGCGCCCGGCCTGATACTCCGCCAGGAAGTGCTCGAACACGTTGTCCCAGTACTCGGCGGCGAAATTGGCACTGTGCAACTTGATGCCGAGCTTCTCGCACACGGCCTGGGCGTCCGCCAGGTCGGCCTTGGCGGTGCAGTACTCGGTGCCGTCGTCCTCGTCCCAATTCTTCATGAACAGGCCTTCGACCTGATAGCCCTGTTCGAGCAGCAGCAGGGCGGAAACGGAGGAATCGACGCCGCCGGACATGCCGACGATCACCTTGCCTGAGGTGGCGGTCATGGGCGCTCTCGGGTTGAGTGGGTCGCAAATGGGCGGGAATTATACACTACATATTGAAGTGTCTTCATCTTGGCGTGCGGATGACGCTTTTGCGTGTTGGCGCATCCTTAGCTAATTGACCGGCCGGCCAGTTAGCGCTATCGTCGGCGCATGACACCAAGAGCCCAGACCCGCGACCCCGAGCTGACCCGTACGCGCATTCTCGATGCGGCCGAAACCCTGTTCGTCGCGCAGGGTTTTTCCGCCGTCAAGCTCAGCGAGCTGGCGCGCTCGGCCGAGGTCACCAAAAGCCTGATCCATCACCATTTCGGCAGCAAGGAGCAGCTTTGGGAGGCGGTCAAGAACCGCGCCTTCGAGCGCTACTTCACGGCCCAGATGGCGATGCTGGAGGAGGCCGGCGAGCCGGACGCCGCACTGCTGCGCCGTTCGGTGGAAGCCTACTTCCATTTCCTGCGTGACAACCCCGGCGTGGTGCGGCTGTTTGCCTGGACCCACCTGGAAGGGGATAGCCACTGCGGCGAGCTAGACAACCAGCTCGTCGGCGCGGGGGCCGAGTGGGTGCGCCAGGCCCAAAGTCGCGGGCTGCTGCGCAAGGACATCAATCCCACCCATGTGATCGCCATGTTCGTGATGACCTGCACCCAGTGGTTCGAGGCCAAGTGCCATCACCAGCACTGGCCGGGCATGGGCAGCGATGCGGCATTTCTGGAGGATTTCCTCAAGATCTTCATGGAAGGGGTAACGCCCCGGGAGTGAGTATTTTTTTCGGCATGAACTGACCGGCCGGCCAGTTCATGCGGTCGTCCCGTAGAGGAGAATGACAATGACAGTGCAGAGGGGAGGAGGGCGCCTGGTGGCCTTGATGGCGTTGATCGCGGCGCTGCAGACGGGCTGTGATGCGACTCCCGCTCAGGTCGTCCGGGATGAGGTGCCGCTACTTGGCGTACGCGTGGAAGCGGTGCGCTTGTCCCAGGACGCGGTGAGCTACCGCTTTCCCGGTACGGTGCGGGCCAGCGAGCGCGCCGAACCCGCCTTTTTGCATGGTGGTGTGTTGCAGGAGCGGCTCGTGGTGCGGGGGCAACGGGTCGAGCGGGGCGAACCCCTGGCCACCCTGCACAACCCGGCCCTGGCGCCAGCGCTGGCGGCCGCCGAAGCCAGGGTGCGTGAGCTCGATGCCCGCCTGAGTCGGCTGGGGCGTGACGTGGAGCGTGCGCGGGCCCTGCGTGAACGCAATCTCAGCGCCGAGGAGGAACTGGACCGCCTGCGCGCGGAGCGTGAGGCTACCGCCCAGGCACGCGAGCAGGCCGTGGCGCAGCGGGACGAGGCACGGGCGCAGCTCGATGAACTGACTCTGCGGGCTCCTTTCGCGGCCGAGGTGACCGACCTCGAGGTCGAGCCCGGTGATTTCGTGGCGGCGGGGCAGCCCGTGCTGAAGCTGGCCGGGCTCGGCGGACGTGAAGTCGAGATTCGCATGCCGGGACATCTTGCCGCCCGGCTCGAGGTGGGGCAGGAGGCAACACTGACGTCGCTGTCGACGGCACAGCGCTTGGCGGGCCGGGTGGCGCACGTGGGGCGTGCGGGTGAGGCCATGGCACCGGTGATCGTCGCTATCGACTCCGAGTCTGCCCCGGCGCTGGGGGCGCCCTTGCGCGTGCAGCTTGCGCTCGCCGCTCCGCCAGTCCTCCAGGTGCCGTTGGCGGCGGTGGTCGATCCCGGAGGGCATGCGCCGCATGTTCTGATGCTGAGCGATGACGACACGGTTCGACAGGTGGCCGTGACGACGGGCCGTCTGGTCGATGGTTGGGTTTCGGTCACGGCGTCGTCACTCGCCTCGGGTGAGCGAGTGGTGACGGCAGGGCAGGGTCGTCTGGAGCAGGGGGATCGAGTGAGGGTGTTGCCATGAGTTGGCTGCTCGCCTCGCTGCGCTACAAGCGGTTGATCCTGACCGTGACGCTCCTGCTGGCGCTGCTGGGGCTGGCGGCCTGGGTGGCGATGGACCGCCAGGAGGATCCGTTCTTTCCTTATCGCTTCGGCCAGGTGCTGGTGCCCTATCCCGGCGCCGAGCCGGAGCAGGTCGAGCGTCTTGTGCTCAACCCGCTGGAGGAGGAGCTGGCCCAGATCGAGGAGGTCAACGACATCATCGGCACTGCGCGACTTGGCGTTGCTCACGTTACGCTCGAGATGCACGAGCACGTCTACGATACCGATGCCGCCTGGGAGCGGGTTCGCATCGCCGTCGACCGGGCGAGCCGAGAGTTCCCCGATGGAGTGGGCGAGGCAGAGATCAGTGATCGGGACTCGGATGCCCATGGTATCGTCCTGTCTGTGACCGGTTCCGACGACCTTCTCGAGCTGCGCGAGGCGGCCAGGCGGCTGCGCCGCGACCTGTTCCGGCTTAAGGAGATTGCTCGCATCGACGTGCTGGCTGATCCGGGCCAGCAGGTGACGATCGGTTGGGATGACACGCTGGCCGAGTTGACCGGGCTCGACGCCCGTGCCCTGGGCACTCAGCTCGCGGCGCGTAACCTGACCACCCCCGGCGGTAGCCTGTCGATCGGTGGGCGCTCGTTGGTGCTCGACCCGCGCACCGAGTTTGGCTCGCTGGAAGAGCTTGCCGCCACGCCGATACGCACCCTTTGGGGCGATCAGGTGCCGCTGGGTCAGCTGGCCGATATTCACCTCGCTCCCCGGGAGCCCGCTACCGAGCGGTTATGGCACGATGGCCGGCCGGCGGTGGCGCTGGGGTTGGTGCTTTCCAGCGATCGGGTCAACGCAGCGCGCTTCGGCGCGCGACTGCGCGCGCTGGTGGAGGAGCTGCGCCCGGCCTATGCGCCGCTTGCGATCGAGGAGACGTTCTACCAGCCGCGCTGGGTCGAACGGCGATTGGCGGAACTCGGCGTCTCGCTGTTGATGGGTATCGGGATTCTCGGCGTGCTGCTGTTCCTGGCCATGGGGCTGCGGCTGGGGTTGGCCGTGATGGTGGTCGTGCCGCTAGTGACCTTCTCCTCGCTGGCTCTCTATGCCATGGGCGGCGGCGTGCTGCACCAGATCGCCGTCGCCGGCATGGTGATCGCACTGGGCATGCTGGTGGATAATGCCATCGTCATGGTGGAAAACATCCAGTGGCACCGCGACCAGGGCCGCTCGGCAGCCCAGGCCGTGACCCGCTCGGTACGCGAGTTGGCCACACCGCTGCTGGCGGCCACGGGGACCACCCTGGCGGCCTTCGTCCCGCTGCTGCTTTCCAGCGGCAATACCGCCGACTTCACCCGTGCCATCCCGATCTTGGTGATGCTGACCCTGGCGGTGAGCTATGCGTATGCCGTGTTCGTCACCCCGGTCTTCGCCGCGGGTATCCTCAAGCCGCGGCAAGTCGCGCGGCGCGAGCGGTTGCAGGCGTGGGGCGAGAGAGTCGGCGGGGCTGCCGTACGTTGGCCAGTTTGGATACTGGTGGGTGCCGGCATGCTGCTGGTGGGGGCGCTGGCGATGATGCCGCTGCTCGATCAGGACTTCTTTCCCGATACCGATCGCAACCAACTGGTCGTCGACCTCAATTTCCCCGAGGGGACTCATCTCGACACCACCGCGCATCAGGCCGAGGTGTTGGCCATCGCGCTGGCCGAGCGACCGACGGTGAGGGCGGTGCATCGCTTCGTCGGCTTCAGCGGCCCGCGTTTCTATTACAACCTTGTCGAGCAGCCGCGCCAGCCGCATCTGGCACGGCTGGTGGTGGAGACCGAGGGTGCCGACGATCTGGCCGGACTGATGGACTGGGTGAGAAGTGTGGCGCCGGAGTGGATGCCGGAAGCCGAGGTGGTGGCTCGGCGCCTGGGCCAGGGGCCGCCGCTTGAAGCCCCGGTGGAGATCCGCGTCTATGGCGAGAATCGCGCCGCGCTCGCCGACGCCGCCGGCCGTATCTTGAGCGTGGTGCGCGAGGCCGCGGGAGCGCGCGATGCACGTCATCGCCTGGGCGAGGGGCTGGCCACGCTGCGAGTCGAGACCGACGACGCTCGCGCTGCCGAGTACGGCCTGACGAGGCGCGACGTGGCCGCGGCTCTGGCCGGTGCCAGCCGGGGGATCGAGGTCAGTGTCTGGCGTGCCGGGCGCGATCCCGCGCCGCTGTTGGTGCGCTCGCCCGAGGGCGAGCGCTTCTCCACCGATGGGCTGGAGGGGTTACGGTTGGCCGCCGACGATGGCCGCCCGGTGCCGCTCGGTGAGGTAGCCACCCTGGCGCTGGACTGGCGCCCGGCGATAATTCAGCACCGGGATCTGCGCCGCATGACGGTGGTGCTGGCCGAGGTGGCCGACGGCTGGACCTACGAAGGGGTGCTTGGCGAGGTCCTGCCGCGCCTGGAGGAGCTCGACCTGCCCGCCGGCGTCAGCTATGCCGTGGGCGGTGCGGCCGAGTCGGCCGGCGATGCCAACACCGCACTGTTCCAGACGCTGCCGGTCGGCGGCCTGCTGCTGGTGATCTTTCTGCTGGCCCAGTTCAACTCCTTCCGTCAGTTAGCGATCGTCCTGACCACCGTCCCGCTGTCGGTCATCGGCGTGGTGCCGGGACTCTGGCTGACCGGCCAGCCATTCGGCTTCACCGCCATGCTCGGAGTGGTGGCGCTGGTCGGTATCGTGGTCAACAACGCCATCGTGCTAATCGACTTGATGAACGCCAATCGCAAGCAGGGTTACGACGTGAAGGAGGCTGTGGTGGCAGCGGTGGCGCGGCGTACGCGTCCGGTACTGTTGACCACGGCCACCACCGTGGCTGGTCTGGTGCCGCTGACGTTGACGCAGTCGACGCTGTGGCCGCCGATGGCCTGGGCGATCATCTCCGGGCTGGTCGCGTCGACTCTGTTGACGCTGCTGGTGATTCCGGCGCTGTACCGCCTACTAATAAGAAGTTAACGCTCGTGGATGACCTCCATGGGATACGAATATCCGGCCAGCGCATCGCGGATTCGCCGCAGCACCAGCGGGCTGCGTAAACGTCCTTCGCGCTCCAGCGCCTCGACCTCTTCCAGGGTCAGCCAGTGAACGGCGAGAATGGCGGGGTCGAGCGGGTTGCCCAGATGCGCCAGGGCCATGCCGAAGAAGGCGTGGCTATGGAAGGTCTCGCCATTCGGCGTCCGGTAGACGTAAAGCCCCAGATAGTCGGTGATGCCGACTTGCCAGGCGGTCTCCTCGCGCAGCTCGCGCAGCGCCGCCTCCTGGATTCGCTCGCCGGGCTCGAGATGCCCGGCGGGCTGGTTGAACAAGGTGGTCTGGCTGCCTCTCGGGGCTTCCTCCACCATCAGGAAGCGGCCGGCGCGCTCAACGACGGTGGCCACGGTAACGTGCGGGTGCCAGCGGCTCATCGATGACCTCCTTGGCGGCGCGGTGAGCGCCTTGGCGTATTGCGCGGGGCATGCAGGGTTTCCTTGCGCCATTCACCCGGGGCCAGCCCATCCAGTCGCCAGGGGCCGATGGCCACGCGGACCAGGCGCAGGGTCGGATGACCGACATGGGCCGTCATGCGCCGCACCTGGCGATTGCGCCCCTCACTGATGGTGAGTTCCAGCCAGGTCGTCGCCGGATGGCGCTTAGGGTCCACCGGTGGCGTGCGTTCCGGCAGGCCGCTTGCCGCCAGGCGCCGGACCTTGGCCGGTCGGGTTGGACCGTCCTTGAGCTCGATGCCATGACGCAGAGCGGCCAGTGCCGCTTCGTCTGGCGTGCCCTCCACCTGCACACGATAGGTCTTGGGCTGCTTGTGCCGTGGATCGCTAATGCGTTGGATCAGCGCGCCATCGTCGGTCAGCAGCAGCAGTCCTTCTGAATCATAGTCCAGCCGTCCGGCGGCGTAGATGCCCGGCACGTCGAGGACGTCTGCCAGCGTGGCGCGCGGCTTCCCACCCGCGTCACGCCGGTCGGTGAACTGTGACAGCATGCGGTAGGGCTTGTGCAGGAGATAGATGGAGCTCATTCGACGAAGGTCTTGCTACCATAGATTGTCGACAAATTATGGAGGCAAGCCTACTCCGAGAGTCAGGGGGAATGCTATACTCCGCGCTCCACTGAACAGACCAGACAGGGGAGTTCTCAATGGGGTTCCAGAAAATTGTCGTCCCTGAAGGCGGCGAGAAGATTACCGTCAACGCCGACAACACCCTGAACGTGCCGAGCAATCCGATCATCCCGTTCATCGAGGGTGACGGTATCGGCGTCGACGTGACGCCGGCCATGAAGATCGCCATCGATGCCGCCGTGCAGAAGGCCTACAACGGCGAGCGCAAGATCCACTGGATGGAGGTCTATGCAGGCGAGAAGGCCACTCAGGTCTACGACCCCGACACCTGGCTGCCGGAAGAAACCCTCGAAGCCGTCAAGGACTACGTGGTCTCCATCAAGGGCCCGCTGACCACGCCCGTGGGCGGCGGCATTCGTTCCCTGAACGTCGCGCTGCGCCAGAAGCTCGACCTGTACACCTGCCTGCGCCCGGTGCGCTGGTTCGAGGGTGTGCCGAGCCCGGTGAAGAAGCCCGCCGACGTCGACATGGTCATCTTCCGCGAGAACTCCGAAGACATTTATGCCGGCATCGAGTGGAAGGCGGGTACCGCCGAGGCCGACAAGGTGATCAAGTTCCTGCGCGAGGAGATGGGTGTGACCAACATCCGTTTCCCCGAGAACTGCGGTATTGGCGTCAAGCCGGTCTCCGTGGAAGGCACCAAGCGTCTGGTGCGCCAGGCCCTGCAGTATGCCGTGGACAACGACCGCGAGTCGGTGACCCTGGTGCACAAGGGCAACATCATGAAGTTCACCGAAGGCTCCTTCAAGGATTGGGGCTACGAGCTGGCCAAGGAGGAGTTCGGTGCCGAGCTGCTCGACGGCGGCCCGTGGATGCAGTTCAAGAACCCCAAGAGTGGCAAGACCATCGTGGTCAAGGACGTCATCGCCGATGCCATGCTGCAGCAGATCCTGCTGCGTCCGGCCGAGTACGACGTCATCGCCACCCTGAACCTCAACGGTGACTACCTCTCCGATGCCCTGGCGGCCGAAGTGGGCGGCATCGGCATCGCGCCGGGCGCCAACCTGGCCGACGCCGTGGCCATGTTCGAGGCGACTCACGGCACCGCGCCGAAGTATGCCGGCCAGGACAAGGTCAACCCCGGCTCGCTGATCCTCTCCGCCGAGATGATGCTGCGTCACATGGGCTGGGTCGAGGCCGCCGATCTGGTGCTCAAGGGTATGGAGAAGGCCATTTCCAAGGGCGAGGTCACCTACGACTTCCATCGCCTGATGGACGATGCCAAGCTACTCAAGTGCTCCGAGTTCGGACAGGCCGTCGCCGACAACATGTAATCGGCCTGCCGGATCCCATCGGGGCCCCCGCTCGCTTGGCGAGCGGGGGCCTTTTGCGTATCAACCTGAACCCTGTCGGCCCGTCGTCGTCTAACCTGAGACTCGAGTTGGCCGGCTTGCCGAGATGGTGTGTGGCTTTTATGTTCAAGACAGAAGACCCGGACGTGTGGGAACCGATCGGTGTCGTGGCTGGCATGACGCGGCCTGTGCGTCCCGAGCAGGAGGACGACGGCGACCTGGCGGTTCAGCCGGCCGATCCCGAGGTGGCCCGCCCGCCGCTGTACAAGGTGATTCTGCACAACGACGACTACACCCCCATGGAGTTCGTGGTGGAAGTCCTGCAGAGCTTCTTCCACATGGATAGCGAGACCGCCGTACAGGTGATGCTCACCGTGCACACCCAGGGCAAGGCCACCTGTGGCATCTTTACCCGCGACATCGCGGAAACCAAAAGCCATCAGGTCAATCAATATGCAAGAGAATGTCAGCACCCGCTGCTCAGCGATATCGAGGCGGCGGACTGACTCCCGGTCTGCTCGAGACGGGGTAGGAATGGCAGTCGTTGAGTGAAGAGACTTGCAACGGCAGCGTTTGTGCCCGATGTTGAAGGTGCCGGACCACGAAAGATCCGATGCAAGCCCTAAGCGGCGAGAAGGGGACTGCCATGCTGAGCAAAGAACTTGAACTGACCCTGAACACGGCGTTTACCGTGGCCCGCTCCAAGCGGCACGAGTTCATGACCGTGGAGCACCTGCTGCTGGCACTGCTCGACAACGCATCAGCGGCAGACGTGCTGAGAGCCTGTGGGGCCAACCTCGACAAGTTGCGGTCCGACCTGCAGGATTTCATCAATTCCACCACACCTCTGATCCCCGAGGACCAGAGCGATCGCGAGACTCAGCCGACGCTGGGCTTCCAGCGCGTGCTGCAGCGTGCCGTATTTCACGTGCAGTCCTCCGGCAAGAGCGAGGTAACCGGAGCCAACGTGCTGGTCGCGATCTTCTCCGAGCAGGAGAGCCAGGCGGTCTACTTCCTGAAGCAGCAGAACGTGGCCCGGGTCGATGCGGTGAACTACATCGCCCATGGCATTTCCAAGGTGGCCGGTCACGGCCAGAATCCCTCGTCGTCGCCCAGCGACGCCGAGGAGGCCGAGGAGGGCGGCGGCGAGACCAGTGCCAATCCGCTGACGGGCTATGCCACCAACCTCAACGAACAGGCGCGGATGGGCAAGATCGATCCGCTGATCGGCCGTGAGCACGAGCTCGAGCGCGTGATTCAGATCCTCGCCCGGCGGCGCAAGAACAACCCGCTGCTGGTGGGAGAGGCCGGCGTGGGCAAGACCGCCATTGCCGAGGGGCTGGCCAAGCGTATCGTCGAGGAGGATGTCCCCGAGGTGATCGGTGACGCCGTGGTCTACTCCCTCGACATGGGTGCGCTGCTGGCCGGCACCAAGTACCGCGGTGACTTCGAGAAGCGTCTGAAGAGCCTGCTGGCGGAGCTCAAGAAGCAGCCCAACGCCATTCTCTTCATCGACGAGATTCATACGGTGATCGGTGCCGGGGCGGCCTCGGGCGGCGTGATGGATGCCTCCAACCTGCTCAAGCCGCTGCTCTCCTCGGGCGAGCTGCGCTGCATCGGCTCCACCACCTTCCAGGAGTTTCGCGGCATCTTCGAGAAGGACCGGGCGCTGGCGCGCCGCTTCCAGAAGGTCGACGTCATGGCGCCCTCGGTGGATGACACCATTCGTATCCTCAAGGGGCTGCGCTCGCGCTTCGAGGAGCATCATCGCCTCAAGTACACCGACGCGGCCCTGGAGAGTGCGGCGCGGCTGGCGGATCGCTACATCAACGACCGCCACCTGCCCGACAAGGCCATCGACGTGATCGACGAGGCCGGCGCTCACCAGCGGCTGCTGCCGCCCGAAGTGCGGGTCGACACCATCGACGTCGATCAGGTCGAAGCGGTAGTGGCGTCCATCGCGCGGATTCCGCCGAAGAGCGTCTCCAGCTCCGACCGCAAGCTGCTCGAAAACCTCGACCGCGACCTCAAGATGCTGGTGTTCGGCCAGGACGAGGCCATCGACAGCCTCTCCGCCGCCATCAAGCTGTCGCGGGCCGGCCTCAAATCCCCCGACAAGCCGGTGGGCAGCTTCCTCTTCGCCGGCCCCACCGGGGTGGGCAAGACCGAGGTGGCGCGCCAGCTGGCACGAATCATGGGGATCGAGCTGGTGCGCTTCGACATGTCGGAGTACATGGAGCGCCACACCGTGTCGCGGCTGATCGGCGCGCCTCCGGGCTACGTCGGCTACGATCAGGGCGGGTTGCTGACCGAGGCGATCACCAAGCAGCCGCACTGCGTGCTGTTGCTCGACGAGATCGAGAAGGCGCATCCGGAGGTCTTCAACCTGCTGCTGCAGGTGATGGATCACGGCCGCTTGACCGACAACAACGGCCGCGAGGCGGATTTCCGCCACGTCATCCTGGTAATGACCTCCAACGCCGGGGCCGAGCAGCAGGCACGCCGCTCCATCGGCTTCCAGAACCAGGACCATTCGACCGATGCCATGGAAGTGATCCGCAAGACCTTCTCGCCGGAATTCCGCAACCGCCTGGACGGCATCATCCAGTTCCACTCCCTGCCCACCTCGGTGGTGCGCAGCGTGGTCGACAAGTTCCTGGTGGAGCTGCAGGCGCAGCTCGACGAGAAGCGGGTCCAGCTGGATGTGGACATGGCCGCACGGGATCTGCTGGCCGAGAAGGGCTACGACCCCAGCATGGGCGCAAGGCCCATGGCGAGGTTGATCCAGGACAAGCTCAAGAAGCCCCTGGCGGAGCTGATCCTGTTCGGCGAGTTATCCGAACACGGCGGGGTGGTGCACGTCACGGTGGAGGATGGCGAGTTGCATCTATCCACGGAGTCGGAAATGGCCGACGCTCCCTGACGTTCCCGGATCCTGCTTCGATCCTCGTACAGCGCCCTGTCTTCAGACGGGGCGTTGTCGTATCGGAGCGGGCGTCGTCGTCGCGTACCCTGCCGTACAATCAGCGCGAGCGATAGACGATGCGGCCCTTGGTAAGGTCGTAGGGGGTCAGTTCGACCTTGACCTTGTCGCCGGTGAGAATGCGGATGTAGTTCTTGCGCATCTTGCCCGAGATATGGGCAGTCACGACGTGGCCGTTCTCCAGCTCGACGCGAAAGGTAGTGTTCGGAAGGGTGTCGACGACGACGCCTTCCATTTCGATATGGTCTTCACGTGCCATATAGGCAGTTCCTCGCTAATGACGTTGGTGTGCCGTGTCTGTGCATCGGCTTGTGTGCAGCACGGCATCGGAGGCTCTGGGTATCGCCCCCGTGCCAAGGATAGCGCGATATTGTGCCGCAAGCCGGGCGTCAAGGCAAAGCGGGCCGAATCACGTTGATGCCGTCGTGGTCAACAAGCGCCGCCAGTGTCGGCCCTCCAACACTTCCAAGGGGCGGTAGGCCTCCTTGTAAGCCATCTTGCGGCAATCGCGGATCCAGTAGCCCAGGTAGACGTGGGGTAGCCCCTCGCGATAGGCCGCGTTGACCAGGCTAAGGACGGCGAAGGTCCCCAGCGAGCGGCGTTCCCATTCGACGCTTGGATCGAAGAAGGTATAGATGGCGGAGAGGCCGTGCTCCAGGCGGTCGAAGGCGGAGATGGCAAGCAGGCGATCGCCCAGGCGAAACTCGAGCAGCCGCGCGTAGGGCTCGTCCAGGGTCAGGAAAGTTCGATACTGTTCGCGGGTCGGCGGATACATGTCGCCGTCCCAGTGGCGCGTCTCGATGTAACGCTCGTAGAGAGCATAGTGTTCGGGGTCGAACAGTGCCGGCCGCTCGATCAGGTGTAGGTCCGCATTGCGCCTCGCCACTTTGCGTTGGCTGCGGCTGGGCTGGAAGTCCTCGACCGGGATGCGCACCGAAACGCAGGCGTTGCAGCCTTCGCAGTGCGGTCGGTACAGGTGGTGCCCGCTGCGTCGAAAGCCCAGCAGGGCGAGTGAATCGTAGATACCCAGGCCGTGGGATTCCTGAGGGTCGAGAAACAGGGTCGTGGCTTCGCGGCCCTCGAGGTAGCTGCAAGCGTGGGGCACCGTCAGGAAGAAGCGAAGGTCCCTAATCGGGTGGCGAGGCGTATTGCTGCTCACGTGATTCGCCTCCTAAGTGAGAGCGGTCAAGGTCTCGACGCAGGCCGGGTCATCGGGCAGCGCCCAGCAGGGCAGCGGATGCTGGCTTTCCGTGGCCTCAGGCGTCGCCAGGCATGATTCAAGATAGTTGATGAACTCGGTGCGGGCGATGTCCCGCGCACCCAGTCTGGCGAGGTGCTGAGTATGCATCTGGCAGTCGATCAGTCGACCGCCGCCGGCACGCATGGTACGCACCAGATGCACCAGGGCGACCTTTGAGGCATCGTTTGCGCGTGAAAACATCGATTCGCCAAAAAATACCGGCCCCATGGCCACGCCATAGAGCCCGCCGACCAGCTCATCCTGATGCCAAACTTCCACCGAACGTGCATGGCCGAGCCTGTACAGCGCGACGTAGGCGGCATGCATTTCTGCGGTGATCCAGGTGCCGGGCTGCCCCCGGCGCGGAGCCGCACAGGCCTCGACGACGCGGCTGAACTCCCGGTTGTAGGTCACCATGAAGTCGGCGTTGCGCAGTCGCTTGGCCAGGCTGCGAGACACGCGCAACTCGTCGAGAAACAGCACCATGCGAGGGTTGGGGCACCACCACAGAATGGGCTGATCGTCGCTGTACCAGGGAAAGATGCCGCGTCGGTAGGCGGCCAGCAGCCATTCGGGAGTCAGTTCCCCACCCGCTGCCAACAGGCCCTCCGGGTCGCGCAGAGCACGCGAGACGGGAGGAAAGTGCACAGGGCGCTGGGGAAGCCAGGACAGCATGCAGTGGCGCTCCTCGTAAGCGTTGGTTTCACTAGTCTGCCGCTTGAGCCGATTTGGCTCAAGCAACCGTCGCGGCCACTGTGCCGGGGGCTGTAGTCCCGGTATGATGGCGGCTGATTCATTTTGCTTCGTGTCAGTTGGAAAGGCACCGTTCCGCTACGGTGCGAGGGGGTTGGCGAGTTGAGTGTAAAGGAAAAGGGCGTGCCTCGGCGCGCAGCGGAGGAGGACTCCCAGCAGCCGACCACGCGCCTGGCGCTTCATCTGCATGGCGTGGCCCGGGAAGGGGCAACCATCCTGTTGCTGGCAGCCTGCGTGTTCCTGCTGCTGGCGCTGTTCAGCTACCAGCCGACGGATCCAGGCTGGTCCCGCCGAGGACCGGAGACCGCCGTCGCCAACTGGATGGGCCCTTTCGGCGCCTGGCTGGCAGACGTGCTCTATTCCCTGTTCGGTGCCAGTGCGCTGTGGTGGCCCGGTATGCTGGGTTTCGCCGGCTGGTGGCTGATTCGTACTCGCAAGGTCAGGCTCGAATGGGATGCGACCGCCGTGGCGGTGCGTCTGGGTGGCCTGGTGCTGCTGCTGCTGGGAACGACCACCCTGGGTGCGCTGCACTTCTATAGTCCCGAGAGCTTGTTGCCCTATGCCTCGGGGGGCATTCTCGGCGAAGGATTGGTGGGGGCCCTGGTGCCGCTGGTCGATTCGGGCGGTACCGGCCTGCTGGCCGTGGTGGCGATGCTTTGCGGTTTTCCGCTCTTCAGCGGGGTCTCCTGGCTGACGGTAATGGATGAGCTCGGCCACCGCTCCCTGCGCCTTTGGCGCTGGGCGGCCACGCCTTTCTGCCTGTCCCGAGACCGGCATGAACCGCACTGGGACGAGGATGACAGCCTGGCGGAGGAAGTGGCCGAGCAGGACGCACCATCCGATTCACCCCGCCGCCGCTGGCGCTTCTGGCGCCGCCGCGATCCGATGACGGCCGCGGAGCAGACAGGACAGCGCGAGCCGGGCCTGGCGCCCTCGTTCGGTGACGACGGCGATACCGACATTCCCTGGGACGTGCCCGAGCGTACACCTTCGGCCAAGCGCCCGGAGGCCGCCTACAGCGCAAGGCAGGGCGAGGCGACACCGGCAGCGCGACCGGCCGCAGCCTCGATGGCGCCTCCGGAACCGAGCCTCGGTGGTACACGCGCCGCCGAGGCGTCGCTGGCTACCACGGTGCTCAAGGCGAGCCGCGACGATGAGCCTGCCCCAACCGCTGCCATGCCGCTGCGCGCAACGGAGGGGGATGAAGTCGCTTCCTCTGGCGACAGTGCCGACCGCGTTCGACCAACGGAAGCCGATACGTCCGTGCCGACCCGGGAGGCCGGCAAGACCCGACTGGGCGAGCGTCAAGAGCCGGCCCGGCGCGAGCCGGAGTTGGGTGAACTGCAGCCGGAAGAACCGGCCGATGTGCACGAGCCGCGCCTGAGCTGGAACGACATCGGCCTAGAGGACGAGGCACGGGACGACGATACGGACGTCGAGTCCGCCTCGACGACGGAGTGGCATGCGGACGAGGAGGAAGCGCAGGACGAGGCGACGAGCCGCTACGCCGATCAGGCCGAAGGGCTGCGAGCTTGGCGTGATGCGGCACCTCAGCCACAGGGCGATGCACATGAAGGCCGCGTGGCGACGGCAGAACAGGCGCGCGAGGCTGCCGAAGAGCCGGACGGGCCGACGCTGTGGACGGTGGAGCACCTGCAGAGCCAGCGCCCCGTCCTCGACGACATGCCGGAGCCGGACGGTGAGTTGCCCAGCCTGCGCCTGCTGACGCCGGCCGAGCCGCATCAGCAGAACTACACTGAGCAACAGCTGGCCGACATGGCCGAGCTGCTCGAGACCCGCCTGCGCGAATACGGGGTCAGGGCCGAGGTGGTGCACACCTGGCCGGGGCCGGTGATCACGCGCTTCGAGATCAAGCCCGCGGCCGGCGTGAAGGTGTCGAAGATCAGCAATCTGGCCAAGGATCTGGCGCGCTCGCTGATGGTCAAGAGCGTGCGCGTGGTGGAGGTGATTCCCGGCCGGCCGACGGTGGGCATCGAGATCCCCAATCCGCACCGGGCGATGATTCGCCTGCGCGAGGTGATCGACTCCGACCGCTACCAGCAGGAGGCCTCGGCGCTGACTCTGGCACTGGGACAGGACATCGGCGGCGGCCCGGTAGTGGCCAACCTGGGCAAGATGCCCCACCTGCTGGTGGCCGGTACCACCGGCTCGGGCAAGTCGGTGGGGGTCAACGCCATGCTGATCTCGATGCTGCTCAAGGCCACTCCCGAAGAGCTGCGACTGATCATGGTCGACCCCAAGATGCTGGAACTCTCGGTCTACGACGGCATTCCACACCTGCTGGCGCCGGTGGTCACCGACATGAAGGAGGCCGCCAACGCGCTGCGCTGGTGCGTGGCCGAGATGGAGCGGCGCTACAAGCTGATGGCTGCCATGGGCGTGCGCAACATCGCCGGCTTCAACGGCAAGCTCGACGAGGCGGAGCGCGCCGGTGCCCAGGTGGCCGACCCGCTGTGGGAGCCTCAGCCGTGGGAGATGCACGAGTCGCCGCCGGTGCTCGAGAAGCTGCCCTATATCGTGGTGGTGATCGACGAGTTCGCCGACATGTTCATGATCGTCGGCAAGAAGGTCGAGGAACTGATCGCGCGTCTGGCGCAAAAGGCGCGAGCGGCCGGCATCCACCTGATTCTTGCCACCCAGCGGCCCTCGGTGGACGTGGTGACCGGCCTGATCAAGGCCAACATCCCCACCCGCATGGCCTTCCAGGTGTCGTCCAAGGTCGATTCGCGCACCATCCTCGATCAGGGTGGCGCCGAGAACCTGCTGGGCCATGGTGACATGCTCTACCTGCCGGCCGGCTCCGGATTGCCGACTCGCGTGCATGGCGCCTTCGTCGATGACGACGAGGTGCACCGGGTCGTCGAGGACTGGAAGCGCCGCGGTGAACCGGAATACATCGACGAGATCCTCGCCGGAGGTGTGTCGGCCGAGGCCTTGACCGGGCTCGAGGCCGATGGCAGCGAGGGCAGTGGCGATGCCGAGCAGGATGCGCTCTACGACGAGGCGGTCCAGTTCGTGACCGAGAGTCGCCGGGCCTCCATTTCGGCGGTACAGCGCCGCTTCAAGATCGGCTACAACCGTGCGGCGCGTCTGGTCGAGGCCATGGAGGCGGCCGGCGTGGTCTCCTCGATGGGCTCCAACGGCGGTCGCGAAGTGCTGGCGCCGCCGCCGGTGGGCAACTGACCCGCGTCGTCGACAGGCGACAACCATGCATCAATCATGAAAGCGCCGGCGGGCATGCAACCCGCCGGCGCGCCGCGGGTCCGAGAGACAGGATCCACTTGGACCGCCCAGGGAGAGACAATCGATGATGAAGAAGACCGTAGCTGCACTGGCCCTGACCGTTCTCATGCCGGCCGCCGCGATGGCCAGCGAAGGCGCCGAGCGCCTTACCCGCATGCTCGAGCCGCTGGAGACCGTCGAGGCGCGTTTCGAGCAGCTGATATTGGACGGCAGCGGCGAGCGCCTGCAGCAGGCCAACGGCCACATGTGGCTGTCGCGCCCCGGTAAGTTTCGCTGGGAAGTCGACGCACCCTACCAGCAGGAAGTGGTCTCGGATGGCAGCGAGGTCTATCTCTACGACCCCGACCTGGAGCAGGTTACCGTGCAGGCGCTCGACGAGCGGGTCACCCATACTCCGGCGTTGCTGCTTTCCGGCAGCGCCGGCGAGCTGACCGAGAGCTACGAGGTGTCGCGTCAGCAGCAGGGCGGTAGCGAGACTTTCCGCCTGGTGCCGAAGGCGGCCGATACGCTATTCGAGGAGCTGCACATGACCTTCAACGAGGAACGTCTCGCCGCACTGCAGATGATCGACAGCACCGGCCAGGAAACCGTCATCGAGTTCAGCGAGGTGCGTACCAACCAGGGCATCGACGACAGCCGGTTCGCGTTCGAGATTCCCGACGGAGCCGACGTGATCCGCGACAGCCACTGAAGCAGTACCGAGCCCATCGACAGCGCCGCCCAGCAGGCGGCGCTGGCGTTTCTACCCCTCTTCCCCGCTCTCGTCGGCACGGGCATCCAGTTCGGCGCGCCAGGCCATCAACTGGGCGTAGCGCTTCTCCTGACCGTGTTCGCTGGGTTGGTAGAAGGCCTCGCGCGGCAGGTCGTCAGGCCAGCAGTCGTGCGCGCTGCCCGCGGGGTAGCCCTCCGCCTCGTTATGAGCATAGCGATAGCCATGGCCATGGCCGAGAGACTCCATCAGCTTGGTGGGAGCGTTGCGCAGGTAGGTAGGCACCTCCAGGCGTGGCTGGGCGGCAACGTACGCCTTGGCACGCTTCCACGCCTGGTCGATGGCATTGCTCTTGGGCGCGATGGCGAGATGGATGGCGGCGTGGGCGATGGCGCGCTGGCCTTCGTAGTCGCCCAGGCGCAGGTAGGCGTCCCAGGCTGCCATGACCAGCGGCAGGGCACGCGGGTCGGCGTTGCCCACATCCTCGGAAGCGATCGCCGCCAGTCGGCGGATGACGTCGAGCGGATCGCCGCCGCCCTGGATGAAACGGGCGATGTAGAGCAGCGCTGCGTCCTGGCGCGACGAGCGTACCGACTTGTGGATCGCCGAGAGCAGGTCATAGAAATGGTCGCCCTGCTTGTCGAAGGCGCTGGTCTGATGGCCGAGTGCGGTATCCAACGCCTCGCGCGGCAGCCGTTCACCGTCTCCTTCGTAAACGCAGAAGTCGCAGGCGGTTTCCAGCATGCCCAGGGCGCGCCGGGCGTCGCCGGCGGCGGCGCGGGCCAGGATGCCCAGCACCTCGTCGTCGACCGCGATGCGTCGCCTGCCCAGCCCGCGCTCCTCGTCACGCAGGGCGCGTCGCATCACCTCGATGAGTTCGCTCTCGTCGAGTGAGGTGAGCACGTGCACCCGGGCGCGCGAGAGCAGCGCGGAATTGACTTCGAAGGAAGGATTTTCGGTCGTGGCGCCGATCAGCGTCAAAAGGCCCGATTCGACATGGGGCAGCAGGGCGTCCTGCTGGCTCTTGTTGAGCCGGTGGATTTCGTCGAGGAACAGCAGAGTGGGGCGGCCCTGGCCCTGCATGACACCGGCTCGCTCCACAGCGGCGCGGATCTCCTTGACCCCGGCCATTACGGCTGAAAGCCGCTCCAGGTGCGCTCCGGAATGTTCGGCGAGGATCTCGGCCAGCGTGGTCTTGCCGGTGCCGGGCGGTCCCCACAGGATCATCGAGCGTATGCTGCCGGTCTCGGCCATGCGCCGCAGCGGCCTGCCCGGCCCGACGAGGGCTTGCTGGCCAACGTAGTCGTCGAAGCGCCGCGGGCGCATGCGATAGGCCAGCGGGGCGGAATCGTCGGGCGCCTGGCCGAAAAGGTCCATGATGTTTTTCCTCCTGCTGCCGTGTGATGCCGGTCAGCCGGCTAGCACTATCTCTGTGGGTTGCAATACGACCTTGGGCGATGTGCGGGATCCAGCCAAAGGGTCTAGGGTTGAGACTGCATCCTGCCATTCCGTGCCGTGTCTTGATTGCGACGAGGCCGTAGCCCGGAAGCGACAAGACTGAACCTGCTTCCGTCCCAGGAATCCAAGATCTATATCCGCTCATCGCTGTTAGAGGAGGCCTCGACATGCCCATGCTGACCCAGTTGCGTCAGGATCATGCCAATATGGCGCGCATGTTGCACGTTCTTCAGCTCAAGCAGAAGGCCTTGGTGGCTGGTGAACGCCCCAATTTCCAACTGGTCCGCGAGGTTGTCGACTACATCCTCGACTACATGGAAGGGTTCACCATTCCCTTGGAGCGTATCTGTTCGGAGAGGTTGCGGGTGGTCGTGCCCGAGTGCAGCGAGCTCATTGATCGACTATCGAGCGATTACCAGGCACTCAAGCCGCGCCTGATGCGTCTATCCAACGACATCGACATGATCCTGATGGATGCCGTGATCCCGATGGACCGCTTCGCCGAGGACCTCAAGGCTTACCTGGATGCGCATCGCGCCTATCTACGCGATGAGCGTGAGCTTCTCTTCCCCCTGATCCGCGATCACTTCGGCGATCATGATCTGGAGCTGTTGGCCCAGGCGCTGCCCGAGGATGCGGCGGCCAAGCTGGAGCGGCTTCAGGAAGCCTACCCGGAACTCTATGCCGAGCTGTGCGAAGCCGAGGAGCCGGCTGCCTGACGACGGTCGACACGCGGCGAATCGGTCAACGGAGGCTTCTGCTCGCTCGGCATGCTGCTAGAATAGGTCCACTCTGTTAATCGACCCATTCTGGTAGCAGCCGAGCGACATCCATGAGTTCCGTTTCGCCATGTCCGGCCCGATACTGATCTTCGACTCCGGCGTCGGCGGTCTGTCGGTCGTCCCCCCGCTGAGGCATCGCCTGCCCAATGCCGCGTTGGTGTATGCCTGCGACAATGCCATGCTGCCTTACGGCACGCGCCCCGATGACTGGCTGGTGACGCGCATTCTTGCGGTCTGCGAGGCCGCAGTCGCGGCCAGCGGCTGTTGTGCGCTGGTGGTGGCTTGCAACACTGCCAGTACCCTGGCGCTGGATGCCCTGCGCGCGCACCTGACGGTGCCGGTCGTGGGTACGGTGCCGGCGATCAAGCCTGCCGCGGCCATGAGCGTCAGCCGGCACATCGGCCTGCTGGCGACCAGCGCCACCGTGGCGCGTCCTTATACCGACCGACTGATCGAGACCTTCGCTGCCGACTGTCGGGTCACTCGCGTGGCCGCCGATCCCCTGGTGCACGAGACCGAGCGTCTGCTGGCCGGCGACGAGCCGGACCCAAGCATCATCGAGGCTGTTACGGCGCCGCTGTGGCAGGAGTCCGATCTCGATACCGTCGTGCTGGGTTGTACGCACTTCCCGCTGCTTGGCGAACGGCTTGCCGCTGCGTTTCCGCGGCCGGTTCGTCTGGTCGATTCCAGCGATGCCATTGCTCGCCGCACGGTACAGGTAGCGCGCGATCCGGCAACCAGGGCGGGGCGTGACCGGAGCCTGGCCACGTCGCCCGATGCCGGCCTGTCCCGAGCGCTGGCCGGCTTCGGTTTCGACGAACCGCAGCTGTTGATCGTCGGCTGATTCCTCTTCCCTACGCCCTGCACACGACTGGAGATGCCGTGTCCATTCCCGTTGTCGACCCTGCCCGCTACGACCAGCAGCTCGCGGCCAAGCGCGAGCGCATCGTTCAGCAGTTCGAACGCTTCGACCCGCCCGAGCTGGAGGTCTTTCCCTCGCCGCCGAGCCACTATCGGCAGCGCTGCGAGTTTCGCCTGTGGCATGAAGGCGATGATCTTTTCTATGCGATGTTCGAAGTCCAGCCTGACGATCCCAAGCAGAAGCGGGTGATCCGCCTCGACGATTACCCCGTCGCCAGTCGGCGCATCAACGAGCTGATGCCACGCCTGCGCGAGGCGCTGCTGGAGAGCGACGTGCTGCGCCGACGCCTGTTCCAGGTCGAGTTCCTCACCACCCTCTCCGGAGAGGCCCTGGTGACCCTGGTCTATCACCGGCCCTTGGATTCGACCTGGGAAGAGGAGGCGCGGCGTCTCCAGCGGCGGCTCGACATCAAGATCATCGGACGCTCACGCAAGCAGCGGCTGGTGCTCGAGCGCGATCACGTCTGGGAGCGCCTTGAGGTGGAAGGGCGTACCTTCCATTACCAGCAGGTGGAAAACAGCTTCACCCAGCCCAATGCCGAGATCTGTCGCGCCATGCTGGCCTGGGCGCGAGACGTGACCCGCGGCAGCCAGGCGAGCGACCTGGTTGAGCTCTACTGCGGCAATGGCAATTTCACCGTGGCGCTGGCCGAGAACTTCCGCCGTGTGCTGGCCACCGAGATCTCGCGCACCTCGGTGGCGAGTGCTCAGCAGAATCTGGGCGCCAATGGCATCGACAACGTGATGGTGGGGCGCATGTCGGCAGAAGAGTTCAGTGCGGCGCTCAAGGGAGAAAAGGGCGGGCGGCGAGTCAGCGAGATGGCGCTGGAAGGCTACGACTTCTCCACCGTGCTGGTGGATCCGCCCCGCGCAGGCCTCGATGAGGCGAGCTGCCGCCAACTGAGCGAATATTCGCGAATCGTCTATATTTCATGCAACCCCGAGACATTGGAGCGCAACCTGGAAGCGCTGAGCCGCACTCATCGAATGTCCCGTTTCGCGCTGTTCGATCAGTTCCCCTGGACTCATCACTGTGAATGCGGGGTGTTGCTGGAGAAAATTTCCGCCTGAAGGCCGACTCGTTCGGATAGAAAGCAACAGGCGTTGTCAAGTAGCGAAACGTACCGTCTCGATGCACAAGCGACATGCTCCATGAGAAGGCTGGCAAGTCGATAGGGTGTGGCGCAGGGCTGCAGTAAGCTTCCCGTCACGTGGCCGCGAGTCACGCCGATTCTTTCCCAGGGCCGCGACACGGCCCCAGGCAGCCGAGGTGAGGGATGCAATACGAGACGATCGAAGTTGGCCGGCAGGAAATTCTCAAGCAGCTGCGCGAACGCCTGGATAGCCGACTCGAGAAGGGGCGGGCCGAAGAGGTGGAGGCGTTCGCCCGCCACTTCTATGCCACGGTGCCGCTGGAGGATCTGGCTGACCGCCGCCTGGACGACCTTTATGGCGCCACCTTGTCGGTCTGGCACTTCATACAGCATTTCGATCACGCCTCGCCCAAGGTACGCGTCTTCAATCCCGACTTCGAGGAGCACGGCTGGCAATCCTCGCACACCTTCGTTGCAGTGCTGCACGAGGACATGCCGTTTCTGGTCGACTCGGTGCGTATCGAGCTGAACCGGCGCGGCCTGACCGTGCATGCCATTCACAACGCGGTGCTGGCGGTGGAGCGCAATCGCGGGCACGATCTGCTGCAGGTCGGCTCACCGCGTGACGCCAACGCCCCTGCCAAACGTGAGTCGTTGATCGCCATCGAGATCGACCGGCACTCCAATCCCGAGGTACTGGCCGACATCGAGCAGTCGCTGCAAGAGGTATTGCGCGACGTGCGCATCGCCGTGGGTGACTACGAGGCGATGAGCGAGCGCGCCAGTCAGGCCGTCGCCGAACTCAAGGCCGGTCGTCCCGAGCAGATCGAGCCGATTGACCATGAAGAGGCGATCGCCTTCCTCGAGTGGCTGGTGCGCGACAACTTCACCTTCCTGGGCTATGACGCCTATACCATCGAGTCCGATGCCGACGGCGACAGGCTGGTCAAGGCCGAGGGCAGTGAACTCGGCGTGTTCCGCCTCGACCTGCCGCGCTACCAGGAGCGCATTCGTACCGAGCTCGGCATCGAGGGCAACCGCTTCGTGCTGGTGCCCCAACTGCTCTCCTTCGCCAAGAGTTCGCACCATGCCCGGGTCCATCGCCCCACCTACCCGGACTACATCTCGGTCGACCGCTATGACGAGCAAGGGCGGGTCATCGGCGAGCACCGCTTCCTCGGCCTGTTTACCTCCAGCCTCTACAACGAGTCGCCGCGCAACATCCCGCTGCTGCGACACAAGCTAAAGGCGGTGATGGAGATCGCCGGCTTCAACCCCAAGGGGCACAACGGCAAGCAGCTGCTGCAGATCCTCGAGGTCTATCCGCGCGATGACCTGTTCCAGATCGATACCCAGGAGCTGGCGCGCACGGCGCTGGGAATTCTCGACATCCGCGAGCGTCGGCGGGTGAGGCTGTTCATTCGCACTGACCGCTCCGGGCGCTTCCACTCGTGCCTGGTGTTCGTGCCGCGCGATGTCTTCTCCACCGACTTGCGCGTGCGGATCCAGAACCTGCTGTGCGAGGAACTCGACGCGACCTTCGGTGACTTCAATACCTACCTCTCCGAGTCGATCCTCGCCCGTATCCAGTTCATTCTGCGCTTCCGCGGCGATACGCCCCGCGAGGTCAACCTCAAGCGCCTGGAAGCCAAGGTCGCCCAACTGGCCCGCAGCTGGCGCGACGAGCTGCACGAAGCGCTGGTGGAGGGGTTCGGCGAGGAGCAGGCAAACCGCCTGATGGACCGTTTCCGCGATGCCTTCCCGGCCAGTTATCGCGACGACTTCGGTTCGCGCACCGCGGTATTCGATCTGCAGCACCTGGCCGACCTCGATGCCGGCGAGCCGCTGGCGCTCACCCTTTACCGCCTGGTGGAGGAGGAGGGCAGCGGTGTCAACCTCAAGCTGTTCCAGCGTGACCGCCCGATCCCGCTCTCCGACGTGTTGCCGGTGATGGAGAACCTGGGGCTGCGCGTGATCGGCGAACGTCCCTATGAATTCGTTACCCCCGAGATGCGCTACTGGCTGCACGACTTCGACCTCGAGCACCATACCGCCACCGAGGTCAGCCTGCAGAAGATGCGCGAGCCTTTCATCGAGGCGTTCAAGCGCATCTGGGCCGGTGAGGCGGAGAACGACGCCTTCAACCGGCTGGTGATTGCCGCCAACCTGGATTGGCGCGAAGTGGCCATGCTGCGCGGCTACGCCCGCTACCTGAAGCAGATCCGCTTCGGCATGTCGCAGGATTACATCGCCGCCACGCTGACCAGCTATCCGGAGATCACCCACGAACTGGTGACCCTGTTCAAGCTGCGTTTCGATCCCGAGCAGCGTCCTGGCGAAGGCGAGGTGCAGGCCTGTATCGAACGCATCAATCGACACCTCGACGGTGTCGCCAGCCTCAGCGACGACCAGCTGCTGCGCCGCTTCATGGAGCTGATCCGCGCCACGCTGCGTACCAATTACTATCAGCGCACCGCCGACGGCAAGTTCAAGGACTATATCGCCTACAAGCTCGACCCCAAGCGGGTCACCGGCATGCCCAAGCCGCGTCCGGCCTTCGAGATCTTCGTCTGCTCGCCGCGAGTCGAGGGGGTTCATTTGCGTGGCGGCAAGGTCGCCCGTGGGGGGCTGCGCTGGTCGGACCGCCAGGAAGACTTCCGCACCGAGGTGCTGGGGCTGGTTAAGGCGCAACAGGTCAAGAACGCGGTCATCGTGCCGGTGGGCGCCAAGGGTGGCTTCGTCTGCAAGCGCCTGCCCGAAGGTGGCGATCGCGATGCCATCCAGCAGGAGGGCATCGCCTGCTACAAGACCTTCATCCGGGCGCTGCTCGATGTGACCGACAACCTCGTCGGCGGCGAAGTGGTTCCACCCAGGGACGTGGTGCGTCATGACGACGACGATGCCTACCTGGTGGTGGCGGCCGACAAGGGCACAGCGACCTTCTCCGACATCGCCAACGAGATCTCCACCGAGTACGGTCACTGGCTGGGTGACGCCTTCGCCTCCGGCGGTGCCAACGGCTACGATCACAAGAAGATGGGTATCACCGCGCGCGGGGCCTGGGAGTCGGTGAAGCGCCACTTCCGCAACCTCGGCCTGAACACCCAGCAGGAAGAGTTCAGCGTCCTGGGCATTGGCGACATGGCTGGCGACGTGTTCGGCAACGGCATGCTGCTCTCCGACAAGATTCGCCTGTTGGGCGCCTTCAACCACCTGCACATCTTCGTCGACCCGCACCCCGACGCCGCCGCTACCTTCGTCGAGCGGCAGCGGCTGTTCCAGCTGCCGCGCTCCAGTTGGGAGGACTTCGATGCGTCGCTGATCTCCGAGGGCGGAGGAGTATTCAAGCGCAGTGCCAAGTCGATCCCAATCTCGCCGCAGATGAAGGAAGTGTTCGGTATCGAGGAGGAGCGCCTGTCGCCCAACGACCTGATCCGCGCCATGCTCAAGTCGCACTTCGACCTGCTGTGGAACGGCGGTATCGGTACCTACGTCAAGGGCAGTCAGGAAACCGATGCCATGGTCGGCGACAAGGCCAACGATGCGCTGCGCATCAACGGCAATGAACTCAACTGCCGGGTGGTCGGCGAAGGCGGCAACCTGGGCCTGACCCAGCGAGGTCGCATGGAGGCGGCCGCCAGGGGTGTGCTCGTCAATACCGATTTCATCGACAATGCCGGCGGGGTCAATTGCTCCGACCATGAGGTCAACATCAAGATCCTGATCGATGAAGTGGTCAAGCGCGGTGACATGACGGAGAAGCAGCGCAACCAACTGCTGGCCGACATGACCGAAGAGGTCGCCGAACTGGTCATTCTCGACAATTACCGCCAGACCCAAGCACTGGACCTGTCGCAAATCCTGTCACGCTATGGCATCGGCCCCTACCGGCGTTTCATCGGCGAGCTGGAGGCTGCCGGCCAGCTCGACCGCGAGCTCGAATTCCTGCCCTCCGACGACGAGATGCAGGAGCGGGTCAATGCCGACCAGGGCATGACCCACCCGGAACTCTCGGTGCTGATCTCCTATGCCAAGAGCGTACTCAAGGGTGATGTACTGGCCTCCGACGTGCCCGACGATCCCTATATCCAGCAGTACGTGGAACGGATCTTCCCTCGCGTGCTGGTCGAGCGCTTCCATGACGAAATGTACGCTCACCGCCTCAAGCGCGAGATCGTCACCACCCAGGTGGCCAACGATCTGGTCGATCACATGGGCATCGTCTTCGTGCGTCGCCTGATCGACTCCACCGGGGCCAGCGCCGCCGACATCGCGCGCGCCTACATCATCGCCCGCGACAGCTTCCAGCTCTCCGACCTGTGGGAGCGCATCGAAGCGCTAGACAACCGGGTGTCGAGTCAGGTGCAGTACGCCATGATGCTCGACCTGATGCGGCTTATCCGGCGTACCACTCGCTGGTTCCTGCGCCAGCGGCTGGGGCTTTCCACTCGCGATGCCATCGAGTATTTTGCGCCGCGGGTCGCCCAGCTGCAGGAGAGCATCGGCGAGCTGCTGCGCGGCGAGGAGCGCAGCCGCTGGGAACGGAAGCGTGGCGAACTCCTCGAGGCCGGCGTGCCCGAGGATCTGGCGGCTACGGTGGCGGCGTCGGGCAGCCTCTACGGCGCACTGGGCATCATTCAGGCGGCGCGTCAGACCGACGAGAAGCCGCAACGTGTTGCCGAGGTCTTCTTCGAGATCGGTGACCGCCTCGAGCTGCCCTGGATGATCCAGCAGGTCAGCAACCTCGACGTCCGCGACAGCTGGCAGGCCCAGGCCCGCGAGACATTCCGCGACGACATCGATCGCCAGCAACTGGCGCTTACCACCAGCGTGCTCAAGACCGAGGACGGCCGCGAGCCCGACGAGCGCGTCGACAACTGGCTGGCCATGCATGCTTCGCTGCATGATCGCTGGTGCCGTCTGATCGCCGAAGTCCGCAGCGGCAGCCAGGCGAGCTTCCCGCTGTTCGCCGTGGCCGTGCGCGAACTGGTGGACCTGGCCGAAAGCAACGGCGAAGGCTGAATGGGCCGAAATCACCTCAACCGGTGATGCCCGACGCACCCCGCCGATAGGGCGGGGTGCGTCGTCTTGGGCTTGCGGCACTGCTATAATCCGCCCGCTTCGCCCATTGCCAGCCTCAGGAGCCCCCATGTACGCGCTTGCCCGATCGATTCTGTTTCGCCTCGATGCCGAAACCGCCCACGGCCATGCGCTCTCGGCTCTGGACCTGGCCCATCGCTTCAAGCTCGCGGGGCTGCTGGGTGAGGCGCGTGTCGACGATCCGGTGGAACTGATGGGGCTGCGCTTCCCCAATCGGGTGGGACTGGCGGCGGGGTTGGACAAGAATGCCGATCATCTCGATGCGCTGGGGGCACTCGGCTTCGGTTTCGTCGAAGTCGGTACCGTCACACCCAAGGCGCAGGAGGGCAATCCCAGGCCGCGTCTGTTTCGCCTGCCGGAGCGAGGCGCGATCATCAACCGCATGGGTTTCAACAATGCCGGAGTGGATCATCTCGTCGAGCGAGTGAAGGCGTCGCGCTTCGACGGGGTGGTTGGCATCAACATCGGCAAGAACCTCACCACACCGGTGGAGCGGGCCGTGGACGATTACCTGACCTGCCTGGAGAAGGTCCACGCGCATGCCGACTATGTGACCGTGAACATCTCCTCGCCCAACACGCCGGGCTTGCGCAACCTGCAGTTCGGCGAGCACCTCGATACCTTGCTGGGCACCCTGCGCGAAGCGGGCAGCCGTCTGGATCAGGCCGCTGGCCGGCGGGTGCCGCTGGCGGTCAAGATCGCCCCGGACATGAGCACGGAGGAGGTGGGGCTGGTCGCGGAGAGCATCGCCGCGAGCGGCATCGATGCGGTGATTGCGACCAACACCACGGTGTCGCGGGAAGCGGTGACCGGGCTTGCCCATGCCGACGAACAAGGGGGACTTTCGGGGCGGCCGGTGTTCGAACCCTCCAACCGTGTGATCCGCGAGCTGCGCCGCCACCTGCCCGAGCTGCCGATCGTCGGCGTGGGCGGCATCGACAGCGGCGAGGCGGCAGTGGCGAAGCTCGAGGCCGGCGCCGATCTGGTCCAGCTCTATTCGGGCTTCATCTATCGTGGGCCGGCCCTGGTCGCGGAATGCGCACGGGCGCTCAAGGCAGCCGGGGCGCATGGAGAGGGGGAAATTCGGTAGGGCGACATGCGAAAGCCGCAGACTCGGTATACAAGAAAGCCCGCGCACGGCGCGGGCTTAGCTTCTTCCTCGTCACTCTGGCGGTGACAAGGGGATGATCGGTTGGTTGGGAAGGTCGTTACATTACCATCGGGTTCTTGTGAATCCCGGAGACGCCGGTCATGCCGGCCCACTGGTCTCCTCGGCCTTCACGCCAACCACTCATCCAATATTCGCGTATATTGACATCCTGACTGGGACAGTCGTCGCGGGAGCGCCCGGAGATGCCGGCCTTGTAGCCATGGAGATAGGCGCGTTGGAAGCGATCACGTTTCTGTCTTTTCATCGGATGACCTCTTGTCAAGGTACCAATTTGGGACGTGCGACATGCACGCCCCGGCGTCCTACCGTTCGCTTAGCCGTAAGCCAGTCCTTTAACGACGGCAGAGCGAGGCCATGCGAGCCCAAACCAGACTCGCCAAGTGAACGCATGCGTCTTTCCAGTAGCTACCATGACTACTCTTAGCCCATCATGGGGGGCATTGTCGACCTATGTTTCGTCATAAGATCGAGATAATTTTGTAACGAAAGGAATATGCCCGGCCGAGGGGGGCGGGAATGCTTCATGAGTGAGTCATCGCAACGTCAAATATGGTCCTTCCTGGCCACCTGTCCCAAGGGGCTGGAGGAGCTGCTCGCCGATGAGCTGCGCACGCTGGGAGCCGAGCCGAACAAGACCACGGTGGCCGGGGTCCATTTTCGTGCCGATCTCGAGGGTGCCTATCGTGCCTGCCTGTGGTCGCGACTGGCCAACCGCATCGTACTCAGCCTGCTGCGGGAGGAGGGTATCGAACGGCCCGAGGCGATGCATCGCGCGGTAGCCGGCGTCGACTGGTCCCGGCACCTGCGCTCCGGTGCCACCCTGGCAGTGGATTTTCACGGTCGCAGCGAGCACATTCGCCACACCCGCTTCGGCGCCCAGACCGTCAAGGACGGCGTGGTGGATGCGCTGCAGGCACAGGGAAAGCCGCGCCCTGGCGTCGACCTGCAGCGCCCCGATCTGCGTCTCTATGCTCATTTGCATCGGGGGCGGCTGACGCTGGGCGTGGATCTCTCCGGCGACAGCCTGCATCGGCGTGGCTATCGCCGCGACGTGGGGCACGCCCCGCTCAAGGAGAACCTGGCCGCGGCACTGCTGATCCGTGCCGGCTGGCCGCAGCGCCTGCGCGATGGCGAGGTGCTCGTCGATCCCCTGTGTGGCGCGGGAACGCTGCTGATCGAGGCGGCGCTGATGGCCGCCGACATGGCCCCCAACCTCGGCCGGGTACGCTTCGGCTTCCATGGCTGGGCGCAGCACGACGAGGCGCTGTGGGCGGAACTCAGGCGCGAGGCCGAGGCGCGTGCCAGTATCGGGCGCAAGCGCTGCCGCAACCGGTTCTACGGTTTCGACGAGAGTCCGCCGGCATTGGCGGCGGCAAAAGCCAACGCCATGCGGGCCGGAATCCCCGCGCTGATCGCATTCTCGGGCGCCTCGCTCGGCCAGTTGCAGCGTCCTGCGGAGATGGACGTGGACGTGCGTGGTCTGGTCATCACCAACCCGCCCTACGGTGAGCGCCTGGGCGAGCTGCCCGAGCTGGTCACGCTGTATCGCGAGCTGGGGCAGGGCGTTCAGCGCGCCTTCCCCGGCTGGCGTCTGGCCGTATTCACCGCCAACCCGGACCTGGGTCACCGGATCGGGCTGCGTGCCGACAAGCAGTACTCGCTGAAGAACGGCCCGCTCGAGGCCAAGCTGCTGTTGATGGACATTCCCGCCGAGGGGGCCGAGGAGGCGGCAGCACCCGCCGGCGCGGCAGCGCGCAGCCAGGGTGGCCAGATGTTCGCCAACCGGCTGGAAAAGAACCGCAAGCGGCTGAGGAAGTGGCTCAAGCAGAGCGGCGAGACCTGCTATCGACTCTACGATGCCGATATGCCCGAATATGCCCTGGCGGTGGACGTCTACCATGGCCGTGTTCACGTGCAGGAGTACGCGCCGCCACGTTCGGTGAACGCCGCCCAGGCGCAGAGACGCCTTTTCGACGCGCTGCAGGTGATCCCCGAGGTGCTCGACGTTGATCCCGGCCAGGTCGTGATCAAGCGCCGGGAGCGGCAGAGCGGCAAGGCGCAGTACCGCAAGCACGCCGCCAGCGGTGAGCGTTTCCAGGTTTGCGAAGGGCGCGCTCGGCTGTGGGTCAACCTGCGCGACTACATCGACACCGGCCTGTTCCTCGACCACCGTCCGGTACGCCGCATGCTGGGCGAGATGGCCGCGGGGAAGCGCTTTCTCAACCTGTTCTGCTATACCGCTGCGGCCACCGTGCAGGCTGCGCTCGGTACCGAGGAGTCAGGCGGTGCCGCCGACAGCGTCAGCGTCGATCTTTCCAATACCTACCTGGAATGGGCGCGCGACAACTTTGCCCTCAATGGCCTCGATCCCGCGCATCACCGCGTGGTGCGCGACGACTGCCTACGCTGGCTCGAGACCGCCCGGGCCGAGTTCGATCTGATCTTCCTCGACCCGCCGACGTTCTCCAACTCCAAGAAGATGGAAGGCACCCTGGACGTTCAGCGCGACCACGTGCGGCTGATCGAGCTGGCCATGGCGCGGCTGGCGTCGGGCGGCACGCTGGTGTTCTCCAATAACCAGCGTCGCTTCCAGCTCGACGACAGACTGCCCGAACGCTTCGCGGTGGAGGACATCTCGGCCCGCACCTTCGACCCCGACTTCACGCGGCGTCCAGACATTCATCATGTCTTCCTGATTCGTCACCGGGAGGGGGCATGAACCAGCTTACGCTTTATACCACCTTGGGCTGCCACCTATGCGAGCAGCTCGAGGCCTTGCTGGAGAACCTGCATCGAGGTGAATATCGCCTGGTGAGGGTCGAGATCAGCGAGGACGAGGCGCTGATGGCGCGCTATGGTGTGCGTATCCCGGTGCTGGTGGATGCCGCAGGCGATGAACTCGACAGAGGCTTCGAGCCGTCACGGCTGGCAGCCTGGCTGGCCGAACGTCGCAGGCTCGACGGTTCCGCCTGGCGGCGGCTGCAGGCGAGCGAACTCGGGCCTGAGGCGAGGGTACAAGAAGAACAGGTGCCGACGAAGCAGCGCCCCAGGGGGCGACGCTACCTCGGCTGAGCCGAAGACGTTGACCCAACGTATACCAAGGTGTGCCGTCACAGTGGTGAAGTGTTGCCGCTTTGACAACACTCATGGGGCATGGATTCGATCGCACAGGGGGTGGAGATGAGTGTGCCGCAACGAAGGCGGTGGCTTTATGCCGCCCTGGGCTGTGCGTTGCTGCCGGCGCTTGCGGGCACGGTGCCGGCCGAGACGGGTGGGATAGCGCTGACCGAGGAAGAGCGTCGTTATCTGGAACGCAATGAGCCGATCGTCTTCGTCAGCCAGAGTCGCTATCCTCCGTTCGAATTCCTCGATGCCAGCGGCGAGCGGCACGGCATCATGGTCGAGCTGGCCCAATGGATTGCCACTGAGGCGGGCTTCCATGCACAGCTGACCGACACCGCTTTCCAGCAGGCCCAGGAGCGAGTGCTGAGTGGCGAAGCCGATGTTCTGAGCAGCTTCTTCTATAGCGAGGCTCGCGACCAGCGGTTCGATTTCACCCAGACGGTATTCGAGGTGCCTGCGGCCATCTTCGTCGCGGTCGAGCGCCCGGACATTGCCCGAATCGAGGATCTCGACGGCAAGCGTGTCGCCACCCAGCGCGGCGATTATGCCGAAGGGTATCTGGCGTCGCTGGACATCGATGTCGAGCTGGTTCAGACCAACGACTTTGCCGGTGCCGCGCGGGCGGTGATGGAGGGCGAGGCCGACGCCATGGTGGGTGACGAGCAGATCGTTCTCTATTACCTCTACAGTAGCGGCCAGAACGCTGAGATGAAGCGGGTCGGAGAGCCGCTGTACGTGGGGCGCAATGCCATGGCGGTGAGCGAAGGCAACGCGCTGCTGCGGTCGATTCTCGACAAGGGCATCGAGCATGCCCGTACCAGTGGAACGCTCGACCGCTTGAGCGAGAAGTGGGTTGGCGCCGAGCTGCCCGACTCCCGCGTTGATTGGCGTGCCTTTTTGCCCTACGGGGCGGGGCTGGCGCTGGTAGTCGCCCTGATCGTGGCCTGGAACGTCAGGCTGCGTCAGGTGGTCCGGCGCAAGACCGCGGAGCTCAGGCTCGTTGCCAGTGTGTTCAGCCATGCGCGGGAAGGCATCATCATTACCGATGCCAAGGGCGACATTCTCGAGGTCAACGAAGCCTTTACGCGCATTACCGGTTATTCTCGCGACGAAGTTCTCGGCAAGAACCCGCGTCTCCTGCAGTCGGGCCTGCAGGAGGAGGGGTTCTATCAGGCACTGTGGAATGAGTTGCTGGAGCAAGGGGCCTGGGAGGGCGAACTGTGGAACCGGCGCAAGAGCGGCGAGACCTACCCGGAGCTGCTCACCATTTCGAAAGTCTGCGACCGCCACGGCCAGGTGTCGCATTTCGTCGCGGTATTCACTGACATCAGTCGGCAGAAGGAGTACGAGCATCAGCTACAGAGCATGGCTTTCTTCGATGGCCTGACCGAACTGCCGAACCGCATCCTGCTGGCCGACAGGCTACGCCAGGCGATGCTCGCGGCCCGGCGCAGCGGCTTCAAAGTATCATTGGCTTACCTCGACCTGGATGGCTTCAAGGAGATCAACGATCGCCTGGGCCACGAGGTTGGCGACCGGGTGCTGATCACGATCGCCGAGCGTCTGACTGCGGCCCTTCGTGAAGCCGATACGGTGGCCCGCCTGGGGGGCGATGAGTTCATCATCGTCTTGCCGGAGCAGAACGACGTGGCGAAAGTGACCAGCCTCATTGCACGATTGCTGCGCCGCATTGCCGAACCAATCGACATCGAGGGCACCTCGCTCCATGTCTCGGGCAGCATCGGGGTGGTTCACTACTCCCCCGATGACGAGATCGAGCCCGAGCAGCTCATCCGTCAGGCGGACCAGGCCATGTATCAGGCCAAGCAGGCGGGGAAGAACCGCTTCCACATCTTCGACGCCGAGCACGATCGTGCTGTGCGTGGGCACCATGAGAGCCTCGAGCGCATCCGCGAGGCCCTGATCAACGACGAGTTCGTGCTGTACTACCAGCCCAAGGTCAACATGTCGACCGGTGAGGTCATCGGCGTCGAGGCGCTGATTCGTTGGCAGCACCCCGACCGTGGCCTCCTGGCTCCCGCTGCTTTCCTGCCCGCCGTCCAGCAGCATCCGCTGGCCGTCGAACTGGGGGAATGGGTGCTGGCCCAGGCGCTGGATCAGTTCGAGATCTGGGCCAGCGCCGGCGTGCGCTTGCCGGTCAGCGTCAATATCGATGCCATTCATCTCCAGCAGGCCGACTTCCTCGAGCGCCTGCGTGCCGAAGTCGAACGTCACCCAAGCGTAGCGCCGGGCGATCTCGAGCTGGAGGTGCTCGAGACGAATGCGCTGGAAGACGTCGCCCATGTGACGAGCGTGATGAAGGCGTGCCGTGACTTTGGCGTCGAGTTCGCGCTAGATGACTTCGGCACTGGTTACTCCTCGCTGACGTATCTGCGACATTTTCCCGCCAGCACCCTCAAGATCGACCGCAGTTTCGTACGCGACATGCTCGATGATCCCGAAGACCTGACGATTCTCGAGGGCGTGCTTGGACTCGCCGTCGCCTTTCGCCGGAACATCATTGCCGAGGGCGTGGAGACCCTGCTGCACGGACGCATGCTGCTGGCGATGGGCTATCAGCTGGGGCAGGGTTATGCCATCGCCCGCCCCATGCCGGCGCAGGCGATACCGGGCTGGCTCGAGTCGTGGCGCCCCGATCCTGCCTGGCGTCATCGCCAGCGCGCCCGGCCGGAAGAGCTGCGAGCGATCTATGCCATGGCCGATCATCGTGCCTGCGCGGCCGGCCTGCTGCGCTACCTCAAGGGGGAGCGTGACGAGCCGCCGACACCAAGCTCACGCAGAAGCCGGCTCGAACAGTGGCTGGGCGCCCTCGATGACTCGCCACTGGAAGGAAGGGAGCACAAGGCGCGCATCGCCGCGCTTTGTGCGCTCTACGACCGGCTGGCCGAGGAGGCGCTTGCGTTGAAGGAGCATGAGGACGACGAGGAGGCAAAGCAGCACGCACGGCAAATGGAAGGAGTGAGCGAGGAGCTGCTGGGGCTACTGCAGTATTGGATCGACGCCAGCGAGACCGTGCGCGACGACCTCTAGCCTCCGGCCCCAAGACGTGTCTACAGCGCGTCCAGCAGCGAGAGCTGGTGCACCGCGGCCTGTCCCTCGGCGCTCTCGGCGTCGACCTCGAGCACCTTGCGCAGCCCGCGGGACGACTGAATGGTGGCCTCGTCGCCGAGCCACATCAGGGCCTGGTCATGATCATCGGCCAGTCGGTGTTTCAGCCCGCCGAACTGAGTGCCGATCTGGCCCCAGGCGCGACTGAAGATCCAGTCGCCGAACATGTCCTGGTGAATGTGCACCAGCACGTAGTCGTGTTCACTTTCCCAGCGGACGATCACGAAGGCTCCACACGCATCGGGGCGCTGCCGGGAGGCAGCGCGAAGGGTTCGTGCGGTATTGTAAGCCTTCACGCCGATGGCACAAGTCACGTCGGACGCCTTTGTCACGATGATTCAAGGAGGGAGAGGGTGAGGATTCTCGTCGATGCCAACGTACCAGGTGCCGAGGTCTGCTTCGGGCGGCTGGGCGAGCTGGTGAGAATGCCGGGGCGCGAGATCGACGCGGCCGCCTTGCGCGATGTCGACGCGCTGGTGATCCGCTCGATCACACGCCTCGATGAGGCAACTCTCGACGCCGCCAAGGCGCAGGGAGCAAGGCTGCGCTTTGTCGGGACCTGCACCATCGGCACCGACCATGTCGACCAGTCCGCGCTGGCACGCCACGGCATCGCCTTCGCCAGTGCTCCGGGCTGCAATGCCGAGGCAGTGGTCGACTACGTGCTGGGCAGCCTGCTGACCCTGGCCGAGCGCCAGGGCTGGCGGCTCAACGAGCGTCGCGTGGGGATCGTCGGGGTGGGCAACGTGGGCGGGAGACTGCTGGCGCGGCTCACCGCCATGGGCATCGAGTGCCTGGCCTGCGATCCGCCCAGGGCGGAAGCGGAAGGGTGCGAAGGGTTCGAGGCACTGGAGACGCTTATCGACGTGTGCGATGTGCTCTGCCTGCACACCCCGCTGGTGCGCGAGGGCCCACATGCCACTCATCATCTGCTCGATGCACGACGCATCGCCGAGCTGTCTCCCGGCACGCTGCTGCTCAATGCCGGACGCGGCGACTGTATCGATGGCTTGGCGCTGCGTCAGCGCCTGGCGGGACCGGCCGACATCGATGCGGTGCTGGACGTGTGGGAAGGGGAGCCGGCTATCGACCCGGCGCTGCGCGATCTGGCCCAGATCGCGACGCCGCATATCGCCGGCCACAGCCTCGATGGCAAGCTGCGCGGGACCCATCAGATCCATGCAGCGCTGTGCCAGCATCTGGGCTTGCCGAGGCGAATCGGTCTCGATGACCTGCTGCCTCAGCCGCCGCTATCCCGGCTCAGGCTTCAGGGCGGGCTAGACGTCGATGAGGCGCTGAGGCTGTGCCTGAGGGCGGTGTACGACGTACGTCGCGACCATGACAGCCTATGGCGAGAGAGCCGTCGGCTCGGCATGGCTCGGGGCTTTGACGCCTGTCGTGCCCGCTACCCGCTGCGCCGCGAGCTCTCGACGCTCACGGTTGAGCTGGGGGCAGAGGTGGCCAGTCTGGCCCCATGGTTGCAAGCTGCGGGCCTGAAGGTTTGCTGAGGGCTACGACAGCGAACGCAACGAAAAGGGCCCGTCAAGCGACGGGCCCTACGGCTTCCCGTGGCACGCTGCCTCAACGGTAAGCGGATTCCTTCAGCGCCCGAATCCGATCGTCCAGCGGCGGGTGGCTGGCAAACACGCGCTCCATCAACTTGCGCGTCTGGCCGGCGTTGATCCCGAAGGCGGTCAGGGTGTCGGGCATTTGGTTGGGCATCTGGCTCTCGGCCTTGAGCCGGGCCAGGGCGTTGATCATGGCGCCGCTGCCGGCAAGTTGCGCGCCCGCCGCATCGGCACGGTATTCGCGGAAGCGCGAGAACCAGGCGACGATGGCCGAGGCGATCAGGCCGAACACGATCTCGGCGACCATTACTACGGCGAAGTAGCCCATGAAGCCGAGCCCGCCCTCACCGTCGCTGCGCGAGCGCAGGAAATTGTCCACCAAGTGGGCCACGACCCGTGCAAAGAACATCACGAAGGTATTCAACACGCCCTGGATAAGTGCAAGGGTGACCATGTCGCCGTTGGCCACGTGACCGATCTCGTGCGCCAGTACCGCGCGCACTTCCTCGGGGCGCATGCGGTTGAGCAGGCCGGCGGAAACCGCCACCAGGGCGTCGTCCTTGTTCCAGCCGGTGGCGAAGGCATTGGATTGCTGGGCCGGGAAGATGCCGACCTCCGGCGTCTTGATGCCGGCCTGCTGGGAGAGCTCGGCGACGGTGTCGAGCAGCCACTGCTCGGTGGCGTTGCTCGGCTGCGTGATGACCACCGTGCCGGTAGTGCGCTTCGCCATCCACTTTGAAATGAACAGCGATACCAGCGAACCGGCCATGCCGAAGATGAAGCAGAAGATCAGCAGGGCATTGAAGTTCATGCCCTGCTCGGTCAGGTAGCCCTCCACCCCGAGCAGGCGCAGCGTGATGCTGGCAACGACAATCACCGCCAGGTTGGTGCCCAGGAAGAGCAGTATTCTCATCATCGTCAGGAATCTCCGGTGGCAAGGGGCCGCCACTGCGGCCCAGACGAAATCTGCTGAATTAGATACGGCCCGTTGACGCAGGTTTCAAGGCTGGGCCGAAAATCGACGCCTGCCGACGCTACTGGCGATAGCGCGACAGGAACCGGGCGAAGCGATCCAGCGCATCGCCGAGCTGGTCGGCCCAGGGCAGGGTGACGATACGCACGTGGTCGGGTTCCGGCCAGTTGAAGGCGGTACCTTGCACCAGCAGGATCTTCTCCTGCAGCAGCAGATCGAGCACCAGCTTCTGGTCGTCGTGAATGGGGTAGACCTTGGGATCGAGCCGTGGGAAGGCGTAGAGCGCCCCCTTGGCCTTGGTGCAGCTCACCCCGGGAATGGCGTTGAGTTTGTCGTAGGTGATGTCGCGCTGGGCGAGCAGGCGGCCGCCGGGCAGGATCAGGTCGTTGATCGACTGGTAGCCGCCCAGCGCCGTCTGGATGGCGTGCTGGGCCGGCACGTTGGCGCACAGGCGCATCGAGGCGAGCATGTTGAGGCCCTGGATATAGTCCCTGGCGCGCTGCATGGCCACGCTGCCCGAAAGGGTCATCCAGCCGGAGCGGAAGCCGGCGCAGCGGTAGCTCTTGGAAAGACCGTTCATGGTCACCACTAGCTGGTCTTCGTCGGCCAGCGCGCCGGTAGAGACGTGTTTGGCATCGTCGTAGAGTATCTTGTCGTAGATCTCGTCGGAGAACACCACCAGGTCGTGCTCGCGGGCGATGGCGAGGAGCTCGCGCACCACCTCGGGTGGATAGACCGCGCCGGTGGGGTTGTTGGGATTGATGATCACGATGGCCCGTGTGTGACCGGTCACCTTGGCGCGCACGTCGGCGATGTCCGGCGCCCAGTCGGCCTGCTCGTCGCAGCGGTAGTGCACGGCGTGGCCGCCGGCGAGGTTGGCGGCGGCGGTCCACAGCGGGTAGTCGGGCGCCGGAATCAACACCTCGTCGCCATCGTTGAGCAGCGCCTGCAGGGCCATCACGATCAGCTCGGAAACGCCGTTGCCGATGAAGATGTCCTCGATGCCGACACCGGGAATCTCCTTGCGCTGGCACTCCTGCATGATCGCCTTGCGCGCGGAGTAGAGACCCTTGGAATCGCAGTAGCCCTGGGCGGTGGGCAGGTTGCGCATCACGTCCTGAAGGATCTCCTCAGGGGCCTCGAAGCCGAACGGGGCAGGATTGCCGATGTTCAGCTTGAGGATGCGCTGGCCTTCGTCTTCCAGCCGCTTGGCGTGCTCGAGCACGGGACCGCGGATGTCGTAGCAGACATTATCGAGTTTGTGCGATTTCCTGAACAGGGTGGGGGTGTCCATTGAGGTGTCCGAGATTCCAGTGGTGTCCGGTGGTTCCGGTCAGCCAGACTGCCGGAACTCAGTGATTATGCGGAGTTATGCGCGCCGCTGCCATCGTTGTTCGTCGCTTCGGCGGCGGGCTCTTCCTCCTCCGTGGGCGCGGGGATGTCGGCCGGGGTTTCCAGCGTCAGGCGGCCCAGCTTGCCGTCGCGCAGCTCGTGCAGCAGCACCTCGGCGCCGCGGTGCAGGTCGACCTCGCCGCCCGGGCGCAGGCCGCCGCGGCGGCTGGCGATCTCGGTGAGGATCGCATGCCCGTCGAAGCCGGCCACGGCCAGCAGGTCGATGCGCCGGGGGCCGTCGGCCTCGACCTGCTCTGCCTGTGGATTGGGGGCGTAGGGCGGCAGTTCGCTCAGCTTGTAGCGGGCCTTGAGCGCCTCGGGATAACGCCGTGCGAGTTCGCCAGCAGTGACGACGGCGACGTCGGCGTAGTCGATGGCGGTGTCGCGGATGGCGCCGGTGGCTGCCAGGCGGTAGGCGCTGGCCTGATCCTCGATCTTCGGCCACAGCACCCCCGGGGTGTCGATCAGTGCGACCCGTCCGGCGATGCGCACCTTTTGCTGGCGCTTGGTCACCGCCGGTTCGTTGCCGGTCTTGGCGATGGCCTTGCCGGCCAGACCGTTGATCAGGGTCGACTTGCCGACGTTGGGAATGCCCATGACCATCACCCGTACGTCGCGGTCGGCGCGCACCTGACCGGCCAGCTCGTGGCACAGCTTGGGGATGCGCTTGAGTTCGCGGGAGTTGGTGGTGGTGACGGCCAGAGCTCGCGTATCGGGCAGCGAGTCGAAGTATGCCACCCATTCACGAGTGCGTTCCGGGTCGGCCAGGTCGGCCCGCGACAGGATCTTGAGCACCGGCTTGTGGCGGGTCAGGCCGGCGAGCATGGGATTGGCGCTGGAGTAGGGCAGACGGGCGTCGAGCACCTCGATCGCTACGTCGATCTCGGGCAGCGCCTCCTGGATCTGGCGGCGCGCCTTGTTCATGTGTCCCGGATACCAGCCGAGCATGTGCCACTCCTGCAAACTGACGAGGCCGCCCATCATAGCAGAAGGGCGGCCTCGGCAGGGTAGGCTGCGCTATTCGCCGGGGTGGAACGAGATGGCTACCGAGTTGATGCAGTAGCGCAGCCCGGTAGTTTCCGCTGGGCCATCGGGAAAGACGTGGCCCAGGTGGGCATCGCAGTGGGCGCATACGACCTCGGTGCGGCGCATGCCGTGCGAATCGTCGAAGCGTTCCTCGACGCACGCCTGGCCGAGCGGACGATCGAAGCTCGGCCAGCCACAGTGAGCCTCGAACTTGTGCTCGTTCTCGAATAGCGGGGCATTGCAGCACACGCAGTGATAGATGCCGTGCTCGTCGCTGACCTGATAGTCGCCGCTGAAGGGCGGTTCGGTACCCTGCTGACGCGTTACCCGGTACTGCTCCGGCGTCAGTTGGGCTTGCCACTCGGCATCGCTCTTCTCGATCTTCTTGCGCATGGCCTCTCTCCTGCTGGGGCGTCCTCTCATCAGACACCCATAGCTTGGCTGTTTTCCCTGGCTTCGGCCAACCCAGGCCGACAGTTGACAGCTTCGGGGGGCTTGAGTAAGATTCGCGCCACCTCGTTGAGGCAGAGAGCGAGACGGCTGCGTCCCATTCGTCTAGTGGTCCAGGACACCGCCCTTTCACGGCGGGAACAGGGGTTCGAACCCCCTATGGGACGCCACTCGTTTCCTCACTGGTTCAGCAGGTGCCGGAGTGAGTGACTGATGTGCGGGAATAGCTCAGTGGTAGAGCATCGCCTTGCCAAGGCGAGGGTCGGGAGTTCGAATCTCCTTTCCCGCTCCAGATTCAGCACCAAGTGCGTCCCATTCGTCTAGTGGTCCAGGACACCGCCCTTTCACGGCGGGAACAGGGGTTCGAACCCCCTATGGGACGCCATCTTCCGGTTGCATCCGCGATAGCGGTTGCGCTGTTGTTAGCTTAGACTGGCGTGCATGCGGGAATAGCTCAGTGGTAGAGCATCGCCTTGCCAAGGCGAGGGTCGGGAGTTCGAATCTCCTTTCCCGCTCCAGCGCACTGTCTGGCTGCTGCGTCCCATTCGTCTAGTGGCCTAGGACACCGCCCTTTCACGGCGGGAACAGGGGTTCGAACCCCCTATGGGACGCCACCTTTCGGTTATACTTGTCGAGCAGGCATGGCCGAGATCGATCAAGCGGGAATAGCTCAGTGGTAGAGCATCGCCTTGCCAAGGCGAGGGTCGGGAGTTCGAATCTCCTTTCCCGCTCCAATTTTTTCTACACCCATCAGAATGCCAAGGCTCGGGCCGGGAGCCGGAGCGCCGGACCGTCGAATCTCCTTTCCCGCTCCAATCTTGCCCAGCCAATTAATGCCAAGGCTCGGCCCCCTCTATTAAACTTCGATGACCTTGCCCATGGGCGGGGTACGCTGCGTTTTTACCGGCCGCGACTTGAAAAATCCCTTCGCGCCCTAATTTCTTGAGCTCGTCTTCTCATCCCAACGCAAGGAAGGCTCATGGCCGAACCGGCGCTGTCGATCCGTGGCCTGACCAAGGTCTACGGCAACGGCTTTCACGCCCTGAAGGGCATCGATCTCGACGTCGAGCAGGGCGATTTCTTCGCTTTGCTGGGCCCCAACGGGGCCGGCAAGTCCACCACCCTGGGGGTAGTCTGCTCGTTGGTGCAGAAGACCGCCGGCCAGGTCTCGATCTTCGGCATCGATATCGACCGCGACTTCGCCCGCGCCAAATACCACCTGGGCGTAGTGCCCCAGGAGTTTAACTTCAATCAGTTCGAGAAGGTGCTGGACATCGTGCTGGCCCAGGCGGGCTACTACGGCATGCCGCGCCGTGAGGCGCTGCCGCGTGCCGAGCAGTTGCTCAAGGATCTCGGCCTGTGGGACAAGCGCAACGGCAGTGCGCGCATGCTTTCCGGCGGCATGAAGCGGCGACTGATGATCGCCCGGGCACTGATGCACCGGCCCAGGCTGCTGATCCTCGACGAACCCACCGCCGGCGTCGACATCGAACTGCGCCGCAGCATGTGGGAGTACATGCGCCGTATCAACCGCGAGGAGGGCACCACCATCATCCTCACCACCCACTATCTCGAGGAGGCCGAGAGCCTCTGTCGCAACGTGGCGATCATCAACCACGGCGAGATCGTGCGGAACACCAGCGTACGTGGCCTGCTCGCCGAGCTGGATACCGAGACCTTCCTGCTCGACCTGGCGCACCCCGTGGATCAGGCCCCGCACGTCGAGGGCTTCGAGGTGCACAAGGTCGAAGAAGCTCAGCTTGCCGTGGTGGTGCACCGCGGGCAGCGCCTCAACGACGTGTTCACTGCGTTGGGTGAGCAGGGCATCGAGGTCGTCTCCATGCGCAACCGCGCCAACCGCCTGGAGGAGATGTTCGTGTCCATGGTGGAGCAGGGCAACAACGAACGTCCCAAGGTCGAGCAGGCGGAGGTAGGCAAATGAGCGCCACTCAGGTCGCCATCGCCCTCTGGACGCTGGTCGTCAAGGAGATCAAGCGCTTTACGCGGATCTGGCCGCAGACCCTGCTGCCGCCATCGATCACCATGGCGATGTACTTCATCATCTTCGGCAGCCTGATCGGTTCGCGCATCGGCCAGATGGACGGTTTCAGCTACATGGACTTCATCGTCCCCGGGCTGATCATGATGGCGGTTATCACCAACAGCTACTCCAACGTGGCGTCGAGCTTCTTCTCCAACAAGTTTCAGCGCAGCGTGGAGGAGATGATGGTGTCGCCGATGCCCAATTGGGTGATCCTCTCCGGCTTCGTGCTGGGCGGCATGGCGCGCGGTCTCGGTGTGGGCCTGATCGTGACGCTGGTATCGCTGTTCTTCACCCGCATCAGCGTGGCGCACCCGCTACTGACCATCGGCGTGGTAGTGCTCACCGCGGCGCTGTTCTCCATCGGTGGCTTCATCAACGCGCTGCTGGCCAACAAGTTCGACGACGTCTCCATCGTGCCGACCTTCGTGCTCACGCCGCTGACCTACCTGGGCGGGGTGTTCTACTCGATTTCGTTGCTGCCGACCTTCTGGCAGAATGCCTCGCTGCTCAACCCGATCCTGTACATGGTCAACGTCTTTCGCCACGGTTTCCTCGGTGTCTCCGATATCCCGGTGGGCTGGGCGTTGGCCGCCATCGTTGCCTTCATCATCGTGCTCTTCACCGTCGCCCTGTGGATGCTCGAGCGCGGCAAGGGAATACGTTCATGACACATCGCCCCGATACGCTCGAGCACGCCCCGCTGGGGCGCGAGTCCGCCTACCCCGAGCACTACGATGCCGGGCTGCTCTATCCCATTCCCCGCGCCGCCAATCGCGTGCCGCTGGGCATCGAGGAGGGCAGCTTGCCCTTCGTTGGGGAGGACGAGTGGCATGCTTTCGAGGTGAGCTGGCTCAATGGTCGCGGCAAGCCTCTGGTCGCCGTGGCGCGCTTCCGTCTGCCGGCCGAGTCGCCCAACCTGATCGAGTCGAAGTCTTGGAAGCTCTATCTCAACGGCTTCAACCAGACCCGCTTCGACAGCCGCGAGCAGGTGATCGAGACCCTCGAGCGCGATCTGGCGAAAGCGGCCGGCGCCTCGGTGGCCGTCGAGCTGTACGACGTCGATGACGCGGTGCTGGCGGCATGTCGGCTGCCAGGCGAATGTTTGGACCAGCTCGATATCGAGGTCGAGGACTACACGCCCAGCGCCGAGCACCTGCGGGTAGGCGAGGAGATCGTCGAGGAGACGCTCTACTCGCACCTGCTCAAGTCGAACTGCCCGGTCACCGGCCAGCCTGACTGGGGCAGCGTGCTGATTCGCTACCGTGGTCCCAAGCTCTACCGCGAGGGCCTGCTGCGCTACCTGATCGGCTATCGCCAGCATCAGGATTTCCATGAACACTGCGTCGAGCACATCTTCACGGACCTGATGGCCCGCGCGAAGCCTGAGCGGCTGCTGGTGCTGGCGCGCTACGTGCGCCGCGGCGGGCTCGATATCAGCCCCTGGCGCGCCACGCCGGGAGAGCGCCCGCCGGAGCCCCTGCGACTGGCGCGGCAATAAGCTCGGCACGACAGTCAAAATCCCAACTGGTAAAGTTCGGTCAATACTACTTCGGCTGACAAGGGAATCGTATGGACGCACTCACCCTGTTGCACCAGCGCAGCTCAATGGGCAAGTTGACCGGCCCGGCGCCGAGCCCCGAGCAGATGGAGGCGATTTATCGCGCCGCGCTGCGCGCGCCGGACCACAAGGAGCTGCGGCCCTGGCGCTTCATCGAGTTTTCCGGTGAGGGCCTCGAGCGGCTGGGTGAACTCTTCGCCGAAGCGGAATACCGCGAGGATCCCAGCATCGAGGACGCCGCCCTTGACGCCGCACGCAAGAAGCCGCTGCGCGCGCCGATGATCATCGCTGTGATAGCCAAGGTCACGCCCGACGTTGAAAAAGTACCGAAGATCGAGCAGGTGATCTCCGCTGGCTGCGCCGCGCACGGCATTCTGCTGGCCGCTCACGCTCAAGGTCTCGGTGCCATGTGGCGCAGTGGCAAGTATGCGTTCGATCCCACCGTGCGCAAGGGGCTCGGCCTGGAAGAGGAAGACGAGCTGATCGCCTTCGTCTACCTGGGTCAGCTGGGCGGTCGCCACAAGCCCATCGCCGAGCACCGTATCAGCGACTTCGTCGAACGCTGGACCTGACCCATGCGAAAAATCGGCGTTCCCCATCCGCGTTTGCCGCTGCCCGAATTCGGTGAGCGAGACGATCCGCAGCTATTCCTCGCCTGGCTCGGTGACGCCATTCCCATGGTCGAACACCTCGGCATCCGCGAGATGCGCCGGGAAGGGGAGCGCCTGGTGTGGGAGCTAGCGCTCGTGCCCAACCTCAACGACAAGGGCACCGGCTTCGGCGGCGCGCTCACCGCCCAGACCACCCTGCTGGGCTGGTGCTGGACCACGTTGTGGTTGCGCCAGCGCGGCCACGCCCGCGACGTCGTGGTGGCCGAGGCCCACCAGCGTTTCCTGGCGCCGGTGACCGGTGACTACCGCCTGACCTGCGAGCCTGAAAGCGGGCAGGGGCCCGAGACGCTGGCGGAACGCCTGGCGAGCCGTGGGCGCGGTCGTATCGCTCTCGTTCAGCAGCTTTGGTGCGGCGACACTCTGTGCCTCGAAGCCCACGGCGACTACGCCGTGCTGCCTGCTAGCTGACGGCCCGAAAGCCGAAAACCGGCTTGCAAACGCGTACTTAAGCCGTTAGACTTTGCGCCGTTCTGACGCACAAGGCGCAGCCAAAAGGCGTGAGGACCATAATGTGGAGGGGTGTCCGAGTGGTCGAAGGAGCACGCCTGGAAAGTGTGTAAGTCGAAAGGCTTCGAGGGTTCGAATCCCTCCCCCTCCGCCACGAGATTCCCAAAAAACCGGCTCAATGAGCCGGTTTTTTTGTGCCTGCTGTGCGGAAGCTGTCAGAGCATAATCGCCTGGCCAGCATTTGCACCGCTCAAATGCTGGCCAGCGCGAACATTGCCACCCCCAGCGCCAGACCGACGCCGATAGCGGCAAGGCGGCGGGCGCGTCGCCGATCCTGGCGCGACGAACCGGCGGCATAGTCGAAGCGCTCGTAGATAATGCGGTCCATCGGCATGCCCACGTCGAGAAGCGCGTCCGAGACCGCCGTGACCATTCCGCCGGGTCCGCACATGAGCACGACAGAGCGTGTCGGGTCGAACCCTTCGAGAAGCGTGGACAGCCGTTGCCGATCGAGCCGGCCGACCTCGCCGCGGTAGCCCGGGGCGGGGGCTTCAGAAAGCAGGAGCACGCAAAGGTCGAGGTGCATGCGGACCGCCTTGATCTCGTCGAGGCAGGCGAAGTTAGCCGGGGCACCCACGGCGTAGGCGAGCCGCACGGGACGCCGCTCGCCCCGCGCTAGCATGTCGCGTAGCAGGCCCATGATCGGTGCGATGCCGACGCCGCCCGCGATCAGTATCACGGCCTCGGCATCGCTGCCCTCCAGCACGAACTCGCCGTAGGGCCCGTCGAGTCCGAGCGGCGTGCCGGGCTCGAGTTCGCCCACTCTGCTGGTGAAGTCGCCCACCTCCTTGATGATCAGCCTGGCGCCGGGATCGTGTGGGCTGTCGGAAAGCGAGAAGGGGTGGTCGAAGAGAGGAAACCGTTGCCGCCCGACGGTCAGCCAGACGAACTGGCCGGCACGATAGTCCAGGGGTGGCGTCCCAGGGGCGGGCTCGACATGCAACTCCCACATCCGGTCGGCGACGCGCGAGACGCCGGTGAGTCGCCATGGCCGCCGGTGCAGCTTGAGCCAACGCCAGCCATAGAGCACACCGACGACCACCGCGACAGCGGCGCCCGTTGCGAACCAGAGGGGCGGCAGCGGCGATGCAACCGTGAACCGACCCGCCGTGAGTGCGTGGTGCAGGCTGCCTGCCACCGCCAGGACGCCGAGCGGCAGATGAGTGGCCCGCCAGAGCTCGTAGCGCCATGGCAGCCGCTCGCGCAGCAGCGAGGTGACGAGCAGCAGGGCGAAGGCGGCCCAGGCCACGACGCCACTGCGGTAGTGCGGCGAGGTCAGGTAGGCCTCGAGCCGCTCGTACCCTAGCGCAGGCGCCTCGAGCCAGGTGGGCAGTACATAGAACAGCGGATGCAGTACCACGGCGACCAGTACCCACCACGCTGCGATCTTATGGAACGCCATGATCCTGTCGATGCCGAGATGGCACGAGACGCGATTGAAGCGACCCGAGGTCACGAACTGCACCGCCATAGCGACGACGGCAATCATGCCGAGAGCCGCAGCCGTGCGCTCCCATGGATCGGCCGGCGCGGCGCGGCTGAACAGCGCCACCGCGAGCGGCAGCAAGACGATGCCGAGGTAGAAGGCGGCAAACGCGGGCCCAGGCAGGCGAATCGCATGACGGCCGGCTTCATGGAAGGCGCTGTTTATGGGGTTTGTCATCGTGTTTCCGAATGTAAGCCCCTCGTCTATGATCGAAGATAGACCAAACCCGCACTACACGGGCATCGGGCGCCCGTGGCAACAGGTCGCGGGGCAGCAGGAGGTGGCCTGTGTTCAGACCAGCTATCCATCGCATCGCGGTCGTTGCGACGCTTGCCCTGGCATCTACTGCCTTGGCACAGAAGGAGGATGCAGCCATCTCCTCAATCGTTGAGGCGTGGCTCGCGGCGCCGCACGGCGACTATCGTTCGCCTGCATTTACGCACTGGAACGCCGAGGGTGAAGTGCCGACGACTTGTGCGACCTGTCACTCCGAAGCGGGTTTCATCGACTACCTGGGTGCCGACGGCAGTACGGCAGGCGTCGTCGATGCCCCCGCAGCGATCAATGTGCCGATCGGCTGTGCCTCCTGTCATACCTCCGCCGCGCATGAGCTCGATGAGGTGGCGTTTCCGTCGGGCGTCAGCGTCGCGGCGTTGGGCGAGTCGGCGGTCTGCTCGGTCTGCCATCAGGGCCGTGCGTCCACTGACACGGTTGCCGAACGGATCGAGGGTCTCGACGAGGACGCGGTCGTTTCCGAGCTCGGTTTCATCAACGTTCATTACGCCGTCGCGGCGGCGACGATGCACGGCGCGCACGTCCGCGGTGGATTCCAGTATGCCGGGCGCGATTATGTCGGCCGCTTCCATCATGTGCCCAGCGCGAGCACCTGCACCTCGTGCCACGATCCACACACGACCGAGGTCGCGACCGAGCCGTGCCTGACCTGTCACCGCGGTGTCGATGAGATCACCGCGATCCGCACCCGCCACGGCGACTTCGACGGCGATGGCGACACCGCCGAAGGCATTCACGGTGAGATCGAGACCCTCCGCACCCGCCTCGGCGAGGCGATCTTTCGCTACGCCGCGGAGGTTTCGGGAGAACCGATCGGCTACGCTGCGGCAACCTTCCCCTACTTCTTCCTCGACACCGACGGCGACGGTGACATCAGCGCCGACGAAGCCGTTTTCCCCAACCGCTACCAGAGCTGGACGCCGCGGCTGCTGAAGGCGGCCTACAACTTCCAGTTCTCAAAGAAGGATCCCGGTGCCTACGTGCACAATTCCGGCTATGTACTGCAACTGCTTCACGACAGTCTCGCCAGCCTGGCGGAGCGCATCGAGGTGGAAGTGCCGGCGCAACGGCGGCAGTGACTGACCTGGTTGCCTCTCGACATGGCGCTAGGCAGCATCCGCGGTACGCAAGATCAGCGCCCGGCGAGCCTGGCGAATCAGCCACAGTCCGAGCAGCGAGATTCCTCCCAGCAGGGCGAACAGCGGGGTGTAGCGTCCAACCAGGCCGTGCAGCAGGGTGACCAGTGGCAGCCCCAGCAGGACACCGCTGTAGGTGAACACCAGGCAGCCACCGGCCGCGTCGGCGATGCGCTCGGGTGGGGCCAGGTGGGTGATCTCGGCCATGAAGACACCGTTCCAGCCCAATGAAGAGAGACTCAGCAGACACAGTAGCGCGGCCACCAGCCACTGTGGCCAGGCCGGCGTCATCACCGCCACGAGCAAGGCGCCTGCGGCGGTCGTGCAGGCAATGATGGCGAGTGTGTTCAGGCGGTCGCCCAGGCGATCGCCGACCCAGCCCCAGCCGATGCGCCCCGCCACACCGCTGATCTGCACCGCAGACATCACCAGGCCGGCTTGCACCAGGCCGAAGGCGAGATCCTCGACCAACAGGGCCACGGTAAAGGCCGAGACCGACAGCTGGATGGCCGAGAAGCACAGGCTGAGCAGGGCGACATGGCGCAGCGCGCGCTGCCGCCATACCAGCAGCAGACCGGCAAAGGGGGTGACGAGCAGTTGGGTCCGCGGTTCTCGCTGGTCGTCCCACTCTTGCCGTGTGCGCTGGAGGGCGAGAATCCCCCCCGCTGCCAACCCCGTGAGCGTGAGCAGGCCGGCCTGCCAGCCCGCCGTCAGGGCAAGTGCCGGGGCGCTGGCGCCGGCCAACACCCCGCCGAGTGGCACGCCGGCCTGCTTGAGCGAGAAGATCAGCCCGCGATGCTCGGCTGGGGTGAAGCGCACCAGCAGCACCGAGGCGGAAGGGTTGGTCATGCCGTAGCCCAGTCCGGCAATCAGGGAGGCCAGCGCGAAGAGCGGCAGCGACGGAATGGCCAGCAGAGCGGCCGCGCTGCCCAACAGGCCCAGCGAGAGCTGACTGGTACGGCACGGGCCCAGGCGTCGGGTCAACGGCCCGCCGATCATCGATGACAGCATGGCGCCGGCGAAGATCAGGCTGACCTGCAGGCCCACCGTGGCCGAGGAGACTCCCAGCGCTGCTGCCAGTTCCGGGGCGATGGCGGCAGGAAAAAGCGCCACCAGCGAGGAGAAGGCCAGCACCAGGGTGGTGGCCAGCAGGACGATCAGCGGCACGGCGTCAGCAAACCTTCTCGCGGGGAACCTGACGCAGGTGGCTGGCGGTCTGGCCGCCGGGTAGCGCGGCGATCCGGTCGGCGGCTTCGAGCAGCTTCGGCAGTGAAATTCCGGTCTCTACCTCGCCACCGTTCAGGGCGTAGAGCAGGTCCTCGGTGGCGGTGTTGCCGGTGGCGCCGGGGGCGAAGGGGCAGCCGCCCAGGCCTGCACAGGCGGTGTCCACCGCCGTGGCACCATGGTGGATGGCGAACAACGCATTGGCCACGCCCATGCCGTAGGTATCGTGGCCATGGAAGGCCCAAGCCAGCCCCGGATGAGCGTGACCCTCACGCAGGCGGGAGAAGTGGTCGGCCACCTGGTAGGGGCTGGCGCGGCCGGTGGTGTCGCACAGGGCCACCTCCAGCGGCAGATCGCCGACCAATTCGAGCGCCCTGCCGAGCACGCGACCGACCTGCTGCCAGGTAACGGTGCCCTCGAAAGGGCAGTCGAAGCTTGTGCCCAGGTCAAGGCGCAAGCGGGTGCCTTCGCTCTGGCGCAGGCACTCGATGACCCGGCCCAGGTCTTCCAGCGACTCGTCGGGGCTGCGCCGCACATTGCTGTGGTTGTGCGACTCCGATACCGAGACCACGTAGACCACCTCGCGGATGCCGCAGGCTAGCGCCAGTTCGGCGCCCTTGAGATTGGGCACCAGCGCCGAGAGGCGCACGTCAGGTCGGTCGGCGAAGGCCGCCACCAGTGTGCCAGTGTCCGCCATCTGCGGGATGGCCTTGGGGCTGACGAAAGAGCCGATCTCCAGGCGCGTCACCCCGGCGTCGAGCAGCGCCTCGATGCAGCGCCGCTTGTCGACGGTGGGCAGCGGGTCGCGAATCGACTGGAAGCCGTCACGGGGGGCGACCTCGACGATTTCCACGTGTGGCGGTGGCTTGAGTGCCGTCATGACACGCTCTCCTTGGTAGACGAGGTACCGCGTTGCCGTAGCCAGTTGATCACACCGCCGGCGGTTAGAATGGCCACCTGGCGCGGGCTCAGCTCATGCACGAGCTCGAGCGAAGCGCCGTCGAGCGTGGCCTGGAGGCGCCCTCCGGCGGCCAATTGGCGAGGCAGGTCGTCGATGACCAGAGTCTGCCCCTGCTCGATCCGGTCGTAATCCGTCGGGTCGGCGAAGGTCAGCGGCAACACCCCGAAGCAGGGCAAGTTCTGCCAGTGGATCCGCGCAATGCTTTTGGCAATCACCACCTGCAGGCCGAGCAGTCGTGGCACCAGCGCGGCGTTCTCGCGACTCGAGCCCTGCCCGTAGTTGCTGCCGCCGATGATGGCGTGCCCCGCATCGCCGCGCTCCCTGGCGCGGGCCACGTAATCCGGGGCCAGCGCCTCGAAGGTGTGCTCGGCCGAAGCATGGACGTTGCTCCACAGCGGCAGCACGCGTGCGCCGGCGGGCATGATGTCGTCGGTCGAGACGTTGTCGCCGGTCTTGAGCAGGATGGGAACCTCGATGCGCTCGGGCGGCGGGTTCAGCACCGGTAGCGGCGGCGTGTTGTCGGTGGCGAGCAGCGACACGTGCCGTGCGCGCTCGGGAGGCAGCGGCGGCACGAACCAGTTGTCGCTTAGCGTCATGCGCGCCGGCTCGCGCACGCGCGGGTAGGGCATGGCAAGGGTGCGCGGGTCGGTGATCGTGCCCGTCAGGGCAGAGGCCGCTGCGGTTTCCGGGCTGCACAGGAAGACGCTGTCCTCCCGGGTGCCGGAGCGACCGGGGAAGTTACGCGGTACGGTGCGCAGGCTGTTGCGCCCGGCCGCGGGGGCCTGACCCATGCCGATACAGCCGTTGCAGCCCGGCTGGTGCAGGCGCGCGCCGGCTTCGACCAGGGCGGTGAGGTGGCCTTCGGAGATCAGCGCAGACAGCACCTGTCGAGTCGAGGGGTTGATGTCCAGCGAAACCTCGCTGGACACGCGGTGCCCCTTGACGATCTCGGCCACCACCGCGAAATCGCGATAGCCGGGATTGCCGGAGGAGCCGATATAGGCCTGATGCAGCGGCTCTCCCGCGACCTGGGCGACAGGGACCACCTTGTCGGGGCTGGAGGGCAGCGCGATCAGCGGCTCCAGCGTCGCGAGGTCGATAAGCTCGTCGCGCTCATAGCGACAGCCCGAGTCGGCAGCCAGCGGCTGCCAGTCGGCCTCGCGGCTGCGCGAACGCAGGAAATCGCGAGTCACCGCATCGCTGGGAAAGACGCTGGCAGTGGCGCCCATTTCGGTCCCCATGTTGGCCAGCACATGGCGATCCATGGCGTCCAGGGCGGCCAGGCCGGGGCCGTGGTACTCGAGAATGCAGTTCCTGGCTCCGGCGACGCCGTGGCGGCGCAGCAGCTCGAGAATCACATCTTTGGCACTGACCCACTCGGGCAGCTCGCCCTCCAGGCGGACGCCGATGACCTCGGGCATCGGCAGGTAAAGCGGCTCGCCGGCCATGGCCATGGCCACCTCGATGCCACCGGCACCGATGGCTAGCATGCCCAGGGCGCCGGCGGCAGTGGTGTGGCTGTCGCAGCCCACCAGGCTCTGGCCGGGCACGCCGAAACGCTCCATGTGTACGGGGTGACTGATGCCGTTGCCCGGCCCGCTGTACCACACGCCGAGGCGTTCGCAGGCGCTCTTCAGGAACAGGTGGGCATCGGCGTTGATGTTGTCCGGCTGCAGCAGGGTATGGTCGATGTATTGCACGCTGGGCGTGGTGTGAACTCGTTCCAGGCCCATGGCGTCGAGCTCGAGCATGACCAGGGTGCCGAGAATGTCCTGCAGCAGCGCCTGATCCATGCGCAGGGCAATCTCCTGACCTGGTTCCATCTCGCCACCCACCAGGTGGCTCCGGATCAGCTTGTGACTCAGGGTGTCAGCCATGCGGCACCTCCTGGTCGAGATCGTGGCGCAGTCGGGGCAGGGCGCGCACGGCATCCATCAGGAACTGCAGGCCGAGCATGGCAAAGCCGATGGGTAGCAGAGCGTAGGGAAAGACCATTGGCGTGCCCAGCGAACTCGAGACGCGCTCGCCATATTCGAAGGCCTGGTGGGCCATGATGCCCCCGCGCCACACCATGATGGCGCAGAACACCATGCCGAGCAGACCCGTGGCGATGTCGATCGCGGCGCGGCTGCGTGGCGGCAGCTTGTCCTTGAAGAAAGTAATGCGTATATGCGCGTCGTGGCGCTGGGCTTCGGCAGCACCGATCACGGCCAGGTAGACCAGCAGGAAGGAGTTGATCTCCAGGCTCCAGCTGGTCGGGGCCGCGAAGGCGTAGCGCATGATGGCGTCGTAGCAGATCGACACCATCATGAACACCAGCACCGCCATCGAGGTCCAGCGCAGGACGGCCATCAGGCCGTCCCAGCTGCGCGTGGCAGAAGCGGTCATGGGCGCTCTCCTCATGCCTCGCCCAGGGCCAGTGCAATGGCACGGCTGCCGACTTCTTCGCCGACCTCACCCTTCCAGTGGTCCCAGACATCCTGGACGCCGGCATTGAAGGTCTCGATATCTTCCTCCGTGGGCTCGATGATCTCGACGCCTGCCTCTTCCACCTGCGGCCAGTACTCGTTGGGATAGATGTCGTTGTTGCAGTGTTCGATGAAGTTCTCGTCGTACCAGTCGGCGGCCTGCTGCAGCACACCGCGGACGTCGTCATCGAGATTGTCCCAGGTGTCACGCAGCATGAACGGCGCCACCGAGAAGCCGGTGATCGGTAGCTTGTAGCAGTACTTGAGCTGCTCCTGGAGGCTGCGTCCGATGACGGTCGAGATGTTGAAGATGCCCGCATCCACGGTGCCGCGCTGCAGTGCCATGTAGGTTTCCGAGGAGGGGATGCGGGTCGCACCCACGTTGTAGGGTTCGAAGGCCTGCGTGGCCTCGAAGCCGACGATGCGAACCTTCTTGCCGCGTACCTCATCGAGCCTGCGGATCGGGCTTGCCTCTGTACTCCACAGGTACTCGGGCTCGAGAATGCCGCCACCGGAGGTGAGCATGTAGAGGTTCTCTTCGGCCAACACCTCGTTGATCAGCTCCATGAGCGGGCTGCCCTGACGCAGGCGTTCCGGGTGACGGTAGAGCTCGCCCACCACGCCGGGAAGGCCGGTCACGCCGAGAATGGGGATCGAGCGGGTGATGTAGGAGAAGGTGTGGAACATGAAGTCGATGCTGCGCGCGCGCAGCGCGGGAAGCTGTTCGTCCACCTTGAGCAACTGGCCGGAATCGTAGAACTCCACCGACAGCACGTCGCCGCCGTTTTCCTGGAGCATCTCCACGAAGCGATTGGAGCCGTAGGTCAATGCCTTGTAGGAATCTGGCAGATAGGTGACCCCGGTGAGAGTGGTGGCGGCTCGGCTGTGGGGAGCGAACAGGCTCTGGGTGCCGAACAGGGTTGCGCCGGCGGTGGCGAAGGTGCCGTACTTCAGGACTTGGCGACGGGACAAGGTCATGGTGAATCTCCTGCTTGTTGTTGTAGCGGTTCATTTCACTGACGTTGCTACGCCGGGGCTACATCAGCCCCGGCAACCACAGGCTGATGCTGGGCATGAATACGAACAGCATCAGCACGAGGAACTGCACGGCGACGAATGGCAGGGCGCTCTTGATGATCTCTTCCACCGAGAGTTCGGGACAGACCCCGCGCAGGGCGTAGAGATTGAGTCCTACCGGCGGGGTGACAACGGCGATCTCCAGGTTGAGCACCATGACGATGCCGAACCACAGCGGGTCGTAGCCCAGCGCGATGACCAGCGGCAACAGCACGGGCGTGGTCACCACGATCAATGAGACGGCATCGACGATCATGCCCAGCAGGATCAGCAGCAGCATGACCGCCAGCAGAATCGCCCAGGCGGGCAGGCCGGTGGCGGTGAGCGCCTCGGTGAGTAGCTGCGGTACTCGCACCATGTTGAGGTAGTCGCCGAAAATCTTGGCACAGCCGATGATCAGCAGAATGGCGCCGCTGATGCGGGCGGTGGTGCCGAGGATCTCGAGGAACTTGGCCCAACTGAGGCTGCGAAATACCAGGGTGGCGATCAGGAAGGCGCCGGCCGCACCGATGCCGGCGGCCTCGCTGGGGGTGGCCAGGCCCGAGTAGATGGAACCCAGCACGGCGATCACCAGCAGGGCGGCATGCCAGATATTGGCAAGGCTCTCCCAGCGCTGCTTCCAGGTGAAGCGCTCGTCGCTGGCCGGCGCTTCGGCCGGGTTCAGGCGCACGCGAATATAGATGAATAGCGACAGGGCCAGCGCCAGCACGATGCCGGGCACGATGCCGCCGATGAAAAGGTCGGCCACCGAGACACTGGATACCGCACCATAGATGATGAAGGGCACGCTCGGGGGTATCAGCATGGCCAGCGCCCCGGCGCTGACTACGGCACCGGCCGCCAGCGAGCGGCTATAGCCGCGCTGGAGCATCTGTGGCACGGCGATGGATCCCACCGCGGCGACACCGGCGAGGCTTACCCCGGAGACGGCGCCGAACATCGCCGAGGCGCCCACCGAGGAGATCGCCAGGCTGCCACGCAGCCAGTTGAGCCAGCGTACAGCGGCGGTGAACAGGCTCGAACCGACCGGTGTCGCTCCCAGAAAGTTGCCCATCAGGATGAACAGCGGCAGGGCGATCAGTTCGAAGGCGTTGAGCTGGCCGAACAGCGACGACGGGGCGAAGAAGAACGCCAGCGAGCCGCGGGCCATGTAGAGTCCGATCAGGCCGGATAGCCCGAGGGCGAGGAAGATCGGAAAACCGATGGCGATCAGCGCGACAAGAACAATCAGAACGATGACGGGATCCATGGCGACCTCCTCAGATCACGCCATCGGCGCGCAGGGCCTCGATGGCTTCGGCAGTGAGGCCGATCCAGTCGGAGAGCACGGCCTCGGTATGCTCGCCCAGCACCGGCCCCACATGCCTGACTCGCCCCGGCGTTTCGGATAGGCGAGGGAAGACGTTCTGCATGGGAAGGGGGCGGCCACTGCGATCGGCGACCTGAACGATCGCCTCACGGGCCTGGAAGTGGGGGTCGTCGAGCATGTCGGGTGCGCGGTAGACGAGCCCTGCCGGCACTCCGGCATCGGCCAGGATGTCGACCACTTGCTGAGCATCGTGCTGTCGCGTCCAGGCGGCGACCAGGTCGTCGATGGCCTGTTGGTTGTCGCCGCGCGCGCGATGGGTGGCGTAATCGGGATGATCGGCCAGGCGCGGTTGCCCCATCGCCTCGCACAGGCGCCGGAACACGGTGTCCTGGTTGGCGCCGATAATCACATCGCGTCCGTCTCGCGCCGGGTAGGCATTGGACGGGGCGATCTTGGGCAGGAAACTGCCGCTGCGTTCGCGCACCTTGCCGGCGCGGGCATATTCTGGGATCAGGCTCTCCATCATCGCCAGCACCGATTCGAAGATCGAGCTGTCAACCACCTGGCCGCGACCGGTACGGTCGCGCTGATGCAGCGCCATCATGGCGCCCAGGGCGGCATGCAGCCCGGCCAGTGTATCGCCCAGCGAGATGCCCACGCGCACCGGAGGGCGATCCGGGTAGCCGCTCAAGTAGCGCAGCCCACCCATGGCCTCGCACACCGAGGCGAAGCCGGCGCGCGAGGCATAGGGGCCGTCCTGGCCGAAGCCGGTAACGCGCACCATCACCAGGCCTGGGTGGTGGCGGGAAAGCTCGGCGTAGCCCAACCCCCAGCGCTCCATGGTGCCAGGACGAAAGTTCTCTACCACCACGTCGGCCTGTGCGGCCAGCTCGCGTAGCAACGCCTGGCCGCGTGGTTGGCGCAGGTCGAGGGTCACGGACTGCTTGTTGCGGCCGATCACGTTCCACCACAGCGGCTCGCCGCTGTGAGGGTCTTCCTCGCCCCACTGGCGCATGGCATCGCCCTTGCCGGGTGGCTCGACCTTGATCACCTGAGCGCCGAAGTCGGCGAGCACCTGGCCACAGTAGGGACCGGCAATCAACTGGCCGAGCTCGAGCACCTTGATGTCATTGAGGGGGAGCGGGGAAGGGGTTGAGCTGTCGTATGTCGTCATTATTGTTGTACTGCCTCTTTTTGGGATTCTGGTCAGCCGGAAGCTACCGGCGGCTCGTCAGGCAAGTCGGGAAAGCGGACATGCAGGGCCTGAGCGGCCAGTAGATGAGAGCGCATCACATTCTCGGCCCATGTGGGGCTGTTGGCGGTGATGGCTTCGAGGATCTCGCGATGGTGGCGCATGCTGCGGCGCAGGTTGGCCAGGTCGTAGTTGCCGAAGTTGCGCCGGATCACCGAGGTCCGCACCACGCTGTCCAGCACGGCTGCCAGTCGCTGGTTATCGCTTGCCGCGATCAGCTCGCGGTGAAACTCATGATTGAGCAGTGCGATTTCGTTGCGCACTTCCGGTTCGAGTTCGATCCGCTCGACGAGGGCTTCCATACGGCTGGCCAGGGTTTCGAGATGAGCCAGATGGGTTCGGTCCATCCGCTCGCTGGCCAGTCTCACTGCCATTGGTTCGAGCACCAGGCGAAGCTCGAAGACTTCCTGAGCGTCCTTCTCCGTCCAGGCCACGACTCGTGCACCGTGGTGCGGGATGGCTTCCAGCCAGCCCTCGGACACCAGTTCGCGCAGTGCCTCGCGCACGGGGGTGCGGCTCACGCCGAGCTCGCGGGCAATACTCGCCTCGCGCACGTATTCCCTGGCCTGGTAGTGACCGTCAAGAATCCGCTGCTTGATCACGTTATGCACTTCGGACGTGGCGGTTCGTACCGTAGCGGGTGCTTTGACAATAGCGGGTAGCGACATCGTTGCCTCGTGAATTGCATGCAATATTGACTATAGGTTGTGTATTTGAGCGGTGGCATCTCGACATTGGTCTAAGATTGCATGCAATTTACCCGTGAGGTGCTATCGCAGAGACGTGGCGATTCGCGCTGGTCAAGGCCAGCACGAGGCGCCGCGGCGCACCGCTGAAATGACGCTGGCTCGGTCTGTTTTCTGATTCGATACGGAGTGGATCAGTGGAAGCGGTAACCTGCGTATGAGGCAAGCTCATGCTCTCGGCGTAAGCGTTTCGCTTACATGATTTGTCGGCAATTTCCTACACGCCGCCATATCTCAGGTTAACGGTACTTTGCCGGCCGGCTGCCATGCTTGTTATCAAGGGCAAGGATGCTCCGCAGGGATGCCGGGTCAGGACGACGCACTCTACAAGGAGGTTCGGTCAGGACGACCGAGTACGAAAGCAAGGAAGCGAGGGTACGGCCCGGCCGCAAGGCCGGGCTCCTCGTTTGGCCGCCTTCTTTTCTTCCCCAGAAGCTTCTCCTTTCTGAGTGGTGCGCACTGCCTATCGAGTCGTTGGCCTTTTGGCCTGAAAGGTCGGCTTGGCGATTCTCTAAGACAAGAAAAGCCTTCATTTTATGGCTAAATCTTTTCTTTTCCTTAATCGTCATACAGGAGAAGATGGAGAGTCGGCTGCCATGGGAACGAAGGGGGCGCCGCCGCTTGAGCAGAGCAATGAGCCGTAGAGGTAGTCGTATCGGCAACGGGCATCGGGCTACTTTAGTAATCTCTGCTATAAATAAGCGTATCCTTCCAACAGGTGACGGGATGTCCAATTCAGACTGGCTGGTCAAGGCTCGTCGACTCGTGCTCGCCGGGGTATGGGCCGGCCTGCCGCCGATGGCGTTCGCCTCCGCTGACACAGGGGCCATGCCGGCTGTCGATTGGGGCATGGTTGCGCTGGGCATGGTGCCGCTCATGGCGCTGACGGGCTTGCTATATCGTCGCCGGTTGCGCAACGAAATCGAACGGCTGCAGGCCAGCCACGAAGAACTGACGACCATTCTCGATAGTGTCGATGCCTGTATCTACGTCAAGTCGAGCGATTTTCGCTATCAGTACGTCAATCGCAAGGGCAGCGAGATCGTGGGCCTGCCGGCGGAGTCGGTCCTGGGCAAGACCGACAGCGACCTCTTCGATTCTGTCACCGCAGCGGAACTGCGTTTCAACGACCAACGAGTTCTGGAGCAGGGCGAGAAAGTCGTGGTGGAAGAGGGGTACGTCCAGGGCCGGGACGAATCCGTCTTCACCTTCCTCTCGATCAAGCTGCCGCTGCGTCGGGCCGACGGCTCTATTCGTGCACTGTGCGGCATCTCCACCGATGTGACCGAATACCGCGACATACAGGAGAGCAAGCACCGGCTGACGTTCTACGACTCGCTGACCGGGCTGCCCAACCGGCGCCTGCTGCTCGACCGCCTGGAGATGGTGGTCAAGGGTACCCGTCGCAGCGAGCGTTATGCGGCCCTGCTCTTCATCGACTTGGATGACTTCAAGGTCATCAACGAGACCCAGGGGCTGCAGCGAGGCGATCGTTTTCTGCGCCTGGTGGCGCAGAAGCTGGAAGAGGTCGTGCGAGAGAGCGATACCTTGGCACGACTTGGGGCCGATGAGTTCGTGCTGTTGATACACGACCTGGGCCTCGACGTGGAACAGGCGGCTCACGCTGCCGAACGCGTGGCCGAGAAGTTGCTGGGCCAGATCTCGAGCGCCCAGGCCGAGGACGAACAGGTGCTGACGCTGCCGATCTCGGCGAGCATCGGCATCACCCTGTTCGCCAACGGCCAGGCCAACGTCGACAGCGCCATGCGTCAGGCCGACATGGCATTGCAGCAGGCCAAGATGGCGGGTGGCAACACTCTGCGCTTCTTCAATGCCGACATGCAGGCTGATGTAATGGAGCGGGTCCATCTGGAGGCCGACCTGCACCAGGCACTGGCTCGCGACGAGCTGCGCCTGCACTACCAGGTTCAGGTGGATGACGCCGCCAAGGTGACCGGCGTCGAGGCGTTGCTTCGCTGGGAGCATCCACAACGTGGCCTGGTACCACCCGGGATGTTCATTCCGCTGGCCGAGAAAAACCGGCTGATTCTGCCGATCGGCTACTGGGTGTTGGAAACCGCCTGCTGCCAGCTGGCCGTGTGGGCGCAGGAGAGCGGCAAGGAGACGTTAACGATTTCGGTCAACGTCAGCTCGGTGCAGTTCCACCAGCCCGACTTCGTTGCCCGCGTTCAGCATACCCTCGAGAGAACGGGAGCCGATCCCGCGCGGCTGGTACTGGAAGTCACCGAGAGCCTGCTGATGGAGGAGCCGGAGCGGGTGCGCAACATCATGCTGCGCCTCAGCAAGCTCGGCATACGCTTTTCTCTCGATGATTTTGGCACCGGCTACTCATCGCTGAACTACCTGAAGCGGCTTCCCCTGGACGAGCTAAAGATCGACAAGTCGTTCATCGATGGCGTACTCGACGATCCGGTCGATGCCGCCATTGTGACGACCACCATTACGCTGGCGAACAGTCTTGGTCTCGAGGTCACGGCCGAAGGAGTCGAGACGGAGGCACAGCACCGCTGGCTGCTGGAACATGGCTGCGAGGCCTTCCAGGGGTATCTGTTTGGTCGTCCGCTGGCTCTGGATGAACTGACGCTGTCCGACCAGGCTTGCCTTTCCTCCTGAGGTGGGCGGCGCTTACGGTTCTTTCCTCTTCGGACCTCGGCTGGGGTAAGCTGGGCGTGCCGAGTCGCAGGAGAAGCTAGCTTCGCTGCCACGCCTACCTACACAACGGAGATGTTCATGTTCTTTCGACCCTTGCTTGCCGCCGCCGCGCTGGTCTTGCCGCTTACGGCGATGGCCGAGTCACCCAATATCGTGCCTGGCCAATGGCAGTTCACCAGTACGACCTCCGTCAAGGGCGACGTGCCGATTCCCGACCAGACCGACAGCCACCAGGAGTGCATTGCCCAGGGCGATATTGACGACGCCGACTTCCAGTTCCTCGAGGTGGAAGAGGGCTGTGAGCTGCTCGAACACAACGTTTCGGCGGATGGAGTCGACTACAAGATGATCTGCCGTGCCGAGGGGGGCGAGGCCAATATCGATGGACGCATGGATTTCCTGGGCGAGCGTGTCGAAGGGAGCGTGAACATCGATACCGAATCGCCGGTGGGTCAGATGCAACTACAGACTACCATCGAGGGCGAGCGTCTCGGCGATTGCTGAAGGCGTTGCCAAGCCGATGGCAGCAGGGCCACCCATGGGGTGGCCCTTGTCGTTAAGGCCGTCGTGAAAGATATCCCCTGCCTTACTGCACTGCTTCCGCCCCAGCCGAGGCGCATGAATGCAAGACGCCGTTCACTCAAGTCACGTTGACCATCCCGATTCACCTGTCTATAGCTCTAGTGATTTCCATGGAAGGCATGTGCTCGGAATGTCGAATCCAAGCGCTGTCGCGGTTATTGGAGGACAGGCATGAGTGAACAGGTCGGCGACTTCATCATCAGGCGTCTGGGCGAATGGGGCGTCAAGCGTATCTACGGTTATCCGGGAGATGGCAGCAACGGCATAATGGGGGCTCTCAATCGGGCGCAAGATCGCTTCGAGTTCATCCAGGCGCGTCATGAGGAGATGGCAGCGTTCATGGCCTGCGCCCATGCCAAGTTCACCGGCGAGGTCGGGGTCTGTACCGCGACCTCCGGGCCGGGGGCCATCCATCTACTCAACGGGCTCTACGACGCCAAGAAGGATCATCAGCCCGTCGTTGCGATTGTCGGCCAGCAGGCGAGGGCCGCCCTGGGCGGCGAGTATCATCAGGAGGTAGATCTCGTCTCGCTGTTCAAGGACGTGGCCCACGAATTCGTCTACATGGCGACCAGCCCCGCCCAGGTACGCCATCTCATTGATCGGGCGATGCGTATCGCTCTCTCGGAACGCACCGTGACCGCCATCGTCGTACCCAACGACCTGCAGTCGCAGCCGGCAGTGGAAACACCGCCGCATGCCCATGGCACGATTCACTCCGGCGTTGGCTATGTTCGCCCGCGCGTCGTTCCCCATGAAGCGGAGCTGCGCCGGGCGGCAGCCGTGCTCAATGAAGGTGAGCGAGTCGCCATCCTGGTCGGTGCCGGAGCGCTGGGTGCCACCGACGAGGTGATCCAGGTCGCGGAAAAGCTGGGTGCAGGTGTCGCCAAGGCGCTGCTTGGACGCGCCGCGCTGCCGGACGACTTGCCCTTCGTCACCGGTTCGATCGGGCTGCTGGGTACCAATGCGAGCTGGGAGTTGATGGCCAACTGCGACGCGCTGCTGATGATCGGCTCGGGTTTTCCCTACTCCGAATTCCTGCCTGAAGAGGGCCAGGCACGGGGCGTACAGATCGACATCGACCCGCGCATGCTCAGCATTCGCTATCCCATGGAGGTGAATCTGGTCGGCGACAGCGTGGGCACGCTGCAGGCGCTGCTGCCGCTACTGGAGGAGAAGCACGATCGCGCCTGGCGCGAGCACATCGAGAGCAGCGTTGCGCAGTGGTGGGATGTGCTCGAGGAGCGCGCCATGGCCGACGCCGATCCGGTCAACCCGCAGCGCGTATTCTGGGAGCTTTCACCGAAGCTCCCCGACAACTGCATCCTGACCAGCGATTCCGGCTCTGCCGCCAACTGGTATGCGCGTGATCTCAAGCTACGCCGCGGCATGATGGCCTCACTCTCCGGTGGTTTGGCTACCATGGGCAACGGCGTGCCCTACGCCATCGCCGCCAAGTTCGCCTATCCCGAGCGGGTTGCCATCGCCATGGTCGGCGACGGCGCCATGCAGATGAACGGCAACGCCGAACTGGTGACCATTGCCAGGTACTGGCAGCGCTGGAGCGATCCGCGCCTGATCGTGATGGTGTTGAACAACCAGGATCTCAACCAGGTGACCTGGGAAATGCGCGTGATGGAAGGCGATCCGAAGTACGAGGCCTCCCAGAACCTACCCGACTTTCCTTATGCGGATTATGCCGAGCTGATCGGTCTCAAGGGAATCAAGGTTACCGAGCCCGACGCGCTGGCCGGTGCCTGGGATCGCGCCTTGACGGCTGATCGTCCGGTGGTGCTGGAGGTCGTCACCGATCCCGACATTCCCCCAATTCCTCCCCACATCAAGCGCGAGCAGGCGCAGGCCTACATGTCGGCGCTGCTGCACGGCGATCCGGATGCATTGGGGACCGTCAAGGCCTCCTTCAAGCAGTTTGCGCGGCAGTTCGTGCCCAAGGTGCGCCGGCATTGAGTGAGCGTTGCCGGCGCAACTCGTGGACCCCGCGTCAGCGACCTCGGGTCAGGTGTTTGGGGCGCGTGCCATCTCCTCCTCCAGGCGCCGGCGAACCTCTCCGGGCGACCCGGTATGGCGGGCCAGCAAGTCGTAGGCCACCGGCACCACGAACAGAGTGAAAAAGGTGGCGGCCGCCACGCCAGCGATGATGACCGTGCCGATCACCATGCGCGCCTCGGATCCGGCACCCGAGGAAACGATCAGCGGAATGGCGCCGGCCATGGTGGTCACCGCGGTCATCAGAATCGGACGCAGGCGAGTAATCGAGGCCTCGATCAGCGCATCGCGGAATGCCAGGCCCTGGTCGCGCAACTGATTGGCAAATTCCACGATCAGGATGCCATTCTTGGCCGCCAGCCCGATCAGCATCACCAGGCCCACTTGGCTGTAGATGTTGAGCGACTGACCGGTGAGCCACAGGCCGAGCAGGGCGCCACTCATCGCCAGCGGCACGGTGAGCATGATCACGAAGGGGTGGACGAAGCTCTCGAACTGGGCAGCCAGCACCAGGAATACCACCAGCGCGCCGAGTACCAGCAGGAAGGTGGTGGCACCACTGGCTTCGCGGTAGTCCCGCGAGGGGCCGGCGACGTTGGTCTGCGCCTCGGGGGACAGGATCTCGGCGGCCGTCCGCTCGAGGTAATCGAGGGCTTCACCCAGCGGATAGCCTTCCACCAGGTTGGCCTCGATGGTGATGGCACGGATTCGGTTGAAACGGTTGAGTGTGCTGGCGCCGGCGAAGTCGGTCAGCGTCACCAGGCTCGCCAGCGGAATCAGCTCGCCCGAACGTGCCGATCGCACCTGAATGTTGTCCAGCGCCCGCGGGCTGTTCTGCCTGGTCCGGTCGCCCTCGACGATGACGTCGTACTCTTCGCCGTTGTCAACGTAACGGGTCACGTTGCGCCCGCCCAGCATAACCTCCAGGGTACGCCCGATCTCGCTCACCGTGACCCCGAGAGCCGCCGCGCGTTCGTAATCGATATCCACGCGCAGCTGCGGCTGGGTTTCGCGATAGTCGCTATCCAGGCCGGAAAGAAGCGGGTTGTGCTCGCGAATGTGCTCGAGCATCAGGTCGCGCCACTCGGCGAGTTGCTCATAAGTGCCCCCGCCGAGCACGAACTGTACCGGCTTCTCGACGCGCTGGCCGAAGCCTTGGCGCATGATCGGGATGGCCTGAACGCCGGGAAGGTCGGCCAGGCGCCCGCGCACGTCGTCCATGATCTCCCAGGCGCTACGCCGCTCTCCCCAGGCGGCCATGTTGATGATGGCAAAGCCGCCGTTGAAGTTCTCTATGTTGCCGAAGCCGCGCGGGGCGCGCACCACCACGCGCTCGAGCTCGCCCGAGTCCACCAGCGGTTGCAGGCGCAGCTCGATCTCGTCCATGTAATCCAGCATGTAGTCGAAGGTGGCACCTTCCGGCCCGTTGACGAGAATGAAGAAGTTGCCGCGATCCTCGCGCGGGGTATATTCGTTGGGCAGCCGTTCGGCCACCCACAGAGTGGCGACGACAAGGGCGACGAACACCGCCAGCACGGCCAGACGTGCCTTGAGCACCGCCTCGAGCAGCGAGCGGTAGATGCGCTGTGACAGCTCGAGCAACCACTGCACGCCGCGTGCCGCCAGGCTGTCGTCCATGCCGGGCTTGAGGATCTTCGAGGCCATCATCGGCGTGAGGGTAAGCGCCAGCAGGCTGGAGATGGCGACTGCCGCGGCCATGGTCAGGGCGAACTCGGAGAACAGCCGGCCCACGTTGCCCTGCAGGAAGCTCAGCGGCACGAACACTGCGATCAGTACCAGGGTGGTGGCGATCACCGCAAAGGCGATCTGGCGGGTGCCACGGAAGGCCGCCACCAGCGGCGTCTCACCGTAGTCGTGCATTCGCCGGGTGATGTTCTCGAGCACCACGATGGCGTCATCGACGATCAGCCCGATGGCCAGCACCAGCGCCAGCAGCGTGAGCAGGTTGATGGAAAAGCCCATTATCGCCAGCGCGATGAACGCGCCAATCACGGCGATGGGAACCGTCACGGCGGGCACCAGGGTGGTACGCACGTTGCCGAGGAACATGAAGATCACCACCACCACCAGGCCCAGGGCGATGAACAGTGTCAGTACCACCTGCTCGATGGCACCGGCCACGAATACCGAGGCGTCGAAGTTGAGGCTCAGCTGCATGCCCTCGGGCAGGGTACCCTGCAGCCGTTGCATTTCCGCCTGCACGCCCTGGGAGAGCTCCAGCATGTTGGCGGTGGATTGCATCATCATGCCGAGCCCGACCATGGGCACGCCGTTGGCGCGAAAGATCGAACGGTCGTCCACCGAGCCGACCTCGACCCGGGCCACGTCCCCTAGGCGAATCAAGGAGCCGTCGCTGCCCTGGCCGATGGCCAGGCGCTGGAAGTCCTCGGCCACGGCAAAGGCTCGCGGCAGGCGCACGATGAACTGGCGCTCGCGGGATTCGATCGAGCCGGCGGGCAGTTCGACGTTTTCGGCACGCAGCGCACTCTCCACGTCGCCGACGGTGAGGTTGCGTGCCGCCAGGGCGTTGCGGTCGATCCACACCCGCATGGCGTAGTCGCTTCCTCCACCCACGCGTACCCTCGCCACCCCGGGTTGCACCGAGAGGCGATCGGCGAGGTAGCGGTTGGCGTAGTCGGTCAGTTCCGGTATGGAGTAGCCCTCGCCGGACAGGCTCAGCCATAGCACGATGTCCTCGCTGGAGTCCGTCTTCTGCACCTCGGGGGGATCGGCGTCGTCGGGCAGGTTGGGCTGGGCACCGCTGATGCGGTCGCGCACGTCGTTGGCCGCAGCGTCAATGTCCGTCTCGAGGCCGAATTCGATATCGATCCGCGAGCGGCCGTCCTCGCTCGATGAGGTGACCACCTCGATGCCCTCGATACCGGCAATGCGATCCTCCAGCACCTGGGTGATCCGCGACTCGACCACGTTGGCCGCAGCGCCGGGATAGCGGGTATCGATGCTGATCACCGGTGGGACGATGGAGGGGTATTCCTGCAGCGATAGCCGTTGCAGCGAGAGCAGGCCGAAGGCCACGATCAACAGCGCCAGCACCGTCGCCAGCACCGGCCGCTGGACCGAAACGTCGGACAGCCGCATCAGGCGTCTCCTTCTTCGCGATGCGCCTCGAGAATCTCGCGAATCGAATTCTCCTCACTGGCGATGCCCAGTAGCCGCACCCGATCGCCCTCGCGGGCGCGCTGCACCCCATGGGAGACCACCAGCTGGTCGGCCTCGAGCCCTTCGAGAATCTCGGCCTGGCCAGCGCGGCGCTCACCGACACGTACTTCGCGGCGCTCCAGGCGATTCTCGTCGGCCTCGTCGATGACCAGCACGTACTGGCGGTCGCCGCTGGGTATCAGCGCCGATTCGGGTACCACCACCGCTTGGCGCGGGCGACGCTGTAGCACGACCTCCATCAGCATGCCCGGGCGCAGGCGACGCTCGGGGTTGTCGAGCTCGGCGCGTACCGTGACGCTGCGGCTGACGGGGTCGACCCGCGAGCCGACGCTGGCCACTTCGCCCTCGAAGAGTTCGTCGGGAAAGGCCACGCTGCGTGCGGTGAGCGGAATCCCGGGAGCGAGCATTGCCAGGTAGACTTCCGGCACGCTGAAGTCGAGCTTCATCACGTCGATCTTGTCCAGCGTGACAAGCTCGGTGCCGGGGGTGACCAGGCTCCCCAGGCTGATGTTACGAAACCCCACCACGCCATCGAACGGGGCGCGCAGGCGGTAGTTGGTCAGCCGTGCCTCCAGCGCCTGGATCTCTGCCTCCACCTGGCGCAGCCGCGCCTGGCTGTCCTCCACGTCGGCCCGTGGCGCCATGTTGCGGCTCTGCAGCTGGCTCAGGCGATCGACCGCACCGCGACGCTCGTCGCGCAGGGCCTGGGCGACGCGCAACTGGGCACGCTCCTCGCCGTCCTCCAGCCGGATCAGCAGCTGGCCGGCCTCCACCGCCTCGCCGTCGCTGAAGTTCAGCTCGGCGACGATCTCCGTCACCGTGGCCGATAGCGTCACGCTCTCGTCGGCGCGCAGGGTGCCGAGCGCCTCCAGCGGGTCGGACCAGGGCTGAATCTCGGCGCGGGCACCGATCACCGCAGTACGCTCCTGGGCCACCGCGGGCAGGGCGCTGACCAGTGACAGCAGGGTGGCCAGGAGGAGAGTGGCGGCCAGCCATACCGGGCCGGCCAGCGAAGCCAGTCGCTGGACCGGAGAGAGAGCAAGGGAAGGCGATCTGTTCATAGGGGCTCTTGTGATGATTCGGCAGTCGCTAGGGGCCCGTCCATGGCCGCTTTCTTAACAGCCTACTCGTTTTGGCAGCATCGAATGTGACAACAAATTCACAACGGAGGTTCTACTTCTACATTTTGATCGTATAGGGGTTGTATAGATTCATCAATTCAAACGCCGCTTGTGCCTCACCGCGCGTCTTGTTGCCTCTTTCTCATCCTTTAGTCGCACGCCAATTGATGCTAAACGCTGTATTAGCATTAGAAGAAACAAGCGCGGTAAGTCGCATGAGTTCGAGTCGAAGGGGCAACGCGGCCTTGGCCGGGTGACGGGCCGTTCTGCTAGAATCGGCCTCCTTTCTGCCTACGGAATTGCCATGCCGTCTCCAGGGTTCGATGTCGTGATCGTCGGTGCGGGTGCCGCCGGGCTGATGTGTGCGCTCACGGCGGGCTATGCGGGGCGACGCGTGCTGGTGATCGACCATGCCAACAAGCCGGGCAAAAAGATTCTGATGTCCGGGGGAGGGCGCTGTAACTTCACCAACCTGGACACCGGCCCGGCCAACTTCTTCTCGGCCAATCCGAGCTTCTGCATTTCAGCGCTGAAGCGCTACCGCCCGGAGCATTTCGTCGAGCTGGTGGAGCGACATGGCCTCGACTACGTGGAGAAGGCACCGGGCCAGCTGTTCTGCGCCCATTCCGCCAAGGAGCTGCTCGATGTGCTGCTCACCGAATGCGAATGGGCCGGGGTGGAACTGCGCATGAAAACTTCCGTCGAGCGCATCGAAACCGCAGGTGAAGGCATGCGGCTAGACACCTCCCTGGGGCGCATCGAAGCCGGTGCCGTGGTGATCGCTACCGGTGGGCTTTCGATACCCACCATGGGCGCCACCGGTTTCGGTTACGAGGTTGCTCGCCAGTTCGGTCTGGAGGTCACCGAGACGCGGCCGGCGCTGGTTCCCTTCACCCTCACCTCCGGTTGGAAGGCGCGAGCGGCCGGTCTGGCCGGGGTGGCCTGCGACGTAGCGGTCAGCGCCGTACGTGACGGTCAGCGCCTCGGTCCGGGGCGCGAGCGTCGATATCGCGAGCCGATGCTGTTCACCCATCGCGGCCTTTCCGGCCCAGGCATGCTGCAGATATCGAGCTATTGGCAGCCTGGTGACGAGCTCGAGATTGACCTGCTACCGAATCTCACGGTCAGCGAGGCGCTCGCGGCGGCGCGCCATGAGACGCCGCGCCGCCAGCTCTCCACCTGGCTCGGCGAGAGCTTGCCGCGTCGCCTGGCCCAGGCGCTGGTCGAATGGTATGGCGAGGATCCAGTCCTGGCCGAACTCTCCAATGTTCGCATCGAGGCGTGGCAGCAGCGTCTCGGGCGCTGGCGTCTCAAGCCTGCCGGCACCGAGGGCTGGCGTACCGCAGAGGTGACCATGGGCGGCGTCGACACCGCCGCGATCTCGTCGAAGGATTTCAGCGTCGAGGGGCTGCCGCCGCTACGTTTCATCGGCGAAGTGCTAGACGTCACCGGCGAACTCGGCGGTTACAACTTCCAGTGGGCCTGGGCCTCGGGCGTTGCCTGCGGCCAGGCGCTCTAGCCTCTCCCACGAAACCGGCATTCGGCCATGCGGTCGTGCCGGCGCGACAAAACTTTACTTAATGTAACCGGGCGTTCCCGGGGGCATTGCTACGCTGGGGGAATCGGTTCGTTCCGAACGAGGGTCGTCAAAGGAGTGCGCCATGCCCTTGCTAGCTCACGAGTTGGAAGCTTCCCAACAGTTGGAAACACTCGATACGCTGCATGCCAAGGAGTGGTTGAGACGCTACCAGCGCGTTCGCCGAGCCTCGGAGCGGCTCTGCGAGCCGCTTTGTACCGAGGACTACGTGATCCAGAGCATGGATGACGTCAGCCCGCCGAAGTGGCATCTCGCCCACGTCACCTGGTTCTTCGAAGCCTTCATTCTCACCCCCTTCCAGCCTAGCTACCGAACGCTCGATCCGGTTTACGATCACCTCTTCAACTCCTATTACGACACTCACGGCGTGCCGTTCCCACGGCCCCGACGCGGCACGCTGTCGCGCCCGACTGTGGCCGATGTGTACCGCTTTCGCTCCCATGTCGACACGGCCTTGGCGGAGTTGCTGGCATCACCGCCGCCCGAGCATGCCGAGGAGATCCTGCGTCGTGTCGAGCTGGGGTTGCATCATGAGCAACAGCACCAGGAACTGCTGCTCATGGATATCAAGCATATCCTGGCGCAGAACCCGCTGTGTCCCGCTTATCGCGACGATCTGACTCCTCCGCCGACGGAGTCACCCGGTGAGCTGACTTGGCTCGCGCATGATGCCGGCGTCCGTGAGATTGGTCATGACCTGCAATCGGGCTTCGCCTACGACAACGAGGGGCCGGTCCATCGCCAGTTCCTCGAGGCGTTCCAACTGGCCAACCGACCCGTGACCAATGCGGAGTTCCTGGCCTTCATCGAAGATGGCGGCTACGCGCGCCCCGAGCTTTGGCTCTCCGATGGCTGGCAGCAGGTCGGTCAGGAGGGCTGGCAGGCGCCGCTGTATTGGGTCCAGCGTGACGGCGAGTGGTACCACTTCACCCTGGGCGGGCTGCGTCGGGTGGACTTGCATGCGCCGGTGGTCCACGTGAGCTTCTTCGAAGCCGATGCCTACGCTCGTTGGGCCGGGGGGCGTCTGCCCAGCGAGGCAGAGTGGGAGGTGGCCGCCCGCGATGCGGCCATGAGTGGCAACTTCGTCGAGCGCGACCACCTGCAGCCGGTAGCTGCGTCGCCGTGTATCGATGCCGCGAGCCAGCTGTATGGCGACGTCTGGGAGTGGACCGGCAGCGCCTACCGGCCCTATCCCGGGTTTCGCCCCTTGCCCGGTACCCTGGGCGAGTACAATGGCAAGTTCATGTCCGGGCAGATGGTGCTGCGTGGGGGCTGCTGTGCTACGCCGGCCGACCACATCCGGCCGAGCTACCGCAACTTCTTCCCGCCTCATGCCCGCTGGGCATTCTCCGGTTTTCGGCTTGCCAGGGAGGCCTGACATGGATTCGCTCGTACGCTTTCACGATCAGCACCCGCAAGAGGAGGCGGGTTCGCTTTGCGAGGAACTGCTGGAAGGGCTTACCGCCACGCCCAAGTGCACATCGCCCAAGTTCTTCTACGACCGCCGCGGCTCGGAACTGTTCGATGCCATCTGCGAGCAGCCCGAGTACTACCCTACCCGAACCGAGCAGGCGATCTTGCGTGCCGCGGCCGCCGATATTGCCGAAGTGGTGGGTCGCGATGCTACCTTGATCGAGCTGGGCAGCGGCGCTAGCCGCAAGGTGCGCCTGCTGCTCGAGGCGCTGCATCCGGCGTGCTACCTTGGGGTGGACATATCACGCGACTTCCTTCTCGAGAGTACCCGCAGGCTGGCGGTGGACTATCCCTGGCTCGAGGTGCATGCCGCCTGCGCCGACTTCACGCGCCCCATGGCCTGGCCGGAAGGTCTGGCGGGAGAGCGTCCGGTGGCCTTTTTCCCCGGTTCGAGCATCGGCAACTTCACCCCCGAGGAGGCCGAAGGCTTTCTCAAGGGACTGGCGAGGCTACTTCCGGCCGGTGGGGGCTTGCTCGTCGGCGTCGATTTGATCAAGGACCGCGCGATTCTCGATGCTGCGTATAACGACGCTGCCGGCGTCACCGCTGCCTTCAATCTCAACTTGCTGCAGCGCTTGCGTCACGAGTTCGAGGCAGAGGTCGAGCCGCAGGGATTTCAGCATCGTGCGTTCTACAATGAGAGCGCTTCACGCATCGAGATGCACCTGGTCAGCCTCTACGATCAGGCCATCCGCGTGGCGGGGGAGCGCGTCGAGTTCGATGCGGGCGAGAGCCTGCACACCGAGAGCTCCTACAAGTACAGCATTGCCGGTTTCCGCGAGCTGGCCGGTCGTGCCGGCTTCGAGCCACGGGCACACTGGACCGATCGTGACTCACTGTTCTGCATCCACTATCTGGAACGTGTGGTCTGATGGCTCCGATGGGAAACCGGTCTATGCTGCATGACAGAACCCGCCGCAAGCAGAGGGCCCGTCATGACCATGATCGCGATTCAGGATTCCTCCGAGTTACAGGGCAGCGCGTTTGCCGACCGTGTCGTCGACGAGGCCGTGCGCCAGGCCGAGATCTACGGCTGGCGTGCGGTGCGTCTGTCAGAGGTGGCTCGCAGCCTCGATCTACCGATGTCCGTGGTACTCGAGCGCTTTCGTGGCATGGACGACGTGGCCAACGCCTGGTTCCAGCGCGGTTGGCGCGCCATGCTGGCTGGCAAGCCGGATACCTTCGATGACTGGCCGGAGCGGGTACGGATCGAACATTGTCTGCAGGCCTGGTTCGATACCTACACGGCTCATCGGCAGGTGACCGTTGATATGCTCAAGGCCAAGGCGCACCTGCCTCACCCGCATACCTGGGTGCCGATGGTCTTCGACCTGTCGCGTACCGTTCAGTGGCTGCGTGAGGCGGCGAGGCTCGAGGCGCGCTATGGCACCCGGCGTGCCCAGGTAGAGGAGATGGCATTGACCAGCCTGTTCCTGGCGGCCTTGGCGGTATGGTCCACCGACACCAGTGAAGGCCAGCGCCGTACCCGCCGTTTCATCGAGAAGCGGCTCAAGCGTGGCGAGAGCTGTATGAAGTGGGTGCCGGGCGTGGCCCACCGGCGTCATCACGCCGAGGCGCAACTATGAGAAGGTTTGGCCTCGGCGAGGAAGCCATGCGTCGATAATCGGCGCTGTTGCGTCGGGAGGATAGCCGAGCTCAGCGTACCTGCCGGAGGAGCTGGCGCGCCCGGCTGAGCAGCAAGCCACCGGCAGCGGCTCGCTTCATCATGCGCATCAGCGAGTCGGGATGACGGGCACCGCTGACCAGCAGGGCACCGCCGGCCAGGTATGCCAGTGCTCGGTAGCGTTTCAGGCGTTGCCAGCCCGCATCGAGGGATACCGATGTGCGTTGCCAGCGTTCCGCCGCGACCAGAATGTCGATGCGCTGCTGTTCGATAATGGCGACGAGTTCGGCCTTGCGCTGTGAACGGGGCGGTCCCTGGTGTCGGTTACTGTCGCGGCGCATCGCGTTGCTCCTCCACCAGGTGTCGATCCAGGGCGAGCTGGGTCAAGGTTTCCTTCAACAGGGTGTGGCGTCGGGCCTGGCGCAGGGCCAGGACGGCGGAAAGGCCGCCACCGGCCAGCAGCACGGCGGCGCACAGGAGAATGGCGGCCAGGCGGTGGGTGTCCCAGAACAGCACCACCACCAGCAGCGTGAGCATGCCCAGTCCCAGCAGGATCAGCACCAGGCTCAGGCCCAGCAGCAACAGCAGGGTGACGAGGCGGGCACGCTCCTCCTCGAGTTCCAGCACGGCGAGACGCAGGCGTGTCTCGCCGGTGGCCACCAGGCTTGCCAGCAGGCGCTTGCCGATGACGAACAGGCGCTGTACCGGTCCTTCACTCGACGCCATCAGCGACGCCCGATGAGCATGCCGATGACCACGCCTACCGCGGCGCCGATGCCGATACTGGTCCAGGGATTGTCGTGTACATAGCGATCGCAGGCATCGGCCTGATGGTGCAAGCTGTCGCGGGCTTCCCCGTAGAGTCTTTCACCGCGGGCTTCGAGACGCTCGCGGGTATCCTTCAGGCGTTTCTCGGCGCGCGCCCGAAGCTCCTTGACGTTGCTGCGCGAATCGTCGGCGGTGGCACTGACCAGTTCCTCGATGGTATGGCTCAACTGGTGCAGGTCTTCCTTCAACTGACGGGTGGTTTCGTCGACATGCGGAGTGCGAGAGGCCATGAGAGTCTTCCTTTGACGATGGGTTCACAGGCTCAGCATAGCATTAGCGACTACGACTTCAACGCCGCTTCGCTGCGTCACTGACGGGGATCAATCGGGGAACAGACCGCCATTGCCCGAGAAGATCGGGTTGAGACTGAAGCCGATGCCGATGCGCTGGGTGCGGTGATCGTAGTCGATCATGCTGTCGCCATAGCCGTAGAAGTACTGCACGTGGCCTCGGATGTTGCCGTGCAGCGGCCACGAGTAATCCACTCGCGTGCCCATGTTGCCGGCACTGGGATTGCCGTGCCACTCCACGCCGAGCTCGCTGTCGCCGAAGCGCCGAGCCACCCCGATGGTACCGTAGCCCATGTAGCGTTCGATATCGGGATTGTCGTCGTCGCCCTCGGACTCGGGGACACGCCAATGGGGGGCCACGCTGACCAACCAGTCGTCGTTGAGAAATGTTGATTCCAGGATCACGCGGTTCCAGCTGCGCGACATGTCACCGGAGCGTCCGTTGGACTGGTGATTGAAGCTCACCCGGTTGTTGATGTTGGTCCAGCCGAGCAGTGACCAACGGTTCTCGAAGTCGACGAAGACTTCCGGCTCGTAATTGGTCTCGCGGAAGGGCGAGGAGGAGTCGGCATTGTAGGCCTGCCACCAGCTGCGCTGGGTATAGGCGAAATAGAGATCGCCACCGTGGTCGCCGAAGAGTCGCTCGACCAGGTTGAACTTGGCGCTGAACTGGAACTTGACCTCGGCGCGGTCGGGGGTGCCGTCGCGATCGACGTCACCGAAGACGGCTTCATTCGGGCGACGATCATAATTCAGCGGCAGCAGGTAATTGCGCCGGTGGGTGGTGATCGCGAAGGGGTTGCGCGACGACTCTCGCTCGAGTTGACGACGTTCCTCCACCGGTTCGAGCTCCTGCTCCGAAGCGATGGTGATGATCTCGCCAAGACCGAGGCCCCGTTCACCGGATTGCAACCGATCCTGTGCCAACTGCTGGCGCAGCGTATCCAGTTCCTGGCTGAGCGTCTCGATGCGTGCTTCGATTGCAGCGCGTTCTTCAGCGCTGAGCTGGCCATCCTGGGCCATGGCGCTGCCGACGGACCCGATCAGCAGCAATGCAACGAGAACCTTGGGGGACGAACAACGAAGCATCATGGCAGCGGGACCGAAGGAAGCGTGTATGAACGCCGTTTCTACCATGTCGGAGGCGCAAGTCAACCGTATCGGCACAAAACACCGCATGGCAAGAGGCAAGCGAATCGTGAACGATACGGGGAGGCCACGGTCTTTCCATTGCCATGCGGGACTTCCGGGCCGAGAATCGGCTGGAAGCGAAGAGCGCTTCCAGGCATGAGCGCATGAGCCCTCCCACGGGAGCCCTATCAAGAGAGTAAGAGTGAAAGAATTGCCTTATTGCATGCATCGATGCCGGGCCGGCCGGTCACCCTGGCGTTATATCGTATGGTGCCTCCTGCTGCTGTTTGTCTGCGGACGGGTGATGGCAGAGGATGCACTGCCCGAGCGGGCCGCTGTGGAAGAACGCCTGGCGGAGTTGCAACCCGAGGAGGGCACGAGCGCCACCGAGGCCGAGCAGCGCGATATCGACGCGCTGCAGGCCACGCTCAGCAGCCTCGAGCAGTTGCAGGGTATAGAGGAGCAGCTCGAGGCCTTGGAACAGCGGCTGGAGGAGGCCCCCGCTGAACTGCTTCGCCTGGAGCGGGAAATTCTCGAGGAGGAGGAGGCGGCGCTCGATCGCACCATCGCCGAGCTCGACGATATACCGCTGGATGAGCTGGAATATCGCCATCAGGAAGCGGTCTTCGAGCTGCAGCAACAACAGGATCGTCTGGCCGATGTGAACGCCCGCCTGCTTTCCGCCCAGACCCTGCCGGAGCGTGCCCAGCAGGCCATTGCCGAAGCGATGCAGACCGTCGAACGGACGCGCCGGTCGCTCGACGCGCTGGAAGGGCAGGGGGCGAGTGACGATTCTCCCCAGTTATGGCAGCTCGAGGTCGAACGGCGCCTGGCCGAGCGCACGCTGCGCCTGCGCCAGCGCGAGCTGGGCAGCAACACGCGGCTGCGCGAACTGGCGCAGCAGCGGCGCGACCTGTTGACCCAGCAGATCGCACGCCAGGAAGCCGAACTGACGCTGCTGCAGAGCGTGATCGATCGTAAGCGCCGCATCGCTACGGAACAGGCGATTGCCGATGCCGCCAGAGACGACCCGCTGCTCGAGGCGGGCCATCCGGTGCTCGAACGCGCCCAGCAGGTCAATCGCGAGCTGAGCCTCGAACTGCTGCGGGCCAACGATCGCCACAATGGCCTGGTGCGCGAGAGCCTGGCGATTCGCAGCCAGCTCGATCACGTTCGCCAGCTCGAGCGTAGCCTCAACGAGCAGATCGAGGCGATACGCGGCAGCTTGTTGCTCTCGCGTATCCTGCGTGAGCAGCGCCGCTCGCTGCCTCAGGTCGATGCAAGGCGTAACCTGCAGGACGAGATCGCCGATCTGCGTCTGCGTCAGTTCGACCTGGTGCGCCAGCGCGACTCCCTGCGCCAGAGCGAGCGCTTGGCCAACCAACGTCTCGAAGAGGCCGGCGTCGAAGTCAGCGAAGCGCTGGTGGAGTCGTTGCAGGGGCTCTATCACTCGCGTCGCCAGCTCGTCGATCAGCTCGAGCAGACCTATGGCGGCCTGTTGAGTGCGGCGATCGAGCTGCAGCTCAACCAGCAGCAACTGCTGGACACGTCGCGCGAGCTACGTACGACCATCGACGAGCAGCTGTTCTGGATTGCCAATACCCGTCCGCTGGATCTGGCCTGGTTTCGCCAACTGCCCGCCAACCTGACGTCCGAATGGCAACAGGGCGAGTGGCGGGAGGTATTGCCGGTGCACTGGCGTTTGCCAGGGGGAGAGGCCCTGGCCGGGGCGCCCTTCGTGCTGCTGGCGGTCGTGCTGCTGGGACTACGGCGCCGCGTACAGCGTCGGCTGACCGTGCTGCATGAGCAGATCGGCAGGCTGCGCAGTGACTCCCAGGCGCACACGCCGCTCGCGGTTGCGCTCAACGCCTTGCTGGCCTTGCCGGGGCCGCTGACTCTGGCGGGCGTCGGGGTCTCGCTCGATGCCATTGAGTCGGGGATCGCCTCGGGCCTTGGGCAGGCTTTCCTGCATCTGGCCCTGGCCTGGGCCTTCCTGGCCTGGTCGCGGCGTCTTCTGGTGCGCGACGGGGTGGCCACCAAGCATTTCTACTGGCCGTCGGGCTACGTCTCGCGGCTACGCTGGCTGCTCGGCTGGCTCGGCGTGGCCCTGGTACCCGTACTGCTGATTTCAGCACTGGCTCGCGATGGCGAAATCAGCCTGACCACGCGGCCCATTGCGCTGACGCTGCTGCTGACCGGGCTGCTTGCGATGAGCGTTCTGCTGGCTCGGTTGATCCTGGCGCATACGCCCTTCTTCGGCGTCAAGCTGTTCCGCCTGATATTGGGCTTGCTGATGGCTGCCGTACCGCTGGTGCTGGTGGGGCTGATCGTATCCGGCTTCGAATATACCGCCCTGAGCCTGGTCGGCCGCTTCGTCATCACGCTTTATCTCTTGGCGATGTGGATCCTGGTCGAGGCGTCGGTGGTACGTGGCCTGGCGGTGGCGGCACGCCGATTGGCCTTTCGCCGTGCGTTGATGCGGCGGCGTACCCAGGCCCAAGAGGGCGCCGAGGGCGGTCTCGAAGTCGTCGAAGAGCCGCCGCTGGACATGGAACAGATCAACCAGCAGTCACTGCGTCTCTCCAAGCTGCTGCTGCTGATCGGCTTTGCCTTGCTATTTTACCTGGTGTGGACCGACCTGCTCACGGTACTGGGCTATCTGAACGACATCGCGATCTGGGAAGCCGGCGAAGGGGCCGGCTCGGAGCTCGTCACCAATGCGCTATCGGTCGCCGATATCTTCACCGCGGCTCTGATCGTCGTGCTGACACTGGTGATGGCGCGCAACCTGCCGGGGCTGCTCGAGGTGATGGTGCTGTCGCGGCTGGAGCTCAAGCAGGGCAGCGCCTACGCCATTTCGACACTGCTCTCCTACACAATCATCGGTACCGGGCTGGTCGCGGCGTTGGCCACTCTGGGGGTGGCATGGAGCCAGTTGCAGTGGCTGGTGGCGGCGCTGGGTGTTGGTCTGGGCTTCGGTCTGCAGGAGATCTTCGCCAACTTCGTCTCGGGCCTGATCATCCTGTTCGAACGGCCGGTGCGCATCGGCGACACCATTACCCTGGGCAACCTCACCGGCACGGTGAGCCGCATTCGCATACGCGCCACTACGGTGACCGACTTCGACCGCAAGGAGATCATCATCCCCAACAAGACCTTCGTCACCGATCAGCTGATCAACTGGTCGTTGTCGGACACCATCACCCGGGTCGTCCTCTCCTTCGGTGTTGCCTACGGTTCGGACCAGCGCCTGGTGCACCGACTGCTGCGTCAGGTCGCCGACGAGAACCCACGGGTGCTGGGTGACCCCGAGCCGCAAGTGTTCTTCATGAACTACGGCGAGAGCACGCTGACCTTCGAGCTGCGTGTTTTCGTCAATTCGCTCGGCGACCGTCTGTTCGCCACCGACGAGATCAACAGTCGAGTCGGCGAGCTGTTTGACGAATACGGCATCGATATCGCCTTCAACCAGCTCGATGTCTGGCTGCATCGCGCCGATGGCGAGATGCAGAAGAAGGTGCAGACAGTGAGGCCTGCCGACGGTGGCCGGGAATCATTCCCGCCCCCCGGGGCGAGCGGAGACCCGGGGGATATCGAGATTGATGGAGGAGGAGACGACGGCGGTCGCTGAGGCTGTCAGCCCTTCACCGCTTGGAGCAGGAATTCGCGGTTACCGTCGCCGCCGGTGATCGGGCTTTCCTGCCAATGCCGTATCGCCAAGTTCTGCTCGGCACAGCAGGCGCGGATCGCGGTTTCCACATCGTCGAAGCGCCGGGGGTCGGTGACGATGCCGCGTGCATTGACGCCACCCGGCCCGACCTCGAACTGAGGTTTGACCAGGCTCAGCAGCTCGCCGCCCGGACGCAGCAGGGCGGCAAGCTGCGGCAGGATCAGTCTCTGGGAGATGAAGGAGACATCCATCACCGCCAGATCGGGGGCCGTGACGCCGAGGCCAGTGAGCGCCTCGCGCAGGCGGGGGTCGCTGGCCATGGCGCGGGCGTTGATCCCTTCCAGGCAGGTCACGCGAGGATCGGCGCGCAGGTCGGTGTCCAACTGGTCATGGCCCACTTCGATGCCTATCACATGGCGTGCACCGTAGGCCAGGGCGCAATCGGTGAAACCGCCGGTGGACTGGCCCACGTCGAGTACCAGCCTGCCTTCGAGCGTCATTCCCAGGGCTTCGATCAGTGCCTCCAATTTCAAGCCCGCGCGTGAGACATAGCGCTCCTCGGCATCCTCGGAAACTACTAGATGTGTCTCCTCGGGCAGCTTCTCGCCCGGCTTGCGCAGCACCCGCCCGGTCTCCGCCAGGCTCACCCGACCATGGCGGATGAGCCGCTGTGCCCGCGTGCGCGAACGGACCAGGCCTTGGTGAACGAGCAGTTGATCGAGGCGGGGCATGGCATGTCTCCGGCGGCCAAAAACAAGGCGTGCATTATGGCATACTGATTTCGTTAGCCGGTTAACAGAAGGGAGCCGAGTGGACCGTAGCGAAAGAACGGCGCTGGCCAAGTCGCTGGCGATCGGGGTAGTGGGTGGGCTTGTGTTCCAGCTCATTGGCATGCCGCTGGCCTGGATGCTGGGGCCGCTGACGGCAAATTTGGTAGTGTCCGCCCGAGGCGTCGACGTGCGCATTCCCGAGCCGTTGCGAGAGGTCTTCCTCGGCGTGCTCGGCCTGGTGTTGGGAAGCCAGGTGACGCCGCAGCTGGCTGAACGCGTATTGGACTGGCCGCTCTCAGCCGCGTTGCTGCTGCTCGGGGTGGCCGCCTCGACGGCGGCGGCAGCGGCTTGGTACCGGCGTTGCGGCTTCGATTCGGTGAGCGCCTGGTTCGCGTCGGCACCCGGCGCCATGACGGCGATGATTCTGATGGGCGAGACGTGCGGCGGCGACCCGCGGCGCATTGCCATCGCTCAGTCGCTGCGAGTGGTGCTGGTGGTACTGATCTTGCCGCCGCTGTTCTGGTTCTACGAGGGCGCCAGCGGTGCCGAGGTGGCTGCTGCCGTGGACGGCGAGCTTACTTCCTCCTGGATGCTGTTGGCATTACCGCTGCTTTTCCCAGTGGGGCGCTGGCTGCGGTTGCCCACGCCGACGCTGCTGACGCCGCTGCTCTTCGCGGGGGTGCTCTCCGGCCTCGACATCGCCAGCCTCAGCCTGCCGGATGTGGGCATGAACCTGATGCTGTGGGTGCTGGGCTGTGCCATCGGATCACGCTTTCGCGGGCTCTCCTCGGCGCGTCTGGGGCGCTACCTGTTCGAAGCCTTCGTTGCGACCCTGGTGGCGCTGGCGGTGCTGGCCGGCTTTGCTGAGCTGATTCACCGCTGGGTCGACGTGCCGCGTGACGTGGCCCTGCTGGCGCTGGCGCCCGGCGGAATCGGCGAAATGGCGATCTTGGCCGTGGCGCTGGACCTCGACCCGGTGTTCGTGGCCTTTCACCATCTGCTGCGTATGGTGGCGCTCATGTTGTTCGCCCCGTTCTGGGCACGCTGGCTGTCAAGTCGCCTCGATCAGTAATCCTGCGGTCGCGGGCCGGCATCGGCCTGCAAATCCGCCGAGGGAATGCGATTGGCGCCCCAGCTTCGGTGGATGTACTGCGTCACCCGGTCGAGCTCCTCCTGGCGGATCTGGGCCAGTTCGCCGCGTTCCAGCGGATCGTAATGGAAGATGTAGAGACGCGAGGCGAACTGCTCGAAGGGCAACGAGGCCTCGCCGAAGCGCTCGCCGTTGCCGGCGGTACTGACGCGCACGCCATCGCCCCAGTCCTGGCCGCTGTCATTATTCGGGTTGTAGAAGTAGACCCGCATCACATCCGCCGGATCCAGCGACACTCGCAGGACGGTGATGGCGTGCCAGCCGATGAACCGCGCTGCGCTGTCGGTCACGGCGATACCGGCCGGCTGCGGGTGGATGAGCGGCTGGTTGCCGTTGTAATAGGGGTGGTAGCTGGCGTAGAAGTGGCGCAGGAAGGCATCCAGATCGTGCAACTGACCGGTGGCGACGTCGACATTGATGCGAAAGCCCCGGCCCGACCACCAGCCGTGGAATTCCGGATTGACCCAGCGGTGCGGATCGCCGTCGCGATCGGCGCAGCGCCGTCCCATCTCGGCATAGATACGGTCGAGATGCGGCACCACGATCAGGGAAACCGGGTCGAGATCCATGGGCAGGTTCTGGGCCACGCCGCTTAGGCTCTCCATCGAGGAGATGGCCTGCCCTTCGAAGTGCATGACGATCTCATCGTCGCGGGCTGCCCAGGCCACCATCTGCAGCAGGTAGTCGGGGTCATTGTAGGCCCACATCGAGAGCGCCCTTGCTGACTGGCAGGTCGGGTTGTTGCCCTGGCCTACTCCCAGTGGCAGGCCGAGCATGCAGAGAACCCCTTCCAGCAGGCGAGCCCGAGGAGAGACGGCCTCCCCCAGAGCCAGGTTGAGCCGTGCCTGGGACCACTCCGATAGCGTCAGCCCCAGTTGTCGCCACAGTGCGGGTGCCACGGGAGGCTGATAGAGAATGCCGCGCTCCAGTGTCAGCGAAAGGCCATAGACGGCTTGCGGCGTGGCAGGGTGCACTGCGCCACGTATCAGGGCGACCACCAGCTCCCGGTAGCACATCAGGCAGTCGCGCCCGGTCGAGGAGAGGCCCAGCGCCTCGGCAAGCAGATGATCGTTATGCTCGATGAGATGTCGCAGCAGCACCGGGTGGTAGGGCGATACCAGCCCGGTGTCGTGCATGGCACGGGCGAAGCCGGTGGCCTCGCCCTGCAGGGCGGCATTGTCCATGCTCGCGAGTCGTTCACGGTAGACCTCGAGCCCCGGATCCTCCCGGCTGGCCTGTGACGGTCCGTAGAGAGAGCTCACCAGGCGATCGGCCCCCTGGCCGCTGGTGCCCAGGTCGATATCGGGATCGGCCTGGCAGATGGCGATCTGGGTGATCATCTGCTTGACCGAGTCTACCTGAATGGGGCGCTGCTGGAGGATGCGCCAGATCTCTTCGATGAGCTTGTCGATGATATGCTCATAGCCGATACGCGCGGCCAGGTGTTGAAAGAGGTGGCGGGGAATCTGTGCCATTCGGCCCTGGGTTTCCCGCTCTGCCTCACTGGGCGCGCTGAACAGCAGCCACAGGTTGAGCGCCATCACCTGGGTCAGGTAGTGGTGGGCCTGCTCGGCAGAAACCAGAGGGTGCGGATAGTCCCCCTTGGCCACCGCCAGCAGGCGCAGCTCGCTTAGCGCCTCGATCACCACCGTAGCGGCGTCGGGGCTCTTCAGCGAGTGGGTAGTAAGGTTGGGCAGCAGGTACTGCGGCGTTGCCCAGTCCGAGCCGAGAAACACGCCTGCTTCCTCCAGTGCCTTGGCACGGCTCTCCAAGGCTGCGGCCCCGCTGGGCTGGAGCAGCACGCGGCGCGCTGTGTCGAGCACACGGGAGATCTTGCCCGGCTTGGCGAAGTCGCGCGCCTCGCCGAGCAGGGCGGTCGCCTCGTCGAGGTTCGCCAGCAAGCCCCGCAGTTTGTCATCACCCGCCGGAGACTGGCTGGCGTCTTGCGTGTGCCGGTTCGTGGTCACGCCGACTCCTTGCTTTCAGACTGTCGTCTCCATGACGCCTTGCTCAGACGTAGAAATCAAGCTCTTCCTGGTGCTTGAGAAGGTCCCGCAGCTTGTGCGGGTCGTCTCCCTTGAAGTAGACCAGACCCCAGTGGGTACCGAAGGCGGTGCGCTTGGTAACCGTCTCCTCCATCGGCGGCGTGAGTTCGTGAGACTCGAAATAGGGGTCGTCCTCGACCTCTTCGGGGATCTCCAGGCGGCTGACCACGCGGCGACGGGGGTAGACGCCGAAACAGCCGGCGTAGCACTTGGCATCCTCCACCTCCCTGGGGAAGAAGGCCTTGACCTCCTCGGCGGTACTCTTGGGATCGAATACCAGCATGCTGGCCTGATAGGCATTGAAGCCGTACACCCTCTCGAGCAACTCGAACACCTTGAAGCCGGGCGGGCGATAAGCAACCTCGCCAAAGTACATCTCGCCGTCGCTGGTGACGAAGTACTCCGGGTGGATCAGACCGAACTCGATGTCGAACGCCTTGATCAGCTTCTTGATCTGCGCTTCGATCTGGGGCCGATACTGTTCGAGCTCCGGGGAGGCGGGCACGAACACCGAATACCCCAGGGTGACGTACTCCGAGATATTGAGGAAGGCGATCTTGCCGTCGTGGATCCACGCTTCGACGGCGAACTCCCAGCCGTCCAGGTGGGACTCCATCAGCACCGGGAACTCCTCGTCGGGAATGGTATCGACCTCGTCGGGGGTACGAATTACCCGATGGCCCAGGCAGCCGGCCTTGTCGAACGCCTTGAGGTGGATCGGGTCGTTGGGGTCGCCGTCGAGCTTGAGCAGGGTCTGGTTGACTCGCTTGAGAAAGCGAATCACATCGCCTTTGTCGTGGGCCTCCTCGAAGATGCCTACCCGGATGCCGCCAAGCTGGGCGCGACGCTTCATCAGCGCCTTGTCACGTAGCAGCAGCGACTGCCCATAGAGGCGCGGGCTGTCGAGCAGCACCGAGTTGATGGCTCCAGCCCACTCGACGGTTTCCTCGAACAGAGGAATCGCCACGTTCACCCCTTTCTCCTTCAGCGTTTCGGCGATTTCCATGGAGCGATCGTTGAGCCGTTCGAAATTCCAGGGAATATAAGGAATGTCATGCTTCTGGCAGTATTCTTCCGCCCACTCCGGGGCGACCACCAAATAGCGGCGATCGAAGTTCTCGGCGGCCTCGATGGCATTGAGGCTCCAGCCGAGCAATGCGATGTAGCCCTTGTCGGGGTTCTTGTCCATGTGGCACCTCCTTGGGGTAAGACGTGTCTCCTCGTACTCCAGGTCTTACCCTAACCCTAGCCGATTTGTCGCGGCTCAACAGGGCGGCAGTCGCCTCTTGCTGCCTAACCGTGCCGCTGGTATAGTGCACGCGCACTCGGCAAGCCATTGATGCAGCACCGAGTTCGAAGCTGATGGCTTCGTGTCGTGGTGGCCTCGTCGGTCCTCCCGCAACGCTAAACCGCAAACCCCGCCAGGCCCGGAAGGGAGCAACGGTAGTGGTGGCCGCGTGTGCCGGGATGTGGCTGTCGGGGCCGCCTCCATTTCTGCCCTGGCATTTCTCCTCCTCTCCTTCTTGCCGCGACTCCGCGACTCCAGCGATACGGCACCTTCCTTCTGACCTTTTGACCCCCATCGTCGAGATCGGCCCGCATGGCATTGCAGGTTTTTCATCCTGCCGTCGCGGGGGTGCTTGTCGGCAGCCGCGTTTGCCTTCGTTTGTTAGACCTTGGTCGATATCGACTTAAGTGTTAATATGCAGCGCAGCAAAATTCTTGGGGAGACGCTGACATGCAGATCGACACCACGCCCAATGCTGATATCCAGCGCAGCCTGCGTCAGTGTTTGTCGAGCGCTGCCTTTCTGCTCTACCAGCAGGGCCACGTGCTGGAAACCATCTCCATTCCCTTCCGTGGACTCGACAGCCGTGCGCTGCGCCAGCTGCGCGAAGCTTCTCAGGAGTGGCGTGCCTGTCAACGCGTGCTGGAGAGCAGTGAGGCCGCCGTGTATAACGAGCAGGGCCGCTTCGTGCTGACTGCCATGGGGCGCGAGTTGCTGTTCGACATGTTCGGCGAAGGGGCTGCCGACTGCGCATGAGTCCGCGGTAGTGGGCAGGACGAGAGAGGAGGCCATCGGCCTCCTCTCTGCGTTAGTGCCGCTGGGAAGGATCCAGAAGGGCCGAACGTTGCCTAGGAGGGCATTTGGGCCGACGCCTGGTTTCCCAGGTGCTTGCGCAGGAAATGGCAGGTGCGCTCCTGATCGGGGTTGGTGAACAAGCGATCGGGTGTATTCTCCTCCACCACGACGCCCCCATCCATGAACATGGCCCAGTCGGAGACGTCCCGGGCGAAGGCCATTTCGTGGGTCACGATGAGCATGGTCATGTGTTCTTCGGCGAGCCCTTTCATGACCTGGTTCACCTCTTCCACCAGTTCGGGATCGAGGGCCGACGTCGCCTCGTCGAACAGCATCACCTTGGGGCGCATGGCCAGGGCGCGAGCGATGGCGACGCGCTGCTTCTGCCCGCCCGAGAGTGAGTTGGGGTAGGCCGAGGGCTTGTCCGCCAGGCCGACCCGCTCCAGCAGTTCCAGGCCCAGGTCCCGCGCGCTTCTGGCATCCATGCCTTTCAGCTTTCTCGGCGCCAGCGTCACGTTCTCCAGCGTCGAGAGGTGGGGAAACAGATTGAAGTGCTGAAACACCATGCCCATGTTCTGACGAATATGGTTGATGTGTCGCTCGTAGGCCAGGCCCTTCAGATCCGGCCGATTGACCTGTACGCCGTCGAGCAGAATGCTGCCTTCATCGATCTCCTCCAGATTGTTGATCGAGCGCAGTAGGGTGCTCTTGCCCGATCCCGACGGGCCGATGATGGAGACGATCTTGCCGCGTTCCACCTTGAGATCGATTCCCTTGAGTACTTCCAGGTCGCCGAATCGCTTCTTGACCCCTTTGAGCTCCACCATGGGAGTGTCTGTCGTTGCTGTTGTCATGTCAGGTCCTCGTTGGGGAAGGGCTGGATATCAACGGCGTGCAGCGGCACGGCGCTCTACCCATGACTGGCCGCTTTCCATCAAGATATTGATGAAGTAATAGATCACCGCGATCGTGATATAGAACTCGAAGGGTCGGAAAGTCACGCTGATGGCATACTGCGACAGGTAGACCAGTTCGGCGATACCGATGGCGGAGAGCACGGAGATGTCCTTGACCATGATGATCATGTTGTTGCCAAGCTGGGGAATGGCGCGATAGAACGCCTGCGGCAGGATTATGTGGAAGAGCGTGGCGACATGGCCGAAGCCCAGAGAGCGCGACGCTTCATATTGGCCTTTCGAAACCGACTTGATGGTGGCAAGAAAAATATCGGCATTGTAGGCCATGTAGTGAAAGCCGAGCCCCAGAACGCCGACCGCTACCGCAGGAATCAATACCCACTGCCCAAGGCCGAAATAAAGGAAGTAAAGCTGCAGCAGCAGCGGTGTGGTCATGAAGAGCCAGATGAAGAAGCGCAGCGGCCAGTTGACGGCCTTGCGCGTGTATAGCGTGATCACCGCCACGATCTGTCCCCCGATGATCGACAGGAGGGCGACGACCAGGCCAATCAGCAGCGTGGCGCCCACGCCTTTGATCAGCGTCGGGAAATAAGTAATGACGGGAGCGAAGTTGAATTCCATGAGAACTTACCTTGGTGATGCCATGGCCCGGAGGCGCTACAGATAGGTGTAACGCGTGGCGCGACGGTAGAGAAACTCGACGAGGCCCATGACCGCGTAGATGATGACGATGTACATCAGGGCACTCAACGTGAATACCTCCAACGGCTTGTACGTGGAGCCGATCAGGCGCTGGGCCTGGTAGGTCAGCTCGACCACCGAGATGATGGATACCAGCGAAGAGTTCTTGACCAGGATGATGGCCAGTACGCCGATGGAGCGGATCATCAGGCCCGCTGACTGGGGCAGGATGATATGCTGCAGCGTGGCGAAGCGACCGAACCCCAGCGAGCGTGAGGCCTCGTTCTGGCCGCTGTCGACCGATTCGATGGCGCCGCGAATGGCTTCGCTCATGTAAGCGCCGATATTGAAGGCACCGACCACCACGCCACAGGTGAAAGGATCCAGGCGCAGACCGATCGCGGGCCCGCCGTAGAAGACCAGCAGCAGCTGTACGAAATAGGGGGTGCCGCGCACCACGCTGACATAGGCGCGAGCAAGCGACCGAATCGGGAAAAAGCGTGAGCTGCGCATTGCAACCAGGGCGGAGGCGATGAAGAAACCGAAGAACAGGCCTCGTGCCGATATATCGATGGTTATCCAGGCCGCCTTTATCAGCAGCGGCGTGATTTCCATCATCAGATTGATGTCCATGAGCTCCATTTGCCCTATTGTTGTGATCCGGAAAGGCTAGGACCGGCAGGGTTTTCTACCCTGCCGGTTCGGGTCGGCTCAGTCGAATTCGACCCCTTCGCCGATCCACTTGTCGACGATCTCCTGGTAGGTGCCATCCGCCTTGATCTCGGCCAGTGCCGAGTTGAGTGCTTCCTTGAGCTCCGGCTTGTTTTTCTGGATGGCGATGGCGGCAGGCCAGCTGGGTAGTTCGCCCACATCGACCTGCTTGATAGCGAGATCCTGTTCGTTGAGCGCTACATAGACGGGAATGTCATCAGCGATCATGACGTCGATTCGCCCCGTGGTGAGCGCATTGAGCATATCGGGCAAGCCCTGGAAGGTTTGATTGCGCCATTTGCCGTCGCCGTTCTCGGTGGCCCACTGATTGCCCGTCTCGCCGAGAGTGGAACCGACCGTCTTGCCTTCGAAATCATCAATGCTGCTGACGTCATCGGTGCTCTCCTGAACCCATACGGAAAGCCCCGAGCTGTAATAGCTATCGGTAAAATCGACCGCCTGCTTGCGCTCCTCCGTGACGCTCATGCTGCAGATGCATGCATCGAAACGACCGCCGGCCAGGGCGGCAACGATGCCATTCCAGGGCGAGGTCTGGATGTTCACCTCGACCCCCATCCTGTCGGCGAGTGCTTCGGCGATATCCACGTCGAAACCGACCAGATTGCCTTCGGTATCCACGTAGCTGAAGGGGGGATAGGCGCCAGAGTTGGCAACCTGGAAGACATCATCCTGAATCTCGGATAAGTCCCGTGCTTGGGCCGTGAGGCTTACCAATGAGAGGGCACCGAGAAATGCCATGGCGCCGATAAACGAACGGTGGACAGGTTTGTTGTGGTTTGTCATGTCGATTCCTGCTGTGTATGGATGAGTATTCGTGGTTTTTGCGACACGCGACGTGTCGTGACATGCCTCGATACTGCTTCGCATCATCGGAGCAAGTCGGCTCTGGTTGCCTTATCACCTCCCAATCTATCTTTAAATCTTTATATTCGACTGTAGCAAAGCGATGCCCAAAGCGTCATGAACGCTCTATGACGAGGGCGATCCCCTGGCCGCCACCAATGCAGGCCGTGGCGCAGCCGTAGCGGCCGTCGCGCTGGTCGAGAACGCGTGCCAGGGTGCCGGCCAAACGCACGCCGGTGGCGCCCAACGGATGACCCAACGCCAGGGCGCCGCCCCAGACGTTGACCTTGGCGGGATCGAGCCTGAGCGTGCGCATGGCATGTAGCGGCACGGCGGCAAATGCCTCATTGATCTCCCAGGCATCGATCTGCTCCGGGCGCAGACCGGTCTGGAGTAGCGCTCGCTCTGCTGCCGCGGCTGCCCCGGCGCCCATGGACTCGGGGGGCACGCCCACATCGGCGAAGGCCACGATGCGCGCCAGCGGCTTGGCGCCATGGCGCTCGACGGCAGCTTTCGACATCAGCAGCGTGGCGGCGGCACCCGAGGTCAGCGGCGAGCTGTTGCCGGCGGTGACCCGGCCGCCCTCGACAAACACCGGATCGAGCCCGGCGAGCCTTTCCAGGCTGGTGTCTGGGCGGATGTTGGTGTCCCGGTCGATAGCCTCCCCGGCGGGGTTGGCCAGCGCCAGGCGTTCGCCTTCGAAGCGGTTTTCGGCCTCGGCACGGGCGGCGCGGCGGTGCGACTCGAGGGCGAAGGCGTCCATCTCCATACGTGCGATGCCGGCCGCCTGGGCCAGGCGCTCGGCGGTGATGCCCATGTTCAGCGCCACGCCGAGTTCGAGCCAGGGAGCATTCTGCAAGGCATCGGGGCTGGTCAGTACGCCTTCCTTGAACAGCGCGGGCCCCATCGGTACGCGGGTCATGTTCTCGAAGCCGCCGGCAATGGCGGTTTCCATGGCGCCGGCCTGGATCTCGCGGGCGACGCTGCGCAGGGCGGCCAGCCCCGAACCGCACTGCTGGTCGATCTGGCGGCTGGCACACGCGCGGCCATGTGGGCCGAGCCGCTGTGACAGCCACAGCGGATAGCGTCCGCCGAAGCTCCACTGCTCCTTGACCGGCAGCGCACAACCGATGCTGAGATCCTCCACCGCTTGCGGATCGAGGTCGCTGCGCTCAAGCAGGGCGTCGATCACCTGGGCGAGCAAGGCGTCGCCGCGGGTCTCGGCCCAGCCGTCCACCTCCGGCTTGCGCGGGTGGGCGCGGGTGAAGGCGCTGCGGGCATAGTCGACGAGATACACTTCCTTCATGAGCGAGCTCCCGCGGCGTTGGCTAGCTCCGCCCAGCGATGGATGAACAGCGCGTAGGTGGTCAGCACGTGACGGATCGAGTCGATCTCCACGCACTCGTCCACGCCGTGGATGCGCTGGGCGACCGGCCCGTAGCAGGTACCGTTGATCTCGCCGCTGACATGGAAGGCGCGCAGGTCGGTGGTGCAGGTGGAGAGATAGGTGGCCGGCGGTTCGCCGATCAGGTCCTGATGACAGCGCGAGAGCAGGGCGATGCCCGGTGCCTCCAGGTCGACCAGATGGCCCTCGGAGCGGAAGCCATGGAACTCCACCCGCGGTTCGGGGCTGCCGTCGGCAAGCTCGGCGTGGCGTGCCGCGATACAGCGGCGCACGCGATCCATCACCTCGTCTGGCTTCATGCCCGGCGGGAAGCCGACGCGGCCTTCGAGGATGGCATGAGCGGGAACGCTGGAGGCCCAGTTGCCCCCCTCGATCTTGCCGATGCTGAGGTTGAAGGGGCTGTCGATAGTGTCGTAGGGGGCCTGGCGCGGCAGGCCGTTGATCTCTGCCTCCAGCGCCTTGAACGCCGGCAGGTATTCGACCAGGGTCTCGATGGCGTTGCGTCCGGCACGGGTGTCGAGCACGTGGGCAGGCACCCCGTCGAGGCGCATGCGAAACCACAGCACACCGACCTGGCCAGCGTAGATTCGGGAGCCGAAGGGCTCGGGAATCAACACGAAGTCACCGCTGTAGCCCTGGTGCAGGCAGGCCAGGGCGCCGTTACCGGTGCACTCCTCTTCGATCACCGTCTGCAGGGTCAGCGGGAAATCGATGCTCACGCCGGCTTGGCGCACCGCCTGCACGGCCAGGGTCATGGCGGCGATGCCGGCCTTCATGTCGCCGGCGCCACGCCCGTAGAGCCAACCGTCCTTTTCCCATGGCTCCCACGGCGGGCGGGTCCACATGTCGGTGGGTTCGGCCGGCACCACGTCGAGGTGGCCGTTGAACACCAGGTGCGGTCCTGGGGCGTCGGCATTGAGCCGGGCCACCAGGTTGTAGCGCCCCGCGCAGTCCCACTCGACGGGGGCGCGATGTGGGTGGTCGGCGAATCCGGGGGCATCCAGAGCTACCCGGGTGGCCGGCAGATCGAGGCGCTCGAACCAGCGCTCCATGGCCTCGAGCGCGCCGTGCTCCTCGCCCAGCACGCTGTAGCCGCGCACCAGATCACGGGTCAGCGCCAAGGTGTCATCCATCAGCGCTTCGCAGCGCTCGACGATACGCTGCTCGATGGTGCTCAGCATCAGAACCTCCCCAGTCGATTCTCATCGACAATCAGTTCGGCCTCGGTGGCCTCGCGCAGCTCGGCCACGCTCAAACCCTCGGCAATATCCACTACGGTCAGCCCCTCGGGGGTGACATCCATCACTGCCTTGTCGGTAACGATGCGCGACACGCAGCGCTCGGCGGTGAGCGGTAGGCGGCAGCGCTCGAGTATCTTGGGGTTGCCGTGCTTGTCGTTGTGCGAGCAGAGGATCACTAGCCGCCTGACCTTCTGGGCCAGCTCCATGGCGCCGCCGATGCCCGGCGAGAACTTGCCGGGGATCTTCCAGTTGGCGAGGTTGCCCAGCTCGTCCACTTCGAAGGCACCCATGAAGGTGACGTCCACCCGACTACGGCGGATCATGGCGAAGGACATGGCGCTGTCGAATACGCTGGCGCCGGGCCGGGTGGCAATGTAGGCGCCGCCGGAGTCGATCATGTCCCAGTCCGGCACCTCGCCTGCGGCGCGTGGGCGACAGCCCAGCACGCCGTTCTCGGAGTGCACCAGCACTTCCAACTCGTCGGGCAGGTAGTGGAACAGCTGCGTGGGCAGGCCGATGCCGAGATTGACGATCTGCCCAGGGATCACCTCGCGGGCGGCGCGGGCGAGCATGCGTTGCTGATCAGCTGACATGGGCGCGTCTCCCCTGATCGCTGGTTTCGCGAGCGACCTCCACCACCTGGCTGATGAAGGCGCAGGGGGTATGGATCGCCTCGAGGTCCAGGCTGCCGGGTTCGTCGACCCGGTAGGCCTGGGCGATGACGGTGTCGGCGGCCATCGCCATCAGCGGGTTGAAATTACTGGCGGTGGCGCGGTAAACCAAGTTGCCGTAGCGGTCGGCGCGCTCGGCGTGGACCAGGGCGAAATCGGCATAGAGCGCCGGCTCGATCCCCCAGCGTTGCCCGTCCAGCTCGATCTCGCGGCGACCGGCGGCGATCTCGGTGCCCTGGCCGATGTCAGTGAGAAAGCCATGATGGCCGGCGCCGGCGCTGCGGATCTTCTCGGCCAGTATCCCCTGTGGAAAGAGGGTGACCTCGAGCTCGCCTCGGTTCATCGCGGCGATGGCGTCGCGGTTGAGGCCGATGTGCGAGGTGATCAGGCGGCGCACGCGGCCAGCCTCGATCAGCTTGCCGATGCCGATGCCCGGTTCGTTGGCGTCGTTCTTGATCAGGGTGAGGTCGCGCTGGCCCTGGGCCAGCAGCTCGTCTATCAGGGCGAAGGGCGTGCCCGGCGAGCCGAAGCCGCCGACCATGATCGAGGCGCCGTCGGGAATGGCGGCGACGGCCTCGTCGATGGCGCGATATCTGTGGGTGAGTAGCGTCATGCTGACAGCCTTGGGTCGTGATTCGAGAAGACGCTCAGCGGGCGGCGTCGCTCATGGAGTTCGTGTGTGCCGGACGGCGGTTGAGCTCGGCGTCGAAGCGACACATGGCGCGTTCGAGCCGAGCCAGTAGCTCGGCGGTGTCGGCAGCGTCGATGGTCAGCGGCGGGGTCACCAGAAAGTGGTCGCCGGCCACGCCGTTCAGTGTGCGTCGCGGATAGATCAGCAGTCCCTCTTCCTTGGCCAGCGCCGTGATGCGAGCGAAGCGGTTCTGTTCGGCGGGGAAGGGGGTCTTCGTCATGGCATCGGCGACCAGTTCCACGCCCCACAGCAGCCCCAGGCCGCGTACGTCGCCCACCCAGGGGAAGCGGGCCTTGAGCGACAGCAAGCCCTTCTTCAGCTCGTGACCGCGGGCCGCCACGTTGTCGAGCATGCGTTCGCGCTGCATGGCCTCGATTACGGCCAACCCAGTGGCGCAGGCCAGCGGGTTGCCTGCATAGGTATGGCCGTGCTGGAAGCCGCCCGAAGCCATCACCGTGTCGACGATGTCGGCGCGGGCAAGCATTGCCCCTACCGGGTAGTAGCCGGCACCAAGCCCCTTGGCGGTCGCCAACAGGTCCGGCGTCACGCCGTAGTGCTGGTAGGCGAACCAGGCACCGGTACGGCCGATGCCGGTCAGCACTTCATCGAGGATCAACAGGCAGCCGAACTCGTCGCATAGCGCGCGAATGCCCTCCAGGTATTGCCGGTCGAGCAAACGTGCGCCGGTACTGGCACCGCCCACTGGCTCGAGCACGAAGGCGATTATCGTCTCGGGGCCGGCGGCCTCGATGATGGTGCGTGTCTCTTCCAGCACGCTTACCACATGGCAGGCATCGTCGACGTCGCCATGACGATAGAAGTCGGGGCCAGGTACCTTGAGCGAGCCGTGGACGATATCGGCGAAGGGGGCCTCCAGCGGCTCGTAGCCGGTCACGCCCAGCGCCCCCAGGGTGCTGCCGTGGTAGGAGGGGCGCAGCGAGACGAAGCGTCGACGCTGGGGCTCGTCCCTGGCGACGAAATACTGCCGCGCCAGTTTGAGCGCCGATTCCACCGCCTCCGAGCCGCTGGAGACGAAGAACACCTTCTCCAGTTGGCCATGGGTGAGACTAACCAGCGTCTCGGCCAGGGCAACGGCAGGGGCACTCTCGAACTGGGTGCGGTAGGTGAAGGCGACCCGGTCGAACTGGGCCAGCATGGCGTCGCGGATATCGCTGCGGCCATGGCCCAGGTTGCAGGCGATGGCGCCGGAACAGCCATCCAGGTACTGCTTGCCGCTGTCATCCCACAGGTAGACGCCTTGGGCGTGGCTGACTTCGGGCAGGGCAGGGCCTGCCTGGTAGAAGAGCGGAGATGGGCTCATGCAAACGTCCGGTTGTCGTTATGTGTTCGTGAACGGTTGTCAGCAGTCTACGTAGCAAACGAAAGGTATTTCAATATATGATCTTTTTACCGGTTTTGATGAGTTTTAATCATGGATGACGTTAACATTCACTCTCTCAAGGCTCTGGCGATCTTCAAGACGCTGTTCGAGGCCGGCACCGCGTCCCAGGCGGCACGTACCTTGGGCATCACCCAGTCGGGAGTCAGTCGATCACTGGCGCAGCTTGAGGAAAACCTGGGTATCCAGCTGTTTTTACGCGAAAAGAATCGTCTGGTGGCGACACCCGAGGCGCGCGAACTCTACGACGAGATCCTGCGCCTGATGGGCAATATCGAGGAACTGCGTCACAGCGTACTGGCGCTCAAGGAGTTCGGCACCTCACGGCTGCGCATCGCCGCGGTAGCCGGACTCTCGTTCGGGTTCGTGCCGCGGCTGGTGGCGGCGCTGCTGGAGGAGAACCGGCAGTTCAGCGTCAGCCTCGACATGATGTCGAGTCATGAGGTGCAGCTCGCCGTCGAGTCGAGCCATGCCGACATCGGCTTCGTCACCCTGCCGATTACCTCGCGGGTGCTGCGGGTGGAGCCCTGGTTCACCACCGAGGCGCTGTGTCTGATGCCGCAAGAGCATCCGCTGGCGGCGCAACGGCGCGTCGAGGTGCATGACTTGCGTGACCAGCATCTGGTCATCAGCAACCAGCCAAGCATCAGCACCAACCCGCTGCTGGAACTGGCCAGCCAGCACCGCGTGCGGATCGCCGGCAAGACGGAGGCCAACATCGGCACCATCACGGCATTGGTGGCCAACCATGTAGGCATCACAGTGATGAATCCCATCACCGCCCGCGATCAGCTCGCCGCCCGCGACGGCGTCGCGATGCGCCCCTTTGCGCCGGCCATGACCTTCAGCTTCGGCCTTGTCTACCGCAATGACTGGAAGCAGGCCAAGGTGCTCGACTTCCTGCGCCGGCAAGGCAGGAGGCTGCTGGCGACCTACCCGGCGGTAGCGCTTGACGAGGCGCTGAACAGTGAGCCATAGCGTGCCCTGACGTGCCGCCATCAGGAACTCGGCGGCGGGTGGCCCCGGTGCGGGGCGCGCGGTGAGTGGCGAACTTTGCGCCGTTGGCCACAGCCGGTAGAATGAGGCTTTTCGCGTTCGGCTCGTCTACCGGACTTTCGCCGGGGCGAATCAGGCCCTGCTCCGACCGGCTGCCCGCCAGCCCCGCTGCAAGGAATTCGTGCTGCAATGAGCTATCAGGTTCTGGCCCGCAAGTGGCGGCCGCGTACGTTCCACGAACTGGTCGGCCAGGAGCATGTCCAGCGTGCGCTGGTGAATGCCCTGGACCAGGGGCGTCTGCACCACGCCTATCTGTTTACCGGCACACGCGGCGTCGGCAAGACCACGCTGGCGAGAATACTCGCCAAGTGCCTCAACTGTACTGCCAAGGGCCACGGCGACGACGGCATCACCTCCACGCCCTGCGGCGAGTGCGACAGCTGCCGAGCCATCGACGAGGGGCGCTTCGTCGACCTGATCGAGGTCGACGCGGCTTCGCGCACCAAGGTCGAAGACACCCGCGAACTGCTCGACAACGTGCAGTATGCGCCTACCCAGGGGCGCTACAAGGTGTACCTCATCGACGAGGTGCACATGCTCTCCACCAGCAGCTTCAACGCCCTGCTCAAGACGCTGGAAGAACCGCCGCCCCACGTCAAGTTCCTGCTCGCCACCACCGATCCACAGAAGCTGCCGGCTACGGTGCTGTCGCGCTGCTTGCAGTTCACGCTGAAGAACATGCCCCCCGAGCGCATCGTCACCCACCTGGCCAAGGTGCTCGAGGCCGAGGGCATCGACTGCGAGGAGAGCGCACTGTGGCTGCTGGGGCGGGCCGCCGACGGCTCCATGCGCGACGCCATGAGCCTGACCGACCAGGCCATCGCCTTCGGCCAGGGTCAGGTGCGCCATGCCGACGTCGCTGTCATGCTCGGTACGCTGGATCATCGCCACGTGCTGGCACTGGTCGAGGCGCTGGCCGATGTCGACGCGCCCCGGTTGCTGGCCGAGGTCGCTCAGCTCGCCGAGCAGGGGCCGGACTTCGCCGCGGTGCTCGACGATATGAGCGCCGTGCTGCATCGGCTGGCGGTGGCGCAGATGGTGCCGGAGGCGGTGGACAACGGCCATGGCGATCGCGAGACAATCCTGGCGCTGGCCTCGCGCTTCACTGCCGAAGACGTGCAGCTCTATTACCAGATCGGTATCCAGGGGCGTGGCGACATGGCTCATGCCCCGGATTTGCGCACGGCGCTGGAAATGACCCTGCTGCGGATGCTGGCCTTCCGCCCCCAGGGCGTGCCCCAGCCGGCGAAGACGCCGTTACCGTTGCGCGGTGCCGGCAGTGGCAACACGCCCGCCGCACCCGCAAGCGGGGCGGAAGACCCACCGGCCGATGCTCGAAGCGCCGGCAATCCTGCCGCTGCCTCATCGAATCAACCACCTTCGGAGCCTGGGCCGCCGGCCGAGCCGGCTCCAGCAGAGCACGCGGTGGAGCCCGGCGCCGAGGCCGAAGGCATGCCCGAGCCACCCCCGCCATGGGAGGAGCCGGCCGGTGAGGCAGTGACTCCGTCACCGGACGCCCCCGCCTCTGCCCCCGCCCCTGTCCAGGCCGGGCCCGCGCCGAGTGCTCCCGTGGGCCTTCCTTCGCAAGAGCACGCCACGCCGATGGCGGCCCCCGAACCGGCCTCGACGCCGCCATACGCTACCCAACAGGGAATGGCGCCCGAGGCGGATGAAAGTGACACTGCCGTACTCGAAGCCCCGGAGCCTGCCGTTGAAGTGCCGCCCGTCGAGGCGTCGATCGCCGTAGAGCCTGAACCGCAGGCCACTGTCGCCAGCGACGCGTTGCTGGATCATGATCATTGGCTGGACTGCTTTGACTCCCTAGGCCTGGGGGGACTGACACGCAACCTTGCTGCTCACTGTGTGGTCGAAGCCGATGACGGCCGTCGACTGACGCTGCGTCTGGACCCGTCGCAGGAGGCCATGAACGCCGAGATCCACGTGCGTCGCGTACAGGAAGCGCTGGCCGGCATCGGTATTGCGCGGCAGCTCGTCATCGAGGCCGGGGAGCTACCGGAGCAAGTGGAAACGCCCCGACAGCGTGCCGACCGGATCGCCGCCGAGCGGCACGCCGAGGCGGTGGCCGCCCTGCAGCGTGACCCGCATGTCAGGCAACTGCAGGATACGTTCGGTGCGCGTTTGATCGAATCGACCGTCAAGCCGGCGGAAGCGGCGCCAAGGGCCTGACACCCGCGGTTTCATTTTGCCAAGCGAGAGGAACGACCATGATGAAAGGTGGAATGGGCAACCTGATGAAGCAGGCCCAGGAAATGCAGCAGAAGATGCAGCGCATTCAGGAGGAAGTTGCCAAGGCCGAGGTGACCGGCGAGGCCGGTGCCGGCATGATCAAGGTAACCATGAACGGGCGCCACGACGTGAGCAAGGTCGATATCGACCCCAGCGTCATGGAGGAGGACAAGGAGCTGCTCGAGGACCTGCTGGCCGCAGCCGTCAACGATGCCGTGCGCAAGGTCGAGGCCAGCTCGCGAGAGAAGATGGAGGAGGCCACGGCGGGGTTGAATCTTCCGCCCGGCTTCAAGATGCCCTTCTGATGAGCTTTTCCCCCCTCGTCGAGAGGTTGATGGAGTCGCTGCGGGTGCTGCCGGGGGTAGGCCCGAAAACCGCGCAGCGCATGGCGATGCATCTGCTCGAGCGCGACCGCGATGGTGGGCGCCGTCTCGCCGGCGTGCTCGAGCAGGCCATCGAGCAGGTGGGCTATTGCCAGCGTTGCCGCACCCTCACCGAGGAGGAGATCTGCAACCTGTGCACCAGTGCCCGGCGCGACGATACCCTGCTGTGTGTGGTAGAGTCGCCGGCCGATCAACTGGCCATCGAGGAGGCGGGAGGCTATCGTGGCCGCTACTTCGTGCTTCATGGTCATCTCTCGCCACTGGATGGCATCGGCCCCGAAGACATCGGGCTCGATCAGCTCGAGGCGCGCATCGTCGAGGGTGGCGTCAGCGAGGTGATCCTGGCCACCAACCCCACGGTTGAGGGAGAGGCCACGGCGCACTATATCGCCACCCAGCTCATGCCTCACGGTGTCACGCTCTCGCGGCTGGCCTACGGCGTGCCCATGGGAGGTGAGCTCGAGTACGTCGATGGCGGCACCCTCAGCCGTGCCTTCAATGGACGCCTGCCGTTTCGTGGCGACTGACCTCCCTTCACTGTTTAACCCCGGCTGGACGAACGCATGACGCTGACCCCCGAGATACGCTGGATCGATACGCCCGAAGCGCTGGATGCCGCTTGCGCCGAGGTGGCCCAGGCCGAGGTGATCGCGCTGGATACCGAGTTCTTTCGCGAGAAGACCTTTCACCCGGTGCCAGCGTTGATCCAGTTCTCGGTCGGAGGGCCGGCCTGGCTGATCGATCCCCTGGTCGTCGAGTGCACCGACGCCTTTCGTCTACTGCTGAGCCAGGGGCCGTTGAAACTCCTGCACGCCAGCAGCGAAGACCTGGAGGTGCTGGCGCACTGGGCCGGTGTCACGGTGGCCCCTCTGGTCGATACCCAGATCGCACAGGCCCTGCTAGGGGAGGACCCGGCCATGGGCTACCAGCGCCTGGTACAGCACTGGACCGGCGAGACGCTGCCCAAGGATGAGACCCGTTCCGACTGGTTGCAGCGTCCGCTGAGCGAGGCCCAGTGCCTCTATGCGGCTCTCGATGTGGTGTTCCTGCTCAAGGTCTGGGAGCGCCAACGTGAGGCGCTGGAGCGGCAGGGGCGGCGCGAATGGCTGGAGGCCGACTGCCGCGATCTGCTGGCGCAAGCGCTGCGTAGCGATGAGTCGGACGGCCAGTGGTATCGCCGTCATCGTCAGCTATGGCGGCTTGCGCCGCGTCAGATCGAAGCGTATCGGCTGCTGACCACCTGGCGCGAGGGGGAGGCCCGGCGACGCAACCTGCCACGGGGTTGGCTGGTCAGCGACCGGGTGCTTTACGGCATCGCCGAGCGTATGCCCGATAATCGCTATCAGCTCGCCGAAGTCGACGACATCAAGCCGAGCCAGATCAAGCGCGATGGCGATACGCTGCTGGCATTAGTGAAGCAGGCGCGACAGTGTGAGATAGATGCGTTGCCGCCCGCGCCGCCATCTCCGCTGGGGGCGGATTACAAGCGTCGCATGAAGGCCCTCAAACGGGTTGTTAACGAGCATGCCGAGAGGTTGGGAGTGGCGCCGGAAGTGTTGATGCGCCGCCGCGACCTCGAGGCCTTGATTGCGGCCGACCTGGCTGCCGAGCCGTTGCCCCTGCCCGAGGGCTGGCGTGGCGAATGCCTGGCGGCCCCGCTGGCACGAGCACTTGACGAGGTGAAGGCCGAATGACGGATGACCGCATGCGAGGCGACAAGCTGCTGTGCGAGATCTACAAGAGTTCGCGCAAGGAAGAGATGTACCTCTACGTGGATAAGCGCCGGGGGCTGGCTGAAGTGCCCGAGGCGCTGATTGAGCGCTTCGGCAGACCGATATCGGCCATGACCCTGATCCTGACGCCGGAGAAAATCCTGGCACGGGCCAAGGCGAGCGATGTCATGGCAGCGATTCGTGACAAGGGGTTTTATCTACAGATGCCTCCGGTCAAGGATGAGTACCTGCTCGATCTGTACCGGACCCCCACGGAATCCCGCTACTGACATGCGTGAACGTTTCTGGGAGCGCTTCGACCTCGAGGAACTCACCGCCGAGGAGTGGGAGGCACTGTGTGACGGCTGCGGCCAGTGTTGCCTGCTCAAGTTCCAGGACGATGACAGCGGCGAGCTTGCCGTGCTTGGCGTAGCCTGTGAACTACTCGACATCCATAGCTGCCGCTGCAGCGACTACCCGAACCGGCAGGCACGCGTTCCCGACTGTGCCCGGCTTACGCCGCAGCGTGTCGAGGAGTTTCGCTGGCTGCCAAAGTCCTGTGCCTACCGCCGCATCGCCGAGGGGCGCCGCCTTGCCGGCTGGCATCCCCTGATTTCAGGGGATGCCGAGCGGGTACACCGCAAGGGCATCAGTGTGCGCAGCTTCGCCATTTCCCAGCGGGACGTACCCGAGGAAGCGCTGGAAGATCATATCATTGCCATACTGCCGATTGACGGCTGATCCCTCCAAGGCGTGAGCGGGCCTGGTACCGCCCGTGCCGGATTCTCACCCACTCGCTTGCCTATGGGCACTACCCAATTGCTACGGCATTTTCACGCAAGTTGCTGATGGTCATTTCACCCTTTCCCCATGATGCTGAGTGTTGCTCTCTGTAATTTTATGTTTCCGATAAGAGGGCAATGCGAATGACCTGGCTTGCCTGGGCAAGCTGATGGGAGGGGATCATGAAACGGATATGGATGACGACGGCAGGCGTGGCGCTTGGCGTCATGACGACGAATGCCCTGGCCCAGTCGCCGGTCTGGAGCGAACCGCTCAGCGATGAGGTCATGGCCGAGCGCTGGCATTCGCTCTTCAACGAAGGGGTCGTATTGAGCGACGAGGAGCTGGAGGAATTGCTGCTATGGCTGCCGCCGCCCGGGGCAGGGGGGTTGGGGGCTGGTTTGGACGGTTCCGTGGGAGGTGAGGGGGGCCTGGTACGCACGGACACTTCACCACCCGGCGACAACGGAATCGGCGACAACGGCGGCGGTGACAACGGCGGCGGCGACAACGGCGGCGGCGACAACGGCGGCGGTGACAGCGGCGGCGGCGACAATGGCGGCGGCGACAACGGCGGCGGCGACAACGGCGGCGGTGACAGCGGCGGCGGTGACAACGGCGGTGGCGACAGCGGCGGCGGCGACAACGGCGGCGGCGACAACGGCGGCGGTGACAGCGGCGGCGGCGACAACGGCGGCGGCGACAACGGTGGCGGCGACAACGGCGGCGGCGACAACGGCGGCGGTTCCGGCGGCGGTGACAATGGCGGCTCCGGCGGTGGCGGCTTCGGCGGCACGGGTAATGGCGGTGGAGAAGGTGGCGGTAGCGGCGGCTCCGGTGGCGGCGGCTCCGGTGGGGGCGGCAGCGGTGGCTCCGGTGGAGGTGGCAGCGGCGGCTCCGGCGGTGGTAGCGATGGTGGCGCCGGCGGTGGCAGTGGTGGTGGCTCCGGCGGTGGTAGCGATGGTGGCGCCGGCGGTGGCAGTGGTGGTGGTGCCGGCGGCGGCAGTGGGGGTGGTGCCGGTGGAGGCGGTGCCTGATACTGTCTCTTCTAGAACGAGACCCGGCTCTGGCCGGGTCTTTGCTATCCAGCGTTCAGGGTTCCTTGTCGGCGAGCCCCAGCGCCCAGAGGATGAAGGCGTCCTGGCGCGCATTGTCGTGCCACGCCTTGAACCGACCCGAGGCGCCACCGTGTCCGGCGGCCATGTCGGTGCGCAGCAGTATCGGGCCGCGAGCCGTTCCCATCTCGGTTAGCCGGGCATAGAGTTTGGCAGGCTCCCAGTAGGGTACCCGGGAGTCATGCCAACTGCCTTGGAGGAAAAGCGCTGGGTAGGGCTGGGGTGAGAGATTGTCCAGCGGGGAGTAGGCCCGGATGCGTTTTCGTGCGTCCGCTTCGTCGGGGTTGCCCCATTCGGTGTATTCGGCGGTGGTCAACGGCAGGTCGGGGTTCTCCATGGTGCGCAAGACATCCACGAAAGGCACGTCGAGCACGGCGGCACAGAAGGCCTCGGGGGCGAGGTTGAGGCTGGCGCCGACTAGCAGCCCTCCGGCGCTGGCACCATAGGCGGCAATGCGCTCGCCGTCGCTGAACCCCTTTTCTACCAAGGCATTGCGTGCGGCAAGGAAGTCGCGAAAACTGTTCTCCTTGTGTTCGAGCTTGCCGGCCAGGTACCAGGGTTCGCCGCGGTCGCCGCCGCCCCGGACATGGGCAACGGCAAAGGCGACCCCACGGGCAAGCAGCTCGAGCCTGGCGACCGAGAACCAAGGATCCAGTACTTCCCCGTAGGCACCATAGCCATAGAGCAGGGTGGGCAAGGGGTGGCCGGCCAAGTCGGCACGCATTACCACCGACACCGGTATCCGCTCGCCATCATGAGCGCGTGCCCAGATGCGCTCATTGCAAAGATCCGCCGGTTGCAGGTTGCCGTGTATCGGCTGAGATTTCAGGACCAGGCGTTCGTCGTTGTCGAGGTCGTGCTCGAGCCAGCGTACCGGCATGACGAAGGATTCCTCACGCAGGCGTAGTCGGCGGCTGTCGAAGTGCGGTACGTCACCGAGCATCACGCTGCAAGGGGACTCCGGCAGCGGCAGGCGCTCGTCGCGCCGTGCATCGTGGTGAGCGTCGAATTCGATGATGCGAATACGGACCTGGGCCTCGTCGTGGTCACGCTCGGTAATGGCCAGTCCCCACTCGAAGGCCTCGACGTCTTCGAGAGTGGTGTCGTGGCGATGATCGATCAGCGGCTGCCAGGGGGTGAGGTCGCCTTCCTCGGCGACGTCCAGGCGAAAGTGCGGAGCATTGCGATTGTGCAGGATGTAGAAATGCCCAGGACGGTGCTCCAGCCCGTACTCGACCCCTTTTTCGCGTGGCCGGAAGCAGCGCGGCGCTTGCTGCGGCACCAGCGCCGGGAGCAGGTGGCATTCGCTGGTATCCTTCGACGCGCTCTCCAGAACCAGCCACTGGCGCGAACGGGTCTTGCCCAACCCGAGCCAGAATTCGGGGTCGTCCTCGCGCAGCACCAATGAAGGCTCGCCGATCTGACCTTCGCCAAGCGGCAGGCGCCAGATGCTGTCGGGGCGCTGCGTGGCATCATAGCGGGTGTACAGCAGGGTCGTGTTGTCCTCGGCCCAAGTCAGTTCCGGACCGATCTCTTCCAGTACCAGACGTGGCTCACCGTGGGGCAACGCCTTGAGATAAAGTGAAAAACGTTCATCGCCACTGGTATCTTCGGTCCAGGCCAGCCAACGTTCGTCGGGCGACAGTGCCATGTCGCCCAGTTCCAGATAGTGATGCTCGGCCGTTGCACGTGCCTGCAGGTCGAGAAAGATGCTGGCCTCCTCCGGGCTGCCATTGGGGTGGCGCCACCACACTGGGTAATCGGCATCGGCTGCCGTCTCGCTCCAGTAGGTATAGTGGTCGAGCGCGGTACGCAACCCGTGGACTGCCAGTTCGCGGCGTGCCAGGTGACCGTGATAGAGCCGTTCGACCAGGCTCTCGAGAGGCGACATCCAGGCCTGGGACTCCTCGTTGGTGGCTTCTAGAAAGGCCTGGACGCGTGCATCGTCACGCTCTTCCAGCCAGTGCCACTCGGGATCCTCGCCGCGGCGGAAACGTTCGACCGGAGAGGGGGGGGGCGCGGTGCGGGGCGCAGTGGCAGGCGTACGATGTGGCGGCTGTGCTTTCATTGGGGCCCGTGTACCATACTCAAGGTGACTTTCCATCCTGTACGATCCGTCAAAGGACGGTCCGTGACGCGAAATATGAGGTATCGATGCTGACATCCGATTCGATGTCCCTACTATGGCTGACCTATCTGGGTTTGTCTCTGGTCGTGCTGGTAGCTGGCTACCTGGCATTGCCTTTTCTGCCACGCCTGCTGCGCCTGCCGATCACGGGGATGGTGGCGGGTATTCTGTGGATACCGACCCGCTTTCGGCTGCCGCTGGTTGAGGAAGGCGAGTTCTATACCGGCATGGCGCCGGCGGTAGTGGTAGCGACCGTTGCCCTTCTCGAGCGCAATGGTGCGGTGCTGATGACGTCCGGTTTACTGGTTGCCGCCGGTGCCTTGCTGGGCATCGCCATCGGTGTCTTGCTGGCATGGCGGCTGCGCCATGATGGCCCGCCCGAGGAAGGAACGCAGGGAAAACGCAAGCACAAAGACAGCGAGTCGCACAATAACAGCAGGCGCCAAGGCAGGTCTGGCGAACAGTCGCGTCAGCAGCCCAAGCGCCGGGAGCCGAAAATCGGCTAGGGAGCCCCGATGGGGAGGGAGTGGAACAAGGTGTGGCGCGGGCTTGTCGCTCTGGCTGGGTGTCTGGCTGTGTCGAGCTACTTGTCAGCCGCATCGCTTGATGAAGAGCAGCCGGAAGTTCGGGTCATCATCGACGTTTCCGGCAGCATGCGCCACAACGATCCCGACCAACTGGCCACCGAGGCTCTCGAACTGTTGGTCGCGCTGGTACCCAGTGGGGCCAGGGCCGGGGTCTGGACCTTCGGTGAGCGAGTGGCAAACCCGCTGCCACCTGGACCGGCCAATCTAGAATGGCGTGATCGTGCCAGGGCGTTGTCCAGCCTGCTGGTCGACTATCAGCAGTACACCGACATCGAGTCCGCTATTTTTCAGGCAGCGTCGGCCGAGGAGGTCGCGGGACCGCGTCATCTGGTGCTGCTCACCGATGGCAGGATAGATCTGCCCGACTGGCGAGGCAGCAAGCCGGCCATCGACACGGCTTCGCGGGAAGCGCTGCTGGAGGAACTCGGCCCGAGGCTGGCCGAAGAGAACGTCGTCGTGCATGCCATCGCCTTCTCCGACGAGGCCGACATGGATCTGGTGGAGCGACTCGCGCAGATGACCGGCGGGCTATCGGCGCCGGTGGCTGCCCCGGATGCTTTGCTGACCGCCTTCCTTGCCATCGTCGATCGCATCTTTCCCAGCGACCGGGTGCCGGTCACCGACCAGCGTTTTCTCATCGAACCGGGTCTGCGTGGCTTCACGGCGTTGCTGTTTCGCGGCGAGGGCGAAGAGATGCCGGAACTGGTGGCACCGGATGGCCGTCGCTATTCTGCCGACTCGCCTCCCGATGGCGCCGAATGGCGTCGCGAATCTCGTTATGATCTCGTTCAGGTGCCCGACCCCCAGGCGGGACAGTGGCGCCTCGAAGGGGCGCCGGGTCAGGACAGTCGTATCACCATCGAGTCGCCGCTCAGCCTGCAGACCGCCGGGGTGCCGGATACTTTCTACATCGGGTTCGACGTGCCGGTGGAGGCCTGGTTCGCCCGCGATGGGGAGGCGGTGGTCGCCGAAGCGCTGCCCCCGCATTTGCGATTGACGGCCGAGCTACGCGACGCCTCGGGGGCGGTGCAGTCGGCGGTGACTCTCAGTCAGCAGGAGTCGCGGTTCGTCGGTCGCTTGCCCGCTCCGGCCTTGGGCGGCAACGCCCAGTTCGTGGTCCGTGCGGAAGGCCAGGGCTTTCGCCGGCAGTGGGTGCAGCCGACCAATGTGTTGCCGGCAATTTCTGCCCAGCATGATGAGGACGGCCAGCGAGTTCTGCTGGCCGCCGAGCACCCCCAGCTCGATCGCGACAACACTCGCCTCTTTGGTCAGCTCCAGGGGGCACGCCTCGAGGCGGAACCCGTCGGAGAGCGGCGCTGGAGCATGACCTTGCCGGAACTGGATGCGGCCCTCAGCATACCGTTGATACTGCGCGGTGAAGTCACCTTCGACGGCGAGACACGCGAGCTGCACCTCCCGCGCCTGATGCTGTTTTCCTCGGTCGACACGGCGATCGACCAGGTCGATGCCTCTCCCGCCTTGGAGGTGGCGCGCTTCCACGAGGAGCTGGCGCCGGTGCGTGAGTCTCGCACAGGATCGGCGTTGCCGGAGCCGGTCGAGCGTGTCGTCAGTCACGTGCAGGAACTGCCGCGGATCGTCCGGGAGCGCTGGAGAGAATGGCGGCCCGTGCTGGCCGAGCCGCTGGAAAAGACCTTGAGTGAACCGCTGTGGCGCTGGCTGCTGGGCACGTTGCTGGCCGCCCTCGTACTCCTGATACTACTGGTCAAGCTCTTGCGGCGCCGCCGCGCAGTGCCACGGGAGGAGCCGCATGTGTGAATTGCTGGGCATGAGCGCCAACGTGCCCACCGACATCTGCTTCAGCTTCACCGGTTTTCTCCACCGCGGTGGTGGCACCGGGCCGCATCGGGACGGCTGGGGGATCGCTTTCTACGAGGCGGGCGGCTATCGCGACTTTCGCGACCCGCATCCCTCGGTGCGTTCCCCCATCGCTCGTCTGATCACCGACTATCCGATCAAGTCGCACATTGCCATTAGCCACATCCGCCAGGCCAACGTGGGGGAAGTGCGTTTGGCGAATACGCATCCGTTCACTCGCGAAATGTGGGGTCGAACCTGGTGCTATGCCCACAACGGACAACTCGAAGGCTGGCAGGGGCTGCCGCTGAGCTTCTACCGGCCGGTGGGTGACACCGATAGCGAGCATGCCTTTTGCTGGATGCTCGCCTCGCTGCGCCAGTACTTCCCCGAGGCGCCCGCGCTGGGCTCGTGCGATCTCAGCTTGGGTGAGCGCCACCAGGCCCTCTGGCAGCGACTTCATCAGCTGTGCGAGATGCTACGCGTCAAGGGGGTCTTCAACCTGCTGCTGGCCGATGGCGAGTTTCTCTATACCTACTGCTCGACGAAGCTGGCTCATATCACTCGTCGTGCCCCGTTCGGCAGCGCGGAACTCTCCGATGCCGAGTTGACAGTCAACTTTGCCGAGCACACCACGCCAGATGATATCGTCTCGGTGATCGCGACCGAACCGCTGACCTGCAACGAGGCATGGGTTCGCATGGTGCCGGGGGAGCTGCTGGTATGGCGCCATGGCCGTATCGTCGCTCGCTTCGTGGCCGAGTCGTCCTCATCCGCAGGCTGATACTCGCTCAACCGGAATGACTTGCCTTTCTAGCGCCTTTTGCCCAGTTTGATAGTCGTTGGCGTTGATTATGGGGAGGGAATGGAATGAACGATTGTTTCAATCGTTCGTTTTGCAGTGGCGTCATGCCTAGTATATCGTTACTGGCCAGTCAGAATAACAACGGACGAGGTCGAGGGATGAGCGACCGCCGTCAATGATGCTGTGGAGATAGCGCCAATGAGTGAGCAAGCCAACGCCGGTATCCTCAACGGTCCCGAGCTGAAGGGCATGGAGAAGTACCGATCGCTGATGGATGTCTTCCATGCGGCGGTGAAACGCTTTGCCGACAACCCGGCATTCACGTGCATGGGGCAAACTCTGACCTTTGCCGAGCTCGATCGCCTCTCGGCCGACTTTGCCGCCTGGCTGCAGCACGAGACCGGCCTGCAGCCGGGCGATCGCATCGCCATCCAGCTACCCAACGTGCTGCAGTTTCCGGTCGCGGTGTTCGGGGCCCTGCGCGCCGGCCTGGTGGTAGTCAACACCAACCCGCTCTACACCGAGCGTGAAATGGCCCACCAGTTCAAGGATTCCGGGGCGCGGGCGATCCTGATCCTGGCCAACATGGCGAACAAGCTCGAGAAGATCCTCGACCGTACCGATATCGAGCACGTGCTGGTTACCGAGCTTGGCGATCTGCACGGCTTCCCTAAGCGCTTCCTGATCAATGCCGTGGTCAAGCACGTCAAGAAGATGGTGCCATCCTATTCGCTGCCGATGGCGATCCCGTTTCGTACGACGCTCAAGGTTGGCGCCTCCCGGCAGCATCGTGAGGTCGAGCGGGGGCTCGATGACATTGCCGCACTGCAGTACACCGGGGGCACCACAGGCATGCCCAAGGGCACCATGCTCACTCACCGCAACCTGGTGGCCAATATGCTCCAGGCGGAAGGGGCCATCGGCCCAGGTCTGGAGCAGGGCAAGGAGGTGGTGATCGCGCCTCTGCCGGTCTACCACATTTATACGTTCACGGTGAACTGCCTGTTCTTGATGGAGACCGGCAACCATTCCATTCTGATCACCAACCCTCGCGATCTGGACACCTTCGTCAAGGAGTTGCAGAAGATCAAGTTCTCAGGCTTCATCGGTCTCAATACGCTGTTCAATGCCTTGTGCAACCGTGACGACTTTCGCAAGCTCGACTTCTCGCGCCTGCACCTGACCATATCCGGCGGCATGGCACTGACCAAGGCGGCGGCGAATCGCTGGGAAGAGATCACCGGGTGCCCCATCGCCGAGGGCTACGGACTCACCGAGACGTCCCCGATCGTCAGCTTCAATCCCATCGACGCTATCCAGCTCGGCACCATCGGCAAGCCGGTGGCTGGCACATCCGTCAAGGTGGTGGACGCCGACGGCAACACCCTGCCGCTGGGCGAGCCGGGCGAACTCTGCGTCAAGGGGCCACAGGTGATGAAAGGTTACTGGAACCTCGACGAGGAGACGGCCAAGGTCCTGACCGAGGATGGCTGGTTCCATACCGGCGATATTGCGGTACTCCAGGGGGATGGCTACATCAAGATCGTGGATCGCAAGAAGGACATGATTCTCGTGTCCGGCTTCAATGTCTATCCCAATGAGATCGAAGACGTGGTCGCCAAGCACCCTGGCGTCGTCGAATCCGCCGCGGTGGGAGTTCCCGACGAGAACAGCGGCGAGGCGGTCAAGCTGTTCGTGGTCGCTCGGGACGAAAGCCTGGACGAGAAGAGCCTGCGTGAATGGTGCAAGAAGGAGCTGGCGGGCTACAAGGTGCCCCGCTTCGTCGAGTTCCGCGATGAACTGCCCAAGACCAACGTCGGCAAGGTGCTGCGTCGACAGCTGCGTGACGAGCAGAGCGGGAGCGAATCCGCCTGAGATTGGCCGAGCTTCGGCCAGCAGCGTTACAATGACCTGCCCGCCCCGGCATGCCGGGGCGGGCAGGTTTTCCTTGGCAAGAGGCGTTTCGTGAGTACCGTTACCTCCACTGGCTATACCGATGACAAGACCGAGCTGCAGCGCCTGGACCAGGCATTGGGCGAGGTCATGTTGCGTGACCGTGACGCCCTCGTGCGCAGGTTGAACGGCTTGACGCGTCGCTTGCGCGAGGGCAAGCCGGTGGATCGAGGCCTGGCCGAGGTGGCCCGCAGCGTCGAGCGTTCTGCGGCGCTGGCGGCTCGGCGCGCGGCCCAGCCGGTAACGCTGAATTATCCTTCCGAGCTGCCGGTGGCCGAACGCCGCGACGAGATTCTCGCCGCCCTGCGCGATCATCAGGTGGTGGTAGTGGCCGGGGAAACCGGCTCGGGCAAGACCACCCAATTGCCCAAGCTGTGCCTGGAGTTGGGCCTGGGGCGTCGAGGCTTGGTCGGCCATACCCAGCCACGGCGGCTGGCGGCGCGCTCGGTGGCCGCGCGCCTGGCCGAGGAGCTCGAGGTGCCGTTGGGCGTGCAGGTGGGCTACCAGGTTCGCTTTACCGATCAGACCGGCGACGACACTCTGATCAAGCTGATGACCGACGGTATCCTGCTGGCCGAGACTCGCCACGATCCAGACCTTCGCCGCTACGAAGCGATCATCATCGACGAAGCGCATGAGCGTAGCCTCAACATCGATTTCCTGCTCGGCTATCTCAAGCGGCTGCTGCCTCGGCGCCCCGACCTCAAGGTGATCATCACGTCGGCGACCATCGACGTGACGCGCTTCGCCGAGCACTTTGCCCTGCCTGGGGCCGATGGCCAACCGCAGCCCGCCCCGGTGGTGGAAGTCTCGGGCCGCACCTATCCGGTGGAGGTGCGCTATCGGCCGCTGGTGCGCGAGGCCGACGACGAGGCCGACCGCACCTTGCAGGAGGGCATTCTCCACGCGGTGGAGGAGATCGAGCAGGTCGAGCGCGACAAGCGCTGGCTCCATGGGCCCCGCGACATCCTGGTATTCCTGCCAGGCGAGCGCGAGATCCGCGAAACTGCCGATACCCTGCGCCGTGCCGATCTCAAGGGCACCGAGATTCTGCCGCTCTATGCGCGGCTCTCCAATGCCGAGCAGAATCGCGTATTCGCTGCTCATGCCGGGCGGCGCATCGTGCTGGCGACCAACGTCGCCGAAACCTCGCTCACCGTTCCCGGCATCCGCTACGTGATCGACCCGGGACTGGTGCGTATCAGCCGTTACAGCTACCGCGCCAAGATCCAGCGCCTGCCGGTGGAGCCGGTCAGCCAGGCCAGTGCCGACCAGCGCAAGGGGCGCTGCGGGCGCGTGGCCGAGGGCGTTTGCATCCGCCTCTACGATGAGGAGGATTTTCTCTCCCGCCCCGAATTCACCGACCCCGAGATCCGGCGTACCAACCTGGCGTCAGTGATCCTGTCGATGCTCTCCCTCAAGCTCGGCGACATCGAGCAGTTCCCCTTCGTCGACCCGCCCGACTCGCGCTTCATCAAGGATGGCTTTCGCCTGCTGTTCGAACTGGGGGCGGTGGATGGAGGCAATCGCCTGACGCCGACGGGGCGTAAGCTCGCCCGACTGCCCATCGATCCACGCCTGGCGCGTATGGTGTTGGCAGGGGCCGAGCAGGGCGGGCTGCGCGACGTGCTGATCGTGGTCTCGGCCCTGGCGGTACAGGACCCGCGCGATCGTCCGGCGGAGAAGCGTCAGGCCGCCGATCAGGCCCACCGACGTTGGCACGACCCGGACTCCGACTTCGTTGCGCTGCTCAACCTGTGGCAGGGTTTCGAGGCGGCGCGCGAAGCGCTTTCCGGCAATCAACTGCGGCGTTGGTGCAAGGAGCACTATCTCAATTACCTGCGTCTGCGCGAATGGCACGATACCTTCCGACAGTTGCGACAGTTGCTGCGCGAGATGGAGATCGAGGTGCCGCCTCCCACCCCGCTGCCCGAGCCTGCGCAAGACGGGGACGCGCATGATCAGGCTCGTCAGCAGGTGCGCCGCCAGAGCGCCGTCCAGTTGCACAAGGCGTTGCTGCCAGGCCTGCTCTCCCATCTCGGCTTGCTCACCGAGAATCGCGAATACCTCGGCGCGCGCAACCGCAAGTTCGTCATTCACCCCGGTTCCGGCCTGGCCAAGAAGTCACCCAAGTGGGTAATGGCCTTCGAACTGGTCGAGACCACCCGACTGTTCGCCCGTACGGTAGCGAAGATCGAGCCACAGTGGATCGAGCCGGTGGCCGAGCATCTGGTCAAGCGTAGCTACAGCGATCCCCATTGGGAGATGAAGCGGGCCCAGGTGGTGGCCAAGGAGCAGGTCACCCTGTTCGGCCTGCCCATCGTGGCCGGGCGCAGCATACACTACGGGCCGGTTGCGCCGCGCGAGGCGCGAGAGCTGTTCATCCGCCGTGCCCTGGTGGAAGGCGAATTTCGCACCAAGGGGGAGTTCTTCGACTACAATCGCGCACTGGTGGAAGAGATCGAGGATCTCGAGGACCGGGCGCGCAAGCGCGACATCCTGGTCGACGAGGAAACCCTTTTTGCCTTCTATGACGAGAAGGTCCCCGATGACATCGTCAACGGCAAGGGCTTCGAGGCTTGGCGCAGAAAAGCCGAGGCCCAGGACCCGCACGTTCTCAAGTTCGATCGGGCTGCCCTGCTGGCCCGGGAGGCCGCGGAAGTCACCCAGGCGCAATATCCGGATGAGCTGGTGCTCGGCGGGGTGCGCTATCCGCTCGAGTATCGCTTCGAGCCCGGCGCAGCGGACGATGGCGTGACCTTGACGGTGCCGGCAGCCATGCTGCCCCAACTGCCGAGTGCACGCCTCGAGTGGCTGGTACCGGGGCTGCTGCGGGAGAAGTGCATCGCCTTGCTCAAGTCGTTGCCGAAGGCGATCCGTCGCCAGGTGGTACCGATTCCCGACTGGGTGGATGCCGCGCTGGAGACGCTGACGCCAGACGATGTGCCGCTTACCGAGGCGCTGGGCGAGTTCCTGCGGCGGCGCACCGGGGTACGGCTGCATCCCGACGACTGGCGCAGCGACCAGCTCGAACCGCACCTGATCATGAACGTCAGGGTGGTCGATCATCAAGGCCGGCTGCTGGGGCAGGGGCGCGATGTACGCGAACTCGAGCGCCGCTTCGAAGTGGCGGCGGGCGAAGGCGCGCGGGCGTTGGCCGCCGAGGTCAGCGACGCACCCGACGTCACCGGTTTGCCCGAATCGCCGCTGCCCGAGTCGCGCGTGACCACCCAGGCGGGCATCCGGGTCGAGGCCTACCCGGCACTGGTGCCGGAAGGCGAGGCCTTTCGGATCGAACTGTTCGATCATCCCGGCAAGGCCGAACAGGCGCATCGCCGCGGTGTGGTGCGGCTGGCCATGACACGTTTGCCGGACCAGGTGCGCAGCATCCAGCGCCTCAAGGGGCTCGAAGCATGTGCTCTGCTGTTTACCAAGGTAGGCAGCAAGCGCGAACTGTTCGACGACGTGGTCGAGGCGGTCTTCGCCCGCGGCATGGCCCAGTCGCCGCTGCCGCGCTCGGCCGCTGAACTCGACGCTCGGCTCGAAGCGACCCGGGCCGAGCTGGTACCCACAGCCGAGGCGCTGGTGGCCACGCTCAAACGCACACTCGAAGGCCATCTGGCCGTTACCAAGGCGCTCAAGGGTAGCCTCAACCTGGCGCTGGCACTGGTATACAGTGATCTCAAGACCCAGATGCAACGGCTGGTGCATCCCGGCTTCGTGAGCGAGGCGGGCGAGTGGCTCGAGGAGTGCCCGCGCTACATGGAAGCGGCGCTCATACGGCTGGAGAAGGCGCCACGCGAACGCATGCGCGACCAGATGCATATGCAGGAGGTCCAGGACTTCGAGGCGCGCCTGGCCGCACGTCGCGAGAGCCAGCGTCGTGGCGGCCACGAGGACCCCGAGCTGGTGGAGTTCGGCTGGTGGATCGAGGAGCTGCGAGTGTCGCTGTTCGCCCAGCAGCTCGGCACCCGCATGCCGGTGTCGGTCAAACGTCTCGAGCGGCGTTGGGCGGAGCTGGTGGGGCACGGTCAAGGCTGAACTTGGCCTGCCGATATACGAGACATGAGGCATCGGCTTGCCGATGTAGAGCCAGCGGCCAGGCGGCCGCACGAGGGAGAAGATGATGACAGACGTCGTGATTACCGGTACGGGACTCTTCACACCGGAGCACGCCATCGATAACGATGCCCTGGTCGCTTCGTTCAACGCCTGGGTAGACGCCGAGAATGCGCGTCACGCAGCAGCGATCGAGGCCGGCGAGCGCGAACCGCTGCTACACTCCAGCAGTGAGTTCATCGTCAAGGCCTCAGGTATTTACAGTCGCTTCGTCATGGATGCCGAGGGCATCCTTGACCCCGAGCGAATGCGTCCACGGCTGCCGCAGCGCGGCAACGACGAACCCTCGATCCAGTGCGAAATGGGTTTGGCGGCAGCGCGCCAGGCGCTCGATGCCGCCGGCATTGCCGCCACCGATATCGATATGGTGGTGGTGGCATGCTCCAACCTGGAGCGTCCCTATCCGGCAGTGGCGGTGGAGCTGCAGGCGGCCTTGGGGACCCAGGGACATGCCTTCGACATGAACGTGGCCTGCAGCTCTGCCACCTTCGCCATCGACCTGGCTGCAGGCGCCATTCGTGGCGGTAACGTCAAGCGTGCTCTGGTGGTCAGCCCCGAGATTTGTTCGGCTCACCTCAACTTCCGCGACCGCGACAGCCACTTCATCTTCGGCGATGCCTGTACCGCCGTGGTGCTGGAGGATGCCGAGCTGGCTACGGCAGAGGTTCGTTTCGAGATCCTCGGCACGCGCCTGGCGACGCGCTTCTCCAATGCCATTCGCAACAATGCCGGCTTCCTCAACCGGGTCACCGACAGCGACCCCCTGGCCAGCGACAAGCTGTTCGTGCAGGAGGGGCGACGTGTGTTCAAGGAGGTCTGCCCCATGGTGGCGGCGTTGATCAGCGATCACCTGGCCAGCCTCGAGCTTTCCGGACAGCATCTTTCACGCCTGTGGCTGCATCAGGCCAACCGCCACATGAACGACCTCATCGCGCGGCGTGTCCTGGGTCACGACCCCGAGCCTGGCCAGGCCCCGATCATCCTGGATCGCTACGCCAACACCAGCTCGGCGGGTTCGATCATTGCCTTCCATCTGCACCATGCCGACCTGGCATCGGGGGCGCTGGGGGTGGTCTGCTCGTTCGGTGCCGGGTACAGTGCCGGCTGCGTGGTGGTGCGTCGCCAATGACGCATCGACCCACGCCAACCTCTGAGGAGACGTATCCGATGGTCGTAAAGCAGACCGGCTTTGCCACTCGCCTACTGGTCGCCCTGGCCGCCATGGCCATGCTGGCAGGCTGTGCCGGGCGGGTGACAGTGGAGGAGCGCCACCCCGATGATCCCTGGGAGGGCTTCAATCGCCAAGTGTTCTCCTTCAACGAGGCAATCGACCGGACGGTACTGAAACCGGTGGCTCGCGGCTATCGTGCGGTGACGCCGCAACCGGTACAGACCGGTGTCGGCAACTTCTTTTCCAACCTGGGGGAGATCCGCACCACGCTCAACAGTCTGCTGCAGGGCAAGCCCGCCAATGCCGGACTATCGACATCGCGCTTTCTAATCAACACGACGGTGGGCATCGCCGGTCTGTGGGATTTTGCCACTCACATGGGCATTACCGCTGATGAGGAGGACTTCGGCCAGACGCTTGGCGTGTGGGGCGTCGGGGAGGGGCCCTATCTGGTCCTGCCGCTACTGGGCCCCAGCACGGTGCGCGATACGTCCGGTCTGCCGTTGGATGCGTATACCTATCCGCTGACCTACGTTGAGGATGACAAGGTGCGCTACGGCTTGACCGCGCTGCGTATCGTCGACGTGAGGGCAGGTTTGCTGGATCAGGAGGAGCTGATCCGCGGAGACCGCTATGTCTTCATTCGCGATGCCTACCTGCAGCGCCGACGCTTCGAGGTCTCCGACGGCGAGCAGGGCGACGATCCTTTTGCCAGCGATGAATTCGACTTCGATTTCGACGATGACGATTTCGATGACAGCGAATTCGACGATGCTGACTTCGCCGATTGAGGCCTGAGCCGATGGATGCATCCAAGCCGTTGATCGGCGTACTCGATGAGCCCGGTGCCTATCGCGATGCCCTGGCCGATACCATCGCCCGCGATGGTCTGGCAGTGTATGCCGCACAACGCCTCGAGGATCTGCCGCCAGAGACGGCCTTGGTCGTCGCCCATGCCCAGGCGATTCCCAGCCTGGCATGGTCGAGCCTGACGGAACGTCTGCCCACCGTCGTGGTCAGTGATTCACGCCTCGACGCCGACCTGTTGACGGCGGTCGACGTCGGGCTGGTGGACTATGTCGTCGAGCCGATGCGCCACGGTCAGCTGCTGCGGCGCATGATCCGCAAGGCGATCGAGCTGCGACAGCTTGAGAATGAGCGCAAGCAGGACCGTGAACGCCTGGCGCAGCTCAACGCGCACCTGGAAGAACTCAACGAGAGCCTGGAAACGCATCTGGCGCTGCTGCGTCTCGATCAGCAGGCAGGAGGGCAGATCCAGCGCAAGCTGTTGCCGCCCCATCCACAGACCATCGGTGGCGTGACCTGCGACTACTGGCTGATCCCTTCGCTCTACCTGTCGGGGGATTTCCTCGACTTCCAGCGCTTTGACGAGCGATACACGCTGTTCTATTTTGCCGATGTATCCGGCCACGGTGCCTCTTCCGCATTCGTCACCGTCCTGCTCAAGTACCTGTTCAACCGCTGGCTGGGCGATTGGAATGCCTGCCAGCCGGAGGCGCTGCCAGCGCGCTGGTTGGCGGCGCTCAACCGGGAACTGCTGGACGCCGGGATCGGCAAGCACGCCACGCTGTTCGTCGGCGTGATTGACCGACAGACCCGCGAGCTTCACTATTCGCTGGGCGCGCAATTGCCCAAGCCGCTGCTGGTGGCGGATGGCGAGGTGTTGGAGCTGCCCGGTGAGGGCATGCCGGTAGGCCTGTTTCCTGACGTGGAGTATCCACGTTTGAGGTATAGGTTACCGGCGAACTTCCGGTTATGGTTGTGTTCGGATGGAGTATTGGAGTGCCTGCCGGGCGAAACGCTCGACGCGCGGCTCAGGGAACTCGAGCAACGAGTGCGTACCTGTACGACGTTGGAGCGGCTTCGCGACAGCCTGATGCTGGACACTCCCCGCGACATCGATGCCGAAGGGGATGACGGCGCACAGGAACTGCCCGATGACCTGACGATCATGATGTTGAGCGGATTTGGTAATGATCACGAATGAGGGCCGCGTCCAGGCGGCGTTCGACTCCGGTGTCTTCGTGCTCAAGCTGTGCGGCGACGTACGCTTGACGCTCTGTGCGACGCTGGATACTCAGGCCCAGCAGCTCGCCCGCACACCGGGCCTGCAATCGCTGATAATCGATCTGCGTGAGGCCACCAACGTGGACTCCACTGCACTGGGTTTTCTGGCCAAGGTGGCCATGGCGGTCAAGGATCGTATCCTCTACAAGCCCACCATCGTGGTGGACAATCCCGACGTGCAGCGCATGCTCGAGGTCATGGGCTTCGCTCAGTTCTTCGCCATGGTCAAGGCTCCGCTGACCGAAACCTGCGAACTCAGCGACCTGCCCGAAATTCCCGCCGATATGGAAGGGATGCGCAAGCGCATCCTCGAGGCGCACCGTATCCTCATGCGCATGAGCGATCACAATCGGGAAGAGTTTCAGCCGCTGGTCGAAATGCTGGAGGCACAAGAGACCTCCCATACCGACAAGCACTAGCGAACGTTCCAGGCGTGGCGTCAGGCAAGACGCCACGCCCCGTCCCATTCTGTTCCCGCGACGGTCATGTTACTGACGCAGTTGTCCCAGCAGCTTTTCCAGCTTGCGCTGGTCGTCGGCGAACTTGCGTATGCCCTCGGCCAGCTTCTCGGTGGCCATGGCGTCCTCGTTCATTGCCCAGCGAAACTCTGCTTCGTCCTGGGGCTCCGGCGGCGAGGTCTCGGCGCCGGCCGGGCTTAGCCGCCGTTCGAGACGCTCATGGCTCTCGGCCAGTTCGCCGAGCAGGGCCGGGGAGATGGTCAGGCGGTCGCAGCCGGCCAGGGCCAGGATCTCGCCGACATTGCGGAAACTGGCCCCCATGACAATGGTCTTGTAGCCATGCCCCTTGTAGTGCTCGTAGATGCGCTTGACCGACTTGACGCCGGGGTCGTTGTCGCCGCTGAAGTCGGCATCCGGCCACTTGGTCCGGTTCCAGTCGAGAATGCGGCCGACGAAGGGCGAGACCAACGTGACCCCCGCATCGGCGCAGGCTTGTGCCTGAGCGAAGCTGAACAGCAGGGTCAGGTTGCAATGGATGCCTTCGCGCTCCAGTTGGCGGGCGGCGCGGATGCCCTCCCAGGTCGAGGCGACCTTGATCAGGATGCGTTCGGGGCCGATGCCGTGGCGGTCGTAGCGCTCGACCAGCGAACGAGCCCGGGCCAGGGTCGCCTCGGTGTCGAAGGAGAGCCGGGCGCTGACTTCGGTGGAGACGTAGCCGGGCACTAGGCCACTGATCTCGCTGCCTATCTCCACGGCCACTGCATCCAGGGCATCGTCGATGTCGGTGGCCTGCCGGGCTATATCCCCAAGCCGCTTGCGCCGGTCTTCGTGCTGGGCGGCCTGCAGGATCAGCGAAGGGTTGGTGGTGGCATCGGTGGGCTGAAAACGACGGATGGCATCGATGTCTCCGGTGTCGGCCACCACGGTGCTCATCGTCTTGAGTTGGCTAAGCAGGTCCTCTGCCATTGCAGTCTCTCCTGAGTGTCGGTATCGAGCCACTTTAGCAACTGGAAGGTGAAGCGAACAGCCGCCTGGCCGAGGCAGCACGCCGGCAGTTGCGCTATGATTAGCCTCCTAGCTTTTTTTACCGAGGTGACACGGAGTTCTCTTGACCCTCTCTCCCCGACGCGTGGCCCTGCTTGTGGCTACCAATACTGCATTGGCTCCTTTTGCCATCGACGCCTATCTACCCGCCATGTCGGCACTGGCTGACAGTATCGGCGCCAGTATTCACCATACCGAACTCTCGCTGAGCGCTTTCCTGGCCGGCTTTGCCCTGGGCCAGCTGCTGTTCGGGCCGCTCTCCGACCGGGTGGGGCGAAAGCCGGTGCTGCTGGGTGGCCTGGTGGTCTTCCTCCTGGCGAGCCTGGTGATCACCAGCGTTGACTCGTTAACGGAGCTGTTGGCCTGGCGGTTCGTGCAGGCGTTGGGGGGAGGTGCCACGGTGGTCAACTCGGCGGCCATCGTGCGGGACTGCTTCAGCGGTCGGCAGGCTGCCAAGGTGATGTCGACCATGGCGATCATCATGCTGCTGGCGCCCCTGGCGGCGCCGGTCGTGGGTAGTGGGCTGCTCTATCTTGGCGACTGGTGGCTGATCTTCGTCTTCCTGGCCGGCTATGCCGCCTTCCTGATGTGGCTGATGGGTACCCGGCTGCCGGAGACCCGCGCTCCCGGGGCGCCTGCCGCCTCGCCGCGCCAGATGCTGGGTAACTATGTCAGCGTGCTGCGCCACCGCGAGGCCATGGGCTACGTGTGTGCGGCCTCCATGTCCTTCGCCGGGCTGTTTGCTTTCATCACTGCCTCGCCTTTCCTCTATCTGGAGCATTACGGGCTGAGCCCGGGGCACTATCCGCTGGTGTTCGGCGTCAACGTGGTCACCATGGCGGCTTCCAATCGCCTCAACATCCGCTTGCTGCGCCGGCGCAGTCCGCAACAGAATCTGCGCCTGGGGCTGGCCATTCAACTGGCGGCGGCCTGCGGGCTCGCACTGCTGGTCGCTACCGGGCTGGAGTCGCTATGGAGCGTGGTGCCGCTGATCATGCTGTTCGCCGGCACCATTGGCCTGGTGGCGCCCAACGCCATCTCCTCGCTGCTCGATCACTTCCATCATATGAGCGCCACGGCGGCCGCCTTGCAGGGCAGCATCCAGTTCTCCTGCGGCGCCCTGGCCGGCGTGCTGGTGGGTGCCTTCCAGATCGACAGCGCCTGGCCCATGGTGGCCACCATGCTGGGAGCCTCGCTGGCGGGCAATCTGGGGTTGCGTGTGCTGGCGGGCAGGGCAGGGCTGACGGCTGCTGGCCCGTCGTCGCCCTGATTGAATTGCCAGGATTTGCGGGGGCGATAAAGTTTGGTCACATTGTCATGAAGCTGTCATCGAGTGTCGGCATCGTATGCCATGCAAGGGCGAGATACCTTTCTCATCGACAGGAGTGACCCGCATGAACCGCACCATCAAGAGCCGTGTCTTCAAGACCACGATCGTTGCTGCCGCCGTCATGGGCGTGGTGGGCGTCGCACAGGCTCGCGAACAGATCCGCATCGTCGGCTCCAGCACCGTTTACCCGTTTGCCAGCTACGTGACCGAGGAGTTCGGTGCCATCACCGAATACCCGACGCCGGTGATCGAGTCGACTGGCTCCGGCGGTGGTATTCGTCTGTTCTGCAACGGTGTGGGTGAGGGTACTCCCGATATCTCCAACGCCTCTCGCCGCATCAAATCCTCGGAGCTCGAGCGCTGCGAAGAAAACGGCGTCACCGACGTCACCGAAGTCAAGATCGGCTCCGACGGTATCGTTTTCGCCCAGTCCAGTGAGAACGAAGCACTGGACCTGACCCTTGAGCAGCTGTTCCTGGCCGTGGCAGCCAAGGTGCCGCAGGACGGCGAGCTGGTCGACAACCCTTACGAGAAGTGGAGCGACATTGACGCCTCGCTGCCGGATCGCGAAATCTCCATCTATGGACCGCCCACTACTTCCGGCACTCGCGATGCCTTCGAGGAGCTGGTCATGGAGGCCGTCTCCGAAGACATGGAGGCTTATGGTGGCGAAGCCTACACCGATATTCGGGCCGACGGTGCCTATATCGACGCGGGTGAGAATGACAACCTGATCGTCCAGCGTCTGGCAGAAGACACCGGCTCCTTCGGCATTTTCGGCTACTCTTTCCTGGTCGAGAACCAGGAGGCGCTGAACGCTTCGAGCATCGGCGGCGTCGAGCCGGAAGCCGAGGCCATCAGTGCCGGCGACTATCCGATCGCCCGCTCGCTGTTCTTCTACGTAAAGAACCAGCACGCTCAGGACGTATCGCCGCTGTATGACTACGTCGAGATGTTCGTCTCCGAGGAGATGATCGGCGAGGGTGGTTACCTGACAGACCTTGGCCTGATTCCGCTGCCTGAGGCAGAGCGCGAGCAGACGCGCGCCAGGGTCGAAGAGCGTGCCAGCCTGCAGGCTTCCGACCTGAAATAACAAGGCAGCAGGCAGGGAGGCCTGGTCGGCCGGCAGCTCTCGGGTTGCCGGCCTTTGCACGTTCCGGCACCCTGCCGTCGTCAGTTACCCGAGAGAGAGACATGCAGACCAATCAACATCTGATCCTTTTCCTAGGCGGCCTGCTGTTGCTGGGGCTGATCGCTTTTATCCTGGGGCGGTCCAAGGCTGCCAGGGTTCGAGCCTCGGGACAGGCCATGTACGCCCAGCCCGATCAGTACGCCTGGTTCACGGTCGTCGCTACCGCCGGGCCGGCGTTGCTGGTCGGCGCCGTCGGTGCTTTCCTGATGCTGCTAGTGGGGGCCGAGATTCCCACCGCCTACCTGCTGGCGGTCAGCCTGGCGGTCGCCGCCATCGGCGCCGCCGTCGGTATCCGCTGCGTGCGTCCCGACTTTCATGCCCGCGAGGCCATCGAGCGGGTGATTCGTTGGCTGCTGGTAAGTGCTGCGCTGATCTCGATCTTCACCACTTTCGGTATTCTGTTTTCGATCGTCTTCGAGGCGCTGCGCTTCTTCCAGATGCACAACTTCTGGGAGTTCATTACCGGCACCGTGTGGAATCCGGGCGCGAGTTTTCTGGCAGCGGCCGGACGGGCGGACGACGCCTCCAGTGCCGCCCAGTTCGGCTCGGTACCGCTGTTCGCCGGCACCTTCATGATCACCGCGATCGCCATGCTGGTAGCCATTCCCATCGGCTTGCTGGCGGCCATCTACATGGCGGAGTTCGCTCCCCAGCGCGTGCGCACCCTGGCCAAACCGACCCTGGAGGTGCTGGCCGGCATACCCACCGTGGTCTACGGCTTCTTTGCTGCCATCACGGTGGCGCCGATCATCGTCAACATTGCCGGTTTCTTCGGCCTCGATGCCTCGTTCAACAATGCCGTGGCACCGGGCGTGGTGATGGGCATCATGATCATTCCTTTCATCTCGTCGCTTTCCGACGATGTCATCAACTCCGTGCCAGACAGCATGCGGCAGGGGTCGCTGGCCCTGGGCATGACCAAGGGGGAGACCATTCGCGACGTGGTCATTCCCGCGGCGCTACCCGGCATCATTTCTGCGTCGCTGCTGGCGGTGTCGCGAGCGCTAGGCGAGACCATGATCGTGGTGATGGCCGCCGGCATGCGGCCCAACCTGACGGCCAACCCGCTAGAGGACATGACCACCGTGACGGTGCGCATCGTGGCCGCGTTGACCGGAGATCTCGAGTTCGAGAGCGCCGAGACGCTCTCGGCCTTCGCCCTTGGGCTGGTGCTGTTTGCCGTCACGCTGAGCCTGAACCTGGTGTCGGTGCTGATGATTCGTCGCTTCCGTGCCAAATACCGCGTCAACAACCTGTAACGCCGAGGATACGACCCGATGAGCCAATCCTTCGACGTCATCAGCTCGCAGCTGAAGAAGCGTCACCGCAAGTCGGCGCGGCTGAAGTGGATTTCCATGAGTGCGCTGGGGCTGGCAGGCCTCTTTCTGGTGCTGTTCTTTGCTGACATGCTGAGCAAGGGGCTACCGGCCTTCCAGCAGGCCTATATCCAGGTCGAGCTGGAGTACAACGAGGATGCGACCCGCATGGGGCGTGCCGCCATGGACCCCGAGGTCGCCAGGCTGGTGAGCCGGACCTTCGAACGCCTCATTCCTGGCCAGCTGCGTGCCAATCCCGAGCTGCTGGGCACCAGCGAGACCCGCTGGGTGTTGGCCACGAGCGAAGTGGACCAGTACCTCAAGGGGCACGACAACAAGCTGCGCGGCAACCAGCAGGAGGTGGTCGATGAGTTGATCGAAGCCGGCCGCCTGGAGCTGCGTTTCAATACCACATTCTTCACGCGCGGCGATTCCAAGATGGCCGAGAGTGCGGGCATTCTCTCTGCCGCGGTGGGGACGGTGCTGACCATGCTGGTGACGCTGGCCATCTCCTTCCCCATCGGGGTGATGACGGCGGTCTATCTCGAGGAGTTTGCCCCTGACAATCGCTTTACCCAGCTGATCGAGATCAATATCAACAACCTGGCAGCGATCCCCTCGATCCTGTTCGGCCTGCTGGGGCTGGCGATCTTCATCAGCTTCTTCGGCGTGCCGCGCTCCTCGCCGCTGGTGGGCGGCATGACATTGGCGCTGATGACACTGCCGGTGATCATCATCGCCACGCGCACGGCGCTGCGCAGCGTGCCGGATTCGATTCGCCATGCCGCCTTCGGCGTCGGCTGCTCGCGCTGGCAAGTGGTTCGCGACCACGTGCTGCCGCTGGCCATGCCGGGCATCATGACTGGTTCGATCATCGGCCTGGCCCAGGCCATGGGGGAGACGGCGCCGCTGATCATCGTCGGCATGGTCGCCTTCATTCCTGACGTGTCGGCCTCGTTCACCCAGGCTGCCACCGTGCTGCCGGCACAGATCTTCACCTGGGCGGGGGAGCCTGAGCGCGCCTTCGTCGAGAAAACCGCGGGCGGCATCCTGGTCCTGTTGTCCATTCTTATTTTCCTGAATGCCACTGCCGTCATCCTGCGCAAGAAATTCGAGCGCCGCTGGTAGGCCAACCGAGGTCACGAATCGATGAACATTCAAGTATCCGAGCGGAGTAGTACCCCCATGTCTCGTTCTCAGACCGGCCAGCCGGTGACGCGCAATCAGGATGCCAATCACGAGTTGAGCATCCGTGTGCGAGACCTCAGCCTCTGGTACGGCGAATCCCAGGCGCTGAAAAGCCTCAACATCGACCTGTACCAGAAGAACGTTACCGCACTCATCGGTCCGTCGGGCTGTGGCAAGTCGACCTTTCTGCGTTGTCTCAACCGCATGAACGACCTTATCCCCGGCGTGCGTATCGAGGGGCTGGTGGAGATGGACGGTCGTGACGTCAACGCCCGCAAGATGGATGAAGTGGCGCTCAGGCGCCGCGTAGGTATGGTGTTCCAGAAACCCAATCCGTTCCCCAAGTCGATCTACGAGAACATCGCCTACGCACCGCGCATGCACGACCTGGTCGGACGCAAGGCCGAGCAGGACGAACTGGTGGAGCGCGCCCTGCGTGATGCCGGCCTGTGGGAGGAGGTAAAGGACAAGCTGCACCAGCCCGGCACGTCGCTGTCGGGCGGGCAGCAGCAGCGCTTGTGCATCGCCCGCGCGATCGCCGTGCAGCCCGACGTGATCCTGATGGACGAGCCGACCTCGGCGCTGGACCCGATATCGACCGCCACCATCGAAGACCTGATGGACAAGCTCAAGAAGCAGTTCACCATCGTCACGGTGACCCACAACATGCAGCAAGCGGCGCGGGTGGCGGACTACACCGCCTTCTTTCATCTCGGCGAAATCATCGAATACAACGACACCAAGACGATGTTCTCTACGCCGGCGACAAAGAAGGCGGAGGATTACATTACTGGACGCTACGGCTGATCCGGGGCGGTCGGGATGCGCTAAGATGCGGACAGGCTCATTGATGCTGAGAGATGGCGTGACCTCATTGACCCCGTCCCGACTGTTCAAGTGTCTCGCCGACGAGACGCGCCTGCTGGTGACCCTGCTGATTCTGCGCGAGGGGGAGCTGTGCGTATGCGAGATGACCCATGCGCTCGGTGAATCCCAGCCCAAGGTATCGCGCCACCTGGCCCAACTGAGAGAGTGCGAGCTACTGCAGGATCGGCGTGATGGGCAGTGGGTCTACTACGGGTTGGCCGCGGACATGCCGTCCTGGATCATGGCCGCACTTGCCGCCGCCGAGCGCGGCGAGGCTGTCCGCCTCGGTGCCCTGCAGGTGCGCCTGCAGGGCATGGGCAACCGACCGGAGCGCCGCGCGGCGCTCTGTTGATAACGAACCTTCTCGACGTTCTCACTACCCTCCTCATTCCTCGAACTGTCATCTTTACCTGTTACTAATCTACCCCGCGGGGCGGCCAGTCGGGCCGTGTCGGACGATCATCAAGGCGCGGGGAGCGTATGAAACGATTCCAAGACATGACGGTACGGCTCAGCTGGTCGCTGGTGCTGGTAGCTTTCAGCGTGCTGATTCTGGGTGCCGGCGGATTGGGCCTGGTTTCCAACAAGATGAGCCGTGATGCCTTCGATACCCTCAACCGGCTCAACGTCGAGCAGGCTGGGGCCTTGAATCGCACCTATACCAATGTCCTCCAGGCACGGATCGAGATGGACCGAGCCGCCGAGCTGCTGCGGGTGCCTTCCTTCGAAAGGCCCGAGCCGGCTCTTGAGCGCGCGCGGGATCGCCTTGCCGAGGCCGAACTCGCCTTCGAGACTTTTCTCGCCATTCCCATGGCAGAGCAACGTCAGGCGGCTGTCGAGGTGCTGACGGGTCGTTACCAGTCGCTAGTCAATAACAACCTCAAATTGCAACTGATGCTGCTAGAGGACGGCGACCATGCCGGTTATCGCTCGGGGCAGTCCCGCGTCAACGACAGTGGCCAGGCCTTCATAGAGGCGGCAGATAGCTTCCTCGGCGATTCGACGGCTCGGGGTGAGGCATTGACGATGCGTTTCGAGCGCCTTGCCGACGGAATGACCTGGGCCATCCTCGTGTCTCTAGCCGTGGCGTGTCTGCTGATTGCCGGAGTGGTGTGGGGCGTCACGGTCAATGTAATCCGGCCGCTGCGACGCATCGTCAAGTACTTCCAGCGCATTGCCAAGGGGGATCTGTCCGCTGCAGTGGAGTCGCATGGACGCAATGAGATAGGCCAGTTATATGCCGAACTTGCCACCATGCAGCACTCGCTCATCGAGACCGTGGGGTTTCTGCGCAGCGGCAGCGAGAGCGTGCATACGGAAAGCCGTGAGATGGCCGGCCACAATCAGGCGCTTGCGGCCCAGACCCGAGAACAGGCCGTGGCGCTCGAACAGACGGCGACCAGCATGGAGCAACTTACCGCTACCGTGACCAGCAACGCTGAAAATGCCAGGCAGGTGGGTGAATCGGCAGAAGCGGCAGCACAGCGTGCACGAGATGGCGAGGCGGTCATTTCGCGTTTCGTCGCTACCATGAACGACATTCACGACCACTCCGATGAGATTGCCAGCATCGTGGGCGTGATCGAGTCGATCGCCTTTCAGACCAATATCCTGGCCCTCAACGCCTCGGTCGAAGCGGCGCGTGCAGGAGAGCAGGGCAGGGGGTTCGCGGTAGTGGCGAACGAAGTCCGTGCCCTGGCATCGCGCAGTGCCGAGGCGGCAAAGGATATACGCCAGCGCATCCAGGCCTCCCAGGCGAGCGTGGCAGAGGGCAACACACTCTCGGTACGGGCTGCCGAGCATACGCGGAGCATCATCGACGCCATCGAACGGGTCGATGCGCTGATGGAGCAAGTCGTGCATGCCTCGGCCGAGCAGCGTCTCGGCATAGAGGAGGTGAATCGGGCCATGGGCCAGATGGAGCGTGCGACGCGTCAGAGCAGCTTGCTGGTGGAACAGGCCGCAGACGGTGCGAAGCAGTTGGAAACCCAATCGCTGCGTATGCAGGAACAGGCCCGGCGCTTCGTGATGCCGGTAGCGTCATTCGTTCAGGAGACGGGCGAACTGTGGGATGTTCCGTTGCTCGGTATCGTGGAGCAGCGCGTAGCAGTCGCTGAACCGGTCGAACAGCAGCGGATCGAACGGGTATTCGAGCCGGCCTAGCGCTACGTGACGGTGGCATGAGGGCGCGAATCTTCGTCGTGGCGCCGAAGCAGTCTCGTGCCGTCAGGGGTTGTCTGACAGGCGAGTTCGCGCCACTTTATTCTCTTTCCACCTGCGGGGAGAGGAGCCGTTGTTAAGTGAGTGCTTGCGACTCGTTGGGGTTGCTATCGGTGAACTCGTCGATGTCGGCCTGACCATCGAACCCGGCGAGATCGTCTGCCTTTCCGGCGCCAGCGGCTCGGGCAAGAGCCGGCTGCTACGTGCGGTGGCCGACCTCGAACCGCATGCCGGCGAGGTCTGGCTGGGCGGCCAAGCCCAGTCGCGAACCCCGGGCCACGTCTGGCGGCGCCGGGTAATGCTAGTCCCGGCGGAAAGCCACTGGTGGGCGGAAACGGTGGGGCAACACTTCGCCGACGAGCCGGCCAATGCGGAGCTGCAAGCGCTTGGTTTCACTCGCGACACTCTCTCTTGGCAGGTGGCTCGGCTCTCCACTGGCGAGAAGCAGCGCCTGGGGCTGCTGCGGGCCATTGGCCGCGAACCTCGGGCCTTGCTGCTCGACGAGCCCACCGCCAACCTGGACGGTGAGACCGGCGAACGCGTTGAGGCCTGGTTGACCGCGCGCATACGCGAACACCGCTGGCCGACGCTATGGGTCGCCCATGATCGAAGACAGATCGCCCGGGTGGCCAGCCGCCACTGGCGAATCGCGAGCGGGCGGCTGGAAGAGGGGGAGGTCGCGTGGGCGTAATCGAACTCTCGTGGTGGCAGTTGGCACTGGCGGCATTGATGGTTGTGATGCTGGCTGGCTGTACCGCTGCCCTGCGGCTGGGAATGAGCCGTAGCCTCTTGATCGCCGCACTGCGCACCGTCATTCAGCTGGCGCTGGTGGGGCTGGTGCTGGAGGCGCTGTTCGCCGCCGAGCGACTCGTATGGGTCGTGCTGATGGCGCTGGCGATGCTGCTGATCGCCGGGCGCGAGGTGATGGCGCGGCAGCAGCGCCGGCTGCTGGGCGGCTGGACCTTCGGCATCGGCACGCTGTCGATGTTTCTCTCCTCCTTCACCGTGGCCGTGCTGACCCTGACGGTCGTCATTGGCCCGGAGCCGTGGTATCGGCCGCAGTACGCCATACCGCTGCTGGGCATGCTGCTGGGCAATACCATGACCGGGGTGGCCCTGGCGCTGGATCGCCTGACCGATACTGCCTGTCGCCAGCGCGGCGTGATCGAGAACCGTCTGATGCTGGGCGAGCCCTGGCAGGTGGCGATCGGCGACATTCGGCGCGAGGCGATGCGCAGCGGATTGATGCCGATGATCAACGCCATGGCCGCCGCCGGGGTGGTCAGCCTGCCGGGCATGATGACCGGCCAGATACTCGCCGGTACGGCGCCGGGGCTGGCGGTCAAGTATCAGATCCTGATCATGTTCGCGATCACCCTGGGCACCGGCTTCGGCACCCTGGCCGCGGTGACCGTGGGCAGCCGCCGGCTGTTCGATGGCCGGGAGCGACTGCGCCTCGATCGGCTCTCGGCACCCCGTTCATGAAAACGCCCGCCTCGATTCGAGGCGGGCGTTGACATTGCCTGTACTTGGCTTGGCTTAGTCGATCAACTCGACTGCCACGGCGGTGGCCTCGCCGCCGCCGATGCACAGGCTGGCGATGCCGCGCTTGCCGCCCTTGGTGCGCAGGGCATGGATCAGGGTGGCGATGATACGCGAGCCGGTGGAGCCGATAGGATGCCCTTGGGCACAGGCGCCGCCAAAGACGTTGACCTTGCTGTGGGGAATGTCGAGGCCGTCCATGGCCAGCAGGGTGACCACTGCGAAGGCTTCGTTGATCTCGAACAGGTCGACGTCAGCGACGCTCCAGTCGAGCTTCTTCAACAGCTTGTCGATGGCCCCTACCGGGGCAATGGTGAACTCGCTGGGGTGCTGGGAGTGTGTGCTGTGGCCCAGCATCCGCGCCAGCGGCTTGCTGCCCAGGCGGTCGGCGGCGGCCTGGCTGGCCAGGATCAGCGCCGAGGCGCCGTCCGAGATCGAGCTGGAGTTGGCCGCGGTGATGGTCCCATCCTTGGCGAAGGCGGGACGCAGCTGGCGGATCTTGTCGAGCTTGGCCTGGAACGGCTGCTCGTCGTGCTCGACCACGCTTTCACCCTGGCGGCTGGTGACGGTGACCGGCGCCATCTCGGCCTTGAGGTGGCCGTCATTGGTGGCTTCCATGGCTCGCTCCAGCGAGGCGATGGCGAAATCGTCCAGACGCTCGCGGGAATAGCCGCGCTCGCTGGCAACGTCCTGGGCGAAGACGCCCATCAGCTTGCCGGTCTCGGCGTCTTCGAGGCCGTCGAGGAACATGTGATCCTTGAGTTCGCCGTGGCCCAGGCGATAGCCGGTTCGCGCCTTGGTGAGCACGTGCGGGGCATTGGACATCGACTCCATGCCGCCGGCCAGGATCACCTCGCCGCTGCCCGCGCGGATCAGATCGTGGGCCAGCATGGCCGCCTTCATGCCCGAGCCGCACAGCTTGTTGACGGTGGTGGCGCCGATGCCGTCGGGAATGCCGGCCTGGCGCATCGCCTGGCGGGCCGGGCCCTGCTTGACGCCGCCTGGCAACACGCAACCCATGATGCCTTCATCGATGGCGCTGGATTCGATGCCGGCGCGCTCGATCGCGGCGCGAATGGCGGTGGCGGCGAGTTCCGGGGCGGTCAGGCTCGAGAGGCTGCCCAGCATGCCGCCCATGGGGGTGCGGGCGGCGGAAAGGAAAACGATATCGTTGGGGCTGCTCATGGTGGCGGTCTCCTGTCAAATCATTCGTTGTGCTAATGGTCTGCGAGAGCCAGCCATGACAAGGCTCTCGGTCGTCTCGTTGGCGTTGTCCGCAGTCTGCTGCGTTGACCTGCCAGCGCCGCTGTGCTTTTCTCAAGATCAACCAAGCAAGCGCTAGTGTAAACCCGATGAATGTCGTTAACGAGTCTCCTCGCCGTAAGGAATTGACCCGCCTGGCCGCGCAATTGTTCGTCCAGGAGGGGTTTGACCGCACCACGGTGCGCATGCTGGCCCAGGAAATGGGCATCAAGTCCGGTAGCCTGTTCCACCATTTTCGCGACAAGCAGGAAATCCTGGCGGCCGTCATCGAGGAGGGCACTCAAAATGCCCTGATGCTGGCGCGGCAGGCCCTGGAGGAGTGCGGTGACTCGACCAGCGAGCGCCTCCATGCCATGGCCCGCGCCCACCTGCAAACCCTGCTGACCGACCGCAATGCGCATGTGGTCGCACTCTACGAATGGCGCCGGCTGGACCCTGCGGCACGGGACCACTTGAGCCATCTACGCGACGCCTATGAAGCGTTGTGGGAGCAGGTCATCGACGAGGCACTGCAAGCCGGGCTCATCCACGGCGATCGCTTCCTAGTGTCCCGCTTCGTCATGGGGGCGCTGAACTGGACGGTACGCTGGTACGACCCCGAAGGGCCGCGCAAGCCGGAGGATCTGGCCCACGAACTCGTCGCCATGATCGCCCCTGCGACCCATGTCCAGCCGGGGCAGTCGACCAAGGTCTAGCCCAGGTCGCTCCTCCTGGGGGTTGCCCTGCCCGTGCTTTGCTTCTAGCTTGTACCGAGCGCTTGCTAGGTTGACGCTTACGTCAACGGCATTTAAGCAGAAGAGATTCGCGCTGTACATCGCAGCGAGTGCACCTCGGTGAGGGGCAACGGAGCCGAGGCGGCGTTTCAACAACAAGCACAAACCGGTACGAGAGGGCAGTTCATGAGCACCCAACAGCTTCCTGAGTACTCCGCCTACTACGAAGGCTTTTCCATTGACGAGGTCATCGCTCGCCTCGACGATCATGGTGATGGCAAGTTCAACGCTTACGAGTCGTGCTGTGGTCGCCATCTGCGCTCAGGCCGGGGCGACGTGCTGGCGTTGATCCATGAAGATGCTCAGGGCAACGTCAATCGGTTGACATTCGCCGAACTGGAGGCCGAGAGTGCCAGGCTGGCGGGCTGGTTCGCCGAGCGCGGCCTTGGCGTCGGCGATCGTATCGCCTGCATGCTCCCGCGCTCGCCCCAGCTGCTGGTGGCGGTCTTGGCCACCTGGCGCATCGGCGCGGTCTATCAACCCTTGTTTACCGCCTTCGGCCCCGATGCAGTCGATTACCGCCTGGGGCGGGCCGACACCAAGCTGGTAATCACCGATCACGCCAATCGCTTCAAGTTCGATGGCCTGTCGCAATGCCCGCCGGTGCTGGCGGTGGGTGGCGCGAGCGAAGGACATGACGCCGATCTCGACTGGCGCGAGGCGCTGGCGCATAAGCCGATTCAGGCCAATCCGCCGCGGCTCGCCCCTGACGCGCCCTTCCTGCAAATGTTCACCTCCGGCACCGTGGGCAAGCCCAAGGGCGTGGCCGTGCCGCTCTCCGGCATGCCGGCCTTTGCGCTCTACATGGAACTCGCCATCGACCTGCGCGAGAGTGACCGCTTCTGGAACATGGCCGATCCCGGTTGGGCCTACGGTCTCTATTACGCCATCGCCGGGCCGCTGCTGCTGGGCGTGACCACCCACTTCTGCGAGGCGGGCTTCAGCGCCGAGGGAGCGCTTGCCTTCATGCAGCGCCACCGCATCACCAACTTTGCCGCCGCGCCCACCGCCTATCGCCTGATGAAGGCCTCGGGCCTGTTCGACGACGCCCATCGGACGCTCGAGCTGCGCGTGGCCAGCTCCGCCGGCGAACCGCTCAACACCGAAGTGGTGACCTGGGTCGAGCGCTCGCTGGGCTGTCCGGTCATGGACCACTACGGCCAGACCGAGACCGGCATGACCTGCTGCAACCACCACGCGCTGGCGCATCCCAAGCACGTCGGCGCCATGGGAGTGCCGATGCCCGGCTATCGCCTGGCGATCCTCGACGCTGAGTATCGGGAGCTGCCCCCGGGCGAGCCTGGCGTGCTGGCGGTGGACATCGCCCGCTCACCGGCGCACTTCTTCGCCGGCTACACCTGGCAGGAGAAGCATCCCTTCGCCGAGGGGTACTACCTGACCGGCGACGTGGTGATTCGCAACGAGGACGGCACCTTCCAGTTCGCCGGTCGTGACGACGATATCATCACCACCGCCGGCTACCGGGTGGGACCCACCGACGTGGAGAACAGCGTAATGACTCATCCGGCGGTGGCAGAGTCGGCTGCCGTTGGCCAGCCCGACGAGATCCGCGGCGAGATCATCAAGTCCTACATCGTGCTGCGCGAAGGTTTCGAGGCCAGCGACGCCTTGGCCGACGAGATTCGCCAACTGGTACGCGAGCGACTGTCTACCCACGCCTTCCCGCGGGTCATCGAGTTCGTCGAGACCCTGCCCAAGACGCCGAGCGGCAAGATTCAGCGCTTCAAGCTGCGCGCCGATGCTGCCGACAAGGCCGAAACCGGTGCTGCGCAATGACAGTTGCAGTTACCTGAAGCGAGAGGCCCCGGGGGCAGGGCGTAGAGGGGGTCCTATGCCAGGTATGGCATCGGTAGCGCCCAGGGATGGGTTCACAGCGCCCCCTCGTAGCCCTGACGACGGAACAGCCTCGAGCACTTTCAGCCTGCCATCTAACCCCAGGAACCTGATATGCAAGTCAAGGACAATACCTTTCTGATCACCGGCGCCGCCTCCGGGCTGGGGGCCGCCACCGCCGAACGCCTGGTCGCCGGCGGCGGTCGGGTGGTGCTCTGCGACCTGAGCGAGGCCGTCGAGAGCCATGCCGAAAAGCTGGGTGAGGTGGCCCGCGCGGTGCGCGGCGACGTGACCTCGGCCAAGGACATTCAGGCGGCGGTCGATGCCGCAGTCGCCCTGGGCGGTGAGGCGGGGCTGGCCGGCGTGGTGCACTGTGCCGGGGTGGTCAGCGTGGCCAAGCTGGTCGACCGCGAAGGAAACCCTGCCGATCTCGAGGCCTATGCGCGTACCGTGCAGATCAACCTGGTGGGCACCTTCAACGTGATGCGGCTGGCCGCTGCCGCCATGGCGAAGAATGGGCAGAGCGACGACGGCGAGCGCGGCGTCATCGTCAATACCGCATCCATAGCTGCCTTCGACGGCCAGGTGGGGCAGTGCGCCTACAGTGCCTCCAAGGCCGGCGTGGTGGGCATGAGCCTGCCGGCGGCACGCGAGCTGTCGCGCCACGGCATCCGCGTGATGGCCATTGCCCCAGGCGTATTCCAGACCCCCATGATGAGCGAGATTCCCGACGAGGCCGCCCAGGCGCTGGCGGCCTCGGTGCCGTTCCCCAAGCGGCTGGGATATCCCGACGAGTTTGCCCGTCTCGCCGAGCAGATCATCACCAATCCCATGCTCAATGGCGAGGTGATACGCCTGGACGGTGGCATTCGCATGCAGTGAGCGTTGGCGGTACCTGCTTGGCAGGTACCGGCTGGCGCGCTAGCGTAGGGCGCATTATCAGATGCCATAGGGAGCGCCACATGGCCAGCCAGGAGATCGGCTCCGAGCTCAAGCTCGACGATCAGCTCTGCTTCACGCTCTATTCCACCTCTTTGCTGATGACGAAGTTCTACAAGCCCCTGCTCAAGGGGCTTGGTCTGACCTATCCCCAATACCTGGTGCTGCTTGCGCTGTGGCAGGAAGATGGTCAAAGCGCCGGGGCCATCAGCCGGCGCCTGATGACCGATACCGGTTCGCTCACTCCGGTGTTCAAGCGTCTCGAAGCTGATGGTCTGCTTCAGCGAGTGCGCAGCCGTCGCGACGAGCGGGTCGTCGAGCTGTTTCTCACCGACCGGGGCAGGGCGATGCAGGCGCAAGCCCAGGAAATTCCCGACTGCGTGGTCATGGCCAGTGGCCAGCCACCTGAAGAGATCGCTGAGCTCAAGTCGCGGCTTGAGACACTGCGGGAAAGGCTGAAGGAGGCGATGCCCTAGGCGGCGAAGCGTGGAAGCACGGTCTCTCAGAAGTTAGTGCGCCTATTTAGATGGCGCACCATTTATTGCGACACATTTTTTTGTTGATCCGTATAATCTGGCGACAGATAAAATTTACAATAGCTTGATTTGAAATAATATTTCTCAAGATATCGTGACCTTTTGTGCCACAGGCAAGTCTTTAGGCATCTCAGCTATAGGCGAGGAGGTGCGGCGGGTCGGCTGGCAATCGGAGAAGCTTACAAGAATTAAAACGGACGCTTGACTCTGAGCCAGTCGCAGGCTAGTTTCAAACACATGTTTGAAAGCGGCTGCGGCTGCTTCCATCGCCCGATCTCAGGCGACCTTTCATGGCGACCTTCTGTGGAGAGTAGAGATGCCAGACTATCAGGCCCCCCTGCGCGACCTTCGCTTCGTGATGGACGAAATGCTGGACTATCCCGCCCACTACGCCCGTCTGCCGGGCGGTGAGGAGGCCACGCCGGACGTGGTTAGCGCCATTCTCGAGGAGGGCGCACGCTTCGCTCGCGAGGTGCTGTTGCCGCTGAACCAGAGCGGCGACCAGCAGGGCTGCCTGTTGGAAGGCGGCGAGGTCAAGGCGCCCAAGGGCTTCAAGGAAGCCTACCAGCAGTACGTCGAAGGCGGCTGGCCGAGCCTGGCGGCAGATCCCGTTCACGGTGGCCAGGGGCTACCGCACTCACTGGCCATGGTGCTCAATGAGATGGTCTGTTCCACCAATCTGGCTTGGGGCATGTATCCCGGTCTGTCCCATGGTGCCGCCGATGCGCTGCGACACCATGGTACCGATGAGCAGCAGGCTACCTACCTCACCAAACTCGTGGAAGGCGTGTGGACCGGCACCATGTGCCTGACCGAGCCGCACTGCGGCACCGACCTGGGGCTGATCAAGACGCGCGCGGTGCCCACTGCCGATGGCGCCTATGAGATCACCGGCACCAAGATATTCATCTCCGCCGGTGAGCACGACCTGGCCGAGAACATCGTGCATCTGGTGCTGGCCAAGCTGCCGGACGCACCGGAAGGCTCCAAGGGTATCTCGCTGTTCGTGGTGCCCAAGTTCCTGCCGGATGCCGAAGGCAACCCGGGCGAGCGCAACGGCGTGGCCTGTGGTTCGCTGGAACACAAGATGGGCATTCACGGCAACGCCACCTGCGTGATGAACTTCGACGCTGCCCGCGGCTTCCTCGTCGGCCCGCCCAACAAGGGGCTGGCCTGCATGTTCACCATGATGAACGCTGCGCGCCTGGGCGTCGGTATCCAGGGGCTGGGCCTGACCGAGGCAAGCTTCCAGAACGCGCTGGCGTATGCCCGCGACCGTCTGCAGATGCGTGCGCTTTCCGGCCCTCAGGCGCCCGAGAAGCCTGCCGATCCGATCATCGTGCATCCTGACGTTCGACGCATGCTGTTGACCCAGAAGGCTTTCGCCGAGGGTGGTCGGATGCTGGTGCTGTATACCGCGCAGCTGCTCGATATCGTCGAACACGGCCAGGATGCCGCCGAGCGCGAGCGTGCCGAGACGCTGCTGGGCCTGCTGACGCCGATCGTCAAGGCATTCCTGACCGAGGTGGGCTTCGAGGCCACCAACGAGGGCGTGCAGGTCTTCGGCGGCCACGGCTTCATCCAGGAGTGGGGCATGGAGCAGCTGGTGCGCGATGCGCGCATCACCCGACTCTACGAAGGCACCACCGGCATCCAGGCACTCGACCTGTTGGGCCGCAAGGTGCTGATGAGCCAGGGCGAGAGCCTCAAGGTCTTCACCAAGGAGATCCACAAGTTCTGCAAAGCCGAAGAGGGCAATGCCGAACTCGCCGAGTTCGTCGCACCGCTGGCCAAGCTCAACGCCGAGTGGGGTGAGCTGACCATGGGCATCGGCATGAAGGCCATGAACGATCGTGAAGAAGTGGGGGCGGCCAGCGTCGACTACCTGATGTACTCCGGCTACGTGACCCTGGGCTATCTCTTCGCCCGTGCCGCCAAGCAGGCTCGGGAAGCGTTGGCGGCGGGTGGCGAAGAAGCGGCCTTCTACGAGGCCAAGGTCAAGACGGCGCGCTTCTATTTCCAGCGCCTGCTGCCGCGCACCCTGGCCCATGCGCGCATGATCCAGGCTGGCGCCGAGCCGCTGATGGCGCTGACGTCGGAAGAGTTCGGCCTCGGCTTCGAAATCTGACACCACCAGGCATCTCTCTCGGTCAGCGCGACTGATCGGTGTCTTGCGGCGGGCATGGCCCGCCGCTTTTTTTCGTCCTGTTGAATTCATCTGCCCGGCGAGGTTAGCGCTCAATCGCAGCGCGAAGCCAGCGTGCTCTCACGCGTGACTTCGTAGCCTGAAGGCAGCTTGCCACCGGGCGCAAGCAGCCAGGCTGCGAGGTCCTGCTCGGTGCGGTCGCGCCGCGTATAGCGTGTCAGCATGTGATAGCCGCCGGGGTAGAGCACCAGGCGGATACCCTCGCTGTCGGGAAGGCGCTGCAGCAGGGCGCAGTAGGCCGGCAGGGGAATGATCTGGTCCGCGTCCCCATAGAGTATCAGCGAGGGAGGGGGGAGTTCCTCTGCCGCTTCGAGGGCAAGTCCCATGGTACGCGTCAGACCGTAAAGAGTATCGACCCGAGCGCTGCGCAGGATAAGCGGATCGCTGGCCAGTCGGTGCTTGATCGCTTCGTCGTCGGTGGGTTCGATGCCTAAGCGACGTGGGGTGCGTACCGAGAAGCTGGCCTGCGGGAACAGTCGCACGCCCAGCCACAGCCCGAGTCGCTGATACCACGGCATGGTTGCCTGGCTCCACACGGCCGGGGAGATCAGCACGCTGCCGCTCACGGGGGGTGGTGTGTCTGCGCTCATCGCCAGCAGGACGACGGCTGCCCCCATGCTTTTGCCGACGAGGTAGAGCGGTGTGTCGGGATGGCGTTCGCGCAGCAGGCCCGCGAGCAGGATGACATCGTCACGCAGGCGCTCGTGACCCGGCCATAGCCGACGCTGCGCGGTGGTGCCAAAGCCGCGCTGGTCATGGGCGTAGACTGCGATGCCATGTGGCGTGAGGGCGTTGGCCATGATCTCGAAGCTACCGGCATGGTCGTTGAAGCCGTGCACCGCCAGCGCCACCGCGCGTGTATCGCCCGTCGCGGGCCAATGGCGCAGCGGCAAGCGGTAGCCATCATCGGCAATGACCAGGTGGGGCGTCAGTCGGGGTGTGCTGGGAGCAGGTCCCGGCGATTGCCGCTGCGGCCCGGCGCAAGCCGACAAGCAAAGCGCCAGGGCCAGCCATGTCCCCAGGATCCAGCCGGGTCGCTTCATGGCAGCGCAGGGTAGCCCAGGGTAAGGCGCAGGCGCTCGGCGTGTCGCAACACCCAGTCACGGTCGATGGGCCCCCAGTCGGTGATCTTGTAGTTGCCGCTGTTGTGGCGCTCACCGGGGGTGGGCTGGAATTCGCAGCGCATGTCCAATTCCTCGAGCGCCTTGAGCGTATCCTGGGCGGTGCGTCGAGGCATGCCGGTAGCAGCGACGATGGCCGGCACGCTGGCGATGCCGTGCTCAATCAGGTGGGCCAGGTAGAGGCGTCGGTAGAAGCTGGATTGGGTCTTGCTGAGAGGCATGCTGTCTCCTATGGGTGGGACGTGACGACGCGGGAGGGCGATCCGGGCCGAGGGGCTACCGGCAGCATAACGTCCGCCCCAGTATGGTCTCCACTCCGTCTCACCCTGTGCTTGGTGCTTTCATCTCCTACAGTTAAGGGACGACCCTGTCGAATTCACCAGGATTGGCGCGACGGAGGAGAGCAATGGCAAGCGAGCAAAGGAATGTGAGCAAGAAAGAGCTGAAAGAGCAGGCGGGACGCTGCATGTTCGGAGAGCGCTTGGTGGTCGAGCACGAAGGCAAGCGTTTCTCGGCGCGTGTCCAGCACGTGGGCGTCACCGGGGTGAAGGTCGTTCCCGAGACGATGTTGATCGAGCACGAGGGTGAGCCCGGCGATATCAACGGAATTACCGTCTCCTATGACGACATTCGTGAAGTGGACATCGGCGGTGTCATTTATCGCCTGGCCTGAGCGCTGAAGGGCAGGTTGCCTCACTTGCCTCGTTCGGCGTGCGAGGCGAGGCGCTCCAGTGCGTGCTTGAGACGCGGGTCGTCGACATCGGCGGCACAGGCGGAGATCTCATCGGCGGCGGGCGCCGGCAGCGTGCGCAACTGGCGCGGCGGCACCTTGAGCGGGCGCACGGGGCGTACCTTCAGGCTGAAGCCGGTTACGGCGGCGAACTCCGGCAGCTGGTGCAGCAGTTCGAGCAGTCGTGACTGCTCGTAGCGCAGCCAGGTCAGCCACACGGCGCGATCAGTGAGCAGCGTCAACTTGCCGTCGTGGTAGCCCCCCACGAACAGATGCTCGCGCACCTCTTCGGGAAGATGGTCGCGCAGGTGCTGTTGTGCCCGGCCGATCAGCCTTGCCGTGCGCATCAGCGGTGCCAGCTCCCCGTTGCCTCCCAGCAGGCGAGACATGGGCTGTGCTCGTGAGCGCTTAACCTTTATACTCATGGGCTTGTTTCTCGTCCGAACCAACACGCCAAGCCTAACACGCTCGGAGATCCGCGACAGCATGAGCGCCGCCCAGCCACAGCATAGCAGCCTCGCCAGCGCAGCGACGGCCTCGCCCCGCTGCCGACAGCGGTCGCGCTGGTGGCTGGCCGGGCTGCTTGTGAGCTGTCTGCTGCCGGCCGGTCTGACCCAGGCGGAAACGCTGCGTCTGGCCGAGCGGGTGGTGCAGACCTGCATTCTCGCCCCGACGCTGATGCGCGCGCGATGCCGCTATGTGGCTCGCCGGCGTGCCGTGCCGCGCTGGCCTCAGCGGCGCCCGAGGGGCAGCGTGACGCATGCCGTTCCCAGGCGCTCGGCTCCCTTGCGTCGCTGGGCTGCCGCCCATGACGTCCTTTCCCGCCGCGGACCTCCCTGCGCGCCGCGTTGCCCATAAGCCAACCATGCTGCCGGTGACGGCTGGCTGCCGCCAGCGCTGTACTGTGCCGGCTGAACGCGACACGCAGAATGGACGTCTCATGATCAATACTTTGTTACGCAAGGTCGTCGGCTCGAAGAACGACCGCGAAGTCAGGCGCATGCAGCGCCAGGTACAGCAGATCGGCGTGCTGGAGCCGCAGTTCGAAGCGCTCGACGATACCGCGCTCCAGGCGCGCAGCGAGGAGTTCCGCCAGCGTCTATCCGCCGGAGAGAGCCTCGATGACATTCTGCCCGAGGCGTTTGCCACGGTGCGCGAGGCCAGCAAGCGCGTGATGGGCATGCGCCACTTCGACGTGCAGATGATCGGTGGCATGACCCTGCATCGCGGGCGGATTGCCGAGATGAAGACCGGCGAGGGCAAGACCCTGGTGGCGACGCTTGCGGTCTATCTCAACGCCTTGCCAGGCAACGGCGTGCACGTGGTCACAGTCAACGACTATCTGGCACGCCGTGACGCCGAGTGGATGCGCCCGCTGTATGAATTCCTCGGGCTCTCCGTGGGCATCATCTACTCCGGCCAGACCGCTGAGGAGAAGCGTGCCGCCTACGCCTGCGATATCACCTACGGCACCAACAACGAATACGGGTTCGACTACCTGCGCGACAACATGGCCTTCTCGCTGGAGGACAAGGTCCAGCGCGGCCTGAGCTTCGCCATCGTCGACGAGGTGGACTCGATCCTGATCGACGAGGCGCGCACGCCGCTGATCATCTCCGGTGCGGTGGACGAGAACACCGAGCTCTACAAGGTGGTCGACCGTCTGGCGGCCCAGTTGGAGAAGGGCGAGGCCTCCGAGGACGACGAGGCGCCGGTGAGCGGCGACTTCCTGCTCGAGGAGAAGCACAAGCAGGTCGAGATCACCGAGGCAGGCCACCACAAGGTCGAGGAGCTGATGCGCGCCGAGGGCTTGCTGGGGCCCGAGGATTCGCTCTACGCCGCACAGAACCTCAACCTGCTCCATCACATGCATTCGGCGCTGCGTGCCCGCCACCTCTATCATCGCGATGTCGACTACATCGTCGCCAATAACCAGGTGGTGATCGTCGACGAGCACACCGGTCGTACCATGCCCGGGCGCCGCTGGTCCGAGGGCCTGCACCAGGCGGTGGAGGCCAAGGAGGGCGTGCCGGTGCAGCGCGAGAGCCAGACCCTGGCCTCGACCACCTTCCAGAACTACTTCCGCCTCTATGACAAGCTAGCTGGCATGACCGGTACCGCCGACACAGAGGCCTTTGAGTTCCGCCAAATCTACGGCCTCGACGTGGTGGTCATCCCCACCAATCGCCCGCTGGTTCGCCGCGACCTCAACGATCTGGTCTACCTCACCGCGGAAGAGAAGTTCGAGGCGATCATCGACGATGTCAAGGCCGAGACGGAGGCCGGACGCCCGGTACTGGTGGGCACCGCCTCCATCGAAACCTCCGAGTACCTGGCTGGGCTGATGAAGCAGGCCGGACTCAGCTTCAACGTACTCAACGCCAAGCAGCACCAGAGCGAGGCGGAGATCATCGCTCAGGCTGGTCGTCCCGGCGCCATCACCATTGCCACCAATATGGCCGGGCGTGGAACCGACATCGTGCTGGGCGGCAACTGGGAGGCCGAGGCGGCCAAGCTCGAGAATCCCAGCGAGGCGCAGATCGAAACGCTGCGCGAGGAGTGGCGCCTTCGCCACGAGGCGGTGCTGGAGGCCGGCGGTCTGCATGTGATCGGCTCCGAGCGCCACGAGTCGCGGCGTATCGACAATCAGCTGCGTGGCCGCGCCGGACGCCAGGGCGACCCGGGCTCGACGCGCTTCTTCCTGTCCATGGAAGACAGCCTGATGCGTCTGTTCGGCTCCGATCGCGTGCAGCGCATGATGAAGGCGCTGGGGCTGGAGCGCGGTGAGGCGATCGAACACAAGATGGTCACCAATGCCGTGGAGCGGGCGCAGAAGAAGGTCGAAAGTCGCAACTTCGATATTCGCAAGCAACTGCTCGAGTACGACGACGTGGCCAATGATCAGCGCCGCGTGATCTACGAACAGCGCAACGAGATCCTCGCCGCCGAGGACGTTTCCGACAACGTGCTGGGCATTCGTGACGAAGTGCTCGATCTCGCCATCAGCGACTTCGTGCCGCCCCAGAGCCTTCCCGAGCAGTGGGACCTGGCCGGTCTGCAGGATCACCTCAAGACCGAATTCAATCTCGAGGCACCCGTGGTCGAGTGGTCCGCGCAGGACGAGCGCTTCCATGAGGAGCAGCTGCGCGAACGCTTGCACGACATGCATCGCGGCATCTATCAGGAAAAGATCGACATCGCGGGCGCCGAGCTGATGCGCCGCTTCGAGAAGCAGATCATGCTGCAGGTACTCGACACGCGCTGGAAGGAGCACTTGCAGTCGATGGACCATCTGCGCCGTGGCATTCACCTGCGCGGCTATGCCCAGAAGAACCCCAAGCAGGAGTACAAGCGCGAAGCCTTCGAGCTGTTCCAGACGCTGCTGGCCAACATCAAGGCTGACATTACCCGCATTACCAGCCATGTGCAGGTGCGCCGGCCAGAAGAGGTCGACGAACTCGAACGGCAGCGCCGCGAGGCGCTGGAGCGGGAGAAGGCTGCCGCTGCCAGCCGTCACGAGGCGCCGGAGCCCGCCGACGGCGAGGCGCCGGGAGCGCCGGCCACCGCGGCCGATGGACGCCCCGTACGCCGTGAAGGGCCCAAGGTGGGGCGCAACGATCCCTGCCCCTGTGGCTCGGGGAAGAAGTACAAGCAGTGCTGCGGTCAGCTGAGTTGAAGCAAGGGGCCGATCCGCTTGGCGAATCGGCCGCCCTGGACTAACTGAGGAGTACACGATTCATGGCAGTGGGTGAGACACGTTTCCCGGCCATGCCGGTCATCGAAGGGTTGCGTCTGGGAACTGCCATGGCCGGCATCAAGAAGCCAGGACGGCGCGATCTGGTGGTGATCGACATCCCCCAAGGCGCCCGGGTGGCAGGAAGCTTCACCCGCAACGCGTTCTGCGCTGCGCCCGTTACCGTGGCCAAGGCGAACCTGGCAGCCTGCCAATCGCGCGAAGAAGGTGCCCGTCTGCTGGTGATCAATACCGGCAATGCCAATGCCGGCACCGGCGAGATCGGCCTGCGTGACGCCCGGGCGACCTGTGCGGAACTTGCCAGGCTCGCCGGCGTGGCGGAGGACAGCGTGCTGCCGTTCTCCACCGGCGTGATCGGCGAGCCGCTGCCCATGGCGCGGCTGCTGGGCGGGTTACCGTCGGCGCTGGCGGCGTTGGGGAGTGACGCCGAGGCGTGGCAACAGGCGGGCGAAGGCATCCTGACTACCGATACCCGGCCGAAGGGGGCCAGCGTGACGCTGGAGCTGGGCGAACGCAGGGTGACCATCAACGGCATCAGCAAGGGCTCGGGCATGATCAAGCCCAATATGGCGACCATGCTGGCCTTCGTGGCGACCGATGCCGCCATCGAGCAGGCGTTGCTCGACTCGCTGCTGCGCGAGACGCTGGATCGCTCGTTCAACTGCATTACCGTGGATGGCGACACCTCAACCAATGACGCCTGCGTGTTGATCGCCACCGGCCGTGGCGCCACGGTTGCCAGCGACGAGGAAGTGGCGCTGTTCCGTCATGCCCTGCAGCAGGTCATGACCGAACTGGCACAGGCGATCATTCGCGACGGTGAGGGGGCCACCAAGTTCGTCACGCTTCAGGTGTGCGAGGCGACGAGCCGCCAGGAGGCGCTGGATGTCGCCTTCACGGTGGCACACTCGCCGCTGGTCAAGACCGCGCTGTTTGCCTCCGACGCCAATTGGGGGCGCATTCTGGCGGCGGTGGGACGCGCCCCGGTCGATGACTTCGATGTCGAGCGGGTGACCATCGACCTGGGCGACGTGAGGCTGGTGGAAAAAGGCGGCAGGGCTGCCGGCTATACCGAAGAGCAGGGTAGTCGGGTGATGCGCGAGGAGGAGATCACTATCCGCATCGCGCTGGGCCGAGGCGAGGAGAGCGCCACGGTATGGACCTCCGACCTGTCCCACGATTATGTCAGTATCAATGCCGATTATCGCAGCTAGGCCATCGCAGTTGGACAGGGCCGCGACGCATGAACATCACCTCCGTGCCGCTCGTGACGGTGCGGGGCCAGCGGGTAGGAGTCAATGAACGTAATGGTGAAAAGAAGGGTGCACGTGGCGGCGGCCGCCATCATCAGCAGTGATGGCCAGAAGGCGCTGATCGCCCGCCGTCCCTCCAACGTCGACCATGGCGGCCTGTGGGAGTTTCCGGGCGGCAAGCTGGCACCCTACGAGACGGGGCTGGAGGGGCTCAAGCGTGAGCTTCACGAGGAGCTCGGGGTGGAGATCCGGCGCGCGCAGCCGCTGATTCGTGTTCATCACGAATATCCTGACAAGCACATCCTGCTCGACGTCTGGCAGGTGCATGAGTTCAGCGGCGAGCCATTCGGGCGCGAAGGACAGGCGGTGCGCTGGGTGCCGCTGGACGAGCTGGTCAACTACCCGTTTCCGGCGGCCAACCTGCCGATCCTGCAGGCGGTGATGCTGCCGACCGAGTACCTGATCACTGCCGAGGAGCAGGACGAAGCGGTGTTCGATGCGCACCTGGAGCGGGCGCTGGTGGAAGATCGCGTGCGCCTGGTCCAGTTGCGGGCCAAGTCCCTTGATGAAGCCGCCTACCTGGCGCGTGCCGAGCGCGCCCTGGCGCTTTGCCGCCGGCATGGGGCGCGCCTGTTGCTGAACGCCGAGCCGGAGCTGTTGGATAAGGTCGATGCCGACGGCATCCACCTGACCAGCGAGCGGCTGATGAACCTGGAGCGGCGACCCATTGCCGAGAACAAATGGCTGGCGGCCTCGACCCATGATCGCAAGCAGCTCGGCCAGGCGGCCCGTATCGGCTGTGACTTCGTCACGTTGTCGCCGCTGCGCACCACGCCATCGCATCCCGAGGTGGCGCCGATGGGCTGGCATGACTTCCAGCAGCTGGTGGAACGTGCCGCCATGCCGGTGTTCGCGCTGGGCGGGATGACCCGCTTCGACGCCAACCACGCCCGCGCCGTGGGTGCCCAGGGCATCGCCTCGATCCGCGATTTCTGGAAAGCGCCGGTCGCCTGAGCTCGGCTGTAAACGGAAAAACCCACCGCATGCCTCCGCAGCGGTGGGTTTTTCTTTATCAACCCGAAAAGCCTCTGTGACCTATCTCCGCAGCTGTCCTGGCGACAGGCCTTCGAGGGGGCACGGCAGGATACTCAATCCCTATAGCGCCGGGTCAGGTCACCATAGGCGTCGATACGGCGATCGCGCAGGTAGGGCCAGATGCGCCGTACGTCCTCGCCGCGGCTCATGTCCAGGGTAACCAGCAGGCGTTCGGCCTCGGTGCCGGCGTGGGCCAGCAGCTCGCCCTGAGGGCCGGCGACGAAGCTACCGCCCCAGAAGTCGATACCGTCGCCGACGCCGGAGTGATCCGGTTCGTGGCCGACTCGGTTGGCGACGATTACCGGCAGTCCGTTGGCCACCGCATGGCTGCGCTGGATCAGTGTCCAGGCCTCCTTCTGGCGCGACTTCTCGCCGTCATCGTCGCCGGGACTCCAACCGATGGCGGTAGGGTAGAGCAGTACTTCGGCACCGGCGAGTGCCATCAGGCGCGCCGCTTCCGGATACCACTGATCCCAGCACACCAGCAGCCCCAGCCGGCCCACCGAAGTATCGATGGGCTGGAAGCCCTGCTTGCGGCTGTCGTCCTGATCGCCCGGGGCGAAGTAGAACTTCTCGTAGAAGCCCGGATCGTCGGGAATATGCATCTTGCGATAGACCCCGACCTGACCGCGATCGCGGTCATAGACCACAGCGGTATTGTGGTAGAGGCCCGGGGCGCGGCGCTCGAACAGCGAGCCCACCAGCACGATGCCGAGCTCGGCTGCCAGGGCGGCGAGCCGTTGGCCGGTGGGGCCGTCCAGCGGCTCGGCCAGGTCGAACAGCTCGGTGGCTTCGTACTGGCAGAAGTAGTGCGTGGCATGCAGTTCCTGGAGCATCACCAGTTCGGCCCCGGCGGCGGCCAGCTCGCGTACGCCGGCCTCGCTCTCGGCCAGGCTGCGCTCCTTGTCGGGCCAGGCGGGTTGCTGGACCAGGCCGACCTTGAGGGTGCGGGTCATGGGGTTTCTCCTTGCTGTGTAGCGGCGTTCAGGCTGCCCCGGGGGAGCTGCATGGTCAGACAATGCAAGCTGCCGTGCTGGCGAATCACGCTCAGGCAATCGATCGGCACGATGTCGCGGCCGGGAAAGGCGTCGGCCAGGGCGGACAACGCCCGGCTGTCGGCGGCATCGCCATAGACAGGCACCAGTACCGCGGAGTTCACGATCAGGAAGTTGGCGTAGGTGGCCGGCAGTCGATGACCATCCATCGGGTCGAAGCAAGGCCGTGGCCAGGGTAGCGGTACCAGGCGATAGGGCTCGCCGTTGGCGCGACGAAACGCCTTGAGCTCGGCTTCCATGGCGGCCAGGGCCGGGTAATGCGGGTCGGTTTCATCATCGCAGCGCACGTAGGCGATGGTGGCCGGGTCGCAGAAGCGCGCCAGGGTATCCACGTGACTGTCGGTATCGTCGCCCTCCAGGTGGCCGTTGGCCAGCCACAGCACCCGCTCGACGCCGAAATCGGCCATGAGCAGGGCTTCCACCGCCTGACGGTCGAGCTGCGGATTGCGGTTGGGGTTGAGCAGGCAGGCTTCGGTGGTGAGCAGCGTACCCTCGCCGTCGGTGTCGATGGCGCCGCCTTCGAGCACAATGTCACGGCTCTCGACGGGGCAGGCATAGAGGCCGGCTTCGGCCAGGCGTCGAGTCAACCGGTTGTCGCGCCCGGCCTCGAACTTGCCGCCCCAGCCGGTGAAGATGTAGTCGAGCAGCACGAGGCGGCCGTCGCGCTCGACGGCGATGGGGCCATGGTCCCGGGTCCAGGTGTCGTCGGCATCGACCACCGCCAGCCGCAGGCGCGAGGCCTCGACACCCAGGTGGGCGAAGCGCTGTTCCAGGTGGGTCCGGGTGGCGGTGTCGGGTACGGCGATCAGCACGCTCTGGTAGCGTGCGATGGCGACCGCCAGCGCTTCCATGGTGGCCTCGATGCGTTCGAGCAGAGGCGCCCAATCGCTGGCCGGGCTAGGCCAGGTAAGCTGGACGGCATCCTGAGGGTGCCATTCGGGAAGCAGGCGGTTGGCCATGAGCGGAGCCTCTTTAGTCGCGTCTTAAGACGTTGCCGGGTAGCGAGTCGGCGCAATGTAGGCGCGCATCGACAATCTTGCAAGCATTGGGCAATCCACACGCGCCCGATGCAGCGCGGCGCAAAAAACCGTACCATGGCCCCCTCTGACAAGGAACGCGATGATGCTCGACCGCCTACCACTGTTGATCGGGTTGCGCTATGTGCGCGCCAAGCGCCGCAACCACTTCATTTCCTTTATATCCATGACCTCCATGCTGGGCCTGATGCTAGGCGTCGCGGTGCTGATCCTGGTGCTCTCGGTGATGAACGGCTTCGATTACGAGCTGCGCACCCGCATCCTCGGCATGGTGCCGCACACCAAGATCGAGTCGCGCAGCGGCCTGGTCGAGTGGGAGGCGCTGGCGGAACAGCTGATGCAGCGCGAGAGGGTGATCGGCGCCGCTCCCTATGTCGAGCAGCAGGGCATGTTCTCGGTGGCCGGGCGCAACGAGGGAGCCATGGTAAATGGCATCCATCCCCAATGGGAGGATCGCGTCTCGATCATCGGCAACCATATGCGCCAGGGTAGCCTCGACGATCTGCAGCCGGGCGAGTGGAACGTGGTGCTGGGCTCGCTGCTGGCACGTCACCTGGGTGTCGGTGTAGGAGACCGGGTCACGCTGCTGGTGCCTGAGGCCTCGATTACCCCGGCCGGGGTATTCCCACGCCTCAAGCGCTTCACGGTGAGCGGCATCTTTAGCGTGGGCGCCGACCTCGATGCCAACCTGGCCTACGCCAACATCGAGGACATGCAGACCCTGGCCCGTCTGGGCGACGCGGTAGGCGGACTGCGCCTGGAACTCGACGATCTGTTTGCCGCCGGTGCCGAGACCCGTGCCATCGTCAACCAGCTGGGCAGCGGCTATCGCGGGCTCGACTGGACCTATTCCCATGGCAACCTGTTCCAGGCGATCCAGATGGAGAAACGCATGATTGCGTTGCTGCTCACGGTGATCATCGCCGTGGCTGCCTTCAACATCGTTTCTACCCTGGTGATGGTGGTGACCGACAAGCATGCCGACATTGCCATCCTGCGTACCATCGGCGCGACGCCGCGCTCGATCATGGGCATCTTCGTGGTGCAGGGGCTGGCGATCGGCATCATCGGCATCGCTATCGGCGTTGGCCTGGGCATTCTGCTGGCGCTGACCGTCTCGGACCTGATCGGCTGGGTCGAATCGGTATTCGGTATCCAATTCCTCGATGCCGGGGTCTATTTCATCAGCGATCTACCGTCTCGACTGCACTGGGACGACGTGCGCGACATCGTCGCAGCCGCCTTCGGCCTGACCTTCCTATCCACCCTCTATCCCGCCTGGCGCGCCTCGCGCGTGCAGCCTGCGGAGGTGCTGCGCTATGAGTGATTCGGCTCTCGAAAACCAGCCAAGCCCCGTGCAGCGTACCGCCAGCGGCAAGATAATGCTGGCTTGCCGCGACCTGACCCGCATCTATCGCGAGGGACCGCAAGACGTCACCGTGCTCGATGGCCTCTCGCTCGAGGTGCGTGCGGGGGAGCGGGTCGCCGTGGTGGGCAGCTCGGGATCGGGCAAGACGACGCTGCTCAACTTGCTGGGGGGGCTCGATCGCCCCACGCATGGCGAGGTGAGTATCGCTGGTGAATCGCTGCTCGATCTGGGCGAGGCGGCACTGGGGAAATTCCGCAATCGCCACATCGGTTTCGTTTACCAGTTTCACCATCTGTTGGCGGAGTTCACGGCGCTGGAGAATGCTGCGCTGCCGCTGATCGTGCGTGGTCAGCGCAAGAAAGTCGCCGAGGCCAGGGCGCGCGAGCTGCTGGTCAAGGTAGGCATAGAGCACCGCGCCGACCACAAGCCGGGCGAGCTTTCGGGTGGCGAGCGGCAACGCGTAGCCATTGCCCGGGCGCTGGTGACCGACCCTAGCCTGGTATTGATGGACGAGCCGACCGGCAATCTCGATCAGGCCACCGCGGCCAGCATCCTGGCACTGATGGATGAACTGGCCCGCACCACCGATTGCGCCTTCGTCGTGGTAACCCACGACGCCTCCCTTGCCGCTCACCAGGACCGGGTAATGAGGCTGGATGGAGGGCGCCTCACCGAGCAGGCCTGAGTCCGTTGCCTATTGAGCCCCTGCCAAGGGGCTCATTCGTTCAATGCGCGTCGCCGCAGGCGTCGCTTCTTGGCGCGCTGCTTCCAGCTGCGCGAGACGTGCCATCGCCAAGCCAGGCGTACCAGCAGGTTCGCCAGTAGCGCCAATGCGATGGCCGTTGCCACCGAGCCCAAGGCCAGGGCAGGCAGGATATCGGCCGTGCGCTCGGCGATCCAGCGCGTCGAGATCCTGGTGGGTGCCTCGCGTGCCGGCGTGTCCATCAGCCAGGCGCCGATCCGATAGTTGCCGTAGAAAACCAGCGGCATGGTCAGAGGATTGGTGATCCATACCAGGCCCACCGAGAGCGGCAGGTTGCAACGCAGTATCCAGGCGCCGAACGCTGCCACCGCCATTTGGCAGGGAACCGGCAGCATGGCGCAGAACAACCCCATGGAAAAGGCATTGGCCACGGTGCGCCGGGTGAGTACCCAAAGCCCGGCATCGCTGATCATGCGGCTCATGAAACGCAGCGAGCGCTGGCGTTTGAGCGTTTCGGGATTGGGCATGTAGCGCTGCAGGAATCGGCGCGGCATGTCGGATTGGCTCGCTGCTTCGGGACCCGGGTATTATCCATGTCTGGGAGGAGGGCTGCCATGCCGGGGGCGGAATGCCGCTCAACGGGGCGAGGCTGGCCGGAGGCTGATGAAGGGGAGCAAGGGAGTGCAACTGGGCATGGCGATGCCGCTGGCGGTAGCGGCGCTGGTCGGCGTGGCCTTGGGGCGCTGGGCGCCGCCGGGACTGGTCGAGTTTTGGTTTCTGAGCCTGCTGCTGTTGGTCTCGCGTGGCGAGTGGCGGGCCGCTGCACTGGCAGTTGTGATCGGCCTTGCGGCATCTCAGGTACTGCTGGCCAGAGGTGCCGTGCTGCCCGATGGGCTGCTGCGTGCCGACCTCGCTCTGGAAGGGCGCGTCGAGTCGGTCGAGAAAGAGGGGCGGCTCAGTCGCTTGCTGGTGCGGGTGGGGTCGTGCCAGCCGTTGGACCCCACCAGACTGTCGTGCGACGCCCTGCGCCGGGTGCGGCTGAGCTACTTCGAGGCGCCCGAAATCGAGGCGGGGGAGTCGTGGGCCATGACCGTGCGGTTGCGACCTCCCGCGGGCTTCGCCAACCCCGGCTCCTTTGACTACGGTGCCTGGCTATGGCGCGAGGGTATCCAGGCGACCGGCTACGTACGTCGTGAGCCCGCCGCCGTGCGGCTGGCGACGGCGCCGGTATCGCTGCGCCAGCAAGGCTTCGATTACCTTGGCGCGACGGCACTGTCCCAGCAGGCCCAGCGCTGGCTGGCTGCCCTGACCCTGGGAGCGGGTGAACGGCTCATCCTGGATGACTGGGATCTACTCAACGCTTCGGGCACCACCCATTTGGTAGTGATCTCAGGCCTGCATGTGGGACTGGTGGCGACCTTCACTCTACTCGTCGCCCGCGTTCTGGCCCGACTGGTCATGCCGAGTCGTTGGCGTATGGCAGTTTGGCCATGGTGGCTGGCCGGTGTTGCCGCCATTGGCTACGCCTGGCTGGCGGGCCTGCAGCCGCCGGCCATGCGCGCCATGATCATGACCCTGATAGGGCTGTGGGTAGCCAGCGGGCGGCACGCGCCAGGCCCCTGGCAGGCGTGGTGGCTGGCCCTGGGACTGGTCGTGCTGATCGATCCGCTGTCGGCGTGGCGTCCGGGTCTGTGGTTGTCGTTCCTGGCCGTAGGACTGCTGATCCTGATCTGGCAGGGACGTTCGCGGCCGCGGGGGCTTGCCGGCTGGAGTTGGGGGCTGGTACGCACCCAACTGTTGCTGGCACCGTTGATGGCGGCTGCCGTGCTGCTGGCGTTTGCCCGGCTGGCGCCGGCGGCGCCTCTGGTCAATCTCGTGGCGGTACCGCTGGTCAGCACGGTGTTGGTACCGCTCGGTCTGCTGGGTTGGCTGTTCGCGCCCGTGCCCTACCTCGGTCTTGCCTGCTGGTGGCTATTCGAACACGCGACCCGGCTACTGGTAAGCCTGCTGGAGTTGGCCGTGCAGTACCTGCCGTTGTGGTGGCCTTTGCCGGAGCAGGTCGGGCCGCTGGCCTTGATGCTTGGCCTCATGGCGTTGCTGTGGGCGCTGCCTGGGTTGGTTGGGCCGTTGAGGCTGGGAGCGACGCTGTTACTGGGTCTGGCCATGCTGGGGCTCGCTCCCCCGACTCTTGACGCAGGGATCCTGCGGGTCAGGGTGCAGGATGTCGGTCAGGGCCAGTTGATCGAGCTGCGCAGCGCCAACTATCGTCTGCTCTATGATACCGGGCCCAGCTTCGCCTCGGGATTCGCTCCGCTGAGTGCACTGTGGCCGGCGGGCCAGTATTTCGACGAGGTGATGGTCAGCCACGGGGATCTCGATCATGCCGGCGGCGTTGCCGTGCTGGCCGAGCAACATGTCGTGGGAAGGGTGCTGGCGCCGTCAGGCGAGTCGCTCGGTGTTCCCGCCGAGCCCTGCTTGCGTGGACAGGCCTGGCGACGGGACGGCATTGGCTATCGGGTGCTGTGGCCGCCCGAGGAGGCTGAGCATCTGTCCGACAATGACCGCTCCTGCGTGCTGGAGGTGACGGCCGGCGATGACCGGCTGCTGATCACCGGGGATGTCGGACACGAGATAGAGCGCCTGTTCCTGCTCGACGTGGAGCGGCCGGTCACGCTGCTGGTGGCCGGGCATCATGGCAGCCATGGCAGCTCGGGGCCGCAACTGGTACAGCGGCTCTCACCGCGGCATGTCATCTACAGCGCTGCTCGCCACAGCGCTTTCGGTCATCCTCACGATGAGGTGGTACGGCGCTTTCGGCGGGTCGGTAGCTGCCAATGGAACACCGCCCTGGATGGCGCCGTCACTTTCTGGCTCGGCCATGGAGATCACGCCTCGCCTCAGGGCACGCGTGCCATGCCCTGGCGCCGCGGCGGTGTCGAAGGCGGATGCCATGCGGTAGAATCGCGCCATTGATCGCGACGCCCGTGGTGGGGAAGAGGGGAAGTCGATGGACATAATGGATGCGCTCATCGCCGGCGGCTGGCTGATGGTGCCGCTGTTGGGGTGCTCGCTGCTGGCGACGGTGATCATCATCGAACGCCTCTGGACACTACGTGCCAAGCGCATCGCGCCTTACGGTCTGGGGCAGGAGGTCTGTTCGCTGGTAGCTCGGGGCCAGGTCAATCTCTACTGGCTTGAGGGCCACTCGCCGTTGGGCGGCGTACTGGCAGCCGGGCTGCGCAATGCGCGCCTGGGGCACGAGCAGGTCAGGGCCCGGTTGCAGGAGGCCGCCACCGCCGTGATCCACGACATGGAGCGCTTCCTGAGTCCCCTGGGGACCATCGCCGCCATTACGCCGCTGATCGGCTTGCTGGGTACCGTGGTTGGCATGATAGAGGTGTTCGCTGTGATCGTTTCCGCCGATGGCGCCAGTCGCACCGCTGAACTTGCCGGTGGCATCTCGCGGGCGTTGGTCACCACCGCGGCGGGTCTCACCGTGGCGATCCCGGCGCTGATGTTCCACCGCTATTTCTTGCGCCGGGTCGAAGACATCACCGTGCGCATGGAGGAGCAGGCCGGACAGGTGGTGGAGTTTCTGGCCCACTACCGCGGCGAGCTGGGCTTCAGCGAGCAGCGTGAGGGCGAGCGCTCCGCCAGGGAGGCCGGGGGCTTGTGAAGTTCACGCGCCGTCGCCGCGACCCGGTGGAGGTCAATCTCACGCCGCTCATCGACGTGGTCTTCCTGTTGTTGATCTTCTTCATGGTTTCGACGACTTTCGAAACCCGCCAGGCGCTCGAACTCACGCTTCCCGAGAGCAGCTCGGGAGCGGACCTCCCGGTCTCGCCGGTCACGCTGGTGGTGACCGAGCAGGGGCGCTACCGTCTGGGTCAGCGCCAACTCGCCGCTGCCGAGCTCGGTGAAGCACTCTCCGCCGAGGCCGAGCAGGCCAGACTGCACGGCTTGGTGGTTGAGGCCGATGCCCGGGCGATGCATGCCGATGTGGTGCGGGCGCTCGACCACGCGGGGAGACTCGGCATTCATCAAGTTCGCATCGCCACGCGCGAAGGACAGGCAACACCCATGCAAGCGGAGACACCGTGACTCAAGATCGCAGCCAACACTCGGGCTGGGCCCTTTACAAGCAGTTGCTGGCTTATGTGAAACCGCACTGGGTCAGCATGGCCCTGGCGATCGTCGGCTACGCGCTGTATGCGGCCTCGAGCACGGCCCTGGCCGAGATGATGAAGCGCTTGATCGACGGTATCCAGGATCCGGATGCCGCCTTTCGCCTGATGCTCCCGCTGTTCGTGGTGTTCATGTTCGCGGTCAGGGGGCTCGGCACCTTTCTCGGCACCTACTTCATGAGCAACGTGGCGCGCAACGTGGTACATGCGCTGCGCTGCAACGTGTTCGACCACATGCTGCACCTGCCCGGGCGGTTCTTCGATTCCCACTCCAGCGGGCATCTGATCTCACGGGTCACCTACCACGTCGAACAGGTCACGGGGGCGGCGACCAATGCCATCACCATCCTGCTACGTGAAGGGTTGTTCGTGATTGGACTACTGAGCTACCTGCTGTGGACCAACTGGATGCTGACCCTGCTGTTCCTCGCCGTGACGCCGCTGATCGGCGGCGTGGTGAGCTATGCCAGCAAGCGCTTTCGGCGCATTTCCCAGCGTATCCAGAGTTCCATGGGAGATGTGACCCACGTCGCTTCCGAAGCGCTCACCGGCTATCGGGTAGTGCGTACCCATGGTGCCGAGGCGTACGAAAAGGCGCGCTTCGCAAGGGCCAGCGACTACAACCGCCAGCAAAAGATGAAGGAGGCGTTGACCAAGGCGATCAGCACGCCAATGATCCAGCTGCTGATTGCCGTGTCGCTGGCCATCCTGGTGTGGCTGGCGATGTCGCCGGCGCTGATGGCCAATATGACACCGGGTGAGTTCGTCGCCTTCATCACTGCCGCCTCGCTGATGGCCAAGCCGGTGCGCCAGCTCACCGAGATTAACAGCGAGATTCAGAAGGGGATCGCCGCGGCCGGGGAGCTGTTCGGCCTGATGCGGGTTCCGACCGAGCCTGACGAGGGCACTCTCGAACCCGAGCGACTACGTGGCAGGATCGAGCTGCAAGACGTGCACTTCCGTTACGGCGACGATCAGCCCGAAGTGCTCAAGGGCATTGATATTGCGATCGAGCCCGGCGAAATGGTGGCCATCGTGGGGCGCTCGGGGAGCGGCAAGTCGACCCTGGCGGGTTTGCTGCCGCGCTTCTATCGCCCCACCAGCGGTCGCGTGCTGATCGACGAGGTGCCCATCGATGAATACCGCCTGGCTCCGCTGCGTCGCCAGGTCGCGCTGGTGTCGCAGCAGGTGACTCTGTTCAACGCCAGCATTGCCGACAACATCGCCTATGGCGTGCCGCATGCCGAGCGCAGCGCCATCGAGGCGGCAGCGAAGGCGGCCAATGCCCACGAATTCATCGAGCGGTTGCCCAATGGCTACGACACCATCGTCGGCGACAACGGGGTGATGCTATCCGGCGGGCAGCGCCAGCGACTCGCCATTGCTCGAGCCATCTTCAAGGACTCCCCGCTGCTGATCCTCGACGAGGCGACCTCGGCGCTGGATACCGAGTCGGAGCGCTACATCCAGCAGGCGCTCGAGGTAGTCTGCCAAGGCCGTACCACGCTGGTCATTGCCCACCGGCTCTCCACCATCGAGCGCGCCGATCGCATCCTGGTTATGGAGCAGGGACAGATCGTGGAGCAGGGCAGCCATGCCGAGCTGCTGGGGCATGATGGGGCCTATGCCGCCCTGCACCGCTTGCAGTTCCAGGAAGCTTCGGTGTCATGAACCAGGGGCTGGGTGAACGCTGGCTGCAGGCAGCCTATGACGGCGCCGTCTGGCTCAGGGCGTTACGGCCGCTCGAAGCGGTGTATCGCTGGGTGTTGGCGCGTCGCGCGGCGGCCTATCGCGACGGCCGTCGTCACGCATGGCGTGCGGGTGTGCCGGTGATCGTCGTGGGTAACGTTACCCTGGGCGGTACGGGCAAGTCCCCCCTGGTGGCCTGGCTTGGGCGATACCTGTCCGAGCGGGGTTGGCGGCCGGGCATCGTATCGCGTGGCTATGGCGGCAAGGCGGGGCGAGGCACAGGCTATCCTCTTCGCGTCACGACGCTGACGCCGAGTGCCCAGAGCGGTGACGAGCCGCGCATGCTGGCGCGCCAGACCGGCTTGCCGGTCGTGGTCGACCCCGACCGCCCCCGCGGGGCGCGGGCGCTTCTCGAACTCGGCTGCGATATCATCATCAGCGACGACGGCCTGCAGCACCTGGCGCTGGGGCGCGATATCGAGCTGATCGTAGTGGATGGCCGACGTGGCTTCGGTAACGGGCATTGCCTGCCGGCAGGGCCCCTGCGCGAACCCTTGTCTCGCCTGGACGCCGCCGATGCGGTGTTGATCAATGGTGAGGCGACCTTCGCGCCGCCCGAGGGCGCATATTGCTTTCGTCTGGCACCGTCGAGCTGGCGCGCGCTGAGCGACAATGCGGTTTTCCCGCTGGCGCCAGCGCCCTTCCACGGACCGGTGCATGCGGTGGCGGGGATCGGCAATCCCAGGCGCTTCTTCGACACCTTGCTGGAGCTGGGGATCGAAGCGCAACCGCATGCCTTTCCCGACCATCATCGCTTCACGGCGCAGGACCTGGATTTCGGAGACGATCTCCCGGTGGTGATGACGGCCAAGGATGCCGAAAAGAGCGAAGCCATGGCACTCGATCAGGGCTGGGTGCTCGAGGTCGAGGCCGAGCCCTCGGCGGATTTCCAGGCCTGGCTGGACAGTCGGCTGGCGGGGCTGCGATAACCGAGCGGTAGGCGGGCAAGAGTTGTTATCAGGCGGGGCTCGGCCCCGACAAGGTCGGAAAGAGAGAGGTGAAACGATGGACAAGGAACTGCTGGCCATGCTGGTCTGCCCGCTGTGCAAGGGCAAGCTCAAGTTCGACCGCGAGGCACAGGAGCTGATCTGCCACTACGATGGCCTGGCCTATCCGGTACGCGACGGCATTCCGGTCATGTTGCCCGAGGAGGCGCGCCAACTGGAGGTCGATGAAAAGCTGCCGCCCTCGCCCGGTCGTAGCGGAGAGGCGTGATGGCGACGGATAACGCCTTTGTCGCCGTCATTCCGGCACGCTTCGGCTCCTCGCGCCTGCCGGGCAAGCCACTGCTCGACATTGCCGGCGAGCCGATGGTGGCCCATGTTTGGCACCGGGCCTGCGAGAGCACGGCCAGTCGCGTGGTGGTGGCGACCGACGATACGCGTATTCGTGACGCCCTGCTGCCCTTGGGTGCCGAAGTAGTGATGACGCGGGCCGACCACCCTTCAGGCACCGACCGCCTGGCCGAAGTCGCCGAATTGTTGGGGCTCGCGGACAATGCCGTGCTGGTCAACGTCCAGGGCGATGAGCCGTTGATCCCGCCGAGCCTGATCGACCAGGTTGCCTTGCGGCTCCATGATGATCCGGGTGCTTCCATCGCCACGCTTGCCGAGCCCATTGCCGATGTCGAGGCCTTGTTCAATCCCAATGTGGTCAAGGTGGTGCGTGCGCTCTCGGGGCGCGCGCTCTATTTTTCGCGAGCCCCCATCCCCTGGGATCGCGAGTCGTTCGCAGCGCGTCCGGAGTGGCTCGAGACCGATGCCTGGCTGCGGCATATCGGGCTCTACGCTTATCGTGCCGCGTTCCTGGCCGAGTATCGCGACTGGCATCCCTCCACGCTGGAACAGCTGGAGCAATTGGAGCAGCTTCGGGCGCTGCATCACGGCCATCCCATCCAGGTAGCACTGGCGGCAGAGCCCAACCCGGCCGGTGTCGATACGCTGGAGGACCTGGCGCGCGTCAGAGCCTTGTTGACCGCGAAACCGTAAGCAGCAGGAGGCCCCATGCGCGTTCTCTTCGTCTGTCTCGGCAACATATGCCGTTCACCCACCGCCGAGGGCGTGTTCCGCCGTGAACTCGAAGTGGCCGGGCTGGCCCACCGCGTGGAGATCGACTCCTGCGGCATTGGTGACTGGCACGTAGGCAAAGCGCCGGATACGCGAGCCGCGGCGGCCGCGCGCCGGCGTGGTATCGATCTGAGCGAGCTGCGCGCGCGCCAGCTCGCGGCCGAGGACTTCTCACGCTTCGATTATCTGCTGGCCATGGACCATGACAACCTGGCGGCTCTGCGCCAGCAGTGCCCCGACGGATGCGGGGCCCATATCGGCCTGTTCCTCGACTTCGCCGGTGAGGTCGATCGGCCGGTGCCCGACCCCTACTACGGCGGCGAACAGGGGTTCGAGGAAGTGCTCGACCTGATCGAAGCCGCTTCCCGAGGCCTGGTCGAGGAAATCGCCCAGCGGCTCGAGGAGCTGCGGCATTGAGCGATACCATCCTGGCGTGGCACGACCTGAGCTCGGCCAATACCCTGGGATTGCCGTGCCGCGCCGAGTATTTTGCCGCTCCGACCGCACTCGAGCCGCTGCGCCGACTGCTGGGCCTGGCGGGCACAAGGGAGTGGCCGCTGACCGTGCTGGGCGGAGGCAGCAACCTGATCCTGCCGGCGCGATTGCCGGGGCTGGTGCTTCAACCGGCACTGCACCACTGGTGGCTCGAGCAGAAGGATGACAGCGTGCAGGTGCACGTGGGGGCGGGGGTCGAGTGGCATGCGTTGGTCATGGCATTGGCCGGCCGCGGCCTGTGGGGCATCGAGAACCTTGCCCTGATACCCGGTTCCTGCGGTGCCGCGCCGATCCAGAACATCGGTGCCTACGGCGTTGAACTGTGCGACGTGCTTGAAGCGGTTGACGTCATGTTCGTCGAGGATGGCCGTTGTGCGCGGCTGACGGCGGAGGAGTGCGCCTTCGGCTATCGTGACAGCATCTTCAAGGGCGAACTGGAGGGCAGGGTGGTCGTTACGGGCTTGATCCTGAAGGTGTCACGGAGGCCAACCCCGCGTCTGGCATACGGCGACCTGGCCCAGCGGGTAGGGAGGCGGCCGGAGCCACTCGAAGTGGCCGAGGCGGTGTGTGCCATTCGTCGTGAGAAGCTGCCCGACCCGGCGGTGCTGGGCAACGCCGGAAGTTTTTTCAAGAATCCTGTCGTTGAGCGCCACCAGGCGGCCGCATTGCGCTCGTCATGGCCTGATATGCCGCACTTCGAGCTGTCGGATGGTCGCGTCAAGCTGGCCGCCGGTTGGCTGATCGACCGTTGCGGGCTCAAGGGGTGGCGTGTCGGTCACTTCGCTGTGCATGAGCGTCAGGCACTGGTGCTGGTGCACTTCGGCGGCGGTAGTGCCGAGGAGTTGCTGGCGTTTGCCAGTCAGGTAGCTGCCGAGGTGGAAGCGCATTTTGGCGTCGTATTGGAGCGTGAGCCCCGGCTGGCCTGAAAGCATGTAGAACATTGTCGAGACGACAAGAGGGTATGAACGAAACGGCCCGCGCTGAGAGCGCGGGCCGTTCACTTTTAGCAGGAGGCGTGTTTCAGCCCTGACTGCCTTTCTGTGCTTCTTGCTCGCGGCGGCGGATTTCGCGCGGATCGTTATGCGCACGACGCCGACGGCGGGCAGGAGGCTGCTCGGTTTCGGTTGCCTCGGTCTTGCCCGGCTCGGCAGGCTTGTCCGCCGGCTTGGGCGCCTCGACCTTGGCCTGCTCGGGCTTGGCTTCCGGCTGCGGCTGCTCGGCCTTGGTCGGCTCGGCGGGCTTCTCCGTCGGCTTGGGCGCCTCGACCTTGGCCTGCTCGGGCTTGGCTTCCGGCTTCGGCTGCTCGGCCTTGGTCGGCTCGGCAGGCTTCTCCACCGGCTTGGGCGTCTCGCCCTTGGCCTGGTCGGGCTTGGCTTCCGGCTTCGGCTGCTCGGACTTGGCCGCTTCGGCAGGCTTCTCCACCGGCTTGGGCGCCTCGACCTTGGCCTCCTCGGGCTTGGCTTCCGGCTTCGGCTGCTCGGCCTTGGTCGGCTCGGCAGGCTTCTCCACCGGCTTGGGCGTCTCGCCCTTGGCCTGGTCGGGCTTGGCTTCCGGCTTCGGCTGCTCGGACTTGGCCGCTTCGGCAGGCTTCTCCACCGGCTTGGGCGCCTCGACCTTGGCCTCCTCGGGCTTGGCTTCCGGCTTCGGCTGCTCGGCCTTGGTCGGCTCGGCAGGCTTCTCCGTCGGCTTGGGCGTCTCGCCCTTGGCCTGGTCGGGCTTGGCTTCCGGCTTCGGCTGTTCGGCCTTTACCGGCTCGGCGGGCTTCTCTGCCGGCTTGGGCGCCTCGGCCTGTTCGGGCTTGGCTTCAGGCTTCGGCTGCTCGGCCCTGGTCGGCTCGGCAGGCTTCTCCGCCGGCTTCGGCTGTTCGGCCTTTACCGGCTCGGCGGATTTCTCTGCCGGCACGGGTGCTTCGGCCTTGGCCTGCTCGGTAGCAGGTTCAGCCTGTTCGCTTGCTTGCAAACGCTTCTGCTCTGCTTCGGCCTGCGGGTTGAGGGCATGCTGGCGCGAGCGGTTGCGCGGGTTGTTGCGCGTGCGCTTGGGCTTGCCATCGTCCGCTTTGGCCGGTTCGGCCGCTTGCTCGGTGGGTTTTTCCTGAGGCTCGGTCCTGGGGCGACGGGGGGCGTCGTCGCGGCTGCGCGGCTTATTGCCCTGACGACTCTCTTCACTGGCCTGTGGCTTGTCGGCACGCGCCTGGTTGCGGCCGCGGCCGCCGCGGCCTTCACCGCGGCCGGATGTGTTATCCTGGCGGGCGTCCTGGCGCGAATCGCTGCGGTTACCTTCCTGCTGGCTCTGCTGACGCGCCTGTCCGCGTTGCCCCCGGCCTTCTTCCTGAGGCTCGCTGCGTGGCCGGCGTCGCTGGCGGCCACCGTTGCGCTCGCCGCGCTCTTCATCGCTGCTGCGAGCCTGCGCCGGGCGAGGCGTCGGCTTGCGTGACTCCGCTGGTGCCGCCGGTTCGCTCTCGGTGCCACCGAGCAGCTTGCTGACACCCTTGAACAAGCGGCCGAGTACGCCGACAGCGGGAGTGGCGGGGGCGCTGGCCGGGGGGGTGGCGGGCGGTTGCGGGGTCGGCTCCTGTTGCAGGGAGGCTGGCGCCGGTTCGTTGTGGATTACCGTCTTGACGGCCGCTTCGGTGCGGACGACCGGCTTGGCGATGCTCGTATCCGGCTCCTTGCCGATCTCGGTCTCGACCGACAGCTCGAAGCTGGACTTGTCCTGATCGCCTTCCTCTTCGATATGGTCATCGCGTAGCCGCTGGACGTCGTAGTGCGGCGTATCCATGTCGGGGTTGGGCAGCACCAGTACGCGCACGTCCTGGCGCTTCTCGATGTCGGAGAGTACTGCGCGTTTCTCGTTGAGCAGGTAGGTCGCCACCGGTACCGGCAGGATGGCCCGTATCTGGGCGCTGCGCTCCTTCATCGCCTCTTCTTCGATCAGGCGCATGATCGACAGCGACAGCGAACGCACGTCACGGATGGTGCCCTGGCCGTTGCAGCGCGGGCAGACAACCCCGCTGGTCTCGCCCAGCGACGGCCGCAGGCGCTGACGTGACATCTCCATCAGGCCGAAGCGCGAGATGCGACCGATCTGCACTCGGGCGCGATCGAGCTTGAGCGCATCGCGCATGCGGTTCTCGACCTCGCGCTGGTTGCGCGCCGGACTCATGTCGATAAAGTCGATCACCACCAGGCCGCCAATGTCGCGCAGACGCAGCTGCCGGGCGATCTCGTCGGCTGCCTCGAGATTGGTCTGCAGTGCAGTCTCCTCGATGTCGCTGCCACGGGTGGCACGCGCCGAGTTGATGTCGATGGAAACCAGAGCCTCGGTATGGTCGATGACGATGGAGCCGCCGGAGGGCAGCTTCACTTCGCGTTCATAGGCGGTCTCGATCTGGGATTCGATCTGGAAACGCGAGAACAGCGGAACTTCGTCGGCGTAGAGCTTGATCTTCTGCTGGTACGAGGGCATGACTTGGCGAATGAACGCCAGGGCGCGCTGATGCACCGTCGGGTCATCGATGAGAACTTCGCCGATGTCCTGTCGCAGGTAGTCGCGCATGGCGCGAATGATGACATCGGATTCGCGGTAGATCAGGAACGGTGCGGGGCGTTTGCCGGCCTCCTCGGTGATCGACTCCCATACCTGGACCAGGTAGTTGAGGTCCCACTGAAGCTCCTCGCTGCTGCGGCCGATGCCGGCGGTACGCACGATCACGCCCATTTTCTCCGGCACGCTGAGCTGGCCCATGGCCTCCTTGAGCTGGGTGCGCTCGTCACCTTCGATGCGACGAGAGATGCCGCCGGCGCGCGGATTGTTGGGCATCAGCACTAGGAAGCGGCCGGCCAGGCTGATGAAGGTGGTCAGCGCAGCCCCCTTGTTGCCGCGCTCCTCCTTGTCGACCTGGACGATGACTTCCTGGCCCTCCTTGAGCACTTCCTTGATGCTGGGGCGTCCCGAGGCCTCCTTCAGGAAATACTCGCGGGAGATCTCCTTGAGCGGGAGGAAGCCATGTCGATCGGCCCCGAAGTCGACGAAGGCGGCTTCGAGGGAGGGTTCGACGCGGGTGATCTTGCCGCGATAGATATTGGCTTTCTTTTGCTCCCTGGCACCGGATTCGATGTCCAGGTCATACAGGCGTTGTCCGTCTACCAGCGCGACGCGCAGCTCTTCGGGCTGGGTCGCATTGATGAGCATCCGTTTCATGTTGTCTCGCAAACTGGACGCGCCGGTAGGCTTCGAAGAAGGCGAACCTCTGGGTGCTGCGTGCTTGTGCTCAGCGCATGTCGCGGATGCGCAGTGGCGCCCGATCGTACCGGGTCCCCTCTATGGGTCCGGCACGACATGATCATGTTGAGTACGTGGCGGAGGCAGGACATGTCTCGGTGGGGCTACTCCCATCCGGCCCTGCGGTCACCGCCAGACACCTGGCATTCATCGATTCGCCAACGCCGGCCACCGGCACGATGTGGAACGATTCCCGTGGCCACCGCTCGCCTGTGTCGCGAGTCGGGTCCGGGCGTGGCGTCACTGCTTGTCTTCTTTGCTGCTTCTGTCACTCGTCGGCGGCGTGACCCGTTGCATAGGGGATCGTCGCTGCCCGATTTGTCGCTCCGGCCTGCGTGTCTGTCGTGCAGGCGCCATGGGACCGAAGGGATCCATCCGAGCGAGCTGGCAATATAGCAGTATTGCCCAGGCGCAGCAATTGGCGCAGTGCGTCGCCGAGTGCGTTAGAATGCTGCCGAACAACGGATTTTCAGCAGGAGTGTCATGGCCGAGGGGCGCGACGTACAGTGGGTGGAAGTGGGTGAGGGCCAGTCGGGCCAGCGTGTCGACAACTTCCTGATAACGCGGCTGAAGGGCGTGCCGCGAACGCTGGTTTATCGCATCGTGCGTAAGGGCGAGGTGCGGGTGAACAAGAAGCGGGTGAAGGCCGACTATCGCCTGCAGGTGGGCGACGTGGTGCGCATCCCACCGCTCAAGCTGGCGCCCCGTGAGGCGGTCAAGCAGGTCAGTGACGGCCTGCGCAACCTACTCGCCGGCAGCGTGCTGGTGGAAGGGCCGGGCTGGCTGGTGCTTAATAAGCCTGCGGGTCTTCCGGTACATGGTGGCAGTGGGGTCAAGATCGGCCTGATCGAGGCGCTACGGCAGGTGCGTGAGGACCTCGACTTCCTCGAGCTGGTCCATCGCCTCGATCGCGATACCTCGGGGTGTCTGCTGCTGGCCAAGTCGCGCCCGGCGCTGCTCGCGCTCAACGAGTCGCTCAAGCACCACCAGATGGACAAGCGCTACCTGGCGTTGGTGGCAGGCCGCTGGCCCGCGCGGCGCGAATACGTCAGCGCACGGCTCGATCGCTACGATGCCGGCAACGGCGAGCGTCGGGTGCGCGTGGATGCCGCCGGCAAGGTAGCGCGCACCCGCTTTGCCGTACGCGAGGCCCTGCCCAAGGCGACGTTGATCGATGCCGAGCCGGTGACCGGTCGCACCCACCAGATCCGCGTGCATGCCGCCCACGCCGGCTATCCCTTGCTCGGCGACGACAAGTACGGCTCACGGGAAGGTGAGTCGCTGGCGAGGCATCTCGGCTTGTCGCGCCTGTTCCTGCATGCCGAGTCGCTGACCTTTCCCGAGCCCAGCAGTGGGCGCCCGGTTCAGATCCGCGCCCCGTTGGCTGATGAGCTCGAGGCGGCGCTCAGGCGAGCCCGCGAGTGTCGCTGAGGCGCGGTCTGCCGCGCAGTTCTATCGGAGCCGCTATGCGCTATCGACTGGTAATCTTCGACTGGGACGGCACCCTGATGGATTCCGTCGCTCGTATCGTCGCCTGCATGCAGGCGGCGGCGCGCGATGCTGGCTGGGGGCATCTCGAGGCGGCCGCGGTGCGCGACATCATCGGCTTGGGATTGCCCGAGGCCATCGACCGGCTGTGTCCGGGCATCGATGCCGAGCGCTTCGAACTGCTGCGCAGCCGCTATGCTTACCATTTCGTCGAGGGCAGTCGCACGCCGATGCCGTTTTTTGCCGGCGTCGAGATGGGTATCGCCAGGCTGCGCGAGCTCCCGGCGCGGCGCTTGGCCGTGGCGACCGGCAAGAGTCGGCGAGGTCTCGATCGGGTCTTTCGCGAGAGTGGCTGCGGTCACTGGTTCCATGCCAGCCGCACCGCCGACGAGACCCGCTCCAAGCCGCACCCGCAGATGCTCGAGGAACTGCTGGTCGAGCTGGATGTGCCGGTCGAGGAGGCAGTGATGGTAGGCGATACAGAGTACGACTTGGAGATGGCACGAGCCTTGGGCATGGACCGGGTCGCCGTGACATGGGGCGTGCATGCCCCGCAGCGACTGGCAACGAGCCGCCCCGTCTATACTGCCGAGGCGGTCGAAGCACTGTTCGACTGGTTGGAAAGTTAGCTGGCAAGCAAGGGAAGATGAGTCCATGAGCGACGACAAGCGTGAAGACCGCTGGACCGAAGGACCGGAGTTGACTCCCGAGCAGGCACGAGAGGCGCGTCGGGAGAAGGATGAAAAGCCGGTACCGCCGCCGGAGAGTGCCGAGGCAACGCGCGAGCGACAGCGCCTGGCACAGCAGGAGATGCTCGACCGCTGGATCAATGGGGTGCTGGTCGAGCAGCGCCGCTCCCGGCGCTGGAAGCTGTTCTTCCGCTTTCTCTTCGCCGCGTTGATCCTGGCATCGTTGGCTGCCACCTTCTATGGCTTGTTTGGTGATCCGACAGCGGAGTCTGAGCGGCAGCACCTGGGTGTGGTCAAGGTCCAGGGGGTGATCGACAGCGAGTCGCCGGCCAGCGCCGGGCGCGTCATCGAAGGGCTCAATCGCGCCTGGGACTCGCCCAACGCTGTCGCCGTGGTACTGCACATCAATAGTCCGGGGGGGAGTCCGGTGCAGTCCCAGCGCGTCTACAACGAAATCCTGCGTCTGCGCGAGGAAGGTGACAAGCCGATCATCGCCGTCATCGAGGATGTCGGCGCCAGTGGCGCGTACTATATGGCCGCAGCGGCCGACGAGATCGTGGCGGCCCCCGCCAGCCTGGTGGGCTCGATCGGCGTGATCTTCGCCAGCTTCGGCTTCGAGGAGGCGATCGAGCGCCTCGGCATCGAGCGGCGTATCTACGTCAGTGGCGAGAACAAGGACTTCCTCGATCCTTTTTCCGAGGTGGATCCGGAGGTGCTCGAATTCTGGCAGCAGGTCATGGACATTACCCACGACCAGTTCATCGAGGCCGTACGCCAGGGGCGCGGTGACCGCCTGGCCGAGGACGAGCGGCTCTTCAGTGGCTTGATCTGGACCGGTCAGCAAGCCGTGGAGCTGGGGCTGATCGATGGCATCGGCAGTCTCGACGCGCTGAGTCGCGAGCTGTTCGGCGAGCTTCGCTTGCATGACTACACGCCGCGGCTGGATCCCTTCGAACGCCTGAGCCGCCAGTTCGGGCGGGTCGCTGCCGAGTGGACGGGAATACCCTCCAGCCGCTCGCCGGTACGCTATCAACTGCCCTGAGTGCCCAGCGGGTCGAGGCCCGCTTCGCGCAGCAACTGGCACAGCCGAATCAGTGGCAGGCCGATCAGGGTATTGGGGTCGTCGCCTTCGAGCTTTTCGAACAGGGCGATGCCGAGTCCCTCCATGCGGAAGCTGCCGGCACTGTCCAGTGGCTGCTCGCGCTCCACGTAGCGGGCGATCTCGGCGTCACTGAGGCGGCGAAAAACTACGTCATAGCGCTCATGGCAGACCCAGTGGCGCGCGTTGCGGGTATCGATCAGCGCCAAGCCGGTGAGGAAGGTCACACGGTGCCCGGCGAACCGTGCCAGTTGGGCCCGGGCCGTGGCGGCATTGCCGGGCTTGCCGAGGATGTCACCGTCGAATACGGCGACCTGATCGGAGCCGATCACCAGGTGCGCCGGGTACTCCTCGGCCACTCGGCTGGCCTTGGTCAGTGCCAGCCGGTGCACCAGCGCTTGTGGTGTCTCGTCAGGGTGCGCTGTCTCGTCGATGTCGGGGCTTGCCCAGGCGTAGGGGAGCCCAAGGCGGTCGAGGAGTTGGCGCCGCCAGCGGGAGCTGGAAGCGAGGACGAGTCGAGGCATGGAGTCCTCCTGGAGTGCATGGAAAACGAGTCGTTCAGAGCTTGAGCGGACGGGTAGTGTAACTTGTTGAGAGGGCGTCTTTGACAGGGGCAGGGGGAGTGCCTATCATTGCGCGCCTATGTTGACCTCACGACTTCCCAACAGGGTCGAGCCCTATCGGCTCGCCGCCCGTGGCGAAAGCCTCTCCGGCCTGATGGCGCTCGACCAGTTCGAGCGTCTGGCCGAGCAGGTCGGTGCGCAGGCGGGCGATTGCCAGGTGTGGCTCGATTTCGGCATCGATGCACAGGGGCGTCGCGAAATTTGCGGTCGTCTCGAAGCCGAGTTGCAACTGCCTTGCCGGCGTTGCCTCGAGCCGATGGCGCAGCATGTCGAGAGCGAGTTCCTGCTGGGCATGGTCTCGAGCGATACCTTGGCGGCGGAGCTGCCGAGCACCCACGAGCCGGTGCTGGTGGAAAACGAACAGCTGAACCTGCTGGAGGTGGTCGAGGATGAGTTGATCCTCAGCCTGCCCCAGGTGGTTTACCACGACGAGGCGCTTTGCCGTGTCTCGCGCGACCAGCTGAGCAGCGGTGAGGAGGCCGAATCTAGCGAGCCGGCTCCCGCTAGTCCATTCGAGGTGTTGCGTCACCTCAAGGGCAAATCCTGATTGTTTATCGTCTCACTTCGGAGTGACACCCATGGCAGTTCAACAGAACCGTAAGACTCGTTCCAAGCGCGGCATGCGTCGCAGCCACGACGCCTTGAGCGCGCCGACCCTGGCTCAGGACAAGGAAACCGGCACTACTCACCTGCGTCATCACGTCTCCCCGGACGGCTTCTACCGTGGCCGCAAGGTGGTCGACGCCTGAGTCGACCCGCCGTCGATGACCATCGGCACCTGAACGTGCGGATTGCCATCGATGCGATGGGCGGGGACGCCGGTCCCGCCGTTGCCGTGCAGGGTTCAGCCGCTGCCATCCAGGCATGGCCGGGGTTGGCGATCGATCTGTTCGGCCCGGGCGACCAGTTGTCAAACGAGCTTGACAATCTGCCGCGGCATCTAGCCGCGGCGGGTTCACGTCTGTCCATCCATCACGCGCCGATGATGATTCATCAGCATCAGCGACCCTCCGACGCGCTCCGACGTGGCGGCGATACGAGCATGGCGCTGATGCTCGCCCACGTGGCCGGCCGTCATGCCGACGCAGGCGTCAGTGCCGGCAACACCGGGGCCTTGATGGCCTTGGCCCGGCGTGCACTGGGCACCGTGGCGGACATCCCGCGTCCCGCTATCTGCACTGCCATTCCTACCCGCGCTGACGAGCGCTGCTATCTGCTGGATCTCGGCGCCAATGTCGACGTCACGGCGGAGAGGCTAGTGGACTTCGCCCGTATGGGGGAGGTCATGGCGCGGCACGTGGATGGGCTCGCTGCCCCCCGGGTGGCGCTGCTCAACGTGGGTAGCGAGGGTACCAAGGGCAGCGAGACGGTGCGTCAGGCCGATGCGCTGCTAGGTGCACTGGGCGCGATGAACTACATCGGCTTCGTTGAAGGAGATGGGATCTTTGCCGGCTCCGCCGACGTGGTGGTTTGCGATGGATTCGTTGGCAATGCGGTACTCAAGGCCAGCGAGGGGCTGGCGCGAATGCTGATCGGGCGGGTCCAGACAACCTTCGAGTCACACTGGGGTAGTCGCTTGGTCGGCATGCTGGCGAGGCCGGCGCTGCGTCGGCTGAAGAGCGAGCTCGATCCGGTGCGCTACAATGGCGCCAGTTTGCTGGGGCTCGATGGCATCGTGATCAAGAGCCATGGCAGCGCCGATGCCATTGGTTTCTCCTATGCTGTGTCGCGGGCCGTACAAGAGATCCGCCGCGGCTTGCCGGCGCGGCTGGCCGCGGAGCTGGGCGCCCAATGTGATAGCACTCAACAAGAGCAATGGTGAATGACATGACTCAACCCCTTGCCCTCGTCTTTCCTGGGCAGGGCTCCCAGCAAGTTGGCATGCTGCGGGAGCTGGCGGAACGCTACAGCGTCGTAAGGACGACCTTCGAAGAGGCCGCCGATGCGCTGGGCTATGACCTGTGGAAAGTGGTACAGGAGGGGCCCGACGAGGCTCTCAATGCTACCGCCTGTACACAGCCGGCATTGCTGACTGCCAGTGTGGCGATCTGGCGCGTCTGGCAGGAGCTGGAGGGGCCGCGCCCAGGTGCCATGGCGGGTCATAGCCTGGGAGAGTACAGCGCGATGGTGTGCGCCGGTGTCGTGGGCTTCGCCGACGGTGTGCGCCTGGTACGTCTGCGTGGCGAGGCGATGCAGGAAGCGGTGCCGGTGGGGCAGGGCGCCATGGCGGCGATCCTGGGGCTCGACGATGCCACCGTTGAAACGGCCTGTGCCGAGGCCGCGCAGAATGAGGTGGTGGCGGCGGTGAACTACAATGCCCCGGGGCAAGTGGTGATCGCCGGCGACAAGGCGGCCGTGGAGCGTGCCATTGTCCTGTGCCAGGAGGCGGGAGCCAAGCGTGCCATGCCGCTGCCGGTTTCGGTGCCGTCGCACTGCGCTCTGATGCATCCGGCCGCCGAGCGGCTCAAAGCGGCCATGGCGGATCTCGATATGCGTCCGCCGCGCTATACCGTCTACCAGAACGTCGATGCCCAGGCGCATGCCGACGTCGAGACCCTGCGCACTCGACTGGTCGAGCAGCTCTATCAACCGGTGCGCTGGACCGCCTGCGTCGAGGCGATGGAGGCGGCGGGAGCCGCGGTCTTCATCGAGTGCGGGCCGGGCAAGGTGCTCACCGGCCTCGGCAAGCGCATCGCCAAGGGCAGCAAGGGGCTGGCGGTCAATGATCCGGACAGTCTCGAGGCGGCGCTTGGCCTGGCGCGTGAGGCGGTCGGCCAGTAAGGCGCATCCGGCCCATACCCCACATGGAGGGGCGTCGAGCCCCGGGATCAAACAGCAATGGAGCGGGAACAGGTTATGTCAAGCGAACGCAGAATCGCCCTGGTGACCGGTGCCAGCCGAGGCATCGGGCAGGCTATCGCCCATGAACTCGGCCGTCAGGGGCGCGTGGTGATCGGCACGGCCACTACAGAGTCCGGTGCGGCCAGGATCGACGAGGACCTGCGTGCCAACGGTATCGAGGGCGCCGGCAGGGCGCTCGATGTGACCGACCAGGCCAGCGTCGATGCGCTGGTCAAGGCCATTGGTGAGGAGTTCGGTGCTCCTACCATCCTGGTCAACAATGCCGGCATCACGCGGGACAACTTGCTGATGCGCATGAAGGAAGATGAGTGGGACGCGGTGCTCGACACCAACCTCAAGTCGGTCTATCGCGTCACCAAGGCCTGCCTGCGGGGCATGACCAAAGCCCGCTTCGGTCGTATCGTCAGCATCAGTTCGGTGGTGGCGACCATGGGCAATCTCGGCCAGACCAACTATGCTGCCGCCAAGGCGGGCATGGAAGGCTTCACTCGCGCACTGGCGCGTGAGGTGGCATCCCGGGCCATCACCGTTAACGCGGTGGCGCCGGGCTTCATTGCCACGGACATGACGCGGGCACTGCCCGAAGAGCAACATCAAGCACTGCTGACCCAGATTCCGCTGGCGCGCCTTGGCGAGCCCGGGGAGATCGCGGCTGCCGTCGGTTTCCTGGCAAGCGACGCCGCTGGCTACATTACCGGCGAGACGCTGCAGGTCAATGGCGGCATGAATATGCGTTGAAGCCCCCGCGGGTCGGTGGTTGCGCCGACGGGGGGGCGTCTATAAACTACCCCGCAGCTTGAGTTTGCGGACCAAACGGCTGGTCATCTGAACGGCTAACTTGAACGACTGGAGTACGTATAATGAGCACCATCGAAGAGCGCGTGAAGAAGGTTGTGGCCGAGCGCCTGAACGTCAAGGAAGAGGATATCCAGAACAGCTCCTCATTCACCGAGGACCTGGGCGCCGATTCCCTGGATACCGTCGAGCTGGTCATGGCGCTCGAAGAGGAATTCGACACCGAAATTCCCGATGAAGAAGCCGAGAAGATCACCACCGTTCAGGAAGCCATCGATTACGTCAACGCCCATCAGTAAGGGCGCGGTCGTCACCGCTTGCTGAGGTGAAGGGCTCTGCGAGGGGCCTGGAAAAGCCGTCCTGAGTTCCAGGGCGGCTTTTTGCTTTGTGTCGAGACCGTGGCTGCCCAAGCGAGGAGCATGTCCGGTATAATGCGCGCAATGACGGCCCGGGCGATGGGCCGTGTCATCAAGGTTGTCTGGAGGATTTCTGATGGCTCGTAGAGTTGTGGTGACCGGGCTGGGGCTGGTCACACCGGTGGGCAACACCGTCGGGGAGAGCTGGGAGAACATCCTGGCCGGCAAGAGCGGTATCGCCCCTATCGAGCATTTCGATGCAACCGGCTTCAACACTCGCTTCGGCGGTTCGGTCAAGAACTTCGACATCAGCCCTTACCTGAACCCGAAAGATGCGCGCAAGATGGATCTGTTCATCCAGTACGGCATCGCAGCGGGAGCGCAGGCCATCCAGGATGCCGGTCTCGAATGCACCGACGAGAACGCCGAGCGCATCGGTGTCGCCATCGGCTCCGGCATCGGCGGGTTGCCGATGATCGAGCAGAACCACAACGCTCTCCACAAGGGAGGGGCGCGTCGAATCTCGCCCTTCTTCGTTCCCGGCTCGATCATCAACATGATCTCCGGCAACCTGGCCATTCAGCATGGCTTCCGGGGGCCCAACATCGCCATCACCACCGCCTGTACCACCGGCACCCACAATATCGGTTACAGCGCCCGCACCATCGCCTACGGCGACGCCGACGTGATGATTTGCGGTGGGGCCGAGATGGCCACCACTCCGCTGGGGTTGGGCGGGTTCTCTGCCGCCCGGGCGCTGTCCACCCGCAACGACGACCCGCAGGCCGCCAGCCGCCCCTGGGATCGCGATCGCGACGGCTTCGTGCTGTCGGATGGCGCAGGTATCCTGGTGCTGGAGGAGTACGAGCACGCCAAGGCGCGTGGCGCACGGATCTATGCCGAACTGACCGGCTTCGGCATGAGCGACGATGCCTTTCACATGACCGCACCGCCAGAAGATGGCAGCGGGGCGGCGCTCTCCATGCGCAATGCCATTCGCGATGCGCGCATCGACCCCGCTCTGGTCGACTATATCAATGCACATGGCACCTCGACCCCGGCGGGCGACCTGGCCGAGAGCCGAGCTGTCCGCAAGGTCATGGGCGAGTCGGCCGACTCGGTGGCGGTGAGTTCCACCAAGTCGATGATCGGTCATCTGCTGGGCGCCGCCGGTGCCGTCGAAGCGGTATTCTGCATCCTGGCGATTCGCGATCAGGTGGCGCCGCCGACGATCAACCTGGACAACCCCCAGGAGGGCTGCGACTTGGATTACGTGCCGCACACCGCACGCGAGATGAAGATCGACGTGGCCCTGTCCAATTCGTTCGGCTTCGGCGGCACCAACGGCACTCTGGTCTTCTCCCGGCTGCGCTGAGCCGGGGCGTCGCGAGCGTGTGACATGAACCGCCCGCAAGCAGAACCCTGGGTGCCGGCCGACGATCGCGGCCTGGCTTATGGGGATGGACTGTTCGAAACCGTGCTGGTGCGCGATGGCGAACCCCTGCTGTGGCCACAGCACATGGCCCGGTTGGCCAAGGGCTGTCGAACCTTGGGCATTCCCATGCCTGCTGCTGCCGAACTCGACGGTTTGCCCGCCCGGGCAGGAGCGGGGCTCAAGGTGCTCAAGCTGATCCTGACCCGGGGCAGTGGCGGGCGCGGTTACCTTCCCTCGCCCGTCGCCCAGCCACGCCTGTTATGGCAGGCGGTGGATTTCCTCCCCCAGCCGCAGCGCTGGGAGTCGGGTGTCCGAGTGCGGCACTGCCGGCTGCGCTTGAGCGTTCAGCCACTGCTTGCCGGGCTCAAGCACCTCAATCGGCTGGAGAACGTGCTGGCGCGCCGCGAATGGGACGACCCTGACGTCGCGGAAGGGGTACTCTGCAACAGCCACGGCACCTTGATCGAAGCCACCTGCATGAACCTGTTCTGGCAGCGCCAAGGGTGCCTGGAAACGCCCCGGCTGGATGGTTGCGGCGTGGCCGGCACGCTGCGCGCCGCCCTGATGGAGCGTCTGGAGATCCGTGAAGTCAGCATGGGGCCGGCAGCGCTGGCCGAGGCGGAAGCCGTATGGCTCGGCAACTCGATCCAGGGGCTCTGGCCCGTGGTACGGCTCGACGGCGCCGATGGCTCCCGGCACGGTAGCTGGAAAGTGGGGCCCGTACATCGGGTCTTGCAGCGCGAAGCCCATGAGCTGCTGGGATATCCCGCACGTTTCACGAGCTGAGGACGTTGGCCGCGTGTTGTGCACGGAAATGATGAGTGATGAGGAAGACGCATGCTGCGCGTGGTGAAGTTTCTAGTGGTGCTGATCATCCTGGCGGCCGTGTCGGCATTCGCCGGCTATCGCTATTGGGAGAGCCGGCTCGACGCTCCCCTTGCGGTGGAGGAGGAGACCCTCTATGAAGTGCCGCGTGGGGCGGGCTATAACCGAGTGATGGCGGACCTGGCGGACCGTGGCGTGATCAAGGACGAGTGGGCGTTTCGCCTGCTGACGCGACTCGAACCCGAAGCGACCCCGCAACTGCGGGCCGGCGAATACATGCTCGAACCTGGAATGAGCGGACGCGACTTGGTCGAGCTGCTCGGTAGCGACCGGGTCGTCACCTATCCGTTGACCATTCCCGAAGGCTGGACCTTTCGCCAGATGCGGGCTCGCCTCGATGCCGCTCCCAAACTGGAGAACCAAACCGCGGGGCTTGGCGATGACGAGATCATGGCGCTGCTCGAGCGCGAGGGACGGCACCCCGAGGGCTGGTTCTTCCCCGATACCTATCGCTACCACAAGGGCATGAGCGATATCGATATCCTGCGCCAGGCACTCGCGCGCATGGAGCAGGTACTGGACGAGGTGTGGGAGACACGCCGCGACGATCTGCCCTACGAGACGCCCTACGAGGCGCTGATCATGGCTTCGCTGATCGAGCGCGAGACCGGCGCCCCCGAGGAACGTCGCGAGATCGCGGGCGTTTTCAAGCGCCGCATGGAGCGCGGCATGCGTCTGCAGACCGATCCTACCGTGATCTACGGCATGGGGGAGCGCTACGAGGGACGCATCACCCGCGCCGATCTGCGGGAGTCGACTCCGTACAATACCTATACCATCGACGGCCTGCCGCCGACGCCCATCGCCATGCCGGGACGCGCTGCACTCGAAGCCGCGGTTGATCCCGAGCCCGGCGAGACGCTCTATTTCGTCTCGCGAGGCGACGGCACGCACCACTTCTCGCGCACGTTACGCGAGCACAATAACGCCGTGAACCGTTATATCCGCAATCGCTGAGCGGCTGGACGCACAGGAGCCCCGATGCAACAGCGTGGACGATTCATTACCTTGGAAGGCAGCGAGGGAGTCGGCAAGTCGACCAACCTGGCATGGGTGGCCCAATGGCTGGCGGCACGCGGCATCGACGTGATATGCACGCGGGAGCCGGGAGGCACCCCGCGGGCCGAAGCCATTCGCGAGCTGTTGCTGTCCTCGGAGGCCGACGAGCCGCTGGATGCCGACGCCGAGCTGCTGTTGGTCTTCGCCGCCCGCGCCCAACACTTGGCGCAGCGCATTCGACCGGCACTGGAACAAGGCACCTGGGTGCTGTGCGACCGCTTCACCGATGCCACCTTTGCTTATCAGGGCGGCGGTCGCGGCATCGATGCCGTGCGCATCGGCGAACTGGAGCGTTTCGTGCAGCGTGGGCTGGAGCCCGACCTGACGCTGCTGCTCGACATGCCGGTCGAGGCCGCTCAGCGACGCCTCCAGGGGCGCCTCGAGGCGAATGGGCAGGGCCGTGACCGTTTCGAGCAGGAGCATGTCGCCTTCTTCGAGGCGGTGCGGCTGGCCTATCTGGAGAGGGCGAAAGTGGCCCCCGAACGGGTGGCGGTCATCGATGCCGATGCCCCGCTAGCCACCGTACAGGGACGACTATCGGCGTGCCTGGAGGAACACCTGAGGACTTGGCAGTGAACGAGCCGACGCCAGCGACACCACTGCCGTGGCACGCACCGCTCTGGCAGCAGTTCGTGTCCCTGCATCGTGGCGCCCGCCTTCCCCATGCACTGCTGCTTTCCGGGCCGCATGGGGTGGGCAAGCAGCACTTCGCCGAGGCGCTGGTCGGCTACCTGTTATGCAATACTCCGGGAGAGATGGCCTGCGGTCAGTGCCACGGCTGTCGCATGCTGGCTTCCGGTTATCATCCTGACTTGCTGCGTGTATCGCCGGAAGAGGGCAAGCGACAGATACGCATCGACCCCATTCGTGAGGTCAACGCCTTCGTCGCCCAGACCGCCCAGCAGGGTGGGCATCGCGTGATCGTACTGTCGCCGGCAGAGGCGATGAACGTGGCCGCTGCCAACGCACTGCTCAAGAGCCTGGAAGAGCCGGGCGAGCGCACCCAGTTCGTGCTGCTGGCAGACGTTCCCTCGCGCATGCTGGCCACCATTCGCTCGCGCTGTCAGCACTGGAGCCTGCCGCTGCCGGAATCCGAGCAGAGCCTGGAATGGCTGTCGACGCAGCTGGGCAATCGCGACGAAGCCGCGTTCTGGTTTCAGGTCTCGGGTGGGCTGCCGTTGCTCGCTACCGAACTGGCGACGCCCGATGCAAGGGCGTTGCGCAAGCAATTGCATGAGACCTTCGATGCCTTGGTGCGCGGCGCCGAGCCGGTGGCGGAGGCGGCGCGCCTTGATCGCCAGTCCCTAGAGTCCATCCTGTGGTACGGTATTGCCTGGCTCGAGGATCTCATTCGCCTGGGCCTGTCGGGGGAGGCAGACGAAGTACGCAATCCCGATCTTTTGCCGCTCTACCGTCAGGCGGTCAAGAACGCTCGCGTGCAGGACTGGTTCCGGCTGCTTGACTTTGCCCGCGAGCAGCGCCGGTTGCTGGCGGCGGGCGGCAATCCCAACCCCCAGCTGGTCCTCGAGGCCTGGCTGGTACGCTGGTCGACCCTGCTGCGCTCCTGAGGCAGGCGAAGGGAGGAGAACCGATGGCACCGCAGAAGGCCCTGTCGTTGACGATCCAGGACGAGCAGACGCTGCTCTCCGCCTACATGCCGCTGCTCGAACGGGGTGGAATCTTCGTGCCTACCCGCGAGCGCTACGAGCTGGGCCAGGAAGTCTATCTGTTGCTGGCCCTGCCCGGCGAAAGCGAGCGGGTGCCGGTCACCGGCCAGGTCGTGTGGGTATCGCCAGATGGCGTGGCGGGGCGGCGGGTGCCGGGCATCGGTATCCACTTCAGCCCCGAAGACCAAGCCGTACGCGATCGCATCGAAACCCTGCTGGCGGGGCAACTGGACAAGGGCGCTCCGACCTATACCCTGTGAGCAACCCGTACCCCTGCCAACGCATTCATCTGACGAGTTTCCCCCTGCATGTTTGTCGATTCGCACTGTCATCTCGATCGCCTCGATCCCGCCACGCACGACGGTAGTCTTGCCGACGCCCTGGAAGCGGCCAGGGCTCGCGACGTGCGCCAGTTCCTGGCGATTGCCGTGACCCTCGAAGACGTGCCGAAGCTGGCTGCAATAGCCCGCGAGCACGCCGATGTCTCGATATCCGCTGGCGTGCATCCGCTGCACCTGCTGGAGCACGAACCCGACCTCGAGTCGATCAAGGAGAGCGCAGAGCGCTTCGCTGCCGTGGCCATCGGCGAGTGCGGTCTGGACTACCATTATCTCGACAAGACGCCTGATCGCGTACCCACGCGTGAGGTGCAGCGCGAGCGCTTCCGCCGCCAGCTGATCGCCGCCACCGAGCTAGAGCTTCCGGTGATCGTGCACACCCGCGATGCACGCGAGGACACCCTGGCGCTGATCCGCGAGCACAGCGACCCTGCCATCGGTGGGGTATTGCATTGTTTCACCGAAGACCTCGAGATGGCGCGGGAGGCGGTGCGTCATGGTTTCTACATCTCGCTGTCGGGCATCGTCACCTTCCGCAATGCGGATAGCCTGCGCGAGGTGGCCCGCCGGGTGCCGTTGGACCGCCTGCTGATAGAGACAGACAGTCCCTATCTGGCGCCGGTACCGCATCGCGGCAAGCCCAACGAACCGGCCTGGGTGGTGGAAGTAGCACAGTGCATTGCTCATGAGCGCGGCATTAGTGTCGACGAGGTGGCCATGCAGACCACGGCAAATTTCTATCGCCTCTTTCGTCACGCCGCTCCCGAAATATCTGCCGAGACCCGTGAGGCCTTGGTCCAGGCCGGTCTGGTTTAGGCGAAATCGCTATCGATATCGGGGGCAACCATGAATCTCGATCCTCTACTCAATCACGTCGACTCCGATGGCGCCATCCCGCCGGTGGACCGCTGGCAGCCGACCCTGGCTGGGGTGATGGATGTGGAGATCGCTGCCGATGGCCGCTGGTTCCACGAGGGCAGCGAGATGACACGTCCCCATCTGGTGCGTTTGCTCTCGACACTGCTGCGGCGTGAGGAGGACGGCCACTACTATCTGGTGACGCCGGTAGAGAAGCAGCGTATCCGCGTGGCCGATCGACCCTTCGTGGTGGTGGATGCCGACTACGACGAAGCCTCGGGCTGCTGGTGGCTGACGACTCACGTGGGAGATCGGGTTCGCCTTGACGCGACTCATCGACTCGAGGTGACGGTTACCCCCGAGGGGGAGCAGGTCCCGGAAGTGCCGGTGCGCTTCGGCCTTGCCGCTCGCCTGGGGCGTAACGTCTACTATCGGCTGGTGGAAAGCGCCGAGCAGCGCACAGGGACGGGCGGCGTCATCGAGCTTGGCCTGCTCAGCGATGACTGTTGGCAGCCGCTCGGCGAGCTGCCTGCCGAGGCGTCGTGAGGCTGACCGGAGAACAGCGCGCCGTCGTCGAGCATGGTGCCGGTCATGCACGGGTCGCTGCGGTGGCCGGGGCTGGCAAGACCACCACCCTGGTCGCTCGCGTGCTGCACCTGCTGGCGCGGGGGGTGCCGGCGAACCGGATCTTGGTCCTCATGTTCAACCGCTCGGCGCGCGAAGACTTCCAGCGTCGGTTGGTCGAGATGGCGCCTGCCGGACAGCGCCTGCCCGACGTGCGGACCTTTCATTCGCTGGGGCATCGTTTGACGGCCAGCCTGACGCGCTGGGGCGCGCTGGCCCCCCGACGGCTGATCGCCGCCGACTGGCAGGTAGAACGTCTATTACGTCAGGCGACCCTCGAGGCTCTCGAGGACGGTGATCGGCGCGAGCTGGCGCTGGAAGCCGATACCCTGGAGGCGCTGGCGCATTTCTGTGGCCTGGTGAAGGCCGAGATGATTCCGGCGGCCACGCTGCTGGAGCGGTTCGACGACGAGGGCAGCGAGCATTTCGCCGACGCCTTCGAGCGACTCGAGACGCTTTTGGCCGAACACGGCCTGATGACCTACTCCGACCTGCTCTACCGTCCTCTGCGCGCGCTGGAGGCCGACCCTGGCCTGGTGCGCAGGGTACAGGGCTTTCTCGACCAGGCGATCATCGACGAATATCAGGATATCAATCAGGCTCAGTTGCGCTTGCTGGCGCTGCTCGCCGGACGCGACGCCGATGTGATGGCGGTAGGAGATGCCAATCAGTGTATCTACGAGTGGCGTGGTGCCCATCCCGACACCATGCGCGAGCACTTTACCGCCACCTTCGGTATGGCTACCGACTACCCGCTATCCACCACCTTCCGCCACGGTCATGCACTGGCACTACTCGCAAACCATGCCATTGCCGGCAACCGGCGACGGCCTGACCAGCTGTGCCTGGCCGCTCCCGGCAACCCGCGCACGGCATTGACCATCGAGCAGGGCAGGGCGGCGCTACTGGCGACGCTCGACCGCTGGCAGCGTGCGGGAAGAGCGCTCGATGAGGCCTGCCTGCTGGTGCGCAGTTGGACGCTTTCGGTACCCGTACAGTTGCAGCTGCTACAAGCCGGGATTGCATTTCGACTCTCCCGTGAGGATCGCTTCGTCTTTCGCCTGCCGCTAGTGCAGGCGCTGGCCGGCTACCTGCAACTGGCCCGAAGCCCGAGGCTATTGCACGACCCGGCACACCTGCTGCGCCTGTTCGAGCAGCCGACGCCTTTCGTCGCCCGTGAACGTCTCGTCGCCCTGGTCCAGCGCCTGGCGCAAGCGCAGCAATATCCCGAACGGGACGATCCTCTGTTGGCCGGCCTCAAGCCGATGCAACGACGCAACCTGAAGCGGCGCTGGGCGCTGCTATGCGAACTGCCCCGGCTGGGCGACTGGCCGCCCGCGCGACTACTGGCGCATATCGTCGAGGCCCTGGATGCCGAGAAGGTGCTCAAGCGCGCCGCCGCACGCCGCGAGAAGGGTGAGGAGGACGTGCGCCTGCTCGACGTTCTGATTGAACAGGCCGGCGAGACGCCTCACATCGATGCCTTCATCGAGCTGCTCGAAAGGCCTGTCGAGAACCGTGACGACGGCTTGCTGATCACCACCGTCCATGGGGCCAAAGGATTAGAGTGGCCGTTGGTGATCGTTGCGGGCGTCAACGAGGAGGATTTCCCGCATTACAGTCGTGACAACCCGCTGTCTCCCGAGCGACTGGAGGAGGAGAGGCGACTGTTCTATGTCGCCGTGACGCGGGCTCGCGAACGTCTGCTGCTGCTGCATGACGGTGGTGATCACCGACCCAGCCGTTTTCTTGGCGAGACGGCATGGGAGGATTGCCAACGTGTCGCGGCCCGGCTGGAGGAGCCGACGCAGGAGGATGTCCCCCTGGCGGTGTCTTCACCCGATTTGGTCTCGCGCTACCTGGCTGGCGTCGGCCATTCCGCTATTCCACTGACGCCACGAGGTATGGCGCTGGGTGAGCGGGGTGCGGCCTACGCCATGCAGCCCTACCGTCCCGGGCAGCGACTGCTCCACGCGGTATTCGGAGAGGGTGAGATCGTGGTGGTGGAGGGCGACCCCGCTGACCCGGTGATTGAAGTAAACTTCAAGCAGGCCGGACGTCGCCGCCTGCTGGCCTGCCGGGCGCCCATCGAACTGTTCGGCAGCGAGAAGGCGTATCCCGAGTCTGCCCAAGGAGAACGTACATGAGCCAGGTACTCATCTCGGCCCGCGAACTGGCCGAGTCGCTGCTAGGACGAAACCCGCCCAGCATTCTCGACTGTCGTGCGCGGCTGGGCGACGGTGATGCCGGTCGCAGACTGTGGGAAGCCGGTCACGTGCCCGGTAGCCTGCACCTCGACCTCGATCGAGACTTAGCGGCCGAGCCCGGTGAGAGCGGTCGCCACCCCCTGCCGTCTCGCGAGGCTTTCACTGGTACGTTACAGCGTCTCGGCATCTCACCCCATGTACCCGTGGTGGTGCTTGACGACATGGGCGGCCAGCTGGCCGCGGCCCGGGCCTGGTGGATGCTAGCTGTGTGGGCAGGGCACCCCGATGTGCGCGTACTCGATGGAGGGCTGCGAGCCTGGCAGGAGGAGGGCGGAGAACTCGTGCTGGGGCAGGAAGTACGGCCCGAGCCGAGCCGCTGGCAGCCTAGCTTCGATGACAGGGCAATCATGAGCGCAGACGAAGTCTTCTCCGGGCGGGAGCTGAAGCTCGATGCTCGCAGCGAGGAGCGCTTTCGTGGCGAGGTGGAGCCCATCGATCCGGTGGCCGGACACATTCCCGGGGCGGTGTGCCGCCCCAGCTCCGCCAACCTTACCGAAACGGGACGTTTCAAGACTCCCGAGGTGCTGGATGGCGAGCTCCCTCGTGATGAAGCGGTCGTGGCCTACTGTGGTTCCGGCGTGACCGCCTGTCACAACGTTCTCGCCTACACCATTGCCGGGCGTCCCTTGCCCCGGCTCTATCCGGGCTCGTGGAGCGAGTGGATCCGCGACCCATCGAGACCAGTGGCGCGTGGCGGATTGCGCTAGGCTGCCAATAGAGGGAAGTAGTACAAAAAGGGCGTGCCATAGGCACGCCCTGCTCACGTTTGCCCTTAGGGCTGCGGGTCACATGTTGGGGTAGTTGGGCCCGCCGCCGCCCTCCGGTGCCACCCACTTGATGTTCTGCGCCGGATCCTTGATGTCGCAGGTCTTGCAGTGCACGCAGTTCTGGAAGTTGATCTGGAAGCGCGGCTTGCCGTCGTCATCCTCGACCACTTCGTAGACCCCGGCCGGGCAGTAGCGCTGGGCCGGCTCGGCGTACTTCGGCAGGTTCTCGCGAATGGGAAGCTCCGGGTCCAGCAGCTTCAAATGGCTCGGCTGGTCCTCCTCGTGGTTGGTATTCGACAGGAACACCGAGGAGAGCTTGTCGAAGGAGAGCTTGCCGTCTGGCTTGGGATAGTCGATCTTCTCGAAGTCGCTGGCCGGTTTAAGGGCGGCATGGTCAGGCGTGGTGTCGTGCAGGTTGGGCAGCTTGCCGCCCAGCAGCTGATTGACGAAGTTGTAGGCGCCGCCGCCCACGGTGCCGTACTTGTGAAGCGCCGGGCCGAAGCTGGCGGTCTCCTTGAGTTCGGTGTAGGCCCAGCTTGCTTCCCACTTCTGGCTGAAGGCAGTCAGCTCCTGGCCGCCCTCGTCGCCGCCGGCGATAGCCTCGAAGACCGCCTCGGCGGCGACCAGGCCGGATTTCATCGCCGTGTGCAGGCCCTTGATCTTGGCGAAGTTCAGCGTGCCGGCATCGCAGCCGATCAACAGGCCGCCGGGGAAGGTCATCTTCGGCAGGCAGTTGAGGCCGCCCTTGGTGATGGCCCGTGCACCGTAGGCGACCCGCTTGCCGCCCTCCAGATGCTTGGCCAGCACCGGGTGATGCTTCATGCGCTGGAACTCGTCGAACGGCGAGAGCCAGGGATTCTGGTAGGAGAGGTCCATGATCAGGCCGACCACGACCTGATTGTTCTCGGCGTGATAGAGGAACCAGCCGCCATGGGTATCCTTGGCCAGCGGCCAGCCCGAGCCGTGCAGGACCAGCCCCGGCTCGTGCTGTTCGGCGGGGATGTCCCACAGCTCCTTGAGGCCGATACCGTAGTGCTGGGGATCGCGACCCTCGTCGAGCTTGAAACGCGAGATCAGGCCCTTGCCCAGGTGACCACGGGCGCCCTCGGCGAACAGGGTGTACTTAGCGCGCAGCTCCATGCCCGGCATGTAGCCGTCCTTGGGCGTGCCGTCGGCAGCCACGCCCATGTCGCCGATGAGAATGCCGCGCACGGTGCCGTCCTCGTCGTGCAGCACTTCCTGGGCAGCGAAGCCGGGGAACACTTCGACACCGAGCCCTTCGGCCTGCTCGGCCAGCCAGCGGCACAGGTTGCCAGCGCTGATCACGTAGCGCTTCATGTCGCCACCGGTATTGTGCATGCTCTTCGGCACCAGGGCGTTGGGCAGCTTCTGGGCCTTCTGGGCATCCTTGAGCAGGTAGACCTCATCGCGGGTGGCCGGGGTGGTCAACGGAGCGCCGCGCTCTTCCCAGTCGGGGAACAGCTCGGCCAGCGCGCGGGGCTCGAACACGGCACCAGACAGGATATGAGCGCCGACTTCGGAGCCTTTCTCCACCACGCACACCGTCAGTTCCTGGCCGGCCTCGTTGGCCTGCTGCATCAGGCGGCAGGCCGCCGACAGCCCGGAAGGGCCGGCGCCGACGATCACCACGTCGAAGTCCATCGAATCGCGTTCTACTTGCTCAGACATCCACTCGCTCCTCCCTCGGCTTCGGCGTCGGAGCGGCTGCCACCAACGTCGAAGGAAAATAAAACGGTCGTTTGCTTCTCGATATTCTCCATGATAGGCATAATAAACGAGTCAGGACAGCCCTACGAATGGCAATGTACGACGGCTCCACCCGCAGCGACGGGTAAGGGATTGTTGCCACAGGCCAGGCTGTGGCACATTGGCAGGGTTTTTCGATTCGGCGCCTATCAAACGCTTGCATGAAACGTATAAAGGAATAGCAAACGGTTCTAAGGGGTCGTTGACCTTTACTCGAAGGACGTCAGCGAGTCCAAAACCAAACGGTTCACCCACTGAACCAAGTGAGGACACCATGAAAGTACTCGTCGCGGTCAAACGCGTCATCGACTACAACGTCAAGATCCGCGTCAAGGCGGATCACTCCGACGTCGATCTCACCAACGTCAAGATGGCCATGAACCCCTTCTGCGAGATCGCCGTGGAAGAGGCGGTGCGCCTGAAGGAGAAGGGAGTGGCCACCGAGGTGGTCGCCGTGACCATCGGCCCCAAGGCCGCCCAGGAGCAACTGCGTACCGCGCTGGCGCTGGGCGCCGATCGTGCCGTGCATGTCGAGACCGAAGAGCGCGTCGAGTCGCTGGCCGCGGCCAAGCTGCTGGCCAAGGTGGTGGAAGAGGAGCAGCCCGGTCTCGTCATTCTCGGCAAGCAGGCGATCGACACCGACAACAACCAGACCGGCCAGATGCTGGCCGCGCTGGCCGGCCTGCCCCAGGGCACCTTCGCCTCGGAAGTGACGGTCGAGAACGACAAGGTGCAGGTGACCCGCGAGATCGACGGCGGCCTGCAGACCGTCGAGCTGACCCTGCCGGCGGTGAT
>NZ_JAHYCA010000004.1 GCF_019430905.1 Billgrantia antri | reverse complement strand
CAAGCTGCTCGACGGTATCGCCGACAAGCTGGGCGCGGCCATCGGCGCCTCGCGTGCCGCGGTGGATGCCGGCTTCGTGCCCAACGACATGCAGGTGGGGCAGACCGGCAAGATCGTCGCGCCCGAGCTCTACATCGCTGTGGGTATCAGCGGGGCGATCCAGCACCTGGCGGGAATGAAGGACTCCAAGGTGATCGTGGCGATCAACAAGGACGAGGAGGCGCCTATATTCCAGGTGGCCGACTACGGCCTGGTCGGCGATCTGTTCGAGATCCTGCCGGAGCTCGAAAGTAAACTCTGATCCCACGCCATCATGCCCAAGGAAGCCGGCTCCGAAAGGAGCCGGCTTCCTGCTTTACGGTCGTGCCGCGCTGGGCGAAGGCACTCTGTGTGGTGTAGGGTGTTCCTGCCTTGAGAAAAAGGAGGCGCGGGACGGTTGAAATCGCCCCCCGGCGACCGCACTTCATTGGATTGCAGCACAACCAAAGCCACCAAAGGAGATGATCAACATGGCACATACCCTCCCTGACCTGCCGTACGCCTACGATGCGCTCGAGCCGCACATCGATGCCATGACCATGGAGATCCACCATTCGCGTCACCACCAGACCTATGTCAACAACCTGAATGCTGCCCTGGAGGGAACGGGTCTGGAGGACATGCCGGTCGACGAGCTGCTTGCCAATCTCGACCGTGTGCCGGCCGACAAGCGCCAGGCGGTGATCAATAACGGCGGTGGCCACTCCAACCACACCATGTTCTGGCAGATGATGTCGCCCAACGGCGGCGGCCAGCCCAAGGGCAAGGTGGCCGAGGCCATCGACAGCGAACTGGGCGGCTTCGACGCTTTCAAGGATGCCTTCACCAAGGCGGCTCTGGGTCGCTTCGGTAGCGGCTGGGCCTGGCTCAGCGTGACTCCGGAAAAGAAGCTGGTGGTGGAGAACAGCCTCAACCAGGACAGCCCCATCTCCAACGGCAATACCCCGGTGCTGGGCCTGGACGTGTGGGAGCACGCCTACTACCTGAAGTTCCAGAACAAGCGCCCGGACTACATCGCTGAGTTCTTCAACGTGATCAATTGGGAAGAGGTGGAGCGCCGCTATCAGCAGGCGACTGCCTGATTCCAGCGTCACCCACACAAAGCAATCGCCGCAGCCATGTGCTGCGGCGATTGCGTTCTAGCGGGCAAACCGGCCGAGGCGATGCGGCAAGGTCAGGTCATGCTGGCGGTGTCGAATTCAGCAGGCCACGGCGATGCGGTGGTCACCACTGGGGTGTGTCATGACCTGCATGGGCAGCCCGTAGATGGCTTCCAGCGTGGCATCGGTCATCATTTCATGAGGTGGGCCGTGAGCCAGCACCCGGCCGCTATGCAGCGCGAGCAGCTCGTCGCAGTAGCGAGAGGCCATGTTGATGTCGTGGAGCACGATGATAACGCACAGCTTCAGCTCGTCGCACAGCTTGCGGATCAGTGCCAGCACCTCCATCTGGTGGGCAATGTCGAGCGCCGCCAACGGCTCGTCGAGCAGCAGGAAGCGGCTCTGCTGAGCTAGCAGCATGGCCAGCCATACCCGCTGACGCTCGCCGCCGGAGAGGGTATCGACCAAGCGATCGGCAAAGGCTTCGGTGTGGCTGAGCTCGATGGCCCGCAGTACCGCGGTCTTATCCTCGGCTGTATGGCGACCCAGCAGACCATGCCAGGGGTAACGACCGAAACCGATCAGCTCGCGCCCGGTCAGGTTTTCGGCGCTGGGGAGATGCTGGGGCAGATAGGCGACCTGGCGGGCGAATTCTCGCTGCCCCCACTCACCCAAGGGGCGGCCGTCGAGTCGAATCTCGCCCTGGTTGGCCGGCTGCTGCTGAGCGAGTAGTTTGATCAGCGTTGATTTGCCCGAGCCGTTGTGACCAATCAGGCCGTAAGTCTTGCCTTCCTCGAAGCGGTGGTCGACGGGCTTGAGCAGTGGTTTGCCATCGACCTCGAAAGAGACGCCATTGGCCTCGAGCATAGGATTTCCTTGCCTGTGTAAGCGATCTTCATAGGGTAAACGAGAATCGTTGCTTCTATCCAGCGATTACCTGTATGGCTACCACCCCAGCCAGCTGAGCAGCCGTTGCCGGGGTGATGACGCACGGCTTCGGGCGACTCGGCTTGTCTTGCCTGAGAGTTGAGCGGTGGCTTCCTTAAGCGGAGCGACAATGGCTTCGAGATGGTGCAGGCACAGCTTGCGATTGACGGCAGCGGGGCATTGGGCCATCAGCAGGCCACAGTGATAGGTGGCGGCCTCCAGTGAGGGCTGGACGTCCTTGTACGTTGCGGCCTCCCGCCGGCAACGCTGCAACTCGCCGAGCAGCATGCGCAGCATTTGTGAGTCAAGCCAGCACGGTGTTTCGTCACCACTGGGAGAGATCGCCACTGAGTGTTGAATGGCCTGGAAGGAGACATGCAGAAACACGCAGGTGTAATACAGCTGGGAGCGCTCTGCGTTCATGGGGCACCATAAAGGATCTCAATGAGATTGATTTGCATTCTGAGTGAAGAATGAAGGTATGTCAATGCCGCTGCGAGGGTGGGGCTGACACACACTCTTGATTCCATCAATAATCATTTTCATTTAAAATCTCCCTCTTTTCACGAGGCAACAGGTTGGATGCAATGAGCGACAGTGGAGGGCGACAGGACACGATGACGGTCGCGACCCAAGGCAGGCAGGCATGATGGGGGCGGCTTCGTACCGGAGGGCACCCGCGCTAGCCCTATTGCTGCTGAGCCTGCCACTGATGATGCTGTTCTGGCTGGGTCTGGAGGTCCAAGGGGGCATGGCGCTGGGTTTGAAGGCCCTGGTGTCGCCCTCGCTCGCGGATACCGATCAGTTGTTGCTGCACTATGCTTGGTGGCCACGGCTCTCGGTTGCGCTACTTGCCGGTGCTGGGCTGGCCCTGGCCGGGGTGCTGATGCAGCAGGTGCTGCGCAATCCGCTGGCTTCGCCCACGACGCTGGGTGTGGCCTCGGGGGCCAACCTGGCGCTGATGGCCACGACGCTGATGGCGCCGGGTTTGTTGGCCATTGGTCGTGAATGGGTGGCACTGGCCGGTGGTGGGCTGGCGATGGGGCTGGTATTCATGCTGGCCTGGCGTCGGGGAATGGCACCCATCGTAGTCGTGCTGGCGGGGCTGGTGGTCAATCTCTATCTTGGCGCGCTGGCCATGGCATTATTGCTGCTCAACCATGAGGCACTGTCGGGCTTGTTGATCTGGGGCGCCGGATCGCTGGCCCAGAACGGCTGGGACGGCGTGCAGGTCCTTTGGCCACGGTTGGCCGTGGGGGCGGTGGCGGCCTGGTTCCTGCTGCGTCCGCTGACCGTGCTGGAGTTGGACGACGCCAGTGCCAAGAGTCTCGGGGTCTCGCTGAAATACTTGCGTTTTGCCGGGTTGGGCCTGGCGGTGTTCATCACCGGCAGCGTTGTCAGCGTGGTCGGAATTATCGGTTTCATCGGGCTGGCGGCCCCCAATATCGTGCGCCTGGCCGGGGCGCGACACCTCTGGGAACGCCTGCTGTGGGGCACCCTGCTCGGCGCGGTGCTGTTGGCCACTACCGACTTGCTGCTGCAGCACTTCACGGCTTTGCTGCCGACGCTGATCCCCACCGGCGCAGTGACCGGTGCTCTTGGGGCGCCGCTGCTGCTGTGGCTGATGCCGCGTCTGAAGCTGCAGGGCAATCGAGCACCACAGTCGTCTAGTGTATTGGCGGGCCGTCATCCTGCTCCAGGGCGCTTGATCGGCGGCCTGGCCCTCGCTTTGCTGTTGGCAGTCGCATTGGGGCTGCTGCTGGGTCAGGGAGGAAGCGGTTGGTACTGGTTGTCGCTAAATAGCTGGGACGTCATGCAGTGGCGCGTGCCCCGGGTAGTGGCGGCTGCAGCCAGCGGGCTGATGCTGGCCGCGGCAGGCACGCTGCTGCAGCGTCTCTCCGCCAATCCTATGGCCAGCCCTGAAGTACTTGGCGTCAGCGGAGGCTGTGCCATCGCGTTGATCCTCGCCATCTTCCTGCTTCCGTCGCCTACGAGTGGCCTGCTGGTGAGTGTCGGCACGCTGGGAGCTTTCGTCACCCTGGTGATCCTGGTGGCGCTCAACCGCCGCAGTGGCTTCCAGCCCGAGCGCTTGCTGTTGACTGGGGTGGCGGTCAGCGCGTTGTTCGATGCCGTGCGCAGCGTAATGCTTGCCGGAGGGGACCCGCGTGGGCAGCAGGTGATCGCCTGGCTGGCGGGTTCGACTTATTACGTCGATCTTTCCAGCGCCCTTATGGTGGGTGGCCTTGCGGTCTTGCTGACGCTTTGCACCCTGCCCATGTCCCGATGGCTGGATATCCTGCCGCTCGGAGCGGCGACCTCGCGCGCTTTGGGCATCGGCCTGGATCGCGCGCGCTTGGTGCTGCTGCTGCTGGTGGCGCTGCTGACCGCCTGCGCCACCCTGGTGGTGGGACCGCTCTCTTTCATCGGCTTACTGGCGCCACATATGGCCAGGCTGCTAGGCCTGTCACGGGCGCATCAGCATCTGCTGGGGGCTGCCCTGGTGGGCATGCTGCTGATGGTGCTAGCCGATTGGGTGGGTCGTCAGGTCATCTTTCCCTACGAGATGCCGGCCGGGCTGGTGGCGTCGTTGATCGGTGGCGCCTATTTCCTGTGGGGGCTGCGCCGAATGTGAGTGCCTCTGGCTGACGCTGGGGCATTCAAGTTTCGGGAGCTTCTGCCAACGCATCGACGAGGAGTTCGGCAAAGCGTCTCAGCGAAGGTAGGGCGCCGAAACTCCAGACCGGAGGCAGCGTAATCACGCTACCCTCTCGGACGCTGGGGTGATGTTGCCAGAGAGCGCTGTTTGCCAGCGTCTCTTCGACGCCGATCGGATAGGGCTCGATCACCACCAAGCGGGCCTCCTGTTCGAGCAGTGCCTCCACGCCAACCAGTGAGAAGCCCCAATAATTGGTCGTCTCCTGCCAGGCGTTTTCAAGCCCAAGACGATCCATGGCGACTTGAAAGAGCCCGTTTCCGCCGAAGACACGAACGTGACGTTCATCCATGAACTGGACTACCAGCAGGGGCGAGGGGTCTCTTGGTAGCCGGTTGCGTAGTTCTTCCAGCCGAGTCGCTGTGGAGGCGATCAGTGTCTCGGCCGCCTGAGGGCGGCCCACCAGGCCGCCGAGGTCGCGCGTCAGGGCAAGCATCCGTGTCCAGGTGTCGTCGTCCGGAGTATAGAGTGCCAGGGTCTCGACCGGGGCGACTCGCTCGAGACGGGGAGCCAGGGAGGCGAACATGGGAGAGATCAGAATGCGCTCGGGAGGATGTTGTGCAAGTTGCTCCAGGTTGGGCTGCGTACGCAATCCCAGGTCGCTGGTGCCTTCCGGCAGGTGCGGCTTGCCGACCCAGCTGTGGTAGTCGCCCACCTGAGCGACAGCATCAGGCGGGTCACCCAAGGCGCTCAAGGTCTCGGCCAGGGTCCAGTCGATGCTGGCGATACCTTGGGCGGAGGCATCCAGGGCCAGTCCTGTGAGGAGCAGAGCAAGCCCCCGCTTTAGGCGGCGCGAGTAGCGGGAGGAGATGTCAGGCATGGTGCGGACAAGACTTCTTTTGCAGGTGTAGGTGAGGTTCGAGTTGGCGCAGAGAGACAGCTTGCCAAACCCAGGTGTTCTTGGCCGGGGCATCGAGATCGGCGCAGGTGTCGAAGCGCTGGAGGGCGCGCTGGATGCACTCAACGGCCACGGCGCCCTGGTCAGAGCCCGTTTGCCATTTCACGATCAGACTGGTACGCGACGCTTCGGGATCGGATGGCGTGGAAACCGAGACGCTGGGGTGGAGACTGCGTTCGGCCAGCCACTCCAGCGCGGCTACCTGCGCGCACTGCTGCACCGGGCTGAGCCGGGAGTCGCCGCGATAGCAGGGCAGATAGGGACGATCCGCCATTTCGGCTTCTAGCAGTGGCAACACGTCTGCGGTGTCGATGCGGCCGTACTTGCGCAGCGCAGGAAAGACCACGGCGCTGGCGGCCAGCCGGCAGCCGCCAAGATGGGTGCTTTCCCATACGTCGAAGGGCAGGGCGTGCGTCGCTACCGCTGCGTCCAGGGCCTTGTAGGCGGCATAGCCGAACTTGGCGCAGCACTTGTCCTTCTTGCCGTGGGTACAGCAGAGCAACAGCGGGCCAGCAGGCGATGAGGCCTCCCAGCGTGTGAGCGGCGCGTCACGTCGCAGTGCATCCAGGAAGGCGGCCAGCTCCGCACGCGTCACCTCGTAGCGGCGATTCTCCGGCATCAGGTAGAGGCAGTGCCGTTCGCCGGGCTGTTCGCGCCGATGGATCAGGTTCACGCGCCGTCCCGCCTCGGCGATGGCTTCGAGCCGCGTCGCGACTGCGTCGGTCATGTCACTGGCCTGGCGCAAACTGCGCTGCCATTTTGCCCGCGGCCAACTGAGCAGCAAGTTACGCTCGGCGTGAGCGGCGCTGCCTGCCAACGGGTCGCCCTGCGCCAGACTCTCGCGGGCACAGAAGCGCTGGATCATGCTCATGCTGGCACACCCTGTCGCGCGATCCCCAACGAAGAGGCTCTGCTCATGGCCGGCACGCAGACCGGTCTTCCGGTGTTCGGGGCTTGCATGACGTCGGCGTCGAGATCGAATACCTGCTTCAGGTTGGCCGCGGTGAATACCGTCTCCGGTGCACCGCTATGCTCGATGCGACCCTCGCGCATCATCACCAGTACGTCCGCATAGGCGGCGGCCAGGTTGAGATCATGCAGTACCACCAGCAGAGTGCGACCGCGCTCGTGGGCTAGTCGTGCCAGCATTTCCAGCAGATCCACCTGTACCTTGAGGTCGAGGAAGGTCGTCGGTTCGTCGAGCAGGATGAGGTCGGTCTTCTGGGCCAGCACCATGGCGATCCAGCAGCGCTGGCGCTGGCCGCCGGAGAGGGCATCCACCGGGCGCTCGGCAAAATCGGCGACCCGGGCGACGGTCATGGCCTCGTCGACTGCCCGCTCGTCCTCTTTCGACCACTGTCGCCATAGCCGCTGATGGGGAAAGCGCCCCATGCCGACCAACTCCCGCACCTTGAGGCCCTCGGGCGCGCCGGGGCTTTGGGGCAGGATGCCGAGCCGGTGGGCCACGTCGCGGGTGCGATAGCGGTGGATGTCGTGGCCATCGAGCAACACTCGGCCCCGGTCCGGCGACAGTGTCCGCGCCAGTGTCTTCAGTAGCGTCGACTTGCCGCTGCCGTTGGGACCCAGCAGTGCCGTGAGCCGGCCCTCTTCGACACGAAAATCCACGCCATCGAGAACGCGACGGCCGGTATAGCCAACGGCGAGATCTACGCCTTGAAGACGCGCGTGTACAGGGTGAGAGGGGATCATCGCAACCTTCGCATGGACACTGGCTCGTAGAAACTAGCGCTCAGTATAAGCATTTCTCATTCCCAATGCGAAGCTTACATACGATTACGAATGATTTTGAGAATTGTTTGCATATCAAGAATTGCTGTGGCAGCCTCTCCCTCGTTGTCGGGTCCCGGTCGGCTATCGCCGGGGCTTTTGGAGTCGAGGATGGAGCCTCATGAGATCAAGGGATGTCGTCGCTTACCGAACGCTGGTCACCGTGCTGCTGGGGACCTTCACCGTCAGTCTCAACAACAGCGCGCTGAATCTGGCGATCCCCGAGTTGATGCTCGTGTTCGAAGCGGGGGCGGCCAGCGTCGGCTGGGTGATGACACTGTTTCTGGTGGCCATGGGCATGACCATGCCGCTGACCGGATTCCTGGCCGGGCGCTTCGGCACGCGGCGCCTTTACCTGCTGGGCCTGTGGCTGTTTCTGCTGGCTTCCTTGCTCGGTGCCTTGTCGACGGGGCTGGTGTGGGTGCTCCTGGCCCGTGGGCTTCAGGGCATCGCCGCGGGTCTTATGATCCCGCTGTCGCTGCCGCTGATCTTTGCTGCCTGGCCCGTCGAGCGACGCGGGCGGGTGACCGGCCTCTGGGGCTTCGCGGTGATGATTGCCCCGGCGCTCGGTCCCAGTGCCGGCGGCCTGCTGCTCGAGGTCAGCACCTGGCGGGCCCTGTTTCTGATGAACCTGCCGGTGGCGATCCTGGCGCTGGCAAGCGGTCATCGCTACCTGGAGGAGCGCCCGCGAGATCACGAGCGTTCTTTCGATTTGCCTGGCTTCCTCATGGTGACCCTGGGCGTCGGCGGGGTTCTGGTTGCCCTGGCCATGCCGAGTGACCTGCTGACGTTTCGAAGCTGGGCGCCGCTCGCAGTCGGACTGTTGCTGCTCGTTGTCTTCGTGCGGTTCGAGTGGCGGACGCCACAGCCGCTGCTCGAACTCCGGCTCTTCACCGTTCGCCTCTATCGCGTCAGTGTGCTTATCGCCTGCGCCCAGGCTGTCGCCACCTTTGGCTGCCTGCTGCTGATTCCGCTGTGGATGCAGCGGGTGCAAGGCTATGACGCACTGACTACCGGAATGATATTCCTGCCTACCGCCCTGGTGGCAGCCGCCTGTTCGCCTTTGGCAGGGCGCCTGATCGACAAGCGCTCGTCACGCCAGGCGGTGTGCTTCGGTCTGCTGGTGACGGCGTGTGCCTTGGTGGGGCTTGCGGTATTAGGGGCCGAGGCACCGCTCTGGCTGATCGGCTTGTTGATGGCGTCGCGTGGAATCGGCCTTGGCTTCGGCTACTTGCCGGTGACTACCGTCGGCCTCAATGCCCTGCATGATGACCGTGTCGCCCAGGCCTCGGCGTTGAACAACCTGGGCCGCCGGCTTGCCTCGGCACTGGGGGTCGCGGCACTGGCCCTGCATCACGATCTGCGCACGTCACAACTCGTTGCCCAAGGTGCTGCGAGCGAGGCGGCTGCGCTCGCGGCATTGAGTGAGGCCTTCCTCGCCCTGGCCGTTCTGGTTCTCCTGGCGACGCCCCTGGCGTTGTCGCTTCCCTCCCACCGCTGTGAGGAAACGCCAGCCCATGACTCACATCGAGCTACCTAGATTTTCCACAGAAGACCCGAGTACGGAACTGTCTTCGCCTCCCGTGCCGCATGTGCGCTGTCCTTCCTATGCCAGTCATTTGCTGGCCAAGGAGGCGACGCTGCGCGCGCTGCTCAACAGCTACCTGCGCGAGACGGGGTGCCACGATCCACGCCATGACGCGTCCGACATGGTGGCGCCGCTGCTCGATGCCGGCGAACCTTTCCGGGTGACGCTCCCGGCGGGTGAGCTGATCGGCACGCTGCGTGCTTTCTCGTCCTCGGGACAGCATCGCTATGGCGCAGCCTTCTACCTGTGCGATGCCCGAGGGAGAATGGCGCCGCTGGATATGCAGGACATCATCCAGTGCCTGTTGGAATCGCTGGGCGCAGCAGCGAGCGACAACACCCACGAGCTGCGGCTGTGGGACATGCGCGACAAGATCAACAACAGCTTTGCCCGCATGGCGGCGCATCTCGACGACTTCCAGCGACGTCACGGTGGCGCGCCGTCCGGGGTGCCTGGCTTCATTGCCGCCGAGCAGTCGCTGTACCTTGGGCATCCGTTCCATCCGTTTCCGAAGTGTTCCCAAGGCGTAGAACGGCGCCCGTTCGAGGACTACAGCCCGGAACGCGGCGCCCGCTTTCGGCTGCGCTATGTGGCCGTTCGTCGCGAGCTGCTGGTTGAGGAGTGGCTCGAGGGATCCGACACCGGTCTGGCCGGTACAGTGTTGGAAGCTGCCCGTCAGCGGCTCGGCGAACGTAGGGCCGGCTACGCCATCCTGCCCATGCATCCCTGGCAGGCGGACTATCTGTTGCCGCAGCCCGACATCCGACCGCTGCTTGAGACGGGCGAGATCGTCGACCTGGGAACCTTGGGTCCGTGGGCCTATCCGACCTCTTCGGTGCGCTCGGTGTGGTTGCCCGAGACCGGCCAGGGGTACAAGCTGCCGCTGCAGGTGCGCATCACCAATCTCATCCGCGAAAACACCTTGGAGCAGTCACGCCGTACCCTCGACGCTGCGCGGGTCATCCACCGCCTGCGTGATGAGCTGGAAAGCGATGGCTTTCAGGTGGTGATGGAGACCGGCTATCGCACCTTGGACCCTGCGCATCCAGCGCTGGCGGCCCACCGGGTTGCCGCGTTCACCACGATATACCGACCCATGCCGGCCGACGCCCAGCACGCTTGCGTGCTGGCATCGCTGCTCGAGCCCTACCCGGGCGAGACCGAACCCAAGCTGATCGCGGCGATCCGCCAGGGGGCGGGCGGCGAAGTGGACCTGCAGCGTTGGTTCGAAGCCTACCTGGAGATTTCCCTGGTGCCGATTCTGCAGATTTTGGCGCGTACCGGGGTCAGCTTCGAGGCGCATCTGCAAAACAGCCTGCTGCGCCTGGAAGGGGGCTGGCCACGCACCCTCTACGTGCGCGACCTGGAAGGCGTCAGCCTCGACCGTGAGCGTATCGCCGAGCTGGCCGCCTGGCCGACACTCGGCATCGCCGCGGACAGCCCGCTGCTTTATCCGCCGGAGACCGCCTGGCGGCGGACCCAATATTATTTCTGCGTGAATCACCTGGGCGGTGTGGTCAACGCTCTGGCCGATCACCTCGGCGTGGACGAGAGCCGCCTCTGGCGCCGGGTGGGGGTTCGTCTGGCGCGCTTGCGCGAAGAGGAGGACGAGCGCCTTGCGGCCTTGGCCGAAGCATTGCTACAGGCCGACCACTGGCCGGCCAAGGCCAACCTGCTGAGCTGTTTCCGCCAGCGCGGCGCCACGCCGCTGTTCATCGATATCGTCAACCCGATCAAGCGAGCCGAATGAGCGACATGGAAGCGATCCTGCCTACACCGCAAGCGAGCGTCGAGCCCGGGCTGCTGCCCACCACACCGGAATACGCACGTGCCCAGCAGCGCGTACTGCGTCAATTCATTCAGGGCCTGCTGTTCGAGAATGTCCTGCCGTGCGTCGAGGAGGTGACCGACGCAGGAGCCTTGCGAGCCTTTTCGTTTAGCGGACGCGATGCCCATGGCAATGAGGTGCGCTATACCGCCTGGGGCACGCGTAAGCAGAGCTTCGGCCGGGTACGCCTGTCGCTGCGCCCGGCGCAGCGACAGGCAGCGGATGGGCGCCAGCGCGACGCCACCTTGGTCGACTTCATGGCCGAGGTGATGGCACTCATCGTCCCTGCCGAGCGTCTGCCTCCGCTCATGCAAGAGCTGCAGCAGACCCTGCTCAAGGACACTCAATCGCTCGTTGCGAGCGGTATGCCCACCGCTCCCGACCTGGAGTGGGATCATGACGCCTGGGAGGGCTGGTTGCAGGAGGGTCACCCCTATCATCCCAGCTACAAGTCGCGCCTGGGCTTCTCGCTGACTGACAACGCCGTCTACGGTCCTGAGTTCCGCCAGGAGCTCCGGCCCGTCTGGCTCGCCGTGCTGCGCGACGACTGCCGCGTTTCGGTTTCCGGCTCGCTTAGGCTCGGTGCCTTCCTGCGCGAGGAGCTTGGGGAGACGACACTGGCTCGCTTTCGCCGCCAGTTGACGTCGCAGGGACGGCGACCTCAGGACTACATGATGCTGCCGGTGCACCCCTGGCAGTGGAACCAAGTCGTGCTGCCCACCTTCCAGACCGAGCTGGCCGCCGGTCGGCTGTGCTACCTGGGCACGGCTGATGACACCTATCGTGCCCAGCAGTCGATCCGCACCCTGGCCAATGCTACCCGACCCCGGCGGGCCAACCTCAAGCTCTCGCTGAGTATCGTCAATACCTCAACCAGTCGCATCCTGGCCGCGCATACGGTGGAGAACAGCGCGCGCATCAGCGACTGGCTCCACGACTTGGTGTCCCGTGACGCCTCGATGCAGGACGGTGTGGTCATCTTGCGTGAAGTGCTGGGTGCGGCTCATGACGTCTCGCGGCTGGACGAGCCGCGGAGCAGCCTGGCCTACGGCACCCTGGGCGCCGTGTGGCGGGAGAGCTTGCATCGCCACCTGCGTCCGGGGGAGCGTGCGCTGTCCTTCAATGGACTGACGCAACTGGCCACTTCGGGGGCACCGATGCTCGACGGCTGGGTACGGCGCCACGGCGTCGCGGCCTGGACGCGACGGCTGCTGGAGGTCACGGTGACGCCACTGATCCATCTGCTCTATGCCCACGGCATCGGGCTGGAGTCGCACGGGCAGAACATCCTGCTGATCCAGCGTGACGGCTGGCCGGAGCGCATCGCGCTGAAGGATTTCCACGACGGCGTGCGCTACGGTCCGGCGCTGTTGGCCGAACCCGAGCGGGCTCCCGAACTGGTGCCCGAGCCGGCCAGCCATGCGGCGGTCAACCGCAACTCATACATTCAGACCGACGATCCCGACGAGGTGCGCGACTTCACCTACGACGCTTTCGTCTTCATCGCCTTGACTGAGCTCTGCCTGTGTCTAGAGCAGCACTACGACCTGCCGGAGGCCAACTTCTGGATGATGACCGCCGAGATCATCCGAAACTACCAGGCGACCCGCCCAGAGCTGGCGGCGCGTTTCGCGTTGTTCGATCTCTTCGCGCCGACGGTGAACATCGAGGAACTGACCAAGCGCCGACTGTTCGGCGACGGCGAGAAGCGCTTCGCTACCCGCGATAACCCCCTGTATCCCTATCGTCCCGGTGCCTGAGGAGAAACCATGTTGACGCCCAATGCTCTCAAGCGCCGGCTGGCACGAGGCGAGACGGTGCTCGGTCTGTTCGCTTCGATTCCCACGGCGGTGACCGTCGAGATGATCGGCCAGGCCGGCTTCGACTTCGTCATCCTGGATACCGAGCACACCCTGGTGAATCCTGAGACGCTGGAACACATGCTGCGTGCTGCTGAACTCGTCGGGCTCACCGCTCTGGTGCGAGTGTCACGGCCCGACCCGGCCATCGTGGTGCCGCTGCTTGATGGCGGCGCGCGGGGCATCGTACTGGCCGACGTGCGCAGCGCCGAATCCCTGCAGGCGCTCAATGAATGCCTGCGCTTCCGGCCGCTGGGTCAGCGCAGCATGAACGGTGGACGCCCGGCGCGTTTCGGCGCCGACGATCTGCTGGAGTACCTGAGCCGTGCCAACGATGAACTCATGCTGATACCCATGATCGAGAGCCGGGAAGGAGTCGAGAATCTACCGGCCATCCTGCGCGTACCCGGGGTGGACATGGTGCTGGAGGGGGCGGCGGATCTGTCGCAATCCATGGGCCTTCCCTGGCAGACCGAAGCCCCGGCGGTGGTCGAGTCGCTTGACCGAATCCACGCCGAGTGCCGGCGCGCCGAGGTGCCGTTCTGCGCCATTCCCCGTAGCGAGGAGCGCCGCAGCTATTGGTGCGAGCGGGGTGTGCGCGCCTTCGTGCTGGGCGACGAGCGCGGCATCACCTTTCGTGCCCTGCAGGCGAAGTTGGCTCCTTACCGTGAGGGGGGCGATGCATGACCAGTGCGGCCACCATTCGTTATCCGGCGCCGTGGTGCCCGCCATCGGCGGCGGTGGGACACTGCCTGGCGGCACTCGGCGAGCCGGCGCCCGACGGGACCCACGAGCCGGTCTGTGCTTTCCTCTACGACCTTGCGGCGCTGCGCGATCATGTCGGCGTCATGCTGCAAGGGCTGCCCGAGCGATGCCAACTCTACTATGCCGTCAAGGCCAACCCGGATCGGCGGCTGATCGCGACCCTGGCGCCCTTGGTGGCGGGCTTCGAAGCCGCCTCGATCGGCGAGATTAGGCGCATCCGCGAGGTGAGCGACTCGGCCTCGATCATCTTCGGCGGCCCTGGCAAGAAGGATGCCGAGCTGGAGGAGGCGCTTGACCTTGGCGTGACGCGGATACACGTCGAGAGCCTGCACGAACTGCGACGGTTGAATCTGATTGCCGAGCGGCGCGGCCAGGTGGTGCCGATCCTGCTGCGCGTTAACCTGCACGACGCATTGCCCGAGGCCACCGTCACCATGGCGGGACGCGCCACCCAGTTCGGCATCGACGAGCCGCAGGTGGAGGAAGCGATCGAGGAGGCCCGCCGCAGCCCAGCGCTGCAGCTCGACGGCTTTCACCTGCACTCGATCTCCAACAATCTCGATGCGTGCCTGCATGCCCGGCTGGTAGCCACGTACCTGGCACGGGTGCGGGCATGGGCCGAGCGCTTCGAGCTGGAGATCCGTTGCGTCGATGCCGGCGGCGGCTTCGGCGTTTCCTATGACGAACGCCCGGATTTCGACTGGGCGCTCTTCCTCGACACGCTGCGCTCGCTGCTCGACGACGAACCACTGCCCGGAGCAGCGCTGCTGTTCGAGCCCGGTCGCTACCTCGTTGCCTTCTGCGGCTACTACGCCGCCGAGGTCATCGATCTCAAGCAGAGCCATGGCCGTCAATTCGCCGTTCTGCGCGGTGGCACTCATCACTTCCGCCTGCCCGCCTCGTGGCGTCACGATCACCCCTTCGAGGTGCTGCCAAGATGCCACTGGCCCTATCCCTTTCCGCGCCCTGTGCTCGAGGGCCAGCGGGTGACCCTGGTCGGTGAGCTGTGCACGCCCAAGGACGTTCTGGCCAGTGACGTGCCGGTGGCGCGGCTGCGGATCGGCGACGTGGTGTTGTTTCACCGCGCCGGTGCCTACGGCTGGACCATCTCGCATCACGACTTTCTGGGCCACGCCCATCCTCGACACCTTTACCTCGATGGCCCTTTCGATGACAAGGAGCTTGTCCGTGATACCGAATGACTCAACATTTGCTGCCACCCCGTCACGGCAGGAAGCCGCAAGTCTCGCCGAGGCGCGCCTGTTCGGCGATTTCGTCGACACGCTGCTGGCCGAAGGCTTTCTCGACGATCAGTCGAGCGACTGGCCGGCGCCCGAGACGTTGCCCGACGCACTGGACTGGCCACCGGGAGCGGATTGCCTGCGTTGGTGGATCGAACGCGAGAGCGGACATGCGCTGCTGTTTCCGCTGCGTAGCGCCGTGCTGCCGCCGCGCCGGCACGTCAGTGCCGCCGGAGTCTTTTCGGTGAGCTTTCGAGCCGACGGCGGCATCGCCGAATGGCGTCGCCTGACACCGACCGAGCTGCTCGAGCGAGTGGAGACCTACTGCCTGGACGAGGCCCAGCGGCAGCAGCCGGGAGTGGCCAACGTACGGCGCTTGCTGGCCACCACCCTGTGGCAGACCCGTCAGTCGATCGCCGAAGCGCCAATGCTGACGTCCTCTTCGGGGGGCTCCGCCGCGGCCGGCCTGCGTAGCCTGGAACGCCGTGCCGCGTTGCGCGACCGTCCTTTCCATCCGCTGGCCAAGGCCAAGGAGGGGCTCGATGAAGAGGGCCATCGCCGCTATGCGGCGGAGTTCGACCAGCCCATCCGGTTACGTTGGCTGGCAATGCGCCGCGAGTGTCTGGCGACGGGCAGCGGGGCGGCACCCGGCGCGCCGGAGCCGGCAGTGCTGCTACTGGATGAGACCCAGCGCGCCGAACTCGAAGCGGAGATGATACAGCGCGGCCTGGTTCGGGAGGCCTACCTGGCACTGCCGGTGCATCCCTGGCAGTTCGAGCATGGGCTGCCGCGGCATCTCGGCGACATGCTGGCGGCAGGGGAGGGGGTGGCACTGGAGACCGCCGTCGGCGACTTCGGTGCGACCTCGTCGCTGCGCTCGCTGGCGCCGCTGAACGACGGGCGTTTTCACCTGAAGCTACCAATGGCGGTGTTCTCCCTGGGAGCTGCGCGCTACCTGCCCGCCGTCAAGCTGATCAACGGCGAACGTGGCCAGACCCTGCTCGAGCAGGCCCGCGAGCGCGACGTCGTCCTGGCCGAACGCCTTCACTTGTGCGACGAACGCCGCTGGTGGTCCTACCTGCCACAAGGCAGCGGGCTGTTCGACGATCCGCCGCGCCACCTGGGGGCGTTGACCCGAGAATATCCTCGGGCTCTGCTAACCGACCCCGCGGTGCGCCTGCTGCCCATGGCGGCGCTGGGGGTTTCCGATGCGCAAGCGACATGCGCGGGAGAGCATCCCTTCGAGGCGTGGCGTCGTCACCGCGGGCTGAACGAGGGGCCGGCGGCGACGGTCACGCTGTTCGGCGAGCTGTGCGATCTCTTCTTCGAAATCTCTCTGCGCCTCTATCGTCTGGGACTGATGCCCGAGATCCACGGTCAAAACGCCGTGCTGGTGTGGCGTGATGGGCGCCTGGAGGGCCTGCTGCTACGCGATCACGACTCGGTGCGGCTGCATCGGCCGTGGCTCGATCGCCACGCCATTGATGACCCGCAATACCGGATTCGCCCGGGCTACTCGAACAGCCTCTACAACGAGACGCCGCAGGACCTGCTCTTCTATCTCCAGACCTTGGGCGTACAGGTCAACCTGGGTGCGATCATCGAAAGCCTGACGTTGCTTCATGTCCACCAGAGCCTCTCGGAGGTTGAACTTTGGCAGGTGGTGCGCGAACGCTTGGCAATGGTGATCGAGACCCTACCGTTCGATCACGCACAGCGATGCATTCTGCACGAGGTGCTGTTTGCGGCATCGCGCTGGCCGTTGAAGTGCGTGCTGCGCCCGCTGTTCGAGCAGCAGGGTGTGCCCGGCAGCATGCCGTCGGGAAAGACCTGCCAACCCAATCCCTTCCGCGCGGAGGGCCTGGTGAGCCGCGAGCTGGAAGGGGCGTGCGTTGTCGGTGCCGAACCTGTATAAAGGGCACGTCTCATCGAATGGCGAATGATTCTCATGCCTCTCTCGCGAACCTGCTGCCGCCTCGTCGCCCTGATGCTGCTGTCGGGGTGTCTGACCATGACGGCACATGCCGAGACGCTGCGCCGCGTCGAGCACGCCCTGGGCGAAGCTCGCATCGAGGGCGAGCCGCGCCGCATCGTGACCCTCTACCAGGGCGCCACCGACAGCGCCCTGGCCTTGGGGCTCGGCCCCGTGGGCGTGGTCGAGTCCTGGCTCGAGCGTCCCATGTATCGCTACCTGCGCGATGAGCTGCCCGCAGAGGTGCGCTATCTGGGGCTGGAAACCCAGCCGGATCTCGAGGCGGTGGCGGGGCTCGCGCCTGACCTGATCGTCGGTGCCCGCTATCGTCACGCCGACGTCTACCCCTTGCTCGCACGCATCGCGCCCACGGTGATCGCCGGCACCGCCTATGACTTCGAAGCCATGCTCATGCTGCTGGGGGAGGCCACCGGGCGCGAGGCGGAGGCCCGGGAACTGCTCGCCGACTGGCATGAGCGGGTCGCCGACTTCCGCTGCCGTGCCGCGGCCCGGTTGGGCGATGCCTGGCCGCAGCGGGTTTCGGTGGTCAGCTTTCGCGGCGATCACGTGCGTCTCTATTACGATGGCTTCGCCCGGCACATCCTCGATCAGCTCGGCTTCCAGCGCCCCGAGGGCCAGGAGGGCGCGGGCTGGGGCGTCAAGTTGATCAGTCGGGAGAGCCTGCCTGCCCTGGATGCCGATGCCATCTTCGTCTTCATGCGCGACGACCCGGCGGTGGTAGAACTCCATCGCGAGTGGACCACGCACCCGCTGTGGCAGCGCCTCGAGGCGGTGGAGCAGGGACAAGTCTATCGTGTCGACCCCATCCTCTGGAGCATGGGGTCAGGTATCTTGGCGGCCAACCGGCTACTGGACGAACTCTACGTCCACTATGGCCTGCACGACGGTGCCAGCGCCGCGGAGTACATGGCATGCTGATCACTCCCATGGCCAAGGGGCTTGGCCTGCTATTGGGTGCGATGCTGGCGCTCACTGCCGGTGTGGCCAGCCTGGCGCTCGGCGCCACCGAGATCGCTCCGGCCAGCCTGTTTAAGGCCTTCATCACGCCCGACCCGGGCTCGATGTCGCATCTGATCCTGCGCACCGAGCGCCTGCCCCGCGCGGTGATCGCCGCCGTGGTGGGTGCTAGCCTGGCGGTGGCCGGCGCCCTGATGCAGACCCTGACGCGCAATGCCCTGGCCGCACCAAGCGTTCTCGGTATCAACGCCGGGGCCATGTGCTTCGTTGTGGTGGCGAGCAGTTTTTTCGCACTGCGCTCGCCACTGGAATTGGTCTGGGTGGCTTTTCTCGGGGCCCTGACGGCGGCGTTGCTGGTCGCGCTGCTGGGGCGCGAGCGGGGCGGCGGTCTCTCGCCGATGCGGGTGGTGCTGGGTGGTGTGGCGGTCACCGCGCTGTTCGTCTCGCTGGCTCAAGGATTGTTGATCATCGACCAGGAGGGCTTCGAGAGCCTGCTGCTGTGGCTCGCCGGCTCGGTGGCGGGGCGTGGCTTGGAGATTGTGACGCCGCTGCTGCCATTCTTTCTCGGCGCCGCGGCGCTTTGCGCGCTGCTGGTACGCCAGCTCAATCTGCTGATCCTGGACGACGAGGTGGTCAAGGGGCTCGGGCAGCGTACCGGCCGGGTCCGGCTGCTGGCCGGTCTGGTAGTGATCGTGCTGGCCGGCTGTTCGGTGGCGCTGGCCGGCATGATCGGCTTCGTGGGGCTGATCGTGCCGCACATGGTGCGGGCGATGTTCGGTCGTGATCATCGCTGGGTGCTGCCCGGCTGCGCCCTGTTGGGAGCTGGCCTGCTGCTTGCCGCCGACACCCTGGCGCGCTTTTTGATGCCGCCTCAGGAGGTGCCGGTGGGGGTGATGACGGCGCTGCTAGGCACGCCGTTCTTTCTCCATCTTGCCCGGCGCCGGAGCCTGACACCATGAGTCGCTCCGTGGTCTTGCGTGTCGCTAATGGTCGGCTGTCGCTGCGCCTCGAGCATCGCACTCTGGCGGTGACGCTGCTGCTGTCGCTGGCGCTCGCCGCTAGCGCCATGATCTCGCTGAGCCTGGGCAGCCAGGCCACCCCCCCGACAGCGGTACTCGAGGCACTATTTCATCCCGCGCGAAGCGACATCGCCTTGATCGTTCATGAAATCCGTCTGCCGCGCATCGTGCTGGCGATTCTCGTCGGCGCCTGTCTGGGCGTCGCCGGGCTGCTGTTGCAGGGACTGGTGCGCAATCCGCTGGCTTCACCCGACGTGATCGGCATCACCGGTGGCGCCTCGCTGGCGGCGGTCTGCTTCCTGGCACTGGGCGGGGCGGCGCTGGGCGAGGCCTGGCTGCCGCTGGCGGCGTTGGCGGCGTTGGCCGGCGCGCTGTCGGTGGCGCTGCTCATTCTCTCCCTGAGCGGGCGCGGCGTGACCCCGGCACGACTTGTGCTGATCGGTATCGGCCTTGCCGCCGCGCTGGGCGCGGGGACTACCTTGGTGCTAGTGCTTGCCGCCGATACCACGGCAATGCAGGCCTATGTGTGGCTGACCGGCAGCCTCTATGCCGCCCAGTGGCGGGAAGTGGCCGGGCTCGCCCCTTGGGCACTCGTGGGGCTGCCCCTGGCGCTGGCACTGTCTCGTCGCCTGGACGTGCTGGCGCTGGGCGATGAGCTGGCTACCGGACTGGGTACGGCGGTGCGGGGCACTCGCCTCGCGCTGCTGTTGCTGGCGGTGGCGCTTGCCGGGTCGGCGGTGGCCTTCGCCGGCGGGTTGAGTTTCGTCGGCCTGCTGGCGCCCCACATCGCCCGGCGGCTGGTAGCGCGCGGCCACGCCGGCCTGGTGCCGGCCACCGCGCTCATCGGTGCGCTGATCGTGCTGCACGCCGACCTGCTGGGGCGGATCGCCTTTCTGCCCCGTGACCTGCCGGCAGGCGTCTTCGTCGCCGGGATCGGCGCACCGTTCTTCGTCTATCTACTCCATCGCTGGCGCACCTGACCGTCAGCGGCAGACGGCAAGGAAACATGCCATGTTCGACATCAACCCCCGCACGACGGCCGCCTCACCGGAGCTGTTGGCGCGCTATCGTGACGTCGCTACGTCCACCCTTGGCCATCTTACCGACTTTGGTGCCATCGTCGGTCTCACGCCGCTGCGTCACCCGGTACGGCTGCTGGGCAGGGCTCTGACGGTGCGTATCCCACATCTCGACGGAAGTGTGATTCGCCGTGCGCTGGAAATGGCCGAGCCGGGAGAGGTGCTGGTGATCGACGTCTCCGGCGACGAGCGCCGTGCCTGCTGGGGCGAGCTGCGCAGCTACGCGGCGCTGCGCAAGGGGCTTGCCGGGGTGGTCACTTCGGGGCGGGTCACCGACGCGGCCGAGCTGGCGCAGTTGAACCTGCCGGTATACTCCCGTGGCACGAGTCCGCTCACCACTCGCGCCGTGAACCTCGAAGGCGAGGTCAACGTGCCGGTGGCCATCGACGGCGTGGCGATCTCGCCGGGCGATTTGATCATCGGCGACGACGACGGCCTCTTCGCGCTCTCTCCGGCACGTGCCGAGGCGCTGCTGGTACCCGCCCTCGATAAGCAGGCCCGGGAAGCAGAGCGCCGGCGAGAACTCATGGCGGCGCATCCCGAGTGGTGGCGCTGAGGTAAAGGGGGAATGGAGAAGGGCCTGCAACGAAAAAGGCGGCGCTCAAGGCGCCGCCAAACAGTAAGCCAGGTCCGTTTCAGACCGAGGAATCAGAAGTCCAACTGATAGCCGAGGGTGAAAGTGCGACCGCGGCCGGCGAAATAGTATTCGTCACTGATTCGAGCCGCCTGGGAGTAGTAGGTGATGTACTGCTCGTCGGTCAGGTTCTCGATGCCGAAGGAGAGTTGTCCCACGGGCAGGCGGTAGGCCAGGGAAGCGTCGAATAGCGTATAGCCATCGAACTCCAGTTCGGGGTCTTCGACGCTGCGATCGAAGTAGTGGCTGGCCTGCAGGTGAGAGGAGAGGGTGTCGTTCCAGGCGGCGCTCCAGCCCAGTCGCAGCGTATCCGGTGCGATATTGATGCCGGTCAGCTCGGTATCGACGCTGCCGTCACCATCCTGGTCCGACTCGCCTTCGGCGTGAGTGTAGGTGAGGCGCAGATCATGCGCATCGCCGATACGCATTTCACCTGTCACCTCGACGCCCTGAATCTCGGTCTTCTCGCGATTCCCGACGAAGACACCATTTTCCTCAGCGAGGCGCTCGCCGTAATCGGAGTCGGATTCGTAATAGCTCAGCTCGAGGCCATAGCGATCCCAGTCGAAACGAGCCCCGATCTCGCGATTGTCGGTCACGATCGGCTGGAGTTGCAGCAGAGTATCGATGTCCTGTCCGGGTACATCGATGCCGCGCAATACGCGACCCACATCGGGCATACCGAAGCCCTCGGAATAATTGGCGTAGAGCTGTGCCCAGTCGGTGGCTTGATAGACCAGACCCAAGTTGTAAAGGGTCTCGTCGAAGTCCGGCTTGCCGCCGTCGACGGTGACGTTGTCCTGGGTAACGTCACTGCGGTCGATGGTTGAGAAGGTATCGACTTCGAGCTCAGCCTGTTCATGGCGAACGCCGGCATGCAGGCTAAGTGAGTCGGTCAGGCTGAAGTCACCCTGCAAAAAGAGCGCATAGTTGCGAAACTGGGTCTCGGGCACATAGGTACGTTCAGTGTCGACCAGCATTTGCCGGGTCTCGTCTTGCAGTACGTCGATGCCAGTGGTCAATCTCAAGCGATCATCGAGCAGGCCTGCGCGGCTGAGTGAGAACTTGCCCCCCAGCTTGTCCGACTCATTGCGCGACTGGTCGTACTGGGTATTACCCGATGCGTCCAGATAGGGGAAGAAAGGGGTGGTGGCAAATCGGGCGCGGAAGCGCTGGCGATAGATCTGTGCATCGAGTTCATTACCGAGCCAGTCGTCATGCGAGTAGGCCAGCCTTGCCGTCGTGACTTCGTTGAAGCCGGGGGCTCCATCGCGACTGCCTCGGCGGGCCGTGGTCGGGATGCTGGCGTCACGATTGCCTGTCTCCGGAACGTAATCGTCACCCTCTTCCAGATCGAAGTGGTTGAGTGAAAGCTCAACGTTCTGGTCCTCATCGATCCAGTAACCCAGCTTGCCGAAGAGGTCATAGCTGGTGGAGTTCTGCAGCTCGCCGGGGTAGGCGATACCTACGATCTCGTCGTTACCGTCATAAAAGACCCCGCGCTCCTGGCGTGTGACGGCGCCCAGGAAGTCCCAGTCGCCATTCTGAGCACTGAGCTGGTAGCCCAGCTTGTTACCGAAGCCCTCGGATTCGAAATCGTCGTCGAAGGTGAGCTGAGTGGAAACCTGGTGGCTGATGCCACCTCCTTCGGCACGCTTGGTGACGAAGTTGATAAGGCCGCCGGTGGCACCCAGGCCGTGCTCGGCACTGGCGCCATGGATCACCTCGATGCGCTCGACCATGCTCAGGTCGATGGTGTAACTGTCCCGAGCGCTGTCACGCAACGGATTGGTCTGGGGCACGCCATCGATCAGAAACAGTGGCGCTCGACCACGAAACGTCTCACCGGTATTGGAGAGCTTCTGGCGGCTGGGCGAATAAGAGGGAATCAGGTTGCTGAGCACCTGGCCAGGGTCCTGTGTGATGGCCAGTTGCTGCTCTATCTGCTCACGAGTTATGACAGTGATCTTCTGGGGCGTCTCGCCGGCCTGGCTGCGATTGCGGGTGGCGGTGACGACCAGCGGGGAGAGGTCGCGCAAAGCATCGGTCCCTTCGGTCTCGGCCTGGGCGAAGGCCAAGCCCGGCAGGGTAGTGCCGAGCATTACCGGTGCCAGCCAGGCGATGTGCGTCTTTTGAGTCATCGGATGTCGTTCCCTTGCTTGATGTGGGCTATCGCTTCGCACTGCGCGAGGCAGAGGATCCGCGACGAAGCGCGTGAATGATAATACTTGCTATTTGATAATTCAAACCCGATGCATCTGTTTCTCCGCGCTACCGGCTTGCCTCGCCCGCTCATGCCGAAGTCAATTATGGATTTTGCTTGATAAAATTAAATCACATTCATTATCATTTGCTATACACATCATCTTGAGGCCTGTCCCACATGTTACGCCCCGTCCCCCTCTCAACTGATCTCGATCCACTTGCCAAGGCTGTTCGGCAGGCCTTGGGCCTGGCTACCGTCAGTGTCATGATGGTGGTTTCTCCAGCGCTGCTGGCGCAGGAAACTGGGCAGACATCCGCTTCTGCCGGTGAACTCGAGACGATCACCGTTGAGGCCGAGGCGCTTTCGCTTGTCACGGAGGGCTCCGACAGCTATCGCGTTCCGCGTACCAGTACTGCCACACGCCTCGATCTGACGCCTCGCGAGACCCCGCAGTCGGTATCCACCGTGACTCGAGCGCAAATGGATGATTTCCAGCTCGATACTGTAAATGACGTTCTCGAGAGCTCCCCGGGAGTGACGGTCGAGCGGCTAGAGACCGATCGCACCTATTACACCGCTCGCGGGTTCGAGGTATCGAACTTTCAGGTTGATGGCCTGCGGGTACCGATGCCGTACAACAACGTCCACGGCGACATGGACACCGTCATCTATGATCGTGTCGAAGTTGTGCGCGGTGCGACGGGGCTGATGTCTGGCTCGGGAAACCCTGGCGCGACCATAAATTTCGTCCGTAAACGACCAACGGATCTGCCTCATGCCAGCGTCACGGCCAGCGTGGGCTCATGGGAACATCGGCGTTTGGACGTAGACGTGGCAGGGCCGCTCGACAGCCATGGAAAGGTGAGGGGGCGCCTTGTGGCCTCGGGTCTACAGAGCGATTCCTACCTGGATCGCTTGAGCCGCGAGCGCGGGCTGCTATATGGCGTGTTGGAAGCGGATGTCACCGACACCACTCAGCTTACCGTGGGGCACACCTGGCAGCAGAACGATACCGACGGCAACATGTGGGGTTCACTGCCGCTTTATGACTCGGCAGGTAATCCAACCAACTATGGGGTTTCCACTTCATCGGCACCCGACTGGTCGTATTGGGATGTGGAAACACGGCGTAGCTTTCTGGAACTGGCTCAGGATCTAAGCGACAACTGGACCCTCAAGGGTACCGTGACGCACCTGGACATGCTCTCGGATACCCAACTGCTCTATATCTATGGGGTGCCGGATGCCGCAACAGGCCGTGTAGATGCCAGCCAGCTCTACATCAGCAAGTATGACCGCCACTTAGAACAGTGGATTGCCGACCTTCATGCCAAGGGCAACATCGACTTGCTAGGCCGTACCCATCAACTGGTGCTTGGAAGTGACTGGAGCCAGAGTCGCAACCAGCAGAGTTCTTTGTACGACGCAGCAACTCAAGGTTTGCCTCCACTGGACGAATGGAATGGCAGTTACCCTCAGCCCAGTTTTGGTGAGCCATCGTTTGGTAACGATGCGACTATCAAAGAGAGAAGTTTCTACAGTGCTGCCAAGCTGGACCTTGCCGATCGCTGGACGGGTGTCGTGGGTACGCGGCTGAGCTGGCTGGATACTGTCGGCGAACAATACGGCAGTTCGCAGGATACGTCTTACAACAGCGTTTTGACGCCCTATGCCGGACTGATCTTCGATGTTACCGATCAGGCGTCGGTCTACGCTAGCTATACTGAAATCTTCCAACCACAGACCGAGATCGACCGAAACGGCGACTATCTCGATCCCATCGACGGGGTCGCCCAGGAAATCGGAATCAAGGCCGATCTGTTCGACGGCGGGGCTGATGCCTCCTTCGCACTGTTCCGCATTGAGCAGAACAATGTGGCTCAGCCGGCTGGTACCTTGCCCGATGGCACATCGATCTACATGGGCGGCGACGGCATCACCAGCGAGGGCGTTGAAGTGACACTGGCAGGTGAACTGGCCGAGGGTTGGCAGGCCAGCGTCGGCTATACCTATCTGGAGATCGAGGACGCCGAAGGGGAGGCCACCAATACCTATATCCCTCGCAATATGCTGCGTGCAATGACCAGCTATCGCCTGCCGTTCATGCCACAGCTCAAGGTTGGGGCCAGGGTGCGCTGGCAGGACGACATCCACCGCGAGCGTGACTATATCGCTGGCGAGACGCATCAGGACGCCTATACACTGGTCGATCTGATGGCCAGCTATGACATCAACGAGAGCCTTACGGCTTCCTTGAACGTCAACAACGTGACCGACGAGGAGTACCTGACGAGTCTCAAGTGGGATCAGGCCTTTTCCGGTGCGCCGCGCAGTGTCATGGCTAACCTCACCTGGCGATACTGATTCGAGACTAGTGGAAGCTTCAAGGCCCATCCGATCGTGGGATGGGCCTTATGCGTTAGGCCCCTTGAGCAAAGGCAGTGGGCAAGAACGCCCGGCGCATGGCCGGGCGTAGTTCCGAGAGAGTCCTGCAGCTCGCGATGCCTAGAGCATGAAGTCGTCGGCGCGCAGGCTGTCGACGCCCAGCACGTCGACCTGTATATCAACGACGCCGTCGCCGTTGACGTCGCCCTGGACCTGACCGCCTTCGCTGCGTAGCTCGCCCGCCGTCCCACTGAAGGCCGCGTTGCCGACCCAAGAGAACGCCTGTTCGCCTTCGGTGGCGAGGTCGGCATCGATGCCTGAGAGGTCGATCAGGTCACCTTCGCTGCGATCAAAATCGACAATGATATCGCTGTCGAATGCCGTGGACTCGAAGGTCGAGAGATAGACGAAGTGATCGCCGCCTGCACCGCCGGTCAGTCTGTCGCTCCCCAGGCCACCGTAGAGAGAATCGCTAGCCGCCGTGCCTTGCAGGGTGTCTTCGCCCTCGGTGCCGATCAGGCCATCGTCTTCCATGGTGGGCACGCCTAACAGCTCGCCTTCGGCATTGAGATTGTCAGGCAGGGCGTAGCTGTCGTCGCGGACCTTGTAGGAAACGCGCCATGTCTCGCCGGGATCCAGTACCGCTCCGCCATTGATGGCGCTGACGACATAGCCTTCGTCAGTGGCAAGAAACTCGCCATTCCACATGTCGGTAATGGTTCCGGGCAGGCTGAAGCTCAACGAAGGCTGGTCGATGGTCACATCGGAGGTATTGGTTACCAGCACCTCGGTCATGTAGCCGCCCGACCAGGTCTTGGTGATATTGCTGGTAAGGGCCAGAAAGTCAGCTGCCGTTGGGGCGGGGTAGAGAACGTCCATCAGTTCGGAATCTGCCGCCTCGCCGGCAATCAGAGCCTGCGGATAGAGCGATAGCTCCGTTCCGTTCAGGGCGAGTGAAGCCGGCGCCTCGCTCACCGGTGCATACGCCTTGAAGGAGAAGCGCATGATGCTGTCCGCCTGGAGCGTGTCGCTGCCATCATAGGCGATCCGATATGTATCGCCGTCACGTTCCAGCAAGGTGGCACCGTAAAAGGTGGTGACGTCCGCTGGCAGCGTGAAGGTGATCTCGGGGCTGGCCACATCGCTGCTCGAGCGGTTGGCGATCTCCACGCGCATCACGTAGCCGCCGAGCCAGCGGCTGACCACGCTCAGCCCGACCTCCATTGCGCTGGCGATGATAATCGGTTCGTCTACTGGCTCTTCGGCAAGCGCCGGTTCGGGCTCGATGATGCTCGAGGTAGGTGACGACACGGTGGTGTCGCTGGTGTCCTGAGCCGAGTCAGAGAGAATCTCATCCGGTGTGGGGACGTTCGGTTGCTCTCCCTGGGCGAAGGTCCGGCTGGGGACATCGAGCTCGATGCCATCGGCGAATAGCACCCTTTCGATACCGATCAAGGTATCGGCGTCGCTGCTGCCCCCTGCCAGTTGGACGCTGCCGTCCTCATTGAACTGAACGGTGTAGGCGTCGTGGTTCTGCTCCATGTGGGCAATGTCGAAGCCGGCGCCGCCGTCAAGAAGGTCGTTGCCGAGACCGCCTCGCAGGATATCGTTCCCGGTACCGCCGAACAGAGTGTCATGGCCCAGAGCGCCATCGAGATAGACGCCATTGTCGGTCCCTTGAATGATGTCGTCACGGCGCGAGCCGATGACGTAGTCGAAGGTGATCTGGTTGGCGCCGGCCTCGGTGATGGACCCGAAGCTGTGCCCGCCTTCGTTGTACCAGACCACGGGAGAAAGACCATCGGCATCCGCGTCACGAATCGATTGCTCGACGTGCACGGTATTGCCGTGATCCTGGCCACCGTGGAAGTTGATGTCGCGATCCGTGGACGTCACGTGGATGTCGTTGCCGACCGATGAGCGCCACGAGGAGAACAGTACGCTATGGCGCATGCCTGTGTCCTCGAGCTGCGTGTAAACGCCGTCATAGCTTTCGCGTAGCTCGAAGGCATAGCCGTTACCGCCGCTGCCCTTGTTGAAGGCCCCATGGGCGCCAAGTGAATCGGCCTGCAGGTCGAGAGAGAGCGCGAACTCGAAGGCGGTGAAAGGCCCGTTGAGCACTTCGATGTCGCTGATATGGGCACCCACGGTGCCGTTGAGTTTGATCGCCTGATAGTCGGTCAGGTGGGTAAGCGTGTTGCTGAAGTCGGCCTTGTTCGGCACTCCTAGCTCGAAGCCCACCGAGAACCCCTTGAGGGTCACGTTCTCCAGCGCATCGTAGCGCTGGACCTTGGCGGCGCCGCTGTCGAAATCGAAGTGCACACCACGATCGAGGGTGACTGTGCCGCCATCGACAGCCATCACCTTGGCCATGCTGGTGCGCAACGGAGCGTTGAGCTGCTGCCAGGAGGTGTCGCCGATCTCGTCGAAATACTCCTGCGTGTTGTCCTGCCAGATACGCACGGTATCACCGGCCTGCAAGCCATGGTCGGTCTTGAGCGACAGGGTATCTTCGCCCATGGCGGCGTTCTGCTTGAGGTAGCCGGCGAACTGGGTCGTCTTGCTCTCAGCCAGGAAGCCATGGGAGGCGCCCGTGGCAAGGGCCTCGTCGGTGAACGTGATGCGCGTCTCGCCGCGTCCAGCCCCGACGAGGCTGATGTCGGAGCGAGAGACGCTGATCATGGTGTCGAAGCGATAGTCGCCGGCAGCCAGGTGCAGGACAGCGCCTTCCGGTGCAGCGTCGACCAGCGCCTGCAGTTCGGCAGCGGTGATGCCGGGACCGACGGTGGCCTCTCCGTTAGCATCGAACAGGCTGGATTCGACCGCCTGCGTCTCGAGCGGCTCGCTGGCCAGCAGTGTCTCCGCCTCGGCCGAAAATTCCGGTGTTACCCCGTTCACGGTCACGTCGGAGGGCATCAGGCCGCTTTCGGTCAGTACCTTGAACTTGAAGCGAACTGTCTCGCCCGGGGCGATGTCGTTGTCGGTATCGTCGTCGACGATGGCATAGCGGTCGTCGCTGTAGGCGTCGATCACGCCACCCCAGATATCAGTTATGGTGCCGTCCAGCGTGAAGCTGACCTGGTAGTCGACGATCGGTTGGGTTCCCTGGTTGGAGATGAAGATCTCCATCACGAAGCCGCCGTTCCATTGGCTGCTGAGAGAGGCATCGATGAAGGGACGCATGGAGCTACCGCCATTGCTAGTAATGAAGCAGGCCGCCGGGGGCGGGCAGAGTGTCGGCTGCGGTAGAAGACAAGCACCTGCGAGCACAAGGGATTGCGGTCGCCTGGCCGGGCAGTCATTCGCCCATTGTCGTCCCTGGCATCGTTCTAACGGGCAGGACGGTACAAATATATCGCTCCGTTTCATTTCGCTTGGGATGAAAAGCGCACATTTCTTGGCGCAATTCCTAAGCTGATTTTGCTGCGTCGGGCGCTGAAAAGGAGGGGAGTGGTATCGCGGTGTTGTGGTTTGCTGGATTGATAACAATTATCATTAGTGGCATCATCTGACACCGCCTAACCCAAGGCGACCGTTCGCCATTTCACGTCTCGGGAGTAGCCAGTGAGATCGTTTCGCCAACCCTGCCTCGTCTGTTTGCTCTGGCTGGGGCTTGCCACTGCGGCCAATGCCGAACCCGAAATCCATGAAGAGGCCAGGCAGGCTCAGCGCAGCCAGGCTGAACTGCAGGCGCGCATCGATGCCGCCGACGATGCATCGCGGGCGATGCTCGAGGAGCTGCGCGAGCTGGAGCGCGCCGAACGCCGCCTGGCACGCGAGAACGCCGAGCTCGCCCCGCGAATCGAGCGCCAGGCGGAGTCACTGAACCGTCGTGAGCAGGCCCTGGATACCCTGGAAGAGACGCGCGACGCCTTGCCGGCGCTGGAGGCGCGCTTGGTCGATCGACTCGAGCAGTGGATCGAGAGCGACATGCCGTTCCTGCGTCAGGAGCGCCTGGCGCGGGTTGCCAGCTTGCGCAGCCAAAGCCAAGCCGGTGAGCTGTCCGTCGCCGAGCGCTGGGAACGGATCATCGAAGCCTGGCGTGCCGAGCTGGACTACGGGCGTGACGTCGATGCCTGGCGCGGCTACCTCGGCGAGGGCGAGTCGCGCCGCGAGGTGGATTACCTGCGCCTGGGGCGCGTGGGTTTCTATTACCTTACGCCGGATGGCCGTGCCGGGCGGTTCTGGCAGGCCGATGCGGGAAGCTGGGCGGCGCTCGATGAGGCGCAGCGGCGTGAGGTTCGCAACGGGCTGCGCATCGCGCGTGACCGCCGCGCCCCGGAACTGCTCAATGTGCCGCTATCGCAGCCGCTTGAGTCAGTGGAGGACGACACATGAAAGCGACACGGTTTGCCGCGACCCTGTTGGCAACACTCACGCTAAGCGTCTGCCTGGGCCAGGCACAGGCGCAAGCCCAATCGGACCCGCTAGAAAGCCTGCGTGCCGAGCGCGAAGCTGCCGAAGCTCGCGACCGTGCGCGCCTGGCCGAGCTGGTGGAAGATCGCGGAGCGCTCGAAGCCGCCCTTCAAGAGGCCCGTGCCGCCCACGCGGAAGCCGAGGAGCGTAACGCAGAGTTACGCCAGAGAGAGGCTGAGCAGGCCGAGCGAGCCGAAGCGTTGGCAGCCCGCCAGGATGAGCAGGGGGATGACCTCGAGGCGATTCTGGCTTCACTGAAGCAGCATAGCGGCGAGCTGCGCGACAGCCTGGCGGATAGCTGGCTCGTCGTGGGTGGTCCCGAACTGCCGCCGCGCCTGGGCGATACCGAGGTGCTCGAGCTCGAGCAGTTGGAGGCCTTTGCCGATAGCCTGATTGCGCTGACTGCCGATACCGGCCGGGTGGTCCGTTTCCAGGCACCGGTGGCGGACGCCAGTGGCGAAATCGCTTCCCGTGAAATCGTACGTCTGGGCGACTTTGCGGCCTTTACCGATAGCCATCTGCTGCGACGTGGCGCCGAAGACGGTGCCCTGTCGGTGGTCGAGCGTACGCCGTCCGAAGTAGTCGACGGCCTGGCGGCATTTCATGCCGGCGAAGCGCGCGCACTTTCGTTGGACCCGACAGGGGGCGAGGTGATGTCAGCCTTGGCGCAGCGTCCCAGTCTGCTCGAGCGCTTCCACCAGGGGGGAGCCGTGGGTTATGTGGTGGTCGGGCTCGGCGCCATCGGCCTGCTGGTGGCATTGCTGCAGTATGGCTACTTGCTCAAGGTGACGCTGGCCATGCGGCGCCAATTGCATGATCTCGACACCCTGCGTGAAGACAACCCGCTGGGTCGCGTGCTGCTGCGTTTTCGTGCGCTGAGAGACGACCCCGTGCCGGAAGCGCTGGAAGCACGCCTCGATGAAGCAGTACTGGCGGAGCTGCCGCGCCTCGAGCGCGGTCAGCCGATCGTCAAGCTGCTGGCTGCCGTGGCACCGTTACTGGGGTTGCTGGGCACCGTGACCGGTATGATTGTGACTTTCCAGGCGATCACCGTGTTCGGTACCGGCGATCCACAGCTGATGGCGGGCGGCATCAGCCAGGCGCTGGTCACCACCGTGCTGGGCCTGATCACCGCCGTGCCGCTGCTGTTCGCCCACACGGCACTGGCGGGCCGTAGCCGACAGCTGGCCGGCTTGGTCGAGGGTCAGGCGAGCGCTGCCCTGGCCGAGCAGCTCGAGCAGCGCCCGCACGGGCCCGATAGCGTCACCGGGAGCACGCGCCGTGATCCCGCTCTGGCTTGAGCCACTGCAGCGCCTGGTCGAGGCGGGCGGAGCGGTTCTGGTAGTGATCGCCCTGGTGGCAACGCTGCTGTTCAGCCTGGCACTGGAGCGGGTGTGGTATTTCCGCATCACCTACCGACGGGCGAGGCGTGCCCTGATCGCGCGCTGGGCGGCGCGCCAGGACCATTTGAGCTGGAGTGCACTGACCTTGCGCGAAGCCTGGGTGCGGGAACTGATCGGGCGGCTGCGCCGGCCGCTGCCGTGGCTCAGGCTGCTGGTGGCGCTGTGTCCACTGCTGGGCCTGCTGGGTACCGTGACCGGCATGATCGCCGTATTCGATAGCCTGGCGATGGCCGATACCAGCCAGGCCCGCGCCATGGCCGATGGCGTGGCCCGTGCCACTCTGCCCACTCTGACCGGTATGGCGGTGGCGGTGGTGGGGCTGCTGTTCACCAGTCGCCTCGAGCACATCATTCGTCGCGAGGACCAGCGGCTGCACGACCGCTTGGCTCGCGCCGTGGAGGATAACGATGCGTAGACGCCGCCTTGGCGCCGACGACGGTGAAGCCAGCGAAGTCAACCTGACGCCGATGCTGGACGTCGTCTTCATCATGCTGATCTTCTTCATCGTCACCACCAGCTTCATCAAGGAGAGCGGGGTGGAGATCGAGCGACCCGAATCGAGTGCCGCTTCCCCAAGGCCCGATGCCCAGGTAATGGTCGCCATTACGCCGGAAGGGGCGGTGTGGGTCGACGGCCGCGCAGTAGACCTGCATCGCGTCGGTGCCGAGGTGGCCGGTCTGGTGAGCGATGACGGCTCGGTGGTGATCCAGGCCGACCGCGACTCGACCACCGGCCTGCTGATCGAGGTGATGGATCACATCCGCGAAGCCGGTGTGGAACAGGTCGCGGTCGCTGCCAGCCGGAGCCGGTCGTGACGCGGATACCGTTCTCATCGCTGGGCGGAGTGGCGCTCGCACTGCTGCTCTTCTGGCTGCTGGGCTTGTTGGTCACGCCGCCCGAGGAGGAGTTCGACGTGATCGACGAGAACCTGACCATGACGATGGTCGAGGCGCCCGACGTTGTGGAGGAGGTGGTCGAGCCCGTAGCGGAGCCTCCGCCTCCTCAGGTCGAAGCGACCACCCCTCCGCAGCCGGAGCCGTTACCCCCGCTGGAGAGCACGATCGCGATGCCCGAGCCGGAGCTTCCGCCGGAGCCGGTGGAGCCGCTTGAGCTCGATACCAGCCTGCCCGAGCTCAGCGAGGCCCGGCCGGAACCGCCGCCGGAGCCCGATCCGCCACCTCGGCCAGCGCCTGAGCCGGTTCCGCAGCCGACGCCCGAACCCGCGCCGTCTCCCCAGCCGAGCCCGTCGTCGGCACCCAGTGCGGCTTCGGCCGAGCCTGCGCCCGCCGAGCAAGGGCCGGTGGATGTCGGCCAGATCACGCCGACCAACCGCGTACCGCCGGAGTACCCCTCGCGTGCCCAGCGGCGTGGCTTGGAGGGACACGTAGAGTTGCAGTTTCTGATTCGCCCCGACGGTAGCGTCGATCGCTCCTCCATCCGTGTGGTCGAATCGCAACCGCGCAACGTATTCGATTCGGCCGCCGAGCAGGCCGTGGCGCGCTGGCAGTTCGAGCCCGCCAGCGGCATACGCCGTGCGCGTCAGCGCCTCGAATTTCAGTTGAGGTAAGCCATGCCAATGCGTGTCGTACGACGTCTCGTGGCCTGCGGTCTTGCGCTCTGTGCCGGACTGCTGGTAGCCGCTTCGGCGGCGGCTCAAGCCCCGCCGCTTCCCGGCGATATCATTGCCGATCTCGAGCGGTTGCATGCACAGCTGCAGCAGGGTGAACACGCCAGCGTGAGCCAGCACGCCCGTGCCCAGGCGCAGCGGCTCGAGGGGGGCAATGCCGCCGACCGCTGGGCCAGCGCGCTTTATCACCAGTTGGCGGCCGGCGCCGAAGCCGGGGCAGGGCGCAACGAGGCGGCTGCCGACCATCTGCGCCAGGCCCGCAGAACCCAGGAGGCACCGCAGACGCAGCGTGATCGCTGGCTGCGTGAGGAAGCAAGGCTGCGCTTGGCCGTCGGCGAAACCGAAGAGGCAGTGACGCTGTGGCTCGACTGGCTCGAGCGACACGACGGCAGCCCCGACGAGCGTTGGCGCCTGGCGCGTGCCTTGGCGGAGCTGGAGCGCTGGGAGGAAGCGGCGCAGTGGGTCGAGCGCGCAATGGCCGACGACCCGGCCCCGGGCGAGCGTCGGCAGGCGCTTGCGGCCACCGTGTTCCAGCGAGCCGGACGCGGCGAGCAGGCGCTGGCAAGGCTGGAAGCTTCGTTAACCGCTCAAGCCGAGCCCGAAGCCTGGCGGCGTGCCGCAGCTTTGGCCCATGGAGCTGGCGATGCACAGCGGGCTGCGGCGCTCTGGGAGGCCGGCTGGCGGCTGGGAGTGCTATCCGGCGAGGAGGATCTGCGCAAGCGCATCGAACTGAATCTGGCAGCCGGTACCCCGGCTCGTGCCGCTGAATACCTGGAGGCGGCGCTGGCAGACGGGGCACTACCCGACACCCTGGCCAACCGCCGCCTGCTGGCCCGGGCCTGGGAGGAAGCCCGCGATCGTGAGCGGGCGCTCGGGGCCTGGCGCGAGGTGGCCAGGCTCAGTGGAGAAGGCTCGGACTGGCGGCGCCTGGGCCTGCTGGCCCATGCCTGGGGACAAGTCGAGCTGGCCCGACAGGCCATGCAGCAAGCACAGCATCATGGAGCTGAAGTTGATCCGCGCTGGCTCTCGACCCGTTAGGGAGGGGCTTCCCCTGCGGGTCGAGGTATCAAGGTTTCAGATGTCGAAGTCGGTCCACACCGGGGCGTGGTCAGAAGGTCGCTCCATGCCGCGCAAGTCGTAGTCGATGCCGGCGTCACGCACCTGCTTGGCCAAGGAATCGGTCACCAGGATGTAGTCGATGCGCAGCCCGCGCCTGGGCTCGCGTTCGAAGCCACGGGAGCGGTAGTCGAACCAGCTGAAGCGGTCATCCGCCTCGGGGTAGCGTACGCGATAGCTGTCGGTGAGCCCCCACGCCTTGAGTGTGCCCAGCCACTCCCGTTCGATGGGTTGGAAGCTGGTCTTGCCTTCGCGTAGCCAGCGCTTGCGGTTGTCTTCGCCGATGCCGATGTCGATATCCTCGGGTGAGATATTGAAATCCCCCATCACCGCCAGCCGCTCGTCGGGGCGGTGCCGCTCGTGCAGTAATCGGATCAACTGGGCGTAGAACTCGCGCTTGTTGGGAAACTTGGTCGGGTGGTCGACATTTTCGCCCTGGGGAAAGTAGCCGTTCCACACGGTCAGCGTCTCGCCATCGGCGGTGCGCAAGCGCGCCCCGATCAAGCGTCGCTGGGACTCCTCGCCATCGTCGGGCAGACCGAAGAAGACCTCCTCCGGCCCGCTGGGACAGAGCGCCTTGTGACACATCAGGGCCACGCCGTAGTGGCCTTTCTGGCCGTGATAGTGGACGTGGTAGCCCATGGCCTCGACTGCCTCGCGAGGGAACTCGTCGTCGTGGACCTTGGTTTCCTGCAGCCCGATCACTAGCGGCTGGTGGGCGGCGATTAGCGCCTCGAGCTGGTGCAGGCGGGCGCGCAGCCCGTTTATGTTGAACGAGACCAGGCGTATCACTCGTCGCGCTCCTCGCTGGATGTTGATGTACCTTCCGGATGGATGTCGATGCTGGCGCCTTGTTCCTGGCGGGCCAGCTTGCGCGCTGCCTGCAGCTTGCGCTGCTGGCGTTTCTTCTGGGTGAAGCGGCGCGATGAGGTCACCTGGTCGGGATTCTCATGGCGCCATTTCTTGTAGTCCTTGCGCTTGCCGGTGCGGATGGTCACCTTGTCGGCCAGCGAGCGAGTCTTCTTGCGGCGTGTCATCGGGCCTGGCTCCAATGGGTGTCGAGTGGCAGCAAAGCGCCATTCTACCAGTCCAATGCAAGAGGCGCGCCCTCGACGCCATAGGCTGGTACAATATGCGGCTGTACAAAGTTCATCCATTGCTACGGACGTGATACATAGCCTATGAGCGAGTCGGAACAGACCACAGCCCCGGCCGAGAACCGCAAGCCCAAGCGTCGTCGTCGCAAGCCGCGCCGCCGCCAGTCGAACTGGGATCTGCGCCAGTTTCAGGTGCCTGCTGTGGCGGGCAAGTGGCGCTTTCACGACTTCGATCTGCCCTTGCCGCTGATGCGCGCCATCCATGCTCTGGGCTTCGAGTACTGCACGCCGATCCAGGCCGAGGCGCTGACCCACACGCTGCTGGGCGGCGACGTGGTCGGCAAGGCCCAGACCGGCACCGGCAAGACCGCTGCCTTCCTGATTTCGATACTGGCCTACTTCCTCGAGGAGGAAGCACCGGACGGGCAGAAGCCGGGCGCGCCGCGGGCCCTGATCGTGGCGCCGACCCGTGAGCTGGCGCTGCAGATCGAGAAGGATGCCAAGGCGCTGGCGCGTTTCACCGACCTCAACGTGGCAAGCGTCGTCGGCGGCATGGACTACCAGAAGCAGCGCGAACACCTGGGCAAGAAGCTCGACATCCTGGTGGCCACGCCAGGGCGCTTGCTCGACTTTCACGAGAAGCGCGACGTGGATCTCACCCAGGTCGAGATTCTGGTGCTCGACGAGGCCGACCGCATGCTGTCGATGGGCTTCATTCCCGACGTCAAGCGCATCATCCGCCATATGCCAAAGAAGGAAGAGCGCCAGACCTTCCTGTTCTCGGCGACGTTCTCCCAGGACATTCTCAACCTGGCCAGCCAGTGGACCCACCAGCCGACCCACGTCGAGATCGAGGTTACGGTCGACAACAAGGCCAACATCGATCAGCGCGTCTACATGGTCAGCGACGATGACAAGCCGAAGCTGCTGATCAATCTCCTCAAGCAGGAGAGCTTCGACCGGGTGATGGTGTTCGGCAACCGCCGCGATCTGGTGCGCAAGCTCGAAGGGCTGCTCAAGAAGGCCGACATCAACGTGGCGATGCTCTCCGGCGACGTGCCGCAGAATCAGCGCATCAAGACCCTGGAGCGCTTCCGCGAGGGTGAGGTGCAGGTGTTGGTGGCCACCGATGTGGCCGGTCGCGGCATCCATATCGAGGATGTCAGCCATGTGATCAACTACACCCTGCCCGAGGATCCGGAGGACTACGTCCACCGTATCGGTCGTACCGGCCGAGCCGGGGCCACTGGGGTGTCGATCAGCTTCGTCGGCGAGGAGGACGCCTTCTCGCTGCCCGAGATCGAGCGCTACATCCAGGACAAGCTGCCCTGCGAGCATCCACCCGAGGGGCTGCTGTAACGGCTTGCTGCCTTGCTGCACAGGGGCCGGGGACAGGTTGAAGAGGAGGTCTTTTGCCAGGGATGGCAAAAGTAGCGCCCAGGGACGGGTTCACAGCGCCTCCTCGTAAACCTGTCGACGGCCCCGGATTCACCGCCAAGGGCTCCCTGGCAGTCGTTGAGCTCCGGTTTGCTCGAAGCCGTTTCCCCAAGTTCTCTAGAGAGTGAGGCCATGCTCGACGAGGCCCTCAAGGGCGAGATACAGGGCGCCTACCGTCGCGTGCTGGAGGCCCAGGGGCTGACGCCACGCTACGGCCAGCGGCTGATGATCGCCGAGATCGCTCGCACGCTCAGCGCCATCGAGGCAGACGACAGCGGCCGTCGGGTCTCCGATGAGCACGTCTGCGTGCTCGAGGCGGGCACCGGCACCGGCAAGACCCTGGCCTACCTGCTGGCGGCACTGCCGGTGGCCAAGGCCAGGGGCAAGCGCCTGGTGGTGGCCACCGCCACCATCGCCTTGCAGGAACAAGTGCTGCTGCAGGACCTGCCGGCCCTCAAGACCCACAGCGGCCTCGACTTCGACTATGCCCTGGCCAAGGGTCGCGGTCGCTACGTCTGTCTGACACGCCTTGAGCAGGCCCTTGATGGCGTCGAGGACAATCCCACCTTGTCGCTGTTCGAGCAGAGCCTGGCCCAGGGCGCCGGCGATCATTTCCAGGCGCTGGTGCAGGAGATGGCCGAAGCCTATGGCAGCGGTCGTTGGGAAGGGGATCGCGAGAGTTGGCCGGAATCCATCGACGATACCGACTGGCGGCGCCTGACCATCGATCATCGTCAGTGTACCAACCGCCGCTGCGGCCATTTCGGCGCCTGTGCCTTCTTCCGTGCGCGCCGCGATCTGGAGAGTGCCGATATCATCGTCGCCAACCACGACCTCGTGCTGGCCGACCTGTCGCTGGGCGGCGGCGTGGTGCTGCCGCCCCCCGGCGACTGCATCTACGTCTTCGATGAAGGCCACCATCTGCCGGACAAGGCACTGAATCATTTCGCCCACCGCGTGGGCATCAACGGCACGCTGCGCTGGCTGGGCAACCTGAAGAAGTCTCTGACCGAGCTCAACCAGGCGCTGGCAATACAGCCGACCCTGGCGCGGCTGTTGTCCGGGCTGCCGGAAACCATTGCCGCGCTGGAGCCGCGCCTGGGCGAAGCGTTTTCCCTTGGCCATCAGTTGGCCGGGCGCCAGCATGGACTGGAAGAGGGCGAGGAGAACCATCAATACCGCTTCGAGATGGGGCGCGTTCCCGATGCCCTGCGCGAGCATGCCGGCAACCTGCTGGTGGGCTTCGCCGAGCTTTCACGCACGCTGGAAACCATGAGCGACATCCTGCGGGAGAGCCTCGATCCCGACAAGCACACCGGGCTCGAACGCGAACAGGCCGAGGCCTGGCTGCCGCTGCTAGCGCTGTTGCATGGCCGTGCGCTGGAGGCGTATGGGCTGTGGGAGGCCTATGCCGAGACCGATATAGAAGGCGAGGCGCCGAGAGCGCGTTGGCTGACGCTGGAGCGCTTCGGCAGCGATCCTGAGCTGGTCTTCTCGGCGAGCCCCGTGTCGGCGGCGCCGACCCTGGCCAAGAGTCTGTGGGGAAGCTGCTTCGGTGCCGTGGTGACCTCGGCTACGCTTACCGCGCTTGGCCGCTTCGAGCGCCTGCAGGAACGCGCCGGACTGGCCAATCGCTACCGCTATCAGCGCTTGCCGAGCCCCTTCGATTACTCTCGGGCGGTACTCAGCGTGCCGCGCGAGGCCGTGGATCCCGGCGACCGCGACGCCCACGAGCGGGCCATCGTCGATTTCGTCAGTGGGCTCGGCGAGAAGGAAGCAGTGCTGATGCTGTTCTCGTCGCGCGCCCAATTGCGTGCAGTGGAGAAGGCGCTGCCGGCGAAGTGGCGCGAGCGGGTGCTGGCCCAGGATCGACTGCCCAAGCGCGAGCTGATCGAGCGTCATCGTGCCCGGGTGGATGGCGGGGAGGGTAGCGTGATCTTCGGCCTGGCGAGCTTCGCCGAAGGCATCGACCTGCCCGGCGACTACCTAACCCACGTGGTCATCACCCGGCTCCCGTTCGCCGTGCCCGACGATCCGGTGGGGGCGACCCTGGCCGAGTGGATCGAGAGCCGGGGCGGCAATCCCTTCATGCGCATAAGCGTACCCGACGCCTCGATCAAGCTGGTGCAGGCCTGCGGCCGACTGATTCGCAAGGAGGCCGATCGGGGGCGCATCACGCTGCTTGACCGCCGCGTGCTGACCCGCCGCTACGGTCAGGCATTGCTCGATGCGTTACCCCCATTCGTGAGAGAGATCGACGGCGTCTAGATTTCAACCGCAGCCAGCAGCAAAAGGCCCGCAAGTGCGGGCCTTGGTGAAGCGCGGTCGAGGTCAGCCCCGGCGACGTTCGGCCAGCACCGGAGCCAGCTTACTTGCCATGCGCGTCAGGGTTTCCTCTGTGGCCGCCCAGTCGATGCAGGCATCGGTAATGGAGACGCCATACTGCATCTGGCTGTGGTCGTCGAGGATCTTCTGGCTGCCCCAGCCGATGTTGGATTCGACCATCAATCCCATGATGGAAGTGTTGCCTTCCAGGATCTGATTGGTGACGTTGTCCAGTACCAGCGGCTGCAGTGCCGGATCCTTGTTGGAGTTGGCGTGGGAACAGTCGATCATGATATTGGGCTTGATACCCGCCTTGTTCAGTTCCTGCTCGGCCAAGGCCACGCTGACGCTATCGTAGTTGGGCTTGCCGTTGCCGCCACGCAGCACCACGTGAGCGTAGGCGTTGCCACGGGTGCGAATGATCGCTACCTGGCCGCTCTGGTTGATGCCGAGGAAGTTGTGCGGATGCGACACTGACTGCAGCGCATTGATCGCCACGTCGAGGCTGCCGTCGGTACCGTTCTTGAAACCTACTGGGCTCGAGAGGCCGGAGGACATCTCACGGTGGGTCTGGGACTCGGTGGTGCGGGCGCCGATCGCCGACCAGCTAATGCAGTCCTGCAGATACTGGGGCGAAATCGGGTCCAGCGCCTCGGTGGCGAGCGGCAGGCCGAGCTCGGAAAGGTCGACCAGCAACTTGCGGGCAATGTGCAGGCCCTCTTCGATCTCGAAGGAGCCATTGAGGTGAGGGTCGTTGATCAGCCCTTTCCAGCCCACCGTGGTGCGGGGCTTCTCGAAGTAGACGCGCATCACGACATACAGACTGTCCTTCACTTCATCGGCCAGGCGTCGAAGGCGGCGCGCGTAGTCCAGGGCGGCATCGACGTCGTGGATCGAGCAAGGGCCGATGACCACCAGCAGTCGTGGGTCGCTGCCGTCGAGAATGTTCTGAATGGTTCGGCGTCCCTCGATCACCGTTCTCTCGGCGACTTCGCCGAGGGGGATCTCGTTCTTGAGGGCTTCGGGAGTGATCAGTACGTCCTGCGACAAGACGTTGAGGTTGCTGACCTGCTGATCTGACATGTTGCTACCTGTGTCGTGGTGCGTTGATGGCGAGAGGATGAACTACTATACACCCGCCGAGAAAGAAATCAGCAATCGTAGCGGAACCCGGCGGCACCGGGATTGTCACAGCGCCGGCGGCATGGCGGCCGGCTTGATGCGCGGCCAAGAAAAAGGAACACTTGTCGAATCGGACGATGACGTCCAGGGACATACAGCGGCCAACGGGGTCCAGGTTGATACCATGCATGCAGACTACCTAACGACGCATTCGTCGCTCATCCCGCTTCGGGGTATCTCCCTGCCGGGGAGAGCGTGAATGGGTAACCGGGAAACCGATCAGCAGCTCGTCGAGCGTGCGCAGAAAGGCGACACACGCGCTTTCGATCTGCTGGTAAAGAAATACCAACACAAGATCATCGGGCTGATTGGACGCTATATACAGGACCACGCAGAGGTGCAGGATGTGGCCCAGGAGGCCTTTATCAAGGCTTATCGGGCGCTCGGCAAGTTTCGCGCCGAGAGCGCCTTCTATACCTGGATGTATCGTATTGCCATCAACACGGCGAAGAACCACCTGGTATCTAAGGGGAGGCGTCCTCCCGGTAGTGACCTCGATATCGTCGATGCCGAGATCCTCGATCACACCGGACGTCTGTCTGACATCGAGACGCCGGAGTCGTCGCTGGCCCGGGACCAGCTCGAGACGGCCGTGTTCGAGGCCATCGAGAATCTGCCCGACGACCTGCGCACGGCTATCACCTTGCGTGAACTCGATGGGCTCTCCTACGAAGATATCGCCAATATCATGCAGTGTCCGGTGGGCACGGTGCGTTCACGTATCTTTCGTGCCCGCGAGGCCGTGGATCAGCACATTCAGCCGCTGGTGACCACGTCGCGCACGCGGGAATCGATAACGGAGTGAAGTTTTCGACAATGTTTTCGCTTCGACGCTGAACTGTCTCGCGTCGATGACGTCTGAAGCATTGACTGCCGTATGTCAGCGGCAACATGGGCTGTCGGCATTCCGGTTGGGTGCGGTCAGGAATGCCGGGAATCATTGATAGCGAGGCAGGGTGCCTTGTCGATGTGGGGGTGTAAGGAATGAGTCAGAATGCACGGGAATCGCTTTCTGCCCTGATGGACAGCGAAGGTGATGATCTCGAGCTGCGCCGAGTACTCAAGACGCTCGAAAGCGAGCCAGATGCGGCGGAGGCATGGCGACGCTATCACCTGATGCGCAGCCTGCTGCGGCGGGATCATGACATCGATGTCAGCACGGACCTGTCGGCCGGTATCATGGCACGACTGGAAGCCGAACCGGCTCCGGCCGTGGAAGCGCCGCCTATCGCACCGCGCCGCTCCTACCCCTTTGCCCGCAGTGCGGGCATCGCCGCCGCCGTTACCCTGATGGTCATCACTGGCGTTCAGTTCTACCAAGGTAACGACTTCACCCGTGCGGGCGGTAATGCTCAGTTGGCCGGCGGGGAGAGTCGTTCTTCCACCCAGTCACAGCCAAGCCTTGCCGCTCAGGCGGGCAGCGGTGCTCAGGCGACCCCCGTCGGCATGCCGCTCTTTTCGCCGTCGGCCGCGAGCGGGCAATCGGGCCTGATGCCGGTAGGGGCGAGCTTTGACTCCCCCTTGTTCATGACGCCCAATCCCCGACAGTCCCAACGCATCGACCAGGAGCAGGCGCGGCTGCTGCAATCCTATCTCGACCGCCATGCCGAAGGCGCGACCCATCGGAGTGGTGATGTATGGATGCCCCTGTTGCGTGGTTCAGGTAACGAGACACTGGGGCAACGCTGATGGTAGGCGGGCGTATCGCAAGGCGCCTGGCCCTACTCAGCAGCGCTGCGCTTCTGGCCCCTATGCCGGTTGCCTTGGCCGAACCCATAGCGGAACGGCCCGATGCCGAGCGATTCGACTGTCGCCAACTGGCCGATTGGGCGGAGCCCGAGACGCCGCTTGAGTGGTTTGAGCGCAGCCTGTGGGCCAACCATTGTCTCGAGTTCCAGGCTCGCGCGGTACGCATCGGTATCGACGGAGTGCGTACACTGGCGCTATCACGAGACATTCAGGACGGCGTTGAGCGTGAAGTCGCCCGTTTCCTCGATGGGCCGCCGGTTCTCTTCGAGCGTAGCGGTCACATGAACCGCATGAGTGGGTCCGGTACCGATTCGGAGGCGCCGGTATCGCCGACAGGAATCGCACAGCATGTTGACCGTTATTATCGACTGACCATGGGGCACGACGAGCGCATTGCCAACCGCAGTGCAGTGCGACTGGACATCGAGCCTCTCGATGGGATGCGCTTTGGCCAGCGTCTGTGGCTCGATTCCGAGACCTCATTGCCGCTGAAGCGGGAGCTCATCGATGATCGTGGGCGCGTCGTGGAGACGTTCCAGTTCACCGAGCTCCAGTCGCCACGCTTGCATGAGGGCGGCGTGATACTGGACCGCTACCGTGAGCCGCCGCGGCCGTCTTGGTTCCCTGCCTGGCTGCCTGACGGTTTCGTCGATCAGCCTCTCGACGACGAGTCGGAGCAGCAGGGGGGCGAACGGAGAGTGATCCATCGCATCTATAGTGATGGTCTCTCGACGCTCAGTCTGTTCGTCGAACCGATCGAAGAAGGGCGCGAACGCCTCATTCCCGGGTTGCATCGCCTGGGCATCTCTCTCGCCGTGGTTCGCCATGTCGTGGCTGACAATCGACCCCATCAGGTCATTGTCATGGGCGAGTTGCCTCCGCGGGTGCTCGTGCAAGTGGCCGAGAGCCTGGCTTGGCGTGAGGTGCCGGAGTGATCGCTCGATCACGCGACACGTGCCGGGTCCCGTTGCGGCAAACCGGCGCCATGTTGAAAAACAATGTGTTTCCTAGTTACCGCTGAGACGACGTTAAGCTGATGCAGGAGCTTTTATGATGCCATTGACGCGACAGTTCTCTTTTTGGGCGCTGCTGTTGGTCGTGCTGCTGTCATGGCAGTCGGCCTTTGCCCGCGAGTTGCCCGACTTCACCGAACTGGTCGAGGATGCTGCTCCCGGGGTGGTCAATATTTCCACTACCCGGGTCATACCGGAGCGTTCGCAGGGCTTCGAGGGGTTCGGTGGCCAGGAGATCCCTGAGATATTTCGCCACTTTTTCGGCGATCGCTTCCCGATGCCGCCAGGAGGCGGTGGGCCCGGGCGGGGCGGCGAGCGGCAATCGCTGGGGTCCGGCTTCGTGATCAGTGAAGATGGCTATATCCTGACCAATGCTCACGTGGTCGAGGGGGCCGACGAGATTCTCGTGCGTCTCAACGACCGCCGTGAGCTGCAAGCCGAGCTGGTGGGGGCCGACACGCAGACCGACGTGGCCCTGCTCAAGGTGGACGCCTCGGACCTGCCGACGCTGAACATGGGCGACTCCGACGAACTGCGTGTGGGGGAATGGGTAGCCGCCATCGGTTCTCCTTTCGGCTTCGACCACTCGGTGACTGCCGGTATCGTCAGCGCGATCAATCGCACGCTGCCGCGTGACGCCTACGTGCCCTTCATTCAGACCGATGTGGCGATCAACCCCGGCAACTCGGGTGGCCCGCTGTTCAATCTGGACGGCGAAGTGGTGGGGATCAACTCACAGATCTTCACCCGCAGCGGTGGCTTCATGGGGCTGTCTTTCGCCATTCCCATCAACGTGGCCATGGACGTGGCCAGCCAGATCCGCGACGACGGACGTGTTCAGCGCGGGTGGCTCGGCGTGATGATCCAGCCGGTGTCTCGCGACCTGGCCGAATCGTTCGGCATGGACAGCCCCAGCGGCGCCTTGATTGCCGATCTCGACCCCGAGGGACCGGCGGCCCAGGCGGGCCTGCAGGCGGGCGACATCGTGCTGGAAGTCGACGGGGAGGAGGTCGAGCGCTCACGTAACCTGCCGCGCCTGATCGGCCGGGTGACGCCGGGCAACGAGGCCGAGCTGACTATTTTGCGTGACGGAGAGCGACAGGATATCGCAGTGACCATCGGTGACTGGCCGGAGAGCGAGCAGGCTCGACAGGCGAGTGCCGCTGGCTCGGACGCTCAGGCGCGCCTGGGCATCGCCGTGGCCGAACTCGATGAGGCCGAACGTAAGCGCCTGGGTATCGATGGCGGCGTGCTGGTGCGTGATGTCGATCCTCGCGGGGCAGCGGCCGAAGCCAAGATCATGCCGGGCGACGTGATCGTCAGTCTCGATCATCATGCCGTGGAGAGCGCCGAGCAGCTGCGTGACCTGGCTGCCGACCTGCCCACTGACCGCCCCGTGCCTGTGCGGTTGTATCGCGAAGGGCGCGGCTCCCTGTTCGTGGCGCTGCGCCTGGGTCGCGACTGAGTCGACCCGGCGTCGGACGAGTCGCAGAACACCTCCCGCCATGCCGGGAGGTGTTCGTGTTTTTACTGCCCGGTGCCGCTGTGCTGTCCAACCTTGGGTCATGCCGGTACAATACCGGCCATCGAATTCTCATGACGTTAGCGGGCGCCGATGACTCTGCCGCTGCCGCGCTCGTGTCGAACACCGGACTGGGCTAGATGAGCAACGAAGCAAGCAACGATAAACTGAAGCACATTCGGAATTTCTCGATAATTGCCCATATCGACCACGGCAAGTCGACCCTGGCAGATCGTCTGATCCAAAGCTGCGGCGGTCTGACCGAGCGCGAGCTGAAGGAGCAGGTGCTCGACTCGATGGACCTCGAGCGCGAGCGCGGCATCACCATCAAGGCCCAGTCGGTCACGCTGGACTATCATGCCCAGGACGGCAACACCTACCAGCTCAACTTCATCGACACGCCCGGCCACGTAGACTTCTCCTACGAGGTATCGCGTTCCCTTTATGCCTGCGAAGGGGCGCTGCTGGTGGTGGATGCGGCCCAGGGCGTCGAGGCGCAGTCGGTGGCCAACTGCTACACCGCCATCGAGCAGGGGTTGGAGGTACTGCCGGTCCTCAACAAGATGGACCTGCCGCAGGCCGATCCCGACAAAGTCTCGCACGAGATCGAGGAGATCATCGGCCTCGACGCCACCGACGCCTGTCAGGTCTCCGCCAAGAGCGGCATGGGCATCGATGCACTGCTAGAACGCCTGGTACGCGACATCCCGCCGCCCAAGGGTGATCCACAGGCGCCGTTGCAGGCCCTGATCATCGACTCCTGGTTCGACAACTACCTCGGCGTGGTGTCGCTGGTGCGACTCTTCGATGGCACCCTGAAGAAGGGCGAGAAGATCCGGATCAAGTCCACGGGCCGCGACTGGCAGGCCAACGAAGTGGGCATCTTCACGCCGCTGCGCAAGGAAACCAATATTCTGCGTGCCGGCGAAGTGGGGTTCGTGGTGGCCGGGATCAAGGACATCCATGGTGCCCCGGTGGGCGATACCATCACCCACGCCAAGACGCCGGACGTGGCGCGCCTGCCCGGTTTTCAGAAGGTCAAGCCGCAGGTCTACGCCGGCATGTTCCCGGTCAGCGCCGACGATTACGAGGATTTCCGCGACGCGCTGGAGAAGCTGGCGCTCAACGATGCCTCGCTGGAGTACGAACCCGAGAATTCCGACGCCCTCGGCTTCGGCTTCCGCGTCGGCTTCCTCGGCACGCTGCACATGGAAATCATCCAGGAGCGGCTCGAGCGCGAGTACGACCTGGACCTGCTCACCACGGCGCCCACCGTGGTCTATGAGCTGGCCATGAAAAACGGCGACATCAAATACGTTTCCAACCCCTCCAAGCTGCCCGACATGGCCGACGTGGAGGAGATGCGCGAGCCGATCGTGCGTGCCAGTATCCTGGTGCCGCAGGAGTTCGTCGGCAACGTGATCATGGAGTGCGAGAACCGTCGCGGCAACCAGCTCGACATGCAGTTTCTCGGCAGCCAGATCCAGCTCACCTATGAGCTGCCCATGAGCGAAGTGGTGATGGACTTCTTCGATCGTCTCAAGTCCATCTCCAAGGGCTATGCCTCGCTGGACTACAACTTCGAGCGCTTCGAAGCGGCCAAGCTGGTGCGCCTGGACGTCTTGATCAATGGCGATCGGGTCGACGCGCTGGCGGTGATCATTCACCGCGACCACGCGCATTCGCGTGGTCGCGTGCTGGTCGAGAAGATGAAGGAGCTGATTCCACGCCAGATGTTCGACGTGGCGATTCAGGCCGCCATCGGCGGCCAGGTGGTGGCGCGCTCCACGGTCAAGGCGCTGCGCAAGAACGTGACCGCGAAGTGCTACGGCGGTGACGTGACGCGCAAGAAGAAGCTGCTCGAGAAACAGAAAGCGGGCAAGAAACGCATGAAACAGGTCGGTCGGGTGGAAATTCCCCAGGACGCCTTCCTGGCCGTGCTCAAGGTGAACGACTAGGAACGGCGACACTATGGATTTTTCACTTCTGTTGGTGGTGGCCGTGGCCATCACTGGCGTGATCTGGTTGCTCGACATCGTTTGGTTGCGTCCCGCAAGGCGCCAGAAGCTGGCCGCCGTCGAGGCGGGTACCACGGAGGGGCTCGACGAGACCTCCCGTGAGCGGGCAATGAAGGAGCCTTGGCCGATCGACTATGCCCGCTCCTTCTTTCCGGTGTTGCTGGTGGTACTGCTGCTGCGCAGCTTCCTGGTGGAGCCCTTCCAGATTCCTTCCGGGTCGATGCGTCCGACCCTCGAGGTGGGGGATTTCATCCTCGTAAACAAGTACGCCTACGGCCTGCGCCTGCCAGTTACGCATACCCGTATCCTCGAACTGGGTGAGCCCGAGCGCGGCGACGTGATGGTGTTCCGCTTTCCCAGCGAACCCTCGGTGAATTTCATCAAGCGGGTTGTGGCGCTGCCGGGCGACATCGTGCGCTACGAGGACAAGCAGCTCTACATCAATGGTGAGCCCGTACCCAAACACTTGCTGGACCAAGCGCCTTCCGCCGCGCCTGGTGAGTGGCTCCTCGAGGAGCAACTGGGCGAGGTCAGCCATCGTATCTACAATAACCCACGTGACCCGGGGCCTCGTGTGCGCGAGATCGTCGTGCCCGACGGACACTATTTCACCATGGGTGACAACCGTGACCACTCCAACGACAGCCGCTATTGGGGCTTCGTCCCCGAGGAGAACGTCGTGGGTCGGGCATTCGCCGTATGGATGCACTGGGACGGCGGCCTGCCGAGCTTCACCCAGGTTCGTCGCATCCATTGATGGAACAGAAATAACAGGAATTTCGTGAGTAGATCCCTTACCGCCTTCAGCCGCCGCATCGGCTACAGCTTTCGCGATGACTCGCTGCTGGAGCTGGCCGTGACCCACCGCAGCTTCGGAGGCCAGAACAACGAGCGATTGGAGTTTCTGGGTGACTCCATCGTCAACTTCGTCATCGCCGAGGCCTTGTACGAGCGTTTCCCGCAGGCCCGTGAAGGGCAGCTTTCCCGTCTCCGCGCACGTCTGGTGCGTGGCCAGACTCTGGCTGAGCTGGCGCGCGAGATGGCTTTCGGCGAGTGCCTGCGCCTGGGGTCCGGCGAGATGAAAAGCGGCGGGCATCGTCGCGATTCGATCCTGGCCGATGCGGTCGAGGCCGTGCTGGGGGCGATCTATCTCGATGCCGGCATGGATGTGGCCCGTGCCCGGGTGCTGGCTTGGTATGCCGAGCGCCTGGAGGCGATCGACCTGCAGGATACCCAGAAGGATCCCAAGACCCGGCTGCAAGAGTTTTTGCAGTCGCGCCAGTCGCCGCTGCCTCGCTACGAGGTGGTCTCGGTGGAGGGCGAGGCCCACGACCAGACCTTCACCGTGGAGTGCCATGTCGAACTCCTCGACTCGCACACCCTGGGCACCGGCTCGAGTCGCCGTCATGCCGAGCAGCAAGCCGCCGAACTCGCACTGCTCCAGTTGGAGCAACGCAGGGGACAAAAAGCATGAGCGAGACCTGTGGCTTCGTGGCCATCGTTGGCCGCCCCAACGTCGGCAAATCGACGTTGATGAACCGCATACTCGGGCAGAAGGTCTCGATCACCTCGCGACGCCCCCAGACGACGCGTCACCAGGTCATGGGCATCAAGACCGAAGGTGAAGCGCAGTTCATCTACGTCGATACGCCGGGCATACACATCCTGGGGCGCGACCGCAACAAGGCGATCAACCGCTTCATGAACCAGGCAGCTACCCAGGCCCTGCGCGACGTGGACTGTGTGGTGTTCATCGTCGACCGCACGCGTTGGACCGAAGAGGACCAGGTGGTACTCACGCGTCTCGAGCACGTCGAAGCGCCGGTGATCCTGGCCGTGAACAAGGTCGACCGACTCGAGGACAAGAGCACGCTGCTGCCTTGGCTTGCCGAGGTCGGAGCGCGGCGTGAATTCGCCGCCATCATTCCCATCTCCGCCAAGCACGGCACCAACGTACCGGAGCTGGAAGAGGAAGTGGCCAAGCACCTGCCGGAGGGGCTCCACCACTTCCCCGACGACCAGATCACCGACCGCAGTCAGCGTTTCCTGGCGGCGGAACTGGTGCGCGAGAAGATCATGCGCCAGCTCGGTGACGAGCTGCCCTATCAGGTCACGGTGGAGATCGAGGAGTTTCGCGACGAGGGCAGGGTGGTGCACATCAGTGCCCTGATCCTGGTGGAGCGTGCCGGACAGAAGAAGATCCTCATCGGCGACAAGGGCGAGCGGATCAAGAGCATTGGCCGCGAGGCACGGCTCGACATGGAGCGGGCCCTGGATGCGAAGGTAATGCTCAATCTCTGGGTCAAGGTGAAACGCGGCTGGTCGGACGATGAGAGAGCCTTGAAGAGTCTCGGGTACGACCTGGACTGATCTTGTCCGAACTTGTCTGCGCTTGTCCTTACTTCGTTCAGGCGACCAATCATGCAGCCGCAGCCGGCCTTTCTCCTTCATAAGCGCCCCTATCGCGAAACCAGCGCCCTGGTCGAACTGCTCAGCTTCGATCACGGTCGCGTGCGCGCGGTGGCCCAGGGCGTTCAGCGTCCGGGGTCGCGCTCGCGCGGGCGGTTGCAGCCCTTCGCGCCGCTGCACGTCACCTGGGTGGGTGAAGGGGAGCTCAAGCGCCTGCGGCTAATGGAGAGTCGTGGCGCTGCGGCGTTGCTGGTCGGCGAAGGCCTGCTCTGTGGGCTCTACGCCAACGAATTGCTGACGCGAACGCTGCCGGTGGAATTCCCCGTTGGCGAGGTGTTCGCCTTTTATACGGCCCTGCTGCAAGCGTTGCCGCTCCCTGAGGGGCGGGCCGTGGCGCTGCGCCGTCTTGAATTCGCCTTGCTCGATGCGCTGGACGCCGCACCACGCTACACCACGCCTGATGGCAGCGAGCTCGACCCCCAGGGACGCTACCGCTACGATTCCGTCACGCGTGCCTTCGTTCCCGGTGAGCCGGGCCTCGACGGTCGTACTCTGCGTTTGATGGCGGGAGGTGACTGGGCGTCACCCGGGCTGGCCGGTCCGGCCAAGGTGGTGGCCCGGGCAGCGCTTGCCCCCTTGCTCGGTGCGCGTCCGCTGCGCTCCCGTGAGCTGATGCGCCAGCTTGCCGAGCGGCGCCGTTCCCCATCACACTGACCTTCCCGTCCTTGATCTGAAGCTGGAGACCAGCATGCATCCCCCGCGTATTCTGCTTGGTGTCAACATCGACCATATTGCCACTCTGCGTCAGGCGCGCGGCACGCGCTATCCCGATCCGGTCCAGGCCGCACTGCTGGCCGAGGAAGCCGGTGCCGACGGCATCACCGTACATCTGCGCGAAGATCGGCGGCATATCCAGGAGCGCGATGTGCGGCTTCTCGCCGAAGTTCTCAACACGCGCATGAACCTGGAGATGGCCGTCACCGAAGAGATGCTGGCGCTGGCCGAGGAGATACGCCCGGCGCACGTGTGCCTGGTGCCGGAGAAGCGCGAAGAATTGACCACCGAGGGCGGCCTCGACGTGGCTGGCGGTTTCGATGCCATTGCTGCGGCCTGTCGGCGTCTGGCAGCGGCAGGCTGCGAGGTGTCGCTGTTCATCGATCCCGAACCCAGCCAGATCGAGGCGGCCAAGCGCGCCGGTGCGCCGGTGATCGAGCTGCACACCGGAGCCTATGCCGAGTGCAACGGCCAGACAGCGCGCGAGGAGCATGCGCGGCTGACGGCCGCCACGGAAATGGCGCTCGAGCTGGGCCTCACGGTCAATGCCGGGCACGGCCTGAACTATCACAACGTCGAGGCGATTGCGGCCATACCGGGGTTGCATGAACTCAATATCGGCCACGCCATCATCGCTCGAGCACTGTTCGTCGGGCTCAAGGAGGCCGTGGCCGAGATGAAGCGGCTAATGATCGCCGGACAGGAGGCGGGGTTCATCGCCTCGCTGGAAGAGCACGATCACGACCACGCCGGACACGACCACTGAGCATTGGCATCATCGTCTTGACCTGGGATGGCGCGCTACGGCCGCTATCCTTCATCTATCCTTGTACGATGAGGTTGAGCTGGCGGTAACCTTGCTGGATGCCTCCTGATGCGTGGCGTGCCACTCCCGCAGGCGTTCGATTGCCTGGAACAAATCCTCGATCAGCGGCTCGATATCAGCCATGCCGCGTGAGCGCAGCCGGGTCTCCAGGGTCTCCGCCACCAGTGCGAGCTCGGGCGCACCGCAATAGCGGCAGGCGCCGTTGAGCGCATGCACGACATCCAACAGCGTCTCGGGGTCGCCGGTGGCGAGAGCGCCTTGCAACTCCCCCTCGGTTTTCGGCAGCGACGCGACGAGTTCCTCGAGCAGTTCGCGTGCCAGGCTTTCGTTGCCGTTGGCGAGACGCGTGCCGAGCTGCATGTCGACCACGTCTAGCTCGCTGGCAGGTTCGGACTCCTGGGCAGCCGGCAGGGCCGGTGTGGGCGGTAACGCCGTCAGGCCGACATGACGATGCAGGACGGCTTCCAGTCGGTTGGAATCCACCGGTTTGGTCAACACTTCCTGCATGCCTGCGGCCTTGAGGCGGTCGCGTTCGCTATCATGGGCATGGGCGGTCACCGCGATGACCGGGCATGACGCCCATTGCCCACCCAGGCGGCGTAACGCCTGGGTGGTTTCGATACCGTCCAGCCCCGGCATGCGTATGTCCATCAGGACCAGTTGGAAAGACGTTCCTTCAGCCAGTGCCAGCGCCTCCTCGCCGCTGCTGGCTTCGACCAGTTCCAGGCCGGGACGCTGCAACAGCTCGCGCAGCAGGCGGCGATTGATGGCATTGTCATCGACGATCAGCACGTGTGTCTGGCGCTCTTCGCCAGTGTCGGGGCAGCGTTTCGCCTTGCTGCATCGACGCAGGGCGTCCGCCAAGGCCTGGCGTGATGCCGGCTTGCTGAGGATCTCGCAGCCGCTGGGGAGATGCAGGTCCGGCATTTCGAGTGGCGGTGCGTTGATCAACAGCAGGACCGGACAGGGGCTGGCCTGGAGCCTGGTCCGCCACTCGCCGAGCAGCGTTTCATTCATGTCGGGCGGCAGCGCCGCGACCAGCAGCGAAGGGTAGGGAGGCGTCAGTTCCGGCTGGCGAAGCTCCTCCACCTGGCCTCCCCAGAGCGTCAGCAGGTGGCTCAGCGCGTGGCGTGTCGGAGAGTGGGGCTCGTAGAGGGCGACCCGCTCATTGTCGAGAATGGCGTCGGGAGTAAACTCCGCCTGGTCGATGACGTCCAGCGGCAGTGTAAAGGAGAAAGTCGAGCCGCGTGACGGTTCGCTTTCCACCGTGATCTGTCCCCCCATCTGCTCGACCAGTTGGCGGCTGATGGCGAGGCCCAGGCCGGAGCCGCCGTAATGGCGGGAATGGCTGGCGGCGGCCTGGCGAAACGCTTGGAACAGGCTGTGCTGCTCCTGCGGCGTGAGGCCGATTCCGGTGTCGCTGATGCTGACACGCAGCAGTGCGCGCCCTTGGGCATTTTGCTCCTCGAGCATCACCCGGACGATGACTTCGCCCTGTTCGGTGAACTTGAGTGCGTTGTGGATCAGGTTGGTCAGCACCTGGCGAATGCGTAGCGGATCGCCACGCAGCACAGAGGGTACGTCGTCGTAGACCAGACCCAGCAGATGCAATCCCTTCTGGTGGGCCAGAGGGGCCTGTTGGCCTAGCGCCTCGTCGACCAGCGAAACCATGTCCAGCTCGGCACGTTCCAGCTCGAGGCGGCCGGCTTCCATGCGCGAGAAATCGAGCACGTCGTTGACCAGGGCAAGCAGGTTGTCGCAGGCGATCTGTACCTGGTCGAGCCATTCGCGCTGACGTGGCTCCAGGCGCGAACGCCCCAGCAGGCGGCAAAAGCCGACGATGCCGTTGAGCGGCGTGCGGATTTCGTGGCTCATGCTGGCCAGGAACTCGGACTTGATCCGGTTGGCCTCGAGTGCCCTGCGGTGGGCCAGATCGAGTTCGATGTTCTTGATTTCGATGGTCTCCATCGACTCTTCAAGGTCGGTAGTGGTCTGCTCGATCTGGCGCTGGATGTTCTCATGGGACTGCTTCAGTTCGTCGCCTAGCGCATTAACATGGCGGGCCAGGCGACGCAGTTCGGGGGCGCCGGTCTCAGGTAGCTGCGCCTCGAAGTCACCGCTGCGCAGTCGTCTCAGTGCCTCGGCGGCATCATCGAGGCTGGTGTCGACGCGGCGGCCAAGGGCCGAGGCGATCACGAACAGCAGCAGGCCGAGGATCAACAGGCCCAGCCCGGTAGTGGCCAAGCGTCGGTAGTAGTCGAGGGTGAGCGGGCGGCTGTCGATGTCGAGTTCGAGCCAGGCCCGACCGCTTTGGCTGCCTTCCCGCTCGGCGGGGTCGAGCGGCACCATCAGGCGCCAAAGATCACTGCTGGTATCGAGTTGCCTCTCGCTTGGCGGTGCAGTCGCCACCTGAGCGCGGTTTCGGCCCAGCTCCAGTTGGGCCATGTTGCTGTCGGTATAGATGCCTACGCCGCGCGCCTCATCGATGTTCAGCAGGCGCATGGCCATACCTTCCAGTCGCGACTGATCGGCCTCGAAGACGGCACGGGCCATTTCCGGTGCTTGCTGTTCGACGACGGTGATGACTCGGTCGCGGAGGGCCGACTTGCGCCATTCGGTATCCAGGTGCAGAACAAAAGCCGCCACGAGCAGCAGCACCAGCAACGGGAGGCACAATATCCAGAGTGTCAGGCGATTTCCGAGCGACATTGTTATTCCTTGGTGACGACCTTTCTTCCCAGTATGCCACATTGTCGAGGCATGCCTGTCCAGCGCCTGATGGCACGGATATACTAGCGAAAAGACCTTACCCTAAGGATGCTTACATGCAGTTCCCTACCATCGAGGATATCGTTGGGCATACGCCATTGATTCGGCTCAAGCGCATTGCGGCAGGGCGCAACAACACGCTGCTGGCCAAGCTCGAAGGCAACAATCCCGCCGGCTCGGTCAAGGATCGTCCGGCGCTGTCGATGCTGGAACAGGCCGAGGCCCGGGATGACATCTCGCCTGGCGATACGTTGATCGAAGCCACTTCGGGCAATACCGGGATCGCGCTGGCCATGGCCGCGACGATCAAGGGATACCGCATGATCCTGATCATGCCTGAGAGCGCCTCGAGCGAGCGCAAGCAGGCCATGGCGGCCTATGGCGCCAGGCTGATCACGGTCAGCAAGGAGGGGGGCATGGAAGAAGCGCGCGACCTGGCCGAAGCCATGATTGCGCGCGGCGAGGGCAAGCCGCTCAATCAGTTCGCCAACCCCGACAATCCGCTGGCGCACTATCGTGGTACCGGCCCGGAGCTGTGGGAGCAGACCGGAGGCACGATCACGCACTTCGTCAGTTCCATGGGCACCACGGGAACGATCATGGGCGTGTCGGCATATCTCAAGGAACGCAACCCCGCTATTCAGATCGTGGGCCTGCAGCCGGAGGACGGTGCCAGCATTGCCGGCATTCGGCGCTGGCCCAAGGAGTACCTGCCGAGCATCTTCGATGCCACACGGGTCGACCAAGTGCTCGACATCGGCCAGCACGAAGCCGAGGAGCACATGCGTCGTCTGGCACGGGAGGAGGGCATCCTGGCGGGTGTCTCGTCCGGGGGTGCCCTGGCAGGTGCGTTGCGCATTGCCGAGACAGTCGAGAACGCGGTGATCGTCTTTATCGTCTGCGACCGTGGCGATCGCTATCTCTCGACTGGGTTGTTCGCTCCGGAGGCTTGAGGTGGCAATGCTTGGTAAGCGACGGCCGGCGCGGCAGCGTACCGGTGTCTCGGGGCTGCAGCGACGCGCGAACGAGGCTCCTGCTGCCGCGACACCGGCCGTAGAATCGTCGGTAGTCATCGAGCGGCTCGCCCACGACGGGCGGGGCGTGGCACATGCCGCCAGCGGCAAGACCCTGTTCGTCGAGGGGGCGCTGCCCGGTGAGCGCGTCGACGTGGCCGTGCATCGCACGCGCAAGCGCTACGACGAGGCCCATGTCCGCGAGCTGTTCGAGCCGGCGGCAGAACGGACCGTGCCGCCCTGCGTCTACTATGGCCAGTGCGGCGGCTGCGACCTGCAGCATCTCGTCGTCGAGGCCCAGCGCGAGCACAAGCGAGCAGTACTCGTCGAGCTGCTTCGGCGAGAGGGCATCGAACTGCCCGAGCCGCCAGGGTTGCTGGCGGGTGCGCCGCTCGGCTACCGTCGCCGTGCCCGGCTGGGTGTCAAGGTGGATGCCGAGGGCAACGTGCATCTCGGCTTTCGCGCTCGCCACACCAGCCGTCTGGTCGATATACAGGGTTGCGAGGTGCTGGTCCCCGAGCTGGCAGCACTGATCGGGCCGCTGCGGAAACTGCTGACAGAACTCGAGGCGCCACGCCTGGTGGGTCACCTGGAGTTGATCACTGCCGACTCGGCCCGGGTGGTGGTGGTGCGACAGTTGCGCGACAACGGCGCCGACCTGCAACGCTGGCGTGCGTTCGGCGAGGAGCACGGCGTGGCTCTCGCATGCCTGCTGGGGCGCGAGGAACCCAGCCTCGAATGGCTGGGGAAAACGCCGGCACTCGGCTATCGCTTGCCGGGGAGCGAGGGTGAGCTCGAACTTGGCTTCGCGCCGGGCGATTTCGTGCAGGTCAATGAGCAGGTCAATCGTGAGTTGGTGGCCACGGTGCGGCATTGGCTGGCGCCGGTTGCCAGTCGGCGCGTACTGGATCTGTTCGCCGGGATCGGCAATTTCGGCTTGCCGCTGGCAGTCGAAGGTGCCACGGTCACGGCGGCGGAGGGCAACCCTGACATGGTCGCCAGGCTACAGCACAATGCGGGCCGCAACGGGCTCGACATCGAAGCCTTGCAGCTCGACCTCAACGATCAGGCGGCCGTGGCGGCACTTCTTGCACGCCTTTCGCCCGAGGCGGTGGTTCTGGACCCGCCCCGGGACGGTGCCGATGCGGTATGCCGTGCGCTGATCGAACGCCCCGTGCCGCGGCTGGTCTACATTGCCTGTGACCCAGCCACGCTGGCGCGCGATGCGGCACGACTCGTGCATGGCGGTTATCGCATCCTCCGGGTGTCGGTGGCCGACATGTTCGTGCATACCTCGCACCTGGAGTCCCTGTTGTTGCTCGAGCACGGTGCAACGCAGCCGTCATCGCAAGGAGCCTAGAACGATGGTGAAAGTTCGCGACGATCAGCCACTGACGGACGATGGTGACGTCGACATCGGCCACTGGCTGGAGCGCCTCCAGGAAGACGTCAAGCTACGCGACCCCGCGGAACTGCGCGAGGCGTGTGAACTCGCCAAGCGGCTTTCCCAGGAAGTCGACCGCCCGCACAAGGCCTGGCTGCCCCGCGACACGACCTATCGCATGGGCTTGGAGATGGCCGATATCCTGGCCCTGCTCAAGCTCGACCAGCCGGCACTCGAAGCCGCGGTCCTCTATCGTGCCGTGCGTGAGGGCCTGATCTCGGTCGACGCCGTGGCCCGGCGTTTCGGTAAGGAGGTCGCGCATCTGATCGAGGGCGTGCTGCAGATGGCGGCCATCAGCAACGCCCAGGTTCCCAGTCAGGGGTTGGTACAGCACGACCAGCAGGACAACCTGCGCAAGATGCTGGTCACCATGATCGACGACGTGCGCGTGGCACTGATCAAGATCGCCGAGCGTACCTGCGCGCTGCGACAGGTCAAGGATGCACCGCGCGAGAAGCGCCTGCAGGTGGCGCGTGAGGTCTTCGACATCTACGCACCGCTGGCCCATCGCCTGGGTATCGGTCAGGTCAAGTGGGAGCTCGAGGATCTCTCGTTTCGCTACCTGCACGAGGATGACTACAAGACGATTGCCCGACAGCTGGCCGAGAAGCGTCTCGATCGCGATCGCTACATCCACGATGTCGTGGATGTGCTCAAGGAGATGCTCGAAGCGCAGGGCATCACTCGCTACGACGTCAACGGACGCGCCAAGCACATCTACTCGATCTGGCGCAAGATGAAGCGCAAGCGCATCGACTTTGCCCAGGTCAACGACGTGCGCGCCGTCCGCATTCTGGTGCCGGAGGTGACCGACTGCTACACCGTGCTGGGGTTGGTCCATTCGCGCTGGCATCACGTGCCCAACGAGTTCGACGACTACATCGCCAACCCCAAGAAGAACGGCTACCAGTCGCTGCACACTGCTGTGCTGGGGCCGGAGAACAAGGTGCTCGAGATCCAGATCCGCACCTTCGCCATGCACGACGAAGCCGAACTCGGTGTCTGCGCCCACTGGCGCTACAAAGGCCACGACACCAGCGGCAAGAGTTCCAGCTACGAAGAGAAGATCGCCTGGCTGCGCCAAGTGCTGGAGTGGCAGGACGAGGTCGGCGATTTCAGCGATCTGCGCGAAGGGCTCTCCAGCGATGTGGCGCCGGATCGCATCTATGTGTTCACCCCCGACGGTCACGTCATCGACCTGCCGCGAATCGCCACGCCCATCGACTTCGCCTATCGCGTGCACACCGAGGTCGGCCATCGCTGTCGTGGGGCCAAGATCGACGGTCGCATCGTACCGCTCACCTATAAGCTCAAGACCGGCCAGCAGGTCGAGATTCTTACTGCCAGCAAGGGGGGCCCCAGCCGCGACTGGCTCAATCCCAGCCTCGGCTACGTTCGCACCTCTCGGGCACGGGCCAAGATTCAGTCGTGGTTCAAGCATCAGGCCCGCGAGCAGAACGTGGAGGAGGGCAAAGCACTGTTCGAGCGCGAGATGCGCCGCCTCGACGTGGAGGACATGGACCTCGACACCCTGGCGCACAAGGTCAACTACCAGTCCCCCGAGGACATGTATGCCGCGCTGGGAGCGGGCGACCTGCGCATCGGCCAGGTGCTGCATCAGGCCCAGCAGCTGTTCGGCGAGACCGACGACCAGGAGCAGCTCGACCGCCTGCTGGCCAAGCCGAGGCGCGACCAGGGAAAAGGCACGACCAGCGACATCACCGTGTTGGGCGTCGGCAATCTCAAGACCAGCATGGCCAACTGCTGTCATCCGGTGCCCGGCGAGCCGATCGTCGGATTCATCACCCAAGGGCGAGGCGTTACCGTGCATCGCCAGGATTGCCCCAACATACTGCAGCTGCGCATCGACGAGCCGCAGCGGGTCATCGAGGTGGAGTGGGGACAGCGTGCCCGCACCCAATACCCCGTGGACATCGAGATTCAGGCCTGGGACCGCTCCGGGCTGCTGCGTGACGTCACGGGCATCCTTGGCAATGAAAAGGTCAACGTGCTTTCGGTGAATACCCTGACCGACACCAGCGACGGTATCGCGCGGATGCGCATCACCGTGGAAGTCGACGGGCTGGAGACGCTGGGCAGGCTTTTCTCGCGCATTCAGCAGCTGTCCAACGTGATCGAGGTCCAGCGCCTGCGCACCGGAGCCAAAGGGATGAAACGCAAGGGGAGTGGCACATGAGCGAGACCCGACACGGCATCGACGACCTGCTGATGCTGATGGCCGTGCTACGCGATCCCGAACAGGGTTGCCCGTGGGATCTCAAGCAGGACTGGGACAGCATCGTGCCACACACCTTGGAAGAGGCCTACGAGGTGGCCGACGTCATCGAGCGTCGCGTCTTCGACGAACTGCCGGGTGAGCTTGGCGACCTGCTGTTCCAGGTGGTCTACTACAGCCAGTTCGCGCGTGAGGAGGGGCGCTTCGACTTCCACGACGTGGTGCATACCCTCACCGCCAAGATGGTGCGCCGCCATCCGCACGTCTTTCCCGACGGCACCCTGGCGTCGCGTCGTCCTCCCGGTGTCAGCGCCGAGCAGGTGGAAGCCCGGCAAGTCAACAGTCGCTGGGAGTCGCTCAAGGCCGCGGAGCGGGTCGAGCGCGCAGAGGCCGAGACTAGCGTTTCGGTGCTCGACGACGTGCCGCGCACGTTGCCGGCGCTGTCGCGTGCCGCCAAGCTCTCCAAGCGCGCGGCGCGGGTGGGCTTCGACTGGCCCGACACCGCTGGGGTGATTGCCAAGATCCGTGAAGAGCTCGACGAGGTCGAGCAGGCCCTGGTCGAGGGCGATCAGCGCCATGCGGCTCAGGAAGTGGGCGATCTACTGTTCGCCGTTACCAACCTGGCGCGTAGCCTCAAGGCCGACCCCGAGCAGTGCCTGCGCGAGACCAACGCCAAGTTCGAGCGCCGCTTTCGTCACGTCGAGGCGGCCCTGGCCGAGCGTGGCATGACCACCCGCGACGTCGGTCTCGAGGCCATGGAAGGCTATTGGCAGCAGGCCAAGCGGCTCGAGGCCGAAGCGTCCAATACGCCAGCGGAACATTCCGAATCGACTTCAGGAGGAGATCGGCCATGAGCGGCGATCTGCACGAATCCCTACGCGACAACGTACGCATACTCGGCGACAGTCTGGGTCGCACCATCGCCGATGACCTGGGCAAGGGTTTCGTCGACCGCATCGAGACCATCCGCGGCCTGGCCAAGAGTGGCCGACAGGGGGATGTCCAGAGCAGCCGCGAGCTGATCGAGTATCTGCGCAAGTTGCCCGACCGCGACCTGCTGCCAGTGACGCGCGCCTTCAACCAGTTTCTCAACCTGGCCAACATTGCCGAGCAGCACTACCGGGCACGCTTCCGTCGCGTCGAGGATTACAAGCCCGGCTCACAGCCGGTGCTATCCGAACTGCTCGAGCGGGCTCGCCATGCCGGGCATGCGCCGCGCAAGCTGGTCGAGAGTCTCGCCAACATGCGTGTCGAGCTGGTGCTGACCGCCCATCCCACCGAGGTCATTCGCCGCACTCTGATCCAGAAGTACGATGCCATCGACGAGTGCCTCACCGTCATCGAATCGTCCCTGGACTATCCCGAGCGGGCCAGCCGTGCCCGCGGGCGCCTGGAAGAACTCATCAGCCAGGCCTGGCATACCGACGAGATTCGCCACGAGCGCCCCACCCCGGTGGATGAGGCAAAGTGGGGCTTCGCCGTTATCGAGAACTCGCTGTGGCAGGCAGTGCCGGCGTTCCATCGCGACCTCGACAGCCTGCTGCTTGAATCCGCCGGCGAGCGCCTGCCGCTGGATGCCGCGCCGATCGTGTTCGCCTCGTGGATGGGCGGCGATCGCGACGGCAACCCCAACGTCACCTCCCGCGTCACGCGTGAGGTCTTGCTGCTGGGGCGTTGGATGGCGGCGGATCTCTACCTGCGCGACCTCGAGCAGCTCAAGGCCGAGCTCTCCATGTGGAAGTGCAACAGTGCGCTTCGGGCCGAGGTCGGCAACGTAGCCGAACCCTATCGTGAGCTGCTCAAGCGTCTGCTGCAGCGGGTCGAAGCCACCCGCGACTGGGCCAAGGCCCAGCTCGACGGACGCAGCTACGAAGGTGGTCCGGTCATCGAGAACAGCGATCAGCTCTACGCGCCGCTGCTCACCTGCTATCGCTCGCTGTGCGATGTCGGTCTCGACACCATCGCCAACGGGGCCTTGCTCGATACCCTGCGCCGAGTGGCGGTGTTCGGCGTGACCCTGACCAAGCTCGACATCCGCCAGGAGGCGAGCCGTCATGCCATGGTCATGGAGGAGCTGACCCAGGCGCTGGAGCTCGGTCACTATCGCGACTGGAGCGAGGAGCAGCGCCAGGCTTTCCTGCTCGCCGAGCTCGAGTCGCGCCGGCCGTTGATTCCGCGGCGCTGGGAGTGCTCGGCCGAGACTCGTGAGGTCCTCGATACCTTCCTGGTCATTGCCAGCGAGCAGTCCGAGGCGCTCGGCACCTATATCATTTCCATGGCCGCCCAGCCTTCCGATGTGCTCACGGTGGCGCTGCTGATGAAGGAGGTTGGAGGCACCGTCTCGCTGCCCATCGCGCCGCTGTTCGAAACCCTCGACGACCTCAACCGCGCCGGCGACGTGATCGATCGCCTGCTGGCGCTGCCGGGCTACCGCACGCTGGCCGGCGAACGCCAGGAGGTGATGATCGGCTACTCGGACTCGGCCAAGGACGCCGGGCAGCTGGCGGCGGCCTGGGCCCAGTACCGCGCCCAGGAAAGGCTGGTCGAGGTGTGCCGTCACCACGGCGTAGATCTGACCCTTTTCCATGGTCGCGGCGGTGCCGTCGGTCGCGGTGGCGGTCCGGCCTATGCGGCCATCCTGTCGCAGCCGCCGGGCTCGGTGAATGGCAGCCTACGGGTCACCGAGCAAGGGGAGATGATTCGCTTCAAGTTCGGTCAGCCGGATATTGCCCTGCGCTCCATGGAAATCTACGCCTGCGCCGTACTCGAGGCGACGCTGTTGCCGCCCCCGGCGCCCGAGCCTCGCTGGCGTGAGGAGATGGATCGCCTGGCCGAGATCGCCCATGCGGCCTATGTCGGCGTGGTGCGGGAGGATGCCGACTTCGTGCCCTATTTTCGCGCAGTCACCCCCGAAGGCGTGCTGGGGCACTTGCCGCTGGGATCACGCCCGACCAAGCGTCGCCAGGATGGCGGTGTGGAGACACTGCGCGCGATTCCCTGGATCTTTGCCTGGACCCAGATTCGGCTGATGCTGCCGGCCTGGCTGGGCAGCGGTGAAGCCTTTTCCGCACGTATGGAAGAGGAAGGGGGGCTCGAGGTCCTGCGCGAGATGCGCGATCGTTGGCCCTTCTTCGGCACCTACCTGGACATGCTGGAGATGCTGCTGGCCAAGGCCGACGTGGGCATCGCCTCCTACTACGAGCAGCGCCTGGTCGATGAGCCGGCGCTCAAGGAACTCGGCACTGAGTTACGTCGCCGGTTCACCCAGTTGCAGTCCGTCGTACTGACGATTCTCGACCAGCCGCAGTTGCTGGAGCAGACGCCACTGATCCGTCAGGCCATCGAGGTGCGTAACCCCTATATCGACCCGCTTCACGGCTTGCAGGCCGAGCTACTGCAGCGTAACCGCGATGCCGATGGCGCCATCAGTGGCGAACTCTCACGCGCCCTGATGGTGACCATGGCGGGTATCGCTGCGGGCCTGCGCAACACGGGCTAGAAGGCATTGAGCTCGGCCATGGTTGGGACGAATCGCCCCGGCCTTGGCCGGGGCGATTCATGCGTAGTCAGCTCAGACGTGGCTTACTGCGGCTGCTTCACCGTACGCAGATAGGGCTTGATGGTCGTAAAGCCCTCCGGGTACTTCTTCTTCGCTTCTTCGTCGCTGACTGCGGGCGGGATGATCACATCGTCACCGGGGCGCCAGTTTACCGGCGTGGCCACGGTGTGCTTGGCGTTGAGCTGCACCGAGTCGAGCAGGCGCAGGACTTCGTTGAAGTCGCGCCCCGAGGTCATCGGATAGACCAGCATCGCCTTGACCTTCTTGTCCGGTCCGATGAGAAACACCGAACGGACCGTGGCGTTGTCGGCCGGAGTGCGGCCCTCGGCGCTGCCCGGTTCCTCGGCAGGCAGCATGTCGTAGAGCTTGGCGACCTCGAGCTTGTCATCGCCGATCATCGGGTAGTTGGGCGCGGCGCCCTGGGTCTCTTCGATGTCTTTGGACCAGGCGGCATGATTGTCGACCGGGTCCACCGAGAGACCGATGATCTTGGTATTGCGCTTGTCGAACTCGGGCTTGAGCTTGGCCATGTAACCGAGCTCGGTGGTGCATACCGGGGTGAAGTCCTTGGGATGCGAAAAGAGAATGCACCAGCTGTCACCGATCCATTCATGGAAGTTCAGCGTACCTTGGGTGGTTTGCGCCGTGAAATCGGGCGCGGTATCGCCGATTCTGAGACTCATCTGCGTGACTCCAGGGAACAGGTTCAGGGAGAGGGCCACAACGCTGCGCGACCCGCCAGTTCACTATAGGACATGATGCGTAAGAACACCCGGCTATGACAAGAGGGCTTGAGCCAATCCAAACGCTCTATGGCGCGGCGTATCTAGCGGGTAGTGCGGTGGCTTAGAAAGCGTAATGGAGCGAGGCCGTGATCAGGTTCAGGTGAGCCATGCTGGGTGAGTCGATTTCCTCGAACTCCAGGCGACTGACGAGGCGGTCGTACTGCAATCTCGCGCCGAAGCCCTGGATGCGAGCGGTGCCGTTCGTCGCGAAAAGCGGCTCGGTCTGTGTGACCGGGTCGCCGTCCCACTCGGCGAAACCCGACTTGGCATAAAGTCCTAGCTGGCCCATGCGCACTCCTGCGACCAGGCTACCGCCCAGGGTAGTGGTATTGACCAGCATGGCCTGATCGGAATGATGGGTGGGGACTTCGTCGCTTTCGCGATAAGTAAACTCGGCGCCGAGGTCGAGCTGAGGCAGGTTCATCGGGGAGAAGCCCGCGGTCACGCGGAAGCCGGAAGTATGGCCGTCGATCGACTCGAGGTCGCCGCCTTCCAGCACGACGCCATTGTCGAGATGCATCAGGTCGCTGGTTCTACTGGCGTAGGAGGGTCTTTTCAGGGAAGGCAGTGCCAGGGAGGCCAGCAAATCGTGGGAGGCGTCGGTGTAGGCGAAGGGTTCGCTGTACAGAGGCGCGTGCCCACCCTCAGGCAAACCATTGTCTGCCATGGCCACGAGTGGTGGCAATGTCAGGCTGGCAGCCATGATCATGGCACCTCTGAAACACGCGTTCATGTTTCTGACCTATATCCCTGTGCGATACGGTTCGTTGGCCCGTAAGCGGCAAACGGAACACGCGTCTAGCTCGGGCGACAAAACCCATCTCAAGAGCTTAGCAGCCTCCCCTTGTGCCTGCCAGGTGGCCTCTCAACGCTGGAGCGGCCGAGCCTGGGCCAGAGAGGCGTCGAGTTCGCTCAGGCAGGGGGCGGCAATACCGTGCCGTTGGGCGGCAGCCAGCAGGGGGCCGAGGATGGCCTCACGCTCGGTAGGTCTTCCAGCCATGACGTCCTGCAGCATCGAGGCGCGATTCTTGGCGGTTGCCGCGATCACCTGCCAGACCAGCGCGTGCCAGCCCGCCGTGGGAGGTGGAACATGCTCCGATGCCAAGATGCTTGCCACTTCGGCGATGATTCGCTCCACCATGGGGCGGAAGGGGCGGTCGCGCAATTGGCCGTTACGGATACGAAAGCGTGCCACCAGCGGATTGATGGCCGCATTCACCGCCAGCTTGTGCCACAGCCGGGTCTCGATGTCCTCGACCGCCTCGGCGGCCAGGCCGGCCTGGCCGAGCAGGTCAGCCAATTCACGGCACGCCGACGCATGCCGGTTGGCGAGGTCGCCGAGGTAGGTAATACCGCGGCCGGCATGGGTCACGGCGTCGTCACCATTCACCCAGGCACCTTCGGTGGTAGAGGCACACACCACCGGGCCCGGATGGCGGCGCTCGAGTTCGGGCTGTATCTGATAGCCGTTCTGCCACAGCACCAGCGTCGGTGCGCCGGGCAACCGGGCCATGGCGGCAGCATAGGCGGCCTCGGCGGCATAGGCCTTGGTGGTCAGGTGCAGACAGACCGGCGTTGCGGCCGGCAGATTTTCGAGCTCGGCAACGGCAAGGCGACGTGAGCGCTGCGCGCCCTCCGGCGTGGTCAGGATCTGCTCGGCGGGCAACGCTCGGCGCCCGGCCAGCACGACCGGCACGACATCGGCCAGGTGCATGGCCAGTAGCCGGCCCAGGGCGCCGGGGCCGACGATCAGGTGGGTCTGGTCGTTCATGAGATGCCTTGGTGGATGAACAAAGGCAGCATACCGATGCCCGGTGACCGGATGCCAGCCTGCGGGCTCAAGCGCTCGTGCGTGGCTTGCGGCGAGTGCGTGGCGAAGTGCTGCGGCCGCCTCGTCTCTTGTCGGCCGCCCCGCGTCGTTTCGGTGCGGCAGCGACCTCACCCTGGGCCGTGGCCATGGCCTGACGCAGGCGATTTGCGTCGGCGCTGCCCAGCAGGCCACGCAGGTCCTCGATCAAGGCGCAGAGGAACGGTGCCGGGTCGTCGCCGTGCTCGGCAATGGCCGTCAGTCGCTGTTCCCACTGTGCCGTGCGCTCGGGCCGTGAAGCAGCCTCGGGCAGTGAGGCCACCAGCCCACTACCCAGCCGGGTGGCGCGCAGCGACTTCTTCTGGCGTACCAGGTAGCCGCGTTCGATGAGTGTCTCGATGATGCCGGCGCGGGTTGCCTCGGTACCCAGTCCGTCATGCTCGCGCAGGGTACGCCTGACCTCGGGGTCGTCGACATAGCGGGCGATGTTCATCATCGCCTTGATCAGACTGGCGTCGGTGAAGGGGTCCGGTGGGCGTGTCTCGCGCTCCTCGACCTCGCATGCCGTGACCCGGCAGCTCTCGCCCTCCGTAAGCGGTGGCAGCGGCGGGGCTTCCTCGCGGGTGGTGAACAGCGGCTTCCAGCCTGGTTGGAGCAGTTCCTGGCCGCTGGCGCGAAAACGCTCGGCGAGGATAGTGAACTCTGCCTTCACTTCACGGGTGATCAGCGGGGGATAGAACTGGGCCAGCACGTTGCGCGCGATCAGGCGGAACACGTCGGCTTCGGTGCGCTCCAGTCGCTCAAGCTTGGCCGGCTTGCCGGTGGGCGCCAGGGCATGGTGTGCGCCCACTCTCTTGTCGTCCCAGGCCTTGGAGCGCAGGCTGAAGTCGGCGCCTGCCAGCCAGCCACGCAGGGTCTCGTCCTGTCCGCAGGCGCTCGCCAGAGTGGCACGAGCCTGGGCCAGGTGCTCCTCGGGCAGGTAGCGACAGTCCGAGCGCGGATAGGTAATCAACTTGTGGCGCTCGTAGAGGCGTTGGCAGATGTCCAGTACGGCCTTGGCGGAGAGCCCGAAGCGCCGCGCGGCGTCCACCTGCAGCGCCGAGAGCGAGTAGGGCAACGGGGCGGACTGGCGCTTCTGGCGGGTCTCGAGCGAAGTGAGCCGGCCTTCGGCGCCGGGCAGCCGTTCGGCCAGAGCCTGGGCCGGAGCATGCTCGAGCAGGCGGCCCTGCTCGTCAAGCCGATGGTTCTCGCCCGGCTGCCACCAGGCGCGCAGCTGGCCGCTGGCCACCGGCAGATCGGCCCACAGCACATAAAAGGGGTGGGGCTTGAAATCGCGTATTTCGGCGTCGCGGCGCACCACCAGCCCGAGCACCGGGGTCTGCACCCGACCCACCGAGAGCACACCGTCGTGACCGGCCTGACGCCCGGTCAGGGTCCAGGCCCGGGTCAGGTTGATGCCGTACAGCCAGTCGGCGCGAGAGCGGGACTCGGCGGCGCGGTAGAGCGGCTGGTAGTGTGCGTTGTCCTCCAGCCGTGCCAGGGCCCGCTGTACCGCGGGCCGGTTGAGGTCGCTGACCAGCAGGCGTGACACCGGCCCCTTCCAGCCCAGGTACTCGATCACTTCCTGTACCAGCAGTTGCCCCTCGCGGTCCGGATCGCCGGCATGCACCACTTCGTGGGCCTGCTTGAGCAGCTTGCGAATGACGGCGAGCTGCCCCCTGGCCTTGGGCCGCGGGCTGAGCTGCCAGCGAGATGGCAGGATCGGCAAGTGGTCCAGGCGCCACTGCTTGAAGGCGGGGTCGTAGGCATCGGGTGGCGCCTGCTCCAGCAGATGGCCCAGGCACCAGGTGACAATGGAGTCACCGGCGTGAAGGGCGCCGTCCTCGCGGCGTGCACCGCCCGGTAGCGCCTCGGCGATGGCCCGGGCCAGGCTGGGTTTTTCGGCGATGATCAGGCGCATATCACCCTTTCGCTGCAGTCGAGTCGTATTCTTTATGGATATTCTTACAGTAAACGGCCGACAAGGCCAGAGGCCGAAAGTGCCACGAGCTGTACAATGGCTCCAGCGAATATCAACGAGGAGAGCGCCACCATGCGGGAGCGGGGAAGGACGCGGCGACTGTTGGGTCTCGGGGCGCGCACCGGCGGCACCTTGCTGCGCAGCCGATTCGGCGGCGAGGCCGACTGGCGCGCGCTGGGCGAGGCGCTATTCGCGGGGCTCTCCGAGCTGAAGGGGCCGGCCATGAAGCTGGCCCAGATCGTGGCTCAGTGGGACGACCTGCTGCCGCCGGATCTCGCCGCTGAGCTGGCGCGCCTGCAACGCCAGGCCGAGCCCATGCCCTGGGAGGGCATACGGCGTACCTTGGTCGAGCAGTATGGCGAGCTGGACACACATTTCCGCGAGATCGAGTCTCGGCCCTTCGCCAGTGCTTCCATGGGACAGGTGCATCGTGCGACCACGCATGACGGCGAGACGCTGGTACTCAAGGTGCAGTATCCGGGGCTGGCCGAAGTACTCGAGAGCGACTTGGCCCAGCTTCGGCGCCTCATGCGCCTCGGCCGCTGGCTCCAGGTGCCCCAGGCACGCCTGGACACCCTGTTCGAGGAGCTAGCCGCCAGCCTGCGCAGCGAGCTCGACTACCATGCCGAGGCTTGCGCCCTGCAACGCTATCGGCTGCGCTATGCCCATCACGCGAGCTTGGTCATCCCCGAGCCGCTGCCTACTCTTTCCGGTCCGCGGGTGCTGGCCATGCGCTACTTGGCGGGTACGCCGCTGCGTGGGCTCGAGGAAGCGGACGATGCTCTGCGGCAACGCATCGCCACGACTCTGGCCGACTGGCTAACCGAAGAACTTTTCACCTATGGCGAACTGCATGCCGATCCGCATGCTGGCAACTTTGCCGTCGATGCCGAGGGCCGGCTGGTGATCTACGACCTGGGCGCGGTGATCCCGGTGCCGGCAGCGCACCTCAAGGCGACGCTGCAACTACTCGATGCCACCCTGGCGGCTGACCCCATGGGCATGGACGATGCCCTGCGTCGGCTGGGTGGGCGCCAGGGGCAGGGGGCACCGCTGGCGCTCTATCGCGAATCCGCCGAGGCGGTGGCGCCGCTGTTCGAGCCGGGTCCACAGGACTTCTCCGATGTGCGGGTGCACCGTCGCCTGCGTGAGCTTTCCCCCAAGGTATGGGCGGCCATGGATCGCCTGCAGCCGCCGGCGGACATACTGCTGTTGTCACGCACCTTGAACGGGCACTACTGGAACCTGGTGCGCCTTGGGGCTCGCCTCGACATGCATGCCCGTATCCGCCCGCTACTGGCCTGGGCGCAACGATGAAGGCATGCGGCGACGCCTGGCTTGTGTGCAGCACCGAACCACGCTTCCCTGTTACTATATGCGCCTTTTGAACTGGCGGAGAGTGTGATGCTGGCAGTATGGGTGGAACAGCTGCTGGGCTATGCGTCGGGTGCCCTGGCGGCTATCCGTGAGGAGGAGCGTTATCCGGCCTTCATGGCCTGGGCGCGTGAGGAGGGGGCCGAGCTGATGGGCGGTGACCTGGCCATGGCCCAGGCACTCGCCCCGATCCTGTGGAGCCAGACCCCACTCGAGCGTGCCGGCTTCACCTGCGAACCCTTGGCACGCCCTGGCCGCAACGAACCCTGCTGGTGCGACTCCGGGCGCAAGACCAAGCACTGCTGCGGCGCCGTTGCGATGCCTGCCGAAGTGCCTGATCACCTGATGTGGATGCTCTCGCTGCGCGACTGGAAGGGACCTACGCTCAAGGCCGCACTCGAGAGTGGCAACGCGCCCGCCCAGGCCCTGCTCGAGGCCGGGCTGATCGCCGCCGAAACGGGCCAGCGCGGACGTGCCCAGCAGATCCTCGAGTCGCTGTTCCAGCGGGCCGACTGGTCGCGGCTGCCAGCCCAGGCCGAGCCCGCCTTCGAACTGTTGATCGACCTCTACCAGGAGCGCGGCTTCATCCGCAAGCGTGCCGAACTGCTCGACGAGGTACTCGAGCGCGGTCCGCTGTTCCTGCGCGGCGTGGCCCTGGAACGGCTGTGCCTGATGCATCTGGATAACGACGACCTGGATAGCGCCCGTTCCGCTTTCGTGCGGGCCCAGCAGGCGCTGCCCGATTCGCCCACGCTGGCCTATATCGAAGCCATGCTGCTGCTGCACGAGGGCCACGAGGAGGAGGCCGCAGAGCGAGCGCGTTTCTGGTTCCGGCGTCTGGCGCGCAAGGGTGAACTGGAGCCGGACCAGCTGCAGTTCCTGGCCGACCTGGCGGAGAACCCCGGTGCCACCCTGGCCGACCAATTGCTCAACGCCGAGGAGGACCTGGCGGAGCCACTAGCCGCCTTGCAGGAGTTGCTGTCGGAGTTGCCTATGGCGCCCGGACTGGATGTGCATCGAACCGAGGCAGGCGAGCTGGAGTACCACAGCAGCGCGCGGGAGGACACCTTGTTCGCCGCCTGGCAGAAATCCTTCCAGGTGGAAGTGGATGACGAGAGTGCACTGGGACTCAAGGGCGACCCTTGGGTCCAGGCGGGGGATTGGTTGCGCGAACTCTGCGCTCATCCTGAATGGCTCGATGCGCCGCGCGTGGTGGAGTCGCTCACACTGGCCTTGACCAGCCGCTTCGGCAGCCTACCGTGGATGTCACCGAGTCTGTTCGAACCCTTGGCCGATCGCCTGGAGCGCTGGCTCGAACGAGTGCGGGACGCAGGCGAAGGCGCTTTCCTGTGGGACAGCGCCGATAATGCCGTACTGCTGCGCACCGGCCTGGCGCTCGTGGTGGGCATGGAGCGGGGCGCTCGTGAGCGTTCGCGGCGTCTGGCCGAGCGGCTTTTGTCGCTTGACGATCAGGACAGCCTGGGCCTGCAGGAGCTGGTGCTCGACCAACTCCTGCGCGAAGGGCGCAACCGCGAAGCGCTCGCCGTGTCCGAGAACCGGCGTGAGGATGCGCCGGTGCTAGGACTCCTCATGGGCCGCGCGCTGGCGCTGTTTCGGCTGGAGCGTATCGACGAGGCCAACGAAACGCTGCGCGAGGTGCGCCGTCACAATCCCCACGCACTAACCATGCTGTGCGCTGAACAGACCCGTCCAGTCCCCTCGGGCCCGGACAGCGTCGCCGAGCCTGGCACCCGTGCCGAGGCATGGCAGTACCGCACGCTGATGCGCGACCAGTGGCGCACGACCCCCGGGGCTCTGGCTTGGCTGCAAGAGCAGATCGACGCCTAGGTGCCCGGTCACGCCGTGCGGGGGGCCGGGGGGGGCACCAGCGCCTTGTCGCGGCTGATCCAAATCGCCAGCGCAATGGCCGGCAACCCCAGGGCCGTGGCAATCACGAAGAAGGTGGGGTATCCCTCCGCTGCCACCACCATCCCGCCGAAACCGCTGAGGAATTTGCCCGGCAGCGTCATCAGCGAGGAAAACAGCGCGTATTGGGTGGCGGTATAGGCGCGCGATGTCAGGCTCGACAGGAAAGCGATGAACACCGCGCTGGCCAGGCCGTTGGACAAGTTGTCGCCCACAATTGTCATTACCAGCATTGGCAGGCTCTGACCGGCCAGCGCTAAGGCGGCGAACAGCAGATTGGTCAACGTCGCTGCCACCGCCCCCAGCACCAGTATCGGACCGATACCGTAGCGCGCCACCAGCAGCCCGCCCAGGATGCCGCCGCCGATACTCATGGCGATGCCGAATACGTTGGTGACGTTGGCGATGGTTTCCAGTGAAAAGCCCAGGTCGATGTAGAGGGGATTGGCCATTGAGGCCATGGCCAGGTCGCTGATGCGAAACACCGCCACGAACACCAGCAGCCACAGCGCCTTGAGGCGATGGCGGGAAATGAAATCGGTGAAAGGGCATACCACAGCGCCGATTAGCCAGGCACCTAGACGACGCAGCAGCCGCGGCTTGCCGCGGCTGACGCGAATGAAGGCACGCACGCGGGGTTCATGGATCAACTGGCTGGTCAGCGATAGTCGCTCGGGCTCGGGACGCAGCAGTACCGTGATGATGCCAACCCCAACGAGCAGCGCCATGGTCAGGTAGGCGGCTTGCCAGGAGAGCCAGGACGCCACGTAGAGAGCGCCGGCCCCGGCGGCCACCAGTCCACCGCGATAGCCAATGATATAGGTCGATGCCATGGCCGCCTGCATGTCGTCGGGTGCAGATTCGATGCGAAAGGCATCGATGGCGATATCCTGCGTGGCCGAACCGAACGCCACCAGCAGCGCGAAGCCAGCCACCAGTGGCAGGTTCTGCTGTGGATCGAGACTCGCCAGGCCCACCAGTCCTCCGGCGATCAGGGCCTGGGCCAGCAGCATCCAGCTGCGCCGTTGGCCGAAGGTGCGCGTCAACACCGGCAAGGCCAGGCGATCCACCACCGGCGCCCAGAAGAACTTGATCGAATAGAGCATGCCGATCCACGCGAAAAAGCCGATGGCGGCTACCTGAACGCCATCGCTGCGCAGCCAGGCCGAAAGGGTCGAGAAGACCAGCAGGAACGGCAAGCCAGCCGAGAACCCCAGGAACAGCATGGTGATCACAGGGGCGCGCAGATAAATGGCCAGAGCGGCTTGCCAGCTACGCTGAGGGAAGGGGGGGGTCATGCGTGGCGACACTCCTCGATGAACAGAGACCGATGGTCGGCCCGCTGCCGGTAACAATGGTAGAATGGCCCACCGTTCGGCGGAGGTGGGCGGCCCAGCAGGCCATCGTTCGGCCGCTCGATTGTTGCAGAGCCCCGGCATTGATGCCAGCGGGAGATCCGGTAGGAGACCTTCATGAGTCACAGCGAACGTCAGCCGATCGAAGACGAGAACGACAGCCTGCCGCGCTGGTACGTCGTTCAGTGCAAGGGTGGAGAGTCCTTTCGTGCTGCTGAGCACCTTGCCAACCAGGATTACGAGCTGTTCCATCCTATCCTGCAGGTACAGAAGAAGCGCGGTGGCAAGCTGGTATGGCTGGATGAGCCGCTGTTCCCCCACTATCTCTTTATTCGACTCGATCGTATCGCCAGCAACTGGCGCCCGATCCGCTCGACCCGCGGCGTACTCAGAATCGTCACCTTCGGCGATCGTCCCTTGCCGGTGGACGACGAACTGGTTGCACTGCTGCGTGAACAGGGCGCACAAGGGCAGGAGAGCGCCGCCAACGTCTATTTCCGTGCCGGCGAGAAAGTAGAAATAACCGAAGGGCCGTTCAAGGATTTGCAGGCCGTCTTTGCCAGCCACAAGGGTGACGAACGGGCCATCGTGCTGCTCAATCTGCTCAATCGCCAGCAGCAACTGGAAATGCCCGTGGCGAACCTGCGTCCGCAAACGTGATCGCCTGAGGCATGCCCTGCCAACGACCACAGGAGTTATTCATGAAGATCGCCCCACAGCGGGTCGTGACCCTGCACTACGTGCTCAGCGACGCACACGGCCAGGTACTCGACGACTCGCGGGCGCGTGCCAAGCCCCTCGAGTACCTGCATGGGCATGACAACCTCATGGCTGGCCTCGAGCGCGTCCTGGTAGGCCACGCTGCCGGCGACAGGCTGAGCGTGACACTGGCGCCAGAAGAAGCCTACGGCGAGCGCAACGATAGCCTGATCCAGGAGGTCGGACGCGGCGCCTTTCCCCAGGATGACCTGGCGCCTGGCATGCGTTTCCAGACACCAGGCGACGACGGTCCTCAGATCGTCACCGTACTCGAGCTGCGCTCCGACGGTGTGCTGATCGATACCAACCATCCCTTGGCAGGGCAGACCCTGAGCTATGCTCTGGAAGTGCTCGAAGTGCGCGAGGCGACTCGTGCCGAATTGGCCAAGGGGCATCCGCTTCCCGTCGGTGTCGAACCGTCCCAGGTCGAAGATCGCAAGGCTCCCTGACCGTTCGAAACCCCGAATCACCCCAAAAAACTGACCTGTATCAATTCGCTGAGCGGCACTTGACGCGGCCGAGGCGAAATTTGATGCAGGTCAGTTTTCCCTTTGCATCAACCGGCTAGAGTGAACTCATCACATCGGGTGACGGGGAGAAACCACCATGTACTGGGATGATGCAGTAGTTTTCGGGCTGGTAACCGTCGCGATGATGGTCGCTTTCATGGCAGGTTGGGTCGGCTTCGTGATTCGCGATCACCGTCGCAAGCGCAAGCACTGAGCCAGCCAGCAGAGCAAGTCGTCAGGGGAGGGGGGAGTTTTCCCCCCAGTAGCCGGCCCAATTGGGCCGGCATTTTTTTGTCTGGCGTTTTCAACGTGCGTACCACCAGTGGTGGGTCCAGGCGCGCATTACCCGCTCGGGATACCAGGTCTGGCCTAGGCTGCCGTTGTAGCGTGCCAGGGCGCGGGTGAAATCGCCGCGCTCTACGGCCAGATAGTGGGCGAGGATGGTGCAGCCGTAGCGCAGGTTGAGCCAGGGGTCCATCAGGTCATCGGCGCTACGCCCCAGCTCACGTATCCAGAACGGCATGATCTGCATCAGCCCCACGGCGCCGGCCGATGAAACGGCTTCGGCCTGGAAGGCACTCTCGACCTGGATCACTGCCAGCACGATTTCCGGCGGCAATCCGGCCAGCCGAGCTTCATGATAGATACGTGTCAGCATCTCGCCGCGCAGGGTCTCGTCGTCAACGAAGCGGGCGAGCCTGGGCTCCATCTGGCTCATCCATTGCCGAGCCGCCCATACCCGATCCGGCGAAGGTGGCGTGGCGACCAGCGTGTCGAGGGTCTGGCGCAGCGAGGGGGGAACGTCGGGCTCCTCCCGCACGCGCCGGGTGGGCGGAGACTGCAGTGCAACGGGCAGTGCATCGAGAAAGCCCGCGGCCTCGGCGCCCTCTCCCGGCACCTGCGCCGTTGCTGCAACGCCACTCATCAGGCCGGCCGCGACCAGCAGCGTCGCGGCCAGTCGACGATTACCCTTCGACTCGCTCGCGCAGGAACTCGACGATCGTATCGGCAGGCACCATGGTCGCTTCACTGTCACGCCGCCCCTTGTATTCCAGCTCGCCATTGTCCAGCCCGCGGTCGCCGACCACCAGGCGATGGGGGATCCCGATAAGCTCCTGATCGGCGAACTTCACCCCGGGACGCAGGTCGCGGTCGTCGAGCAGCACGTCGATGCCGGCTGCGGTGAGGGCCTGGTAGAGCCGCTCCGATTCCTCGCGTACGCGCTGCGACTTGTGCGCGTTCATCGGCACCAGTGCCACCTGAAAGGGGGCAATGGCGTTGGGCCAGATGATGCCGTTGTCGTCATGATTCTGCTCGATGGCGGCGGCCACCACGCGGGTCACACCGATGCCGTAGCAACCCATCCAGGGATGGGCCGCCTTGCCGTTGTCGTCGAGCACCGTGGCATTCATTGCCTCGGAATATTTCTTGCCCAGCTGGAACACGTGGCCGACCTCGATGCCGCGCTTGATCGAGAGCGTGCCCTTGCCGTCCGGCGAGGGGTCACCCTCGACCACGTTGCGAATGTCGGCCACCTTGGGCAGCGCCGCATCGCGTTCCCAGTTAATGCCGAAGTAGTGCTTGCCGTCGACGTTGGCACCGGCGCCGAAGTCGCTCATCAGCGCCACGCTGCGGTCGATGATGATCGGCATGTCCAGGTTGACCGGACCCAGCGAGCCGGGGCCGGCACCGACAACGGCGCGAATTTCTTCTTCCGTGGCCATGGTCAGCGGCTCGGCCACCTCGGGCAGGTTCTCGGCCTTGATCTCATTGAGTTCGTGGTCGCCGCGTACCAGCAGGGCGATCAGGCCGCCCTCGCTGGCGCGCACCATCAATGTCTTGATGGTCTTCTCGATCGGCAGGCCATGCTGCTCCACCAGGGCGGCGATGGTCTTGGCGTTGGGGGTATCGACCAGGCGCAGCTCCTCGCTCGGCGCGGCGCGCTCAGGTGTGGTACCCAGTGGCGCGGGCAGTGCTTCGGCCTTCTCGATATTGGCGGCGTAGTCGGACTCGGTGGAGAACGCGATATCGTCCTCGCCCGAGGCGGCCAACACATGAAACTCATGGGAGTCGGTGCCGCCGATGGCACCGGTGTCGGCCAGCACCGGGCGGAAGTCCAGGCCCAGGCGGGTGAAGATCCTCACGTAGGCGTCGTACATCGCCTGATAGGTTTCCTTCAGCGAGGCCTGGTCGATGTGGAAGGAGTAGGCATCCTTCATGATGAACTCGCGCGAGCGCATCACGCCGAAGCGCGGACGGATCTCGTCGCGGAACTTGGTCTGGATCTGGTAGAAATTGGCCGGCAGCTGCTTGTAGCTGGAGAGTTCGCGGCGCATCAGGTCGGTGATCACCTCTTCATGGGTGGGACCGACGCAGTAGTCGCGCTCATGGCGATCCTTTAGGCGCAGCAGTTCGGGGCCGTACTGCTCCCAGCGGCCTGACTCTTGCCACAGCTCGGCGGGCTGCACCGCCGGCATCAGTACTTCCTGGGCCCCGGCGCGATCCATCTCCTCGCGCACGATCCGCTCCACCTTGCGCAGCGTACGCAGGCCGACCGGCAGCCAATTGTACAGGCCGGAGGTGAGGCGGCGGATCATGCCGGCACGCAGCATCAGCTGATGGCTGATGACCTCGGCATCGGCAGGCGTTTCCTTGAGGGTGGCGATCAACAGTTGAGTGGCGCGCATGGGTCCGGCTTTTCCTTCCAGCGTGGGCTGACATGAGTCGAGATGCCGCGACGGGCGGCGTTCGGGGCATTGTACGGCCAACGGGGAACGGCGGCAAAAGCGTTGCTTAACCTGGCATGGCAGTTCGCCACCACGAACGAGGGGCGCCGGGGACAGGGCGTAGAGGAGGTCTTTTGCCATGGGTGAGGAGCACTGCTCCGAACGGGCTGGCCATGGATGGCCAGCCCCGGTCCTGCAAGCGGAGCAGGACGCGAGAGCGAAGCAGGGCAAAAGTAGCGCCCAAGGATGGGTTTACAGCGCCTCATCGGCGGTCCGGCGCTCCGGGCCCTGTCGACGGATAAGCCCCGAGGTTAGTTGTGCAGGTTACTGCAGCGATTTCAGCCAGAACACCATCGGCTTGTCGGTCTCCTTCGACTCGCCGATGTCCTTCCAGCGGAAGGTGGTGGAAAGCTCCGGATGGCGCTCGTAGCCCTGCGAGCGCCAGAAGCCATGCAGCGGCACGTAGCCTGCCGGCTTCAGCGGATGATCGTCAGGGCGTTCCACGGCGCAGAACGCTACGGTGGAAAAGCCACGCTTGGCCGCATGACGCTCGCGCTCGGCGAGGAACGCCTTGCCGATACCCCGGCCGCGGTAGCTCGGCAGCAGCACCGATTCGCCGTAGTAGAATACGCTGTCGATATCGAAACCGGTCTGCTCGAACGGCGTGCGGAACTCTTCCACGTCCTCGGCCAGCGGCATGCCCGTGGCTGCACCCACCAGCGCATCGCCATCCTCGGCCAGCACGAACAGACTTTGCGGACATTCGGCATAGCGGCGCAGGTAGTTCGCCTCGTAGTCGAAGCTGCCATCGTAGAGATATGGGTAATCACGGAATACAGTGATGCGCAGATGAGCCAGTTCCTCAAGCCGTGGCTCGATGGCGCTACCCTGGCAGGTATGCAATGCGGTTTCGCTCATGTGGGCCTCCGTGAAAGATGTAAACGCTCGTATGAGCTGCCGTTGTGGTAATCTCCCGCCATTCTCCATGGCGGCGCCAGGGGCGGCAATCGTCCGGCGCCGGTAACCCGACCTTCTGCGGAGCCTTTCTTCCATGAGGATCCAGATCCGTCGTGCCCTGACCGGGCTGGTGCTTGCTGCTTCTTTCACCGCTCTGGTGGGCTGCGGTACCGTCTTTCATCCCGAGCGCAAGGGCCAGATGAGCGGCCGCATCGACCCGGTGGTTGCCATTGCCAATGGCGTGGGGCTGTTGTTCTTCATCGTTCCGGGCGTGATCGCCTACGCCGTGGATTTCTCCAACGGCACCATCTACCTGCCCGGTACCCACGGCAGTGCCAGCGTCGATGTTCTGCAGATGGAGGAGGGCATGGACTTGCCTACCCTGGAGCGGATGCTCTCCGAGAAAACCGGCAAGTCTTTCAGCCTCGACAGCGAGCTGGTGCGGGTCGAAGAGGTGGATAGCCTCGACGAGGCCCTGGCCCTGGTGCGCATGGCTGGCATCAACGACCAAGAGCGGCTGGCCACGATGTAAGGCCAGCCAAGGGGCGTCGTCTCCCCTTAGGTCTGCCTTCTGCCAGCACGCGCTACAGCGGCACCTGGTGGGTCGATACCACCTCTTTCAGACCCATGAACGAGCGGATCTGGCGCACGCCGGGCAAGTAGAGTAACTGCTCGGCGTGCAGCTTGTTGAAGCTCTGGCTGTCTCGAGTCCTCACCAGCATGAAGTAGTCGAACTCGCCAGTAACGACGTGGCATTCCATGCACCCGGTGACACGCTGCGCAGCCTCCTCGAAGGCGGCGAAAGACGCCGGCGTCGAGCGATCCAGCACCACTCCTATCAAGACCACCATGCCGGCATTGAGCCGCTCGGGATCGAGATGCGCGACGATACCGCGGATCAAGCCTTCCCGTTTGAGCCGCTCGACGCGCCGCAGGCAAGCGGGTGGGCTGAGATTGACCTCGGCCGCAAGGGCCACGTTGGAAATCGAGGCGTTCTGCTGCAGCCTCTTGAGAATGCGTTTGTCGATGCGATCAAGCTCGGTATCAGGCGCAGAGCGGGTGCTTGTGGAGTGCAATTTTATTTCCTTTAAATAAGGTGTGAAGAACTTTTTGATCATCAAAGCTCGGTCTTCGCATTTATTGTTTAAATAATTGACTTTCTTTTGCAACCAGGCGGTTCTCCGTGCCGGTTAGTATGAAAAAGGCCATTCCGTGGCGCTCGTGAGCCCCGTGGTCATAACAGAACGACCGTCGGCATTGCCTTCAGCAGGAGAATCTCCATGAATTTGCAGCGCTTCCCCCGTTATCCGTTGACTTTCGGTCCGTCACCCATCGCCCCGCTGAAACGCCTCAGTAAGCATCTGGGCGGTAAGGTTGAGCTGTACGCCAAGCGTGAAGACTGCAACAGCGGCCTCGCTTTCGGCGGCAACAAGACACGTAAGCTCGAATACCTGATTCCCCAAGCCCTGGAGCAGGGCTGCGACACACTCGTCTCCATCGGCGGTATCCAGTCCAATCAGACGCGTCAGGTCGCTGCCGTGGCGGCCCATCTCGGCATGCAATGCGTGCTGGTGCAGGAGGATTGGGTCAACTACTCCGATGCCGTATACGATCGAGTCGGCAACATCGAGATGTCGCGCATCATGGGAGCCGAGGTGCGCCTCGACGAGGCTGGCTTCGACATCGGCATCCGCCCGAGCTGGGAGCAGGCGCTGGAGGATGTACGCAAGCGCGGCGGTAAGCCCTTCCCCATTCCCGCCGGTTGTTCAGAGCACCCTTATGGTGGCCTGGGCTTCGTGGGGTTCGCCGAGGAGGTGCGCCAACAGGAGCAGGAGCTCGGCTTCAAGTTCGACTACATCGTGGTCTGTTCGGTGACAGGCAGTACCCAGGCCGGCATGGTGGTCGGCTTTGCCGCTGACGGCCGGGCGCGGCGGGTGATCGGCATCGACGCCTCGGCCAAGCCGGAGCGCACCCGTGAGCAGATCCTGCGCATCACCCGACACACAGCCGAGCTGGTCGAGCTGGAAGGGGGAATCGCCGATGAGGATGTGGTGCTGGATACTCGCTACGGGGGCCCCGAGTACGGCCTGCCCAGTGAAGGTACGTTGGAGGCGATTCGTCTTTGTGCGCGCCTCGAGGGCGTGCTGACCGACCCGGTCTACGAGGGCAAGTCGATGCAGGGCATGATCGATATGGTGCGCAATGGCGAGTTCCCCGAGGGCTCTCGCGTGCTCTACGCGCACCTGGGCGGGGTGCCGGCGCTAAACGCCTACAGCTACCTATTTCGTAACGGCTGATCGAGGCAATCCAGCGCTGCTGGACGGTAGTGTTCCAGCAGCGCCCAGAGAATCGCGGCGGTTTCGGCATCCGGTCGCCCGCGGTAGTCGGAAGGGCGGAAGCGCATCTGGAAGGCGCGCAGCACGGCGCGAGTCTCGCGATCCAGCTCAGCGGTTGCCTCCAGCCGGTAGCCCCAGCCCTTGAGCGCTTCCTGAAGGGTGGCGAGCGGTACGGCTTCGATTTCGAAGCGGGCCCGCCAGCGTGCAACGCTGTCTTCCTCAGGCCATACGCCGATGCCGGCCTCATGCAGCCGGCGCCATGGAAAATCCGGGCCGGGGTCGATCTTGCGTGTCGGTGCGATGTCGGAGTGGGCCACCACGTCGGTGGGATGGATGTCGTGACGCTCGATGATATCGCTGGAAAGAGCAATCAGCGCTTCGATCTGTGCCTCGGGATAGGGAGCCCAGCCGATTTCCACAGACGCCTCCGGGTCCTCTTCCAGCAGCCTCTCCACCTCGGCATAGGGGCGGTCGGGCCCGGTATTGACGATCTCGATGCCGATCGAGGTGTCGTTGATGTTGGTGCGGCCCCGCCAGGCGCTGGCGCCGGCATGCCAGGCGCGGCGCTCCTCGTCGACCAACTGGTAGACCAGCGGCTGGCCGCGGTGGTCGCGCGCCGGCAGCGGCAGCACGTAATGGGCGCTGACATGGGGGCCGGTGAGCACGGCCAACGATTCGGCCTCGTCGACATCGGTGTAGTGGATCACCAGATGGCGCACGCGGCTGGTGTGCGAGGGCGACACGTGGGCATGGTCCACCACGTAGCCGTCGCGCCGTTCTAGGTGTTCCGGCGCGGCGCAGCCGGCCAACCAAACGCTCGCCATGGCGATGCCCAACAGGGTGGTCCAGCGCTTCGGCATGCTCAGCTCCCCTGTATCACCAGCCGTATCAACAAGCCGAGTACCATGGCGGTCGATACGCTGAGCAAGGTGCCCATCAGCACGTACTCGGTCAGCTTGCGATCCTGGGCGCCGCGCAGTTCGCCGAAGCGCAGTACCGACTTGGCCGCCAGCAGAAAGCCGATGGCGGTCAGCTGATCGAGCAATACCAGGGTCAGCACCAGTACGCGCTCGGCCATGCCGATGCGTGCTCCGGCGGCGATGAGCGTGCCGGGATTGTCGATCTGCGCGCTCCAACGTTGTATCACCAGGGCGATTACGATCGACAGTGGGCGAGTGACGAGTACGTAGGCGACGACGATGCCGAGCACCTGCGGGGTGAACAGCCATTGCCAGAACGCGAGCAAGGGCTGCCAACTGCCGAGCCAGGCCAGCCACGCGCCCAGCAGCACCAACAGATGCAGCGCCTGGTCGAGCATGAACCAGCGCAGCCTCGTCGGTGACAGGTAGGCCTTGCCGAGATCGATCGCAGCGTGGCTTAAGGCTATCGCTGCCGCGCCACCCAGGACCACTCCCCAGGAAGCGCCGCTAGCGCGGCTCAGGGTGGCTGCACCCAGTACCGTCAGGGCCAAACCGCCATGTAGCGCCGCGTGCAGGTAGAGCTGGGGGGAGCGCACCTTGCGCACAAGGCGAGCCTCGACCCAGCGGCTTGGCTGCAAGGCGAAGTCGCCGAGCAGGTGGGCCAGCACCAGCCCCAGCAGTAGCGAGAGATCGGCGTTCATCGTGAGTCGTCCTTGAAGCGTTGGCCGAGGTAGCGCAGGTAGTCCTCGAGCAGCGCCCAGCGAGCGGCGCGCAGCCGCTTGTGGACGCTGGGCTGGCTTATACCGAGCCGCTTGGCGAGCGCCTGCTGGGATTCCTCGTGCCACAGGCTGAGGTAGACGGCCTCTGCGGCGTAGCGCGACCAGCCGTCGATCAGATCGTCGACGAAACGGGTCAACAGCGCCAGGCACTCGCTGCCGTCCTCCTCGGTCAGGCTGAGACACAGGTGTGAGGTGCCTTCGCTCATGGCGTCCAGCGTCTGGCCAGAGCGCACGAACACCTCTCCGCTGGCCTCGGTGACCCGTTGTTCGGGCTGCCAGCGATCCTTGCCGATGGCAACGGCGATACGTGCATCCCAGCGTTGGCGCTCCTCCGAGTGACGAATCAGCGCCGCACGCAGCAGCACTGCGACAGGCAGGGCGATTGCCGGGTCGGGTAGGGCGATCTGGAACCCGTCGCCGCGGTAGCGCTCGCTTTGACCTCCGTAGCGCTCGGTGAGCGTCTCGAGGGTGGTATCGAGCACCTTAAAGAGCCGCTTGGGGTCACTGGCCTTGCGAGAATCGACCAGGTCGCCCGTGAGTACGGCAATGCATTGCGCCATGGGCTTGTACTACGCATCGGTGATGTCTGGATGATAGCCCTTAGGGGCTATTTTTCAAGAAAATAGCCAAAAAGGGCTATGGCGAGTCCATGCGCTATCTTCTCCTCCGGACCGGGCAAAACAGCATGGTCATACGAAAGCTGTATGGAAACACAGTATAAGGTTGGGCTGGCAATGGGGCAAGCGGTCCTGAACCGGGTCGCATTCACTCGCAGTGCTTGGGTCAGCGAGCCAGGTCGCGCATGGCATTCTCGAGCCCTTCCAGGGTCATGGGGTACATGCGGTCGTCGATCAACTGGCGGATCAACTGGGTAGAGTGGGTGTACTCCCAGGCCCGCGGCGGCATGGGATTGAGCCAGGCCAGGCTGGGAAACTTGTCAGCCAGGCGCTGGAGCCACACCGCGCCGGCCTCGTCGTTGAAGTGCTCCACGCTGCCTCCAGGGTGGGTCACCTCGTAGGGTGACATGGCGGCATCGCCGACGATCACCACTTGATAGTCGCGGCCGTAGGTATGCAGCACGTCCATGGTGGGAATGCGCTCACTGGTGCGCCGCTGGTTGTTGCGCCAGACACCTTCGTACAAGCAGTTGTGAAAATAGTAGTGCTCCAGGTGCTTGAACTCCGAGCGGGCGGCGGAGAACAGTTCCTCGCAGACGCGAATGTGATCGTCCATGGAGCCGCCCACGTCGAGGAACAGGAGTACCTTCACCGAGTTATGCCGCTCCGGACGCAGGCGCACGTTGAGCAGACCGGCGTCGCGGGCGGTGTCGCGGATGGTGGCCTCGACGTCGAACTCCTCCGCCGCACCCTGGCGGGCGAACTTGCGCAGCCGGCGCAGCGCCATCTTGATGTTCCGAGTGCCCAGCTCGAGGGAGTCGTCGTAGTCGCGAAAGCGCCGCTCGTCCCACACTTTCACCGCGCGGCGGTGGTGCGAGCCCTGCTGGCCGATGCGGATGCCCTCGGGGTTGTAGCCGTAGGCGCCGAAGGGACTGGTGCCACCGGTGCCGATCCACTTGTTGCCGCCGGCATGGCGCTCCTTCTGCTCATCGAGGCGCTGCTTGAAGGTTTCGATCAGTTTTTCCAGTCCGCCCAGCGACTCGATCTGGGCCTTCTCTTCCTCGGAGAGATGTTTCTCGAATTCGCGGCGCAGCCAGTCGTCGGGGATCAACGCCTCGATTGCGGCATCGAGATTTTCCAGGCCGTCGAACCAGGCGGCGAAGGCACGGTCGAAGCGGTCGAAGTGACGCTCGTCCTTGACCAACACGGTGCGCGCGACCTGATAGAACGCCTCCATGTCGGCGAACACCACGCCGCGCTCGACCACCGCGTGCAGGTCGAGCAGTTCGCGCAGCGACACCGGCACGCCGGCGCGCCTGAGGGTCTCGAACAGGCCGATGAACATGGCTCAGCGCCTCTGGTTGCCGTGTCGACGCATCATGAAGGCCAGCCGCTCGAGCAACTGGGTATCCTGCTCGTTCTTCACCAGGGCGCCGGCCAGCGGCGGGATCGCCTTGACCGGGTCGCGGTGATAGAGCGCCTCTCGGGCCAGCTCGTCGGCCATCAGCAGCTTCAGCCAGTCGACCAGCTCGGAGGTAGAGGGCTTCTTCTTCAGCCCCGGCGCCTGGCGTAGGTCGAAGAACACCTCGAGCGCTTGGCTGACCAGCTTCGGCGCGATGTCGGGGAAGTGCACATCGACGATGGCCTGCATGGTCTCGCGGTCGGGAAATTCGATGTAGTGGAAGAAGCAGCGGCGCAGAAAGGCGTCGGGCAGCTCCTTCTCGTTGTTCGAGGTGATCACGATGATCGGCCGGTGGCGGGCACGCACGGTCTCGCCAGTCTCGTAGACGTGGAATTCCATGCGATCCAGCTCCTGGAGCAGGTCGTTGGGGAACTCGATGTCGGCCTTGTCGATCTCGTCGATCAGCAGCACCACGCGCTCATCGGCGGTGAAGGCCTCCCACAGCTTGCCGGGCTTGATGTAGTTCTCGACGTTCTCCACGCCCTCCACGCCGAGCTGGGAGTCGCGCAGGCGGCTCACCGCATCGTATTCATAGAGTCCCTGGGCCGCCTTGGTGGTGGACTTGATATGCCAGGTGATCAACTGGGTGCCCAGAGAGTTCGCCAGCTCCTCGGCCAGCAGGGTCTTGCCGGTGCCCGGCTCGCCCTTGATCAGCAGCGGTCGCTCCAGGGTCACGGCGGCGTTCACCGCCTGCTTCAAAGCATCGGTAGCCACGTAGCTAGAGGTCGAATCGAAAGCCATGGTCATGCCTCGGCGTAGCGTCGTGTGGGGGAGAGTCAAACAAGTGTACGGAAGGGCGGGGTGGGGGACAAATCCCGCTCGACAGCGATACCATCAGGGCAGGATTCGCCGGAGCCATGAGCATGAGCGACACGCTGCAAAGCCACGAACCGCTGATCCGCCTCGGCATCTTCCTGCTGGTACTGGCGGCGATGGCGCTGTGGGAAGTCCTCGCTGCGCGTCGCGAGCAGCGGATACGGCGCTGGCAGCGCTGGCCCGGCAATCTGCTGATTCTGGTGCTGGATACGCTGACCGTGCGCCTGCTCTTTCCCCTGGCGGCGGTAGGGGCTGCTCTGGTGGCTGCCGAGCGCGGCTGGGGGCTGTTCCACCTGGTTCCGGCGCCACTGTGGCTGGCGCTGCCGCTCTCGGTGCTGCTACTGGACGCGGCGATCTATTTCCAGCACCGGCTGTTCCATGCCGTGCCTTGGCTGTGGCGCCTGCATCGCATGCACCACGCGGATCTCGAGTTCGACGTCACCACCGGCCTGCGTTTCCATCCGCTGGAGATCGTCATCTCGATGGGCATCAAGGTGGCCGTGGTGACGCTGCTGGGAGCGCCGGCCGTGGCGGTGCTGATCTTCGAGGTCCTGCTCAATGCCACCTCCATGTACAATCACGGTAACGTGCGTCTGCCCGAGCGGCTCGACCGTAGGTTACGCCTCATCGTGGTGACGCCGGACATGCATCGCGTCCATCACTCCATCGTGCGCTGTGAAACCGACAGCAACTTCGGTTTCAACCTGCCCTGGTGGGACCGGCTGTTCGGCACCTATCGCGACCAGCCCGACGCCGGACACCTGAACATGACGATCGGCATCGCAGAGTTCCGCGACCCCCGCGAGCTGAGGCTGGATCGCATGCTGATCCAGCCATTGCTAAGCCCCAAGGCGTCATCTGCCATACAGTCGGGCAGGCATGGGTCGCAGGGCTAGTCCTCCTTCCGGCGATATGCCTCCACCAACGTCGCCGGGTCGTGCTCGGCGTGGCCATGATTGGCATGGGCGCGCATCACTTGGGCCGCCAGGCCGCTCAGGGGTATGGCGCTGCCGGCGCGCTGGCTCTGGGCCAGGGCCAGGTCGAGATCCTTGAGCAGGGTGCGCAGGTGCCAGGCCGGGTTGTCGAACTCGCTCGCCGCCATGCGCGGGGTGAGGATCCGGAACGGCTTGGAATCGGCGAAGCCACCGGCCAACGCCTCGGTCAGGCGGCTGGCATCCACGCCGCTGGCCTCGGCCAGGGCCACCATCTCGGCGATCACCGCCGCCTGGCAGCCGACGATCATCTGGTTGCACACCTTGGTGACCTGACCGGTGCCCACCGGGCCCATGTGTGTCACCCTCGCCGAGAGCGGGGCGAGCAAGGGAAGCACAGCTTCGATATCCTGCTCGGTGCCGCCGCACATGATCGCCAGGCTGCCGGCCTCGGCCCCTGCTACGCCGCCGGAGACCGGCGCATCCACCCAGCGCATGCCGCACTCTTCTTCCAACCGCTCGGCAAAGCTGCGCGTTGCCGCCGGGTCGCTACTGGAGAGGTCGACCAGGTGCTGTCCCGTGCGGCCATGCGCGGCTACGCCGCCTTCACCGAAAATCACCTCTTCCACCACGGTGGTGTTGGCCAGGCACAGCATCACCACGTCCACCTCCGCCATCAGCTCGCCGATGGAGCCCGCGAGTGTAGCGCCGGCCTCGCGCAGAGGCTCGGCCTTGGTCGGGGTGCGGTTCCATACCGTGACGGCAAAGCCGGCTTGCAGCAGGCGACGCGTCATGGGGGCGCCCATCAGGCCGATGCCGATAAAACCGAGGCGGGGCTGAGGCATGTCATTCTCCAGCAGTGGCGGCAAGGATGAGTGGCTTAGCATGCCCGTGGAAAGGTTTTCCATCAACTGGGTCAGGCAGGAGCCCGTCTCTTGCGCTTCGGCGCTGGGATCAGCCGGGTGCGTTCACACGCCGATAGATGGCCTCGAGCAGGCTGTAGAGGCCGAAGGCGAACAGACCCAGGGCAACGAAGGCCAGCAGCCAACGGCCGAAAATCTGGCTTCGCAGCGTGCTGAAGACCTCGGCAAAGCCGCCCGCCTGGTCGGGATTTACCTCGTAGGCGGCTAGGACGAAGAACGCGCCGATGAGCAGGAATACCAGCCCGCGCACCACCAGCCCAAAGCGGCAGACGGGATAGGCCCAGCGTTGTGTGTGGGGTGGCATGTCGAAGTGGCGGTGAAACTTCATTTTCCAGCCCTTGATGCCGTGAGCGACGCCTGCGCCGATGATGGCCACGCCCACGACACCGACCAGCCAGCGCCCGTAAGGTTGCTGCATCAGCCAGCCAGCAAGGGTTTCCGAACCACTCCCGGAGCCGCCACCGTCGCCGCCCAGGGTAAAGATCAGGCTGGCGGCAAAAAACGCCAGCAGCAGATACGTGCCGGCACTTACCAGTAGGCCCCCGCGAATCGCCAGGCCCTTGGCATCGGTGCCATGATGGTCGGTATCCTTGAGTGATTGGGTACCGCGCCAGATGGCGTAGCCCACCAGGCCCACGCTGATGACGCCGAGCAGCACGTCCCCCCACGGGGCCGTCATCAAACGCTCCAGCGCGCCGCGGCTGTCGGTGGTTTCGCCGCCCTGGCCGAGTGCCGCCAACGCGGCGAGGCCGCCCACCATCAGGTAGACGACGCCGCGGGCCGCATAGCCCCAGCGTGCCATCAATGAGATGGCGTCGCCCTTGTCGGGTGTGGTCGTTCCGTTCATTGCGAGCTCCTCCTGGCTGAGCGTGGGCAGCGCTGTCCTCTCGGCTTCTCCAGCAGCTCGGCCTGACGCGAGACCGGGGAAGGGAAGTCCTTCGGTAGCTATCAGGGAGTGGGGCCGAGCGCCTGATCAGGCGCTCGGGTGAAGCGTGGACTCAACCTTCAGCCGGTCATTCTGCCGCTAAGCTGGTCACGCAGGCGGTCGACCATACCGACGCCGGGGCCTACCGTCTTGTGGAACAGTTCGGAGTGCGGTGCGCTGGGATGGGGACGAGTCGGTGCCATCTGCTTGGCTTTTTCAACCTTCCTGCCCAGCTCGACAAGGGTCTCGCCTGGGATGCGCTGGCGCAGCTTGGGAAACTGGTCGGCCTCCTCGTCCTTGGCGTGGTGGCGCAGCAGCTCGTCCAGCTTGTGCACACGGTCCATGAAGGCCGGCTCAGCAGCATCGGCGTCTTCCAACTGTTTCATTACCTGCACGATCTCGTCGTGTTCCTCCCTGTCGTGCTCGGCTTCCTCCTCTCCATCGGGAATGCGTTTTTCCATTGTCGGATAGACATACATCTCCTCGGCAACGGAGTGGCGCATCACTTCGGCGATCAGCGTATCGGTGAGGTCGCGGCGCTGCTCGGCATCGGGAGAGCGCTGGATCCTGTCGAGCAGCTCCTCCATTTCGCGATGGTCGAGAGTGAGAATGTCGACGACGTCCTGGGCGGACGCGGTGGTGTTCTGCACGGTCATGAGACTCCCTCCATTGAGTCGTTATGCCCTTTGCAACGGGCCATCTCAACATAGTCGCAAGCGCTGGCATCAGCCAAACCTGGCGAAGCCTTTCGCTATCCGCTTATGCTGGGCCAATCCGATTGGAGCGGCGCGACTGACGGTGCGCCGTCAAGCAAGGAGATGACCATGCGGCTCAGAGTGCTGTCGGATCTGCATCTGGAACATTTCGACGAGGGGCGCGAGTTGCCTGCCGTGGCGGCGGACGTGGTCATCCTTGCCGGTGATATCCATCGCCATGCCGAAGGGCTTGCCTGGGCTGCGGAGCGTTTTGCCGGACTGCCCATCCTCTACGTGCCAGGCAACCACGAGTTCTACGGCAGCAGTATGCCGCTGCTGCGCCAGGCGCTGGCCGCCGAGGCAGAGCGGGTAGGGATCCACCTGCTCGACAACCGTTCGCTGACGCTGGATGGCGTACGCTTCCATGGCACCACGCTGTGGACCGATTTCGCGCTATACGCCGATGACCCGGACCACGACCCGGCACTGACCGCAGAGAAGGCACGCTGGCTGATGCCGGATTTCAGCATCATCGAACAGCCCGAAGGAGAGACGTTCAGCCCGGCCGAAAGCCAGCGGCTGCATAGCGAAGCCCTGGCCTGGCTGGCGGCGGAGCTGGCCAAGCCCTGCGATGGGCCGCGGGTGGTGATCAGCCATCATGCACCGCTGGCGGAGTGCATTCCGCCACGTTACCAAGGCGATGCGCTGTCGCCTGCTTTTGCCTCGCATCTGTCGGCCATGATGGGGCGCATGGATCTATGGATTCATGGTCACGTGCACGAGCCGGTCGAGCACCAGGTCAATGGCACGCGGGTACTGGCCAACCCCGGGGGGTACCCGGGGGAGTTCGAGCCGCCCCTGTTCGTGCCGGATCTGGTCATCGATATCTGAGAGGAAATCACTACATGAAAGGAAGTTGCCTGTGCGGTGCGGTTACCTACGAGATCGATCAACTGGACATGCCAATACGACATTGCCATTGTCGTACGTGCCAGAAGGCCCATGCTGCGGCCTTTGCCACCACGGCAGGGGCGATGCGTAAACATTTTCGTTGGCTTGAGGGGGAGGAGGTGCGGTCTTCTTTCGAGTCCTCTCCCGGCAAGAAACGCTGGTTCTGTCGTACCTGCGGTTCACACCTCATCGCCGAACGAGAGGGACAGCCGCACGTTATCGTAAGGGTCGCCACCCTGGATGACGATCGGCGGTGGCGTGTTCCGGCGCCATCTCTGGCGCCGGCTTGAAGGCTTGCAGGTCAGCCGTAGACGTGGAAACTCCCCGCGTTCAGCCATAGGTGAACCAGAATGCTGGCGACGTAGCCCAGGGCGACGGCGGGAGCCCAGCGCAGGTGCCCGGCGAAGGTATAGTAGCCACGGGCCTGACCCATCAGGGCTACACCGGCGGCGGAACCTATCGAGAGCATACTGCCACCGACCCCGGCGGTGAGCGTGATCAGCAGCCAATCGCCGTGGGACATTTCCGGCTGCATGGTCAATACGGCGAACATCACCGGAATGTTGTCCACCACCGCGGAAACCACACCCAGTGCGATGTTGGCCCAGGTGGCGTCCCAGCCGCTGTATAGTACTTCCGAAACCAGGCCCAGGTAACCCATGAAGCCGAGGCCACCCACGCACATGACCACACCGTAGAAGAACAGCAGGGTATCCCACTCGGCCCGTGCCACGCGGTTGAACACATCGAACGGTACTACGCTGCCGAGCTGGGCCAGTCGACGCTCGTCGCCGGTACGCGTGTAGTGTTCACGCTTGCGTTCCAGCGAGCGGGGCAGGGTACGACGCAGGTAGTAGCCGAAGAACTGCAGATAACCGAGGCCCGTCATCATGCCCAGCACCGGCGGCAGATGGAGCAGGCTGTGGCAGGCCACGGCGGTGGCAATCGTGAGCAGGAACAGCAGGATGATGCGGCGAGCGCCGCGCTTGAGGTCGACTTCGTCCTCGACGCCGTGGGGCGTTCGATGGCCGATGAAAAGCGTCATGATCGCTGCCGGCACGAGGAAATTGACCAGCGACGGAACCAACAGGGCAAAGAACTCATAGAACTGCAGCATGCCGGCCTGCCAAACCATCAGCGTGGTGATGTCGCCGAAAGGGCTGAAGGCACCGCCGGCATTGGCTGCTACCACGATATTGATACAGGCCAAGTTGATGAAGCGCTTGTCGCCCTCTGCCACCTTGATCACCACGGCGCACATCAGCATGGCGGTGGTCAGGTTGTCGGCTACCGGCGAGGTCACGAAGGCGAGCCCGCCGGTCAACCAGAACAGCTGGCGATAGCTGAAGCCCTTGCGCACCATCCAGGCGCGCAGCGCATCGAATACCCGGCGCTCCTCCATGGCGTTGATGTAGGTCATTGCCACCAACAGGAACAGCATCAGCTCGGTGAACTCGAGCAAGGTCTCGCGGAAGGCGTGTTCGGCCTCATCGGGCATGCCGGCCTGTACGTAGACCCAGCCGATCATGAACCAGATCAAACCGGCCGCGACCAGCACCGGCTTGGACTTGCGCATGTGAAGTTTCTCTTCGGCCATCACCAGTGCATAGGCGAGCACGAACAGCATCACGGCAATGAAACCGACCAGGGAATTCGTCAACGCCAGGGGGCCGGTAGCGGCATGCGCCAGCGGACTGACGAGAAAACCAGCAACGACGAGCAACAGCAGTGCCGGGCCACGGAGAAACCGGGGCCTGGCGGAGGTGGAGCAGCCGAGGGGCATGGGAGTGTCCTGAGGAAGGGAGCGGGAGAACTCAGCGCTTATATAGCATGGCTTGCTGCGTTGCGATATCGCCTGTAGGGCCGGCCTCATGCCAGTTTGGCATGGGCACTGCAAGCGTCAGACGCACACTCGGTCAGGCCATGGTCGATGTGTATGCTAGCGTGTAGCCGCCAGGGCGATAATCGATCACGAAAAGGGAGTGTAGTATGCATATCGCCGTCATGAATGTACGGATTTCCCTACCCGGCTGTACGTCGCTAAAGGAGAAGCGCCAGCGCATGGGTGGCCTGCATGAACGCTATGGTCGCAACCCGGTGGTGGCGGTATGCGAGAGCGGCGAGCACGGCCGACTGGAAGCCAGCGAATGGACCTTCGTGGTGATGGGTAACGAGCGTCAGAAAGCGGAGTCGCTGTGCAGTGAAATCGAGGAAAAGCTGCAACGCACGGTGGATGGGCGTGTAATGGAGGTCACTCGCGAGTGGCTGTAATGAGGTACGGCAGCGTAGCGGTGCTCGGCTGTTTTATGTCGTTACGCTAATTTTGCAACGCATCAAAATGTGGCAAGAAATTGCTTAAGCGATCTTCGGTGGTGCAAAGATGGTGAGCTGGCGGTAGATGGCACAAAGCCTGCGTAGCTGTTTTTCTTGCAGGGCTTTGTTTTTCAAGCATTTCTGTAGTTGTTGGCGCAGTAATCGCATTATGTTTGTCAGCTAACCGAACAACGCTGCAGGAAGGTCGGCTTCACCTTCCTCGGCAACGTCGCCAACGGTGAGGAACCAAGGCGATTTACCGATGTGAGCTGGCGTGCTCCACCTGACCCCCTTCGGGGGGTCTTTTTTATTGTTGGGTAGGGTGAGCGCTCGGCACCTCTGCCGCAACTCGACCTTCGTCGAGTACGACAACGTCAAGCACAGAAAAAGCTGCCAGGGTGTACCTGACAGCTTCGCAAGCAGAGCCATTCTTCGTTCCGCCAAAGCTTCCTGCCCATTGCCTCGATCCCTGAGATGGACGGAACATCAGAATCGCTTAGCGTCCTTGGTTCTTGCCACCTTTCTGGCCGGCTTCGGAGGCCTTTTGCGGGTCGTTGGCAAAGTTGCCACCGCTATGCTGACCACCTTTCTGGCCGGCTTCGGAGGCCTTTTGCGGGTCGTTGGCAAAGTTGCCACCGCTATGCTGACCGCCTTTCTGGCCGGCTTCGGAGGCGCGCTGCGGGTCGTTGGCAAAGTTACCGCCGCTTTCATGACCGCCTTTCTGGCCGGCCTCGGACGCGCGCTGCGGGTCGTTGGCAAAGTTACCGCCGCTTTCATGACCGCCTTTCTGGCCGGCCTCGGACGCGCGCTGTGGGTCGTTGGCAAAATTTCCGCTGCTCTGCTGGCCGCCTTTGTGTCCGGCCTCGGACGCGCGTTGCGGGTCGTTGGCAAAGTTTCCGCTGCTTTCGTGGCCGCCTTTCTGGCCGGCCTCGGCAGCTTTCTGCGGGTCGTTGGCAAAGTTGCCCGGATTCTGGTTGCGCTGTGCCATGTCAGATCTCCTTCCTAAAGTGCCTGTCGAATCACAAGCGTGTTCGTACATCCATTTACCGGTACTTCCGGCACTGCTGGCGTCTGCCATCACGGGTAAACGTAGGAACGACACTTGGGGGGATCAAGGTCATAGGAGTTTCCTAATGCAAAGAAAAGTTTGCTTTTCTAAAGAAGGATATCCGACAGCGGCAGAATGACTTACGTGAAGTGGCCTTCTTGCCGGGAGCAGTCAGCCTATGGCTCCACTGAGCGAATTCATGGGCTAGGGTAACGGCACAAACCATTCGATTGGCAAGGAAAGCGGCATGGCGATATTCATTGCAACAAGCGGTTTTCTTCTGGTGGGGCTGGTCATCTACGATGCTGTCAAAACCACGCTTGCGGCAACCGGAGCCGGGCCCATTACCGGTTGGTTGGGGCGACTCGTCTGGTTCGTTGCGCTGGGGTTGCAGCGGCGGCTCGGGTGGAAAGGACTGCTTGGGGGCGTCGGACCGTGGCTCACCGTCAGCCTGATCACGGTATGGGTCGGGCTGGTCTGGCTGGGGTGGTGGCTGGCCTTCAGCAGTCATGAGGTAGCGGTGTTTCATCCCGCTTCGGGCACCTATGCCAACCCCGTGGAACGACTCTATTTCGTCGGTTACACCCTTACTACGCTGGGGTACGGAGACTTCGTCGCAGGCACGGGTAAGTGGCAGGTATTGGCGGTGTTGGCAGCGGCCAACGGCTTCTTCCTGCTTACTCTCGCCGTGACCTATATTCTCTCGGTCATGTCGGCGCTGGTGCAGAAGCGTCAGCTGGCGCTTTCCATTCATACGCTTGGCCCCACGCCGGCAGGCATCGTGAGCAGATTCGAGGAGAGCGGCAATTTCGAAGAGCTGGCCCGCCAGGCCGACGGCCTCAAGGCGAGCATCATCACCGTGGGGCAGCAACACCTCGCCTATCCGATCCTTCACTATTATCACCAGGCGGCTCCGGACCAGGCTTTGCCGGTGGCGCTGTTTCGGCTCTACCAATCCCTCGCCATCGTTTGCTATGGCCATGAGTCGTTGTCGCCGTCAGTGCGCTTTCAGCTGGAGAGTACGCTGCATGCACTGAACGGCTTTCTCGCGGTGCTTGAGCATGATTTCCTGCAGCCGGCGCGGCAAGCACCCAAGATCGATACGGCCTGGTTGCCGGCCACAGCCTCCCTCGCGACGCCTCCTGAAAGGCTTCGCGAGGATCTCGAGCAACTGGAAAGCCAGCGCCTATGGCTGGCTTTCCTTCACAAGGATGGCTGGGGCTGGAAAGCGGGATGGTGTCGTTAGGTTGATGCAGATCAACAAGTTGAGGAATTTAGTCTTGGCGCCACTGGTGCAGCGGGCAGGCTTGGGGCTTCATGGCAGGCATAACGATTCCTGAACAATATCAATGACACCACTCGCAAACGGCCTCGCCATGAAAACGTACGCAAACAAAGGGAACGGGTTTGCCAGCCTCAAGCGGCTGCTGACGCTCAACCTGCAGAACAAGATCCTGCTTCTGGTCCTGGTACCGCTGATAGTTTCCTCCTCGTGCCTGCTGGTTCTCGAAGGACTCGAGCGCATTGAGGCCAACCGCTTGCAACTGACGCAGCAGCGTGAGTTTTTGCTCGAGTCTCGACGACACGGGATCGAAAACCTCGTCGCCATGGCCAGCACCTTGATCGAAAGCGTGGCTGGTAATGTCGGCGACCCTGATGCGGCTAGGCAGACGGCCATCGAGCTGCTGCGCGATCTGCGCTTCGAGGAGGATAACTATGTTTTCGTCTTCGACTACGAGGGCACCATGCTGGTCCAGCCGGCTGTGCCTGAACAGGAAGGGCGCAACATGTTGGGTGCTGTGGATCCCGGCGGCAAGCCGCTTATTCGAGACATGATCGACATCGCACGCGGTGGCGGAGGTGCCTACGAATATGAATGGCGTAACCCGGCCAGCGGCGAAGTGGAGCCGAAATACTCCCATGTCATGGCTTTTCCCGAATGGAATTGGGTGGTCGGTGCCGGCGTGTATGCCAACGATGTCGACGCCGCCATGGTGGGTATCGAAGCCACCGCCCGGGAGCAACTGGTGAAGACTCTGGTAAGGCTGTGGCTCATCGCTTCGGCCATCAACCTGATCATCACGTGCTTCGCCATCTGGATCACGCGCCGCACGGTGCGCCAGATCCGCCGCACCGCCAGCGACATGCACGAGATCGCTCAGGGCGTGGCCGAGGGGCGCGGTGACCTGACCCGACGTCTTAGCGTCACCAGCAAGGACGAAATCGGGGAGCTGGCGCGGCAGTTCAATGGTTTTCTCGAACGTATTCAGGCAACGCTGCGCGAGGTGAGGGAAAGCGCCAATGGGGTATATGCTGCCTCACTGAGCATCGCACGCAGCAGCGACGACCTGGCCTCGCGTACCGACCAGGCAGCCGCCAGTCTGCAACAGACCTCCTCGGCGATGGAGGAGATAACGGCTACGGTGCAGAACAACGCCGAGCACACCCAGCAGGCCGATCAGTTGGTGCGTCGCAGCGGCGAAGTGGCACAGCAGGGCAAGGCGTCGATGCAGCGGGTCGAGGAGACGATGGAGCAGATCAATGCTTCCTCGGTGAAGATCGGCGAGATCGTCTCGTTGATCGACGGCATCGCCTTCCAGACCAACATCCTGGCGCTCAACGCTTCCGTCGAGGCTGCCAGGGCCGGCGAGCATGGCCGCGGCTTCGCCGTGGTGGCCCAGGAGGTTCGCTCCCTGGCCCAGCGTTCGGCCGACGCCGCGCGTGAGATCAAGACGCTGATCGACGAGTCGATGACGCGAACGCGCCAGGGCACGGAGATCGTGCACCACGCCGGCCTCACCATGCAGGAGATCTTCACCAGCATTACCGAAGTGAATGATGTCATCGCCGAGATCAGCGCCGGCTCGCGTGAGCAGAGCGTCGGTATCCATGAGGTCAACTCGGCAGTCAGCCAAATGGATACTATGACCCAGCAGAATGCCGCGATGGTCGGCCACAATAGCGACACCGCCGCCGTCATGCGCAGCCAGGCGGAAATGTTGACGCGCCTGATCAATGCCTTTGCCCTCGGCGGCGAAGCGTCGATGCCACGGCATCGGAGCGACGTCCAGGCACCGGCGCCTGCTACACCCAATCTGATGGGACTGCCACGACTACAGGCGAGTGCCGTAACAGCAGAGCAGGAGGCCTTCTAGCCGGCATTCCCCTTGCCGGAAAGCGTCGGAACGGCGACGATAAACCGGTGTGGCCTGAAATGAGAGGTTTGCCTTGGCGGAAGCGACAACGTCTACGACAGCCATTCCGGTAGGCATCAGTGCCTGCCTGATGGGCGAGCAGGTGCGCTACAACGGCGGACACAAGCGTTCCCGCTACTGCCTGGAGGTGCTGCAGGAGTGCTTCTCCTTCGAGCCGTTCTGCCCCGAACTCGAGGCTGGTCTGGGCGTTCCTCGGGAGCCGATTCGCCTGGTCGGCTCGCCCGGTGAACCGCCGCGGGTGAAGGGCACTGTCGACCCGGAGCTCGATGTCACCGAGCGCCTGAGAGAGGTCGGCGAGGCGTTCATAGCCCGTCACCGACATTTGCGTGGCTTCATTCTGATGAAGGGTTCGCCTAGCTGCGGGCTGGAGCGGGTCAAGGTCTATCATGAGAACGGCATGCCCAGCCATGCCGACTCGGGACTCTTTGTGCAGGTGATGCGTGATTGCTTCCCCGAGCTGCCGCTGGAGGAGGAGGCGCGCATGAACGACGCCGTGCTGCGCGAGAACTTCATCACCCGGGTATTCGCCTTCGACGACTGGAAGCGCCACGTTGAAGAGGCGAGCGAGTTCCACGCCCTGATCCAGTTCCACAGCCGCCAGAAGTACCTGCTGATGGCGCATCACGTGGAAGCCTACCGCGAGCTGGGCCGCTATCTGGGCAGCGAGGCGCATGCATTGCCGTTGCAAGAAGTCAAGCGCTCGTATCTGCAACGCTTCATGGCGGCGCTGTCGCGCCCGGCCACGCGAAAGACCCACACCAACGCGCTGATGCACGTGCTCGGTTACCTGAAGCAGGCGGTGGACAGCGAGGTCAAGCAGGACCTGCTGCAGGCGGTGGAGGAGTACCGCCTGGGCCATGTGCATCTCGCCGTACCGGTGCGCCTGCTCAACCACTATGTGAAGCGCCACGGTTCGGCGTACATCCGCCAACAGACCTACCTCGATCCCCACCCCTACGAGCTGGGCTTGCGAAACACCATCTGAACAGGACCAATCGCCTTCTTGCTCATGCTTCGACCCGGTGGCGGCCAAACTGCAGCTCCGCCAGGTGACGGTAGAGCGGGCTCTGGTCGAGCAGTTCGGCGTGGCGGCCGGCGGCGACGAGCTGGCCTTCGTCGAACACCAGCAGGCGATCAGCAGCGGTCACCGTGGCCAGCCGGTGGGCGATTACCAGGCTGGTGCGTCCGGCCATCAACCTGTCCAGGGCCTGCTGGACCAGGCGTTCGCTCTCGGCATCCAGCGCGCTGGTCGCTTCGTCGAGCAGCAGCACGCGGGGATCCTTTAGCAGCGCGCGAGCTATTGCCAGGCGCTGGCGCTGGCCGCCGGAGAGCTGCACGCCGCCCGGCCCGAGCTGGGTGTCGAAGCCGTCGGGCAGGGCCTCGATGAAACCCAGGGCGTTGGCATCGCGTGCAGCGGCGCGAAGCTCGTCGAGGCTGGCGTCGGGCTTGCCGTAACGCAGGTTGTCGGCCACCGAGCCGGTGAACAGTACCGGCTCCTGGGCGACCAGGCCCATGGCGGCACGCAGTTCGCGGGGATCCAGTGCACGCAGGTCGATCCCATCGAGAGTTACGCGGCCCCGATCGGGGTCGTGGAAGCGCAGCAGCAACCCCAGCAGTGTGCTCTTGCCGGCCCCGGAGGGCCCCACCAGGGCAATGCGCTCACCGGGTCGAATCCATAGTTCGAGGGAGTCGAGCGCCGGTAGCGTGCGACCCGGGTACGCAAAGCTCACGTTTTCCAGGCGGATCTCGCCGCGCAGTGGCTGGGGAAGGGACGTCGGCTGCGCCGGTGGACGAATGCCCGGCTCGGCGTCGAGCAGTTCGAGCAAGCGTTCGGCGGCGCCGGCGGCCCGCTGCACGTCGCCGGCGACCTCGGCCAGGGTGGCCACCGCCCCGGCGGCCAGCACGGCATAAAAGACGAAGGCGGAAAGCTCGCCCGCGCTCATCTCGCCGGCCAGCACTGCCTGGCCGCCTTGCCACAGCATTAGGCCCACCGCGGCGAATACTGCCAGCATGGCTGCTCCGGTCAGCCAGGCGCGCTGGCGAGTGCGCACCACGGCGGTGGCGAAGGCCTGTTCGACGCGTTCGCCGTAGTCGTGACGGTCGATGGCTTCATGGGTAAATGCCTGCACAGTGCGGATTCCGTCGAGGGTCTCGCTGGCGTAGCGGCCGAGTTCGGCCACTCGGTCCTGGCTGTGACGGGAGAGGTGCCGCACGCGGCGGCCAAACCACAGGATCGGCAGCACCGTGACGGGGATGCCGACCAGCACCAGCGCCGAGAGCCAAGGCTGCGTTACCAGCATCAGCGCCACCGCGCCCAGCAGCATCACCAGGTTGCGCAGCGCCAGCGAGATCGACGAGCCGAACAGGGTCTGCAGTACGCTGGTGTCGGCGGTCAAGCGCGAGGCGATCTCGGCGGGGCCGCGATCACGGTGGGCTGCGCTCTCGAAGAAGGCCGGCTCTAGGTCAAGCAGATGGTCATACACCTGGCGGCGCAAGTCGGCGGCCAGCCGCTCGCCGATCCAGCTCACCTGGTAATAGCGCAGGGCGGAAGCGCCGGCCAGCACGCTTACCATCGCGAGCATGGCGGCCAGCATCTGGTTGAGGCGGTTGCTGTCCTCGGCGAGGAAGCCCTGGTCGATTACCAGGCGCAGCCCCTGGCCCAGCAACAGTACGCTGGCGGAGGCCAGCAGCAGCGCCAGGGCGGCGATGGCCAGCCGGGCACGATAGGGCGCCAGCAACGCGATCAGGCGCAGCAGTACCCGAGGGTCGGGGCGTGAGGTCATGGTGGGGTTGTCGCTCGTGGCAGGCATGCCGACACGATACCAGTGTGGCCGGGTGTGTGCATGAAAGCGACAGGAAGCGCCCCGGGAGCGCTCCCTGTCGGCCAGCTCCGCCCTCAGCCCAGCAGCCGGCTCCAGCTGCCGTATTGGCCGCATATCGGCCCGCGGCGCGGGCTGAGGGAAATCACGGCAGCCCCGCAGACCAGGCTGTTGACGGTTGTTGCCATATCGGCGTCGTGCAGGAAGGGGATGAAGAGCAGCATGGCTGCGAGCGGTATCAGCAGCCAGCGCACGGGGCGTGCCGATTCGGCCATGGCGACCACGCTCACGGTGACGATCAGCGAACCGATCAGGTGATCCCAGTTGGCCAGGGTGCCTTCGGCACCGAAGGTCACCCGCGTGAACATCAGCCAGGCGCCAATCAGGAGGCACAGCGCCAGATTCCACGGCAGGTTTACGCCAGTGGCGAGCGCATCGCCGATGATGCGGCTGGGTTTGCGCTGGAAGTTTTCCGCGGTCGACTCGTTGGGTCCCTCGTCGGTGTCACCGGTGAAGAAGATCTTTAGCAGCGGTGCACCGGCCTTGTGACGCCGCTTGAGAAATTCCCCGGTGGCGACGAACTCGTTGAAGGCGTAGGCGATCTGCAGCAGCATCGCGCCGGCCTGTAGCAGACACAGGGAACACCAGGTGCCGATCAGGATTGGCTGGATGATGATGAAGGTCACCGAGACCACGCCGAGCGGCACGATCAGCACGCCGAACGAGGCGACGATCCAAGGCATGGTGCGCCAGCGGTTGGTCGCGCCAACGAAGCCGAGCAGGATCTCCAGCATGTAGACGATGCCACCCAGGCCGGCGTCGGGTACCGGCCACGCCTCGGAGGCCTTGGAGGTGATGATGTCCTCGGTGCCGTTGAGCCCGCCGCGGGTGCCGGCGAAGAACGGATCCCATACCACATCGATATGACCGAGCTGGTAGGCGGCGAGGTAGCGCGATACGAAGAAGCCGACGCATGCGAGTACGATGATCGGCATGCGCTGGAACCAGCTCGAGGGGTTGTTGTTCCAGCCGGGCGGCGTGGTGGGGCCGGTCATCGCTGCGGCGGGCGATAACCCCGGCGCCGGTCGCACCAGAGCGGCGAAGCCGATGGCGAGGGTGCCGACCAGCGTGCCGTTGAGGTAAGCCGCGGCGCTTTCGCTCCAGAACACCAGCGGGGCGAACAGCACCCACAGGCCGACTACCGCCGCCGCCCAGCGCGCCCAGCTCATCTTCAACGACAGCGAGAGCGCACCGAACAGCGCCAGCAGTAGCCCCGAGGCCATGTCGCTCACGGCCATGCCGCCGCTGTAGCCGAGCGTGGCGGGGGAGGCCACCAGCCAGGCGCCCAGGGCGACATTGAAGAAGTGCGCCCACAGGAAGCGATAATGCTCACGCTGGGCATGGGCCTGGTAGTCCTCTAATACCCGCTCGGGGTTGGCGCCCTTCTCCTCGGCTTCCTCGACCCAGTCGGGCGGGGTGATGCCGTTGGCCTGGTACCAGCCGTGTGGGTCGGCGAGCAGGTTGTCGACCATGGCCTCGAGCGTGTCGAAGACCCCATGGCGTGGCTCCCAACCCAGTTGCTCCCGCGCGCGGCGAATGTCCAGCTCGTAGTGGTCGTCGGCCATGTCGATCATGAACGGGCGGATGAAGGGCTTCTCGCCCTTGTCGAAATCGTCCGGCACCAGCGGTTCGCTCTTTTCTTCCAGCAGCGCACCGGTCTTGGCCAGCGGCTTGGGCATCACCACGGTCTTCCACTTCTTCTTGCCGTGGATCAGCTCACCGAGCCGGTTTTGCAGCGCCTCGTAGCTGACGGCGTGTTCCTCGCCAATGAGGATCTCGTTATGCTCGGGCAGCTCGCGGCGGCGGTCGATGGTGCGGCGGAAGGCATCGATCATGTCCTCCTTGTGTACGCAGGCCTGGCCGGCGTTGGTGTTGCCCGAATAAAAGTGGCTCTTGAAGGTATGCTCGTAGATACGCGCGATCTGGTGCGACAGGGTGGGCACGCTGGTCTTCTCGTCGTACATGCCGGCGAGTCGCAGCAGGGTATAGGGCATGCTGGCATGCTTGCGAATCACTTCTTCGGTGCGCGCCTTGGACTGCGGGTAGGGCCAGGTAGGTCCGATCGGGGTCTCTTCGCTGACCCGGTGACCCGGCACCTGCGGTTCGTGGACCAGCATGGTGCTTGAATAGACGAAACGCCCGACGTTCATGTCGCTGAGCGCATCCAGCAGGTTCCTGGTGCCTTGCTCGTTGACCTTTTCGTAGAGCGGCGACTCCTCGCCGGTGAAGTCGAAGTAGGCGGCCAGATGCACCACCGCGGCAATGTCGTGCCCATGCCTTTCGCGGATCTTGTCCAGCGCTTCGCGGATGGATTCGACGTCGGTCAGGTCGAATTCGTAGCTCTCATGGGTCTCTTCTCCGCTGCTTCTGTCCAGGCCGATGATGAGATAGTCATCCTTGAGGCTCTGGGTCAGCGCGGTTCCCACGCCACCCGAAGCACCTGTGATCACCACCAGCGGTTTCTCCTGGGTTGCCACTTCCGTGTCCTGCATGGCCAGGGTTCCCTCCTCGCTACTGCGTTGAAGTGCCTTCTCGCTGCTGCACACTCAAGCTAGTCGGGTTTGCGCCCGAACGGCAAACTCGGGCGGTTCCTTGGCGCAGGCTGCATTGGCTATGCTGCTAAGGTGTTGGCGCAAACGCCAAACCGTTCAGAAAGGAAAGGGAGCTTCTCGTTCATGAAGAGTGTCGTTGCCATTCGCCACGTGGCCTTCGAGGATCTGGGTATCTTCGAGCCGATTCTCGAGGAATGCGGTTATCGTGTTCGCTATCTCGATCCTGGGCTGCTCGGCCCCGATGCCCTCGAGGCGCTGGATGTCGATAGCCCGGAGCTGATGGTGGTGCTCGGCGCCCCCATCGGGGCCAACGATGATGCGCTCTATCCTTTCCTGTCAGCGGAGCTGGACGCCATCCGCCATCGCCTCGAGGCGGGCCGTCCACTGCTCGGCATCTGCCTAGGGGCCCAACTGATCGCTCGGGCCATGGGGGGGCGGGTATTTCCCATGCCGGAGAAGGAGATCGGCTTCGCCGATGTCTCGTTGACCCGCGAAGGCCAAGTGGGAGCGCTGCGCCATCTCGGCAACCCGGACGTCGTGCTGCACTGGCATGGCGACATGTTCGAGACACCGCCCGGTGCCACACGCCTGGCCTACAGCCATGCCTGCTCCCACCAGGCCTTTGCCGTCGGCGAGCAAGTGCTGGGCCTGCAGTTTCATCTCGAGGTGGACCCGGCCAGGATCGAGCCTTGGCTGATCGGACATGCCGCCGAACTGGACGCCGCGGGAATCGATCCGGTAGCGCTGCGTGAGCAGGCTGCACGTTACGGTCCTGGGCTCAGGATCCGCGGGCAACAGGTTCTGCGCGAATGGCTGGCGGCGGCGGAAGCGGCTCACGACATCGCGTAGCGTCCACGCCGGCGGGTGCGTGCCAGGGCCGGGTCAGCTCTGGCGTTTCTTCAATTGTTCCTTCAACTGCTTGGGCACTTGCTTGATGATCAGGCGGTCCTGGCTCTCGTCGTACTCGATGCTGGAGCCGAGCAGGTGGGAGTCGAAGCTGATCGACATGCCGCCGGCGCGCCCGGTGAAGCGGCGAAATTGCCGCAGGGTACGCTTGTCGGGAGGGATCTCGGGGGAGAGGCCGTAGTCGGCGTTGCGGATATGGTCGTAGAAGGCCTTGGGCTGCTGCTCGTCGAGCAGCTCGGAGAGCGCTTCCAGGGTAATCGGTTCGCCGCGCCCGGCCTGCTCGTTGGCATAGTCGATCAGCGTCTCGGTCTGCTCCCGGCTCTGCTCCTCGGGCATGTCCTGCTGCTCCACGTAGTCGCTGAAGGCCTTGAGCAGCGTGCGAGTCTCGCCGGTAGCGTCGATGCCCTCAGTGGCGCCGAGCACGCCGGCCAGATCCTCGGAGAGCTTCTTGCCGCCGCGGTCATGAATCCATGAGAGATAGTGACGAGAGGCTGCACCGTCGCGCCACTGGGTCAGATTGATACGCAGGCCCAGGCTCATGCGCGCCAGGTTGAGCTGCCTGGCGGGTACGATATCCAGCGAGTCGGTGACTCCGACTCCTTCGCGCTGATGGAGTAGCGCCGCGGCGAAGTAATGCGTCTCGCCCTGGCGGTAATCGACGCACAGCAGGTGGCCAGAGACCGAGAGGTGGGCATCGATCACCGGCAGCAGGCGCTCGGCCGCAGCACGGGTGAAGGCCACGAAATCGCTATTTCCGTCGAGGTGGCCGGCCAGGTCGCTGGCGAATTCTGCCACCGTTTCGTGCGGGTCGTCGCTCTCTGCAATGAAGTGTCCCCAAGCCTTGGTCTTGGCATGGTAGGCGTCGTGGAAGCTCGCCAGCAGCTCCTCCAGCAGCGCAGAGGGAGCCAGCTCCGCGTTTGCCGGCTTCAGGCTGGCGGGCTGGTCGCTTCCGGTCTTGTCGATGGCGTGGACGATGCAGTGCTGTATCGGCATGGCCGGTATTCCTGCGAAGCGAAGGGAGACAGCATGGATATCCGGCAGCGCTGCGCCGGCATGGAGAGGCGCATCATACCCGGCCCATGGATGAGATCAACCCATGGGCGGCACGATGCGTGCTCGGCTGCTGCTCGTCAGGCGCCGGCGGCTATCGTGGAGGGGGTATCGCCTGCCACAACCACGCAGTTGCGCCCGCGGGCCTTGCCGACATAGAGCGCATTGTCCGCGCGCTGCAGCGCCTGTTCGAGCTTCCCCTCGTCGAGCCTGATCTGGCTGATGCCCACCGTCACGGAGAGATGCTGGCCCTCCTCGAACATGGGTAAGTGCAGCGATGTCACCTTGCGGCGCAGGCGTTCGGCGATGAAGGTGGCGGTTTCGAGATCGGCCTGGGGCAGGGCGATGACGAACTCTTCGCCGCCGTAGCGGCCGATGATATCCGTTTCTCGCAGCACCGAGGCGCAGCAGGAGGCGACAGTGGTCAGGACGAGGTCGCCGACGGCATGGCCGTGATGGTCGTTGAGCGTCTTGAACAAGTCGATATCGACCATGCAGATAGTCAGCGGCATACCGTCGCGCTGGGCACGGCTGAACTCGCGTTCGGCCAGGTCGAAGAAATGCCTGCGGTTGGCGAGACCCGTGAGCGGATCGGTGCTGGCCATGTGGCGGAGACGAGCCTCCAACAACTGGCGCTCTTCGATCTCCTTCTGCAGCTTGCGATTGACTTCGCGCTCCGCCACCAGCAGGGCGAACTGCTTGCGCTGCAACCGGTTGAGGCGAGCGTAAGTCAGCCAGCCCATCAGGTTGGCAAAGGCGAGTATCAAGGCGGTGCTGGCCAGCATGCCGGGGGAAAGGGGTTTCCATAGAGCCGCGATCACAATGAACCCGCTCGCCAGGTAGCCGCTCCAGGCCAAGATCCACGGCAAGCGGTTGGGTACCAGCAGGTAGATGGCCAGGCATGCCACCACGACGCTCGAGATATGCAGGCCAATGCTGCCGGGGTGCAACAGGATGGAGGTCAGCAAGCCGGTGAGAGCGATGAAATAGACCAGGTTGAGCGATATCGGGCGATGGGCGTGCGCCGAATGGCGACCGATCAGGCGTGCCAGCGCCAGGCAACTGAGTGCCACGAGGAGGCGGATGAGGAGCAGGGCCAGCAGATGGATACTCGTGCCGAGCAGGAGATAGTCTGCCACGCCAAAGAGCAGGAAAACTCCGGCAACGAGATGGAGCGCATGACGTAACTGCTGCGCGTCTTGCAGCTGCATGGTACGGCGATACAGGGCCTCCAGCGCGGCGTCCTGAAATTCGTCGCGCCAGTCAAGCGAAGCCCCCTCCTCAGCCTCGTGCTTTCCAGCAGTCATGCATTGTTCCCTTGAGAGATGGCATCAAGGTCGTCTGACGCCAAACAACGGCTTTTATTGATTTTTTTCCTGAACTGACTGGTCTTGCAACAGCTTTCCCCTCACGCCCGGTAACGGAGGGTAATGCTTTTAAAGGATGGTCAAGAACCGCCAGACGCGCCAGGCGTAACTATGCCCAAACGGCCAACCTATGGCTTGAGGCGATAGCCGGTGCGAAAGATCCAACTGATCACCGCCAGTGCGACGCCGAGGAACAGCGTGATGATGGCCAGGCTGGCCCAGATGCTGACATCTCCAGAGCCGTAGAAGCTCCAGCGGAACCCGCTGACCAAATAGACCACCGGGTTGAGCAGGGTCACGGCCTGCCAGAAGTCCGGGAGCATATCGATGGAGTAGAAGGTGCCGCCAAGGAAGGTCAGTGGCGTGACGATCAGCAGAGGCACCAGTTGCAGTTTCTCGAAGCCGTCGGCCCAGATGCCGATGATGAAACCGAGCAGGCTGAAGGTCAGCGCAGTGAGAATCAAGAATAGCAGCATTACCAGCGGGTATTCGATCGAGAAGGACACGAACAGGCGGGCCGTGCCGAGCACGATCAAGCCGAGGATCACCGACTTGGTGGCCGCCGCGCCGACATAGCCGAGCACGACCTCGAAGTACGAGATCGGTGCCGAGAGGATCTCGTAGATGGTGCCCGAAAAGCGTGGGAAGAAAATGCCGAACGAGGCGGTCGAAACGCTCTGGGTCAACAGCATTAGCATGATCAGTCCGGGCACGATGAAGGCGCCGTAGCTCACACCGTCCACCTCGCTGATACGCGAGCCGATGGCAGCGCCGAACACCACGAAGTAGAGCGAGGTGGACACCACTGGCGAGACGATGCTCTGCAGAACGGTGCGCAGGCTGCGGGCCATCTCGGCCAGATAGATGGTCTTGACCGACTGCAGGTTCATGTTCTCTCCCTGACCAGGTTGACGAAGATTTCCTCCAGCGAGCTCTGGCGGGTATGCAGATCCTTGACACGAATGCCGGTCGCCTCCAGATCGGCCAGCAGACCGGCGATGCCGGTGCCTTCGTCCAGGTGGGTGACGTCGTAGGTGTAGACCAGCGCATGGCCCTCTTCGGTCAGTACCAGATCGTGGCCGGCGAGGGCGGCAGGCACGGCATCCAGTGGAGTGGCGAGGTGCAGCGTCAGCTCCTTGCGGCCCAACTGGCGCATCAGCGTGGACTTCTCCTCGACCAACACCAGTTCACCGCGGCGAATCACACCGATGCGATCGGCCATCTCCTCGGCTTCCTCGATGTAGTGGGTGGTGAGGATGATGGTAACGCCCTGGTCGCGCAGGCCGCGTACCACCTCCCACATCTCGCGGCGCAGCTCCACGTCGACACCGGCGGTAGGTTCGTCGAGGAACAGCACCTGGGGCTTGTGCGACAGCGCCTTGGCAATCAGAACCCGGCGTTTCATTCCGCCCGAGAGCTCCAGCAGGCGATTGTCGCGCTTGTCCCACAAGGTCAGGGCCCTCAGCACGTTTTCGATGTGTGCCGGGTCCTTGGGCTTGCCGAATAGCCCGCGACTGAAGCTGACCGTATCCCACACCGTGGTGAAAGCCTCGTTGGTCAGCTCCTGTGGCACCAGGCCGATTCGCTCGCGTGCCTCGCGATACTGGGTCACATTGTCGAAACCATCCACCTTGACGCTTCCGCTGGTAGCGTTGACCAGCCCACAGATCACGCTGATCAGCGTGGTCTTGCCGGCGCCGTTGGGGCCGAGCAAGGCAAAGATCTCGCCGCGGCGAATGGTCAGGTCGACCTCCTTCAGCGCCTGGAAACCGTCGCCATAGGCCTTGGAGAGCCTCTCGACCTGAATCATCGGCGTACCGGCGCCGATGTCGCCACCGGCAGTCCCATGCTCGGCCATGGCGATCGGCGCGAGATTGGCTGAAAGAGTCATGCGGTGTTCCTGTTTTCGAAAGAGCGAATCGACATGCCCTATCCTAGCGCGTGGCAACGCCAGGCGCAGTGCTTGACGGAACAGGCAAAGGCGCTTCGTCCTTGTACATCAGCCATTCAACAGGCCCGCCATGTTGAGGAGATAAAGCACGGCAAAGCCGAGGTAGAAGAGCCCGGCCAGGGTCATCGTGACGGTTGCCGTCAAGCCCGGTCTGAGCGCCGTCGGCAGGCGCGTGCGGTTGACGTAGAGCGCGGCCAGGGCAATGAAGGGCGTATGGGCTGCCGCAATGATGCCCGAAACGGACATGACCTGCACTGGATCGCTGAAAGCCAGCAGGATGAGCAGTGGCACGATGCCGGTCACGACGACGATATAGAGCCGCTTGAGCCAGCGACGCTCTAACATGTCCCACGGCAGCCACCGATCGAGGCTAGTCAGACCCTTCAGCAGCGGACCCGGTTCAGCGGCCTCGCGACGGGCCCGGGTCACGATAAGGGTCATGTCGGCGAAGCTGCGGCCCCAGCCGTCCTGGTTGGCCAGGATGCTGCCGCCCAGCGCGATGACGATCGCCGCCAGCAACACATAGCGACCGACCTCTCCCCACACCTCCGAGAAGATACGGGTCAGGTCCACCGCGACCTCCGGACCCTCGGGCATGATGCCTTCCGGGGCCAGCAGTTCAGCGCCGAGCACAAGGAAAGAGAAGATCACCACCAGCCCGCCGACCACGCCGAGTGCCGCGGTCACGCTCATGGCGCGAATCCAGCCCCGGGCATGGGCGACACGGGTTTCCTGCGGCTTCGGGCCGGTCCTGTTCATCTCCCTGCGCGAGTCGTCGGGCTGCTCGTCATCGGGTTCTCGGCTCTGCAGGCCACCGCCGAAGCCACGGGTGGCGGTCCAGTAGCCGAACCAGACGATGCCCATGGAACCGGCAAGAATGGTGCCCACCCAAGGCAGGATCACATAAAGATCAGGGCTCTCGGGCCAGTTGAAGGTGAGACCCTCGGCGAGCGGCGCCAGGCCGGGAAAGACGATGACCGCCGTGATAATGGCCATCACCATCAGCGCCAGAGCCATCACGCGACTGAAAGTCTCGATCATCGAGTAGCGCCCGGTGGCGGTGAACAGGGTGGAAGCCACCACCATGGCCATGGCATAGAGCGTGTTGTTGCCGGGCATGGTTTCGCCTAGGGCACTGCCGACGACGGCGGCAAGCCCGGCGATGCCGATCGCCGCCGCCAGCAACTGCGGCACGAAGATTACCCATACGGCCCAGTTCCTCGGCCCGCTGAGTGTGTGCATGCCCTCCAGCATGGAGTGGCCGGTGACGATGGAGTAGCGCGCCATCTCCCGGATCATGACCCACATGAACAGCACCACCATTAGCAGTATCCACAGCAGCTGATACTCGTAGGCGGAGGCCACGCGAGGGGTGAAGAGGATCGAGCCAGTACCCACGGCGGAGAGCATCCACAGCAGGCCGGGGCCGTACCACTTGATGCGCTGCCTGCCTTGAGGCGGGTCGGGTACCCGGTCACGGAAATGAGCTTCCTGCTCCTGTTGCTTCCCTGTCACACACGACTCCTTGCTATCAGCATGAACGACTAAAGGTAGCAGGCCAGGTTTCCATAAGGTCAAGGGAGGGGGCGACATTGCAGAAACGACAAAGCCGCCGTGGCAGGCACGGCGGCTTTGGGCGTGGCCCCGGCGGGGGGCACCGGGGCTGGCATCAGCTGCGGCTGGTGATTTCCAGCAGATGATAGCCGAACTGAGTCTTCACCGGGCCGTGAACCTTGTTCAGCTCGCCGGAGAACACCACTTCGTCGAACTCGCGCACCATCTGCCCGGGTCCGAAGCTGCCCAAGTCGCCGCCCTGGCGGCCCGAGGGGCAGGTGGAGTGCTCGCGTGCCACTTCGGCGAAGTCGCGGCCACCCTCGATCTCGGCCTTGAGGGCCTCGCACTTCGCTTCGTCGTTTACCAGAATGTGCCGTGCCGTTGCCCTGGCCATGTCGTGCTCCCGTCATGTTGGTGGGTTCAGGGCGGCGAGCATAGCATGAGAGCCATGCCTCGCGAACTCGTCGCTCCTTTCGATCATTCTCCCACGTTGAACCTAAGCCGCAGGTTCTGCAGGCCGTCGAGCTCCATGCGCATTTCGTCCGAAAACAGCGGGTGGCCGTGCAGGCGAATGGTGACCGTGGCATCGGCACCGCGGTAGCCGACTTCCGCGCGGATGGTGGCCTCGGTGCTGAGGGGCGCCAGCGGCTCGTATTCGATGCGCTGTACCTCCAGTGCGGTTAGCCCGCGTGCCTCGAGCTGCTCCTCGAGGGCCTGTTCGACGACATGGCCGTAATAGAAGTAGAGGCCGCCATAGGCCAGGGCGGCGATGAACATCAGCGAGATGAGTCGACCCAAGTGTATCTCTCCTAATAATGATAAATCGGCTAGGTTCTGCGCTCGTCGCGTGTCGAGGCCAGCAGCACCCGATCCATGCCGCGCGTGGAGAGCAGTCGCTTGAGCACGCCGAACAGGTGGGTGGGCAGAGTCACATGATAGCGCGGTTTGGGGCGCCGGCTTTCCAGCGCGTGGATCAGCTTGTCGACCACGGCATCGGGACCCAGGGTGAAAGCGCCGCCGGAGGAGTCCTTGCGACCCGCCAGCCGCGCTTCCACGGCGCGATAGGTCTCGCGGTGAACGCTGTGCTCTGTATCGATGTTGACCCTGAAGGCGCGATAGGCATTCTCGCGAAAGCGGCTGGCGATAGGGCCGGGCTCGATCAGGCTGACATGGATGCCGCTGCCATGCAGCTCCTGGCGCAGGGCATCTGTCAATCCCTCCAGGGCAAACTTCGAGCACACGTAGGCGCCACGGTAGGGCAGGGCGGCGAAGCCAAGCACCGAGCTGTTCTGCACGATGCGTCCGCTGCCTTGCTTGCGCATCACAGGAATGATCCGTGTGGTGAGTTCGTGCGTGCCGAGCAGGTTGGCTTCCAACTGAGCGCGCAGCACCTCCCGGGAAAGATCCTCCACCGCGCCCGGCTGTCCGTAGGCGGCATTGTTGAACAGGGCGTCGAGTCGTCCATCGGTACGCTCCAGCAACTGCGCAACGCAGCGCTCGATCGATTCGCTGGAGGAAAGCTCCAGGGACAGAACTTCGAGACCCTCTCCCTCTAGCCGTGCGATATCCTCCTCGCGGCGAGCCGTGGTGAAGACCCGCCAGCCGCGCTGCGCCATGACATGTGCCGCGGCATGACCGATGCCGCTGGAGCCACCGGTCACCAGAACGCTGGGTGGCGTGCCGCCGTGGGAAGGGGCATGACGACTCATGGCAGCGGGATCTCGTTGACCTGTTTCGGCACCTGATAGCCGCGCTGAACCGCCGGGCGCTTGGCAATCTCGAGGTACCAGCGCTTGACGTTGGGATAGTCGGCGAGATCGATGCGCTGCCACTCGTAGCGCGATACCCAGGGCCAGCAGGCGATATCGGCGATGGTGTACTCGTCGCCGGCCAGGTAGGCGTGATCGGCCAGGCGTGCCTCCATGACGTGGTAGAGACGCTGCGCCTCGCCATGGAAGCGCTCCTCGGCGTAGGGGGCCTTGCCGGGATTGAAGTGAAGGAAGTGGTGCGCCTGGCCGAGAAAAGGGCCGAGGCCGCCCATCTGCCACATTAGCCACTCCAGGGTGCGATAGCGCTTCTCCGGATCCTTGGGCAGGAATCGCTCGGCCTTTTCGGCCAGATAAAAGAGGATGGCACCCGACTCCATCAGGGCGATGCCGGTATCGTCATCACGAATGGCGGGTATCTTGTTGTTGGGGCTGACCGCAAGGAAGTCCGGCTCGTGCTGCTCGCCCTGGGTGATGTCGACGGCGTGGGTGCGGTAGGGCAGGCCGAGCTCCTCGAGCAGAATGGAAACCTTGCGTCCGTTGGGAGTGGTCCAGGTCCAGAGGTCGATCATTGCGGTATCCTTGTGCCTGAGGGGTTAGGCATTCGCTGTGCGCATCGGCGAAGTCTGCCCAGACCATACCACTGTCGCCGGATTCGGCGTAACGGCCCGGCTGCCTCGTCAGGGCCAAGCCAGCAGCTACGCTGAAGGAACATTCACCGAAGCTGCGAGACAAGCCATGCATTTGCAAGGGTCCTGTCACTGCGGAGCGGTCACCTTCGAGCTCGAGTCGCCGCACCCGTATCCCTACCAGCGCTGTTACTGCTCGATCTGCCGCAAGACCGCAGGAGGCGGCGGATATGCCATCAACCTCGGTGGCCGCTACGACACGCTTCGAGTCGCGGGGGAGGAGCACATCTCTGTCTACCATGCGCTAATCGATGGCGAACCGAGCTCGGGCGAGCGTCATTTCTGTTCCCGCTGCGGCAGTGCCCTGTGGGTCTTCGACCCGAGCTGGCCGACGCTGGTACACCCTTTCGCCTCGGCCATCGACACACCATTGCCGATACCACCCGAGCGGGTTCATCTGCTGCTGGACAGCAAGGCCGACTGGGTCGAGCCGGATGTCAAGCCGCACGACAAGTGCTTCGATCGCTACCCGCAGGAGAGCCTTGCAGAGTGGCATGAGCGCCTTGGGCTTGTCAGGTAGGCGGGGGCGCTTGAGAATGGCGCCGAGCGGCTGTAGACGCGCCGCAGCGGCGGCAAGGGGGAATCATGAAAAGCAAGCGCGCGCCATGGGCGTGGCTGGGGGCGTGGGCCCTGTTGGCGGTCATCCCGGTGGCGGCCAGCACGCCGGATGAGCCCGAGATCAGCGGAAGCATGGTCGGATTGCTCGACGGGGAGGAGCGCGAATGGTTCATCGTCAGCCAGGGAACCGACTCCAACGCTACTTTCGTTGAGCTAGGCGATCAGGTGACGATCGATCTGGTCGGCTTTGTCGAGCCCGACGATTGGCAGGTCCGGGATTCACTCTCGCTCAGCATCACCTTGGTAGAAGGGGAAGTGACGTCATTCGATGTCCTGCATCCCATCGGAGCTACCGCCATGCCGCCCGTGTTCACGTCCGACAATGCCTCGGTGCAACTGAATCTGAAGGCTTTCGACCTACAGGGCAGCAAGGTTCATCTGACCGGCAGAGTCGAGGGCACCCTCGCCCTGCAGAAAGAACTGGGGGAGGACGCCATCGCAGACGAAGGCATCGACATCTCGGTGAAGTTCGATGCCGAAGCATCCAGAATCGAATACTGAGCGCCGCTTTTCCCGCCTCACGGAACTGTTGGCCGGGTGGCAGCCGCTGTGGCAACCCGCGCCATTCATGTATCGCCAGCCACCCTGGCAGTCGGCCTACCGGGAGCTGGCTGAGATGCTGCGGCAACTGAGCGATGACGAGGTGACACGCCTGCAGGCCGACCCCTTGCAGGATTCGCTGCTGCGTGCTTGGCTGCCGGTCGAGGAGCTGGCCGATCTGGTGCGTCTGGCGCCGCTGGCGGCCGAGAACTTCTCGTTGCCCCCAGCCTGGGGGCAACACGTGGGCGGCCGCAAGTGGCTGCAGATCGAGGCCTTCGCTCGACATTTGCAGGTTTCTGCAAAGGACAGCCTGCTGGAATGGTGCGCCGGTAAGGGGCACCTGGCCCGCGCTCTGGCCCGTTGTCATGCCACGGAGGTCGCCGCGCTGGAGTGGCAGGCACCACTATGCGCAGAGGGGCGCCGCCTGGCGGCGAAACAGCGAGCCGCCGTATGCATGCGGCAGCAGGATGTCATGGCGCCGGATGTGGTGCGCCATCTCTCTTCCCAGACCCATGTCGTCGCGCTGCATGCCTGCGGCGACCTACACGTGCGGCTGCTCGAGCTGGCAGTGGCTGCGGGGAGCGCGGTCACGCTGGCGCCGTGCTGTTACCACCGTACGCAGGAGGCAGTATATCGGCCCGTGTCGGCGCGAGGCCGTGCGCTGTCAGGCGACTTCGGCCTGCGACTGAACCGCGACGACTTGAGCTTGGCGGTGCAGGAAACGGTTACCGCACCACGCGGCGTGCGTCGTCGTCGTGAGCAAGCCAATGCCTGGCGGTTGGGGTTCGACGAGCTGCAGCGTGAACTGCGTGGCGAGGACCGCTACCTGCCGGTACCCAGCCTGGCATATGGCCAGCTTCCCGAGCGCTTCGAAGATTTCTGCCGCTGGGCGGCGTCGCGAAAGGGGCTGGCGCTGCCTGGCGCGTTCGATCTCGTGCCTTTCGAACGCATCGGTTGGCAGCGCCAGGCCGAAGTGGCACGGCTGGAACTGGTGCGTCACTTGTTCCGTCGGCCGCTGGAAATCTGGCTGGTGCTGGATCGACTCACCTTGATGGAAGAGGCCGGCTACAGGGCACAGGTGGGCACGTTCTGCGACGCGAAATTGACGCCGAGGAATCTGTTCATCCTCGCCAGGAAAGCCTAAATCTGTAAGTTGTAGGTTGTCTGCTGATTTAGTCTCAGGCCGTACCTACCGCTAGACTTAGCGACTATTATAAGGCGCAGAGACAGATCCCTGGACAGGTTGCGGTCCTTGGTAGCTGTTGTAAAGCGCCGATACGCAAGGGAACCGGCTGTGAACGAAGGTAACTCGACGGCGCCTTTTGGCGACGATCAAGGCCGCCTGCTATATGATTTGCCCCTGCCGGTTCTAGTGGTTGGAGCCAAGCAGGACTGGCCATTGTGCTACGCCAACGAGGCTGCCCGGCACTACTTCGACCTCGCCGGAGAGGTCGCGAGCATGTCGTGGCAGGCCCTCTTGGGTAATGCCGACCGACAGGCGCTCGAAGCCGCTCTGGCACAGCAGGAAACCACGACCGCCAGCGTCGTGTGCCAGGGCATCGATGGCCAACCGCCGTTCGAGGCGCTGCTACGGCGTACCCAATGGCAAGGCCAGGCTGCGTGGCAATTGACCCTGGCACCGCTTGCTCAGGGCACCCGAGCAGGCAACGAACCTTTCTACCAGCAGTTGTTCAACACCAACCCGGCGATCAAGCTGCTGATCGATCCCTGCGACGGTCGCATCGTCGACGCCAATGCCTCTGCCGTGGCCTTCTACGGCTATCCGCTCGACACCCTCAAGCAGCTCAAGATCACCGATATCAACTGCATGGCCCCCGAGGAGATTCATGCCGGCATGGCCAGGGCGACATCCTGCCAGCAGCTCTTCTTTGAGTTTCGCCATCGCCTGGCCAACGGGGAGATTCGTGACGTTCACGTCTATTCGGGTCCGGTGCTGCTGAGAGAACGCGAATATCTGCATTCGATCATCGTCGACGTCACCGACGAGAAGCGTTACTGCGCCCAGCTCGAGACCTACAATGAGCTGTTCCACAATCTGCCGGTGGGTGTCTACCGTCATACGGCGGATCCACGGGGGCACTTCTCTGCCGCCAATCCCGCCATGCTGCGCATCTTCGAGGCGGATTCCCACCGGGCGCTCTTTTCCGCGCCGATGAGCGGGTTCTACTACTGCCCCAAAGAGATCAACCGCTTCCTGACCGACCTCGAACGCGACGGCGCCGTGCTTCGCCGCCCACTGCGATTGCGTACTCTGAAAGGGCGTCTCATCCATGCTGAAGTGACTGCCTATCGACAGACCGCGACGGGTGGCGACATCGAATACAGCGGCATCGTCGAAGACGTGACGGAACGCTACGCGGCCCAGGTCAACCAGGAGCGTCTCACGCATCTGCTCGATGCCTCGCCGGATATCGTGTCGATTGCCGATGCCGATCATCGCGTCGTCTATCTCAACAAGGCTGGGCGAGAGTTGCTGGGTATACTGCCTGAAGCCTTGTCGGACGCACTGACGGCCGTTCACCCCCTATGGGCGCGTCGGCTGATCCAGGAGAAGGGGATCCCCTACGCCATGGAGCACGGCCATTGGTATGCGGAGACGGCGGTGCTTGGGCGCGACGGCGAGATTCCGGTCTCGCAGCTGATCGTCACCCGTCGGGACGAGAACGGAGATATCGAGAGCATCGCGACCATCATGCGCGACATCAGCCAGGCCAAGCGTTACCAGGCCGAGCTCGAATACCACGCCGGCCACGACCCGCTGACCGGTGCGGTCAACCGCAACCGCTTCATCGATCTGCTGGTGCGCGAGCGGCAGGAAGCTCGGCGCAACGGTCGCGTGCTGAGCCTGGTCATGTTCGATATCGACCACTTCAAGCGCGTCAACGACACCTTCGGCCACAGCGTGGGCGATATGGTGTTGGCCAAGCTGGTGCATACCTGCAGTGCGTTGCTGCGTGAAGTGGACGTGCTGGCACGCTGGGGTGGCGAGGAGTTCATGTTGTTGCTGCCGGGGACGCCGCTGGCCGGAGCCGTGACGCTGGCCGAGCGCCTGCGCCGGGCGGTCGAGGAGGAGGATTTCAGCCCGGTACCCGGAATCACCAGCAGCTTCGGCGTCGCCGAGCTGGGCCTCGACGAGCCGGAATCCCAGTGCTATAAGCGTCTCGACGAGGCGCTCTATCGGGCGAAGGCCGACGGGCGCAACCGAGTGTGCCTGGCCGAGCCCCTTGAGGGCGCCGGTAAGAGGCGTAGGGTTCAATAATCGACTCCCGCTGCGCCATGACTGTCAGCGCTTCACTTCCAAGTGGATTTCGATGCTGCGCAGCAGACGCTGGCGATCGATCCAGCCAGTGACACGCCCGTCTTCCATGACCGGAACCTGATTCAGACCGTGCTCGTTGAGCAACTGGAGTATCTCGTCGGCCCTGGCACCCGGGGCGACATGATACAGCTTGTCGGTCGGTGTCATGATCTCCGCCAGCCGGGTGTCGGGCCACTGTGATTGCGCCACCCGGCGTGTGTCGGTCAGCGAGACCAGGCCCTCCACATGAGCGATGTCGCGACCCACCAGAAAGGCGCGGCGGCCCGAGGGAAGGACGTCCTGGTACAACCAAGCATCAACCGGACGTTGCCCATTCACCAAGGGGACGTCGGGGTCGGCAAGGTCTCGTGCCCGCACGCCGGCCAGGCGTTCTCTGAGCATGTACATGCGGCTCTGAGCCTGGGTCATGTTGAGCAGGAACCAGGCGATCAGCATGATCCACAGCCCGCCGACGAGATTGCCCCCTACCATGTTCCATACGGACAGGCCGAACAGGCCGTAGGCGACCAGCTTGCCGCTGGCAAAGGCTACTTCGTTTGCCTTGTCTGCATTATTGCTCAGCTTCCAGACCAAGGCCCGCAGGACCCGTCCACCATCGAGAGGGAAGCCGGGGATCAGGTTGAAGACGGCCACCAGCAGATTGATCGTTGCCAACCAGCCCAAGGCAACGGGGACGGGCTGATACCAGCCGCTGGTGAGTGCGGCCAGCAGGCCGAAGATGCCCGCCAGGACGAAACTGACGCCCGGCCCGGCGATGGCGATCCAGAACTCGTCGTCGGCTTTGTCGGGGTCGCGTGCCATCTGAGCGACGCCGCCGAAGATGAACAGGGTGATTGCCGTGACGAGAACGCCTCGACGGATCGCCACGAGGCTGTGTCCCAGCTCATGGGCAAGGATGGAGGCAAAGAACAGCAGCGCGGTCACCAATGCAGTGACGACGGCGCTGGTAAGGGACCAGTCGGGATACTGGTTCTGAAACCCCGCGCTCATGGTCGTCAGCAACAGGGCAAAGATGATCAGCCAACTGATGTGAACTTCCAGGCGAATGCCGCGGAAATGACCGATGACCAGTACGGACTTGAACATCGTGCGCCTCCTTGTGTCTTTTGACCAGTTTGGCCGCTGCGCTGGGGTCAGGCCAAGCAGAGGCGGTGGTTGCGCAGCATTTCTGCTGTTCAGTACCCCTCCTCGTGCCTATCTTCCAAAGAAAGGTGAGGCTCCAGGGAAGGAGGGGGGATGCAGGCGAAACGAATCCCGGGATGGCAGAAGCGCGGAGAAGGGCGGGCGAGCAAGCGCAGGCGCTTCTTCCTGGCCACGCTGCTCGGAATTTTCACCCTTCTCGCCCTGACGGCGCTGACCGGGGGATACTGGCTGATGCTCTCCATGCCGGGCAGCTCCTTTCGCGGTGAGCCCGCGCCGTTGGGGGCACGAGGCGAAGCCCTCAGCGAACGGCTCCACACGCACGTGCGGGCGCTGTCCGAGGAGATCGGCGAACGCCACTACTGGCGACCGGAAGCGCTTGAGGCTGCCGGCGACTACATAGAACGTGCCTTCCTGGGGGTAGGACACCGGCCTCGGCGACAGGCCGTGCCGACCGGCAATCGCACTTTTCATAATATCGAGGTGGTTCTGCCCGGCGGAGAACTGGCGGACGAGGTACTCGTAGTCGGTGCGCATTACGATACGACGCGCGGTAGCCCGGGGGCCGACGACAACGCGTCCGGCGTGGCCGTGTTGATCGAGCTGGGCAACCTGTTGCAGGACGCCGGACTGGACCGTTCGTTGCATCTGGTGGCGTTCGTCAATGAAGAGGTGCCATTCTTCGCCAGCAAGTCCATGGGTAGCCTGCAGTACGCCAGGCAGGCCAAGGCCGAGGAAAGGGATATCGTGGGCATGATATCGCTGGAAATGCTCGGCTATTACACCGACGCGCCTGGCAGTCAGGCCTATCCGTTCCCACTGAGCCACTTCTATCCCGGCAGCGGCGACTTTCTTGCGTTCGTCAGCAATCTGGCGTCGCGCAGCCTGCTCCACCGGGCCATCGGCGCGTTTCGCCACCATGCCGAGGTTCCCTCCGAGGGGCTGGTGGCGCCGCCCCAGCTCGGTGACATACGCCGGTCCGATCACTGGGCGTTCTGGGAGGCAGGGTATCCCGCCATCATGCTGACCGACACGGCCAATTTCCGTAACCCTTACTATCACGGTCCTGAGGACACGCACGACCGCCTCGATTATCCCACCCTGGCCAGGCTGACCGAATCGCTCGCGGCAATGCTCGAGGCCTTGGCCATGCGCTGAGTCGGGCTGCGGCAGTGGAACGGGCCTCGCCGATGGCGAGGCCCGGAGGGAGGCGAGCGGACAGGCCGCCAGGCGGCGCCTGGTGCGCTCAGTGGTGGCGGCTGAACTGGCCGTGCGGACTGTTACCCATCAGTTTATCGAACTCGTTGCCGCTCATGTGCAGCAGCGTTTCATGATCGCCGGCATCGAAATAGATGTCGGGCTGATGACGCAGCATGTCGTCGACGTAGACCTGCAGGCCGTAGGCCTGGCCTACCGGGGTGGTGGCGCCGGGGTCGCAGTCGCGAAAGCGGCTGACGATCTCCTCCTCCGTGGCCAGTTCTACCGGTTCGTCGAACAGCTGGGAAAGGCTGTCGAGATCGGCATCGCAGGTGCTGGGCAGTACGGCGATGCGATAGCCTGAACTGCCGTGCAGCATGACGGCCTTGACGAGTTGCTCGCCGGTGATGTGGGATTGCTGGGCAACGCGGCTGGCGCTGACTTCACGGGCGTGCTTGACCTCCTCGTAATCGATATCACAGGCTCTCAAGTACTCCCGTAGGGTTGCCGGGATAGCCATGACACTCTCTCCCTCGGCACGACGGCCGACTTACGCTGATGGTGTGCCTCCTTGCAGTGGTGGTGTGTCCTCTCATGAACAGCATAGCGTGCCCCGGTGCGCGCAGCTCGGACGGTGCGCGTCGGCAATGTTTTCGCTTATTCTCTCAGCAGAGCGCTCTGCAGCGCTTCCAGCAGTGCACGTCGTGAACTTCGGCGAAACGGCGAGCCGGTCGGGTGGCGCTAGGCAGGCACGGGACATTACGTCGCGAGGGAACCGCCATGATCGGGCTTGGCCAGCGGCCTCAGCTACCATCCCTGTCGCATCGGGTAGCGGCCATCGACCTGGCTCGCGGTATCGCTATTGCCTTGATGATCCTCAGTCACACGGTAAGTGGACTGCTGGGCATCCGCCTTGTGCCTGATTGGGGCATGGTGCCGATCCATCTCACCACCAAGTTTTCCTCCTCGTTGTTCATCATGGTGTTCGGCATCGCCCTGGCGGTGGCCTTTCTGCCCAAGGTAGAGACGCCCGACTGGCCTCATCGCCGACGCAAGCTGATGCTGCGCGGGCTCGAAGTGCTGTTCTGGTACAAGGCGCTGACCATCGTCGAGATGCTGCCCATGTTCACGCCACAAGACATCCTCGATGCCCTGCTCTATCAGCGCTTCGCCATATGGGTCGAGATCCTCGGCTTCTACGCCTTGGCACTGCTATGGCTGCCGTGGGCGCTGCCGCTGTGGTGTCGCATGCCGCTGTGGTCGCGTCTATTGGCGCCTGTGGCAATAGGCGTGATCTCGGTGATGCTCGAACGCCACTTTCACTTCTGGGACAACCTGATCCTCAAGGCGCTGCTGGTGGAAGACGCCGATCACTATACATGGGGCCAACTGGCGCGGTTGCCGCTGGTAATGAGTGGCCTGCTGATCGGCGAGGCCATCCTGCGCTGGTATGGCGAGCCGGCTAACCGTCGACGGCTGGTGGCGTGGCTGGCCGGCTTCGGGGCGCTGTTCCTGGCTGGTTTCGCCGTGCTTTCGCTGCCTGAATGGTATGCGGCGCTGCAGGCCGTGGCCTGGAACGACGGCAAGCACCCGCCGGCGTTGCTGTTCATGCTGTTCAGTGCCGGCGGGGCGCTGGTGATCATGGCCCTGTGCCTGCTGGGAGGCAGCCGCGCGGCGAGGTGGCTCAAGCCCCTTAGCGTGATCGGCAGCGATGCCCTGCGCGCTTTCATCTTCCATATCGTGGTGATATTCCTGATCTTTCGCTTGCTGCTGGGCGCCTGGCAGGTCTACAGCTACCCACAGGTGCTGGCCTTGGGCATGGGCCTGATCCTGCTGACTGCCGTATGGATTGCCCTGATACGCCGATTTCGGGAGTTGAGTCGATGAGAACAGCGGAGCGCTGGTGCAAGGTTCTCGCACGAACGCTGTTGTGGCTGACCATGGCACTGCCGACGCTGGCTGCGGCGCAGCCCGGTTGGGCGGAACAGGTCGACGCCTGGGTCAAACCACCCTGGGCAGAACGTCTGCGGGCGCGGCTGGCGCTGCTTGAGGCCGGTTTCGACGGTGAACTCGGTGTGCACGTGCGCAGCCTCGAAACGGGCGCGCGGTATGGTTGGCGCGACGGAGAGAGCTGGTATCTGGCTTCACTGGTGAAGGTGCCGGTGGCGATCGAGCTGATGGCTCGTGTCGAGGCGGGCGAAATGGAACTCGAAGACCGCTTGACCCTACTGAGTAGCGACTATGTGGACGGTGCCGGTTCGACCAACTGGGCAGTGCCGGGCAGCACCTTGACGCTGCGTCAATTGCTGGAGTCGATGCTGGTCGTCAGCGACAACACCGCCAGCGACATGCTGATGCGCCATCTGGGCCTGGATGCGGTCAATGCTCGGGTACGACGACACACGCCCACCGGTGGACTAGGGCCGATCACCACGCTGGTCGACGTGCGACGTCATGCTTACGCCAATCTGCACCCGGGCGCTTTCCAGTTGAGCGGCATGGACTTCATCGAAGTACGCAAACGTCATGGCGATGCGGCTCGGGTAGCATGGTTACGCCAGCGCCTCGGTCTGGCGCCGCAGGAACTGCTGACATCGAGTATCGACGAAGCGTTTCGGCGCTATTACGCCACCGATCTCAACAGTGGCCGGCTCGACGCCTTCGCTGACATGCTCGAGGCACTGGCTCGGGGCAGGGCGCTGGGACCGCACGCCACCGCCGAGTTGCTCGCGGTGATGTCACGCGCCAGCAGCGGCGATCGACGGCTCAAGGCCGGGCTGGGGCGCGACATTCGGCTGGCCCACAAGACAGGTACCCAGCATCGCCTCGCCTGCGATGGCGGTATTGCCACGCAGGGACAAGGCGAGGAAGCGCGTCGCATGGTGATCGTGGCCTGCGTACGGGGTGAACTCGACGTGGCGCGCAATGAGCGGATGCTGGCGGCAGTGGGCCGCGCCGTGTGGGAGGCGGGGGCGTTCGAGGGGGGATCGTGACGGAACGGAGGTCGATGGCGTGATTGCTATGCGACGAACGTATAACGGAGGTTGCCTCGCTCGAGATTGACAGCCTCGCTGGGTATGTCTAGCCTTCAAACATCGGATGTTACCGGTAACAATGTCCGGCATTCGACCCCCGACGGCATGTAATGCCGACGGGAAGACGCCACGCAGTGTCAACTCACAACGATAATCCGACTGGAGTCCGCCATGACCACCATCTGGCGCAACACCCTCACGCTAGCCGGTGCTGCTACCCTTTCCCTAGGCATTGCCTACGCCCAGAGCCCGGACCTCTCCGACCCGCCCGAGATCGACGGCGACGTGGTCGGCGACCATGGCAGCCATACCCTGCGCATGGGCATCGGCTTGGCCGAGAGTTCGCCGCAATACCTTTCCGTGCAATATTTTGCCGACATCCTCGACCAGCGCACCGAGGGCCGCATCAGCGTCGACATCTTCCCCAATAGCCAGCTGGGCGATGACGTGCAGATGATGGAAATGCTGCAGACCGGTTCGCTGGACATGACCTATCCCTCATCCTCCCCGGCGACCACCTATGTCGAGGAGCTGGCAGTATTCGACCTGCCGTTCTTGCTGCCCAACCGCGATGCGGCCGTGGCCGTCATGCAGAGCGATACCGCTCAGGAAATGCTCGACGCCTTCGAAGGTAGCGGGATCAAGGCGCTGGCCTTTTCCGAGAATGGCTATCGGCAGCTTTCCAACAGCGTACGCCCGGTCGAAACCCCCGAAGACGTGGGGGGTATGGACGTGGGCGGGCTGACCATTCGCACCATGGAGAACCCGGTGCACCTGTCGATCTGGGAAACGCTCGGTGCCAACCCCACCCCCATGGCCTTCGGTGAGCTGTTCTCGGCCATGGAGCAAGGCGTCGTGGACGGCCAGGAGAACCCGTGGAGCACCATCCTGACCTCTAACTTCCACGAAGTGCAGGATTACGGCTCCGAAACCCGCCACGTCTACACGCCTTTCATTCTGATGATCTCCGAGCGCACCTGGGATCGCTTGGCGCCGGAGTATCAGGAGCTGGTGCAGGAGGCGGCACGTCAGTCGGCCCAGTACGAGATTCAACTGGCCACCGAATATGACGACTGGTCGCGCGAACAGCTCGAAGAGAAGGGCATGCAGATCACTCGGCTCGACGATGAGCAGATCGCGGCCTTCCAGGAAGCCGTGCAGCCGGTCTATGACGAATGGGCACCGAAAATCGGCGAAGACCTGATCGCCGAGATTCAGGGCATCGTCGAATCCAACCAGTAATCCTCCCATCTGCCTGATTTTGCAGGGCAAGGGGAAAGCCCTTGTCCTGCACGGAGCGCTGCATGACCACGCCCAACCAACCTCCGGCCGATCCCGGCGTGTATCTTGACGACCCCAATCGCGAGCCGCTCGAGATCGATACCGAACAGCGCCGCGGCCCGGTGGCCTTCCGCTGGCTGACCCTGGCCATGGAGCATCTGATCGCAACCATTCTGGTGGCCCTGATCGTCTCGGTATCGGCTAACGTGCTCGGCCGATCGGTGTTCAACCATTCGCTGCCCTGGGCCGACGAACTGGCCAGGATGCTGTTCATCTGGTTGATCTTCGTCGGTGCCGCGGCGGCCTTCGCCCGCTATGAGCACATCGCCGTGGATCTCCTCGTGCGTCGGCTCAAGCCCCGTGCCGCCTATTCCCTGTTCCTGCTCCAGCACCTGATCATCGCTGCGCTGATGAGCATCATGGTCTGGGGCGGCTATCTGGTGATGTCGCGTTCCACCGGTCGGACCGCCATCCTCGGCGTACCGTGGAACCTGATCAACGTCTCGCTGGTGTTTTGTTCGCTGTTCATCGTCACCGTGGCCCTCTGGCGCGCCTGGCTGTGCCTGCGCCTGATGCGCCAACCCGGAGCCGCCGCGCGGCAGCCAGGAGACTGACCCATGCTGTGGATATTTCTCATCATTCTGTTTGCCTCCATCGTGTTGGGGCTACCCATCGCCTTCGGCCTTGGCATTGCCGCCGTAGTCATGGCGATTCTCACCGATATACCGCTGTCGATCCTGATCGAGCAGTCGATCCGCGGGGTCAACAACTTCCCGCTGCTGGCCATTCCGTTCTTCATCCTGGTGGGGGAGGTGATGAGCAACGGCGGCATCGCCCGCCGGCTGATGGAGCTGGCCGGTGCCTTGGTCGGTTTCGTACGCGGCGGGCTCGGGCAAGTGGCGATCACCGGCTCGATGTTCTTCGGCGGCATCAGCGGTTCCGCCGTGGCTGACACCGCCGCCACGGGTGCGATGATGATCCCGTCGATGAAGCAGCAGGGCTATACCGCCCCGCATGCCACGGCGATCAATACGGTTTCCTCGGTCATCGGCATCATCATTCCGCCGTCCATCCCGCTGATCCTGTTCGGCATCGTGACCGAAACCTCGATTAGCCGCCTGTTCATTGCCGGCATCGTACCGGGGCTTCTGATTGGCTTCGCGCTGATGGTGACGACGTTCATCATGGCCAGCATCGAGCATGCCGGGCAGACTCGTAAGTTTGAATTGGCCCGCCTGTGGCAGGCCTTCAAGGCGGCGTGGCTGGCGTTGGTGCTGCCAGTGATCGTGATCGGTGGCATTCTCGGCGGCGTCTTCACCGCCACCGAAGCCGCCGTGGCGGCACTGCTCTATTCGCTGCTCATCTCGCTGACGGTCTATCGCGAGTTCCATCCCCGCGAACTGTGGGGCATGTTGATTCGCACCGCGCGGCTGACCGGCATGGTCCTGCTGCTGCTGGCCTTCGCCACCGTAATTGCCTGGTTCCTGACCATCAACATGGTGCCGCAGACCTTGGTGCGCCAGGTTCAGGCAATCACCCAGGAGCCGTTCTGGCTGCTGCTGATCGTCGCCGGCCTGCTGCTGCTGGTGGGCTTCGTGATGGACCTGACTCCGGCAATGGTGATCATGGCGCCGATGCTGACACCGATCGTCACCTCGGTAGGGGTCGATCCGGTCTACTTCGGCGTGCTGATGGCCTTCATTCTCGGTATCGGCCTGCTGACGCCTCCGGTAGGCACCTGCCTATATGTGGGCTGCGGCGTCGGTCGGGTCAGCATGGAGCAACTGGTCAGGGCGATGCTGCCTTACTACGTGGCGCTACTGGTGGTACTGGTGGTATTGATCGCCTTCCCGGGGATCGTGACCTGGCTGCCCGATATGGCCGCAGTCCGTGGTAACTGAGTGCGGCAACTGTCAACCGGGAGGTCTCGTGAAGGATGCCACCTATCGCATCGTGGTGATGGGAGTGTCAGGGTCGGGCAAGTCGCATATCGGCGCTTTGCTCGCCAGTCGCCTGGGCGTTGCCTTCATCGATGGCGACGATTACCACTCGCCGGCCAACGTCGACAAGATGGCCAATGGCATTCCGCTCGACGACGAGGACCGCCGCGAGTGGCTGGAGACCCTGGCGGGGCTGATCGGCGACCATCGCCGTCGTGATGCCTCGCTGGTGCTGGCCTGCTCGGCACTCAAGCAGCGCTATCGTGACATCCTGCGCCGCGGCGATTCCGAACTCGTCTTTCTATTTCTCGAAGGAGAGCGCGAACAGTTGCGCCACCGCCTGGCCGAGCGCGAGGAGCACTTCTTTCGCGGCGAGGCGATGCTCGACAGCCAACTCCACGATCTCGAACCGCCAGGCGAGAGCGAAGCCGTGTCGTGCCGCATCGGTGACACGCCCGAGGCGATCGTCGAGGCTTTCCTGACGACGCTGCCGCACTGTCACCGCGATTCCTGAACGTTGGGTAGCGACAGCGGCATGACCGTGACGACTCCGGTATCATGCCGCTCGTGCCGACAGCGAGCGCTGCGCGGCCTGTCAGATCCAACCGTAGCCAATGGGGCAGCGTGAAGAAGAAACGACCGACACTCCAGGACATCGCCGACCGGGTCGGAGCGACCAAGATGACCGTTAGCCGCTGCCTGCGCGATCCCACGACCGTGTCGGAGGGCTTGCGCGAGCGTATTTTCCGTGCCGCGGAGCAGGTCGGCTACATTCCCAATCGCGCGCCCGATCTGCTCTCACGTGCCACCAGCCACTCCATCGGCGTGCTGGTGCCGTCGCTGACCAACCAGGTCTTCGCCGATGTGCTGGTCGGCATCGAAGAGGTGACCGAGCCGCTGGGCTATCATCTGATGCTCTCTCACTACGGCTACAGCCAGGAGTTGGAGGAACGCAGCCTGGCTTCACTCCTGTCGTACAATGTCGACGGTGTGATTCTCTCCGACAGCCATCACACAGCGCGAACCTGCCGTATGCTCGAGACGGCGGGTATTCCCACCGTAGAGATCATGGATTCACTGACTCCGCCGCTGCACCAGTCGATCGGCTTCGACAACGTGCGTGCCGCCCACGACATGGTGACCGAAATGATCCGCCATGGCCGGCGTCGGATCGTCTACCTCGCGGTACGCCTCGACTCGCGCACCCTGCAGCGTGAGCAGGGTTATCGACAGGCCATGGAGGAGCATGGGCTCTTGCCGTTGACCAAGCAGCGCAGCCAGCGTTCTTCCTACTCGGTAGGGGCGGCGCTGCTCAACGAAATCCTCGATGAATACCCAGAGACCGATGGACTCTTCTGTACCAACGACGATGTCGCCGTGGGCGCTTATTTCGCCTGCCTGAGGCGCGGGGTCAAAGTGCCTGAGCAGTTGGCCATTGCCGGTTTTCACGGCCATGACGTAGGCCAGGTGATGACGCCGCGGCTGGCCAGCGTGGTCACGCCGCGCCAGGCCATCGGCAAGCGCGCCGCCAGCGAGCTGCTACGGCGCATCCAGGGCGGCGAGCCCGGCCAGCGGGTCATCGACATGGGCTATACCATCGAGCCGGGCATGACGCTTTGATGAACCCGCCGTCGGCTCAGATGCTCTCTTCGACGATGAGCTGGGGCCGCCCCTTCGAGCAGGGTTCGATACGCGCCGCGACGCTCACCGGCCTCGACCTCGGCCTCGATCACCTGGGTGACCAGTTCCATCTGGGTCTCGGAGAACTCGATGAAGGCCGCGGCGTCTTCCTCCTCGCTCAACAGCTGGCCAAGCATGCGCATGGAGGGAATGGTATGCCGCAGGGAATCTTCACGGAAATCCACGTAGACGATGGCGATACCAAGTTCCGCCAGCTTCTCGTCATAGGCGGCATCCTCGGTGGCCTCCTTGGCCTCGAGGTTCATCAGCACGACATCAGGGGTGAGGGAGGCAGCCTGCTCCACGTCGAAGGTGCCGTTCTTGAAGCCGCCGAAGGTGGGCAGCTCCTCGAGTTCCGGAAACTTGGCAGCGTAGCGTGCGTAGTTGTCCGGGTCGGCCTGGGAGAAATCCTCGCGCCATCCCACTACGCCGGCAAAGGGGTCTTCCGGCTATAGTGCGCCGAGCAGATAGATCTGCCGCCCTTCGCCGAGAATCATGCGCTCGACGGGAACCTCGAGGGTGACCTCGCGGCCGGCGATATCGGTAACGGTGATCTGTTCGGCCAGTGCGGTGGTACAGCCCAGTGCCAGAGCCGTGCCGCAGAGAACCTTCGAAAAATGGCTTTTCATGTTCACTCGTTGAGAAGGTGGGACAGGTCGGAGCGTCGATTAGACGGTGCATTTGGCATCTCGAACAGCCCGCTAAGGAAAGCGAAAAAACTTGCTGTTGCGTATCATTCCCAATCGCAAACGCGGCCAGTATGGTGCAACACGCGACTTTTGTCGAGACAGGCTATCGGCGCTGCGGCGTCATGTCTCGGTGCTGGCGGGTCAGTCGGCGGAGGTAGGGTCCGGCTGACGCGCCATCAGGGTGATTTCGACGTTGGCGCCTCCGCTCAGCCGCGGTGATTCGGTACAGGTGCGCGCGGGGTAGCTGTGGTAGGTGAAAAACTCCGCGTAGGCGGCGTCCATGGTGTGGATGGTATCCAGGTCGGTCAGGTGAATGTCGACCCGCACCACGTGCGCCAGTGAGGCGCCGGCATATTCCAGCATGCGGGACAGGCGGCGCATCACCCAGCGCGTTTCCTCGGCGATGTCACCGACGACGGCGTCGCCGCCCTGGATGTCGGTCACGGTCAAGCCAGAGAGAAAGAGGTAGTGTCCATCCATGGCGATATGGCTACCCGGAAAGACCGGAACGGCTAACGTCGGATCGTTGAGGAAGCGATGCATGATGGTTCGGCTCGATGAGTGGTCGTCTCCTTCATTGTGACGTTTCGCTTGGGGGCTGCAAGGCGCTTGCCATCCTCGGAAGCGTATTCGATGCTAGCGGCTGAGACTTGCTGCGTTGCACTATCGGCGCGGCCGATTCCTCTCACCTTCGATCAAGGCGTAGCGCATGGACAAGCAGGGCCAGTCGACCGCGAACGGTCATATCGAGAATCGCACCTTCGACGAGATCCGGGTAGGCGATACGGCATCGCTCGAGAAGCGGCTGACCCTCGACGACATCAAGCTCTTCGCGATCATGTCGGGGGACATCAACCCGGCTCACCTCGACGACGACTTCGCCAAGAGCACCCGTTTCCAGGAAGTGGTGGCCCACGGCATGTGGGGCGGGGCGCTGATATCCACCGTGCTCGGCACCGAACTGCCTGGTCCGGGCACTATCTACCTCGGCCAGACCCTGCGCTTTCGCAAGCCGGTGCGCCTCGGCGACGTGCTGCGGGTAAGCGTGCGTGTACTGAGCAAGGAGGCTCAGCACAAGCGAATCGTGTTCGCGTGTCACTGCACTAACCAGAACGGCGAGACCGTCATCGAAGGCGAGGCGGAAGTGCAGGCACCCACCGAGAAAGTGAGCCGGCCGCGTGCCGTGCTGCCGCGCGTAAGAATGGCCGAGCGGGCACGCCTGCATGAGATGCTCAGTGCCGCTGAGCACCCCGAGCCGGTGAGCATGGCCGTGGTGCACCCGGTGGATGAAGTCTCGATTCTGGGCGCCTATGAATCGGCGCGTCAGGGCCTGATCCGCCCGGTGCTGGTGGGGCCGCGGGCCAAGGTGCAGGCCGCCGCCGAAGCTGCCGGTATCGATATCGCCGAATTCGAGCTCGTCGACGTACCCCACAGCCATGCGGCCGCCGCCGAGGCCGTGGCCATGACCCGCGCGGGACGGGTGGAAGCGCTGATGAAAGGCGCGCTGCACACCAACGAACTGCTGCACGAGGTCGTCAAACGCGACACCGGCCTGCGCACCGAGCGCTGCCTGAGCCACGTGATGGCCTTCGATGTGCCGACCTACCCGCGCCCACTGTTCATCACCGATGCGGCGATCAACATCTATCCGACGCTGGCCGACAAGAAGGACATCGTTCAGAACGCCATCGACCTGGCCCATGCGGTGGGTAATGCGTTGCCCAAGGTGGCGATCCTTTCGGCGGTGGAGACGGTCAATCCCAAGATCGCCTCGACCCTGGAGGCTGCGGCGCTGTGCAAGATGGCCGAGCGTGGCCAGATCACCGGAGGCGTGCTCGACGGGCCGCTGGCCTTCGACAATGCCGTCTCCGAGGCCGCAGCGGCGGCCAAGGGAATCGTCTCGCCGGTAGCGGGGCGAGCCGATATTCTGGTCGCCCCCGATCTCGAGTCGGCCAACATGCTCATGAAGCAGCTCACCTATCTCGCCGATGCCTCCGGGGCCGGGCTGGTGGTGGGCGCGCGGGTGCCGATCGTTCTCACCAGCCGTGCCGACGATGCCATTACCCGCCTGGCGTCCTGTGCCCTGGCGCTACTGGTGACGGAGCAGCACAAGAAGGTCGGTCCATGAGCGGAGAGATCCTGGCCATCAACAGCGGCTCCTCCAGCCTCAAGTTTGCCCTGTTCGAGGCCGCGCGTCCGGAGACCCCGATGGGGCTGAGGCTGCGCTGTCGTGGTCAGTTTTCGGGGCTCGGCAGTCAGGCACGGCTGGAACTCGGGGAGGGGTTCGGCAGCGACATGGGAACAGCGCATGACGTGGCGCTGCGTGACGTGCCGCCAGGCCTGTCGCATGAGGGGGCGCTGGCGCGACTGCTGGGCTGGGTCGAAGCGAATCCGGCGCTGGGCGACGTGCAGGCCGTGGGCCATCGCATCGTGCACGGTGGCGCGACGTATCGTGCGCCGCTGCGACTCGATGAGGTCAATCGTTCCGAACTGGAACAGCTGGTGACGTTGGCCCCTCTGCACCAGCCCCATGGCCTGGCGCCGGTTCGGGCGCTCGCCGGCCTGCGTCCCTCGCTACCGCAGGTCGCCTGCTTCGATACCGCCTTTCATGTCGGTCAGCCGGATGTGGCCCAGGCCTTCCCGTTGCCGCGTCGTTATCGCCAGCAAGGCATGATCCGCTACGGCTTCCATGGACTCTCCTTCGACTACGTCAGTCGTGCCCTGGCCGAGGCATTGTCAGGGTGCCGCCAGTCGACGGCGAGCGGGCGGACAATCATCGCCCACCTGGGCAATGGCGCGAGCCTGTGTGCGCTGCGTGATGGCAGGAGCATCGCTGCGACCACCGGTTTCACGGCGCTGGAGGGCCTGATGATGGGAACCCGCAGTGGCAGCCTCGATCCTGGCCTGGTGCTGCATTTGATCCTGCAGGAGGGCATGAGCGCCGAGGCGGTACAGAGCATGCTCTATCAGGAATCGGGCCTGCTCGGCGTCTCCGGTATCAGTGGCGACATGCGCGAGCTGTTGGCCAGCCAGGCGTCGGAAGCGGCCGAGGCCGTCGAGCTGTTCATCTATCGCATCGTGCGCGAGATCGGCAGCCTCGCGGCGGCGCTGGGTGGGCTCGATCATCTCGTCTTCACCGCCGGCATCGGCGAACGTGCCGCCCCGGTGCGCGCCGCCGTAGCGCAGGGCTGCGAGTGGCTGGGCGCGCGGCTCGAGCCACAGGCCAACGCCGTTCATGCCACTCGCATCGATGCCGAGGGCAGCCGGCTGCGGCTGTGGGTCATCCCCACCGACGAGGAGCGCATGATCGCCTGGTACACCGCTGCCGAGCTGCTTCGCTAGCTAGCCTTTCCCGGGACGACAGACGAAATAGTCGTTCTGGATGTCATGCTCGAGCTGGTGAACCTCGATGTCGCAAAAGCCGGCCTCCTCCAGGTAGGCCAGCGCCCGCTCCCGTCCCCACATGGTACCGAGTCCTTCGCCGCCCTGGGCCAGGGAGACCGTCATGCAGTGGCTCACCGATACCGCATAGAGCATGGTGCCCAGCGGATGCTCGCGGTCGAGGTGGTGATGGCTCGAGGCGTGGATGTCCTGCACCAGATAGACGCCGTCCGGTGCCAGGGTGCGGTGGATGCCCCGGAGAAGGCTGCGCGGCCTCGCCTGGTCATGAATGCCATCGAAGGTCGTGACCAGATCGAAGGCGTCGGGTTCGGCCGTCGTCTCGAAGTCGCTCAGGTCGCGCACCTCGAAGGTGAGATTGGTCAGGCCGGCGGTTCGATCTGACCCTCTACTTGGTGGCGCGACTGCTAGGCACCGACGAGGCAATGCGCCTGGCCCGTGTCCACCTCATCGACTGGCACCGGGAGGGGCAGCAGCCCTACGCCGTGCTCAACAGCTCGCGCCAGGTAGAAGATGCCTGCATCGCGCGCTGCCAGGTATGGCTTGCCCAGCACTACGACTGTCACTCGCCGGTGGCGGGCATGGTGGAGGTCAGCCGTCTGTCGGAGCGCGCTTTCAAGCGACGCTTCAAGGCGGCCACCGGCATGACGCCGATGGACTACGTACACACGCTGCGGCTGGAGGAGGCTAAGCAGCTGCTGGAGCAAGGTGACGAGCCCATCGAGGCAATCGCCGAGCAGCTCGGCTATGCCGAGCCCAGCTTCTTCCGACGCCTGTTCGGCCGTCGCGTGGGGCTGACACCCAGCCAGTATCGAAGGCGCTTTCGCGGGCTGCGGCTGCGTCTGTCATGATCCATTGCGTCATGCTACAGCGTCTGCCAGGGGGCTGCGGGCGGCGCGGCAAGCAGCTCGGCGAGCGTATCCAGCGCCTGGGCCAGCGCCTCACGTGAGGGCGCGGCGCTGAGGCAGAGCCGCAAGGCCTGGGGGGCGGGTTCGCTGCCTACGCAGAAGGGCTCGGCGCTACTCACCAGAATCTTGCGCTGGGCCAATGCCTCGACGAACACGGCACTGCGCAGTCCTTCGGGGAGCGGCAACCATAAATTGTTACTGTGCCCGCGGCTGTTGATGGCGTGGCCGGCCAAGCGTTTCCGTGCCATGCGCTGGCGCTCGCCCAGCTCTTCGATCAGCCAGGCCAGCAGAGTATCGCTCTCTGCGCTTGCCACCCAACGGCACACCGCCTCGACCATCAGCGGCGGCACCATCCAGCTTTGGGCGCGCAGTGCCGTGCCCAGCCGCTCGCGCAGCGCGGGGGGTGCGAGCAGCGTGCCGATGCGCAAGCCACCGGCCAGCACCTTGGCGGTACTGAAGATGAACAGCGTGCGTTCCGGTGCCAGGCGATAGATCGGTGTACCGCGCTCCGCCTCGGGCAGGTATTGCACGCCATCCTCGACGATCCAGAAGTCGTGCTGGCGGGCCAGCGCCACCAGCCGCTCGCGCCGTGTCTCGCTCAGCGGGGTGCCGGTAGGGTTGTTCTGATCCGGTGTAACGTAAACCAGTCGCGGCGCCTGCTGTGCGCAGAGCCGGGCGAGGGCATCCATGTCCATGCCCTGGTCGTCCATCGGCACGCCCTGCAGCTTGAGATGGGCCTGGCTGGCGGCGGTGATCAGGCCGGGGTAGGTGAGCACGTCGGCGACGATGCGCTCGCCCGGGCGCGTTAGGCTCTGCAACGCCAGGTTGATGCCGTGCTGCCCTCCTTGGGTGACGATGAGCGGCTCGGGGTCGGCGGGCATGCCCAGGCGGGTCATCCAGGCGGCCAGCTGTTCTCGATGCGCGGGTACGCCGCGATCCGGCTGGTACTCCACCGCGCGCTGCAGGACCGCCGGCTGCTCGGCTATTTCTTGCAGTACGCGCCCCAGGCTGGCGGCACGCATCGGATGCGGTGGCGGCAGGCTCAGGCTGAGGTCGATGGTGCCATCCGCCACGGGGCGGCTGGCGAGGAAATCCTGGCCTGCCGACCCCTCGCCGCCGCGCACGAACGTGCCGCTGCCCACCCGGGCCACGACCCATCCCTGGCGCTCGGCTTCGGCATAGGCCCGGGTCACGGTACCCACCGTGACGCCGAGACGGTCAGCCAGGCGACGCTGAGGTGGCAGCTTTTCGCCGGGAGCGAGTTCGCCGGCCTGAACCGCCACGGCAATGGATTCGGCAATGGCGCGGTAGCGCACGCCTTGGTGGGAAAGCGATGGAATCCACATTGTCATGGTGACAATAAAACCTTTGACGCCCCGTTTGCACCCATTATGCTGGGAATGGTGGTCACAATCTACCTCGAAACCGATAAATTGTATGGGTGCAACGACATGGAAGCTCTGGCGTTCCTCGGGCCGGTGGCCCTCTACATGATCTCGATGACCATCACTCCCGGCCCCAACAACGTAATGCTCACGGCTTCGGGAGCGAACTACGGTTTCTTGCGTACCCTGCCGCACATCTTCGGCATTCTCGGCGGCTGCTTCCTGTTGTTCGCCAGTATCGCCCTGGGCCTGGGCCTTATCTTCGAACGCTATCCCATGGTTCAGGTCGTGCTCCGGCTGGTGGGCAGCGTTTATCTGCTCTATCTGGCGTGGAAGATCGCTACGGCGCCGCCGCCCGACCTGCGCATGCGGGGCGAGGGGCGGCCGTTGAGCTTCTGGCAGGCAGCCGCTTTTCAGTTCGCCAATCCCAAGGCGTGGGTGATGGGGCTGGCGCTGATGGCCGGTTTTCTTCCGGAAGAGGGCAATACGGTGATCAATGCCCTCTTGCTCGCCGGGTTCGCAGAGGTCGTGGGATTACCCTGCATTGCATTGTGGGCGGGCTTCGGCATGGCCATCGGGCGCTGGCTGCGCACGCCGCGCGCCTGGCGTGTGTTCAACGGCACCATGGGCGGACTCACCGCGGCCTGCGTCTACTTCATACTGTCTTGAGCTGACAGCGGAGTGCCAGAAAAGATCAAAGAAAGGGTGTCAGCTCCTCCCGGCTCATGTTGCCGCCGGTAATCACCACGACCACATCGCCTTCGGGCGGCAGCGTGACGGCTTCTTCCAGCAGGGCGCCCACACCCACTGCGGCACCCGGCTCGGCCATCAGCTTGGCCTGGTAGAGCAGATGGTGCATGGCACGACCGATCGCCGCGTCGTCGATCTGCACCATGGCCTGTGTCGTCTCCCGGCAAAGCGGATAGCTATGCTCGCCGACGATGGCCGCAGCCAGGCTCTTGGCGCAGGTTTCCACCTTCTTCAGCCTTGAAGGGGCACCTTGCGCCCAGGCGTGGGCCATGCTCGCTGCGCCGCTGGGTTCTACGCCGATGAGCGACAGCCCCGGGCGCAGCGCCGCGGTGGCCGAGCCGATGCCGGCGATCAGGCCGCCACCACCCACCGGGCAGAGAACGGCCGTGGCTTCGGGCGCCTGCTCGAGAATTTCCAATCCCACGGTACCCTGGCCGGCAATGATGCGCTCGTTGTCGTAGGGGTGCACCAGGGTCAATCCTCGCTCCTCCACCAGCCGGTGCATGAATTCCCAGGCCTCGTTGATGTCGCCGTGCAGGATCACTTCGGCGCCCAGTGCGCGGCTTCCCTCCACCTTGAATCGGCTGGCATTCTCCGGCATCACGATGGTGACCGGAATACCGAGCTGACCCGCCGCCCAGGCAAGCCCAAGGGCATGATTGCCCGCCGAGACGGCTCCCAGCCCTCCGGCCAGTTCCTCTCGGCTGGCGGTTCGCACCCAGTGCAGACTACCGCGTGGCTTGAACGAGCCAGTACGCTGGAACAACTCGCCCTTGAGCCACACGCGCCGGCCGATACGCTCCGACAGGACATGGTCGAGCAGCAGAGGGGTGGGAGCCAACGTATCGGCAATCAGCCGCTGGGCGTCCTGCAGCCGTTCGAGCGGGAGCATGGAAGTCTCCTATAACAGATTGACGAGCACCACGCCCAGGGACAGCCCTGTTATGACGAAGCCAATGATCGCCAGCACGCCATCGCGCGCCATGATCGACAGGCCGAACAGTGTCAGGGCCGCGCCGGCAAGATTGGCGGTAAACGGAATGAACTCCATGGGCGGCATCGACAGGGCGATGAGCAAGCAGGCGGCCGCGGTGAAGCGGATGCCGACACGGCCCGTGAGGACGGTGATGCGCTGATGCAGCAGTCGATCGATCCACTTGGCCGGGCGGTACATCCACTTGAGCCCACGGTGCAACTTGTCGCTTGGCAGGGAACGGTTACGCAGCCAGGCAGGCAGCCAAAAGGTGCGGCGACCCAGCAGCAGCTGACCGCAGACGAGCAGGGTAAACAGGGCCATCAGCGTGGGAACGCCGGGAATGTCCCCGACGATCGGCAGCATGGTAATGAAGCCTGCCAGCAACAGCAGTGGGCCGAAGGCGCGTCGGCCGATGGCATCCAGCACCTCGTCGAAGCGGATACGTCCCGAGGGCGTGTCGATCGCGTCGATGGCCTGCATCAATTCGATCAGGTTGCGTGGTTCCGAGGTGGATTCATCCGTTGCCTTATCCCGCGATGCGCGCATCTTTCCTTCCCTTGTCCATTTCCTTGTTTGCGCCGTCCTACCTGGCTCACAGCATAGCGTCAACGCAGCGGGAAGTGCTCATGCCTCCACCGTTTCTACGCACCTCGGCCGGATCGTCGGCCAGTGCGGGCTAGACCAAAGCGGAATTGCAGGCACGCACTTATGCGATTGCTCTATATCCAGAGATCGAATTTGTCTTCCACGTTTTCTCAACTTTTCGGTTCGCAGGCCGATGAAAAAGGTAAACGCAAAACCAAAAGAACTAAAGCAGCATGCAAGGGGCTAACGATGAAAAACATATCCATCAAGTGGAGCCTGACAGCGGCGCTCGCGGCATTGGTGCTGATGATCGGTTTGATCAGCGGGCTGGGCTTTTACTCCGGTGCCAAGGGGGAAGCGGCCCTGCACGAGTTGGTGGAAACCAACATGGTGCTGGCCGATACGGTCAACCGGGCCCAGGTGAACGTGCTGCGTGCACAGACCTTCCTGGATCGCTACGCCAGCCTCAGCACCCAAGGCAACCCCGACAAGGCACAGGAGAACCAGCAGCGGGCCGTGGCCGCGATTGATGCGGCACAGCAACGCTTCGCGGAATTCCGCGCCGTGCCTATCGATTCGCAAGATAGCCGCTGGCCGCATGTCCAGGCAATCACCGAGGCCTACGAGGCGCTCGTCAGTGAGGGCCTGGTGCCGCTGCTGGATGCTGCGCCGTTCCAGGTCCAGCGCAGCCAGGACACGTTGGCCGAGCTGGGCGCGACGCTGGACGAAGCGATGGAGGTCTTCATCCATTACATCGAGCAACGCGCTGCCGATGACATCGGGGCGATCGAGGCGCTGGATCGCAACGTAACGATCATCGCAACCACGCTGCTGGTGGTCGCGGTGGTAGCCGCCTTCCTCATTCGCATCGCCTTGATGCGGGTGGTGGTCACCCCGCTGCGTGAAGCGATAGCGCATTTCCAGCGTATCGCCGATGGCGACCTGACCGCACGCATCGAGGATCGCGGCCGCAACGAGATCGGACAGCTGTACGCGGCGCTGAAGAACATGCAGGAGAAGCTCAAGTCCTTGGTGGTCTCGCTGCGCGACAGCAGCGAGAACGTCTTCACCGGCGCCGGCGAAATCGCCACGGGTAGCCAGGATCTCTCTTCGCGCACCGAACAGCAGGCTTCCGCCCTGCAGGAGACCGCTTCCAGTATGGAGGAGATGGCCTCCACGGTAAGCAAGAACACCGACTCGGCCATCGAGGCCGACCGGCTCTCCGCCACCGCCTCGCAAACCGCCGTGGCCGGCGGACAGGAGGTCGAACGTACCGTACAACTGATGCGTGAAATTGCCGAGAGCGCCAAACGCATCAACGACATCATCGGAGTGATCGACTCCATCGCCTTCCAGACCAATATTCTGGCACTGAACGCCTCGGTCGAGGCGGCGCGGGCGGGCGAGCAGGGGCGTGGCTTCGCCGTGGTGGCAAGCGAGGTTCGTTCCCTGGCCAGCCGCAGCGCCGAATCCGCCAAGGAGATCCGCGGCCTGATCGAGGACACCACCTCACGCATTACCAGCGGCGCTGAGCAGGCCGAGCGTAGCGGGCAGACCATCAACGAGACCGTCGACTCGATTCGTCAGGTGAGTGCGCTGATGGCCGAAATTTCCACCGCCACACGTGAGCAGAACAGCGGCATCGAGCAGATCAACACGGCCTTGACCGAAATGGATTCAGTGACCCAGCAGAACGCCTCCCTGGTGCAGCAGACCAGCGCTGCAGCGGCCTCGTTGGAGGATCAAGCCCGCCGTCTCGCCGCCCTGATCGCCACCTTCCGTGTCGACGAAAGAGCCTCTTCAGCGTCGGCGCAGGGCGAGCGTCAGAACGTCACCACGCACCATGAACCAGACGTCAGTCGGGAGGAGCGGCATGAGAAGCATCAATTGGTCAGGCTGACTGATCCGAAGCCTGTCCGTTCCCGCCAACAGAATATGGCGGAAGACGATTGGAGCGAGTTCTGACGCTATCCTCCGCCTTAGCCTCGAGCCGCATGCTGCGGCTCTTTTTTTGTAGAGGCTGATGTGTGGCGAAACCGCTCGCTCTTGTAACGTTTGGTACGACAAAGGCTTGCGGGGTGATGTCGCGACTAGACTGCCGTCAGGAACACAGTCCAAGGAGCGTGAGATGGCTAAGGAATCGCTGCAGCACGGGTTGCCCAGGGCGAGCGTGTCGGAAACGCTGGCCGTCATGAACGATGTCTGCTGCCGAGCGTGGCCAAGGGTGTCATCATCCGACGCCCCAGGATCGTGGGCCTGGCGGAGCGTATGAAACTCGACCAGCGGGCGATACTTCGCGTGCAGCGGCTCGAGGCGAAGTATGGCCCAGGTCCGCTGATGTTGCGCAGCCCCGATAGCAAGCCGATGGCGCTGGTACTCGACCCCGGCCACGCCAGTCGCATACTCGAGCAGACACCCGAACCCTTTGCCACCGCCGAATGGGCCAAGCGCAGCGTGCTGGCCCACTTCGAACCCCATATGTCGTTGATTTCCCACGGCGTCGAGCGTGCCGAGCGACGCCGGTTCAATGATGACGTCCTGCAGAGCCACTGTGCCCTGCACCATCTGGGCGACCGCTTCGCCACGGTGGTCCAAGAGGAAGCCGGCGAACTGCTGCAAGACATCCGCCAGGCTGGCGGTCATCTCGACTGGGACGCATTCGTCGACGCTTGGAACCGGGTAGTGCGGCGTGTGGTTCTGGGCGATACCGCCCGCGACGACCGCGCGCTCACCGAGACACTATCCAAGCTGCGTGCCGTCGCCAATTGGGGCTTTCTCCACCCCGGACGTGAGCATCTCAGGAAGGATCTGCACGAACGACTTCTTCGCTATTTGGAACGGGCGGAAAAGGGCAGTCTGGCTGCCGAAGTGGCGCGGACTTCTCACAATGAAGTCACCCAGCCGGTGCATCAGGTGCCGCAGTGGCTGACGGCTTTCAACCCAGCGGGGATGGCGACCTTCCGTGCCTTGGCGCTGTTGGCAGCGCACCCCGGTGAGTCTGAACGCGCCCAGGCTGAAATTGCACATGACATTCCACATGCGTCTCCACGATTTGGCTTTCTGCGGGCCAGCATCCTGGAGTCGCTGAGGCTATGGCCGACCGTGCCACTGGTGCTGCGAGAGTCAACAGTGGCCACGCAGTGGGAGAACGGCTGGATGCCGGCCAACACCTCCATGCTGCTGCACGCTCCCTTCTTTCACCGGGACGACCGCTATCTTGACGATGCGCACCGCTTCCATCCCGACCTGTGGCTGCAGCCGGAGCAGATGGAGCAACGGGTGCTGATGCCGTTCAGCGAGGGAACCGGTATCTGCCCCGGTCGTCATCTGGTGCTGCTGGTGGGGAGCCACATGTTGGCCAGGCTGCTCGAAGGGCGTGAGTACCGCTTGAAACCTCCGACACGCTTGCTGAGCAGCAAGCCGATGCCGCCGTTGCTCAACAACTATTATCTGACATTCGAGAGCCGGCTCCATTGAAGGAAGCCGCTGATGTCTCAATAAGCCTGACTGTGAAGTGGCTGCCCTTTATTTGCCCCGCTGCCGAGGTGGTCGCGTCGCATGGCGTAACAGGCGCCGAAACGTCGGGCACTGCATGTGGCTCGGGGCAGGGCAGGCGGCGGCATGGCGCAGGCCATCGCGCATTGCCGTCAGGTGCCGAATCGTCCGGTCCAGCTCGTCCGCTTTGGCCATGAGCTGGGCGCGATTGATATCGGGCCCGCCCTTGGTGCCGAGCATGCCGCCTATCTCATCCAGCGAGAACCCAGCATGCTGCCCCAGGGCAATCAGTGACAATCGCTCCAGAACGTTTTCCGCAAACAGTCGCCGCAGGCCATTTCTTCCCACCGAGCGAACGAGCCCCTTTTCTTCGTAGTAGCGCAGGGTCGAGGGCGGCAGACCGGAGCGCCGCGCGACGTCCGCGATATCCAAAGTTTTCACTCTTGACCTCAAGTTCACTTGAATTCGTACATTGCACACGTCGTGGACAATCGAGCGATTTCAATCATGCACGAAGTTGACGAAATACTCTTGCATTCCATGGTGATCGGTATCGGCGCCACGCTGGTTATGGACCTATGGGGCTGCATTCAGCAACGGCTGTTTAAATCGCCATCCCTAGATTACGCGTTGGTGGCCAGGTGGCTCGGTCATTTTGCGCGAGGTCGTTTCCGGCATGCATCCATCATGGCGGCATCGCCCATTGCCAACGAGCGCGCCTGGGGGTGGATCGTGCACTATGCCATCGGCATCGTCTTTGCTGCCCTGCTGGTTTACCTCTGGGGAGTAGAGTGGGTGCGCAACCCCACGCTGGCGCCGGCGCTGGTCGTTGGCGTCGGCACTGTCGCAGTTCCCTTCTTCGTCATGCAGCCCGCCTTCGGTGTCGGTATTGCCGGCGCGCGTACCCCGAGTCCCACGATAACCCGGCTGAAGAGTCTGGCGGCGTATACCGCCTTTGACCTCGGTCTGTTTCTGGCGGCGAATGTCTGGGCGCTGCGGGGCGCGTGATGACGCCGGGCTGACCGGGCGTCGAGTGCCGGTGAGGTAGCGTCAACCGTAGACGGCGCGCTGCTTGCGTCGCTGGGTCTTGTCGTCGTACATGCGCTCGTCGGCCAGGGAGAGGACTTCCTGGGCCGCTGTTTCACATGAGCTGGCGCCGCCGAGGCTCAGGCGCAGCTCCAGCGCCAGCTGTTCTCCACTGGCGGTAGTGATGGTGCAGCGCTGGCCTTCGATATGCGTTCTGATCAGTTTGGCCAGGCGGTTTACGGCGGTAATGTCCGCAGAGGGAAACAACACCACGAACTCATCGCCTCCATAGCGGGCCAGGATGTCGCTGGCACGGCAGTGAACTTGAAGTCGCTCGGCCACTGTGGTGATAAGCTGATCCCCTGCCACGTGACCGTAGCGGTCGTTCACCACCTTGAGCCCGTCGACATCCATCATCAACACGGCGAACTCCAGGCTCGGCGTCTGGGCCTTGCCTTGGATGCTCAACTGAAGGGCGGATTCGAAGAAACCTCGATTGTAGAGCCCGGTCAGCCCGTCACGTTCCGCAGTTTCCTTCAGTGCGAGCTGAAGCAGCTTGTTTTCGGTCGCTGCCGCCAGTTGGTCGACGAACAGGGACAACATACGCTCCAGCGGGGCGTCGAGCCGGGGGGCTCGCACGATCAGCCAGCCGTCGTACAGGCTCAGCCGCCCGGCCATGGAGGTGGCATAGAGTTGTTCGCCGTCGGTTTTCTCGCGCAGCTTGATCGTGTTTTCCGTCCGCTCCTGGAGCTTTGCCAGCAAGCCGCCTAGGCGGCGCTCATCCTCGGCGCCCAGGCGCAGGCCGGCCACGGCTGCGTAGCGTGTCACCTCGGGGCGCTGCCGTTCCTGCAGGAACACGGCGAACCCATACTCGGGGAAATCGGCATGCAGGTGCTTGAGCGATTCATCCAGCAAGGTGTGGATGTTCGAGGCGCGATTGGCCGCGACGCCGAGTTCGAGCAGGGCGTGAAACACCCGGTTCTGGAACTTGATCTCGACGATGCTGCGGCCGATCTTGCGGTTTTGCTGGTACATGACATAAGCAAGCGCAAGCAAGTAGACCACTGCGCCGGTCCCCTGGTAGATGTCGATCCCGGTACTGGCGTAGGGTCTGAAGTCGAATCCCGTCAACAGGCTCCAGCCCAGCGCGCCGCCGGCAAACAGCGCCATGGAAACGGCCATCCGACGCAGGCCGCCTGTCACCATATTGTTCATCAGGCAGGCAAGGCCGATGGTGACGGTGGCCAGCACATAAAAGTCCAGCACGCTGCACCAGAGGCCAAACAGCAAGCTGTCCAGCGACAGGTTGCGAAACTCGGCCCGCTTCGAGTCGTTGGCAACGGTGGCGTGGCCATACGCCACCGCTGGCCACAGGAGCAGGAGCAGGCCTGACCCGATCAATGCCCAGCCGCGATCCTCCGCCAGGGCAATCCACACGGTAAGACCGAAGGTGTGGCAGAAAGCGAAAGTGCGAGGTGCCAATGTCGCCTTCGCCAGGCGATGAGGTCGCCTGGGAGGAAATGAAGCACGAGTGACAGGTGAGCGGAATTTTTCCAAGATACTGGTCTGACCCGGCCTGCAAAACAACGAGATGACCTGTTGCCAAGGCGGAGCCATCTCTTTGGGATTTGCCGTTTAGCCTAGCACTTGTCTGAGCCGCAAGCAGTATCAGCGTAAGCTTTTCAGCTCATGTGTCACCTCAGCCATGCTGTGGTAGGTATGCTCGCCGAACTGCTCGAGCAGGCGCATCTCCGCAGCGTTCGCCTCGGTCCGGGCATGCTCTAGCAGGGCGCCGCGGCTGGCCGGAAATGTCATGCCGGCGAACAGACTGGCGATGCGAGCAGCGGAGGGCGCGGAAGCATGCTCTTGCGCGGCGCGCTTCCCTCCACGCCTGCTTGGTTGGTTCTCGGCGGCCCTCACATGGGTACGCAGCTCACCGAAGGCACGCGCGACCTCGGCGGCATCGCGGTATTCCCGCATCGGCAGCTGCTCGATGATGTCGCGTATCTCTCGATCCTCGCCGCTCACGGCATCGATGAGCTCGCTGCGCTGTTTGGGAAAGTCGATGCCTCTCAGCGCCTTTTCGATATCGGCGGCAGACACGGCTCGCTTCGGATGTGAGGTGAGCATATGTCGCTCGTAGCGTGACTTCTGCTCGAACGTGGCGCCGCAGATGTCGCAAACGAATTGTGTCATCAGCGCACCTCCCCAACGGCCTTCTGCACGTCGGCCATGGTCTCGAACTTGCGCGAGGGAATTTCTTGCAGCACCTCGACGACCTCCTGCGGGGCATTGTTGGCCCTGGCCTGCTCGAGCAATGCCTGGCTGTCGCAGGGAAATTCCACCCCCTTCAACGCCTGGGCAATACCTGCAGCGGAGGCCGTTCTACGTGCTGCCTGGCCGCCTCGCTCGCCGCCCTTGGTGCGGTCGCGCTTGGGCTCGAGCGTTTCGGCCTGCATCTGCGGCTCGGCGAGCTTGCCACCCTCGAGCGCGTCGGTGGGCCACTCGCGCTCGTTCAAGCCGAGAGTCTTGAACAGATTGGCCGAGCCGGTTATCTCGATGCCCTCCTCGCCGAGATCGTCATGTGCGCCGATCAGCAACAGTTGAGCCTTTTCGTAATCGAGCAGCTTGGGATCGTCGATGTCGATCCAGCGCTTATCGGCGAACTTCTCTTCGAGGCGCTTGGGGAAGTCCGGCTTGGCGTGGGGAAAGCCGGGCACGTCGATGGCCGGGTTGCGCACCGAGATGATGTAGCTTGCCTGGGGCAGGATACCCAGCTCACGTTGCGCCTTGCCGGGCTTGTCGGGGCTAGTCAGGCGATAGGCCAAGCGCGAACTGCCGTCGCGCTCGAAGATGGCGTAGCGGCCCTCGCCGGCAGGAATCGCCTCGCCCTGTTCCTGTTCACCACGAGTCTTGGTGTCGTACTCGAGAGGCGCCAGCGCCTTGCCGATCTCCTGCGGCTTTCCGCTCAGGTCGTTCATCATCCACTCGCGAGCGGTGGACTTCGGCTTGCCCCTGCTAATCTCGGGCAAGCGTTTCTTGCCCACCAGGAACAGTCGAATCTTGGCGCCATCCTTCGGGGCCAGTACCACATGCAGCCGCTGAACGTCATCCAGGCTCTGCACCTTCTCTACATTGACCTTGGGCCGATAGAAGAAATAGATCTCGCCCTGTTCGAGGTAATCCGCCATTTGGCACCTCCTGCGCCATCATGGTCACTCAACATCCCTTCCTTCTTCTGGGTAGCAAAGAGAGTTCACTCCTGCAACGCATCATCCTGTGGCAGTGCTTGCCGCTGAGCGCTATCGTAAGTACTCGGTAATCGGGAAGCCTTGCCATGTCGGATGCCACCAAACCCCTGTTCTGGCGCGACCCGCGCCTACCCCACGTGGAGCTGCGCAAAGTCGAGGATGGCCGCAAGGTCTGCTACGCGCCGCATAGCCATACATGCTGGTCGCTAGGCGCCATTACCGCGGGTGAGAGCACTTTCTGCTACCGCAGCAACCGCTACCATGTAACAGCCGGCACCCTGGTCATGATGAATCCCGAGTGGATGCATGCCTGCAGCGCGATCGACGACCAGCCCTGGGCCTACCTGATGCTCTATGTCGATATCGGCTGGCTGACCCAGTTGCGTTACCAGGCGGGGCTGCTGGCGGAACCGCGTTGGCAGGACATCGCCACCGCCGTGCTTGGCGAGCCCCGCTGGTACGAAGGCTACTGCCAGATGGCGGCCTGTCTGCTGGACCCGAGCCGCGACCTGCTGGCCAAGCAGACCGGGGTAGTCGAATATCTCGGTGCCTTGATGCACAAACTTGCCGGCCAGCCCGCCCAGCCGCTGCCCGAGGCGCCGGTCATGCTGCGCGAGCTTACCGCCTACCTGGACGCGAACGCGGCGCAAGACATCTCCCTCGACGAACTCTGCGAGCGTTCAGGCTACAGCCCAGGCCACCTGATTCGCGCCTTCAAGCAGCACTTCGGCTTTACGCCACATGCCTGCCTGGTCAACCGGCGCATTCAGCTCGGCCAGCGTGAACTAAAGGGCGGCACCCCCATCGCCGAGGCGGCGCTGAACGCCGGTTTCTCCGATCAGCCGCATTTTCAGCGCACCTTCAAGCGCCTGGTGGCTGCCACGCCGAAACAGTATCGCCAGCCTTCACACGAGCAGTAGTCTTTGCTCGGCACTTAGTCGAGCAGGAGATATAAACAGCTACCGGCCAGCAACAGCGCCAGCGTGCGATTGACCGTTATCAGTACGGTTGGCCTGTGAACGTAACGACGAAGGAAGGCGCCGGCGTAGACCCAACTGCCCAGAGACAGCCAGCAAATCGGCAGGTAAAGCGCGGCGAACAGCACCACTTGGTTCAGCTCGCTGCCGCTGGTATAGGCGCCGATCCCCGAAGCCGAAGCCAGCCAAGCCTTGGGATTGAGCCATTGCATCAGCGCTCCCGTCATGAAACCCGGCGCCCGCTGAGTGTTCCCCTGCGGCAGTTGGCCATCGTCGCGGAACAGCCGAACGCTCATGTACAGCAGGAATGCCACACCTGCCCAGCGCAGTGTCATGTCCAGCCCCGGTACCACCGACAATACCGAATAGAGCCCCAGCCCCACTGCCACGAACAGCACCACGAAGCCCAGCGTTGCGCCGGTAACGAATACCAGCCCCTGCGATAGGGGGTATCGCGTGCCGCTGCTCAGGCACACCAGGTTCACCGGCCCCGGCGAGATCGAAGCCGCAAGGGCGAATGCCGACATCGGCAGAATCAAGGCAAGGCTCATCGTCATCCTCCTGGGTGGCAATGAGCCAAGCGTGCCTCGTCGCTAGAACGCGGTATTGAACGAAATTGAGGTGTTACTTTCCGAGTGCCTCCAGCAGCAGCTTGGCCGTCGGCTCGGAGGAGGGTGGGTTCTGGCCGGTGATAAGCCGTCCGTCCTGGCGGGTGTAGGAGGCAAAGACATCGGCCTTGGAGTAGTGAGCTCCGCCCTCCTTGAGGGCATTCTCCACCAGGTGCGGAACGACCTGGGTGAGACCGACGGCTTCTTCCTCCTCGTTGGTGAAGCCGGTCACCTGGCGACCACGGATGATCGGATTTCCTTCTTCGTCACGCGCATGGAGCAGCACGATGGGCGCGTGGCACACGGCGGCCACCGGCTTTTGCTGGGCCCAGAAGGCTTCGATCAGACGGATGGAGTCCTTGTCCTCGACCAGATCCCAGAGCGGACCATGGCCGCCGGGGTAGAAGACGGCGTCGAAATCGTCGGCGCTGACTTCGCTCAGCTTGTGGGTATTGGCCAGTGCCTGCTGGGCATGGCTGTCCTGCTGGAAACGGCGAGTCGCCTCGGTCTGGCTATCCTCGGCGTCGCTCTTGGGGTCCAGCGGCGGCTTGCCGCCCTTGGGCGAGGCCAGCACCACCTCGGCGCCGGCGTCCAGGCAGACGTAGTAGGGCGCCGCCAGCTCCTCCAGCCAGAAGCCGGTGGGCTCGCCGGTGTCGCCGAGGCGATCGTGGGAGGTCAATACCATCAAAATACGCTTGTTCATTCAGCTCTCCTTTTGCCGCCTATGGCAAGCGTGAGCGAGTGATCACTCATTCATTCCAAAGAGTATCGTATTGGTCGTAGTCGAAGGTGGGCAGATCCTGGATTGCCTGCTTGGAGTAGGGAAGTTCGTATTTCGGAGATCCCGGCTGCCAGTCGTCGGAATAGCCATAGAAGGGGTAAGCGCGTGGGCCATTTCCGAATTCGCTATTGGAGGGCTCTACCACGATCGCCTGAAGCAGGCCATCTCGGGTAAAAAGGGCGTCGGTAACATAGCCTAGGCCCGTATCTTTTCCCACGCTGACGAACTCATCCGTAATGTCGGTTATTTTCCAGATGCGTGGACCCGTCATGACGTCGCTTTCGATCTGCGTGGTCTGCTCTAGCTCCCCTTTGGAGAGGTAGGCCTCATCGACATAGTCATCATTGAACAGGTCGTACTCCTGGATGTTGTCGCGGCGGACCGGTACGCGAACTCCCTTCTCGGTGAGGTCTACTTCATCCCAGGGAATGGAGACGTGCCGGTCGCCACTGTCCCACATGCCGCCTACCTCGGCGACGAGGGTGACGATCTTGTTCTCCTCGTTCAGGATGACGTTGCTCACCTCACCAATCGCTTCACCTTCGGCACTCATCGCCTTCGCGTCCAGCAGCGCCTCGGCCCTTAGTCCACCTTGCTCATAAAGAGCAGCGTAATTCCAATCATCGAGAGGGCGTGGGTTCTCCCGGCCGTACGCTGTCGTGCTCGCAAGCACGACGATTGTAAGGGTGGCGAAAGATGAAACGGTTGCCTTGCCGTGCGGCTTCATGGGAACTCCTTAGGCAATGGCTGATGGATGTGTCCTTGCTCCATGTGCCATCTCAACGTAGACGATGCCAGTATTCGGTACCAACGCAGGGCGGCTGTCCGGGTGGAGCCCAGGCGCGCTATCCCTGGGCTCTGTCTGACGAGTCGACGAGCGATGGCCAGACAAGGCATGGGTCATCGCCGGGGTTTTACATTGCGGATCTTGTCGATGCCGAGCAGGCTTAGCAGGCCGTTGCGGCACGCCTTGAGCAGCGGATAAAGCCTCTCGGTGCGTTGCTGGCTGGCAAAGAGTCGGTACATCGTACGATTGAACACGCCGCTTCGGGTGCCGAGCAGGGTGAGCCGGTGCAGCGCCTCGCTGCCGTGGTACCAGCGTTCGCCGATCTGCAGGGCAAAGCCTTGGTCCAGGTCGATGCCGCTGGCGGTGAGCTCGCGGCGTGCTTCGCTCTCCTGCCTGGCGTCGATCAGCTCCAGCTCGCCGACCTCCTTGCGAATGCGCTGCCAGCGCACATAACGACGGCACATTGGGCATTCGCCATCGTATACCAGGCGGAGTCGTGGATTCGCTGCGGCGTCTTCCTGCATGGCTATTCGCTCCTTGGCTGCCTCGATGGCGCCCGGTGAGTCCCCGCCGGGCAGCTGGGTACAGCATGAATGCATCAGCAGGGGCTGGCCAGGTCAGGCTTCAATCCGGCAGCGGGGCCATGCAGGAGCCGTTCACACCGCCGGACGGACAGGGCATGATGTCGATCAGGCAGTGCCGCCAAGCCGCGTTGCTCGCGGTCTCGCCAAATCAACAGTCATCACGGAAGGAAGAAACCCCATGTCCGAGCGAGTGATCCTGACCACTTCATCGCACCTCGAGGGCTATCGCGTTACCGAGCACATCGACGTTGTGTCATCCGAATGCGTGTTCGGCATGAACATCCTCAAGGACATGTTTGCAGGCTTCCGCGATTTCTTCGGCGGGCGCAACAAGTCGTCACAGGCGGCACTGCGCGATGCCCGCATAACCTGTCTTGACGAGCTGCGCCGTGAAGCGGAGGAAATCGGCGCCAACGCGGTGATCGGCATCGACCTCGATTACAGTGAGATTTCCGGCGGCGGTAAGTCGATGCTGTTCCTGGTGGCGACCGGTACTGCGGTGAAGGTCACCAAGGTCTGAGCGATGCTTGCCTTGCCCGGTCAGCTTGGGCAGTAGCCTCGGAGACTAGGGTAGCGTCAGCTTCCATCAAGCCTTTCTCGAGGATGGTCGCTCATCGCCAGGCAGCAGCAGGGCGCGGACGGCAACAGGAGGAATCGCATTGAAGAGAGTCCTGGTGATAACCGGTGGCAGCCGGGGCATCGGTGCGGCTACCGCCCGCCTGGGTGCCGCGAATGGTTACGCGGTGTGCGTCAATTATCGGCACAATGAAGCCGCGGCGCTTGCCGTGACCGAAGAGATCACCCGTGGCGGTGGCGAGGCGATTGCCGTGGCGGCCGACGTCGGCTCCGAGGCCGACGTGGTGCGCCTCTTCGAACAGGTCGATGAGATGCTCGGTCCGGTCACGGCGCTGGTCAACAACGCCGGCATTCTGGAGACGCAGATGCGCGTCGAACACATGGATGCCGCGCGCCTGAGCCGGGTGCTGACGGCCAATGTGGTCGGCAGCTTCCTCTGTGCCCGCGAGGCCATTCGGCGCATGTCGACCAGGCACGGAGGCCGGGGTGGGGCGATCGTCAACGTCTCTTCCATTGCCTCGCGGCTTGGCGCGCCCAACGAGTACGTCGACTATGCCGCTGCCAAGGGCGCCATCGACAGCTTCACTGTCGGCTTGGCGAAGGAGGTCGCCAGCGAAGGCATTCGCGTCAATGCCGTGCGTCCGGGCGTGATCTACACCGAGATCCATGCCAGTGGAGGTGAGCCCGGTCGCGTCGAGCGGGTGAAAGCCTCCGTGCCCATGCAGCGCGGCGGACAGGCCGATGAAGTTGCCCGAGCCATTCTCTGGCTGCTTTCCGACGAAGCTTCCTACTCGACGGGTGCATTGCTGGACGTGACGGGCGGGCGATAAGCTTGCGGCTAGTCTTCGGTATATGCCCTTGGGAGCCTTGGACTGCGTGATGCCTGCGACGTTCGAGCATCTAATGCAAGCGGAGCATAAGCCTGATGATGAATATGAATGATATCGTGGTGGTCCCTTACGAGGAGGGCTGGGCGCGCCGATTCGATGAGGAGAGGTGGCTTATCGAAGAGGCGGTGGACGGTCTTCAATATCGTGTGCATCACATCGGCAGCACTTCCGTCGAAGGGTTGCAGGCCAAACCCATTATCGACATTCTCCTCGAAGTGGCTGACTTAAAGGAACTGGATGGACGTTCGTGTAGCTTCGAGGCGATCGGCTATGAGTGTCTGGGAGAGTTTGGCATGCCAGGACGTCGTTACTACCGCAAGGGAGGGAATAGTAGAACCCATCAGATCCATGCTTTCGAGTTGGGATCTGCCGACGTGCAGCGACACCTTGCATTTCGTGACTACCTGCGCGCCCATCCCGTCGTGGCCCAGGAGTACGGCGAGTTGAAGCAGCGAGTCGCTAAAGCCTGTCGCCACGATATTACTCTCTATTCCGAGGGCAAGGCGGATTTCGTGAAGCTACATGAACAGCGTGCGCTGGCATGGTTGAAGGATACGCAACCCTGAACGAAGCATGGCTCATGTCGATTTCTTCGACTCCAGACGACATGTCAGTGTGGGACGAAGTCAAATCCCACGCTCGGCTGCCTGAACGGTGTCAGCGAAGAGGAGCTGTCGAAGACCACTAACGTTTACGTGGATGGTCTCAATGTCTGTTGGCAAGAGACGCCTCATTCAGGGAATCCAGTCGTGGAGCCGTTTCGTACTACGCTTCTGGAGACGGATCCGCAGGGCCTCGCTGGCTCCTACGCAGCCGTGCGCGACACCGACATGCGGCGTACCATTGCGCTCATCACGACCCCGACTCTCATCATCGCAGGCGAGCATGACCCGGTGACCACCGTCAGCCACAGCGAAGCCATGGCTGCCACCATCCCTGGTGCCAGGCTGGCGGTCATGCCAGCTGCCCATATGACTCACATCGAATACCCAGCGGAATTCATGAAGGCAGTATTAGACTTTTTGCTGCGACAAATCGGGCAGGGCGCTATGATATGAGCTCATGAAAGGCCACTAACCACTGCTCGTTCAATTGTTTAACGTCATTACCGCCTGACGTGGGATACGAGTGCAGTATTTCATCTTAGTCCTTTGTCTATGTTGCTTTCATCGTTACCAAGCGTTAAGTTGAGTAACGAAAGCTGCTGAGACAGCTCTGACGAAAAAGACACCAGTACGCAGGGAACTACCCGGTAACCCGTTTACCGGGTAGCTTCTTGTTTGGCCTACGGTTAGCCTCTCGTTCACTCGCTCCATCCGACACGTGCCGGATTCCAAAAACCCTTCCGCCTCGCGAGCTATTGCCGAAAGGGCTGTGGTGGTGTGGTAGACTGCGCGCCTCGGCCTGCGCCAGCAACACTTCCCCATCGGTAGCCCGTCATGGAAATCAAAGTCAACTTCCTTGAAAATCTCAGGCTTGAAGCCAAGTTTGACGATTTCACCGTCATCACCGACCAGCCCATTCGCTACAAGGGCGACGGTTCGGCGCCAAGCCCCTTCGACTACTTCCTGGCGTCCTCCGCGCTCTGCGCGGCCTACTTCGTGCGGGTGTACTGCAAGGCGCGTGACATTCCCACCGAGAACATCCGGCTCTCGCAGAACAACATCGTCGACCCCGAGAACCGCTACAACCAGATCTTCAAAATCCAGGTCGAGCTGCCGGAAGACATCTCCGAGAAGGACCGCGAGGGCATCCTGCGCTCCATCGACCGCTGCACGGTCAAGAAAGTGGTGCAGACCGGCCCCGAGTTCCAGATCGAGACGGTGGAGAACCTCGACGAGGACGCCCAGGCCCTGCTGATGGTGCAGCCTGACGAAGAGGCCTACACCTGGATCGAGGGCAAGGACCTGCCGCTGGAGCAGACGATCGCCAACATGTCCGGCATGCTGGCGGAGCTGGGCATGAAGATCGAGATCGCCTCCTGGCGCAACATCGTGCCCCACGTGTGGTCGCTGCACATTCGCGACGCCGCCTCGCCGATGTGCTTCACCAACGGCAAGGGCGCCACCAAGGAGAGCGCGCTGTGCTCGGCGCTGGGCGAGTTCATCGAGCGCCTGAGCTGCAACTTCTTCTACAACGACCAGTTCTTCGGCGAAGAGATCGCGGGCAGCGCCTTCGTGCACTACCCCAACGAGGAGTGGTTCAAGCCGGGGCCCGACGATGAGTTGCCCGAAGGCATCCTCGACGAGTACACCCGCGAAATCTACGACCCCGAGGGCGAGCTGCGCGGCTCGCACCTGATCGATACCAACTCCGGCAAGGTCGAGCGCGGTATCGTCTCGCTGCCCTTCGTGCGCCAGTCGGACGGGGAGACGGTCTACTTCCCCTCCAACCTGATCGAGAACCTCTACCTCAGCAACGGCATGAGCGCCGGCAACACGCTGGAGGAGGCGCAGGTGCAGTGCCTCTCGGAGATCTTCGAGCGTGCGGTGAAGCGCGAGATTCTCGAGCAGGAACTCGCGCTGCCCGACGTGCCCATGACAGTGCTCGAGCGCTACCCGGCGATTCTCGAGGGCATCCAGGCGCTGGAGGCCCAGGGCTTCCCGGTGCTGGTCAAGGATGCCTCGCTGGGCGGTCAGTTCCCGGTGATGTGCGTGACCCTGATGAACCCGCGCACCGGCGGCGTGTTCGCCTCCTTCGGGGCTCACCCCAGCTTCGAGGTGGCGCTGGAGCGCAGCCTCACCGAGCTGCTTCAGGGTCGAAGCTTCGAAGGCCTGAACGACTTTCTGCCGCCGACCTTCAATTCTCAGGCCGTCTCCGAGCCGAACAACTTCGTCGAGCACTTCATTGACTCCTCGGGGCTGGTCTCGTGGCGTTTCTTCAGCGCCAAGAGCGACGTCGAGTTCGCTGACTGGGACTTTTCCGGCACCAATGCCGAGGAAGCCGCCACGCTGTTCGGCATCCTGGAAGAGCTGGGCCTCGAGGCCTACATGGCTGTTCACGAGGACCTGGGCGCGCCGGTGTGCCGCATCCTGGTGCCTGGCTACTCCGAGGTGTACCCGGTGGAGGACCTGATCTGGGACAACACCAACATGGCGCTGGATTACCGCGAGGACATCCTGCATCTGCATGAGCTGAGCGACGAGCGGCTCGCCGACCTGCTGGAGCGCCTGGAGGAGAGCCAGCTCGACGAGCACATGGATATCATCACCCTAATCGGCATCGAGTTCGACGAGAATACCGTGTGGGGGCAGCTCACCATTCTCGAACTGAAGCTGCTGATCAATCTAGCCTTGGGGCAGCACGAAGAAGCCTTGGAGCGGGTCGGGATGTTCCAACAGTACAACGACAATACCGTGGAGCGCGGGCTGTTCTACCAGGCCATGGCCGCGGTGCTGGAGATCGAACTCGACAACGATCTGGAGCTCGACGACTACCGCCACAACCTTACCCGCATGTTCGGTGAGCAGACCATGGCCGCGGTGGTCGGCTCGGTGAACGGCGAGGTGCGCTTCCACGGCCTGACACCCACCAACATGCAGCTCGAAGGCTTGGAGAAGCACCAGCGCCTGATCGAGAGCTACAAGAAGCTGCACGCCCACCGTGCCGCCAGAGCAGGGGTAGGGGTGTAAGCCGTACCGCTGTCACTCCCGGCAACACGAGAGCGCCCCGGGCCAGTTCGCTGGCTCGGGGCGCTTCGTTCTGGTCCGCATATCTGCACGATCCTGCTACGTTAATTCAGGCACGGCGGCTAACTGGCGGCGCAAGCTAGAGCCGACCTGTAGCAGACATCATGGAGGAGGCACGCGTGGAGATCGTAGCACCCATTGCAGAGATCGGAGTCGCTTCGATGGAGATAATCGGTATCCTCATCATTGCGGGGTTCACCCTGTATGCGCTGATCGTCGAGCCGATATCACTGAGGCGGCAAGGGTATACAGAAGCGATATTCGGGCAGGTACGTCAGCGACTCGGCAAAGGGATCCTGCTTGGTCTGGAGCTCCTCGTAGCGGCTGATATCATTCATACCGTTGCAGTAGAGTTGACCTTCGAAACGGTAGGCATCCTGGCGATCGTAGTGATAATTCGTACCTTCCTCAGCTTTACCCTCGAGGTGGAACTGAGTGGCCATTGGCCTTGGCAGAAGAAGGAGTAAGCACTACGCTCGGCTGCAACCAGTCGCTTGAGCCGGGAATTCTAGCGGTTGTATGGGCTTGTTTGAGGCAGGGAGGGGGGATGGAAAAGGTCGCAATATTCGTTGACGTCCAGAATGTCTACTACACGGTGCGGGAAGCCTATAAGCGGAATTTCGACTACAACAAGTTCTGGTCGGAGACCACTTCGGGCAGAGAGGTCGTGAAAGCCATCGCCTATGCCATCGACAAGGGCGACCGGAAGCAGCAAGAATTTCAGCGTATTCTTCGTGCCATTGGGTTCGAGGTGAAGTTGAAGCCATTCATCCAGAGAGCGGACGGCACCGCAAAGGGCGATTGGGATGTCGGCATCACCCTTGATGCCATAGAATACGCCGAGAAGGCAGACGTCATCGTGCTGGTGTCGGGCGATGGAGATTTTGACCTGTTGGTGAATAAGATTCGTGAAGTCCACGGGAAAAAAGTCGAGGTCTATGGTGTGCCTCAGTTGACGGCTCACTCACTGATGAACGCCGCCAGTGAGTTCAAGCCCATCGATAAAGCACTTCTACTGGTCTGAGGCCAAGTGCATGCGCGGAGTGACGGTCAAGATCAGAACCTACCAGGAGGAAGACCAGTCGGCGGTCATTGCACTCTGGCAGGCCTGCGGTCTGGTACGGCCCTGGAACGACCCTGCGAAAGACATCGAAAGAAAGGTGTCGATGCAGCCCGAGTTGTTCTTCGTGGGCGAGCGGGAAGGCCGTGTCATGGCGACGGCAATGGCGGGCTACGACGGGCATCGTGGCTCCGTTTACTACCTCGCCGTCGATCCTGCCTGCCAACACCAGGGCCTGGGCCGCCTCCTGATGGCAACCATCGAGCAGAAGCTGCATGCCATGGGATGCCCCAAGCTGAACATCCTCGTGCGTACCACCAACGAAACCGTGCTGGCTTTCTATCGTAAGCTCGGCTATCCGGTGGATGAGGCGGTCAGCCTCGGCAAACGTTTGATACCCGATGATTGATGACACAACTCTGCTTGGTCGACCTGACTCTCACTACCTTCGACGATGCACCCGAGCTGCGGTACGCCGTCCAGATGGTGCGTCTCTCTGTGGTAGATTGAACCATACTAGTGTTGTTGCCACGAATGCGGTCCAGGCAATCCGCCACGATTGGGTTGGGAGCTGGCCATGAAAGCGACGATACGCAAAGCCAAGATCGAAGATGCCCCGAAGCTGGCCGGGTTAATGAACATGGCAGGCGAGGGGATCCCAGCCTATCTCTGGGAGCAAATGGCTGAGCCGGGCGAGGACGTCATGGCGTTTGGCGCTCGTCGCGTTGCCGGATCAGAAAGTGGTTTCAGCTACACGAACGCCCATGTGGCAGTTTGCGACGGAGCCATTGCTGGCATACTGCTCGGCTATCGGCTTCCCGACCCCTACGACACAGGGCCGTTGGATGAGATCCCGGACATCGTCCGCCCGCTCGTCGAGATGGAGGCTTTGGTTCCTGGCTCCTGGTACGTCAACGCCGTGGCGGTAGATTCGGCGTATCACGGCCAGGGGGTGGGCCACATGCTCATGGTGAGGGCGGAGCAACTTGCCGACGAAACGCATTCGAAGACACTTAGCTTGATCGTGGCGGAACAGAACGCTGCCGCCCGACGGCTGTACGAAAAGCTCGATTACCAGGACCACGCTCGTCGGCCGATCGTTCAGTTTCCTGGCTGCCCTCACACGGGAGACTGGATCCTAATGACGAAAGAAATAAAGCCCAGCTCATGACCATCCTTCGGTTCGCCGTGCTCAGGGCTTCCCATCAGCCCTTGAACGCGGCAGGCTAACCATAGGCCGAGCCTGTCGCGAATGGACCCCTAAAACCTCCGACCGCTGCTGCCTTGGCACCAAGACGCGAACGCTTTTCAAGACTGGATACAAGGTGACTGCCGTTGTTGTTTGTCGATCCTGAGTGGGTGATGGTACTGGTAACGGCGGCGGTGGTTGGTATCGTGGTGGTCTATCATTACGAGGTCATCCAGCTGCTGAGCCGCTGGTGTGGCAGGCGGCAGCGCAATTTTCCCGGCGAGGTACGTAGCAGGCCGATCCTGCTTTGTGTCATGTTCGTGCTGATATTCGCACATGTCATTGAGATATGGGCGTTTGGGGCGGCCTTCTGGTGGCTCTTGAACCATGACGGCTTTGGGGAGATCGCAGGTTATCCATCGGTGGGCCTGCTGGATAGCGTTTACTTTTCCGCTGCCACGTATACGACAGTGGGCTGGGGGGACCTGGCTGCCACCGGGCATATCCGCTTTCTCGCCGGCACGGAGGCGTTGGTGGGCTTCATGATGATCACGTGGTCGGCCTCTTTCGGCTATTTGGTCATGGAGCGAACCTTGGGAAGGGACGATCAGGGATAGTAATAAGTCGACACGTTGCTCTGGTGGCATATTGAAGACGAAACCCTCAGTTCAATTTACCAGGAGCCTCTTTGAGCACAGCGAAGCGCATTTTTGAGCGACTGGCCGACAGCTCGCTTCCCGAATGGCATCTCGTTGAGCCTTCTCTGCGGCGCAAGACGCTGTTGCCCGGGGATATCCTCTTCCATGCCGGCGTGAAGCATCCCTTCGTTTATTTCGTGGAAGCCGGGATCATCAAGATGATCTACGAGACCTGCGATGGCGATGCTTGGGTCAAGGCATTTGCTGCGGAAGGCAGGTTCTTTGCCAGTCTTGCTGCATTTTCTCCTGGTGGCCTCACCAGTTTCAGCGCCATCGCCGCCTGTCCGGCTTCGGTCGAATCGTTGCCCTATAGTCTGCTGGACCAGCTCGGTGACAGGTACCCCCAGTGGCAGCGCGCCCTCAGGCGAGCCTTTGAACTCTACGGCTTTCGCAAAGAAGCCCGTGAGCGCGACCTGCTGACTCTCTCCGCGGAGGAGCGTTACCGGCGTTTCATCGAGGAGTATCCCCATATTGCCGAACGAGTGACCGACCGCGACATCGCCGGCTATGTTCGAGTAACGCCCGTGGCTCTCAGTCGAATCAAGGCTCGCATCAGGCAGTCGCCTACCCCCTATGAGTCCAATAGTTGAATTTTTGCTTTGATTCTAGGCTCGCTATGGCAGAGTCGGAGAACCAAGATTCATAACCGCATGGACGCGCCTAGCAGCCCAGTGGAGCCATGCCCTATGAATGACATTGCTGCGGAGCTGAATGTAGACACCACCGTATACAAAGCGCTGTTGGAGTCTACCAAGGCCATCCCCTGGAAAATCGATTGGGAAACACTGCGATTCTCCTATATCGGGCCTCAGATCGAGAGCCTACTGGGCTGGTCTCAGCATAGCTGGGCCAGCATCGATGACTGGATAGAGCGCATGCATCCGGAGGACCGCGACCGGGTCGTCAACTTCTGCGTCGCACAGTCCAAGGCGGGGGTCGATCACGAGGCGGACTACCGAGCACTGAAGGCCGACGGCAGCTACGTGTGGATTCGCGATGTGGTGCATGTAGTGCGCAATGATGCGGGCGAAGTGGAAGCGCTAATCGGCTTCATGTTCGACATCAGCGAGCGCAAGAAAAGCGAAGAGAAGCTGCTGCGGCTCCAGCGGGAGCTCGAAGAACTCTCCTATCAGGACGGTCTCACCGGCGTGGCGAATCGCCGTCTGCTCGACTCCTCGCTGGAGGCCGAATGGGCGAGTGCCCGGCGCAACGGCCACCCGCTGTCGTTCATTATGTTGGATATCGACTGCTTCAAGCAGTACAACGACCACTACGGCCATCTCGCCGGCGATGACTGCCTGCGTCGTATCGCGCACATTCTCGGTTCGTCTATCCTGCGCCCTCGCGATCTTCTGGCCCGCTTCGGCGGCGAGGAGTTCGCCCTCGTCTTGCCGGAAACGGACCGGGAGGCCGCCCGGGGAGTGGCGGAGCGCTGCCGGGCGGCCATCAGTGACGCGGCCATCCCACATCGGGCTTCCGATATTTCTCACCTCGTAACCGTCAGCATGGGGGTGGCAACCGCCACTCCGGTCAGCGGCACGCCGGCGAGCCTGATCGAGCAGGCGGATCGACGCCTTTATCGGGCCAAGCAGGCTGGACGGGACCGTATCGTGACGGAGTGAAGAGGCGCAACTGCCGTTCGGCACAATCCTATAGCGGAAGACCCCTCGCAAGGGGCCTTCCGGGTCAGTCGGCATCGGCGACCGTGGGATACGGATTGTCCGGCATTAGCGTGCGCGGTAGAGCAGGACGCCGTGTGTCTTCCTTGGGGCCGTAGTACTCGGCCAGATAGTCGAGAATGGTCTCCTCCGTTTCGGCTTCGAACTTCCAGAGCCCCTGTGTCTCCTGCATCCAGCGAATGAGATTTTCCCAGTGGTTGCGTGTGCCGCTGTTCTGGGTCACCAAGTTGGCCGAATGACAGGCGGTGCAGTTGTTGCGCACCGTCTCCCAGCCACTTGCCTTGATCAGGCCGGTGTCCGGATCCGTTTCCGTTTCCTGCGCTCCTGCCCCTAGGGGAAGGCACAGCAGGGCCATCCCCAACGCTGGCATGGCGAGTGCGTGTGAACGCTTCATGGCTATCTCCTCAGGTCACCTGCACCGCGATACGGTGGCAGGCATTGTTGAGGTAGCCCTTGGGATTCCAGCCCGGTACCACCATGGGTTGGGATCTCCCGTCCGAATCGGTGGCCTTGGCCCAGATTTCATAGTAACCGGGCTCCGGGAACCCCACCGTGGTTGACCAGCGCTGCCAGGCCAGGCGATTGGGTGGCGGCTGCAGGTCGGCCTGCTGCCAAGTGGCGCCGAAATCGAGGGAGACATGGACTTCCTCAACCGACAAATCGCCTGCCCAGGCATGGCCACGTACCGTCAACGATTCGCCAAGAGCATGCTCGATACCCGAGCGCGGATAGGTCACCAATGACTTCACCGGCATCGACTCGATGGTGACGAAATCCTCGTCGGGAACCACGCTGCCCGGCGCCACCGGATGCTCGGGTATGCTGTAGGAGGGGGGCGCCATCTTGGCGCCATCGTGCTTCTGGTTGCGCACCACGATCCGCTTTAACCATTTTCCGGAAACGGAGCCCGGCCAACCGGAGCAGACGAGCCGTAGGGGATAGCCGTTCAGATAGGGAATGTCTTCGTCATTCATGGCCCAGGCGATCAGCGACTCGTCTTCGAGCGCCTTCTCCATGGGCACGCCGCGTGAAATCGCCTCCTTGTTGGGATCGCCACTGGCATGACGGTCAGCGCCGTAGTATCCGATGTAGACGGCGTCGTCCTTGATTCCGCAGGCCTCCAGTACGTCGCGCAGGCGTACGCCGGTGAAGGTCGGGCAGGCCACTGCGCCGGTCGTCCACTGGTTGCCGCTAGCCGAGGGTACGTACTCGCTGCGCCCGTTGCCACCGCATTCAACCTGCAGCTGCAGGGTGTGCTGCTCGAAGCGTTCCTTGAGGTCCGAAATAGTGAATGTCTGCGGGTTCTCGCATGACTCTCCGGCAATCTCCAGTTCCCAGCTGTCGGCGTCGATGTCTTCCAGCTCTGGCGGTATACCGTTGTTGCGCACGAACATGTGCTCAGCCGGGGTGATGTCGTCATCTAGCAGGTGCGCGGGTGTCTCGGCGTTGATCGGCCGGTCGTTGAGGACGGTCAACCCTTCCTTTCCCTCGAGAGTGAAGGGCTCGTCACTCTGTGCTAACGCGGCTGGGATGAGCCCGCCGGGCATGCGGTCGGCAAAGGGAATGGAGCCGCCCACAGCGGCGGCCATGGCCAGCAGGCTAGAGCGCATCAGAAAACCGCGTCGGGTCAGTGGATCGACTTCTCGGCCCCACAGCAGGCGGTCTGCCGTTTCGGGATCCTCGGCGTATAGCTCATGGATGCCACGGGTTCGTGTTGTATAAGGAGGACGTTTTGTCATGGCGCTGCTCCACGCAGGCCTTGGCGCCAGGCTCCCTTGGGCGCCATGCCGGAATTGTCATTATCGTGGTGGAAGTTGTCCTTAACTCCTCGTCTTTCCTTATTCCAGATTAGCAGCAAAATTTGGAAGCGAGCATCGCTTGGCGAAAGTGTTGCCACCACGAACGAAGGGGCGTCAGAAATTACTCTGGTACTGATTGAGGACGTGCCGTCTCACATGCTGGGCGAGATGCAGTACTTGGGTAAAATCTAATTTAAATCATTAAAACAAGCCAACACCCCGAGCCAGCAAATGGCTCGGGTGTTGTCGTTTCTGATGCTTGTAAGGGTCTGAACCTTAAATCTTGCTCACGATCAGCGCGGCATTCACCCCGCCGAAGCCGAAGCCGTTACACAGTACGTGCTTGGTCGCGTGCTGGCGCGCCTCACCCGAGACGATGTCCAGGTCGTGCAGATCCTCGTCTCGGTTCTCCAGGTTCAGGGTAGGGGGCAGGCGGTCGTGCATGGCGGAGAGAACGGAGAAGATGCTCTCCACGCCGCCGGCGGCACCCAGCAGGTGGCCAGTCGAGGATTTGGTGGCGGAGATCGGAATGCCCGCGAGGGCGTCGCCGAAGGCGTTGCGCAGGGCGGCGATCTCGGCCCGGTCGCCGACCGGCGTCGAGGTAGCGTGGGCATTGATATGGTCGATATCGGTGGGCGTCATGCCTGCCATGCGCAGCGCTGCGCGAATTGCCGCCGCGGCACCGCCACCATCTTCCGGGCCGGCGGTGATGTGGTGGGCATCGGCGCTGGTGCCGTAGCCGCTGAGAATGGCCAGCGGGGTTGCCCCGCGTGCCTCGGCGTGGGCCAGGGTTTCGATCACCAGCAGCCCCGCGCCTTCTCCCATGACGAAGCCGTCGCGGCCCTGGTCGAAGGGGCGCGATGCCCTGGCAGGGGCGTCCTGCTCGGTGGAGAGCGCCTTCATGGCGTGAAAGCTGGCCAGCGACAGCGGGTCGATACAGGCCTCGGCGCCGCCTACCAGGGCGACCTCGGCCTCGCCGCTGCGGATCATGCGCATGCCGTCGCCGATGGCCTGCACGCCGGCCGCACAGGCCGTGACGGGGCAGCCGATCGGCCCGCGCAAACCATAGCGGATCGAGACGTTGCCCGCCGCCAGGTTGGCCAGGAAGGCCGGCACGGTGAACGGGGAGAGTCGGCGGTGCCCGCGCGTCGAGAGGGTATTCTGCGCCTGGGTGATGGTGGGGAAGCCGCCGATGCCGGAGCCCACGATGGTGGCCGTGGCAAGGCGCTGCTCATCGCTTTCGGGGAACCAGTTGGCTTGGGTCAGCGCCTCTTCGGCGGCCGCCATGGCGTAAAGGCTGAACAGCTCCAGCTTGCGACGCTCCTTGGCGTCGAGCACGCGATCCGGATCGAGGCCGGCTTCCGGATCGTCACCGATACCGGGCACCGAGCCCGCCACCTTGACCGGTAGCTCGCCTGAATCGAAGCGGGTGATCGCAGAGAGGCCGGAACGGCCCTCAAGCAGGCGCTCCCAGCCTGCCTTGACGCCGCAGCCAAGCGGGCTGATCATGCCCATGCCGGTAATAACTAGCGGTGATTGCATGGTATTTTCCTGAACAGCTTGGGGTTGTGCCACGCTAGCAGTCAGGTTGATATGATCAAGATAATATTCAGCGTGGGAGTGTGAGGTCGCCATGCCCTACTCGACGAACCACAAGGCCAAATCGCGGGAACGCATCCTCAAGTCGGCCACCGAGCTATTCAGCCGTAAGGGTTTCGAGAAGGTTTCCATCGGCCAGATCATGAAGCTGGCCAAGATGACCCATGGCGCCTTCTATGCCCACTTCGCCTCAAAGGAAGCGCTCTACCACGCCTCGGTGCGCGAAACCCTGGAGAGCAGCCGCGCGGCACGGTTGGTCAAGGGGCCCCTCTCAGTGAAGCACCTCACGGAGCTGGTCGCCAACTGCTGGAACCTCCAGGAGTTGGAACGCAAGCACAAGCCAGGGCCCGAGACGGTGCTGTTCAATGAGATCGGCAACGAGAACGCCGAGATCCGCACGCTCTTCGAGGCCTCCTACCTGCGCATGAAGAAGATGCTGGAAACCCGCCTCATCGCCCTGAGCCGCCTGAAGAAGCTGCCGTTCGAGCCCGACCGCGAGATCATCGCCGACAAGTCCCGGGTGATTCTCGCTTCCTTGGTTGGCGCCGTGGCCATCGCCAAGAGCTTGCCCAGCGAGCAGGAGCGCCAGCACATCCTCAACGCCGCCCAGCGCAACATTCTGCAGATGCTCGGCGTTGAAGAGAGCGAGATGGAGGGCATGCTGGATGCCACAGGGCGCGAGCAGAGGCCTGCGTAGCTTAGCTCTCCAGGCAATAGCAGGCCCCGATCAAGAGTAAACGAGCGCGCAATCTGAAACCGGCTCTGTTTCCAGCCGGTTTAGAAATATAGAGATGAGAGAGCCTGGGAAAACTCAATTTGTGTTAGGAGACTTGTGTCAGCTGTATAGTGGTTGTTGTTGCTTTACCCCTTGCCCGGACCTTGCCACACTCGCAGCCTGCCCAGCCAGGTCAGCTCACGGGAAGATTCGCGAAGTTCGAGAGCGACATCTTCCAGGCTGCGCCGGGGCGGCAGCTCATGCACATAGACCGAGACATCGATCTGTTCGGCCAGGTAGTGCAGGTCCAGGGCAACACGATCCTGCCACACGGGACACTCTCGCCACGCCTCGTCGAGCATGCTTTCCACATCCTGGCGCAGTGGCAGGCCTGGACGCAGGCTATGTTCGATCTGGTCCGAATCATCTTCGGGGTCGATATGGAAGGTCACATCGGCCAGTTCGGGGTAGGCGTTGCGCAGTTGGCGACTCACCGCATTGCCGATCTCGTGGGCCTCGGAAACGGTCAGCCGTGGCGGAACCACGATATGCAGATCAAGGACGACGTGGCTGCCCACGGAGCGGGTGCGCAGGTCGTGCACGCTATCTACGCCGGGGACCGCCTCGGCAATAGCCTTCATCTGCTCCTGGTCCCTTTCAGGCAGGGCGGTGTCGATCAGCTCCCGGCCGGATTCCCACAGCAGTCGCCAGCCCACCTGGCCCACCATGACGCCGACGATGATCGCGGCCACCGCATCGACCCAGCCGATACCGAACTGCGCGGCCACCAAGCCGACCAAAACCACGCCGGTGGAGAGCGCATCCGAGCGGGAATGCCAGGCATTGGCCTCGAGCAGCCGTGAACGCACCCGCCTGGCCACTATCATCGTATAGCGGAAGATCCACTCCTTGGCTGCCAGGGATACCACGGCCACGCCGATGGCCCAGAGCCCAGGGGCAGGGATGGGCTCTCCGGCCAGCAGGCGTGAGAGGCTGGCCCAGGCGATGCCGCCAGCAACGAAAATCAGCACGCTGCCCAGCCATAGCGTCGCCAGCGTCTCGATGCGGCCATGGCCATAAGGATGGTCGCTGTCCGGTGCCTGGCGCCCGAAGTGGGTGGCGGCCATCACGAAGCCGTCGGTGACCAGGTCCGAAAAGGAGTGAATGCCATCAGCGATCAAGGCGGCAGAGCCCACCAGCAGGCCGGCGATGAGCTTGAGCAGCCCCACGAGGCAATCGATCCCCGCGCCGATCAGGGTGACCCGATGTGCCTCGCGAGCCTGGGTCTGACGACTGAGGGTGCTGCCTTGGGCAGGTGATGGTGACGTGGCGTTCATCGCGCTGAGGGCTTGTCGCTGTTCTCGAGCAGTGCGGCCTTGTTGCGCACCGGGTTGGCATACTGTGCCAACCACCAGTTGCGAAGCTCGGCGGGTACCTCGTTCAGCCGCGCCTGGAAACGTGCCCGGTCGACATCGCTGACCTCGCTCATGTCCAGGAGCTCGGACGCATCGCCCAAGGCTTCCAGTGCCAGGTAGTGGCTAGGAAACAGATGATAGCCCCCAATTACCTGACGGTCGATCTCGGCGGCCACGGCTTCCGGTGTATCGAAACCGGTGCCCAGCGGCTCTCCGAAGCGCAGCTCCACGCGTCCCTTGTGGCCGGTGATGCCGGCCACGATGGACTGGATATCCTCGTACTCGCTCTTCTCATAGCGCCCGTGGGTATGAATGGCATGTAGTTCACGCGCTTTCTGCAGGTCGCAGGGGTCGTACTCGTAGCTGATCGAGACCGGCACCATGCGCAGTTCGGCGATGGCATCGCCGATGGGAGCGGTGCGATCTTCCTGACGCCTGGCCATGGTCAGCATCTTGATGATGGCCGTATCGGTACGGTCGATGCCATCCTTGGCGCGCCCTTCACGCTGAGCCATCCAGATCGAATGGTTATCCGCGGTGATCGAGTGGCGAATGTAGCTCGAGAGATTCTGGTAGGCCGCCAGCATGGCACGCTTGCCGCGCAAAGCGCGTGGCACGATGAAGCTCTTGTTGAGCCTCATCAGATCGGTCACGTAGGGCTTCTTGAGCAGATTGTCGCCGATGGCGATGCGCACGGTATCGCGTCCGGCCTGGTGCAGGGCGTAGTTGACGAACGCCGGGTCCAGCGAGATATCGCGATGGTTGCCGATGAACAGGTAAGCGGTGTCGGGATTCAGCCGCTCCAGCCCTTCGACACTGAAGTCGTCAGTGGAGGTACGGATCATGCGCGCCATGTAGTGGGCCACGCGCATCTGGAAATCGTGCACGCTGGCCACGTCGCGCGTTTCGCGGCGAATGACATAAGACGCCAGAGTGCGGGCCAGCCAGGGCAGCGTTCGGCTCAGGCGTGGCAGGCGATAGCGGGTCAGGGCGTCCAGCAGTTCGCGGTTGCTGGCCAGGTTCGCCAAAACCGCTGCTACCTCGTCGTCCCGGTAGGGGCGGATGTCGGCCCAGGGATCCGTTGGAGTCGTGCCTGTTGCGGTGTCGGTCATCGGTGTGTCTTGGTTGCCGGGTTGGGTCATTCACTCGCCTGTGGAGCGGCATTGGCCTCGCCGCCCAGCCAAGCGATCAATTGTTCTATCTCTTCGGCCAGGGCCTGGGTCATCAGCATGAAGTCGGCTTCTAGGCGCACGATGGCATCACCATCGTCCTCGATCTCTCCCGCCTCGTCGATCAAGGCATCGCTGAAGCGCAGGGACTTGAGGGTCAGGTCGTCGTGCAGCACATAGGCTAGACGGCCCTCTATCTCGAGGCCCAGGCGGCTGGCCTGCCGACCGGCGGCGAGCAACTGCTGGATCTCGTCGCTGTCCAGATCCACCTGGCGGGCGCGCAAGACGCCGTCGTCACCCTTGGCCTTGAGTTCGACCTGATCGCCGAGCTGCAGCGTAGCGGGGCGTGAGCCTTCCTCGGCAAGCCACTCCGTCATCGCCCGCATCGGCAGGGTCTGGGTCGCCAGCGGCGTCACCTTGAGGCTGCCCAGTGTCTCGCGCAGCAGGTCCAGGGCTTCTTCGGCGCGCTTGCGTGAGCTGGTGTTCACTGCGATCAGGTGGCGCCGGGTGTCCCACCACAGGTCGACTTTCTGGCTGCGAATGAAAGCGCGCGGCAGCAGCTCCTCGTAAATCTGCTCCTTGAGTTCTTGCTTCTCCTGGCGGCGCAGCTTGCGACCCTCGCGAGCCTCGATGTCGGCGCTACGTTCTTCCAGCTCTTCGCGCACCACACCCGCGGGGAGCAGGCGCTCATGGCGCAGCAGGGTCATCAGGCGCTGTCCCTGCAGCTCGTGCAGCAGCGCGGTACCGGCGCGTCCGGCGGGAGGGCACCAGCCCACTCGCCGGGCTTCCTGGCTACCGGGTGTGCGCGCTACCTGCTCGGCCAGGGCGGCTTCCAGGTCGGCTGCCGGAATCTCCGCCGACCCGTGCAGGCGGTATAGGTGCAAGTGCTTGAACCACATGGAGCAAATCCCTGAGCGAAAGGACGCATATTATGGCGAAGGGGGCATCAGGGTTCCAGTGGCAAACGGTGGCCGTGGTCTGTCTGAATTCAAACTCTTGTTTGAATTCGCTGGGGCGGCAGGCCTAGAATCGAGCCGCATCATTTTCTGATAACCAAGGGGCTTGCCATGGACAATCGTATCTCCCGCGTCACTCTGCGTGTACGCGGCTACCACCTGGATGGCTATGGCCACGTCAACAACGCGCGTTACCTGGAGTTCCTGGAAGAGGGGCGCTGGGGTTACTTCGACGATCGCCCCGATCTCGCCCGGCATTTCGCCACCGGGAACCCGGCGCTGGTGGCGGTCAATCTCAACATCAATTATCGCCTGGCTGCGGTGGCCGGCGACGACCTCGAAATACTCACGCGCATTGCCGAACTGGGCAGCCGGAGCGCACGCATGTATCAGGAGATCCGCCGCATCGGCGACGGTCGGCAGATCGTCGATGCCGACCTTACCTTCGTCCTGCTCGACGTGCGTGCCCAGCAGTCGATGCCCATCGAAGGCGAGATTCGCCAAGCGCTGGTGCCGTTGATACTGCCGAAAGAGGCGTGACGCGCGCCTGTCTCCCGTTCCCGTGCGGCGAATCCTTTGCATGCGCCTCACGCTGCCTTTGTGCCGTCCGGAGTGGTATGATGGCAGGCTGTTAATGGCGCTACGTAATGAGCGTTTACCTAGTGCCAAATCGCTGTAGCGTAAAGGACTCGACAACCCATGGGTGACATCGCCAGAGAGATTCTGCCAGTCAATATCGAGGACGAGCTGAAACAGTCGTACCTCGACTACGCGATGAGCGTGATCATCGGCCGTGCGCTGCCGGACGTGCGCGACGGCCTCAAGCCGGTGCATCGGCGCGTGCTGTTCGCCATGCACGAACTTGGCAACGACTGGAACAAGCCCTACAAGAAGTCGGCCCGCGTGGTGGGCGATGTCATCGGTAAGTACCACCCGCACGGTGACAGCGCGGTCTACGACACCATCGTGCGCATGGCCCAGGACTTCTCCATGCGCCATGTCCTGGTCGACGGTCAGGGTAACTTCGGCTCCATCGACGGCGACAGTGCCGCGGCCATGCGTTACACCGAAGTGCGCATGGCCCGGTTGGCACACGAGCTGCTGGCCGACCTCGACAAGGACACCGTCGACTGGGTCGACAACTACGACGGCACCGAGCGTATTCCCGATGTGCTGCCGACCAAGGTGCCCAACCTGCTGATCAATGGCTCCTCGGGCATTGCCGTGGGCATGGCGACCAACATCCCGCCGCACAACATGGGCGAGGTGATCAACGGCTGCCTGGCGTTGATCGACGACTACACCCTGACCGTCGACGACCTGATGGAGTACATCTCCGGTCCCGACTTCCCCACGGCAGGCATCATCAATGGCCGCGCCGGCATCCTCGAGGCATATCGCACCGGTCGCGGGCGCATCTACGTGCGCGCCCGCCACACCATCGAGCACGACGACAAGACCGGCCGCGACCACATCATCGTCACCGAGCTGCCGTACCAGGTGAACAAGGCGCGGCTGATCGAGAAGATCGCCGAGCTGGTCAAGGACAAGAAGATCGAAGGCATCGCCGAACTGCGCGACGAATCCGACAAGGATGGGTTGCGCGTGGTGATCGAGGTCAAGCGCGGCGAGTCCGGCGAAGTGGTGGTCAACAATCTCTTCGCCCAGACCCAGCTGCAGAACGTCTTCGGCATCAACATGGTCGCCATCGAGGATGGTCAACCGAAGATCCTCAACCTCAAGGAGGTGCTCGAGGCCTTCATTCGCCATCGTCGCGAAGTCGTCACACGGCGCACCCTGTACGAGCTGAAGAAGGCTCGCGAGCGCGGCCACATCCTCGAAGGCCTGGCCGTAGCCATCTCCAACATCGACGAGGTGATCGAGCTGATCAAGGCCTCGCCGAGCGCCGCCGAGGCCAAGGAGAAGCTGCTCGACAAGGTCTGGCAGCCCGGCCAGGTCACCGCCATGCTCGAGCGCGCCGGCGCCACCTCGTGCAAGCCCGAGGAGCTGGAGGAGGGGTTCGGCCTCAACACCACCGGCACCGAATACCGCCTGTCGCCGGCCCAGGCCCAGGCCATCCTCGAGCTGCGCCTGCACCGCCTCACCGGCCTCGAGACCGAGAAGCTGCTCGACGAGTACCTGGGCATTCTCGAGAAGATCGCCGAGCTGATGGCCATCCTGGCCTCCAGCGAGCGCCTGCTCGAAGTAATTCGCGAGGAGCTCACCGCGGTGCGCGACCAGTTCGGCGACCCGCGGCGCACCGAGATCCAGGCCAGCCACCTCGACCTCTCCATCGAAGACCTGATCGCCGAGGAGGACATGGTGGTCACGGTCTCGCGTACCGGTTACGCCAAGACCCAGCCGCTCTCCGATTATCAGGCCCAGCGCCGCGGCGGACGCGGCAAGTCGGCGACCAGCATGAAGGACGAGGACGTCATCGAGCACTTGCTCGTGGCATCCACTCATGACACCGTGCTGCTGTTCTCCAACAAGGGCAAGGTCTACTGGCTCAAGGTCTACGAGATGCCGGCGGCCAGCCGCGGCTCGCGTGGCAAACCGCTGGTCAACCTGCTGCCGCTGGACGAGGGCGAGTCTATCAACGCCATCATGCCGGTGAAGGATTACAGCCCCGACTGCTACATTTTCTTCGCCACAGCCAAGGGCACGGTCAAGCGGACCAGCCTTGACCAGTTCTCTCGGCCGCGCAGCGTGGGCCTGATCGCCATCGACATCGAGGAGGGTGACCGCCTGGTGGGGGCCGCCATCACTTCGGGCAACGACCATGTCATGATGCTGTCGTCCAATGGCAAGGCGATCCGCTTCGAAGAGAGCAACGTGCGCGCCATGGGGCGTACCGCACGCGGAGTACGCGGCATGAAACTGCTGGGCGATGCCGAGGTGATCAGCCTGATCATTCCCAAGAGCCAGCAGATCGACGCCGACGCCGACAGCGAGACGGAAGGCGAAGAGGCTGCGACGCTCGAGAACGGCAACGGTGGGCAAATCTACATCCTCACCGCCTCCGAGAACGGCTACGGCAAGCGCACCCGTCTTGAGGAGTTCCCGCTGCGCGGGCGTGGCGGTCAGGGTGTCATCGCCATGCAGACCAGCGAGCGCAACGGCTCCCTGGTGGCAGCCATGCAGGTCTACTCCGCCGACGAGATGATGCTGATCACCGACCGTGGCACCCTGGTCCGGACCCGTGTCGATGAGGTCTCGATCACTTCGCGCAACACCCAGGGCGTGATGCTGATTCGCCTGGGCAACGACGAGAAGCTGGTCAAGACCGTGCGCATCGACGAGCCCGAAGCGGAGGCCGAGTTGGAGGTCGAGCCCGAGAACGATGCCGAGCACGCCCCGGAGGATGCGCCGCAAGCCGAGCGGCAGGACGGTCCGGACGCGGACGCAAACGGCGGTGCAGACGAAAACCACAACGACGAATAAAGCGTTTGCAATACCGGAAAGCGATGAGCTGTTCCGGCGACAAGCCTCGCGAGGGCGCTGTGAACCCATCCCTGGGCGCTACTTTTGCCATCCATGGCAAAAGACCCTCGCTATGGCTTGCCCCCGGCGCTCATCTCGCCTGGCCACGACATGAGTAGAACGGAACACCACGCTGATGACACGCCACTATAATTTCTGCGCCGGTCCCGCGGCGCTGCCCACCCCAGTGCTGGAACGCGCAAGGGAAGAGCTGCTCGACTACCAGGGTCGCGGGCTCTCGGTAATGGAGATGAGCCACCGCTCGCCGGAGTTCGTCGCCATTGCCGAGCAGGCCGAAGCCGACCTTCGCGAACTGCTCGCCGTGCCCGAGAACTACAAGGTGCTGTTCCTGCAGGGCGGTGCCAGCCTGCAGTTCTCCATGGTGCCGATGAACCTGCTGGGGCAGGGCGGGGCGGCCAACTTCCTGTATACCGGTATCTGGGGCAAGAAAGCACTGGCAGAAGCCCGGCAGCTCGGCTTCGCCGTGCATACGGCGGGCTCCAGCGAGCCCAGCGGTCACACCGAGGTGCCGACCCAGGCCGAATTGTCGCTCTCCGCGGATGCCGCCTACCTGCACTACACCGCCAACGAGACCATCGGCGGGCTCGAGTTCGACTACATCCCCGATGTGAACGTGCCACTGGTGTGCGACTACTCGTCCAGCATCCTGGCCGAGCCGCTGGACGTCTCGCGCTTCGGCGTGATCTATGCCGGGGCGCAGAAGAACATCGGCCCGGCGGGCCTGACCCTGGTGCTGGTGCGCGATGATCTGCTCGACCGGCGCTGCGAGCGCATCCCGAGCCTGTTCGATTACCAGGCCGTGGCCGAGGCGGGCTCCATGGTCAACACCCCGCCCACCTATGCCTGGTACCTGGCGGGGCTGGTGTTCCAGTGGCTCAAGCACGACATCGGCGGGCTCGAGGCCATGGCGACGATCAACGCGCGCAAAGCGGCCAAGCTGTACGCGGCCATCGACGCCAGCGGGCTCTATTCCAACCCCATCGCGATTCGCAACCGCTCGCGCACGAACATTCCCTTCGTCCTCGCCGACGAACGCCTCGACAAGCCGTTCCTGGCCGAGGCCGAGGAAGCCGGGCTGCTCAACCTCAAGGGCCACCGCAGCGTCGGCGGCATGCGGGCGAGCCTCTACAACGCCGTACCGGAAGCGGCCGTCGATACGCTGATCGACTTCATGGCCGACTTCGAGCAACGCAGGGGATAAGCCATGACCGATAGCCCCACCAACCTCGATTCGCTGCGCGAACGTATCGATTCGCTCGACAACGAGATCCTGCGCCTGATCAGTGCGCGTGCCGAGTGCGCCAAGCAAGTCGCCGAGGTCAAGACCAAGAGCGACCCGGGTGCCGTGTTCTATCGCCCCGAGCGCGAGGCCCAGGTGCTGCGCCGGATCATGGAACTCAACCCGGGGCCGCTCAACAGCGAGGAGATGGCGCGGCTGTTTCGCGAGATCATGTCCGCCTGCCTGGCGCTGGAGCAGCCCACCAAGGTGGCCTACCTGGGCCCCGAGGGTACCTTCACCCAGCAGGCCGCACTCAAGCACTTCGGCGAAAGCGCGGTGAGCATGCCCATGGCTGCCATCGACGAGGTGTTCCGCGAAGTGGAGGCGGGGGCAGTCAACTACGGCGTGGTACCGGTGGAGAACTCCACCGAGGGCGTGGTCAGCCACACGCTGGACTCTTTCATGGACTCCTCGATCCGCATCTGCGGCGAGGTGGTTCTGCGCATCCACCACCATCTGCTGGTGGCCGATACCACGCTGCGCGACAAGGTCTCGCGGGTCTATTCGCACCCGCAGTCCTTGGCGCAGTGCCGCAAGTGGCTCGACGCCCACTACCCGCGCGCCGAGCGCGTGCCGGTGTCGTCCAATGCCGAGGCGGCACGCATGATCAAGAGTGAGTGGCACAGCGCCGCCATCGCCGGCGACATGGCGGCCAAGCTCTACGGCCTGGAGAAAGTGGCCGAGAAGATCGAGGATCGCCCCGACAACTCCACGCGCTTCCTGATCATCGGCAGCCAGCACGTGCCCATGTCCGGCGAGGACAAGACCTCCATCGTCGTCGCCATGCGCAACCAGCCCGGTGCGCTGCACGATCTGCTCGAGCCGTTCCATCGCCACAGCATCGATCTTACCCGCCTGGAGACGCGGCCCTCGCGCACCGGGGTGTGGAACTACGTCTTCTTCATCGACTTCAAGGGCCACGTGGATGAGCCTCGGGTCGCCGCGGTACTCGAGGAGGTGCGCCTGCGCGCCTCCGAGGTGAAGGTGCTCGGCTCCTACCCCGTGGGTGTGCTGTAAGCGTGGTGGGCGGTACGACCCCACCCAATGAAGCTCGCATCCTCATCGTCGGCCTGGGGCTGATCGGCGGCTCGCTGGCCGCTGCGCTGCGTGCCGCCGGCTTTCCTGGCACGCCCGCCGAGGGCTCCGGGCCGGTAGAAATCATCGCTTGCGACCCGGATCGCAGTGAGATCGAGCGCGGCATCGAGATGGGCCTGATCGATTCGGGCGACACCCGGCTCACGCCGCTGGTGGAAGGAGCTACGCTGATCGTGCTGGCGGTGCCGGTGCTGGCCATGCGCGGCGTGATGGCTGAACTCGCCGCGGCGCTGCCGCCGGAGGCGCTGGAGGGTGACTCCCCGCGGGTGGCGATCACCGATGTCGGCAGTACCAAGGCCGCGGTACGTGACTGCGCCCTGGCAGCGTTCGGTCGCCTGCCGGCCGGGCTGGTGCTGGGGCATCCCATCGCCGGCTCCGAGAAGAGCGGCGTGGCGGCTGCCGACCCGCGGCTCTATGTCAACCACAAGGTCATCCTCACGCCCGCTGGCGAGACGGCGCCCGCTGCCGTGGCTCGGGTAAAAGCCATGTGGTGTGCCTGTGGCGCCGACGTGCTGCAGATGGATGTCGACCGCCACGATCAGGTGCTGGCGCGTACCAGCCATCTGCCGCATCTGCTGGCGTTCTCGCTGGTGGATACGCTGGCGCGTCAGGACGAGCGGCTGGAGATCTTTCGCTATGCCGCCGGCGGCTTTCGCGACTTCACCCGTATCGCCGGCAGCGACCCGGTGATGTGGCGCGACATCTTCACCGCCAACCGCGACGCGGTGCTGGCCTCCCTCGACGATTTCGAGGCCGGGCTCGGTCGGCTGCGTCGGGCAGTGGAAGCGGGCGACGGCGATGCTATGCTCTCCATTTTCGACCGTGCCAGCCATGCACGACACTATTTCGACACTCTGCTGAACCAGACCAGTTATCAGGCGGAATACCAGATGCAAGAACAAGGCAGACTCACCTTCCGGGCGGCGCCCGGTGGCCGCGTGGCCGGCCGCATTCGCGTGCCGGGCGACAAGTCGATCTCTCATCGTTCGATCATGCTCGGTGCGCTGGCCGAGGGCATCACCGAAGTGAAGGGTTTTCTGGAGGGCGAGGACAGCCTGGCTACCCTCCAGGCGTTCCGCGAAATGGGCGTGGCGATCGAAGGTCCGCACCAGGGGCGGGTCATCGTGCACGGCGTCGGCATGCACGGGCTCAAGGCGCCCTCCGGACCGCTCTATGTGGGCAACGCCGGTACCGCCATGCGCCTGTTCGCCGGCTTGCTGGCGGGGCAGGCCTTCGATACCGAACTGATCGGCGACGCCTCGTTGACCAAACGCCCCATGGGGCGCGTGGCCGACCCGCTGCGGTTGATGGGGGCGAAGATAGATACCGCCGAGGGCGGTCGCCCACCGCTCAAGATCCACGGCGGCCAGGCGCTCAAGGGCATCACCTACGACATGCCCATGGCCAGCGCCCAAGTGAAATCCTGCCTGCTGCTCGCCGGGCTCTATGCCGAAGGCGAAACGCGCGTGCGCGAGCCGGCCCCCACCCGTGACCACACCGAACGCATGCTGGCCGGCTTCGGTTATGAAGTTCAGCGCGAAGGCGATACCTGCTGGCTGCGAGGGGGCGGCAAGCTCACCGCTGCACCCATCGACGTACCCTCGGACATCTCCTCGGCGACCTTCTTCCTGGTGGCCGCGGCGATCACTCCGGGCTCCAATCTGGTGCTTGAGCATGTCGGCATCAATCCCACGCGCATCGGCGTGATCAATATCCTCAAGCTGATGGGCGCCGATCTGCGCCTGACCAACGAGCGTGAGGTGGGCGGCGAGCCGGTGGCCGACCTGCATATCCGCTATGCCCCGCTCAAGGGTATCGACATCCCCGTCGACCAGGTGCCCCTGGCCATCGACGAATTCCCGGCGCTGTTCATCGCGGCTGCCTGCGCCAACGGCACCACCCGACTGCGTGGTGCCGAAGAGCTGAGGGTCAAGGAGTCCGATCGTATCCAGGCCATGGCCGACGGCCTGGCGACGCTGGGCGTCGAGCACACCGTACGCGAGGACGGCATCGATATCGTCGGCAGTGGAAAAAATAGCGGCAAGGCCAAGGGGGCGAGCTATGGCGGAGGTCGCATCGACAGCCTGGGCGATCACCGCATCGCCATGGCCTTCACCGTGGCCGCGCTGCGCGCCGGCGCGGAAATCGTCATCGACGACTGTGCCAACGTCGCCACGTCGTTCCCCGGCTTCACGGAACTTGCCCGTGCGGTCGGCCTCAGAGTCAGCGAAGAGACGCAAGAGGTGAGGGCATGAACGACGCCAAGGTGCTGACACTGGACGGACCCGGTGGTGCCGGCAAGGGTACCATCAGCCGCCTGGTCGCCGAGCGCCTGGGCTGGCACCTGCTCGACAGCGGCGCGCTCTACCGCCTTACGGCGCTGGCGGCCCTGCGTCACGGCGTGGCGCTGGACGACGAGCTGTCGCTGGAGCGGTTGGCCGTAGAGCTCGATGTGGCCTTTCTCGCCGAAGAGGACAGGACTCGCGTGATGCTCGAGGGGAGCGAGGTCGGCAATGACATTCGCACCGAGCAGGTGGGGGATGCCGCCTCTCGGGTTGCCGCCCTGAATGGCGTGCGCCAGGCGCTGCTGCAGCGCCAGCGCGACTTCAAGAAGCCCCCCGGGCTGGTCGCCGACGGGCGCGACATGGGCACCGTGGTTTTCCCCGACGCCGAGCTCAAGGTGTTCCTCACCGCAAGCGCCGAGGAACGCGCGCGCAGGCGCCGTCTCCAGTTGCAGGAGGCGGGGGTGGATGCTAGTCTATCGAGTCTTTTGAAGGAAATTCAGGCACGCGATGCACGCGACATGCAACGCAGCGTGGCACCGCTCAAGCCGGCCGATGATGCCATCACGCTTGACACCACGAGCCTGAAGATACCGGAAGTGGTGGAACGGTTGACGGAGTGGCTGGCCGAGCGCGGCCTCGTCCCCGAGACTTGATCTCCCTTGCGGCGCTCTCGAGCGGATGTCATGGCATGGTCGGGCAACTCACTCTTGCAAGCCCGGCCAGGTCCAACCAGCGCTAACATCCCCGGGGGTTTGGTAAATAAGGCCCGCACTCGCTGGTGGTGCGGAGAAGGCGGCAACGCCTCAACACCGTTGATCACGTAGGAAAATCATGAGCGAAAGCTTTGCTGAACTGTTTGAACAGTCACTGCAGGACATCAACATGGAGCCGGGCGCCATCGTCACGGCTACCGTCGTCGACATCGAAGGTGACTGGGTCACCGTCAATGCCGGCCTGAAGTCTGAAGGACAGATTCCCGCGGCGCAGTTCCGCGACGATAACGGCGAGCTCACCATCGCCGTCGGCGACGAAGTCAGTGTCGCCCTGGAAGCCGTCGAAGACGGTTTCGGCGAGACCCGTCTGTCTCGCGAGAAGGCCAAGCGCGCCGAAGCCTGGAAGGTGCTGGAAGCGGCCTTCGAGAAGGAAGAAATCGTCAAGGGCGTGATCAACGGCAAGGTCAAGGGCGGCTTCACCGTCGACATCGACTCCATCCGTGCATTCCTCCCGGGTTCCCTGGTCGACGTGCGTCCGGTGCGCGACACCACGCACCTCGAGCACAAGGAACTCGACTTCAAGGTCATCAAGCTCGATCCCAAGCGCAACAACGTGGTCGTTTCACGCCGTGCCGTGCTCGAAGCCGAGAACAGCGCCGAGCGTGAAGCCCTGCTCGCCACGCTGCAGGAAGGCCAGCAGATCATCGGTATCGTCAAGAACCTGACCGACTACGGCGCTTTCGTCGACCTGGGCGGCGTCGATGGCCTGCTGCACATCACCGACATGGCCTGGAAGCGCATCAAGCATCCGAGCGAGATCGTGGCCGTGGGCGACGAGATCAACGTCAAGGTGCTCAAGTTCGACCGCGAGCGCAACCGCGTATCGCTGGGCCTGAAGCAGCTGGGCGAAGATCCGTGGGTCAACATCAAGGACCGCTACCCCGAGGGTACCGTGGTGCCGGCTCGCGTCACCAACCTCACCGACTACGGCTGCTTCGCCGAGCTGGAAGAGGGTGTCGAAGGCCTGGTTCACGTCTCCGAGATGGATTGGACCAACAAGAACATCCACCCGTCCAAGGTCGTCAACATCGGCGACGAAGTGGATGTCATGATCCTCGACATCGACGAGGAGCGTCGTCGTATCTCCCTGGGTATCAAGCAGTGCACGCCGAACCCGTGGGAAACCTTCAGCGCCCAGTACAACAAGGGCGACCGTGTGTCCGGTACCATCAAGTCGATCACCGACTTCGGTATCTTCATCGGTCTGGAAGGCGGCATCGACGGCCTGGTTCACCTCTCCGACCTCTCCTGGTCCGAGACTGGCGAAGAAGCCGTACGCCGCTTCAAGAAGGGCGACGAAGCCGAAGCCGTCATTCTCTCCATCGATCCGGAGCGCGAGCGCATCTCGCTTGGTATCAAGCAGCTCGACTCCGACCCGGTGGCCGAGTACCTGGCCGTCAACGACAAGGGCTCCATCGTCTCCGGCCGTGTGGTCGAAGTCGACGCCAAGGAAGCTCACGTCGAGCTGGCCACTGACGTCGTCGCCGTGCTCAAGGCATCCGAGATCAGCGCCGACCGCGTCGAAGACGCGCGCAACGTGCTGAGCGAAGGCGACACCGTCGAAGCCCGCATCGTCAGCGTCGATCGCAAGAACCGCGCGATCAACCTGTCGATCAAGGCCAAGGACCAGGACGACACTCGTCAGAACCTGAAGAAGCTGCGCGAGCAGGAAGTCGAGACCGGTGGCCCGACCACCATCGGCGACCTGATCAAGCAGCAGATGGGTCAGGACTGATCGACCCTCGGGCTCCGTTCGCGGAGCCCGTGAGCCCAGGCTCAAACAAGAACGCCGCCTCGAAGGGCGGCGTTCTTGCGTCTGGGCTTTCTATGCGGAGTAGAAGTCTAGAAACTTGACCGGCTGCGCTTCCTCGATCACCTCTGCCCACAGGTCATATTCGTCGGCATTGGTGACCCGGGCGCGTACCACGTCGCCAGGGCGCAGGGTGCGCTTGGACTCCAGGAACACCATGCCGTCGATCTCTGGGGCGTCGGCTTCGCTGCGGCCGATAGGGCCTTCCTCATCGACTTCGTCCACCAGCACCTCGATCTCGCGGCCGATCTTGCCCTCCAGGCGAGCGGCGGAGATCTGCTGCTGATGCGCCATGAAGCGCTCCCAGCGCTCCTGCTTGACGTCGTCCGGCACCGGCTCCAGCCCCAGCTCGTTGGCCGGTGCACCCTCCACGGGGGAGTACTGGAAGCAGCCCACGCGGTCGAGCTGGGCTTCGCTCAGCCAGTCGAGCAGGTACTGGAAGTCCTCCTCGGTCTCGCCGGGAAAGCCGACGATGAAGGTGGAGCGAATGGTCAGCTCGGGGCACTGCTCGCGCCAGCGCTTGATGCGGGCCAGCGTCTTGTCCTCGAAGGCGGGGCGCTTCATCGCCTTGAGCACCTTGGGGCTGGCGTGCTGGAACGGAATGTCCAGGTAGGGCAGGATCTTGCCCTCGGCCATCAGCGGGATCAGTTCGTCCACGTGGGGGTAGGGGTAGACGTAGTGCAGCCGCACACGGATGCCCAGCTCCGAGAGCGCCTCGCACAGCTCGGTGAGGCGCGTCTTGACCTCGCGACCGCGCCACTCACTCAGCGCATAACGCTGATCGACGCCGTAGGCGCTGGTATCCTGGGAGATCACCAGCAGCTCCTTGACGCCGGCCTTGGCCAGGCCCTCGGCCTCGCGCAGTACGTCGCCCACCGGGCGGCTGACCAGCTTGCCGCGCATCGAGGGAATGATGCAGAAGCTGCAGCTGTGGTTGCAGCCTTCGGAGATCTTCAGGTAGGCATAGTGGCGCGGGGTGAGCTTCACGCCCTGGGCTGGCACCAGGTCGATGTGCGGGTCGTGCTGATGACGGTGCGGTGCCGCCTCGTGCACGGCGCCGACCACGCGCTCGTATTGCTGTGGGCCGGTCACCGCCAGTACGCTGGGGTGTACGTCGCGAATTGCGCCCTCATCCACGCCCATGCAGCCGGTGACGATTACCTTGCCGTTCTCGGCGATGGCCTCGCCGATGGCGTCGAGAGACTCTGCCTTGGCGCTGTCGATAAAACCGCAGGTGTTGACCACCACCACGTCGGCATCATCATAGCTGGGTACTATCTCGTAGCCGTCCGTGCGCAGTTGGGTCAGGATACGCTCGGAATCCACCAGCGCCTTGGGGCAGCCCAGGGAGACGAAGCCGACCTTGGGTGTGGGCATTGCTGAACCTCTTGGAAAAAACTGGGCTGACGCAACGAATATTTCATATTTGCGATAGCCGGTGTCGGGCAGGATGGGTACCCTGCAGAAGGTGGAGCATTTTAGCGTCGTACTGCAGCATAGGGAACCGCATGGCCACTATCGAACATAGCGCAATTCTCAAGGCCCCACCGGAGCGGGTCTTTGCCCTCTTGGAGCGGGTCGAGGACTTCGCCGACTATTCCGACCTGATCAAGGCGATCGAGCCGCTTGGCGGCGAACGCTACCGCTGGCACGTACACGCCGTGGGCATGGATTGGACCTTCGATGTTGCCATTACCGAGAACCGACCGCCCGAAGTGCTGGCCTGGGAGTCGGTGGATGGCGTACATAACCAGGGCTGTTACCGGCTCAGCCCGGTCGAGGCGGGCACCGAGGTCTTCTTCACCCTGACCTATGCCATACGCAACCGGCTGGTCGAAAAGGCCGTTACCAAGGCCGCCAAGCCGCTGGTCAACAAGGTAAGTCGGCAGATTCTCGAGCGCGTCGAAGCCAGGCTATAGCAAAATTTGATCGCCGCCCTCTCTGTTGGTCCGTCACGGCAAGGAATACACTCGGTTCAACGAGGCCGCGTCGGTCTCATTGAGGAATGCCGTCGTGTTGATAGGGCTGATGTGGTGCCTTGCGGTGCTAGTGGCTCAGCTGGTCCTCCTCCATTATATCGATCGGCGCGTCGCCGCCATGCCGCGGCTGAAACAGCCGCCTCTGGAAACACCGGATGGCCCGGCCCCACCCCAGCCCTTGGCGACATCCCGCCAGGAAGGGCAGCTTGACGCCTGAGTGGCATCAGGCAGGCTGCCTACGGAATGATCAGGATCGGCAGCGGCACCCGCGCAATCAGCTGCTCATCCTCCGCTAGCAGGCCTTCCAGCTCACCTCGGTGCAGTAGCAACCCACCGGCGTTGGCGCGGTCGAGAGTTCGTTCCAGCTCTCCGGCATGTTGCAGCGGCAGGGGCGAGGCGCCGTCGAACAGCGATGCCAGCCATGCTGGTAACGATGGCGCGCCTCCGGCCTGCGCTGGGCTCGACTCGCCTGCTGCCAGCCAGCGCAGCGGGCCGCGTCTGTAGGGGTGCGACTCGTCCCACAGCAGCACACTGCACGGGGCTTCGAGAATAAGGCGGCGACTGGTGGAGCCGAGCCGCTTTCCCCAGCGCTCCGTGGTGCCGCTCTTGCCGAGTACCAGCACGTCATCCGGCCCCGATTTGGTCAGCGCCTCGGCGGCAACCCGTCCTCGGCTGATCTCGAGCCGATGGCGCAGGTCGCGCCCGGCCACTGCGGCGGCAAGGGCCTGCTGCACGCGCTGTAGCTGGTGGGCGATGCTGGCTTCCAATGCGGCAGGCGTGAGCGGGCGCGTCAGCCCCGACTGAGCGCCGATCTCGCAAGAGAAGGGGAAGGCGGCGCAGTGCAGCAGGTCCAGATCCTCGACGTAGAGCGCCACCAGCTCGGCGTGACGCTGGCTGGCCAGCTCCACCGCCGCCGCGAGGGCCGCCAGGCTGTGGCGGGAGGCGTCGAGCAGCGCGAGCACTCGTACCACGTCCAGGCTCGCTGGTGGTGCAGCGCCGCCCTGCGGCGCGTCGTCACTGGTCATCGTTGCGCTCCTCGTCGGTCCCGTCGTCATCGCTTGCCTGGCCGTCCTGCGGGTCGTTCTCTTTGCCGCTCTCCTTGCCCTTGCTCTTCTTCACGGCCTGTTGGAAGGCTTCCAGGCGCTCGACGACCCGGCCGTTCAGGCTCCCGGCCGGGTAGCGGCCTTCTTCATCCCGCTCGCCGGGGGGCAATCCGGTCAGCAACTCCAGCGCCTGGTCCAACTGCTCGATGGCATAGACGCGGAAATCGCCGGCGGCGATGGCATCGCGCACCTCACGCTTGAGCATCAGGTGTTCCACGTTGGTGGCGGGCAGCAGCACCCCGTGACCCTGCACCCCGCCGCGTGCCTGGCAGATGTCGAAGAAACCCTCGATCTTCTCGTTGACCCCGCCCACGGCCTGAACGCGGCCGTGCTGATCGATGGAGCCGGTCACTGCCAGGCGCTGGTCGATGCCGACTCCGGCGATGGCCGAGATCAGCACGCAGGCTTCGGCCACCGAGGCGCTGTCACCTTCGATACCGCCGTAGGACTGCTCGAAGGCCAGGCTGGCGGAGAGCGAGAGCGGCGTATCCGGGGCAAAGCGGCTGGCCAGGCAGCGCGACAGGATCATCACCGCCTTGGAGTGGATGCGCCCGCCCAGGCGTGCTTCGCGCTCGATATCGACCACCTGGCCAGGCCCTGGCCGGGCGGTGGCCGTGATGCGTGTCGGCTGGCCGAAGGCATAATCACCCAGGCTCATCACCGAGAGGCCATTGACCTGGCCGACCACCACGCCCTCGAGCTGGATCGCCACGGTGCCGCGGGCAATCGCTTCGTGACTGCGCTCGTGAATGCGGCTGGCGCGCCACAGCTGCTGCGCGACTGCCTTTTCGACGTGGGTTCGCGAGATCACCTTGGCGTCAGCGCGCTCGGCCCAGTGGTCGGCCTCCTCCAACAGGTCGCTCAGGGCCCGGTGGCGGGCGGTAAGCTTGCCCTGATCGTCGGCCAGGCGGCTGGCGCGCTCGATCACTGCCGCCACGCCGCTGCGGTCCAGCGGGCGCAGCGCCGACTCCCGCGCCAGGGTAGCCACCATGCGGGCGTAGAGCGGCTGGTTGCCGTGATTGCGGTCGAGTTCGTCTTCCAGGTCTGCCTGCACCTTAAACAGCTCGAGGAAGTCGGGATCGTGCTCGCACAGCAGGTAGTAGAACAGCCGCTCGCCGAGCAGTACCACCTTGAGATCGAGCGGTATCGGTTCGGGCTCCAGCGTGGTGGTGCTTATCAGGCCATAGGCCTGCTCCAGCGACTCGGTGCGGATCTCGCCGGCGCGAAGCACTCGCTTGAGAGTCTCCCAGGCGCCAGCGTGCATCAGCATGGCGCGCACATCCACGACCAGGTACCCCCCATTGGCACGGTGCAGTCCGCCGGCACGAATCAGCGAGTAGTCGGTCAGCAAGGTGCCGTTGTGAACGTGGTGCTCGATGCGCCCGACCAGGTGCTGATGAGTCGGCAGGTCGAGGTAGACCACTGGAGCGCCTTCGCAACCGGTATGGTCGACCAGCAGGTTGATCTGGAAGCGGTTGAAGATCGCCTCCGGTGGCATCTCGGGCTCGTCGGCGATGAACGAGTCGACATGCAGTAGCATGGCCTCGCGCAGCGCCCTGAGGTGATCCAGCACGCCGCCATGATCGGCGTAGCGCTCCTCCAGCTCGGCCAGCGGTGCGTCGATGACGGCTTGCAGCATCTCGCCGTTCAACGTGCTGATCTGCTCGCGCAGCTGCTTCGCCAGGCGCGGCATGTGGCGAATGGCCTTGGCGAGTTTCTTCTGCAATACCTGCACCGTGCCTTCGATCCGTTCGCGGTCGTCCTTGTCGAGCTTCTCGTATTCCTCCGGCGGCATCATCCTGTCATCCTCGCCCGCCGGAGCGAAGGTGAAGCCGTTGGGCGTGGAAAGAAGCAGGATGTCATGCTCGCGTGCCTCGCGGCGTACCGCCTCGATGGCGTCACGCTGGCGTTCTCCCATGGCCTGCTTCAGCTCCTGCAGGCGATTCTGGTATTCGTCGCCTTCGAACACGGCGGGTATGGCCGAGCGTAGCTCCTCGGTCAGCTGCTCGAGATCGGCCCGCAACACCCGACCCATGCCGGTGGGTAGCAGCAAGTGCAGTGGCTGCGTGTGATCATCGAAGTTGTAGCGATAAGCGATATCCGGCGGGGTGGGCTCTTCGCGCGAGCGCTCGGCGAGAAAGCGGCCCACCAGCTGATGCTTGCCGTGGCCGGGGTGGCCCAGCACGTAGAGATTGAAGCCGTCGCTGCGCATGGAGGTGCCGAAGTCCAGTGCATCGCGGGCGCGGGCATGGCCGCTCAGCATGTCCAGCGACTCGAGCTCGCTGGTCACGTCGAAATCGAAGGCTTCCTCGGGGCAGGCGCGGTAAACCTGCGTTACGTCCAGGGCTTTCACCAAGCATTCTCCTCAGCGCTAATACAGCTCAGTATGGAGGAGTCGTGGAAGGCGTGCATGATGCCGATCAAGGAGACTGCGGGCTTGCACCGGTAGCTAAAGCGAACGACTCTTTAGCCAGACACGAGGAGCCGCCATGTCTTTTACCTTCTGGTTCGAATTCGCCAGTACTTACTCCTATCCCGCTGCCATGCAGATCGAGCACAAGGCTGCCGAGCGGGGCATCAAGGTGCGCTGGCAGCCGTTCCTGCTCGGGCCGATCTTCCAGGCCCAGGGCTGGAACGACACGCCTTTCAAGCTGTTCCCGGCCAAGGGGCGCTACATGTGGCGAGACATCGAGCGCGTGTGCGACCGCGACGGTATCCGCTTCCGGCGCCCCTCGCAGTTTCCGCGCAGTGGTCTGCTGGCGGCGCGCATCGCCAACTGGCACGCCGACGAGCCGTGGGTGCCGGCGTTCGTGCGCAGCGTCTACCGCGCCAACTTCGAGCACGACGAGGACATTGCCGACACCGGCGTCATTGCCAACTGCCTGGCCGAACTCAAGCTCGACGCCGCGGCGCTGCTGGAGGAGGGGCAATGTCCCGAGGCCAAGCAGGCGCTGCGTGACGCCACGGCCCGCGCCCAGGCGCTGGGCATCTTCGGCGCCCCCTTCTTCATGGCTGGCGATGAACCCTTCTGGGGCTACGACCGCATGGAGCAGGCGCTGGAGTGGTATGCTTCCTCAGGCCCTGTCTGATACCGATTCCTCTTTCATGGAGCAACGTCGATGAATGCCAGCAAGATCTTGCAGCAGCTCATGCAGCAGGCCGGTGGTCAGCAGCATGGCGGTCAAAAGCACGGCGGTGTGGACGTCAAAGGCATGCTCGAGGGCCTGACTCGCCAGCTGGGAGGCGGCAGTGCAGCGGGCCAGTCATCGAGTGGCGGCAGTGGCCTGGACGTGAAGAGCCTGCTGGGCGGCGGCGCCATGGGGCTGCTGGTCGGGTCGAAGCGCGGGCGCAAGCTCGGCGGCAAGGCGCTCAAGTATGGGGCGGTCGCGGCGGTCGGTGTGCTGGCCTGGAAAGCCTGGCAGAACTCTCAGGGGGCCAAGGCCGCAGGCGGTCAGGCAGCGGCAAGCGGTGCCGAGGGCGAGCGGGTCGAGGTGCTGGAAGGCGAACTGCAGGAGCGCCGCAGCCTGGAGCTCCTTCAGGCCATGATCATGGCCGCCCGTGCCGATGGCCATATCGACGCGCAGGAGCGTGAACTGATCGCCGGGCAGATCGACGCCCTGGGCGCCGACGATGAACTGCATCGCTGGGTCGAGCAGCAGCTCAGCGCCCCGCTGGATGCCGACGCGCTGGCACGCCAGGCCGATTCGCCCCAGGCGGCGCGCGAGATGTACCTGATCAGCGTCGCGGTGATCGACGAACAGAATCCCATGGAGCGCGCCTGGCTCGACCAACTGGCCAAGGCGCTGAAACTCCCCTCCGACGTCGCCGGCGAGCTGGAGTACCAGGCCCAACAGGCAGGCTAGGTTTTCTCGCCTTTCTCATTCACCGCGACTCAGCGATAGCGGTAGATCCGCAGCGATGGCAGGTAGGGATGTTCCTCCAGCTTTTCGTCGCTGCGACGTGCCCGAGTACGGCTCTGAGGCGGGGCGGCTGGTGGCAGGTTGTGGTCGGGCAGGTGGCCGCGTGGCGCCGGCAGGAACAGCGGCAGGGCCACGTTCATGGCGCGGCGACTGCGGCCATCTTCCAGCGGCTCGCAATAGAACAGGTTGGCGCGCATCAACGGCGCCTGGCTCTGCACCTGGGCCAGCGGCTCGCTCGAGGGCAGGGCGGCCAGCTTGCGCAGCTGGATCCGCACGTGTGGGGCGTCGCTGTCCAGCGCCAGCAGCTTCTGCTCCACCTCGCGTACCGTGAGACGCTTGATCGAGCGACCGCTCGAGTACCACGCCAGGCGTACCCGGGCGACCGGCGCCTCGGCCACCGGAATGGCACGCCAACACTGCTTGAGGTGCAGCCGGGCCAGGCCGCTGCCGCGCAGGTGGTCGTGCAGGTGCGGGTGGCGGAACGGCAGTACCGCCTTGGCCTCGGCCAGCAGCGGCGGATGATTGTCGCGTATGTGGGCGAGCTGGGCGGCGAACTCTGCCTTCGCCGCGTTCACCTCCGCCACCTTGGTCAGCAGCGGCTCGTCGGCGGCCACCAAGCCGACATGGCTGCGGGTGGCGCGGCCGTCCTGGCCATCGGTGTACCAGAAGTCGAGCAGCGCGCGGCGCAGCCAATCGGTACTGGCCTCGGCCTGGAAGGCCCAGGCCTCGGCAGGAGACGCGGCGTAGACCTCGAGCAGCGACTCGGTACACTCGATCAGCCTGTCGAAGGCGACCTCCAGCTCGGCGAGCAGCCGATAGGTCGGCGCCGGGGCCAGGCTCACCGATCGTCGCCTCGGTCGGCGCGGGCCAGCCACTCGTCGATGTTGGTCTCGTCGAGTGCCGGCTCACCGGCGATGCGGTGCGATTCGTCGGCCCAGGCGCCCAGGTCGATCAGCTTGCAGCGCTCGCTGCAGAAGGGGCGGTAAGGGTTCTTCTCGCTCCATACCACTTTTTTCTGGCATTGCGGACAGGCGACGGTCAGGGGGCGTTGGTCGTGTTGGCTCATGAAACCCAAACGGTTGGTGGCTTTGCTAACATTCTAGCGGCTCCCGGTCATCTCTCGATAGCGTCGATCGAGTACGGCAACCTGGGCTGCAAGATCTTCCTCGCTGCCGCTGTTGTCGATCACGTCATCGGCGCGGGCCAGGCGTTCGCTGCGCGGCATCTGCGCGGCCAGGATGGCGCGGGCCTGCTTTTCGTCGACGTCGTCACGGGCGGCGGTGCGGGCGAGCTGCAGGCTCTCCGGCACGTCGATCACCAGGCAGCGATCGACCATCTCGCTCTGGCCCGATTCGAACAGCAGCGGTGAGACCAGCAGCACGTAGGGCGCTCCTTCGCTCTGGAGCCGTTCCAGATGGGTGAGGATCCTCTGGCGGATACGCGGATGGGTCACTGATTCGAGCCACAGCCGTTCGCTGGGTTCGGCAAACACGATCTCGCGAAGCGTGCGGCGGTTCAGGTAGCCATCCTCCTGAATGACCTTCGAGCCATGGCGCGCGGCAATCTCGGCCAGCGCCGGCTCGCCGGGCTCGACCACTTCGCGGGCAACGTCGTCGGCGTCCACCCAAGGCACACCCAGCGTCGCGAAGGCCCGCGCCACGGTGCTCTTGCCGGAAGCGATACCGCCGGTTACGCCAACGATCAAAGTCACTCTCCCACGCTTATCAAATGAAGCCGATATAGGCGGCCATCAGCGGTTCTCCCACCAGCAGCGCGATCCAGCCCGCAGCGGCCAGGTAGGGGCCGAACGGCATCGGCGCGCCGCGCAGGCGGGGCAGGGCGAGCTGTACCAGGATGCCGACGATGGCGCCCACGCCCGCAGAAAGGATCAGCACCATGGGCAGGTACTGCCAGCCGAGCCAGGCGCCCAGGGCCGCCAGCAGCTTGAAGTCGCCGTAACCCATGCCCTCCTTGCCGGTCACCAGCTTGAACAGCCAGTAGACGCTCCACAGGGCAAGGTAGCCCGCTATCGCACCGATGACGGCACTGGAAAGCATCAGGGGCTGGAACAGCAACTGGTAGAGCAGCCCGGCCCACAACAGCGGCAGCGTCATCATGTCCGGCAGCAGCTGGGTGCGCAGGTCGATCACGGCCAGGGCCAGCAGCGCCAGGCAGGCGCCGAACACGAACAGACCCTGCCAGGTGGCCCCGTAGAGCGCCAACACGGCCAACGCCAGGCCGGCACCGGCCAGCTCCACCAGCGGATATTGCGGGCTGATCCGGGCATGGCAGGAAGCGCAGCGACCACGGCGCTTGAACCAGCCGATCAGCGGCAGGTTGTCGTGCCAGGCAATGGGCGTTTCGCACTGGGGGCAGAGCGAGCGCGGCACCAGCAGGTTGAAGTGAGGGGCTTCCTCCTCGGGCAGCTCCAGCGCCTCGCGGGCCTCGGCCCGCCAGCCCAGCATCAGCATGACCGGCAGGCGTACGATCACCACGTTGAGGAAGCTGCCCAGGCAAAGACCCAGCACGACCGCCAGCAGCCATAACACACTCACAGCACCGTGCCCAGCTCGAAGATCGGCAGGTACATGGAGACCACCAGGCCGCCGACCAGGATCCCCAGCACCACGATGATCAGCGGCTCGAGCAGCGAGGTGAGGGCGTCGACCTTGTTGTCGACCTCCTCCTCGTAGTAGTCGGCCACCCGGTTGAGCATGGCGTCCAGCGCGCCGGACTCCTCGCCGATACCGACCATCTGCACCGCCAGCGCAGGGAAGCGCTCGGTCAGGCGCATCGCGAAGTGGAGCTGCTGGCCGGTGGAAACGTCCTCACGGATCTGTCGCGTGGCGCGCTCGTAGACCAGGTTGCCGGTGGCCCCGGAAGCGATGTCCAGCGCTTCCACCATGGGCACGCCGGCGCCGTAGGTGGTGGCCAGCGTGCGCGAATAGCGCGCCACGGCGGACTTGTCGAAGATGTCGCCCAGCACCGGCACCTTGAGCAGGAATGCATGCACGCGGTAGGCGAAGGCCGGCGAGCGCTTGATGCCCTGGCGCATCAGGTAGACGAAGGCGATCAGGCCGCCAAGCCCCCACAGCCAGTACTGCTGGGCGAATTCGGAAAGGGCGATGGTCATGCGGGTCATGGCCGGCAGTTCGGCGCCGAAGCCATGGAACAGGCTCTCGAACTGGGGCACGACCTTGATCAACAGCAGCGCCGTGACGCCGATCCCCACCAGGATCACAGCGATCGGATACCACAGTGCCTTCTTCACCCGACCCTTCAGCGACTCCACCTTCTCCTTGTAAGTAGCGATACGGTCGAGCATGCGGTCAAGCGAGCCGGAACTCTCGCCGGCTTCCACCAGATTGCAGAACAGGCTATCGAAATGTTCCGGATGGTTGCGCAGCGCCTGGGAGAAGCTCGAGCCGGCGGCCACCTCGTTCATCATCTGCTGTACCACTGCGCTCATGGCCGGCTTGCGAATGCTTTCGGCGACCACCTGAAAGGCCTGCAGTACCGGTACCCCGGCACGAATCATGGTGGCCATCTGGCGGGCGAAGAGCATGGTGTCACGGGGCTTGATGGTGCCCATGCCGCCGGTCAGCCCGCCCTTGCGACGCACGTTCTTGACGATGATGCTCTGGTTGGCCAGCTCGCGCTCCACCTCGAACTTCTCGGCGGCCACCACCTCGCCGCTGACCAGGCGACCGCCAGGGCCCTTGCCCGTCCAGCGCCAACGGTAAAGTTTGAGCTTCCGGGGCGCTTTCGCCGTTCTGGTTGCCATAGATTCCCTGCAGCAGTTTCAATGTGGTTTTTCTTTCCTGTAATTATCGACCCAAGTGTGCCTGACTTAAGTGTTATTCCTGGCCCGACACGGCAATAAATTGCAGTGTTTTGTTAATCCTTCGTTACGCGGTTGATCTCGGTCAGGCTAGTGATCCCCTGCATTACCTTCAACAGCCCGCTGCGACGCAGGTCCGGGTGGCCTTCCTGGCGGGCCAGGCTATCGAAGTCCATCGAGTTGCCGTTGCGCATGATCAGTTGGCTCATGGCATTGCTGATCGGCACCACTTCGTAGATGCCCACCCGCCCCTTGTAGCCATGCGTGCAGTGCTTGCAGCCGACGGCTTCATACACCGTGGCGCTGTCTACCTCCTGTTCGGTGAAGCCCTCCTGGAGCAGCACCTCGCGGGGTAGCTCCGCCTCCTGGCGACAGTGCTTGCATAGCCGCCGTGCCAGGCGCTGGGCAATGATCAGGCTCACCGAGCTGGCAATGTTGAACGCCGGCACGCCCATGTTGGCCAGACGGGTCAGCGTCTCCGCGGCGGAGTTGGTGTGTACCGTGGAGAGCACCAGATGGCCGGTCTGAGAAGCCTTCACTGCGATCTCGGCAGTCTCTAGGTCGCGTATCTCGCCCACCATCACCACGTCCGGATCCTGGCGCAGGAAAGCGCGCAGCGCGCTGGCGAAGTCCAGGCCGATCTTGGGCAGCACGTTGACCTGATTGACCCCGGGCACCTTGATCTCCACCGGATCCTCGGCGGTACAGATGTTGCGCTGTACCTCGTTGAGAATATTCAGGCCGGTATAGAGCGTCACCGTCTTGCCGCTACCGGTGGGGCCGGTCACCAGGATCATGCCCTGGGGTTGATCCAGCACGCCTTCGTAGAGCTCGCGCTGTTCCGGCGTGAAGCCCAGTGCATCGATGCCGATCTGCGCCGAGGTCGGATCGAGAATACGCAGCACGATCTTCTCGCCGTACACGGTCGGCAGCGAGTTCACGCGGAAATCGATCGAGCGGGTCTTGGATACCTTCAGCTTGATGGCACCATCCTGCGGCAGGCGGCGTTCGGAGATGTCCAGCCGCGCCATCACCTTCAGGCGCGCGGCGATGCGCGAGCGCATGGCAAAGGGTGGCCGCGCCGACTCCATCAGCATGCCGTCCACGCGCATGCGCACCCGATAGCTGGTCTCGTAGGGTTCGAAGTGGATATCCGACGCCCCGCGGCGAATGGCATCGAGCAGGATCTTGTTGACGAACTTGACGATCGGTGCGTCATCGGCCCCGCTCTGGGCGGCATCGCTGGCGCGTTCCTCGCTGATGTCGACGCCATCGTCGAATTCCAGTTCGCTGATGGCATCATCCACGCCCGCCAGCTCGTCCATCATGCTCGACTCATGCTGCGCCAGGTAGGCCTCGAGCACCGGCATCAACTGGTCAACCGGGCAGAGCACGGCCTCGATGCTCAGGCCGGTAGCGAATTGCAGCTCGTCAAGCAGGGCCAGCGTGGAGGGGTAGGGCACCGCAACGGTCAGCCGATGGCCGCGGCGACTGAGCGGCACCACACACAGCTTGCGCAGCAGCTTTTCGGGATATTCGTTGGCCGGTGGCAGGCTCGCCAGGCGCAGCGCGTCGAGATCCACCAGCGGCAGGCCGTACTCCCATGCCGCACACAGCGTGCCCTGGCGCGCCGTGACCAGGCCGGCATCGATCACATGCTGGAGCAGGCTCGTCTCGGCCTCCCGGGCCTCATGTTCCGCCCGCTCGGCGGCCGGGCGGGAAAGCAGCCCGTACTCCACCAGCCGACGAGCGAAACCGCGCAGCCCCTCGGTGTCGGCCGCTCGCGGTGGGTTGGCGCTGTGGCTGGCTGTCTCCTGGGCACCGGCCGGTGCCGTTCGATAGTCGTTCATGGCGCCTCGAGCATGGGCCCGCAAGGGCGGTAAGCGTGAGAGAAAGGTTACCCGCATTCTAGACCGTTGATATCATTCCTCACAGCAGGCTGACAAACGCCACGCCAACTGGTATTAACAACATCATGGCTTATGCTGAAGTCAACGACCTACCTACGTAGGTAGCGCTTGCGAGGCGAAGGCTGAGTCATCTAATGTTAGCGGCAAGGCACACGCTAGGTAGCCGCTAGAAGGGAGCCAACTCAGGCAGTTACTACAGGAAGAACCGAAAAAGCTTGAGAAGGCCCAGCAAGGGGACAGGCAAGGCCCACGGGCCGAGCCACGACATGGCGGTGATCGAGCCGCAGGTGCAACCGCCCAGGGCGAACGAAGCCACCGGGCACCACAGAGCAGGGGACGACTGCGATGAGCATGAAAGAATTGATGAAGAAACGAGCAGCCGCCAAGCAGGGCCAGGGCGGTTTCACCTTGATCGAGCTGCTGATCGTCGTGGCGATCATCGGCATTCTGGCGGCGATAGCGATTCCGCAGTATCAGAATTACATTGCAAGATCTAACGCGAGTGCAGCCTATAGCGAGGCTTCCTCCTTCAAGACTCCTGTGGAAGCTGAGCTTTTCGATGGCAATGATCCGTCTTCGACCGTTACTACACCTGCGACAGTTACGATATCTGTTGACGGTACAGGCGCTGGGACAATCGTATCAACAAGGAATGGTAGTTCTGTTACTTTGACCCGAACCACAGGCGGTGCATGGTCTTGTGCTAATGGCTTTACTGGCGTAACTCTTGCCAACTGCTAATTTCTGCAACGTTTGAAAGAAGCGGCTAATGAGCCGCTTCTTTTCTATTTCAGTAGGCATAGCGTAGATCTTGGCGTGAGCGTGACTTCGCCCCCTCCTGCAATGTAAAGTTATGTAGCTTTTATCTGACAGGAGACTCATATGGTGGGTCCGAAGCAACAACAAGGCGCAGCCCTCGTCGTGGTGCTGTCCATACTGAGCATGGCGCTGATGCTTGGTCTCTCCGGTGTGAGTGGCAGTCTGGTGAACGAGAGGTTGGCGGGCAACTACCGAACTGCCTCGCAAGCCCAGATGGCCGCTGAGATGGGGGCTGCTGCGGGTGTGGCAGATCCAGATAAAGCTTTTCTGGGGCCTGGGCCGATCACGAATGGCGATAATATCTGGTCCTCTTGGATAAGCGGCGATGATGGCAGGTTTCGCCATCGCTATACCATGCTGAATGCCGCAGGACTGCAGGCAGCTATCGATGAAGGGTTAATTCCCAATTTCAGCCCTCCCAGTGCCAGCCGCTATCTTATAGGACATGGTCGAGTAGGCAGTAGGCCCGACGATGCGGAACGATACATCTTGGTCAGCTATGGTGGAGGTGGTGCTCCAGACTTGGATGCCGTTTTCACCTGCATTGGGCTTGAGTGCTCTCATAGCGCAGATGGCCATCTTCATGGAGAAGATCATCCACTTCCGGATAGCTTCAATTGCACGGGCTCTCATTGCCGAACCACACCAGAGCCAGATAGAGATACTGACCTGGACGTTCCCGATTTTGCACATTTCTCGCCCGATCATGATGACTATGCTGATAAAAGAGAGTTTTGGGAGGCGTTCATTGCTGGCCTGCCGACCCCCGACGCAAGCTTTTCAAGTGGTAGCATCAGCTTCGATGGGGCTCGCAACTCGCCCTCAGTTATTGAGATCACTGGCAACGTAAAAATGAACGGTAACCAGGCTACCGCTGGAATCATAATCGTCCGCGATGGGGGCACGCTTGAAAAGGCAAATGGCACGGCACATCACGAAGGGCTCATCCTCGTAGAGGAAGGGGGCAGGATCGAGATGGCAACGGGTACATTCAACCTTTATGGTGGAATTGTCATGCTCAAGTCCGAAGAGGCTTCTGGCGGAACTGATAGCGAAAGCGAAAGCGAAAGTGGTAACGGTAAGGGGAAAGGTAAGGGAAAGGGCAACGGCAACGGCAACAAGGGCGGTACGGATCTTGATGCCAAGGGCAACTCTGACCTCCGATACAGTTCCGCTGCTGTCTCCCTTCTCGATCAATTGATAGGCGGCGGAAGCCAGCCGACTGGGTGGCGTGAGCTATAGACCCTCTATTTCCATAAAGCGCTAAAAAGCCCGGGCCTGTCTCCAGTAGGGCCCGGGCTTCTTTTTACGTCTCTAGCGAGATAGTGCTTCGCTCAGACAGGGCTGGTTGGTGTAGTTCAGTCGTTAAGCCACTCTTCCACCACGTCCTGATTGTTTTCGACCCACTGCTTGGCGCTCTCGTACGGGTCGGCGTCTTCCTCCTGGTTCATGAGCATGACTTCGCCCATCTGCTCGGGCGTCCATTCGAAAGCGTCCAGGATGGCGTAGGCATCGGGCATGTCGTCTTCCAGGCCCTGGCGCACCACGGTGTGGATCTGCTCGGTACCACTGAGCTCCCTGCGGAGATATTTTCAATGGCCTTGTCAACTAGCGGTTGCTTTGTCGTGAACTATAGTTGACACTTTCGATCATGAAGAGCATCAGCCAAACGGATACCTACGCCACCTGGTTCGCTAAACTGCGAGACCACCGGGCGAAGGCTAGGATACTGGCCAGGATACGCCGCATTGAGCTAGGCAATTTTGGTGATTGTGAGCCGGTGGGCGAGGGCGTATCGGAGCTGCGCATTCACTATGGTCCCGGCTATCGGGTGTATTTCGTGCAGCGAGGATTCGAGCTGGTGATTCTCCTGGCTGGCGGCGACAAAGGCAGCCAGGCCAAAGATATCGAGATCGCGAAGCAGCTGGCACGCGAGTTGAAGGAGGTTCCATGAACGCTCTGAAAAAGTGGGATGTTGTCGACCATCTGGAGTCCGAAGAGGAAATGGCTCTCTATCTCGAGGCCTGCTTTGAGGAGAACGATCCTGCACTGGTGGCCGCGGCCCTGGGTGACATTGCTCGCGCTCGCGGCATGGCACAACTGGCGCGTGACACCGGGCTGACTCGTGAGGGGCTCTACAAAGCACTCTCCGCCGATGGTAACCCCAGCTTTGCCACGATCATGAAAGTCATGAACGCGCTGGGATTCAAGCTCCACGCCGAAGCATCCTGACCGAGCGGCTCCAATAAAGCAAAACGCCTTGGCACATGTCGTGCCAAGGCGTTTTTTAATGGGACGTACGGGTGACGTATCAGCCGTTAAGCCACTCTTCCACTACGTCCTGGTTCTCTTCGACCCATTGCTTGGCGTTCTCGTACGGGTCGGCGTCTTCCTCCTGGTTCATGAGCATGACTTCACCCATCTGTTCGGGCGTCCACTCGAAAGCGTCCAGGATGGCGTAGGCCTCGGGCATGTCGTCTTCCAGGCCCTGGCGCACTACGGTGTGGATCTGCTCGGCACCGCCGTAGACGTTCTCCGGATCCTCGAGGTACTCGAGATCCCATCGGGCGAACTTCCAGTGCGGTGTCCAGCCGGTGACGACGACGTCTTCCTCGTTGGCAATGGCGTTGGCCAGGGCGGCGGTCATGGTGGCGCCGCTGCCGCTACGCAGATCCAGCTCCAGGTCGTAGGTGTCGATGACATCCTCGGTCAGGCCCATCAGGCCGGCGCCGGGGTCGATACCGATGATCTCGCCGTTGAAGGTATCGGTATGCTCGTTGAGCTCGGCGATGCTGTCGACCTCGGTGTATTCCGGTACCACCAGGCCCAGCTTGGTGCCGTCCAGGTTGGGGCCGAGATCCTCGACATCTTCACCGACACGGTTCATGTACTCTTCGTGCGTGGTCGGCAGCCAGGCCGCCACGATGGCATCGGCATCGCCGGTCGCCACTGACTGCCACATGGCAGCGGCGGAGAGGGCGGTCATGTCGACCTCGTAGCCCGCCTGCTCGAGGACGGCGCGCATCACATTGGTGGAGGCCACCTCGGATGACCACTCCACGTAGGCCAGGTGCACGGTGCCCTTGTCCTGGGCCTGGGCGGCACCGGCGGCAAGGCCGGCTCCGACGGCCAGTGCCAGTGCGGTAAGGCCACTAGTACGTGGTTTGGTAACCATATGCTTTCCTCCGTTTAACTTTGCTTTGCATTGCTTTACCAGCCTGCCCCTTCCACGTCCGGGTTGCAAGGAAGGGGGCTGCGCTCAGCTCTTGCGAGATTTCCGCAGCGACTGTGTCAGCCTGTCGAGCAGCATGGCCAGTATGACCACGGCGATACCCGCCTCGAAGCCGTCGCCGGGGCGCAGGCGCTGGATGGCGCGCCATACTTCGCTGCCCAGGCCGTCGGCGCCGATCATGGCGGCAATCACCACCATCGAGAGCGCCAGCATGATGGTCTGGTTGATGCCTGCCATTACCGTGGGCAGCGACAGCGGCAGCTGCACCTTGAACAACTTCTGGCCACGGGTGGCGCCATAGGCGTCCGCCGCCTCGATCAGCTCTACCGGTACCTGGCGTATGCCCAGGGTGGTGAAGCGTATGGCCGGAGGCATCGAGAAGATCACCGTGGCGAAGATCGCCGACACCGAACCGATGCCGAAGAAGGGGATCGCCGGAATCAGGTAGACGAAGGCCGGCATGGTCTGCATGAAGTCCAGCACCGGCATTATGGCGCGGTAGAGCCGCTCGGAGAGCGCCGCGGCGATACCTACCGGCAAGGCGATGACCACTGCCACCAGGGTGGCGATGACCACCAGGGTGAGGGTCTCGATCATCGGCTCCCACAGGCCGAGGTTCCAGATCAGCGCCAGGCCGGCTACGGCGCCGATGGCCAGGCGCAGGTTGGCCAGTTTCCAGCACAGCCCGGCGATGATCGCCAGCAGCGCCCATACGGGCAGCCACATCAGGCTCTCGTTGAGCCACTCGATGCCGGTCTGGGTCACCCGTGAGATGCCGCGAGTCACCATCGAGTATTCGCTGGTGAGCCAGTTCAGGCCGTCTTCGATCCACTTGCCCAGTGGAATACGGGGAATCTCGATCGCCATCAGTTGCCTCCTTCCTCTGCCGCCTGGGCTAGCTCATCGAGCACCGCCCCCTTGACCACGACGCCCAACAGGCGCTGTTGCTCGTCCACCACCGCGATGGGGAAGCTCTTCTCGCTGAACATGGCGAAGAGGTTGTGCATCGGCTCGTCCGGGCCCACGGTGCGGTAGTCCTGGGTCAGGGCGCCGGCAATGGTTTCCTTGCCCTCCTTGACCAGGTTCTCCGCCGCCTCGGCCTCGAGCAGCCCGACCAGGCTGCGGTCGCGGCGGGTCACGTAGATGGAGTCGATGGCATGCTCATGCATCTTGCGCAGGGCGGTACGCGGCCCGTCGGTGTCGCGCACGGTGGCACGCACCTTGCGCATGGCACTCTCGGCGGTCAGGATGCGCGAGCGGTCGACTCCCTCGATGAAGCGGCGCACGTAGTCGTCGGCGGGGCGGGTGAGAATCTCCTCCGGCGTGCCGATCTGCACGATCTCGCCATCCTTGAGCAGCACGATGCGGTCGCCGATGGTCAACGCCTCGTCGAGATCGTGGGTGATGAACACCGTGGTCTTCTGCATGCGATGCTGCAGTTCCAGCAGCTCCTGCTGCATGTCGCCGCGAATCAGCGGATCGAGTGCCGAGAAGGCCTCATCCATCAGCAATACGGTGGAGTCGTTCGCCAGCGCCCGTGCCAGGCCGACGCGCTGCTGCATACCGCCGGAAAGCTGGTTGGGGTAGGCGTCCTCCCAACCGTCGAGCCCCACCTGCTTGAGAGCATTGCGGGCAATCTCGTTGCGCTCGGCCTTGTCCACGCCGCGTATCTCGAGGCCGAACTCGGCGTTCTGCTGTACCGTGCGGTGGGGGAAGAGCGCGAAATTCTGGAACACCATCGAGAAGTGCCGGCGGCGGCACTCCAGCAGTGCCTTGTCGCCAAGTTCGGGAATGTTCTCGCCGTCGATGACGATCTCGCCCTCGGTGGGCTCGATCAATCGGTTCAAGCAGCGGATGAGCGTGGACTTGCCCGAGCCGGACAATCCCATGATGACCAGAAGCTCGCCCTCATAGACATCGAAGCTGATATCGGAGAGCCCCAGCGTCTGTCCCGTCTTCTCGAGTATCTCGGGGCGCTTGAGCCCCTTGTCGCGCAGTTCGAGAGCCTTCTTCGGCTGATTGCCGAAGACCTTGCTCAAGTGACGCACGCGTATCTTGACGTTTCGGTTCTCGTTCATAGCGATGCCTTCTGTCAGAAAAGCATGGCCGGCAAGCCCGAGTACCCCAGTGGCAGCCTCGGTTTACGCTGTGCTTGACGCCAAGCCAACCGTGCCGGCTTCCCTGCCCGACAAAACCGCTAACCCTAACGGCTGTAACACAAAGTTTCAAATGAGCGTGTGAATGACCGTCGGATTATGACCCTGGTCAAACCTGTGGCATGTTCTTATAAAAAAACTTGCCTTCACTTTTGTGGTGCGCTTTGCGAGACTCCTGCACCTATTTTGTGCAGACCGAAGGCAGATGAAGACTTACCTCAGCAAGATGCGCGCCGAACGAACCCGAGCACCCAGCCCCGACTGGCAGGATGCCCTGTGGTCGTGGTTCGGGGCGTTCAGCGGCATGGGCGCCATCTGCTGGCTAAGTGCGCACTGGCTCTCTCATCATCTATTGATCGTGGCCTCCTTCGGCGCCACGTCGGTACTGATCTATGCGGCACCCGGCAGCCCCTTCGCGCAGCCGCGCAACGTGCTGGTCGGCAGTATGCTTTCCGCCCTGGTGGGGGTGGCTTGCTTCAAGCTGTTGGGTAGTACGGCGCTGTCGGTCACGCTTGCCGTGTCGCTCTCGGTGCTTGCCATGCAGCTCACCCACACCGTGCATCCTCCCGGCGCCGCCGCGGCTCTGGGCGCCGTGATTGGCGGCGAGACAATCGCCACCTTGGGCTGGTGGTATCCGCTGATGCCGATCGGCATTGGCTGTATTGTCATGCTGGTGGTAGCGATTCTAGTCAATAATCTGGCCCGTCATCGGCGCTATCCAAGCTACTGGTAGCGCCTGTGCCTGACAGGTAAATAGGGCGCTTCCTTACACCAATACCAGACGTTGGCTTACAGTAGTGTAGGAAATCGTCCATAGCCGAGCGCTTTCCCATCCGAATACCCTAATAGACATTGCCCAGCCGAACACCAGGGAGAGGTGGCAGTGTTCTTTAAGCTCATACGTCGCCATGACGTCAGGGATATTGATCTTCCCTTCATCGAGTCGCCCACCTTTGCCTCGAGCAAGGTAAAAGACAAGTTGTCGAGAGAGACTGGCCGGGAAGGGCTCTCCCGGCTGTATGCCAAGGCAGGGGGCATTGGCTGGGCGCCGGACAAGGATGAGGCGATCCGAACGATCGTCAAGGCGGTCGAGCAGGGTAATTTGCTACTGGTCTTGAATGACGGCTTCGACCGTCCCTTTCTTCCTCTGGTCGAATGGAACGGGGAGCAGTGGCGCTCGAATGCCCGGGGAGCGTTCAGCGGCCGCAGCCTGGTCAATTTCCTGCTGCCGCGTCTCAATGCACGGGGGCTGGGGCCGCAGGCCGTGGCCATGCTGCAGCGCCACGGTGATTGGGGCGTCACTCGTCCCGTGCCCACGCCAGCGCCGCGGACCTCCACCCCGCCGCCAGTGCCGGAGCCTCCTCCCGAACGACCGCGCACCCTGCAGATAGGCGTATTCTTCGACGGCACCGGCAACAACATGTACAACGACCGCCAGCTACCCGACCGCGATATCACTAACGTGGCCAAATTGCATGGCCTGTATCGAGATGATGAAGAACACTACCCCGTATATATTCAGGGTGTGGGAACTATCACCGGCCGTGAGGGCGAGGATGGCTTCGTAGCCCCCGAAGACGCCATCGGCATGGGTACCGGCATCGGCCCGGAGGGCGGTCATGCGCGTATCGAGCAGGCGTTGAATGAGGTCCGCGAGATCCTTGAGGCCAACCCCCGCGATTCGCTGGTGACCTTCGATGTGTTCGGCTTCAGTCGCGGCGCGGCTTTGGCGCGGCACTTCGTCAACCTCATCCACCGCTGGCCGGAAACCCTGATGGTACCGGACTTCGGGCTCGGTGAGGCGGCAGCCGTGACGGTGCCGGACTTTCGAATTGGCGAGTACCGGCCGCCGCTACGCCTCATCGAAGCCTTTCCGCCTTCACCAATTCCCTTCCCGCAGGTGCGCTTCGTCGGTCTGTTCGATACCGTGGGCAGCTTCTACTGGCCCGGCAACGCCGAGAACCTCGATTTCGATCTTTACATCGCCTCGGGCAGTGCGGCGCGCGTGGTGCAGCTTACCGCCTATCACGAGATCCGCCGCAACTTTCCGCTTAGCAGCATTGCCGATGCGCAAGGCAACCATCCCGGCAACTTCGCCGAGATTGCCCTGCCGGGGGTGCATTCTGACGTGGGCGGAGGCTACGAGAACCCCCAGCACGAAGCGGACTTCGCCAACCTTGAAGAACTGATCGTGCGCCATCGCGGCGGGCTAGGCGCCAATGGGGAGACGATTCGCCGGGCTCAGGCGGAAGCGCAGGCTCGAGGGCTCGACATTCGCGTGGAGGGCATGGACGTGCTCGAAGTCGAGCGGCGCGCCACGCGCAAGGAACTGGCGATCTACGCCCTGCATCAGATGTATGAAGAGGCGAAGCGAGCCTGGGTGCCCCTAGATGAACTCCGGGATGACCCAGACCATACCATCCCCGCCGAGCTGCAAGCCTTGATCGATAGCTGGTGGCAAGGCGGCAGGCGACACGGACGGCAGTGGATGCTGGAGATGTCGCACGAGCATTTCGCCGGTTACATCCATACCTCTCACCGCCAGTACCCGTTCACCTTGCGAGATCGCTTCGCCCACGCCCCAGAGCCTAGCGGCGTGCGCCGGGTATTCCCCAATCGCCATGTGCCGGTGGCGGCCCCGCAGGAGCCTCAGGATGCCTAGATGGTTAGTCCGCTTCCGCCAGGGTCTGCTACTGGCACTGCTGCTATTGACCACTGCCTGCGAGGCGGAACAGGAGGCGCGACGCTACGAATTCGTGCTTCAGACCGTGGGTGGGCCTCGTGGTTGGCCGGTATGGGTAGAGGATTTAACTTTCGACCGTACCTGGGGAGCTCCGGTTGGTGGGCTGAGTGAAGGGTTTGATCGCGAGCCTCCAAGAGGGAACAGGACTGCTATTCTTGGCAGTTATCTGCCAGTTCCACAGTCGATGCAAGCACGCTGGTTCTCCTACCGCACACAGACCTTCTATGAGATCGATCTGGCGCTGCCGGGAACGAATGCTCTGCTTCAGCAGTGGTACCGGGAATATCCGCCGCCGGATTACCGCCATTATCTTATGGCCGGCTTCTCCGGCGAAGGCGAGGTCTACGTCTGGTGGCGAGCTCGCTGTACTGTCTGCGGTCGTGATCGCAGTCAAGATTTCCATGCACCGATAGTGGAGTCGGCGTGGGCCGAGGAAGTGGAGGGCGACCCGTCTACTTTCCGCAGTCAGACTCAACGACGGATTGAAGAGGGGATCATTCCTTCGCCTTGGGAATGATGACGAGTGAGTCGAAGCCAGCCTGTGCTTTCGTGCTGCTATTCGGACAGCCTGACCCACGCCCCGGAGCCTGGCGGCAAGCGACGGGTATTTCCCAATCGCCATGTGCCGGTGGCGGCCCCGCAGGAGCCTCAGGATGCCTAGCTCATGGATGAGCCGCCTGCGGCCTGCGCTACTGTTGGCACTGCTATTACTGACCAGTGCTTGCGAGGCTGAGCCCCAACCGGAGCTAAGGCGGTACGATTTTGCCGTGCAGCTCAATGGTGGCCCAACGGGTAGGCCGGTGTGGGTAGAAGAATTGACCTTCGATCATACGTGGTGGTCGCCGGGTGGGAATCTGGGCGGCGGGTTCGACAAGCGGCCTCCCACAGGGGGCGCAACTGCCGTTTTGCCTCGTCCCATGCCTGCCCCGTCTTCAGTGCAGGCGCGCTGGTTCTCTTACCGCACCCAAACCTATTACGAGATCGATTTGGCACTTCCAGATACTGATACCCAACTGCAGCAGTGGTACCGGGAATATCCGCCGCCCGGTTACCGCCATTATCTTATGGCCGGGTTCTCAGGCGAGGGTGAGGTCTACCTCTGGTGGCGAGCTCGCTGTACTGTCTGTGGCCGCGACCGCAGCCGGGATTTCCATGCGCCGATTGTGGAGTCTGCATGGGCCGAGGAGGCCGAAGGGGATCCGAACCGCTACCGCAATCGTACCCAGCAATACGTTGATGAGGACGTAATGCCCTCGCCTTGGTGATGGGGTATCTCTCTCACCGCCGGGAGAGTCTGGCCCACGCCCCGGAGCCTAGTGGTGTGCGCCGGTTTTTTTCAATCGCTGATGAGGTATGGAATAGGCTAGGGGGGAGTCGGCTGTTGTGCTTGTGTTGCCGTATGAAGGCTGGCGGTCAGGAGGTGAGCTCTAGATCGTCGTGATTGAAATCGCCCAGTAGTGCCAGAGCATGCCAATTCTTGATGCGAATCTGCTTGTGATCGCAATTCTCGATCAAGCCCTTGCGCTTGATCTTGTTGATCGAACGGCTGACGTGAACGCTGGAGAGCCCCAGTACGTCGGATATCTCGATTTGCGTGAGCGGAAAGAAGTATCGGCCTCGAAAGGTCAGGCCGGCAGCGTGGGAGCGGGCGTAGCACTCGCACAATAAGTTGGCGATACGCCCTTCGGCGCTACGTGCCGAGACATTGATGATCCAGTTCAGTGCCATGCTATGGCTAATATGCCCCGACGTTCTGAACAGGCGCAGTATTCTCGGACGTTCGAACAACCGCTCGGCGCTCGCCGAATCGATGGTATTGAAGCGAAGCGGCGTGATGGCCTTGATGGAGAACTCCAGCCTGGTGTGCAGGCCTTGGCCGTTGTCGCTGATATCGCCGGGTAAAAGCAACGAGGTGATGGGCTTGCTGCCATCGCGCAGCATCCTGTAGCGGCAGGCCCACCCCTTCTCGATCAGGTGCAGGGACCGCATCGTGTCCCCTTCGCGGGCCAGATGACCTCCCTTCTGTAGCTCCCGCACAGGGCCGAGGTAGCTATCGAAAATTCGCTTGTCTTCCGAGCATAAATCGTTTCGTGACCGTAAGTTATGAAACAAGTACATGACATCCCTTTCGTCGTGTTCTCCTTGAGTGTAACAAAGGGGCTGTCATGTACAAATCTCTCAATTAGAAAAAACTGATTTAAATATGTTTAGCGCTGCCGGGTGTGCTGCCTGTCCATGCCAGGGTGAGGGCGCAGCGCTTGCCAGATGGAGGTGCGTATCCGGTGGAAGCGTTGCGTAGCGTCTAGTGTTTTCGGTGTAATCGAGTATCACAAGCCAAGTTCAGATTCTTTCCAAGTAGAGTCATTGGTAGAAAATTTGCACGTACAAGTCGAATTGTTTCTGCCGACCCTGCTTCGGTAAGCTGGAATCTTTCATGCAGCCTGCTATTAAGGTTCTCTTTTTGACGCAGACGGTGAGAGCTGGCTAAAACCAATTTGAACGTGTTGTCATTTGGTTCGAGTTGTTGTATTTATAGGCGGCATCCCAAAACATCCTCCCATAGCAAGGACCGTGTATTATGTCTCTTCTCAGCGAATTCATGCAGAAAGAGCAGCAGCTCAAGCAGCTTCAGGCGGAAATGGAGCGGCTGCAGAACGACGAGCGCCTGAAGGCCGAACTGGAGTTCAAGGACAAGCTCGAAGCATTGATGCGTGAGTTCAACAAGAGCTCCGCCGATGTCATTAACCTGCTCGAGCCGAAAGGCGGCAAGTCGGCCCCGGCCAAAGCCGCGGCAACTTCCAGTACCGGGCGCCGCAAGCGCAAGCTGAAGATCTACAAGAACCCGAAAACCGGCGAAGTGGTGGAAACCCGCGGTGGCAACCAGAAGACGCTCAAGGCGTGGAAGGACGAGTTCGGTTCCGACACCGTAGAAGGTTGGCTGGTTCGCGTCGAATCTTGATCGCAGACTTCTGGCAGCACGTGCAATAGAGGAGGGCGCGCGCCGATAGCGCGTGCCCTCCGGCAGTCAAGCTGGCTGAACGGGAAGCCTGATCAGAATCCCTTTCTCGTCCCACTCCACCTGAAGGGCGTCTCCATTGGCGTGGAGGTTCTCTTGTGGCAGGCCTTCGCATATCAGGTACTGGAGCACGTCCGGTATCTCTTCCATGCATTCCAGCGCCACGCAAGCATGCTGCTGAGCTGGCAGTTTCAGCAGGCGAAAGGAGGCGGGAATGGCAATGCCCGGCGCTTCGCTTCCATCCACGAGCGGGCCAACGTCGATGCGCTCCATATCGCTGGGCAGTGGAACGTTGTGTAGCAGGGCAATGGTTTGCCCTTGTCGCAAGCGGTCGGGCAGGCTTTCCACCCCTTTGGCATGTTGCGTCCATTTGCGTAGCGCTGTGAGGGGGTGGCCACGCTCCTTGCGATACAGGCGTGTCACCAGCGCCTGGCGAGAAGGCGCTCTGCGGATCACGTATTGAGGCGGATCGCCGCCATGCCCCTGGCAGTATGGGTTGTGGTGAAGTTTCAATCTCAACGCCTGGCGGTATTGGCGTGGTGTTTGATTGTGGTATCGTTGGAAGGCGCGGCTGAAAGCGGAATGATTCTGATAGCCACACCGGCTCGCAATCGATTGGATGGAATAGGGGGTAAACGCCAGCAGGCGTGCCGCCTTCTCCAGCCGCAAGGTATCACGGTAAGCGCTAGGGGACAGACCGAAGCACTGCTTGAACCTGCGCCGGACCTGTGAGGTCGAATAACCGAGTCGGCTGGCGAGGTCTTCTATTCCCTGCTGGCTATCCAAGTGATCCTGCAGCCAGATCTCCGCCCGCATCATCTCGTTAAACATAACTGTCCCTTGCTCGATGCTGCAGCAACATCGTGGTTGCTGCATCCATAACAAACGCTGGTGCCCGTACTGATGCCCGGGTAAGCCAGGCAGGCGCATCAGTTTTTATGGTTTTTATGCATCTCTTTATGCGCTTTCGCGGGAGGCAAAGGCAAGTTTGGTTAACGTGTTTGACCGTTTGTGCATAATTGTTGCCGGGTTCGATACGGCGCTCCTCATGCGAGCCCATGGGTATCCTTGTCAGCGTAGCGTACTGACTGGCCTTCGCTACTCGGCGCGTTGGCGGTATACTCGGCCGACTCACCATCGGGTGCCGCCAGGTACTTGAGCAATCACGGAAAATGATGAGAAACCAAAAACCCAACCGATCGATGGACGAGCGCGAGAAGCTGCGCAAGTTTCGTGAACTCGACGACGCCTTTGCCCAGGCGTTGCGCGAACTGGAGAAGCCCGATTCTCGTCTCGACATACCCACTGGGCCGCCGGTGCGCAGCCTGGCGGAGCTCGAGGCGGAAGAGCAGGAGCAGCGTCAGCAGGCTTTCGAAACGCGGCTCCAGTCGCTGATGAAGGAATACGCCCAGCCCAGGGAGAGCGTGGCCGACCTGCTGCGTACCCTGCGCACGTTGGGCCATATAGCCTGATCCCGATGATCGACCTGTCTGCCCCAATGACCTATCTGCTGGTGATGGGCAGTGTGGCGTTGTCCGTGCTGTTCACGTTCGGCTGGGCGCTTTCGCGCCTGTTGCGATGGCTGGCAGACGGGATGCCGCTGGGTGGCGCCAAGGCCAAGCGCAAGCCCGCCAAGCGCAGCGGTGCGACGCGCCAACCCGCCACGGCCAAGCGCTCCCGTAACGCCAGTGCCAAGGCCTCGCGCGGCGCCGGCGCCAAGACTGACGTCAAACCGCCCAGCGAGCCCTGGCGTATCACGCGGGGCCTGGCCAAATGGCGCTCCAGTACCGCGCTGGCGCTGGTGGCGGCGCCTACCTATCTCACGGCACGGCTTGTCGAGCATGGCATGAGCTTTCGTCCGCCCTATGCCGCGCCCAGCGGCTTCGACGCCCTGGTGGCGGGCCTCGGCTGGCTCTCCGCCGGCCTCATCCTGATCGCGCTGATGCACCGCCTCGCGGTGTGGCGCTGTCGTTGATCCAGCGTTGCTGAGAGCGCTTCTCGGTAAATCGTGCGACGCCCTGTCTTATTTTCGTAAGACGCGAACAAGCATCTGACGATTCAGGCATTCTGCGCCTACTCCGCGGTAGAGCATCGCCCCCGAGTGCCGTAGAATTGCGTCATTCCAATAACGATACCCGGCAGGGACCAGGAAGCGCAGCTTCCATGCTGTGTTTCAGACGTGTCGAGCCTCAGCTCGGCAACGGACCGTGAGCGCTGACGCCAAGGGCTGAACCTTGCCTGAGGCTTGCCGTGCGCGTTTTCGCAACGTTCCGTTCCCGTTCTGGTATCGCTCATCGCAGGGCCAGGGAACCGCCCGGAACAATCCCCGGGCGGTAGCGTGCCTGAAGGGCCGCGCCATGAAGCCCAAGGCCAGCGCAACCAAAAGACCAGCGCAAGCACAAGGTAAGGGTAACGCGTGAAATTGCTGATCACCGGCATCGCCGGCTTCATCGGTCATGCCGTGGCCAAGCGCCTGAGTGGGCAGGGCCACGAGATCGTCGGTATCGACAATCTCAACACCTATTACGATGTCACCCTCAAGCAGGCGCGCCTGCACGACCTCGCCGATTGCCACGATATTCGCTTCATCCACATGGACCTCGGCGACCGCGAGGCCATGGCGGCGCTGTTTCGCGAGAACGAGTTCGACCGCGTGATCCACCTCGCCGCCCAGGCCGGGGTGCGCTATTCACTGGACAACCCCCATGTGTACGCCGACTCCAACCTGATCGGCCACCTCAACGTGCTGGAAGGTTGCCGGCAGCACAAGGTAGGGCATCTGGTCTACGCCTCCTCGAGCTCGGTCTACGGCATGAACGCCAAAACGCCGTTCGACACCGGCGACAGCGTCGACCACCCCGTCAGCCTCTACGCGGCCACCAAGAAGGCCAATGAGCTGATGAGTCACACCTACGCGCACCTCTACGGTGTGCCGATGACCGGGCTGCGCTTCTTCACCGTGTACGGCCCCTGGGGACGGCCCGACATGGCGATCTTCAAGTTCGTCAAGGCGATGTTGGAAGGCAAGCCGATCCAGGTCTACAACCACGGCGACATGTCGCGGGACTTCACCTACGTCGACGACATCGTCGAAGGCATCGTGCGCATACTCGACGTGATTCCTCAGCCCAATCCCGACCGCACCGCTGTCAGTGTCCGGCCGGACCAGAGCACAGCGCCCTTTGCGCTCTACAACATCGGCTACGGCGCGCCCGTCTCGCTGATGAGCTTCATACGCGCGCTGGAAGCCGCCACCGGGCGCGAGGCCATCTGCGAATACCTGCCCATGCAGCCCGGCGACGTGCCGCGCACCTGGGCCGACACCGAAGCGCTGCTCAAGGCCACCGGCTATCGCCCCAAGGTGGGCGTGGGGGAGGGCGTGAAGCGCTTCGTCGAGTGGTATCGCGGCTTTTATGGCGTTTAGCTAAACAATTAGTTAGGGATGACTTCTTGAACCTACTCCACCATGGAGGCGGTGCCGGCGTTACCGGCAGCTGCCATCGGCTGCAGGTCGCACCGGACCGTGCCCTGCTCGTCGACTGCGGCATCTTCCAAGGTCAGGACGCCGAGCACCTCGATGGTCTCGAGCAGCACAAGGTGCGCTTCCCCGTGGACGACGTGCTGGCGCTGGTGGTCACTCACGTGCACATCGATCACATCGGCCGGCTGCCCTACCTTCTCGCGGCGGGCTACCAGGGGCCGATCCTCTGCTCGGTGCCCTCGGCCCGGCTGCTGCCGCTGGTGATCGAAGACGCTCTCAAGATCGGTTTCACCCGCGACCGGCACTTGATTGAGCGCTTCCTGGCCGAAGTGCAGGGGCGGCTGGTGGCGCTGGATTACCAAGCCTGGCGCACCGTGCTCGACGACGAGCGCCACCGCGTGAGGGTCAAGCTGCAGCGCGCCGGGCATATCCTCGGCTCCGCCTACGTGGAGGTTGATACGTACGATAAAGCCAGCGGCGAACGACAGCGCACCGTGTTCTCCGGCGACCTGGGCGCGCCCTACGCACCGCTGCTGCCGGCACCCAAGGCGCCGTATCGCGCCGACGTGCTGCTGCTGGAGAGCACCTACGGCGACCGCCTGCATGAAGACAGGCGCCACCGCCGCGGCAGGCTGCAAGCCGCCATCGACCGGGCATTGGAGAACGGCGGCACCGTGGTGATCCCCGCCTTCAGCGTGGGCCGCACCCAGGAACTGCTCTACGAGCTGGAAGGGCTGATCCATAACGCACGCAGCGAGCGCTGGCGCGAACTCGAGATCATCGTCGATTCCCCCCTGGCCGCTCGCTTCACCGAGGTGTACCGCGAACTCAAGCCGTGGTGGGACGCCGAAGCGCACAAGACACTGCGCAGCGGCCGCCATCCGCTCAGCTTCGAGAATCTCTACACCGTGGACAGCCACCAGGAGCACGAGCAAACCGTGGCCTACCTGGCCGAGACCGGTCGGCCTGCCGTAGTCATCGCCGCCAGCGGCATGGTCAGCGGCGGCAGGGTAGTCAACTACCTCAAGCGTATGCTCGGTGACGAGCGCCACTGCGTGCTCTTCACCGGCTATCAGGCCCACGGCACACCGGGTCGCGACATTCAGCGCTTCGGGCCCAAGGGCGGCTGGGTCATGCTCGACGGCCAGCGCATCGACATTCGCGCCCGGGTGGAAACCGTCAGCGGCTACTCGGCCCACGCCGACCAACACGACCTGCTCAACTTCGTGCGCCGCATGCGCCACCCACCCAGGGAAGTGCGCCTGGTGCACGGAGACCCCCACGCCCAGGCGGCACTCAAGGCCAAGCTGCTGGAATGGGCCGAAGGGGCAGGGCATGAGATCAGCGTGACGCTGGGCAGCGATTACCTCGCCCCCAGCGCTGGGAAAGATGCAGCGGTAAATGACGCTCAGGCCCTGGCTTGAACTTCAGCCTGACACTATCAGTAATACTCACTTGAAAGAGCCATCATAAAGGGACGGCAATGAACGTTACCGTATTCGGAACCGGCTACGTGGGCCTTGTGCAAGGGGCCGTGCTGGCCGATGTGGGCCATCAGGTGGTGTGTGTCGACGTGGACGCCGCCAAGGTGGAGCGCCTGAGCAAAGGTGAGATTCCCATCTACGAGCCGGGCCTGGAGCCGCTGGTGAAGGAGAACCATGCCGCCGGCCGGCTCAGGTTCACCACCGATGCCGCCGAAGGCGTCAAGCACGGCCAGGTGCAGTTCATCGCCGTGGGCACCCCGCCGGACGAAGACGGCAGTGCCGATCTCAAGTACGTGCTGGCCGTAGCCGAGACCATCGCCCAGCATATGGAGCGCGACCAGGTCATCATCAACAAGTCCACCGTGCCGGTGGGCACCGCCGACAAGGTGCGCGACAAGGTCGATCACGTACTGGAAGCCCGCGGTCGCAAGGACCTGCGCTTCGACGTGGTCTCCAACCCTGAGTTCCTCAAGGAGGGCAGCGCGGTCGGCGACTGCCAGCGGCCGGACCGCATCATCATCGGTACCGCCAGCCGTGTTTCGGAAGACATGCTGCGCGAGCTCTATGCGCCCTTCAGCCGCCAGCAGGACAAGATGATCGTGATGGACGTACGCAGCGCCGAGCTGACCAAGTACGCCGCCAACTGCATGCTGGCCACCAAAATCAGCTTCATGAACGAAATGGCCAACCTGGCCGAACGCCTGGGCGCGGATATCGAGAAGGTGCGCCAGGGCATCGGCTCCGACCCGCGCATCGGCTACCACTTCATCTATCCAGGCGTGGGCTACGGTGGCTCCTGCTTCCCCAAGGACGTACAGGCGCTGATCCGTACCGCGGGCGATATCGACTTCGACGCCAAGGTGCTCAAGGCGGTGGAAGCGCGCAACGAGGAGCAGAAAACCACCCTGTTCCAGAAGATCGACAAGCACTACCAGGGCAACCTGGCAGGCAAGACCTTCGCCATCTGGGGCCTGGCCTTCAAGCCCAACACCGATGACATGCGCGAAGCCCCCAGCCGCGTGCTGATGGAAGCGCTGTGGGAAGCCGGCGCCAAGGTACAGGCCTTCGATCCGGAAGCGATGGAAGAAGCCCAGCGAATCTACGGCAACCGCGACGATCTCTCCCTGTGCGGCACCAAGGAAGCCACCCTGCGCGGCGCCGACGCCCTGGTGATCGTCACCGAATGGCAGAGTTTCCGTGCCCCGGATTTCGAGCAGATGAAGCAACAGCTCGCCGAGCCGCTGATCTTCGACGGGCGCAACATGTTCGAGCCGAAGCGAATGGCAGTGAAGGGCTTCACTTACTACTCGGTAGGTCGGTAACGCTGCATAGCACGGCTTACCCTTAAAGCGGTATTCAGCTTCTCTATGTTTGACCTCTTGAAAGAGCTCTACTCTCTGCTGACGCCCAGGCAACGCAAGCGCTTTCTGCGACTGCAGCTGCTGGTCGTGATCATGGCCTTCGCAGAGATTGCCAGTGTCGCTGCCATCGCCCCTTTCATGTCGGTGGTTGGCGATATGTCGCGCCTGGAAGGTGAGGGCATGCTGGCGCAACTCTACGCAGCCATCGGGGCGGATTCGCCGCGTACCTTCCTGTTCTGGCTCGGCTCTGCCGTTCTGCTCGTGATGATAGTGGGCACCGGATTCTCGATGCTGACTACTTGGCGTATGGCCATGTTTGCAAATAGCGTGGGGGCACAGATCAGTCAGCGGCTCTATACCCACTACCTGCACCAGCCCTGGTTATTCCACGCTAGCGGCAGCAGTAGCCAATTGACCAAGCAGGTGGCACAGGAAACACAGCGAGTCACAAACAGTATCCTCAACCCGGTCCTGCAGCTTAATGCCAAGCTGGCCATGGCGGGCTTCATGGTGGTGGGGCTGGTGTTTTACGACCCTATGGTCACGCTATTCGGCTTGGCAATGTTCCTGTTTGCCTACGTATTGCTGTTCAAGGTGGTTCGCAGAAGATTGGCTGACAATGGCCGCCGTATCTCCAATATGAATACGCTACGCTACAAGCTGATGAATGAAGGCTTCGGTGGCATCAAGGACGTTCTTCTGCTGGGCCGCCAAGCCTTGTTCACCCAGCGTTTCATTCAATCGAGCGATAAATTGGCCAGGGCGCAAGGAGTGAACCAGGCGTTGAGTGAAGTGCCTCGCTACGCGATGCAATTGATCGCCTTTGGCAGCATCATGCTGCTGGTGCTTTACCTGCTGGGAGTGCACCAGGGCAGCTTGGGCCATATGCTGCCGGTACTCTCCGTTTACGCTCTGGCAGGCTTCAAGATGCTACCGGCCTTCCAGCAGGCCTACCAGAGCCTGGCAAAGATAAAAGGTAATATGGCCGCCTTCGAATCGATTCGCGAAGCCATGCAGCATAGCTACCATCAAGCTATCGATCAGGATGCAGTAGCCACAATGGCTGCCGCGGAGTTAGCGGCACCGGAAAAATTGATTGTCAACACAGAAATACAGCTACACGATATTTCGTTGACTTACCCAGGCAAGGAAGAGCCTGCCTTGAAGGACCTGACTTTGACCATACCAGCGAAACAGGTGATTGGCTTGGTAGGAGCATCGGGTTCGGGCAAGTCGACTGCGATCGATGTGCTACTGGGTTTGATTCAGCCTCAGCAAGGGGAGCTGCTAGTGGATGGGCAACCAATCAACGATGCTAATCGTCGAAAATGGCAGAACAGTATTGGTTTCGTACCTCAAAGCATTTTCCTGGCGGATGCCAGCATTCGGGAGAATATTGCTTTTGGCATTCCGCCTGAAAATATCGATGAAGCAAGAATACATCAGGCCATCCGCATGGCGCACCTCGATGAGCTAATCGAGGAACTTCCTCAAGGACTGGATACGCATGTCGGTGAGCGAGGCGTTCAGCTCTCGGGTGGTCAGCGCCAGAGAATCGGCATAGCACGAGCCTTATACGACGATGCTGACGTTCTCGTGCTCGATGAGGCTACCAGTGCGCTTGATGGTATCACCGAGAAGCTCATCATGGATGCTATTCACGATTTTTCGGGAAAGAAGACCATAATCATGATTGCCCATCGCCTAGCGACAGTGAGGCAATGTGACAGTATTTTTTTACTTGCTAACGGCCAGTCTGTTGATCAAGGTTGCTATAGCGATCTGGCAGAACGTAACACCATATTCCAGCGCATGGCAGAACATGCTTGACGATTTTTGAAAGGTAAATAGCGAATGTTTAATAATTCATCTATCTTGGTCACAGGTGGTACCGGCTCCTTCGGCCATACCTTCATTCCAATGCTGCTTGGGCACTATAATCCCAAGCGAGTGATCATTTTTTCTAGGGATGAGATGAAGCAGTGGGATATGGCCAAGAAATTTGAAGGTGATTCTCGAGTACGCTTCTTTATCGGCGATGTGCGTGATCGGGACCGGGTTTACCGTGCACTAGATGGGGTCGACTATGTGGTACATGCTGCAGCCACCAAAATCGTGCCTACCGCCGAGTACAATCCCTTCGAGTGTGTCAAGACCAACGTTATCGGCGCGATGAACTTGATTGATGCCTGTATCGACAAAGGCGTCAAAAAAGTAGTGGCTCTGTCCACAGACAAAGCAAGCAGTCCAATTAATCTCTATGGCGCTACCAAGCTGACCTCAGACAAGTTGTTCGTAGCCGGCAATTCCTATGCGGGTGGCCACGAAACACGTTTTTCGGTAGTTCGCTACGGCAACGTGATGGGCTCCCGGGGGTCGGTAATACCTTTCTTCATGTCGATCCGTGATAAGGGCGTGTTGCCTATTACCGATGAGCGTATGACTCGCTTTATGATCAGCCTTGAGCAAGGCGTGGAGCTGGTATGGCATGCCTTTGAGGATATGGAAGGTGGCGAGATCTACGTAAAAAAGATTCCCTCCATGAAAGTCACCGACCTGGCGCGGGTCGTTGCTCCGGAGGCTAAACAGGAAGTGATCGGTATTCGACCTGGCGAGAAACTGCACGAGCAGATGATCGGCGCCGAAGATGCCTATTACACCTACGAGTACCCCGAACATTTCAAGATCCTACCAGCGATCAACAGCTGGGATAAGGACGCTAACCGCATCAAGGAAGGAAAAAGGGTGCCGGAAGGTTTCGTCTATGCCAGCGATAACAATGCCGAATGGATGAGCGACAGCGAGCTTCGAGCATGGATCGATGCCAATTGGGAAAAGATCGGGGCCATCTGATGATCCCTTATGGACGTCAGGATATTCAGCAGGCCGACATCGATGCCGTGCTTGAGGTATTGCAGTCGGACTTTCTGACCCAAGGCCCGGTGGTGCCACGCTTCGAGCGCGCCGTGGCCGATAAGGTAGGCGTTCACCATGCGCTGGCGGTAAACAGCGCTACCTCGGCGCTACACATTGCCTGCTTGGCACTAGGTCTAGGGAAGGGCGACTGGCTCTGGACCTCTCCTATTACTTTTGTTGCCTCCGCCAACTGTGGTCTTTACTGTGGTGCCAAGGTCGATTTCGTGGATATTGATCCACGCACCTACAATCTCTGCTCCAAGGCTCTGGCAGCTAAACTAGAGCAAGCCGAGCGAGCAGGGCGCCTGCCCAAGGTCGTAGTGGCGGTGCACCTTTGCGGTCAGCCCTGCGATATGCAGACGATTCACGAACTGAGTAAGCGCTACGGTTTTCGTGTTATTGAGGATGCTTCGCACGCCATCGGTGGAAAATATCAAGGCGACTACATCGGTAACGGCGGCTATAGCGATATCACCGTGTTTAGCTTCCATCCCGTGAAGATCATCACCACCGCCGAAGGCGGCATGGCGCTAACCAATAACGATGCGCTGGCCCGTCGCATGGACCTGCTGCGCAGCCACGGCGTGACGCGAGATCCGGCGCTGATGACCCACGAGGCCGATGGTCCTTGGTACTACCAACAGATTGACTTGGGCTACAACTACCGCATGACCGAGCTGCAGGCCGCACTTGGGCTTTCTCAGCTAAATCGCCTGGACGACTACGTAGCTCAGCGCAACGTCCTGGCTGCTCGTTATGATACCGCCTTGGCCGGGCTGCCCGTCACCACACCTTGGCAGCTTCCAAATAGCTACTCAGGCCGTCACCTCTACGTCATCCGTCTCAAGCGCGACTTTATCACCCCGACGCATCGTCAGGTGTTCGAGCGCCTGCGAGAGCTGGGTATCGGCGTCAATCTGCACTACATCCCGGTGCATACCCAACCCTACTATCGGGAGCTTGGCTTCAAACTAGGTGACTTCCCTGTCGCAGAAGCTTACTACGCCGATGCGGTCAGCCTGCCCCTATTTCCGACGATGACAGAAATGCAGCAGGATGATGTAGTGTCGGCACTTGAAAGAGCTCTTTCATGAAGCTGGCCCTTGGAACCGCCCAGTTCGGCCTTGACTACGGGATAGCAAATACCGGAGGCAAGGTTGCTTCCGAAGAGGTGCATCGAATCCTTCGGCTTGCTCTGAAGCATGACATACGCACTTTAGACACCGCCGCCGCCTATGGCAGCAGTGAAGAGGTGCTCGGCAAGGTTGGCGTTGGCGACTTCGAGGTGATCACCAAGGTGCCACCAATCCCAGCAAATGTCGGCTGTATCTCTACTTGGGTCGAGCAGTCTATCGAGTCATCTCTCAAGGCGCTGAGAGTCAATACGCTTTCGGCAGTGCTGCTGCATCGCCCCATGCAACTGTTCGACGAAGGCGGCGAGGCGGTCTATGAGGCGATTCAGTCGTTCAAGGTTCAAGGCCGAATCGACAAGATCGGGGTGTCGATCTATCAGCCGGGGGAGTTGGACACTCTATTATCCCACTATCACTTCGATCTGGTGCAGGCTCCGTTCAACCTGATGGACAGGCGCCTGCTTTCCTCCGGTTGGCTGGGGGAACTTAATCGGCGTGGTATCGAGGTGCATGCTAGGTCTGTATTTTTGCAAGGCTTACTCTTGATGCGGCCTGAAGATCGGCCCGCCTATTTTCGGGACTGGGAAAACCAGCTGGCATGCTATGACAGCTGGCTTGCGGAGAAAAACATATCTGCGGTGAGAGCCTGTCTCGGTTTTGCCTGTCAGCAAACTGGTGTTCACCGCGTGGTGGTCGGCGTACAGTCGGCGGCTCAACTGGCGGAGCTGATAGTGTCGGTACCGCGTTCTGAGCTTATCATCCCCGACGCACTCGAAGTAGAAGATGAAGAATTAATCAATCCGGCTAAGTGGAGTTTATGACGATTAGGCTTGGCGTCATCGGTTTATCGGAAGGAAACGGACATCCCTATTCTTGGAGTGCCATCTTCAATGGTTATGATCCGGTGGCGATGGAAAACTGTGGGTTTCCGGTGATTCCGCGATATCTGGAACAACAGTCATGGCCCGAAGCGCGCATCCCACAGGCGCAGGTGACGGCGATATGGACCCAAGACGTCGCCATCTCCCGGCACGTCGCCCGGGCTGCTTCGATCGCGACGGTTTGTGAGTCGCTTGAGGCACTAGCACAACACGCGGATGCCATACTCCTGGCCAGGGACGATGCGGAAAATCATCTGGCCCATGCCAACCTGTTCATTGAGCAGGGCATGCCAATCTATATCGACAAACCCATAGCTCTATCTCTGGCGGATCTGCAAAGGCTTTATGCGCTCGAACAGTACCCGGGGCAGATCTTCTCTTGCTCTGCCCTACGCTACAGTCATGAGTTGCTCCTTGATGAGTCGGATCGCAACGCACTAGGGGAAATCCGTGAAATAACAGCTTTCACCCCCAAGAGCTGGGCAAAGTATGCTATTCATCTCATTGAGCCGGTACTGGGGTTGCTGAGGAAAAATGACGAGCCGATAAGCTTTCACTCTAGCGGCGTTCGACCCTCCAATGGCAACGCCGCAAGCCTTGGTGTGAACTGGGAAAGTGGCGTGTTTACGACGTTTCACGCCACAGGTGATGGGGCAGGCCCGTTAATGATTCGCGTGCATGGCACCAAGGGTTGGAAAGATTTAGTGTTTACCGACAGCTTTTCAGCCTTCAGGGCAGCGCTGATCGATTTTGTCGAAGGCATCGAAACCCGGACGATTCGTTCCTCTCGTGCATACAACGAGAAAGTCATCAAGATACTGGAGGCTGGCTTATCATGACCACTCCCACCATATTGATTACCGGTGGAACGGGGAAGTTCGGTCGCTGTTTCGTTGAGTATTTCTGCCGCAAAGGCTGGCAGGTCATCTTTACCTCCACTTCCGGTGAGCGAGCCAAGGGGCTTGAAGTTGAAATGGGGCAGGGCGCCTCTGGGCTCGTGTGCGACCTTATGCAGCATGAAAGTGGCATTCGTCTTGTGGAAGAGCTGCAACACCGACAGATAAGCGTCAATCATCTGGTCAATAATGCACGAAGTCTAGCCTTCCTCCAGATGGACGAGGCGGGTGTGACCCAGCGCGAGCACTTCCTCTCGGAATATCTGATGGACGTGGTAGTACCTTATGAACTTTCCATAGCGCTTTGGCAGGCTCAGCCGAAGGCCCTTGAGACCATAACCAATATTAGCTCTCAGTATGGAGTTGTTGCTGCCAACCCCGAGCTTTATGACGATTACTATCGCCAGTCTGCTATTCAGTACGGGGTGGCGAAAGCTGGCCTTAATCATCTGACAAAAGAATTGGCGGTGCGTCTGGCCCCTGACGGTATCCGCGTGAATGCTATCGCCTATGGCGGTGTGGAAGGCCGGGTCGACGATGGCTTCAGGACGCGATATGGCAGGCTCGTGCCTATGGGCCGAATGCTGAAGGAAACCGAGTTAACTGGGCCGCTGGATTTTCTAGTATCGGAGCAAAGCAGCGCTATGACTGGCCAAGTGGTACAGCCGGATGGAGGATGGACGCTTTGGTAAAAAAGCGTATTGCCGTCATTCCAGCCCGCGGTGGCTCCAAGCGCATTCCTGGCAAGAATATCATCGAGTTTAGTGGTAAGCCGATGATTGCTTGGACCATCGAGGCAGCGCTTGACTCCGGCTGCTTTTCCCGGGTGTTGGTCTCCACTGACGATCCTGAGATCGCTCGGGTGGCGCGTACTTGGGGGGCCGATGTTCCCTTCCTGCGGAGCAGCTACTCCGATGACCATACCCCTGTCAGCGTCGCCACCAAAGCCGCGCTACAACAAGCAATGGCACACTGGCAGGAAAGCTACCAGACCGTCGTTCAACTAATGGCGAACTGCCCTCTGAGAAATTCTGACGATATACGTGAAGCGATATCCGCCTTCGAGACGAAGCAGCGTACCTTTCAGATCAGCTGCTTTCGTTATGGATGGATGAACCCTTGGTGGGCGGTCACCCTTGATGAGACAGGAAGCCCCGAGCAGCTATTTCCAGACGCGGCAAAGCAGCGCTCTCAAGATCTGCCGCCGCTGTACTGTCCTACTGGCGCCATCTGGATAGCCCGCGCCACGGACTTCCTGCAAGCAGGCACGTTTTATGGAAAAGGCCACCAGTTCGAAGCGATATCCTGGCAAAGCGCAGTGGATATCGATGATTTCGATGATCTGGCCTTCGCCTCTGCGCTGATACAAGAGTCAGCTGTGTTGAGTCGCGCCAGGGCTCATCTCCCAGCTGGCGACAGTTCCTCATGGAGTGACGGTTGAACGTCATCTTTCGCACCGATGCTTCGCTCAAGATCGGCAGCGGCCACGTAATGCGTTGCCTGACCCTCGCCGATGTCCTGCATGCGCAAGGAGCCGAGTGTCACTTTGTCTGCCGTGAGCATCGGGGGCATCTGTGTGATGTGATCGAGGCGCGCGGCTTTTCCGTCCACCGGCTGCCGCAGCGCGATAACGACCTTGAACCCGACACCTCATCGAGGCTCGTTCATGCCCCTTGGCTGGGTGCGAGCTGGGAGCAGGATGCCGCGAGCTGCCATCACGTGCTGACCAACCTGACACCGGACTGGCTGGTGGTGGACCACTACGCACTGGATAGCCGTTGGGAAAAGGCCGTGCGTGACAACCTCCCCGGACCGGTACCACTTTTACTGGTTATCGATGATTTGGCGGATCGTCAGCACGCTGCCGATCTGCTGCTCGATCAAAACCTGGGTCGGGAGTCTCAGGACTATAGTAGCATGGTACCTGAACACTGCCGAGTGCTCGCTGGCCCCTGTTACGCCCTGTTGCGCCCCGAGTTCGCACGATGGCGTGAGATGAGCCTGGCCCGAAGGACCAGTGAACCGCAAGTCAAACGGTTACTAATCAGCCTTGGCGGTGTCGACAAGGAAAATATCACCGGACAGGTTCTCGACGCTCTGCAGTCCTGCGACCTCCCTCCGGAACTCGAGATTACGGTCGTAATGGGGGCCACTGCACCCTGGCGGCAAAGTGTGGTTGCCCAGGCCAAGCAAATGCCATGGTTAACCGAGGTCGTGGTTAACGTCGATGACATGGCACGGCGTATGGCCGCGGCGGACCTCGCCATTGGTGCTGCCGGCAGCACCTCCTGGGAGCGCTGCTGCCTCGGGCTTCCGACCCTAATGCTGATACTTGCCGAAAACCAGCGCGAAATTGCCCTGCAGCTAGAGCGGAGTGGTGCGTCAGCCACACTTGATACCGAAGACCTTGCCCACTCCCTGGCGTCACAGCTAGCTGCATGCATTTCTCCCCCGGTATTGACAAGAATGAGTGAACGGGCCGCCAGTCTAGTAGACGGCCGGGGTGTTTCCCGGCTACTGACGGCCATGCGGAATATCGGCAAGGTAACGACTCCATGACCCAACTCGAGAGACGCCTGCGACCAATGCTCGGCGCCGACCTCGAGCGCGTTCTGGCATGGCGTAACCATCCCGACGTGCGGCGTCACATGTACACCCAACGCCTCATCACCCTGGAAGAACATCAAGCCTGGTTCGAGCGAGCTAGCCGCGACACACGGCGACATCTCTGGATATATGAGCAGGCCTCAATACCGCAGGGATACGTCAACCTCAACATAGTGGATGAGTACGCCGGACGCGCCGACTGGGGGTTCTACCTCGCCCCGGGGTCGCCCCCCGGGAGCGGGCAGGGCTTGGGCCAGTGCACCTTGGCCTACGCTTTCCATACGCTGGGGCTTCATAAGCTATGCGCTGAGGTGCTGGCCAAAAATCACCGTTCGCTGCGCTTTCACGAACGACTGGGATTTCGCCGTGAAGCCACGTTGCGCGACCATTACTTTGATGGCAATGACTACCATGACGTGATCGGTTTCGGGCTACTGGCCGAAGAGTGGTGCCACCTACAAGGAGAAGATCCCGTATGACACAGCCTTGGATCGAAATAGACGGCCGCCGTATTGGCGAGGGCCACGCACCCTATGTGATCGCCGAACTTTCCGCCAATCATAATGGCAAGCTCGAGACGGCAATGCGGATCATCGAAGAAGCCAAGAAAGCTGGCGCCGATGCCGTCAAGTTGCAGACCTACCGTCCTGACACTATCACTTTGGATTGCGATACCGACGACTTCAAGATCAAGGGTGGCTTATGGGATGGGCGCACACTCTACGAACTCTATGAAGAAGCCCACATGCCATGGGAATGGCACCAGCCGCTCTTCGAACATGCTCGCAAGCTGGGCATCACCATCTTTAGCTCGCCCTTCGACCCCACTGCCGTGGATCTTCTCGAAGAATTGGGGGCGCCTGCCTACAAGATTGCCTCGTTCGAAGCGGTCGACCTGCCGCTAATCGAATACGTGGCCAAAACCGGCAAACCGATGATCATCTCCACCGGCATGGCCGATGCCGACGAGATCCAGGAGGCAATTGACGCTGCCCATGACGCCGGTTGTAAGCAACTGGCGATACTGCACTGCGTCAGCGGTTATCCCGCGCCACCAGAAGACTACAATCTGCACACCATCCCGGACATGCGGGAGCGTTTTGGTCTAGTCACAGGTCTTTCTGATCACACCATCGATAATACCACCGCGATTGCCAGCGTCGCGCTCGGTGCTAGCCTGATCGAAAAGCACTTTACCCTAGATCGTAACGGCGGTGGGCCCGACGATAGCTTTTCTCTGGAGCCTTCAGAACTTGCTGCGCTATGCCGTGATGTTAAAACAGCTTGGCAGGCGCTGGGTCAAGTGGATTATGGAAGAAAATCGAGTGAGCAGGGGAGTGCTCAATTTCGGCGTTCTTTGTATTTCGTGAAAAGTCTAAAGGCGGGAGATTTGATTACAAAAGATGCAGTACGCATTGTTCGTCCGGGTTACGGAGTTCCGCCTTCTTTCCTTAATAAAATTTTAGGTGTTAAAGTTGTTAAAGATGTTAGAGCGTGCTCACCAGTTCATAAAGCCGACGTTGGGATTGCTGAATAGATGAGTGTTGCCTCAAGTTTTCTCTTAAAAAAGGATGCCAAGCTTATATTGGAGATTTTGCGTTCATTGAAAGTGAGGGATAATTGGAGGGAGCTTCCTGAGACTGATATTCTTATTGTGGGTCATCAAAACCATTATAATTATGTTGAAGAAGGGCGTTGGTATAGCCCTTTGTTAGGGAGTATCGCTTTTTTTGAAGAAGAAAAGAAAAAGTGCTGTGAGATTGTGTTAATACCTTTTTGCTCGATTAGTCCTCGGCAGGCTTGGAGAAAGCACTACACATTTAATCGTATTTTTTCACTGTTAAGGTTTCTTGGTTTGATAAGTCGTTTTAAGTTTGTTTCAAAAAAATATGTTGATGAAAAAAAGAAAAATATGTGGAAAAGGATTATAGAACGAAGTGCTCCTGATAAAATTATCGCGATCCAGCCCGATAAATTTTTATGTTTGGCAGCTAGAGAATGTGGTGTAAAAATTGTTGATTTTCAACATGGGGTAATAAACGATTTACACCCTTGGTATGGGGAAAAATTCAGGAAAGATACATCTGCAAAAGATTTGCCAGAAGAATTCATGGTTTGGGATCATGATTCAAAAGCAACAATAATGAAGTGGGCCAATAAGAAAGGTGCTTCAGTTTTAGTGGTTGGGCATCCTTGGGTTGAAAGATTTCAAAATGTCAGAGAAAATGATTCGATAGTGAGGAGAGCTATAAAAAAAATACCTTCGCCTTTAAGCGCTAAGCCGAAAATTCTTATAAGCCTTCAGTGGGGATTGGAAAAATACTTGCCAGAAGAAGATTATGATGGAGTAATGCATCGAGTATTTAAGGATTTGCTAAAAAAATATAGTAATCAGTATTATTTTTACCTCCGGCTTCACCCCGTGCAGCTGCATGGATTCTATAACATAAAAATTTTGCGTGAGCTGAATTTAATGAAAAGTCAGTTGGGGGCTGAAGCTTTTGAGTGGGAGCAGGCGAGTTTCTGTGCGCTTCCTGCTCTGTTGACTGCTGTGGATGTACATTTGACGTTTAGTTCTACTGTTGTGCAGGAGGCTGCATTATTTGGGGTCAGGAGTTGCATAATTGATCAGCATATCAAGGAGGGTGGATTGCGTGAAGATTATTTCCTTTCCCAAAAGAAGAATGGCATGGCTGATGTAATTGAAGCTGACGAAGATAGAATTGCCTCTTGGATTAACTTAGAGCTAAGTAAAAAATAAGGCTTTGCTATTAATTTTATAAGATGTTTTTTTATTGTTAGGATGAATTGTATGGAGTCCATAGATAAGTGCTTGATATCTAAGTTAACGAAGAAAGAAGCTGTTGTCGGGGTCGTTGGTCTTGGCTACGTTGGCCTCCCTTTATGCTTGCGTTATTGTGAAGTTGGTTTTCGAGTTATTGGCTTTGACATTGACAAAAAGAAGAACAGAATTTTAAATGGAGGGGGTAGTTATATTGAACATATTTCTTCAGAGAGAGTGGAAAAGGCTGTCGAAGTAGGGTTTGAAGCTACTGATGATTTTGGTCGTGTAGTCGAGGTTGATGCCGTTATTCTATGTGTTCCCACCCCACTCAATAAGTATCGCGAGCCGAACATGAGCTTCGTGATAAACACCATGGAGGCAGTAAAACCTTATCTTAGGGAAGGGCAGGTAGTTTCTCTAGAGAGCACTACCTATCCCGGTACTACTGAAGAAGAGTTGCTGCCGCGCCTTCAAGAAAAGGGTTTGAATGTAGGTGTTAATATATTTCTTGTATACTCTCCTGAACGGGAGGATCCTGGCAACCCTGACTATGAAACAAGTACGATCCCCAAAGTATTAGGTGGCCATACACACGCATGTCGCGAGGTGGGGGTGGCACTTTACTCCGCAGCAATAGCGCAGATTATTCCGATGAGTTCTACGAAGGCAGCTGAGATGACTAAGCTGCTTGAGAATATTCATCGGGCGGTGAATATCGGCCTGGTCAATGAGATGAAGATTGTCGCTGATCGTATGGGCATCGATATATTCGAAGTCGTTGATGCTGCCGCTACAAAGCCGTTCGGCTTTACCCCGTATTACCCGGGGCCAGGGCTGGGTGGTCACTGTATACCCATCGATCCCTTTTACCTGACCTGGAAAGCCCGTGAGTATGGCTTGCATACCCGTTTTATCGAGCTTTCAGGAGAGGTGAACCGCGCCATGCCAGAGTATGTGGTGGGCAAGCTAATAGATGTTCTGAACGACCATAGCAAAGCTCTTAAAGGTAGTCGGATACTTATACTTGGTATCGCCTACAAGAAGAATGTGGATGATATGCGGGAATCGCCTTCGGTGGAGATCATGGAGAGGATCCAGGCCAAAGGGGCAAAGGTGGCTTATAGTGACCCACACGTACCTGTTTTCCCCAAGATGCGTGAGCACCACTTCGAACTCTCAAGCGTCGAGCTGACCGCCGACAGTTTGGGTAGCTTCGATGCTGTTGTACTCGCCACCGACCACGACCGCTTTGATTACGAGCTGATCAAGCAGCACGCCAAGCTGATCGTTGACAGCCGTGGGATTTATCGAGAGTCCTCTACTAAAATCATCAAGGCCTGAGGATATAACAGAATGAATAATTTCGCTCTGATCGGTGCGGCTGGCTATATCGCGCCTCGCCATATGAAGGCCATAAAGGAAACTGGTAACAATTTGGCTGTTGGCTATGATGTCAATGACTCGGTGGGCATCATCGACTCCATCTCACCCCAGAGCGAATTCTTCACCGAGTTTGAGAGGTTTCAAGAGCATGCTTGGCAACTAAAGCGTAATCCCGAGACAACGCTTCACTACGTTTCAATCTGTTCTCCTAACTATCTGCATCATGCACATATTGCCGCTGGCCTGCGTCTGGGCTGCGACGTAATCTGCGAGAAACCCTTGGTACCAACACCTGAGCTGCTCGATGAACTTGCATTAATCGAGAAGGAAACAGGAAGGCGAGTCTACAATATACTGCAGCTTAGACATCACCAAGCAATTCTCGATATTAAGCAGCAGGTAGAGCAAGAGCAGTGTAACGATAAACATGTGGTTGAGTTGACCTACATAACTTCCCGTGGAAAGTGGTACATGGAGAGCTGGAAAGGAGATCCACGAAAATCGTTTGGCGTCGCTACCAATATCGGCGTGCATTTTTTCGACATGCTGTACTTTATTTTCGGTAACCTGCAGAAAAACGTACTTCATTATTCGAGCGACTGTAAGGCCGCTGGTTACCTGGAATATGAGAAAGCCCGTGTACCTTGGTTCCTATCGATCGATGCAGAAGATCTGCCCGATAGCGTAAAAGAAAATCAGACAACTTACCGTTCCATCAGTGTGGATGGGAAGGAGATAGAATTCTCTGGGGGCTTCACTGACCTGCATACGGTAAGCTACCAGGAGATTCTCGCCGGTCGCGGCTACGGGTTAGAGGATGCACGCCACTGCATCGAAACTGTTCATAGCATCCGTTCAGCTCGTCCGCAGGAGCCGAAAGCAAGTGAAGCTCATCCGTTCCTCAACAAGCTGGTGTGATATGAGTGTAATGATTCACTACTCTGCCATTGTTGATGAAGGTGCACAGATCGGTGATGGTTCACGTGTCTGGCACTTCACGCATGTGTGCAGCGGTGCATGCATCGGCAAAGGCGTGTCTCTTGGTCAAAATGTATTTGTCGGCAACAAGGTCGTCATCGGTGATCACTGCAAAATTCAGAATAATGTTTCGGTATACGATAACGTTATCTTGGAAGAAGGTGTGTTCTGTGGCCCTAGTATGGTGTTCACGAATGTTTATAATCCGCGTTCGTTGATTGAGCGAAAGGATGAGTACCGAAACACTCTAATCAGGAGGGGCGCTTCGTTGGGTGCTAACTGCACTATCATATGTGGTGTGACCATTGGCGAGTACGCTTTTATCGGCGCCGGCGCGGTAATCAACAGAGACGTGCCGGCCTACGCTCTCATGGTGGGTGTGCCAGGTAGGCAGATCGGTTGGATGAGCCAGTACGGCGAACAGCTTGATCTGCCGCTGTCGGGTCAGGGCGATGTTTTATGCAAGAACACCGGTTATCGTTATATACTTAACGGCAACCAGCTAGAAGTGGTAAGCACATGATGCCCTTTATTGACTTGGCTGCCCAGCAGGCTCGTATCAAAGACGAGATTGAGTCGGGCATACAGCGCGTGTTAGCACATGGAAAGTATATTCTCGGTCCCGAAGTTGCTGAGCTCGAAAAGAAACTAGAGGCTTACACAGGCGCAAAATATTGCATTACTTGTGCTAACGGCACCGATGCCCTGCAGATCGCCCAGATGGCCCTAGGAGTCGGTCACGGAGACGAAGTGATAACACCTGGCTTTTCCTACATTGCTACCGCAGAAACTGTGGCATTGTTAGGAGCCAAGCCTGTTTATGTAGATATTGATCCACGTACATTTAATTTGGATCCAAGCAAGCTTGAAGCGGCTATTAGTCCTCGCACCAAGGCTATCATTCCTGTGTCCCTGTATGGGCAGTGTGCGGATTTTGATGTCATCAATGCCATTGCCGGACGGTATGATATTCCTGTTATCGAAGATGCCGCTCAAAGCTTTGGTGCAACGTATAAGGGTCGAAAATCATGTAACCTTAGCACCATTGCTACAACGAGCTTCTTTCCTAGCAAGCCGCTGGGGTGCTACGGAGACGGTGGAGCCATATTCACAAACAATGATGAGTTGGCAACTATACTTCGTCAAATCGCCCGTCATGGTCAGGATCGTCGCTATCACCATGTGCGCGTCGGTGTAAATAGCAGGCTGGATACCTTGCAGGCGGCTATATTATTACCGAAATTGAAAATTTTGTCAGAGGAAATTGAAGCGAGAAACCGAGTGGCTGCTATTTATACCAACATGTTTCAAACTGTTGGGATGGTGACTGCGCCATATATTGAGCCATATAATATTAGTAGCTGGGCGCAATATACAATTCGAGTCTCTCGGCGTGACGATGTGATTATGGCACTTGAAAGTGCCGGTGTGCCATCTTCTGTGCACTATCCTATTCCTCTCAATAAACAGCCCGCAGTCAGGGATGTAAGTTCTATCTTGAATGAAGGGGATAGGCTGGCAGAACAAGTCATTTCTTTACCCATGCATCCATATCTAACTAAAGAAATCATAGAGACTGTGGCTGCTGTTATTAAGAAAATTTAATCTTTTCTATGGTTTTTGTTATTACAATGCTTTTTTGGAATCAGATGAGGTGGCAATGAGGGTGGCATTTTTTTTCGCCTGTTCCGGGGCGCCTGGTGGCGCTGAAAGGAGATTTTCTTATCTATATGAAAGTTTGAGAGAGGAAAGTGACTGTTTTTACCTAATTACCAATCGCGAGCTTGTTGATTTCTATGGTAAAACTTTGCTAAAAGATCCTGAGGATTGCAATATATTTTCTCCTGAAGTTTACGGTAAAGGAATTTTTGGAAAGTGTTTGTTTGTAATTAAGGTTCTTTTTTTTTTAAAAAAGCAAAAAGTTAAGTGGGTGCACTTTTGCATAAATCCAGGGCCATATAGCTTTGTCTTTAGTGTTTTGTCTTTTGTTCTTGGATTCAAGGTTTCAGTTTCTGTTGTCAATTCTACCAGGCGAGAAAAAAGAGATTTTACTAAGAAGGAGTTTTTATTTTGGCGCCTTACCTTTTTGTCATCCAGATTCATTGATGTCTTGTCGCCTAGTATAAAATTTAATTTATTAAATATTTTTGGAAAACATATTTTGCCAAGTAAAATAACCATCTCGCCGTGTACATTTTCGAGGCGTGTTGCAGAGCTAAAAAATAATTATCATTGTGTGCAGGATTCACGAGAAGGCAGAGATGTAGACTGCCTTTTCATGTGTAGGCTGGTCGACGGAAAAGGCGTTGATCTCTTTTTGAAGGCGCTGGACATAATTGAGAGTCAAAAGATAAGGATATTTGCTCACGTTGCCGGGGATGGCTACTTGTACGATGAGTTTGCTAGCAGGGTTTATGAGTACGTGCAGCTGGTGCTTCATGGCTATGTAGATGGTAAGGAGGCAGAGTTTTTGCTGAGAAGAACGAAATTTGCCCTTTCTTTACAATCTTACGAAAATTACCCATCTCAATTTGTGCTGGAAGCAATCGCTTCCGGTTGTGAGGTGATTGCAACTGATGTTGGGGATACTAGGTTGTTGTTGAATGAAAGCAACTCTTATCTTGTTCCTGCTTGCCACGGTGAACTGGCTGAGAGTCTTTTATATGGCCTAAAAGAATATAAAAAAGGTAATTTTTTGCCCTTCGATAGGATGGCTCTGCTGGAAGATCATAGTGTTTTTCGTTTCAAAAAATACTTTCTCGACTTGCTTGCTTGATTAGTTAAGGTCGTTTCATATGGTTATTAATAAGTCTGATTGTCGCTATGATCTTAAGATAATCAATACCGCTCATATTACGAATGCCTTTCCGACTTCTTTAGCGCCTGTGAAAGGTGTATTTATAAAAGAGCAGATAGACTCATTGTATGAGGAGGGGGTTGGTGTCAAGGTACATGTCATTAGTAAGGAAAATGATGGCATCTTGGCCTATCTAAAAGCCTGGTGGTTCATGCTGCTTAATGCCCGCCGATATGATCTGGTGCATTGTCACCACGTGTTGGTCGGCCTGCTGGGAGTGTTCTCGGTGCCACGCAGTAAACTTGTGGTCTCGTTCATGAACGATGGCCGGCATAACCTGAAAGGGCGGTTGGCGCCGTTAGGTTGGCCAGTGTTCTGGTTTCTCACCTGTTACTGTAAGTGGAAGGTCTACAAGTCGCGGCTGCCCAGGCGTTTTGCCGGCCATGGGGCGGTGCTGTTGCCCAATGGGGTGAATGAAACGCTTTTCACCATACAGGATCGGCAGGCTGCCAAGCGGCAGCTTGGGCTCGATCCTTCCAAACGCTATGTGCTGTTCGTGAGTGCCAATACCGTTCGCGCCGAAAAGCGCTTCGATCTCTTCAGCGAGGCGGTAGCCTACGTGCAGCGCCATGATGCCATGGTAGAGCCGTTGATCATGACCCAGGCCGCTCGGGATGAAGTCCCGTTCTATTTCAATGCGGCTAGTGCTCACCTGCTGGCGTCGGACTTCGAAGGCTCGCCCAATTCAGTACGCGAGGCCCTGGCATGTGGTACGCCGGTGGTGGCACGCAACGTGGGCGGGGTGCGGCATATTCTAGACGGCGCTGAGAACTGCCGGGTTGTGGAAGAGGCCACTGGCGCTGCTTTAGGTGAAGCCCTGCGGCAAGTACTGGATAGCGTAGCGCAAGGTGAAGAGTTGCGTGCCAGGTTGCGACAGCACCTGATCGATAAGGGGTTTACTCAGCGCCAGGTGGCGCAACAGTTGGTAGCGCTGTACCAGAAAGCGCTCTCTCGGCACGGTTCGCATTGAAACCACGGTGCGTTACAAGCCGCTTCCAAAGCATAGCAAGGATAGCTAGCCATGGCCTACTCTGGTGTGGGAATGTCTCTTGAGGATCGATTGTTTTCCCTTCTTCCCCAGCCCCTGCTGGGCAGGTTGTTTCTTCCCCTGGGGTTAGCCACCTTCATACTGGCTGCCTGGAATGTTCTTCTGTTGATACCTGCCGTTCCATTGTTATGCGTGGCTTTTCTGTGTGCTGTACGAGAGGGGCGGGCGGGGCAGTTCTTTTTCGTTTTCTTGTTGGCTAACCTGGCAGCGAGTTTGCTCTCGCCTGGTATCGTTGAGCGGGACCACTTGCTGGCGCTGCTAGGTATCGATTTTGCCGTTCTGTTTGGCCTGCTGACACTTCTGGTTACGGCTTGCCGGCTGGAGCCTGTCATCGCTGCAGGGTCTATGAAGATAGTTCTGCCCCTGTTTCTCGGGCTGCTGAGTAGCTATTTCCTATATGGCTGGTTGGCTGGTAATGGCCTGGCGGCTTCCGCCGCCTACCTGCGGCTCTATCTCTTTCCCTTCCTCTTCTTTCTGCTTGGCTTAGTGGTTCGGCCGTACAATGTAACGCCCATCTTGTTCGCCATCTTCGTGGCTTATGGCGCCCTGTTGGCGTTCGAGTATGTTGCGCCTCAATCGTTCTATCAGGTGACGAACATGGCGGATTACTATTCGCTAAAGATGGGCAAGCTATTCACACCCGAGACGTTGGCCGAGCGGAATGTACGTAAGTTCTTTAATTTTGAGCTGTTTCCTGACATTCATGCCTATCGCCCCCTAGGCGCACTGGGGCATCCGATTTCCTCTTCCTACCTGTTTCTCTTCTTCTCGCTATGGTTTTTCTGCCACAGGCGGCGCGTGCTGGCTGCGCTGGCATTGGTGGCCAGCCTGGTTTTTGGGGTGAAGGGAAGCGTGATTGCGTTGGGGCTCATCGTCATCTTCGAAATACTCTACCGGATACGCATGCGGCCTCGACTGTTCTTTGCAGCCATGTTCACGGTCGTGCTGGGTTACCTTCTGTTGGCTTACCTGGTGGGGTTTCGAGTCGGCAACCCGCATATGGTCAAGGTGGCGGGGGCGCTGTTCCACATTCCGGAAAATGTACTGGGCGGTGGCCTGGGTTTTGGCGGAAGCATGTCTCGCTCATTGGTGGAAGGGCCACAGTTCGACGATTCGGTTCTTGCGGTAGGCTTGAGCCAGTTGGGCCTGCTTGGCATTATCTTGGTCTATACGTTCTACTTGGCGCTGATCCGCAGGGTGGCGCTGCCGTTCCTGGAGGAGAGTACGGTTCGGCTGGCGTTCTTCTACTGTATCGCGCTGATGGCTAACTCGGTTTTTCAGGAAGAGGGGTTCTCGCCGTACGCCCTGGGGCTGGCGCTGTTCATGCTGGCTTATGCGGTATCGGCACGATCGCCCGGTGCGCCGATGGCTGGCGTGGTGAGTGACGAAGCCCGGGCCGGTTAGCGCTATGTGAGGAAAGGGCAGCTAGGTTGCAGATTTGTGCGGCGGCCTGGTCGCCTTTGTTGGGGAGTATTCAAGATCAACGTTCTCTTTGCGGCCTCGTTCGGTGGCCACTGGGTTCAGCTGAAGCGGCTGGCTGAACTGGTGGAGGCCGACGAGGCCGAATTCGTTTCTACGGGGGCCGGGCAGAACGGCTTGGCTGACTATTATCTTCGCGACTTTAGCGTGCGCGAGCTACACCGTGGGCTTTGGCAGTTGCCCCAGGCCCTGCGCATCGTACGGCAGAGCCGTGCGGATGCGGTTATCAGCACCGGGGCTGCACCGGGGCTTTTGGTCCTGTTCGCCGGGTGGCTGCTGGGCCGCAAGACGATCTGGGTGGATAGCATTGCCAACAGCCGGCGGCTTTCGCTTTCCGGTCGCGCTGCGTGCCTGTTCGCTACCCAGGTACTCACCCAGTGGCCCGAGCTGGCCACGGGGCGCGTCCGCCACCTCGGGGGCCTGCTATGAAGCTGCTGTTCACCGCCGGCACCCAGTTCGACTTTCCCCGCCTTGGCGAAGTGGTGGAGCAGGTGGCCCTGCAACGGCCGCAGTGGCAGCTAACCTTTCAGGCCGGCCCTGGGGCCAGCCTGGAGGGGCTGGGCGAATGGCCGAATGTACTGGCCCGGCCGCTGTTTCCGAGTGAAGAATTCCAGGCCCTGTTCGAAGCGGCCGATCTGGTCGTCACCCATGCCGGCATGGGTAACATCATCGCCTGCCTGGAGGCAGGCAAGCCGGTTATGATGCTCCCGCGCCGGGCTGAGTTCGGCGAGCATCGCAACGACCACCAAATTGATACCGCCGAAGCTTTCCTACGCATGTACAATGTGCCCGCTTATGAAAGCGTGCCGCAGCTGGTGTCGGCTATCGTCGAGCCCGCTGGCTGGCCGCAGGGTGAAACAGGCGCCGCAGAGCGCATTCACCGTACGCGCAGCGCATTCGCACAGGAGTTCAATGCGTTGCTCCGTAACTTGTAGGGGACCGTGACATGCTGGAAGGAAGATGGGGTGGGGGGCGGCCTGCACTGTCTCGTGGTGGCCATGCTACTGCTTCGACGGTGCCGATTGCTGCGGCTCGTTGTCACATGCAAGACGATGATGGTGGCAAGGAGTCGAGTCGATGAAGCACACGGCAATCAGCTTTGCCGAGCGTTACCCAGCACAACTGATTGTACCGGTCCTCGATTTTCTTGTCGTGCTGGGGGCCGGCATCCTCGCCCACTGGGTTCGCTTCGGGATAACGCCCGACCACGACCGCTATTGGCTGGCCATCGCGGTGATGGGCCTGCTGGTGATCGTGATGAACATGGCTCAGGGCGGGTACTCGCGCTGGCGGATCACCCGTATCACCACGCTGGTGATGCGTTTGCTCTTCGTCTGGTTATTGGTGGCGGTGTTGGTGACGTCGCTGATCTATTTTGCCCATGCCGCTGAGCGTTATTCGCGCCTATGGGTGGGCATGACGCTGCTCTTCTCTTTTATCGTGTGTGCCGGGCTGCGTGTCGTCGCCCAGCTGCTGTTGCGACGAGTACGCCGACGCGGCGGGGCGCGCCGCTCGGTGTTCCTCGTCGGGCCCGGCCAGCAGCTGGTGCGCGTAGCCCAGGGCATGCGAGCCTCACCTGCCGAGGGGTACTCTATTGCCGGCATCGAGCGCATGAGCTGTTCTCCCACCGAGCCGCAACTGGAGCGGTTGGTCAAGCGGGTGGAGGAGTCTGGTGCACGAGAGGTGTGGATCTGCGTGCCCCTGGAGATGGGGGGAGTGGTTCGGTCGATCTTTTTCGCGCTGCGCAACCATACGGCCGAGGTGCGCTTCATTCCCGATTTTCCCGGCATGCAGCTACTCAATCACCGGATGGGTGAGGTGGCGGGGCACTTGGCGGTGGATCTCAGCGTCACCCCTATCGATGGCGTGCCGCGCATCGTCAAACGCCTGGAGGATATCATCCTGGGCACGCTGTTCTCGCTGATTGCCCTGCCGGCGGTAATCGTGATTGCCATTCTGATCAAGGCCACATCACCGGGGCCGGTCGTCTTCAAGCAGTATCGTACGGGGGTAAACGGCAAGCGATTCAAGGTGTACAAGTTTCGCTCGATGAGGGTGCACCAGGAGGCTAACGGCCAGGTAACCCAGGCCACCAAGAGAGATCCGCGGCTGACCCCTATCGGGGCTTTCCTGCGCCGTACCTCGCTGGATGAGCTGCCGCAGTTCTATAACGTGCTGCAGGGGCGCATGTCGATCGTGGGCCCGCGCCCGCACGCGCTGGCGCACAACGAACACTACAAGGAGCTGGTCGAGTCGTACATGCGCCGCCACAAGGTGAAGCCGGGCATCACCGGCTGGGCGCAGGTGAACGGGCTGCGTGGCGAGACCGACACCCTGGACAAGATGCAGCGGCGGGTGGAGTGCGACCTGTGGTACATCGACAACTGGTCGCTGTGGCTGGACCTGAGGATCATTGCGCTGACCATTGCCAAGGGATTCATCAATCCTAATGCTTATTGAGTCGACAGCGTACTGCTCTTCGAATCATGCCGTATCGGCTTCTAGGTTCGCTGAATGCGCAATAACTCATATAAAACGGGCGCTTAACGTTCCATTGGCTTGGCTGGTGTATGGTAGAGTAGTGCTCCCAATTCCAGCCAAGTTACTGATCTGTGAAAGCTCATAGCGTGACGCCCCTCCTGCCCAGCACCGTGGATAACTCCGTCTTTCCCCATACATACACGAGCCTTGCCGTCTTTTTGCTGGGCGCCATTGCCCTGGTGGTGCCCAGTGGCTATTCAGTCGGCGCGGTGCTGCTGCTGCTGGGCAGTGCCTGGCTGTTGGTGGTACGCCCAGCGTTGGGAGTGACGCGCCAGGACTGGCTGGTGATCGCTGCGTTGATGGCCTACTCCGCCGTGGGAATGCTGGAAGCCTGGCTGGATGGGCAGGGCTCGAGCGGCTTCGACAAGCCAATACGTTTCCTGTTTGCCTTACCTGCCATGCTGCTCGTGATGGCATACCCACCGCGCCTGGCGTGGATGTGGGGCGGCATGGCCCTTGGTGCCATCGGCGCGGGTAGCTGGGCAAGCTGGCAGAAGCTGGTTGAGGACGCCGAGCGTGCAGGCGGCATCTATACCCACGTCATCCAGTTCGGCAACCTCAGCATGCTGCTGGCGGTGTTCTGCCTGGCGGGCTTGGGCTGGGCGTGGCAGCAGCGGCAGCGATCCGGCTGGGTGGCTCTGTTGTTGGTCGGCGCCGTGGGGGGCATTCTCGGCTCGATCTTCTCCGGCAGCCGCGGCGGCTGGATCGGCTTCCCGCTGGTGCTATGGGTGCTGTACCGAGGGTACGGTCATTTGCTGCCCAACCGGGTAAAGGTTGCCATTATGATCGTTGTGGTACTGGGTGCCACGGCTGTATACAGCATTCCTCAGACAGGCGTGCAGGCGCGCGTTCATCAGGCTTTCGAGCAGGTGGCTGATTATCGGGCGGGTAGTCAGAAGGGCAGCTCGGTTGGGGATCGCTTCGAGATGTGGAAGGGGGCTGTGATGCTCATCAAGGAGCGACCGCTGACCGGCTGGGGAAGCGACGGCTACCACGCCGCTCTGATCGAGCTGGGGGAAGCGGGTGAGATCCGGCGCGGGGTGACCATGTACGGTCACCCCCATAATGAATACCTGGATGCCTTCGCCAAGCGTGGTGTGATCGGACTTGCCGTACTGCTGATGCTCTATTTGGTGCCGATGCGCTTGTTCATGAAACAGTTCCGTCACCCTTCCCTGGAAGTCCGCTCCGTGGCAATTGCCGGGGCACTACTCAGCGTGACCTATATCGACTTTGGTCTGACCCAGACCTTCATGGAGCACAATAGTGGCGTGATGATGTTCGCGTTCTGGCTCGCTGTGCTATGGGGCCTTCTCTCAAGTTCCACTCAGCGGGAAATGGCGTCTTCTTCGGCTAGCTCAAGGTAGCGAGAAACCACCGTGGCCGGTGCGTACTGCTCGAGAGCTTCGGGATCGATGGTGGGTGGATTGGCCAGCAGGTCGCTTATCGCCCGGCCGAACCCCGCGGTGTCCTCCTTGGGTGTTACCAGGCCTCTCGCCAGTTTGCCCTGCAGTATGTCGCGAGGGCCTGAGAGGCAATCGGTGCTCACCACTGGCGTGCCGCAGGCCAGCGCTTCGATGATGACGTTGGGCAACCCCTCGTAGTCAGAGGCCAGCAGTAATAGGCGGGCACGGTGCATGTAGGGAAAAGGATTGTCGCGGCTTCCCAACAGCATAACCTGCTTATCGATACCAAGTGCAGCGGCGCGCGTCTGCACCTCCTCCACGGCGTTGGCGTCTCCATCGCCTACCATGATCAATGGCATCTCGGTGCCACTCGCCTTGTATCCCTCCAACAGCCTGTCCAGCCGCTTTTGGCGCATGTTGAGCCGCCCGACGAAGAGACAGAAATCGCATTGCTCCAGCTCGGGTTCGGGCAGTGGGGCTATCATCTTTTTCCGTATATGCTCGAGTTCCACCAGGTTGGGTATGACCTCGGCTCTGGCAGGCTGGATGCCGATGCGGTCCAGCGAGCGTACATTCTCCTGGGTCAGGGTAAGGATCTTCTTGTTTCTATACAGCGCCTTCACCTTTTGCTGCTTGATGGCACGCTGCCAGCCCTGCTTGTGCGAGATCAATCTTTGCCAAGGGTCCGAGCGAATACACAGCCAGGCCTTGGATGAAAGCTTGGAGCGTGCCGCGACCTGATGGGCGTGATTGAGATTGGCGACGACCAGGTCGAAGGCCTCCCCTAACCGATCGAGAAACTCATCGAGCTGCCTGGCGTGGAATTCGTAACGACGCAGCTTTTCCCATCGACCCTTGGGGGCGAACGGCACGACATGCACACTGGCTCCTTCTGGAACCGGCAGCGTGACCGGGGCGCGGAGTGCAATGAGCGTGACTCGATGCTCCTGTTCCAGTAGGGCACGCGTTAGTTTGATGACAGAGCGAGGTGCGCCGCCACTGGAGAGCTGGTCGATGATAAATAGGAATTTCGCCATGGCTTGAATTCATGTCCATATATCGATGGCTTAACGGTTTTGCAGTTCCATTCCGCTTCAGCGGCGGTTGATGCCTGGGTGAAGCTCCGCCTGCAATATTTCTCGCGTAGCCGTGAGGTACGCAGCGCCGCGAAGCTTGCTCTCCGTTAGCGAAGCTTCAAGGGCGTTCCATGCTTTGTCACTTTGCTTCGGCAAGCGGCGAACATGGGCGTCAATCCATAATAACCTGCCGGCCTCGGTTATCAGCAGGTTGTTGTAGTGCAGATCTCGATGCACGTAGCCGTATCTGGCGAGCCGGGCCACTTCGGTACAGAAGAGTTTCAGGAAGGAATGGCGATCCGCTTCGCTCATTTCTTCGAACATTTCGCCACCGGGGCGTGCATTACGAATATGTTCCATCAGCAGCAGTGAGGCATAGCGGTTGCTGGGGTTGAGCGAGAGGCCCCAGCCGTGGCAGCGGGGCGTGGCCAGGCCGGCGCGCCTCAGGATTCGCAGGCTGTTGTACTCCTTGCGCGCGTCGCACTGTGCCAGCCAGCGTTTCTCGAGGTAATCGCGCAGCAGCCATTTTAGCGGGGCCTGCGCTTTCCTGAACTTGTCCGGCACGACCTTGGCCAATAGTGTGCCGTCACGCGAAACGAAGAAGCGGCTGCTGCCGATGGCTTCGAATTGCGACGTGGTGGTCGTGCTGTCGAGCGCGAGCTTCTCGGGTAGGCCGTTTGCATGGCAGACCAGGTAGCGACGACGGCGATCGTCGAACGGGATGTTGAGCAGTTTCATGTCATGTCCCGTTTACAGCGCCTCGAACTGAGGGATGACGTTCTCAGTCAAGAACTGCTGGTAATAGCGCTCATCGATCTTGACCGGCGATTGGTCCATTTGGCTGATAGCGTCGGCTAGGCCTTGCTCGTCTTCCTGTCCAACTAGGAAATCGGCCAGTTCACCCGTGAGAATCTCCCTGGGCCCGCTGGGGCAGTCCACACTGATGACCGGGGTATGCAGCAGCAGCGCCTCGATGAGTACGCGGGGCAACCCTTCGGCATCGGAGGTGAGAATTAGTGCCTTGGCCTGCTGGATGAAGGGGTAGGGGTTGGTGCGGTAGCCGAGCATGGTCACTTTGTCCTCGAGTCCAAGATCGGTGATCAACTGCTTGATTTCCCCTTCGGTTCCCCCTTTGCCGAGCAGCACCAGCGGCGTTTCCACACCACTTCGAGCGTAGGCGCGTAGCAGGCGGTCCTGCCGCTTGACGTGGGTAAAGGCGCCGACGTGCAGGAAGTACTCGTCGAAGGGAAGCGAGACTTCTTCCTTGGTCATTTCTAGGAAGGGCTGGCGTTCGTAGGGATTGTAGATGGTCTGGATGTGTGCCGGCCTGATGCCAATGACGTTCAGCAGATTCTGCTCTACCCCACGGGACACGGCGATTATCTTGCGTCCATTGTAGTAGGTGCGCTGCTTGGCAAACTTCTTTTCTCGCTTGGCTGAGTGACGAAACTGGGCGGAGGTATCGCCTTTTACCCAGAAGTAAAGATTGGGATGCTGCATGTGCCGGGTAATTCGATCGCAAGAGCAGGAGAGCACGACATCGGCTTGATAATCGTTGACGGACTTGGCGATCTGCTTCGCTTGCCACTTTTCCACCCAGACGGTATTGAAGGCCTTGGTGAAGTGGTTGACGACGGCCAGGTTGACGATGTCGAGACCTTCGGGAATGCGATGCTCGATGCGTTCGCGTAGCGTGAAGACGCGCACCGTGTGGCCGCGTTGACGCAGCGCGTCAGCGGTATACAGCAGCGATTTTTCCGCGCCGCCGCCATAAAGGTCGGAAATGACAAAGGCGAACCGTTTCAACATCGCATCCGTGCTCCACATTCCGTGTTAATTAGCCATGTAGACAGGCCATGTCGTTTGACCGGCCAGTTTACCCGATACCCACCAACGCGCCTAGGCGGCCGGCCCGGCAACGCATGAGGCGGTAAGCGGGTCCGCCCGATAACCGTTGATTCTGCCTGTGTTTCTCTCGTCCGCGAGCCGTATCGTTATGCTAGAGTCCGCACAGCGCGCAGCGCGTGATCCCTGGTCGTGAGACAGTGAGGGAACTGGGCTGGCGTGGGTTTGTCGTAGGGGGGCCAACGTCTGCCCGCAGCCGTTCCAGGCGATGCCTGGTATGAGCGTGGAGCAGGCAGAGGTGGATCACCATGGAGGGATCATCGCAGTGGGACGCACAGGGCATCGGTAGATGTCGGGCGTGCTCGAACAGAGGATACAAAGTGAAGAATACAGGTATTCTGGCCTTCGCCAGGTTGGTCAAGCTACTGGCCAACATTACCAAGGTGGCGTCGTATGGCTTTCATTATGTATTTCCCCACAAGCGATTCACCATTCCCGAGCGTGCCGCGCCGTGGTGGGGCTCAAAGCGGTCTTCCCAGGTGCCGCGTATCATCTGGCAAACCAACTTCACCGACAAAGCCACGCTGCCGGTCTATCTGAACTATCTCTTCAACCGTTTAATGGCACCGAGCTTCGAGTACCGCTTCATGATTACCGAGGCTCGCTCGGTCTTCATTCGTGAGCATTTCTCGCCGCAGATCTTCGAGGCCTATTCTCGCTTGCAGGTGGGGGCGGCGCAGGCCGACTTCTGGCGAGTGCTGGTGCTGCAGAAGCACGGTGGGGTCTATCTGGATATCGATGCCCATGCGGTGTGGCCGCTGGCGCGAATCGTCAGGCCCGAGCTGGATGAGCTCTACATCACCACCCGCCGTGGTGACATCAGCAACTATTTCATCGCCAGCAAGCCGGCGAACCCCCGCATCGTGCGCATCGGCGAGACCATCCTCGCCAATATCGAGAACGAGAACGAAAAAAACGTCTTCGAGCTGACCGGACCTGGAGTCTTCAACCGGGTGTTACCACGTCATGAGGTGCCCACGGCCTGCTACCGCACCACCTGCAATCAGGGCAATTTCACCAACGAGTACTTCCAGTACATCGACAAGCCTCAAGGCAAGTGGACGCGGCAGCAGCAGAAAGTCGACGTGGTGCGCAAGCGCGAGGTGGTGGAGTAGGGTGGGCCTGGCCAGGGCAGCCTGGTACCGTACAGGCCGCCCGAATAGAGTTGAAGTTTACCGCTCGTGTCGCTTACCAGCGGTAAGCCAGAGTGAGCCTTGCGCCGTGTTCCGTTTCACGGTTCGAGAACGATCCCTCGTACATGCCGCTGATGGCAATGCTGTCACTGCCTGACAGCTCACGCTCCCAGCTCAGGCCGGTGTTGACGTCGGCCGAGTGAACGGTGCGGTTGTCGGGAGCTAACACGAAGCTGCCTCCGGTGGTGTCTGCGCTCAGGGAAGCCCGGGTGCCGCCACCTGACTGAATACGCATGCCCCAGGCCAGGCCGCCGGTCAGCATTACAGTTTCCCGATCCCCGCGGCGCATGACATGGCCGGTGTCCAGCCCCAGGCTGGTGCGCCATACCTGCTGGCGCTGCGAGCCGTACGCCATGGTCAGGTCGGAGTCGCCGCTCTCTTCGAAGGCGCTCTGATGCAGCCAGCTATGCATTACGCGTGCATGTGGGACCAGCTCCCAGTCATCGCCTTGCTGCAGGACGTAGCTGGCCCCCAGCGCCAAGGTTACCTCTTCGCCGCGGTTGCTGCCTTCCACTACCTCGGTTTGTAGCCCGGCAATCTCGCGGCGGTGTTCGTTGTCGCTGAAGCCGGCGAGCAGCGTGGCATCGAGAATTAAGTCGCCATACCGAACTGCCGCATAGGCGCCGCTCGTTACGCTTTCGATTTCGGTGCGTGCGTGAGCGGCATCGTCACCCGCTACCCGGCCTTGGCCGACGCCAAGGAAGAGCCCACCGAGCCAACCCTGCGCGAAGCGATGGTCCAGGCCGACCATGGCGCCATGGGTTCGGTAGTCGTAATCGGTGCTGCTGCCGCGAGTGACGAATCCCTCAGCCCAACTGCTGGCTTGTCCAACTTGTGAAGTGCCCTGGTGTGAGAGCTGCGATGCCATGCCGAGCAGACCCTCGAAGGAATCGTGATCGCCATACTGCAATATGCTGGCTTGCCTGTCGTTACCGGGCGCCATGCCCAGTGAAGCGCCACTTGCCATTTGTTGGTTGGCGGTGTGGCCGGCATAGGTGGCAGGTGCCACCAAGCCGCGGCTCATCTGCCCACCCAGGCCGGTGCTGGCGTAGCGCTTGCCCACGGTATTGAGCATCGCGCGGCCGGCATTCAGCGTGGCATCCCGCATGCCATTGCGCGAGACATTCGAACTCATGCTTTCCACGAATTGGGATCGTTGCGTTTCGTTCATGGCAGAAAGCGCTGTCAATGCTCGCAGTAGCGGGCTGTTGGGGGTGCGCAGACCAAGTTCCATGACTACGCGGTCCAGGTAGGCGCCAGCCGGTTGGCTTTGGCTTCCTGCCACCGGGGTTTCGAAAAGCTGTGCGCCTAGCTGGTCTACGACAAGGACGAAATCCGGGCCGTAGACGAAGAAGGACAGAGGGAAACCTATTGCGGTGCCGGGGCTATAGCTGCTGATGATCACGGTATAGCGGGTACCGCTGTCGAGTGACAATTTTACAGCGGGACAAAGTCCGGCGCTTGAGGCACATGAAACGATGGTGATGCCAGCGGCTGCCAGATCGCCCGACAGATCGGAACCGTCGACTTGTCCCCTCCAATCATCATTGCCCGTTACCCACCCATTGCCGGGCTGGCTGGCATTGAACGCGCCTTTGTAGATCATCATGACGGAATCCAGCGGGGCAGAGGTCTGGCCCAGCAGATATTCGCCCCCGCTGCCTACGATCAGCTCCTGGCCGACGTAATTGAACGTGTTGGGGCCCGATGCGATAGGGGTCCCGATCATGTTCATAGTGCTCATCGTTGACCAGTTGATGGACATGGTGCCGACGTTGGTGTGGTCGTCGGTAATCGTGAATTCAGTCAGGCTATTACCGTGGGCTGAGCTGATCAGCGCTGTACTCGCCAAGCCGCAGGCAACGGCAAGGCGCGTTTTGTGAAGGGACAGAGTGGGATATTTCATGGCGTCGGCAGCGTCTTCAGTTATAAGTGGCGGACACAGCCACTAGTTCACGTGATATCGGCACGCGAACGATCTAACTTTAATTTGTGGGTGCAAAAGTTTGCTGATGGCAGCAACGATGAAGGGGGGCGGTGAATCGCCCACCTCAGGATAGAGGTGGGCAAGCGCAAGGCGGGGAAGAAAGCGGGTTTCCATTGGCGAGGGCAGCCGGAACTGGCCGATCCTCATCCGGGTGAGTCAATGCCCCTCACCCGCATGCTGCTTGCGCTCTTGCGCGGTCACTTTTTCGATCACCACTTCGGGGTGGTAGCGCTTGATCACGTTCCGGTAGTCGCCTTCTCGTTCGTCCGGTACGTCGATGATCAGCAGCATGGCGCCACGCTTGATCGCCTTGTCGTACTTGTCGACCTTGATGTCCTTCACCGAGACGCCAACCATCGTGCTCGCCCATACCCCGAACAGTGCCCCGAAGAGCGTCATGCCGAGGGCCATCCAGACGATGTTCGTGTCGACCAGCACGTAGTGCGCGACCAAGCCTAGCACCAAGCCGAGTAGTGCCCCGACGACGGCCCCGCGCTTCGAGGCGTTGATGACATCGGAAGTCTGAATCAGCGTGGCGACGGGTACCCCCTCCTTTTCCAGAGGCTGCCAATCCTTGCCCATGACGTGCAGGTGGTCCTTGGTCAGCCCCATCGCGTTCAGTTCATTGACGATGTCGGTAGTGGTCTCCCTGTCGGGGATCAGAAAGTACAGGCGCTGCATCGCGTCCTCCCTGGCCCTGAGGCCTTGTGACATTCGCTTTGCCTCTTCCTGCACTGGTAGGTGTAGCAGCCATGCGACTTGCTTGGCCAACCGAGACCGGGTGCGGCCTCTATGTCAGGGCTGGTGCCCCCACACCACGAAATGAGGGTTGAGGTGGCGCTCGGGCGTGGCGTAGCTGAGCGCCTCGCCGCTCAGGGTTTCCACGCGGCCACCGGCCTGTTCGACCACCGCCTGGGCGGCGCCGGTGTCCCATAGGCAGGTGGGGCCGAGGCGGGGATAGACGTCGGCCCGGCCCTCCGCTATCAGGCAGAACTTCAGCGAGCTGCCCATCGGCACCAGATCATGTTCCCCTAAGGTATCCAGCCAGGCCGCCAGGTCGGGGCTGGCATGCGAGCGGCTGCCCATCACGCGCCATCTGGCATCCGCGGCAGGCCTGCCGGCGGCACGGATCGGCGTGCGCTTGCCGTTCGCGTCGATCTTGAACGCACCAACGCCCTGCGCCGCCAGGTAGGTGAGCTTCAGCGCCGGCGCCACCACCACGCCCAGCACCGGCTTGCCATGCTCGATCAGCGCTATGTTGACGGTGAACTCGTCGTTGCGCTTGATGAACTCCTTGGTGCCGTCCAAGGGGTCGACCAGCCAATAGCGCCCCTTGTCATCGGGCCCCGGGAAGCCCGCGATGTCCTCTTCCGAGAGGATCGGAATCGCCCCAGACAAGGCCTTCAGTGCCTCGACGATCACTTCGTGGGCAGCCTTGTCGGCTTCGGTGAGGGGGCTGTCGTCCTCTTTCACTTCGACCGAGAACTCGCGGGCGTAGACCCGCATGATGGCCTCGCCGGCTTGTTGGGCGATGCGCTCCACGGCGTCGAGCAGTACAGCGAGACTGGCGGGCATTCGAGGTTCCTTCTAGTTTAATTCACTATCAGCTCGGTGAAGTGCTGTGCTGCACCAGCAGCTTATCGATCCGGCGGCCGTCCATGTCGACTACCTCGATGCGCCATTCACCGACCGTCACGTGCTGGCCGACCTGGGGCAGCTCCGCGATCTTGTGCAGTACGAGCCCGGCCACGGTCTCGTACTCGGGATGCGCCTCCAGCTCGAGGCCGATGCGCTCGGCGAATTCGTCGACCGGCATCCACCCCGCCACCAGCAGAGAGCCGTCGCTGCGCTCGATCAGTTTTGGCTCGTCTGTCTCGGCATCGTCGAAGCTGCCGGTGATGGCGTCGAGAATGTCCATCGGGGTGATGATGCCCTCGAAATTGCCGTACTCATCGTAGACCAGCAGCATGTGCTCGGGTGAAGTCTTGAGCCGCTCGATCACCTGCATGGCCGGCAGGGCGTCGTGGATCACCGTCGTGCTCCGCACGAGCGCGGCGGGGTCGAACGTCGGCCCCGTGGCCTGCAGCAGGTCGCGGCTGTGCAGCAGGCCGAGGATGTTGTCCTGCCCTTGGCCGCGCAGCGGCAGGCGTGAACGACCCGACTCGCGGAAACGGGCGAGCACCTTGGCACGGCTCTCGCCGACTTCGGCCATCTCGACCTCGTGGCGCGGCGTCATCAGGCCGCGGGCGGTGCGGTCGGCGATGCGCATGACGCCGGTGAGCATTTCGGTCTCGCCCTGTTCGATGACACCGGCGCCCGCCGCCTCGGCGATCAGCATGCGGATCTCCTCGTCGCTGACGGCACTCTCCCGCTTGCCCGACTGACCCAGCAGGGCGAGCAGGAGGCGGCCCGAGCGATCGAGCATCCAGACTAGGGGCGCCGAGGCCAGGGAGAGCAATCGCATGGTCGGTGCCACGCGGGAGGCGACGGTTTCGGGATCGGCCAGGGCGATCTGCTTGGGCACCAGTTCACCGACGATCAGCGAAAGATAGGTGATGACGACCACGACGCCGCCGATCCCGAGGGGCTCGGCAAACTGCGTCGGTATACCCAGGGCGGGAAGGGCATTGGCGAGCCTCAGGCCCAGCGTGGCGCCGGAGAAGGCTCCGGAAAGCACACCGACCAGGGTGATACCGATCTGCACCGTGGAGAGGAAGCGACCGGGGTGCTCGATCAGGGCGAGGGCCACGGCGGCCCCGCGCGAGCCTCGCTCGGCTCTCGCCTTGAGACGCAGCGGACGGGACGAGACGATGGCCAGCTCCGACATGGCGAGCAGACCGTTGAGCAGAATCAGGGCGACGACGATCAGGATCTCGAAGAGCATGGTTATCCGCAGGGGTTGGAGGACCGGTTGCCGCTCGCTCCATTATCGCTGAGCGCCAGTGCCCACTCCAGCAGCGCAGGCTGGCGAGGCAGCAGGCCGAGCCTCAGCCCCAGTGGCCGAAATACCCGGTTCATGACCGCCATCGATCAGGTCGGCATACGATCCGTCAACATTTCCTACACGTCGAATTCGTCGATCTGGCTGCTGGCCCGCTGCCTGACGAGGTGGGGAAAGGCTCTTTCGACGGCTCGGGTGGTAGACAGTTCTCGCAGCTCATCGCGAAGCAGAGTGGCGACCAGGCGTGCCTGTGCCTCGTCGCGATAACGTTTTACCGGTTCCCGGTCGGGCTGCTGGCTGACATGCCACTTGTGCAACACGAAGGCGCGCGGATCAACGGTAGGCAATCGCAGCGGCATGCCTCGCTCATCGAAGACTGTTGCCTCGAAGCGCGGTGAGGCTATGGCCCATTTCAGTGAGTCGATGCCTACCGGCTTCAAATCACCGCGCTCCAGATGAAGCTCGAAGTCACTCACCGTCATGGGGTCGACGGCCTGGGTGATGAGATCGATCATGTAACCTTTAGCATTGGCGGCTCGAAACTCGAAGGGAGTATCGGTGAGCGGCTGGAAGGAGCGATCGCTGGATTGGATGACGGATAGCAGGGTTTCACCTTCGAGTGCCGTGACGATTCTCAAGCCTTGCCGGGCATCCATGAGCACATCGATGTCGGCGGTCGCCAGGTGCTCAGGTTCTATCAGTACGCCGGCACGGGCTTCATAGGCGTAAAGAGCATTGGTTCCGATCACGCGGAAAGGGACTGCTTTGCGCTGCAGTGCTCGTATCGCCCTGGCACCGGCTATGGGAAATCGGTTCAGCCGATTGGCTCGGATATAGGCGGAGTGCACCTGGAGCTGTTCCTTAAGCGACTGCTCCCGCAATGTGTACTCCGCTTTGCGAGCGTCGAAGGCTTTCTTAATGGCTTCAGTATCGGAAGAGCGAGGGCCCAGCGAGTGGTTCTTGCCGCCCGTGTAGGCACGGTAGAGGTACTCTCGCCCTTGGATACGCTTCCAGTGCATCGAGCCCTTGACCTGGCGTGCCTGGGCACGATGGTGCTCGAGTGCTTCGAAGAGTTGCATCGCATTGACTGCTACCCGGGACTGTTCAGATTGAAACTGTTGATAGGCCATGGCGAGGTACCGGTGAAGAATTTAACTAATTCTACATCATTTACGAGAAAGAATTAGTTAAAGCCAGTACCTTCTCCAGCAGCGCGGGCTGTCGAGGCAGCAGGCCGACCTTCAGCCCCAGTGGCCGAAATGCCCGGTTCATGACCGCAAGCGAAACGTTGCCCTTGCCTTGCTCCAGGTCCAACAGGGTGCGCCGGCTGACACCGACCAGGTCTGCATAGGCTTGTTGCGAAAGCCCCAGCGTATCGCGGCGCAGTGCCTAGTCTTTGTCGATATCACCCATGACCAGCGCCTGAGCGACGTCCAGCAGCGCCTGTTCACGCTCTTCTGGCGACAGCGTGCGCTTCTTCATATCAGCTTCCCGTTCAAGTCAGCCCCCAGCGTGCCAGTCGCGTTTCCAGCGAGCCCAGGCCGACAGCGGGCATGTCGCATATGCGTTCCGGCACACTAGGCACTGCAAGTGGATGTGCTGGTGCTGCTGCTGAAGTCGATTGGGAAAGAACAAGAGCGATCAGCACCGTTTCGCCCGGAGAATCGCTTGAGGAATAAACGCACCAAAACGGTTATGGAAGCGTTTTCTATGCCCTTTTGGGGTGCAACGACAAAAATTGTGACATACAGCGACGTATCCTTGGGGCTTGCGGGCAAAGTTTCGCCACCCTAATGAAATGTCGATAAAGCTGGGGCATGATGTTTCTGGATGTCACACAGGAGAAACTTCATGTCTGTACAATCGAACGCGGATCTTGCGTGTGAAGTGCTGAACCACTGGGCCTCCCAAGCATTGGCCCACCAAGCGGCTCGCGATGCTCTGGCGGCTTATATCCGCTAATAGGCACGCGCTGCCAAGGACCAGGGAGGGTCCTGTCTCGTTTCCCTCCTGGTTGTCATTTTCCGTCTGTCCCGCTTCTGACTAGCTTCCAGCGTCATCCTTTTTCCCCTCCCGCCGATCTTGTCCGGCCCACTCGGCAGGCACGGCTTGAGCGAACCCGCCGCTTGAGCGAGGCTGGGTTCAGGTGCTTTCACCCCGCAGCAGCATGAATCCGATGTCGTGCTGTCGCACATTGTTCATCGACACGGCGGCATCGCTCCGTCGATAGGGAGGGCTCATGAGCAGGCAGTACCGTATCGGCATGGTGGGTGTGGGGATGATGGGCCATGGCATTGCCGCGAGTCTGCTGCGTGCCGGTCACCGGCTGTGTTTTCTCGATCATCCCGGCAACCAGCCGGTCGATGACCTGCTGGCGGCGGGGGCCGAGCGCCGTTCGAGCGCCCGCGAGGTCGCCGTCGATGCCGAGGTGGTGATTCTTTGCGTCACCGGTACTCCTCAGGTGGAGAGCGTGCTGTTCGATACCGGCGGTGTGCTTGAGGGTCTCCCGGCTGGTGCGGTGGTCGTCGATTGCTCGACGGCCATACCGCGCTCCACCGAAAACATAGCCACGCGCCTTGCCCAGGCCGGCGTCCGCTTCATGGATGCCGCCATGACGCGCACCCCCAAGGAGGCTGCGGAAGGGCGTCTCAACCTGATCGTCGGTGCCTCCGACGAACTTTTCTGTGAGCTGCAGCCGCTGCTCGCGTGCTTTTCCGAGAACATCACCCACGGCGGGCCGGTGGGCTCGGGGCACAAGCTCAAGCTGCTGCACAACTTTGTGTCGCTGGGGTTTACCGCCGTGCTCGCCGAGGCCGCTGCGGCATCGCGGCGCGCCAACATCGACGATGCCGTGTTCCTCGAGGTGCTGGGCAACGGCGGTGGCGCCGGGGTTGTGCTCGAGCGCCTGCGCCCCTTCATTGCCGCCGGGGACCCTTCTGGCTTTCGTTTCAGCCTGGCCAACTCGCTCAAGGACGTTGGCTATTACCAGGCCATGGCCGAGGACCTGGGTGCGGCTCGTGGCGTCGCCGAGGGCATACACGGCCTCTATCGTGACATAATCGCACGCGGTTATGGCGACCGGTTGGCACCCGAGCTGGTGTCGCTGCTGGGCGAGACCTGACGGCGCTGGAGCGGCAGCGCTCGGCTATCGCGGCCTTGCGAATACTTGTGTCCAATAGGGCGAGTAGCGCGAGCCTTCGGCCGCGACCGAGGCGGCTCCCATTTCGGTGAACTCGTCGCTCATGATGTTGGCGCAGTGCCCCGGGCTGTCGAGCCAGCCCTGCATGACGGCTTCGACTTCGGCCTGGCCGGCGGCGATGTTTTCCCCTACGGCCATCCATGTGTAGCCGGTTTCGCTGACGCGTGAGGCGACGCCTTCGTCGTCCGCGCCGGTATGGCTGAAGAATTCCTTTTCGGCCATGGCCGTCGAATGGGCCTTGGCCGCCTCGGCCAGGCGGCAGTTCCATTCCAGCGGCTCGGCGGCGGCATGCTCCTCATTGCCGCACTGGCGTGCTTCGCTGCGCGCCTGGTTAACCCTTTCGAGCATGGCCTGCTGCTCCTCGCTTGGTTCGCATTCGGCGAGTGCCTGCGTGGCGGTGATGCCAAGGCAGGACGACAGCAGGGCGGGGGCTATGAAGGCAGCGTGGCGTTTCATCGACTTTGCTCTGGCCGTGGATTTCCTTTTGCACTGTAGTCGTGGCGCCTGGCGGATGCAGCTCTCAGTTGCAGCCCTCAGTCCCGCGGCGGCAGGATGCGCCCCGGGTTCATCAGCCCCTCGGGATCGAACAGGGCCTTGATGCCTTCGGCCAGTTCGCGTTCCACCGGCGACAGCCGCTCCAGGTAGGCGGATTGCTTGGTCCGGCCGATGCCGTGTTCGGCACTGATGCTGCCGTCATGCCCGTCGACCACCTCGAACAGGTGGGTTTCGAGTTCGTGCAGGTGGTGGCGCTTGTCCGCTTCCGGCATTGTCGGTGGCGGCAGGATGTTGAAGTGCAGGTTGCCGTCGCCGACATGGCCATAGGCGATGATCTCGCACTCGGGAGAGGCTTCCATCACCATGTGGCTGGCTGCGTCGACGAAAACGGGTATCGCCGAGATGGGTATCGAGATGTCGGTGCGCAGGTGCTCGCCGCGGCGACGCTGACCTTCCAGCATGCTCTCGCGAAACTGCCATAGATGTGCCGACTGGCCTTCGCTCGACGCCAAGGCTCCGTCGAGCACCAGTTCGCGGGCCATGCCCTGTTCCAGCAGGTGCTCGAGCATGGCGCCAAGGTCCAGGGGCCCGCTGGCGGTGACTTCCATCAGCACATACCAGGGGTACGGTTCTTCCAGCGGGTCGCTGAGCGATGAGGTAGCTTCCATGGCGAGTTCGATGCAGCGGCGCGGGATCAGCTCGAAGGCGCTGAGCAGGTCACAGCAGTCACGCCGCGCAAGGCCGTAGAGTTCGATCACCGCCTCCAGTGAGGGCAGGCCGAGCAGCGCCGTGCGGGCCTGGGTAGCGCGTGGGGAGAGCTTGAGCACGGCGCCGGTGACGATCCCGAGCGTGCCTTCGCTGCCGAGGAACAACTGCTTGAGGGGGTAGCCGCGGTTGTCCTTGTGCAGCTCGGTCATGCCGTTCCATAGGCGCCCATCCGGCAGCACCACCTCGAGCCCCAGCACCAACTGGCGCATCATGCCGTAGCGCAGCACGTTGAGCCCGCCGGCATTGGTGGCGATGTTGCCGCCGATCTGGCAGCTGCCCTGGGCGCCTAGCGCGAGCGGAAATTCGCATTCGTGCTCGGCCGCGGCCTGCTTGACGTTCTCCAGGATGCAGCCGGCATCCACGGTCATGGTGAAGTTGATCGGGTCGATGGCGCGAATACGGTTCATGCGCTCCAGGCTGATGACGAGCTCGTTGCCCTCGGCGGCGGGCAGGGCGCCTGCGACCAGCCCGCTGTGGCCGCCCTGGGGCACCATGGCAACGCCATGTTCACGGCACAGGCGAACCGTATCGACGACCTCCTCGGTGGAGGCGGGGCGAGCCACCGCCAGGGGCATGCCGAGCCGGTCGCCGGCCCAGTCGGCCACGTAGCGGGTCATGTCGTCGGGCTCGCGCAGCAGGCCGCGCTCGCCCAGGCGCATGGAGAGTGCGTCGAGAAAGCCGTCACGTTTCATTCAGCGCTCCTCCTGCCAGGCGGCCCCGTCGGGAAAGCGGTGCCGGGCCAGCGACGCTTCGTGCATGGTGATACTGTAGCCCGGCGCCTCGGGCACCCGATAGCGCCCGCGCTCGACGACTACGGGGTCGACGAAATGCTCGTGCAGGTGATCGACGTATTCCAGCACGCGTCCCTCCAGGCTGCCCGACACGGCGATGTAGTCGAATAGCGAGATGTGCTGGACATACTCGCACAGGCCGACACCGCCGGCATGGGGGCAGACCGGCACGTCGAACTTGGCGGCCATCAGCGCCACCAGGATCACCTCGTTGAGCCCGCCCAGGCGCGCGGCATCGAGCTGGCAGTAGTCGAGTGCGTCGGCCTGGAAGAACTGCTTGAACATCACCTTGTTGTGGCAGTGCTCGCCGGTGGCCACGCCGATGGGGGCGACGCGGTGGCGGATCTCGGCGTGGCCGAGGACGTCGTCGGGGCTGGTGGGCTCCTCGATCCATAGCGGATCGAATTCGGCCAGGCGGCGCATCTTGGCGACCGTCTCGTCGACTTCCCAGACCTGGTTGGCATCCATCATCAGTACGTTGTCCCAGCCAATCTCCTCGCGCAGCAGGGCGGCACGGCGAATGTCCTCCTCCAAGTCGCCGCCGATCTTCTGCTTGAAGTGTGTCCAGCCCTCGGCGAGCGCCTCGCGGGCCAGGCGGCGCACCTTGTCGTCGGGGTAGCCGAGCCAGCCGGCCGAGGTGGTATAGGCGGGAAAGCCGTCGCGGCGCATCTCGGCTTCGCGCTCTGCCTTGCCTGCCTGCTGACGGCGCAGCAGCGCTATGGCCTCCTCGGGGGTGAGGGCATCGGTAACGAAGCGGAAGTCCAGGCAGCGCACCAGCTGCTCGGGCGTCATGTCGACCAGCAGCTTCCACACGGGCTTGCCCTCGCGCTTGGCCCACAGGTCCCATACCGCGTTGACCAGCGCCGCGGTGGCCAGGTGGATGGCGCCCTTGTCGGGGCCGATCCAACGCAGCTGGCTGTCACCGGTCATTTCGCGCCAGAACGCGCCCATGTCGGCGGTGATCGAGGCCAGCGTGCGGCCCTCGACGAGATGAGCCAGGGCGTTGACGGCCGCCACTACGATCTCGTTGCCGCGGCCGATGGTGAAGGTGAGGCCGTGCCCCTTCGCACTGTCATCGTCGACTTGCAGGATGACGTAGGTGGCCGAGTAGTCCGGCGCGGCGTTCATGGCGTCCGAACCGTCGAGGTTACGCGAGGTGGGAAAGCGGATGTCGTGGACCTGGACCTGCGTGATGGTGGTCATGCTGCCTCCTTGCCGGGACTCGTCTATGCTGTTGTTGGTGTCGACTTGTATGACAGGTATGCCAAGTCAATGTCACTCTAGCGCAAGGTGCCAAGCCGGGTCGACAGGCGAGCGCATCTGCCGAAGGCAAGTCACGACAAGCTATCAAATCATCACCAGCAACCAAGCCATCACAAGCAATCAAACCAACAAGGGAGAGATTCAGTCATGCTCGATGAGTGGAAAGGCAAGCGCGTGCTGATTACCGGCGCCAGCCGTGGCATCGGCGCGGCCGTGGCGCGCCAGCTGGGTGCACTGGGGGCCAGTGTTGCCGTGCACTACCATGCAAGTGCCGACAAGGCCGAGGCGGTGGCGGCAGACATCCGTAACGCAGGCGGCCAGGCGGTGGTCGTCAAGGGGGACGTGAGCCGCTCCGCGGAGGCCCGGCGTGTCGTCGACGAAGCCGCAGAGCAACTGGGCGGACTGGACCTGCTGATCAACAACGCCGGCGACATGCTGGGGCGCGTCACCCTGGGCGAGATCGACGATGCCCACTACGACCGCGTGATGGATCTCAACGCCCGTTCGGTGGTGATGGTGTCCCAGGCGGCGCTGCCGCACTTCCAGCGTGTCGGTAGGGGCAACATCATTCATACCTCGTCGATCGCGGCGCGCAACGGTGGCGGGCCGGGCGCGGGGCTCTACGCTTCGGCCAAGGGCTTCGTCAGCACGCTGACTCGCAACATGGCCAAGGAGCTGATGGACGACAAGATCCGCGTCAATGCCGTGGCGCCGGGAGTCATTCTCACTGATTTCCACGAACGCCACTCCACCGAGGAGCAGCTGGCCGCGGTATCCGCTTCCATACCCATGGGGCGTACCGGTGCCGCCGACGAGTGCGTGGGGGCTTATGTGTTCCTGGGCACCGATCGCATGAGCGGCTACGTGACCGGGCAGATTCTCGAGGTCAACGGAGGGCAATTAATGCCATGAGGGAGACGTCAACGTCGCAAGCCGCGGCACGCCGCGAGTTTGATCTCGCCATTACCATGGGCGACCCCGCAGGCATCGGGCCGGAAATCATCTGTCAGGCCGTGGCGGGCATGTCGACCGCCGAGCGAGACGGGGTGCTGCTGGTCGGCGACCTCGCGATCTATCGCCGTGCCGCTGGCCTGATCGATGCGGCGCCAGACTTCGTTCCGCTGGAGCAGGCCGTACCCGGTGATGGCCGCGTGGCGGTGGCCGAGGTGAGCGTGGCAGAGAGGCAATCGATAGCCGATGGCCGTATCGGCGCCGCTGCCGGCGACCTGGCCTTTCGCTGCGTCGAGCGCGCGGTGGCGCTGGTGCAGGCGGGACAAGCGAAGGTGATTGTCACCGCGCCGTTGAACAAGGCGGCGCTGCACGAGGCGGGGCACTACTACGATGGCCACACTGGCATGCTGGCGGCGCTTACGGGGGCGCCGTCCTCGTTCATGCTGCTGGCCTCGGAGCGGCTCTCGACGCTGCACGTGTCCACTCACGTGTCGCTGCGCGAGGCGATCGAGCGGGTCACGCCGGAGCGCATTGCCGCTACTGTGGAGGTGGGCCACGAGCATCTGGTGGCCATGGGCATCGCATCGCCGCGCATCGTCGTGGCCGGCCTCAACCCCCATTGCGGCGAGGGAGGCATTTTCGGTGACGAGGACGATCGGATCATCGCGCCGGCCGTGCGTGCGCTGCGCGAGCGGGGTTTCGACGTGCATGGTCCGATCTCGGCCGACACGGTGTTCTACCGTGCCTCTCGCGGCGAGTTCGACCTGGTGGTGGCGCAGTATCACGATCAGGGCCACATCCCGGTGAAGCTGATCGCCTTCGATACCACGGTCAACGTCAGCCTGGGACTGCCGATCCGGCGTACTTCGGTGGATCACGGTACGGCCTTCGACATTGCCTGGCAGGGCAAGGCGGATGCCACCAACCTGGGCGCGGCCATCGCCTATGCGCGTCGCCTGGCAAAGCAGGGCGCTGTCGCGTGATCGCAGGCTCTGACATTGCCATCGTTGCCGACGACCTCACCGGGGCGCTCGACACCGCCGCGCCGTTCGCCGAGCGCGGCATGACCGCGCGGGTGGCGGTGACGCTGGAGGGACTTGGGGCCGCTCTGTCGGCGAGCGGAGGGCCGTCACGGGTGATGGCAGTCAATACCGGGTCGCGGCATCTCGGTCGTGACGCTGCCGCCCGACGGGTCGAGGAGGCCGCCGAGCGGCTGCTCGAGCTGCGCCCACGGCTGCTGATCAAGAAGGTGGATTCCACGCTGCGTGGGCAGGTGGTAGCGGAATCTCTTGCCCTGCGTCGCCTCACCGGCCGGCGCTTGCTGGTGTGCCCGGCGGTACCGAGCCAGGGCCGCTGCGTGCAGGGGGGCGAAGTGTGGGTCGAGGGAGAGCCGCTTTCTGCGACCGCCTACGCCCGGGATGCCTTGTCGCCACCGTTGACAGGGCCGCTGGACCGCGGCTTTGCCGTGGATGGCGTTTCGCTGGTGCGTCACGTTGTCGAGGCGGGTCGGCCTCTAACGGTGACGGATTGCGTCGTCGATGCCACGAACGACGCAACATTGATGCTCCTTGCCGAGCAGCTTCTCGAAGCGCCTGGCGAGTGGCTGCCGGTCTGTGCGGCAGGCCTGACTCAGGCATTGGCTCGGAGCATGGCGCTGACCCGGTACACGGCGACAGCGTCGCGGACGTTCGCGCTGCCCGAGCCGGTACGTACGTTGTTCGCGGTGGGTTCGCGGTCACCTCGTAGCTGCCGCCAGCTCGAAATGTTGCGCGCGGCGTTCCCCGAGGTTCCCTGCCGGCCTGCCTTCGGCCCGGTAAGCGACGCTGATGACCGCGGCGAGTGCATCATCGTTCCGGGAGTGCTCGCGGATCGGGCGGCGAATGCCGAGGCGGTCGCGGCGGGCATGGCGAATGCTGTCGCCGCGGCGGGCGGGAAAGAGCGGGGCGTCCTGCTGTTCCTCTGCGGAGGCGATATCGCCTTGGCCGTGCTGGAGCGACTCGGCGGCGAGTACATCGAGCTTGCAGGAGAGTGGTGCCCGGGTGTGCCGCTGGGCCACGTCAACGGCGATGCCGGTCGGCCGGTCATGACCAAGGCGGGGGGCTTCGGTCCTGAGGATCTGCTCGTCACGTTGCTTGCCGGCATTAGACATTCGTCGAAAGCCTGACCTCTCGGTTGCAGCACGCGAAGCGAGGAACTAGGTTTCCTTATGATGGTATGACACGTATACAACAATCCATCCGCCGTAGGCGGCAACCGCCGTTGAAGGCACCGCTCACGAGGGAGAACAACAAGATGGTCAAGCAGAGCAACCGCCAGCGGAATCGCTGGCTGTCGACCACGCTGCTGGTGACGGGAATGAGCGCCGCCGGTGTCGCAGCTGCCGAGTCTCTTACCTTCGCTCACGTCTACGAGACATCCGAGCCCTATCATGAATGGGCTCTATGGGCGGCGGACGAGATCGAAGCACGCACCGAAGGGCGCTACACCATCGAGGTGCACCCTGCCTCCTCGCTGGGCAAGGAGGCCGACATCAACGAAGGGCTGGGCCTGGGTACCGTCGATCTGATTTATACCGGTAACCAGTTCGCCGGCCGCTTCTACGGCCCCATCGGCATTGCCGGGGCGCCCTACATGTTCCGTGACTTCGACCACTGGCAGACCTACGCCGACAGCGACCTGTTCAAGGAGATAGCCCAGGGCTACCAGGACGAGACCGGCAACGTACCGCTGGCGATGAACTACTACGGTCGCCGCCATACCACCTCGAACAAGCCGATCAACGAGCCGGCGGACATGGAGGGGCTCAAGATTCGTGTGCCCAACGCACCGATGTACATGATGTTTCCCGAGGCGGTGGGCGCCAACCCCACGCCGATCGCCTTCGCCGAGGTCTATCTGGCCCTGCAGCAGGGCGTGGTCGAAGCCCAGGAGAACCCGCTGCCGACCATTCGGGCCAAGGCATTCCACGAGGTGCAGGACTATATCAACCTCACCGGCCACATCACCGATTCGCTGATCACCATTGCCGGCGGCCCGCTGTGGAACCGACTCTCCGAAGAGGACCGCGAGATTTTCCGTGAGGTCTATCAGGAGGCGGGCGAGAAGATCACCCAGGACATCCAGCAGCAGGAGCAGGATCTGGTGGCCTGGTTCGAGGAGCAGGGCACCACGGTCAATGAGGTGGATACCGGGCCGTTCCGTGAAGCCGTCATGCCGCACCATAACGGCGAGGCGGCGACCTGGGACCAGGAAACCTACGATCGGCTGCAGGCCCTCGGCCAGTAAGCGCTCGTCTGCCAACGCTGAAGCCTCCATGCCCCTGGCGGCATGGAGGCCGTAGGAGGTCGTCATGTCGGATGAGCATTTCCCGCCTGGGCAGGAGCTGGGCTCGATCGAGGCCGAGGAACTGGACAGCTTCGAGTTCCGGGATTATGCCGTCGAGGACTACATCACCCTGGCGCTGTTCTGGGTCCTGCTGGTCATCGTCTTCTTGCAGTTCTTCAGCCGCTACGTGCTGGGCGATTCCATTGCCTGGACGGAAGAGATGGCACGCTATTTCCTGATCATGGTGGGCTTTCTGGGCAGCGCCATGGCGGTCAGGAAGAATTCGCACATTGCGGTGGAGTTCTTCTACCGCTACTTGCCCGGAACGACAGGGCGGGTCATGGCCACTCTGGTCGATCTGGCCCGCATCGTGTTTCTCGTCGGCGGCTGCTGGATCAGCTATCAGCTTGCCGCTCGTACCCACTCCATGATGGTGTCGGTGGATATTCCCAAGAGCTACCTCTATTACGTGGTGTTCGCCGGCTTCGTGCTGATGCTGCTGCGTGCCATTCAGGTCGCCGTGCGCCACTGGCGAGAGGGTACCAGCGAACTGCTGTTTACGGATGACGACGCACCATGACCCGCTATCACGATGACACGTCCCGGAGTGCGCCCATGACCCCCAGCCGACGCGGCCCGCTGGTTCCACCGATCATTGCCGCGACTGCCGTTGGGCTGTGCCTGTTTCTGGCCCTGCAGGGATATTACCTCGGCTTTCTCTTCGCCAGCCTCTTTACCATGCTGCTGCTGGGGATCCCCATCGCCATCGCCCTGGCCGGTTCCTGCCTGATGTATGTCTACCTCACCGGGCGGGTGCCCGATGTGGTCGTCGCCCATCGCATGATCAACGGAGTCGACAGCTTTCCGCTGCTGGCGATTCCGTTCTTCATCCTGGCGGGCAACCTGATGAATAACGGTGGTATCACCACCCGCATCTTCGATTTTGCCAAGGCGTTGATGGGCTGGATGCGCGGCGGTCTCGGCCACGTCAACGTCGGTGCCAGTATCGTGTTCTCCGGCATGTCGGGAGCGGCGGTGGCCGATGCCGGCGGGCTAGGTACCATCGAGATCAAGGCCATGCGCGACGCCGGCTATGATCAGGAGTTCGCGGTCGGTATCACCGCGGCCTCGTCGACTATCGGACCGATCATTCCACCGAGCCTGCCGATGGTGATCTATGGCGTGATGGCTTCCACCTCGGTGGGTCAGCTGTTCGCTGCCGGTCTGATTCCCGGGCTGCTGATGGGGGTAGTCCTGATGGTGATGATCACCTGGCTTGCTCGCCGCCGCGGCTACCCGCGGGATGCCAGCTTCTCGCTGGGTTTCCTGGGGGTTGCCGCCAAGCGCGCGTTCCTCTCGCTGATGACGCCGGTGATCATCGTCGGAGGAATCATCACCGGGGCCTTTACTCCCACCGAGGCAGCCATTGCGGCGGTGATCTATGCCTTGCTGCTGGGTACCGTGGTCTACCGTACCCTGACCTGGCGACGTCTGCTGAAGGTCAGCATGGAGACCATCGAGACCACCGCGATCATCCTGTTCATCGTTGCCGGTGCCTCAATCTTTGCCTGGATTCTGACCAGCAATCAGGTGACCCAGCACGTGGTGGCGCTGATGGGGCCATTCTCGGACAGCCAGTTTGCCGTGCTGTTGTTCGCCAACCTGGTCCTCCTCGTGGTCGGCTGCTTCATGGAGACCATCGCCGCCATCACCATCCTGGTGCCGGTGCTGCTGCCGCTGGCGGTCGCCGCCGGGGTCGATCCGGTGCACTTCGGCGTCATCATGGTGCTCAACCTGATGATCGGTCTGCTGACGCCGCCGGTGGGCATGGTGCTCTACGTGCTTTCTCGGGTTTCTAACATCTCCTTCGAGAAATGCATGCGCGGCACGCTGCCGTTCCTGGTGCCGTTGGTGCTGGCGCTGCTGTTGGTCACCTTCATACCGGCCATTTCCATGTGGCTACCGACACTCTTCTATCGCTGATTCGCTTGCTGAGGAGACCCGATGTCCCGCACTTACGAGCCCGCCGCCCGGGTTTCGGCCGAAGCCCTGTCTACCTTCATGCGCCAAGCCCTGGCTCGCTGCGAGGTGGACGGTGCCACGTGCGAGGCGGTTGCCGATGCGCTGGTGACCGCCTCGCGCATGGGCACCGACAGCCATGGCCTGCGCCTGCTGCCGCACTACGTCAATGCCGTGCAAGGCGGGCGCATCAGGCCGCAGGCGGACATGCGCTTCACCCGGCGTCTGGCGGGAACCGGCTATCTCGATGCCGGCGATGGCTTCGGCCACCGGGCCGGCTATGTCGCTATCGATCACGCCATCGCCCTGGCCGACGAGGTCGGCATCGGTGCGGTGGCCGTGGGGCGCTCCTCACACTTCGGGGCGGCGGGCTGCTACGCCCTGGCGGCTGCCCGGCGCGGCTATGTGGGGCTCGCGACCTGCACCGCCGACGCCCTGGTCAGCCTGCACCACGGGCAGGGCCCGTTCCACGGCACCAATCCCATCGCCTTTGCCGCGCCGGTGCCCGACCAGCCTCCTTACCTGCTCGACATGGCGACCAGTGCCATTCCCTGGAATCGCGTGCAGCAGTACGCCGCCATCGGACGCGAGCTGCCGCCCAACGTGGTCGTCGACGCGGCGGGCCGGCTCACGACCGATGCCTCCCGTGCCGCTTCGCTGCTGCCGCTGGGTGGTGCCGACTTCGGCTTCAAGGGGGCAGGGCTCGCCGGCATGGCCGAAGTGCTCAGCGCCACCCTGACGGGAATGGTGCATGGCTTTCGCCTGCTGCCGATGAGTGGCGATGACATGAGTACGCCGCGCGGTGTCGGGCATTTTTTTCTGGTCATGCGCCCCGATGCCTTCGTCGAGCGCGAGATCTTTGATCGCGGCATGCTGGATTACCTTGAGGATCTACGCACGCAGCCCGCCTTGGAGGGTGAAGAAGTGCTGGCGCCCGGCGATCGCGAGTGGCGCTGCCAGGCGCACCGCGACAAGGAGGGTATTCCACTCGACCCGGCCAACGTGGCGGCGTATGCCGAGCTGGCCGAGCGGCTCTCGATCCCTGCGCTGATTTAGCGTCCCGTTCGGCGCTGAGGATGCAGTACCATAAGGGCGGGGCCGTGAGGGCCCGGATTGGCTGGCCAGGAGTTGCATTGCATGAGTCGATACAAGGTGGAGCGCAAGACGCTGTCCGAGCAGGTGGCCGAACAGCTCGAGGCGGAGATTCTCGAAGGCCGGCTGAAGGAGAACGATCAACTGCCCTCGGAGCGGGAACTGATGGAGCAGTTCGGCGTCGGCCGCCCGGCGGTACGCGAGGCGCTCTTCCACCTGCAGCAGCTCGGGCTGATCGCCATCAACAGCGGTACCCGCGCCCGGGTGATTCGACCCACCGCCGAGGCGGTCATGGCGCGGCTCTCCGGCGTTACCCGCCAGTTGCTGTCCAAGCCCGATGGCCAGCAGTACTTCCAGGAAGCCCGGGCCATGTTCGAGATATCGCTGGCGCGCTATGCAGCCCTGCATGCCGGCGAGGAGGACCTTAAGCGCCTGCGCGATGCCTTGGCCGACAACCGGGACGCCATCGGCGACGAGGCACGCTTCAAGCGCTCGGACAACGATTTCCACGGCGTGCTGGCGAGCATTGGCCGCAATCCCGTCTTCGATGCCATTCACGTGGCGCTCTCGGAGTGGCTCGACGACCGTCGTGCCCAGGTATTGCAGCAGAAGGACGAGGACAAGGCGGCACTCTCGGCCCACGAGGCGATAGTCGCGGCCATCGAGTCGGGCGACCCCGATGCCGCCGAGGCGGCGATGCGGCGCCACCTGGACCGCCACTACGGAACCTATATGAAGCTCAAGAAGCGCCTTTCGGAATAAACAAATGCCTGCGCGAGCGAATCGCTGCGTTGCGCGGTGCTCGGAATCCTCACATATACCCCATATGCTCCGGTTCCTGTGCTCCGTGCGCCTTGCGCTTCATCTCGCTCGCCAATTTGCTCAGCGCTTCCAAACTCCGCTTTCATCACTCGATTCCGCCTTATCTCAATTCCGCCCTATAAAGAAACGCCGCGCTTCCAGGGTATGAAATCATACTGCGCCAGGCGCACCGCGTGGGGCCGGTAGCGGCCCGAGGCGGTGTCGATGCAGAGCTGCAGCAGTCGCTCGGCGAGCTCGTCGATGCTCGCCTCGCCGCGAATGATCGGCCCGGCATCGAAGTCGATGACGTCCGCCATGCGCGCCGCCAGTTCGCTGTTGCTGGCGATCTTCAGCACCGGGGTGATGGGGTTGCCGGTGGGCGTGCCCAGTCCCGTGGTGAACAGGATCAGGTTGGCGCCGGAGCCGGCCAGTGCGGTGGTGGATTCGACGTCGTTACCCGGGGTGCAGAGCAGGCTGAGGCCCGCGCGGGATTGCGGTTCGGTGTAGTCGAGTACGTCTACTACCGGGCTGTCGCCGCCTTTCTTGGCCGCCCCGGCGGATTTCATGGCATCGGTAATCAAGCCGTCACGGATGTTGCCGGGTGAAGGGTTCATCGAGAAATCGGCACCTACCTGCGCGGCGTGCCGTTGATAGGCTTCCATCAAGGCGCGGAAGCGCTCGGCCACGCTGTCGTCGCGGCAGCGGACCATCAGCTCGTGTTCGACGCCGCACAGCTCGGGGAACTCGCTGAGCATGCCGCTGCCGCCCAAGGCCACCAGGCGGTCGACCACCGCTCCCACCAGCGGGTTGGCCGAAAGCCCCGAGAAGCCGTCGGAACCACCGCACTCCACCCCGAGCGTGAGCGCCGATAGCGGGGCAGGCGTGCGCTCGATGCGGTCGGCTACGGCCAAGCCATCGAAGATGGTGGTCAGGGCCTCGCGAATCAGGGCTTCTTCGCTGGTGCTGGCCTGTTGCTCCAGGTAGTGGACCGGGCGCAGTCCTTGGGGATCGCGCTCGGCCACGGCGGCCTTGAGCATCTCGATCTGCGCCTTCTGGCAGCCCAGGCTGAGTACCGTGGCGCCGGCCACGTTGGGGTGGCAGATGTAGCCCGCCAGCAGCTGGCAAAGGGCCTGGGCGTCGTCGTCGGTGCCGCCGCAGCCCAGGGTATGGGAGAGAAAGCGGACGCCATCGACGTTGGGAAACAGGCGTTCGACGGCTGCGATCTCGCGCGCTTCGTCGCGCTTGCCGTGCAGCAGCTCGCGGGCCATGCGCTTGTAGTCGCGGTAGGGGTCTTCGCCCAAGGCATCGGCGACGCACTGGCGCAGCACCTCGATGTTGCGGTTCTCGCAGAACACCAGCGGCACCACCAGCCACACGTTGGCCGTGCCGACCTTGCCGTCGGGGCGATGAAAGCCCTCGAAAGTGGCGCCGGCAAAGGCCGTTACGTCCGGAGCGTGCCACTGGCCACGCCTGGCCTGCGGTGTGGTGGAAGCGGTGCTGTGCTCGGTGTTGGCGACACTGATGGCGGTGCCGGCGGGGATGGGGCACGTCGCTCGCCCCACGGTGACACCGTACATGATCACGGCATCGCCGGTCGCCAGGTCTGCGAGGCTGAACTTGTGCTTGTGGCGCACCGGCTCGGTCAGCCGCAACTCGCGACCGTCGTCGACGACCCGGGTGCCGGCCGGCAGGTCCTTGAGGGCAACGCGCACATTGTCGGCGGCATGAACGCGCAGAGTCGCCAATTGGCCGCTGCTGCTGGCAATGGTGTCGCTCATCTCGGGCTCCGGGGAAATGGGCTCATGCCTCGGGAGGCGTTGCCGGATCGGCGACGACGTGCTGGGTCTGGGTGCCCAGGCCTTCGACGCCGAGGCGCATCTGCTGGCCGGATTTCAGGTAGACCGGTGGCTTCTGGCCCATGCCCACGCCCGGCGGAGTGCCGGTGGAGATGACGTCGCCCGGCTCGAGCGTCATGAATCGGCTCAGGTAACTGACGAGGAACGGAATGCGATAGACCATGGTGCGGGTGGAGCCGTCCTGGTAGCGATGACCGTCCACTTCCAGCCACATCGCCAAGTCGTGTGGGTCGGGCACTTCGTCCGTCGTGACCAGCCAGGGGCCCAGCGGGCCGAAGGTATCGCAGCCCTTGCCCTTGTCCCAGGTGCCGCTGCGCTCGAGCTGGAACTCGCGCTCGGAGACGTCGTTGACCACGCAGTAGCCTGCCACGTGCTCGATGGCGTTGGCTTCTTCGACGTAGCGCGCCCGCTTGCCGATGACTACACCTAGCTCGACCTCCCAGTCGGTCTTCTGTGAGCCGCGGGGGATGATGACGTCGTCGTTGGGGCCGCAGATGGCGCTGGTCCACTTGTTGAACACGACTGGCTCGGGCGGTACCTCGGCGCCTGTCTCGGCGGCGTGGTCGGAGTAGTTGAGGCCGATGCAGATGAACTTGCCTACGCGTCCCACGCAGGGGCCGAGCCGGGTATCGGCGGGGACTTCTGGCAGGCGCGCGGGATCGAGCCTGGCGAGCTCCGCCAGGCTGCCTTGCCCCAGGTGGTGCCCATGCAGGTCGTCGATATGCGCCGAGAGGTCGCGAATCACGCCATCGGCGTCGAGCAGGCCGGGTTTTTCGTGGCCCTTGGGACCGAAGCGCAGCAGTTTCATGTCGTCTCATCTCCTGGTTATTCATTCAGCCCGAGCGCGGCTCGGATTCAGATCAGCCAGCCGCCATCGATGACCTGGGCGGTGCCGGTGGTGTAGGCGGATTCGTCCGAGGCGAGATAGGTGGCCAGGGCGGCGATCTCCTGTGCCGTGCCGAGCCGCCCAAGCGGCTGGCGGGCGAGGAATTCGGCATGTACCTCGGCCTCGGATCGGCCCTGTCGATGGGCCTGGTCGCGAATGCGCTGACGCAGCGAGGGCGAATCCACGGTGCCGGGACAGATGGCGTTGCAGCGAATGCCCTGGGCGATGTAATCGGCGGCGATCGACTTGGTCAAGCCGAGCACCGCGGCCTTGGTAGTGCCGTAGGCGCAACGGTTGGGTACGCCCTTGAGGCTGGAGGCCACCGAAGCCATGTTGATGATGCTGCCGCCACCCTGTGCGAGCATGCTGGGCAGCAGGGCGCGGGTCAGGCGCATCATGGCGGTCACGTTGAGGGCCAGCGAGAGCTCCCAGTCGGTGTCGCTACCATCGAGCAGCGAGCCGCTGGCGACAAAGCCGGCACAGTTGAACAGCACCTGTAGCGGAGGCAGTTCGTCGGCAATGGCCTCGACGGCGGCCGAGTCGAGCACGTCCAGGCGGCGGGTCTCGATGCCGTCGACGGCCGCCAGGTCGTCAAGCTTAGCCGCATCGATGTCGGTGGCGATTACCCTGGCGCCCTCGGCAGCGAAGCGCTCGGCCGTCGCACGCCCGATACCCTGACCGGCCGCCGTGATCAGCGCCGTCTTGCCGCGCAGTCGCATAGCGATTCCTCGTTGTCGTTATTTAATTGCCATCGTCGTCGTGATGGGCCGGCATCGCGCTTGTTGGTATGACAGGATGCTAGCCTGACATTCATCCCGATTATGGTTCAGCTCGGGGGAAATGCAACTCGGCGCCGGCGTGACAGCTTCAGCGGGCGAGCCAACCGCCGTCGACGGCAAGAGCATGGCCGTTGACGTAGCTTGCGGCATCGGAGCAGAGGAAGACGGCGGCGCCGCCCAGGTCCTCGGGCGTTCCCCAGCGGCCGGCAGGAATGCGCCCGAGGATCTCGGCGCTGCGCTTTTCGTCCTCACGCAGCGCCTGGGTGTTGTCCGTGGCCATGTAGCCCGGCGCAATGGCATTGACGGTGATGCCGTGGGCGGCCCATTCATTGGCCAGCAGGCGGGTCAGCCCAAGGATGCCGCTCTTGCTGGCGGTGTAGGAGGGCACCCGGATGCCGCCCTGAAACGACAGGACCGAGGCGATGTTGACGATGCGCCCCGGTGCCTGGCGCTCGATCAGGTGACGCGCCACCTGCTGGCTGAGAAAGAAGGCCGCCTTGAGGTTGATGTCCATCACCTCGTCCCAGTCCGCTTCGGTGAAGTCCACTGCCGGGGCGCGGCGGATCGTGCCTGCATTGTTGATCAGGATATCGAGATGTCCCAGGCTGTCGATGGCCTGATTGACGATCTCTTCCGCAGGGTCATGGCCCAGTTGGGCTTCGAGGTTTACGTAGCGACGCCCGCAGGACTCGATGCGCTTGCGGGTCTCCTCGGCGGCGCGCCGATTGACGCCGACGATGTCGGCACCGGCCTCGGCCAGGGCCACGGCGATGCCTTGGCCGAGGCCCTTGTTGCAGCCGGTAACCAGGGCGGCGCGTCCTTCCAGCGAAAAGCGTGTCATACGGATCTCCCTCTGTGCAGTGAGTGATAGAGGCAAAGAGAGAAGATAGTCTCGATCCTGCACGAAGGAGGAGAGTGCTGTGAACGGAAGGACTCGACGAGGAAGGCGCCGAAGGGGTGGGTCGGCTCCTCTGACCCGGCAAACAACTGAAAGGAAAGTACAAAAGGGACTTTCCATTTGAGCTCGAACGCGCTAGTATACGCCTCGTTCTCGGGGCGCCGGCCAGGTCGGTCAGCCCGGAAGCGTCGAATGACGTCAGTTTTTTCTGGCGCAAGTCGACAAAAAGTCGGAGCGTGGCGCAGCTTGGTAGCGCGCTGCAATGGGGTTGCAGAGGTCGCAGGTTCGAATCCTGTCGCTCCGACCACGAAACACAGTCAAAACCGCCGCTTACGGGTCATGCCGGGCGGCGGTTTTGCGTTTTGGCTTGGCTAAAACACAGTTCCGTTCAGATCTCCTCCCAAATACGCCGCCTGAATTCCTGGGGCAGGCTGGCTACCTGCTTCAGTCGCTGCATTTGCTGGTCGGCGACCTCTCGGGCAATTTCCTCGTAGCACTCCTTCATCTTCTCCGGATCGGCGCCATGGGTCTCGTAACAATGGCTGAGCTGTTCGCCTGCCGCCGAGAGGGCGGAAAAGAAACGGGCTTCCTGCTGCAACATTTCGCAGGTGCACTCCATGCAGGCCAGTTGAAAGCGAGTCATCGGAGCAAGGCCTTGCACGCACTGCTGGGACCACCACTCGATCATGGGTTGTGAAGCATCGAGCGCAGGGGTGAAACTGAAGGGACTGTTAGCTGACGGGCTGGCCATGAGCAGGCTCCAAACGTGGTAAACGGGAGGAGAGGTAATCATCCTGAGTGTAGCGCACGCCGTCCTGTAGGACAGATGTTTTGCTGCGCTGCATTATGAAAAGTTCGACTTTCGGGGGCTTGTCTCTTGGCCCTTCGTTCATGGCATGCTTTGTCGAGCCGAGCGGAAGAAGGAGCCGGTTATGTGGGAGGTCGTCAAATCGGTATTGGCCGCTTTTCTCGGCGTGCAGCGTGAGCAGCAGCGGCTCAAGGATTTCGAGAAGGGCAATCCGGTCGCCTTCATCGCCGTTGGCATCGTGATGGGGGCCGTGCTGGTGGGGTTGATCGTTCTGGTGGCGAGCCTTGCAGCGGGGTAACGCTCACCGGCGTTGCGTTGATTGGCGCGTTAGCCAGCAGGCATGGCCGAGGGCAGTGACTTTCGAAACCAGATATCTATACTCGATGAAGAAGCGGCTAATGTTCTCAGGAGGAGAGCCCCCGATCCCTGACCCTCGGGGTTGCCGTTCCGGTACAACTACAACTTCGGGAGGCGTCGATGCGCACTCTGCTCGTCTGGTTGGCAGGGGGCTTGACCCTTGTCGGCTCGAGCCAGGTGGCTCTGGCTAACGGCTGGAACATGCCCGTTGGGGTTTCGACCCTGAGCGGCGAGATCTATGGCCTGCACATGACCATTTTCTGGATATGCGTGGTCATCGGCGTGGTCGTGTTCGGGGTGATGTTCTATTCCCTGTTCAAGTTCCGCCACTCCCGGGGGGCCAAGGCCTCCAACTTCCACGAGAACACCACCGTCGAGGTCATCTGGACCATCGTGCCGCTGTTGATTCTGGTCGGCATGGCAGTGCCCGCCACGGCGACGCTGCAGAAGATCTACGACCCCTCCGAAGCCGAGCTCGACGTAATGGTTACCGGCCAGCAGTGGCGCTGGCGCTACGAGTACCTCGGCGAGGACGTCTCCTTCATATCCAACCTTGCTACCCCCAGGGCACAGATCAACGGCGAGGAGGCGCGTGGCGAACACTACCTGCTCGAAGTCGACGAACCGCTGGTGCTGCCCGTCAACCGCAAGGTGCGCTTCCTCTTTACCTCGGATGACGTGATGCATGCCTGGTGGGTGCCCCAGCTTGCCGTCAAGCAGGACGCCATTCCCGGCTTCGTCAACGAGAACTGGGTGGAAATCCAGGAGCCCGGCATATACCGAGGACAGTGCGCCGAGCTGTGTGGCGTCGACCATGGCTTCATGCCGATCGTCGTGCATGCCGTCGAAGAGGAGGAGTTCGATACCTGGCTGGCCGAGCGTAAGGAGGCTGCGGCCGAAGAGGCCATGGGTATCGACCGCGAGTGGGAGATGGACGAACTGATGGAGCGCGGCGAGGGCATCTACAGCAGCATCTGCGCCTCCTGCCACCAGCCCGAGGGTCAGGGCTCGCCGCCCGCCTTCCCGGCCCTGGCCGGTAACGAGCAGCTCATTTCGGACAAGGACTGGCACGTCAACAAGGTGATCAACGGCGTGTCCGGCTCCGCCATGCCCTCGTTCCGCAATACGCTCAACCCCGTCGAACTGGCCTCGGTGCTCACCTATACGCGCAACGCCTGGGGCAACGATACCGGTGAAGTCGTTCAGCCCGCCGAGATCGCCGAACGGCTGGAGGAGTGACGGCAGGCACGGCGTGCGCGCCGTGCCACCCTGACATGCCGCGCTATAACAAGACAATGTTCATGGAGTAGTCCGATGGCCCCGAAGGTACCTCCTCAACCGACGCTAGAGCAGAGCAGCACCGCCGCGGAAGCCGGGCATGGTCACGCCCACCATGCCCCGCCGAAGGGCATCCTGCGCTGGTTGCTGACCACCAACCACAAGGAGATCGGCACGCTGTACCTGATCTTCTCGCTGACGATGTTCTTCATCGGCGGCATCTTCGCACTGGTGGTGCGGCTCGAGCTGTTCCAGCCCGGCCTGCAGTTCGTCAGGCCGGAGTTCTTCAACCAGATGACGACCATGCATGGCCTGATCATGGTCTTCGCGGCGGTCATGCCGGCCTTTACCGGTTTGGCCAACTGGATGATTCCGCTGCAGATCGGGGCGCCCGACATGGCCCTGCCGCGACTCAACAACTTCAGTTTCTGGCTGCTGCCGGTGGCCTTCTGCCTGTTGCTTTCGACGCTGCTGATGCCCGGGGGTGGGCCCAACTTCGGCTGGACCTTCTATGCGCCGCTGTCGACCACTTATGCGCCGCCTTCGACGACCTTCTTCATCCTCTCGCTGCATATCGCCGGCATCAGTTCGATCCTGGGGGCGATCAACATCATCGCCACCATCCTCAACATGCGTGCGCCCGGCATGCGCCTGATGGACATGCCGCTGTTCGTCTGGACCTGGCTGATCACCGCCTTCCTGCTGATTGCGGTGATGCCGGTGCTGGCCGGGGTGATCACCATGATGCTGATGGACATCAACTTCGGCACCAGCTTCTTCAATGCCGCGGGGGGTGGCGATCCGGTGCTGTTCCAGCACCTGTTCTGGTTCTTCGGCCATCCCGAGGTCTACATCATGATCCTGCCGGCATTCGGCATCGTTTCGGCGATCATCCCGACCTTCTCGCGCAAGCGCCTGTTCGGCTATGCCTCGATGGTGTACGCCGTCGCCGCCATCGCCATCCTCTCGTTCGTGGTCTGGGGTCACCACATGTTCGCGGTGGGGATGCCGCTGGTCGGGCAGCTGTTCTTCATGTACGCCACCATGCTGATCGCGGTACCCACCGGGGTGAAGGTGTTCAACTGGGTGGCGACCATGTTCCGCGGTTCGATCAGCTTCGAGCCGCCGATGCTATTCGCCCTGGCTTTCGTGGTGCAGTTCACCATCGGTGGGTTCTCGGGACTGATGCTGGCCATCGCGCCGGCTGACTTCCAGTATCACGACACCTATTTCGTGGTGGCGCACTTCCACTACGTGCTGGTGCCCGGGGCGATCTTCGCGATCCTGGCCGGGGCCTACTACTGGTTGCCCAAGTGGACCGGTCACTATCCCAACGAGCGCCTGTCACAGTGGCACTTCTGGCTCTCGGTGATCGGCGTCAACCTGACTTTCTTCCCGATGCACTTCTCGGGCCTGGCCGGTATGCCGCGGCGTATTCCCGATTACGCGCTGCAGTTCGCCGACTTCAACCTGGCGTCGTCGTTGGGGGCCTTCATCTTCGGCTTCTCCCAGCTGCTGTTCGTCGCCCTCATCGTGCTTTGCGTACGCGGCGGCAAGAAGGCGCCGGCCCAGGCCTGGGGAGATTACGCCACGGACCTCGAGTGGAGCGTACCCAGCCCGGCACCGTTGCATACCTTCGAGACACCGCCGACCTTCGAGCGCCCGGCCCACTAAGGCCGGGACGTACGGGTGAAGTCGGCGTCGGCGAGGAGGAGTTAAGCATGAGCCGCAACGAGTCCGAGGTGCGTGAAGCCGGTGTGCGGCGCACGGTCTGGCGCACCGTGGCAGCCTTGGTCGGCATGTTCGCCTTTGCCTTCGCCCTGGTGCCGATGTACGACGCTTTCTGCCGGCTCACAGGCATCAACGGCAAAGTGGATACCACCGCCCAGGCCATCGTCAACGAGGAGGTGGACGAGTCGCGCATGGTGACCGTGCAGTTCATTACCCGTAACGGCACCGGGCTGCCGTGGCGCATGGAGGCGGAAACTCGCCAGGTGCGGCTGCACCCGGGGCAGACCTCCGAGATCTATTTCACCTTCAGCAACCAGAGCGGTGCCGAGAGCTGGGGCCGCGCCGTGCCCAGCGTCTCGCCCTCCAAAGCCACGCGTCACGTGCGCAAGACGAGCTGCTTCTGCTTCGAGGAGCAGCAACTGCAGGCGGGCGAACGGATCGAGCTGCCGCTGGTGTTCCAGCTGGCGCGCGATCTGCCCCCCGAGGTTCATACCGTCACCCTGGTCTATACCCTCTATCCCGTCGAGGGCAGACACCAGCCGCTGCAGGCGGAGGTGCAGACCAAACAAGGAGAAGAGGCATGAGTGGCAGTTACTACGTACCCGCAACGAGCAAGTGGCCGGCGCTGGGATCCCTGGCTCTCGGCGTGATGATGATCGGCACCGGCATGGTGCTGGTACATGGACGCGGCACCGTGGTCATGGCGATCGGTCTGGTCGGCGTGCTGACGGTCATGGCGCTGTGGTTTCGAGACGTGGTGCACGAATCTCGCAGCGGCCTCTACGATACCCAGATGGATCGTTCCTTCCGCTGGGGCATGGGCTGGTTCATTTTCTCCGAGGTGATGTTCTTCGCTGCCTTCTTCGGCGCGCTCTTCTATGTTCGAACTTTCGCCCTGCCGTGGCTGGGCGGCGAGGGCGCCAAGGGGGCCACGGCGCTGCTGTGGCCGGAGTTCACCGCGCACTGGCCGCTGCTCAACCCACCGGATTCTTCGGTGGCCGGCCCCGCCCAGGTCTTCAGCCCTTGGCAGCTGCCGCTGGTGAACACCTTGATCCTGGTCTCGTCGAGCATCACCCTGACCGTCGCCCACGAGGCGCTGAAGGAGGGTCATCGCCAGGTATGTCGCAACTGGCTGGCAGGAACCGTCCTGCTGGGGCTGTGCTTCATCACGATCCAGGCCGTCGAGTACTACGAGGCCTACGCCCATTACGGCATTACGCTGCAGGCCGGCATCTACGGCGCCACTTTCTTCATTCTGACCGGTTTCCATGGCCTGCACGTCATTATCGGCACGATCATCCTGATCGTGATGCTGGTGAGGATCATGCGGCGCCACTTCACTGCCGAGGAGCACTTCGGCTTCGAGGCGTCGAGCTGGTACTGGCACTTCGTCGATGTGGTCTGGGTGGGGCTGTTCATCTTCGTCTACGTCTTCTGACCGGTCAGGCGGCGGCTTGGGCTCATGCCTCGCCCAGGCCGCCGAAGTAGAAGCCGTAGAAGAGCAGGGCGACCAGCAGGGCCGCGAGGGTGACGCGGACCTTCAGTGAGATCAGCAGGCGGCGGGACTGGCTGTCGTCGCGCAACAGGAAGCCTACGCCGGCCGCCAGGCTGGCCAGCATGGCCAGGAACAGAGCCGCGATCAGGGTCTTGAGAATCATGGGGCACTCCATCGAAGGTCAGGGAGCCAGGGCAGGCCGGGGACCGTCATCGCGCCTGCCCAGGAGGCGATTGGGTCTGTGGTACCTGCTCTGGTCGTTGCTTGTGATTGTCGGGCTAAGCCTTGGACTATGGCAGTGGGAGCGGGCCGACGACAAGCGCCGCTACCTGGCTCGGCTCGACGCGGCACCAACGCTGACATCGCCCCACGAGCCGCCGCCGGAGGGAGCCCGTCTGACACTGAAAGGGGAGTACGTGGCGCAGGAGACCCTATTCCTCGACAATCGTACCCATGAGGGACAGCTGGGCGTGGCCGTGCTCACTCCGCTGCGCGACGATGCGGGGCGCCTGTGGCTGGTGCAGCGAGGCTTCATGCCCACGGGGCCGACCCGCGACACACCCAGCACCGAGACGCCCGCGGGCGAAGTCGAGCTACGCGGGCGCTGGCAGCTCGCCGGCGATGGGGCGCCGCTCTTCGGGCCCAACCGGGAGGGCATGCGCCTGCAGCGCATCGACCTCGCGGCGTGGGAGATTCCGGAAGGATTCGCGTATCCGGGCTGGCTGCATCTCGAGGAGGGGCCTGGGCGGCTCGAGCTGTGGTGGCAGCCCAACGTGGTGCCGCCTGCGCGTCACGTGGGCTATGCCGTGCAGTGGTGGGGGCTGGCGCTGGCAGCGTTGGCCGTGATGATTATCGGAGGACGACGGTTGACCAGGGAGCAGTGGTCGAACGGCGTGGACTCATGAGCGGCAACTAGCGGAGCAAGATCGTGCAGCAAGCCATGAACGTACAGCGACAGCGCCTCAAGCTGTTCGCCCTGATCGCGGTTTTCGCCCTGCCCATGCTGACGGCCTGGGTCATGGTGCAGTGGCGCATCGGCATCCCCGCGCAGCGTACCGCGCACGGCGAACTGGCGCCTGACGTGCCGGTGCTGGCGGAGTGGCCGCTGGAGCCACGCCATGCCTCCCTGGATGGAGGGGACTGGATATTGGCTTTCGATTGCAGCCGCGACTGTCGCGCCGAGGCCGATCGCTGGTGGCGCATGCACCGCGCACTGGGGCGGGAGGCGCCGCGTGTCAGCCGATTGCGGATCGGCGGGATGCCAGAGGCCCTGCCGGGTGAAACGGTAACCCAGTGGCGGGAGCGCCCCGAGTGGCAGCAGCCAGGGGGCATCTGGCTGCTCGACCCCGAAGGGCGGGCGGTCCTGAGTTATGCGCAAGGCGTGTCGCAGCGTGACGTATTCGACGATCTCGGCCATCTGCTGAAACGCAATCCCGATCGGCGTGCGGTGACGGAATTGGACGGCGAGCGTCCTTGAACGCCCGGTGCCGCCTGGCGGTGCGGGCCCCGGATGTGACAAGGTGACGGAACATGACAGGATCCAGGATGCCAGGCATGCAGGGTGCTTTCACACCAGGACTTCTCGAGCCGGCCCATTCGCGTCGTCTGCGCTGGTTGCTCAACCTCAGCCTGGTTGGTGTCGTCTTCACGGCGGTCGTCGTGCTGATCGGTGCCTGGACGCGGCTGGTAGATGCCGGGCTTGGTTGTCCCGACTGGCCGGGCTGCTACGGTGCCTTGGTAGTGCCGGATGCCGAGCGCGCCATGGCCCATTCGCCGGGTGCGCCGCTGGAGACGTTCAAGGCCTGGATGGAGATGATTCATCGCTACGTGGCGTCGACGCTCGGTCTGCTGGTGATTACGCTCCTGGCTCTGGGCGCCGGCCTGCGCCGACGTAGCGGTTATCCGTGGGCGATCAACTTGGCGCTACTTGGGGTGATCCTTGTTCAGGGGGCGTTCGGTGCCTTTACGGTGACGCTCAAGCTGTGGCCGCAGGTGGTGACCCTGCACCTGCTGGGCGGGCTGACGGTGCTGCTGCTGTTCCTGTGGCTGCACCTGAGCCTGCGCCGCTTCGCCAAGGGGGCCGCGCCCGGGGCGCCAAGGCGTCGTCTCACGCCGCTGTGGGGGCTGGCCATGCTCCTGCTGGTGCTGCAGCTGGCGCTAGGGGGCTGGGTGTCAAGCAACTATGCCGGAATTGCCTGCCAGGGATTCCCGACCTGCAACGGTCAATGGTGGCCGGAGATGGACTGGAGCGAGGGGTTCCATCTGACTCAGACGGTCGGGCCGAACTATCTCTACGGCCAGCTGCATGCCGAGGCCCGCACCGCCATTCATCTGGGGCATCGCCTCGGTGCGCTGCTGCTGGGGTTGGCGCTGCTGGCGCTGGCGCTACGCCATTGGGGCGAGGCGCGCATGCGGCCCTGGCTGGCGGGGCTGGTTGCCGCCTATGCTGTGCAACTGGGGTTGGGTGTCGCCAACGTATTGATGTGGCTGCCATTATGGTTGGCGTTGCTGCATACGGCCGGGGCCGTGTCACTGGTCCTGCTGCTGACATTGGCCGTGTGGAGCTGGCGAGAGACGGCCGTCGAGGCCGTGGGTTCAACGGGAAAAGACAAGGAGTGGGCGAATGTCTAACGCGCTGTTGAAGCGAGAGAGTGTGAAGCGCGTACCGCCGGCACAGTGGGAGGCTTCCGACTGGACCTGGCAGGACCTGCTCACGCTGTGCAAACCCAGGGTGGTCGTGGTGATGTTGGTGTGTGCGCTGGTAGGGATGGCGCTGGCGACACCGACGCTGCCCTCGCTTGCCGTGATGGTGTACGGTCTGGCCGGCATCGGCATGGCCGCGGGCGGAGCGGCTGCGTTCAATCATGTGGTCGATCGTCGGCTCGATGCGATGATGCTGCGCACCTCGCAGCGCCCCCTGGCAACCCGGCGGATGCCGACGCCACTGGCGCTGATTTGGGCATCGCTGCTCTCGGTTGCCGGCATCAGCCTGCTGCTGTGGCAGGTGAATGCGCTGACGGCGTGGCTGACGCTGGGCTCGCTGATCGGCTACGCCCTCATCTATACGGCGTTTCTCAAGCGTGCGACCCCGCAAAACATCGTGATCGGCGGCGTCGCCGGGGCGGCGCCCCCCATGCTCGGCTGGACGGCGGTGACCGGACAGCTGGGACCGGAGCCGCTGCTGCTGGTGCTGATCGTGTTTGCCTGGACGCCGCCGCACTTCTGGGCGCTGGCGATTCACAAGCGAGACGAGTACGCCCGCGCCGGGGTACCGATGTTGCCAGTGACTCATGGCGAGGCATTCACGCGGTTACAGGTATGGCTCTATGGCTGGCTGACCGTCGCCGTGACCCTGCTGCCGTTCGCCATCGGCATGAGCGGTGCCGTCTACCTGATAGGCGTCATGGTGCTGAATCTGCGCTTCATGTATTGGAACTGGAAGGTCTGGCGTGGCGCGGACCCTCAGGCCCCGCTGGCGGCCTTCTGGTTCTCCATTCGCTACATCCTGGGCGTATTCGGCGTGCTGCTACTGGATCACTACGCTGGCCTGTGGGCCTTCACGTAACGAGAAGGGTCGGGCCTGTACCGGCAAACGCCTTGCGTTACAATGCGCGGATCATTCCGTCAGTCTGGAGATGCGATGACGACGACAACGGCATTGATCCTGCTTGGGGTGGGCTTGGCGATCGTTACCGGCCTGGGGGCTTATGCCTTTACGCTGTGGCAGGAGGTGAAGCGCCGCCAGGCCTTTCGTGAGGAGGAGCTTCGTCGCGCCCACGAGAACTGTCTGTCCAACCTCGAGATCGTCGCGTCGTCGCTGATCCAGGAGCAAGTGGACGTCACCGAGGGCGCCTGGCGATGCAAGCTGCTGCTCGATATCCTCGATCCCGGTCTCATCGAAAGACCTGGTTTTCAGGCCTTCGGTGAGGTTTATGCCCGTACGCGGCACCTGCATACGCACGCCGCACGCAAGCAGTTGGCGCCGCGCGAGCGGATGCGTGAGGACCGCGAGCGCCTCGAGGTCGAGGCGGAGTGGCGCCAACCGGTTCTGGCAGCAGCGGAAGAGGTGCTTAAGTTTCGCCGCCGCTGGCCGGATGGTTTGCATTGAAGCTATACAAACACTTTACGCCAAGGTATGTTGGCGGCGTCTTGTACTCCATCAAGCTGATCAGTGTCCATTGACGGGATTTTTCTGGCAAAATTCTGCAAGATGGTCAACGAATGGAGTGTGAGGACGCTTTGAGCAAAGGCAATAAAGGCCTACACTTGAAGCCGTTGGGTCAATGAATGCCCTGACCTTCGGGGAGTTCGCTTTCGCATAGCCCCGAGATGAAATCAAGAAGGAGTCTTGCAATGAAAAAATCAACGACTGGCTTGCTGTTGGGTTCTGCACTGATGATTGGCCTTTCCGGCTGTGCCACCGATTTCCAGCGCGGTGGTGAGACATCTGGCGGCATGTCGAATACCTCCGGCGATCGTGCCTGGTATCAGCACCCCCTGGTGTGTGGCATCGCCGGCGGCCTGGTAGGCGGCAGCATCGGCTATGCGACCAGCGGTGAATCCGATGAGGAAGAAGGCACTGCAACCGGTGCGGTGGCAGGTTCCGCCGTTGGTGCCCTGCTGTGTGCCGACCGCACGCCGGAACCGGTAGCCGAGCCCGAGCCGATGCCGGAGCCCGAGCCTGCACCGGCTCCTGCACCCGAGTTCGAACCGGTGGTACTGGACAGCGAAGTGACCTTTGCCTTCGATTCCGCCGAGATTCGCGAGAGCGCCTACCCGATTCTCGATCAGGTGGCTGCTACCCTGCGCGAGAATCCGCGGATGCGCGTCAGCATCGAGGGTCATACCGATTCCATCGGTTCCAACCAGTACAATCAGGACCTGTCTCAGCGTCGCGCCGACTCCGTGCGTGACTTCCTGGTGTCTCGTGGTATCGATTCGAATCGCATGACCACGCGTGGCTACGGCGAGGAACAGCCCATCGCTACCAACGAAACTGATGCCGGACGTGCGCAAAACCGTCGCGTCGAGATCAACAACTGGGATTGATCGCGACTCTCCCCGGACGTGTTGTCCGGGGTTTGGCGTCAACAGGGGCACCTTCGGGTGCCCCTGTCGTTTCTTTACCCGGTGAATCGGCACAGGCCGTGGCGCAGCGGGGCTAGACTCTGTTAGTCTTGTCGGCTGCCGCGACGTACGGCGGGGCCGTCTGGTACGGCACCCGTATCGCCCAGAGTAATGGGTGGGCTGTATGCCTCGCTGGCTGACACGCTTTTCGTACCGCTATCAACCGCGACATGTGATCCCTGGTATGGATCACCACTGCGCAAAGGATGCTTTGATGCCCATCGTGACCCTGCCGGACGGCAGCCAGAGAACCTTCGACGAACCCCTTAGCGTGATGCAGCTCGCCGAGTCCATCGGGCCGGGTCTGGCCAAGGCCTGCGTGGCCGGCAAGATCGACGGCGTGCTGGTCGATGCCGCCGACCTCATCGAGCATGATGCCGAGGTGGCGATCATCACCGCCCGCGACCCCGAGGGGCTCGAGGTCATACGTCACTCGTGCGCCCACCTGATCGGGCATGCCGTCAAGCAGCTCTATCCCGAGGCCAAGATGGCCATCGGCCCGGTCATCGAGGACGGCTTCTACTACGACATCGACTTCGGCCGCTCGGTGACCCCGGACGATCTCGCCGCCATCGAAGAGCGCATGAAGACGCTGATCGACAGCGAGTACGATGTCGTGCGCGAATACGTCGATCGCGACCAGGCGATGCTGACCTTCCTGCATCGTGATGAGCCCTACAAGCAGGAGATCGTCCGCGACATACCGGAAGGCGAGACGATCCGGCTCTACTACCACAAGGAATACACCGACATGTGCCGGGGGCCTCACGTGCCCAATACGCGGCACCTGAAGGCCTTCAAGCTGACCAAGCTGGCCGGCGCCTATTGGCGCGGCGATGCCAGTAAGCCGATGCTGACCCGTATCTACGGTACCGCCTGGGGTGACAAGAAGCAGCTCAAGGCTTATCTGCAGCGCCTCGAGGAGGCCGAGAAGCGCGACCACCGCAAGCTGGCACGCAAGCTCGACTACTTCCATATGCAGGAAGAGGCACCGGGCATGGTCTTCTGGCACCCCAAGGGCTGGAGGCTGTGGCAGGTCGTCGAGCAATACATGCGCAACGTCTATCGCGAGGGCGGCTATCAGGAAATCCGCTGTCCGCAGATCATGGACGTCTCGCTGTGGAAGAAGTCGGGTCACTGGGATAACTACGCCGAGAACATGTTCTTCACCGAGTCGGAGAAGCGCGAGTACGCGCTCAAGCCGATGAACTGTCCCGGCCACGTGCAGGTCTTCAATTCGGGACTGCGCAGCTATCGAGAGCTGCCGGTGCGCTATGGTGAGTTCGGTGGCTGCCATCGCAACGAGCCGTCGGGGGCGCTGCATGGCATCATGCGCGTCCGCGCCTTTACCCAGGACGACGGCCATGTCTTCTGTACCGAAGCGCAGATCGAACCCGAGGTGACGGCGTTTCATCGCCAGGCCCTGAAGGTCTATCGCGACTTCGGTTTCGAGGACATTGCGGTAAAGATCGCCCTGAGGCCCGACAAGCGGCTGGGCGACGACGACGTCTGGGATCGCGCCGAAGCCGCACTGCGCGGGGCGCTGTCGGCCTGTGAGGTGGAGTGGGAAGAGTTGCCGGGAGAGGGCGCCTTCTACGGGCCCAAGATCGAGTACCACATGAAGGATTGCCTCGGCCGCGAGTGGCAAGTGGGCACCATGCAGGTCGATTTCATGATGCCGACTCGCCTGGGGGCCCAGTACGTGACCGAGGAGGGGGACCGTAAGCCCCCGGTGATGCTCCACCGTGCCATCGTTGGGTCGATGGAGCGCTTCATCGGCATTCTGATCGAGCACTATGCGGGGGCCATGCCGCTGTGGCTGTCTCCGGAGCAGGTCGTGGTGATGAACATCACCGACGCTCAGCGCGATTATGCCGTCGAACTCGAGCGGCGCTTGCAGAAAATTGGTCTGCGAGTCAAGGCGGACTTGAGGAACGAGAAGATCGGCTTTAAAATCCGCGAACATACGTTGCAGAAGGTTCCCTATCTCCTGGTGGTAGGAGATAAGGAAGTCGAAGCCGACTCGGTTGCCGTGCGTACGCGCACCGGCGAAGACCTGGGCACCATGACCGTCGACGCCTTCATCGGGCGGGTACGGGAAGAAGGTTGGTGAGCACAGGTTGGTAAAGACAGGTTGGTAACGACATCGTCAATTACCGGAACGGAGACGGAACGATCAAGCGAAGCAGCCAGCGCGGACGTCCTCAGGACAAGCGCCCCCCAATGAACGAGCGGATTACCGAGGATCAGGTGCGCCTGATCGACAGCGACGGCGAGCAGCTGGGCGTAGTGCCCACCAGCGAAGCGCTCGAGCGTGCCGAAGCGGCCGGTCTAGACCTCGTCCAGATTTCCAATGCCGATCCGATCGTCTGCAAGATCATGGATTACGGCAAGTTCGTCTTCGAGCAGAAGAAGCAGAAGTCAGCTCAGAAGAAGAAGACGAAGCAGATTCAGGTCAAGGAAGTCAAATTCCGGCCTGGCACCGACGAGGGCGACTATCAGGTCAAGCTTCGTAACCTGATTCGCTTCCTCGAAGGTGGCGACAAGGGCAAGGTCACGCTGCGTTTTCGCGGCCGTGAGATGGCGCACCAGGACATTGGCCGCAAGCTGATGGAGCGGATCGCCGCGGATCTCGAGGAGATCGGGACCGTGGAGGCCTTCCCCAAGATGGAAGGGCGCCAGATGATCATGATCATTGCCCCCAAGAAGAAGTGATCCGAAGGCCAGTCAAACGGCTGCCCGGCAAGCGCTGGGCAGCGGCCCCGGATTTTCTGAAAAATCTCGAGCGGAGTTAGTCTCATGCCGAAAATCAAGAGCAACAGCGGCGCTGCCAAGCGCTTCAAGAAGACGGCCAACGGCTTCAAGCACAAGCAGTCGTTCCGTAGCCATATCCTGACCAAGAAGTCGACCAAGCGGAAGCGTCAGCTGCGCGGTATGAAGCAGATCCACGACGCCGACAAGGCCCTGATTCAGCGCATGCTGCCGAATCTGTAAGCCTTTGGTTGCCCCACTTTAACGTCAGGAGAAAGCCATGACTCGTGTCAAGCGTGGTGTCGTCGCTCGCCGTCGTCACAAGAAAGTTCTCAAGCTGGCCAAGGGCTACTACGGTGCCCGTTCACGCGTCTTCCGCGTGGCCAAGCAGGCTGTCATCAAGGCCGGTCAGTATGCCTATCGCGACCGCCGTCAGCGCAAGCGCCAGTTCCGCGCCCTGTGGATCCAGCGTATCAATGCCGGCGCTCGCCAGCACGGCATGTCTTACAGCCGCTTCGTCGGTGGTCTGAAGAAGGCTGGCATCGAGATCGATCGCAAGGTGCTGGCCGATCTGGCCGTTCACGAGAAGGCTGCTTTTGCTGCCATCGTCGAGAAGGCCAAGGCTGCCCAGTAAGTGACATCGGCCAATGGCGTCGGGCCGGCCCAGGCCGGTCCGTCACGATGCCAGACCGTCGCAGGGGAAGAGCAGCCGCTCTTCCCCTGTTTTTTGTGGTCAGCCTGCCTGGCGGCCACCCTGTGGACCGTCGCTGGCGCGACGTCAAGAATCGCTTGCGGCGATTCCTTTGCCACTCGCCACTGACGCGTTAATAGTAGAATCAACGATTTCGGAGCTCAGCGGATGGACCATCTACCGTCATTGGTCACCGAGGCCCGTCAGGCCATCCAGGCCGCCGAGAGCATCGCGGCGCTCGATGAGCTGCGCGTGCGCTACCTCGGCAAGAAAGGCGAGATCACCGCCCAGCTCAAGGGGTTGGGCAAGCTGCCGGCGGAGGAGCGGCCCGCGGCTGGTGAGCGTATCAACCAGGCCAAGCAGGCCCTGTCCGAGGAGCTCGACGCCCGCCGGCAGGCGTTGTCGAAGGCTGCGCTGGAGGCTCAGCTGGCAGAGGAGCGTATCGACGTGACCCTGCCGGGGCGTGGCCAGGCCAGCGGTGGCCTGCATCCGGTCACGTTGACGCTGGAGCGCATCGAGGGGTTGTTCAGCCGCATCGGCTATGATGTGGCGGTCGGCCCCGAGGTCGAGGACGACTACCACAACTTCGAGGCCCTCAACATTCCGGCCCACCACCCGGCACGGGGCATGGCCGACACCTTCTATTTCGATGCCACGCGGCTGCTGCGCACTCACACCTCGCCGGTGCAGGTGCGCACCATGAAGGAGCAGGCGCCGCCGATCCGCATCGTCTGCCCCGGGCGGGTCTATCGCAGCGACTCCGACCTGACCCATACACCGATGTTCCACCAGGTCGAGGGTCTGCTGGTCGACGAGGACGTCAGCTTCGCTGACCTCAAGGGCACCATCGAGGACTTCCTCCACGCCTTCTTCGAGCGTGACGATCTTTCGGTGCGTTTTCGCCCCTCCTATTTTCCCTTCACCGAACCCTCTGCCGAGGTCGATATTCAGTGCGTGATGTGCTCGGGCGAGGGTTGTCGGGTCTGTTCGCATAGCGGCTGGCTCGAGGTGATGGGCTGCGGCATGGTGCATCCTGAGGTTTTCCGCCACTCCGGCATCGACTCGGAGCGCTACAAGGGCTTCGCCTTCGGCATGGGCGCCGAGCGTCTGGCCATGCTGCGCTACGGAGTCAACGACCTGCGCATGTTCTTCGACAACGATCTGCGCTTCCTGCGCCAATTCGCTTGACCGACCGCTGCAGAACACAGGATTTGTCATGAAATTTTCCGAACAGTGGCTGCGTGAATGGGTATCGCCGCAGCTGGGCGTACAAGAATTGGCCGACCAGATCACCATGGCCGGTCTGGAAGTCGATGCCATCGAACCCGTGGCATCGGTCTTCAGCGGCGTGGTGGTAGCTGAGGTCGTGGACAAGCGGCAGCATCCCGATGCCGACAAGCTCAACGTCTGCCAGGTGGTAGACGGCAGCGGCGAGACGGTGCAGGTCGTATGCGGCGCTGCCAACGTGGCGGTAGGGCAGAAGGTACCCTTTGCCCGTGTGGGCGCCGTGCTGCCAGGCGATTTCAAGATCAAGCAAGCCAAGCTGCGTGGCGTCGAATCGCGCGGCATGATCTGCTCGGCTTCCGAGCTTGGCCTGGCCGAGGAAACCTCCGGGGGCATCCTGGTGCTGCCCGCCGATGCTCCAGCCGGCGAGGACTTCCGCGCCTGGATGGGGCTCGATGATCATACCGTCGAGGTCGACCTGACGCCCAATCGTGGCGACTGCCTGAGCCTCAAGGGGCTGGCGCGGGAGGTCGGCGTGCTCAACCGCCTGCCGGTCACGCCCCCCGTTATCGAGCCGGTCGCCCCTCGTCATGATGAGACGTTCCCCGTGCACGTCGAGGATGCCGAGCGCTGCCCCCGTTATATTGGGCGGCTGATCAAGGGGGTCGACGTCACCGCTGCCACACCACTATGGATGGTCGAGCGGCTGCGGCGCAGCGGCATCCGCTCGATCGACCCGGTGGTCGACGTGACCAACTACGTGATGCTCGAGCTCGGCCAGCCGCTGCATGCCTTCGACCGCGACAATCTGCACGGTGCGGTAGTGGTGCGGCTGGCGCGCCAGGGCGAACGGCTGATCCTGCTCGATGGTCAGGAGATTGCTCTGGAAGCGTCCACGCTGGTGATCGCCGACGAGCGCGGCCCGCTGGCGATCGCTGGGGTGATGGGCGGCGAGCATTCCGGAGTGGGACCGGCGACGCAGGATATTTTCCTCGAGTCCGCCTTCTTCTCGCCGCTGGCGGTGGCAGGCCAGGCGCGCTCCTACGGGCTGCACACCGATGCGTCGCACCGCTTCGAACGCGGCGTCGACCCTCAGCTCACGCAGGAAGCCGTGGAGCGTGCCACGGCGCTGCTGCTGGCGATCACCGGCGGTGAGCCGGGGCCGCTCGTAGAGGTGGCGAGCGAAGCCAACCTGCCCACCAAGCGTGAGGTGACCCTGCGTGCTGCGCGGCTCGAGCAGGCGCTATGCAAGGCGCTGCCTGGCGAAGAAGTGCAGGACATACTCGAGCGGCTGGGCATGCAGGTCCGTGCCATCGAGAGCGGTTGGCGAGCCAGCGTGCCGAGCTGGCGCTTCGACATTGCCATCGAGGAGGATCTGATCGAGGAGGTGGCGCGCATTCATGGCTACAACCGTCTGCCGGTGCGGCGTCCGGCGGCGCGGTTGGCGCTGCGTCCTGATAACGAGGCGCGCACGCCGCTGGCCAGGCTACGTCGACAGATGGTGGCGCGTGGATATCAAGAGGCGATCACCTACAGCTTCGTGGCGCCTGAACTCCAGCAGGCCCTGCTGCCCGAGGCGGTATCGCCGCGGCTGGCCAACCCCATCTCCAGCGATCTCGCGGTAATGCGGGCGAGCCTGTTCCCGGGGCTGGTAAGGGCGCTCGAGTATAACCTCAACCGACAGCAGACCCGCGTGCGTCTGTTCGAGACCGGGCTGGTATTCCGCGGCGAGCTGGACGAGCTGGAGCAGACGCCCATGGTCGGCGCCCTGGCCTGTGGTGAACGCTTTCCGGAAGGCTGGGCCGGTGGCCGCGAGAAGGTCGACTTCTTCGATCTCAAGGGGGATCTCGAGAGCCTGATCGCGCTCGGTGGAGAAGAGAACGCCTGGCGCTTCGAGCCCGGTGAGCATCCGGCACTGCATCCGGGCCAGAGCGCGCGGATTATTCACCGTGGCGAGCCGGTCGGCTGGATCGGGGCGCTGCATCCGGGCGTCAAGGCCGAACTGGGCCTCAAGGCCGACGTGTTCCTGTTCGAGGTGCGCCAGGACGCGCTGACCCATGGGGTCCTGCCCGGGTTCGAGCCATTGTCGCGCTATCCGGAGGTGCGTCGGGACCTGGCTTTCCTGATGGCGGAGGAGTGTCCCGTGCAGGCGTTGCTGGATTGCGTTCGTCACCAGGCGGGGGAGTGGCTCCAGGAACTGAACCTGTTCGACGTGTACCTGGGCAAGGGCGTGCCCGAAGGAAGCAAGAGTGTAGCCTTGGGCTTGACCTGGCAGCATCCTTCGCGCACGCTGAATGACGATGAAATCAATCAGTTGGTCGATGCCATCGTCGCCGAATCACATCAGCACCTGGGGGCCGAGCTGCGCGGATGAGCGTAGGTTCGATGGGGTGTCGTCAAGGCGGCGGGCTGGACCGCCATTCTGAGGAGGTGACATGGGAGCGTTGACCAAGGCGGAACTGGCCGAACACCTGCACGCCGAGCTTGGGCTGACCAAGCGTGAAGCCAAGGCCATGGTAGAGGCTTTCTTCGAGGAGATCCGGGCGTGCCTGCGCGAGAACGAGCAAGTGAAGCTGTCAGGATTCGGCAACTTCGATTTGCGCGACAAGCGTGAGCGCCCCGGTCGCAACCCGAAGACCGGCGAGGAGATCCCCATCTCGGCACGTCGCGTGGTAACGTTCCGCCCTGGGCAGAAACTCAAGAGCCAGGTGGAACGCTACGAAGGTTCGTCCCCCAGCTGATGCTGTGACAGGATGCCACCCCCGTGGTGGCATCCGGCACGCTACACGCCCCCGCCATTCTCCATCAGCCAGGTGATCACCACCTTGAGGATGTAGCCCATCATGCCCGCTCCGAGCACCACGAAGAGCATGAGGGTGCCGAAGCGTCCGGCCTGGGATTTCTTGGCCAGGTCCCAGATGATGAAGCACATGAAAAGGATCAGGCCACCGATGAGCAGTGGGGTGATCCAGGCTTCGAACGTCTGCGTCTGCAGCATGTCGCCTCCTTGCAAGAAAGGCCGACCATTATACTCGGGCATGATGTCCGCTGCATGCGGCACCTCGTCACCAAGGGTCGTGGCCAAAGCCGAACTGCGACATCCGACAGGCGCATGGTACCATCGCGTCGAATGAATTCAGGTTAACCCTCGACATGCCAATGCTTAAGATCTTCGTAGGAACCATGTACGGCGGCGCGCTCGACGTCGCCGAACAGGTCGCGCCGCTGTTCGAGGCGGCCGGCTATGAAACCGCCATTCTCGAACAGCCCACGCTGGAAGACTTGACGGAAGAGCAGCCCGATCTGGCGCTGTTCTGTGTTTCCACCACCGGTAGCGGCGACTTTCCCGGCAACTTCGTGCCCTTCGCCCGTGGGCTGGATGAGCACAGCCCATCGCTGGTGGGACTGCGCTACGGTGTGATCGCCTTGGGCGACAGCTCTTATGGCGATACCTTTTGCGGAGCCGGTCGCCGCCTCGACGAAATGCTCGAGGGGCTGGGCGCCACTCGCCTGGGGGAGCGGCTGGAGGTCGATGCCATGGAAACCTTCATGGCCGACGATGCTGCGCTGCCATGGGCCGAGGAATGGATCGAGACCCAGCAGCTCAAGGTGGCCTGAGATGAACGCTTCGCCAACCGCCGAGCGGTTGAGCCTGTTGACGGGCCTGCTGATCCTGATGCTGGCCACCGTGCCGCGCTATCTCGCTGGCGGTCACGACAATCGCCTTACTCTGATCGTAATCGCCATTGGCGTGGTGGCGGTGGTGGCAATGCTGAACTGGCGCATGCTGGGCGCAGACGAGCGTTCCCGGCTGCCACGGCTGGGCAGGCGGCTGGCACTGTCGCTGGTGGCTGGGCTGGCACTGATGGGTCTCTGGCATGCGCTGCTCACCGACTGGATGAGCTGGCAGCTGTTGATCGCTCATGGCGCCACCCTGGGGCTGCTGCTGCATGCTCTGTGGCTCTGGGGACGACCCATCAGCCCGCAGGGTTGAGGGAAAATGGCCGGGTGCGGTTGCGCCCAGCCATTATGCCGCTACTCTTTTCCTCCCGATCACACCAGTCGATAGCAGGGCACGTACTCCTGTCCCGGGAGCTTCATGCGGCCCTGGGCGACGAAGGAGCCGAGCAGCTCATCCAGGCGCCGCATTAGCTCGGACTCGGCGTGCAACTGAAAGGGTCCGTGGGCTTCGATCGCGCGCAATCCGTGCTCCTTTACATTTCCTGCCACGATGCCTGAGAACGCGCGACGCAGGTTGGCCGCCAGTTCGTGCACCGGTTGGTTGCGATGCAGTGCGAGGCCGGCCATCGCGGTATGCGTCGGTTCGAAGGTGTCCTGAAAATCGCGTGCAACGGTGAGCCGCCAATTGAAATGGAAGGCGTCCTGGTGGGCACGCCGGAATTCGGTGACGCTGTCGATGCCCTGGCGCATGGTGCGAGCGACCTCGACGGGGTCGTCGACGATGATGCGGTACTTGCTGCGTACCGCTTCACCCAGGGTATAGACCAGGAATTCATCGATACGCTGAAAGTATTCGGCCGAATTGGCGGGGCCGGTGAAGATGACCGGCAGCTTCATGTCGTGGTTGTCCGGGTGGAGCAGGATCCCCAGCAGATAGAGAATCTCCTCGGCCGTGCCGACCCCGCCGGGGAAAACCACGATGCCATGCCCAAGGCGTACGAAGGCCTCGAGGCGTTTTTCGATGTCGGGCATGACCACCAGTTCGTTGACCAGCGGATTGGGCGCTTCGGCGGCGATGATGCCAGGCTCGGAAATGCCCAGATAACGACCATCGCCGATGCGCTGCTTGGCATGCGCCAGGTTGGCCCCCTTCATCGGTCCTTTCATGGCGCCAGGGCCGCAGCCGGTGCAGATGTCCAGCTCGCGTAGGCCAAGATGGTAGCCGACGTCCTTGGTGTAGTCGTACTCCTCGCGAGTGATCGAGTGGCCGCCCCAGCACACCACGATGCCGGGGTCGCGGCCGGGCTTCAGCGTGCCGGCCTTGCGCAGGATGTGGAACACGGCATTGGTGGTGCCTTCACCCGTGGTCAGGTCGAAGCGCTGGTGATGCTGGATCTCGTTATAGACGTAGATGATGTCGCGCAGCACCGAGGACAGATGCTCGCGGATGCCGCGGATCATCTTGCCGTCGACGAAGGCCTCGGCCGGTGCATTGGTGACCTTGAGTCGGATGCCTCGATCCTGCTGGATCACTTCGATATCGAAGTCGTGGTAGGTCTCCATCAGCACCAGGCTGTCGTCGGTCATGCTGCCTGAGCTGAGTACGGCTAGCGAACAGCGCCGCAGCAGGTCGTGCAGGCCGGCCTTGGAGGTATCGCGTAAGCGGTTGACCTCGTGCTGCGAGAGCACTTCCAGGCTTCGCAGGGGCGAGATGGTGGCGGAGATGGTATCGGGCATGAAACGATCCTTGTGGTGTCGGCTTGCGTCCCTGTCGCATGGAGGTGGACAGGGGGTCATGCAATATTCATCGATTTGAGATCATCGAGACGTAAGTCGATGCTACCACGCTGGCCAGAAGGGCGCAGCGCTGCGCCGCCTGGCTCGCGGTGGTAGGATGGCAGCATCCGGTCGCGCCCCGACCGCACTAGCAAGCGATGCGCCATGTTCAATGCCCAGTATTTCCGTACCTTCATTACCCTGGTCGAAACCGGCAGCTTCACGCGCACCGCACGCCATCTCGACATGACGCAACCTGGCGTCAGCCAGCATGTGCGCAAGCTCGAGCAGTACCTCGACAAGCCGCTGCTGGAGCGCCAGGGGCGGCGCTTCACGCTCACCGAGGCGGGGCGGCGGGCCTATGACTACGGTCTGCGCCTGTTCGCCGAGCACGAGCAGTTCCGCCATTCACTGGATGACGATGCGCTCGATACCGGAGAATGCCGCATTGCCTCCCCCGGCAGTGTGGGTCTGATGTTCTACCCCTACATTCTCGGGCAGCAACAAATGTCGCCGGGGCTGACGGTCAACTACAGTTTCGCCTTCAGCCACGAGATCGTCTCGGACGTGCTGGCGGGGCGCTACGACCTGGGGATCGTCACCGAGCCGATTCGGCACCCCGAGCTGGATTGCCGGCTGTGGCATCAGGAGCCGCTGTGCCTGGTGGTGCCCGCCGATTTCGCCGGTACTTCTCTTACCGAGCTGATGGGTATCGGCTTTCTCAACTATTCCGACGGCATCAACCATGCCGGGGCGCTATTGCGCAGCAACTTTCCCGACGAATTTCGCTCCATGAGCCAGTTTCGCCGTCAGGGCTTCACCAACGAGGTGAGCATGGTGATGGATGCGGTAGCCCGTGGCCTTGGCTTTACCGTAGTGTCGCGGCTGGTGCTGGAGACCTCGCCTTGGCAACGCCAGGTCAAGGAGCTCGATTTGCCGGTAACGGAGCATGAGGCGCTGCATCTGGTCACTCGCTCAGGCGCCAAGATACCGCGCCGATATGCGCGCTTGCTGGAGGGATTCCGCGAGCAGCGCATGCGTGAGCGTTTCGGCTACGGGGAAGTCACTTCGCCGCTGTAGGGCAGGCAGACACAAGGCAAACGGCCCGCCGATCGCTCGGCGGGCCGTTTCGCTTTGCTGCTTCAGTCAGCGACGCGTCAGTCGCGGTACTCGTCGATGCTGGGGCAGGAGCAGATCAGCTGGCGGTCGCCGAAGACGTTGTCGACGCGATTGACTGCTGGCCAGTACTTGGCCGCCTTGACCGCTTCCGCGGGGAAAGCACCGACCTCGCGGGAGTAGGGTCGCTCCCAGGTTGAGTCCATCAGGTCGGCCATGGTATGCGGTGCGTTCACCAGCGGGTTGTCGTCGGCCGGCCACTCGCCGCGCTCTACCCGAGCGATCTCCTCGCGAATGGCGATCATGGCGTCGCAGAAGCGGTCGATCTCGTAGCGCGACTCCGATTCGGTGGGCTCCACCATCAGCGTGCCGGGCACCGGGAAAGACATGGTCGGCGCATGGAAGCCGTAGTCCATCAGGCGCTTGGCGATGTCTTCTTCGCTAATACCCGAGGCCGCCTTGAGCGGGCGGATGTCGATAATGCACTCGTGGGCCACGGTACCGTTGACGCCGCGATAGAGTACCGGGTAGTGCCGCTCGAGGCGCTTGGCGACGTAGTTGGCGTTGAGGATGGCCAGCTCGGTTGCCTGGCGCAGGCCGCGTGCGCCCATCATCTTGATGTAGGCCCAGGAGATCGGCAGGATCGAGGCGCTGCCGTAGGCCGCCGCCGAGACCGCGCCGCAATGCTCCTTGACGCCCGGAATCGGCGTCACCACGTGATTGGAGACGTAGGGCGCCAGGTGCGCCTTGACTCCGATCGGGCCCATGCCCGGGCCACCGCCACCATGCGGGATGCAGAACGTCTTGTGCAGGTTGAGGTGGCTGACGTCGCCGCCGAAGTCGCCGGGGCGGGAGAGGCCGACCTGGGCATTCATGTTGGCGCCGTCGATGTAGACCTGGCCACCGTGGCGATGGACGATGGCGCAGGCCTCACGTACCCCCTCCTCGAACACGCCGTGGGTCGAGGGGTAGGTGAGCATGATTGCCGACAGGGCGTCGCCGTGCTGCTCGGCCTTGGCACGCAGGTCGTCGAGATCGATGTTGCCCATCTCGTCGCACTCGACCACCACTACTTTCATCTGCGCCATGGCGGCGGAGGCGGGGTTGGTGCCGTGGGCGGAGCTGGGGATCAGGCATACGTCGCGGTGTCCCTCGCCCTGGGCGGCCTGATAGCGGCGAATGGCCACCAGGCCGGCGTATTCCCCTTGGGCGCCGGAGTTGGGCTGCATCGAGATGTGGTCGTAGCCGGTGATCTCGACCAGGAAGGCCGCCAGCTCGTCGATCATCTGCTTGTAGCCGACTGCCTGATCCCGCGGTACGAAGGGGTGCAGCTGGCCGAACTCTGGCCAGGTGATGGGAATCATCTCGCTGGTGGCGTTGAGCTTCATGGTGCACGAGCCCAGCGGGATCATCGCATGGGTGAGCGAAAGATCCTTGTTCTCCAGGCGCTTGAGGTAGCGCAGCATCTCGGTCTCGCTGCGGTAGCGCTGGAAGGTCGGGTGCGTCAGGAACTCGCTCTGGCGACGACTGGCGGCGGGAATCCCGCTGATGCCTTGGCTGGCCACCTGTTCGTCCAGGGCCGTGACGGAGAGGCCATGCTCCTCATCGAGCAGCACGTCGAACAGCGTGTCGAGATCGTGGGCGGTGGTGGTCTCGTCCAGACTGACGCCGATGTCGCCGTTGTCGAAATAGCGCAGGTTGATTTCGTGGGTCAGGGCGCGGCCGTGAATCTTGCCGGCATCAACGCCGCTCAGGCGCAGGGTATCGAACCAGCTGTCGTGCCCCAGCGCCACCCCTTTGGCCTTCAGCCCTTCGGCCAGGATAGTGGTCAGGCGGTGGATGCGCGTGGCGATGGTAGTGAGGCCTTCGGCCCCGTGATAGACGGCGTAGAAGCCGGCGATGTTGGCCAGTAGCGCCTGGGCGGTACAGATGTTGGACGTGGCCTTCTCGCGACGGATGTGCTGCTCGCGGGTCTGCATGGCCATGCGCAGGGCGGTGTTGCCGCGGGCATCCTTGGATACGCCGATGATGCGACCCGGGATCGAGCGCTTGAGCTTGTCGGTGGTGGCGAAGTAGGCGGCATGCGGGCCGCCGTAGCCCATCGGTACGCCGAAGCGCTGGCTGTTGCCGACCACGATGTCGGCGCCCAGTGCGCCCGGTTCCTTGAGCAGTACCAGGCTCATGATGTCGGCGGCCACGCAGGTCATCACGTTCTTCTCGCGCGCGGCGGCGAGCAGCGGGGCGAGGTCGTGGACGCGGCCGCTTTCGCCGGGGTACTGCAGCAGGGCGCCGAACACGTCGTGCTCGGCCAGGTTTTCGGCGGGGCCGACGATCAGTTCGAAGCCGAAGTAGTGGGCGCGCGTACGCACCACGTCCAGCGTCTGCGGCAGCACGTCGTCGGCAACGAAGAAGGCGTTGCTCTTCGATTTCTTGTTGGCGCGCTGGCACAGCGCCATGGCCTCGGCGGCGGCGGTGGCCTCGTCGAGCAGCGAGGCGTTGGCTAGCTCCATGCCGGTGAGATCCATCACCATCTGCTGGAAGTTGAGCAGGCCTTCCAGGCGGCCCTGGGCGATTTCCGGCTGGTAGGGCGTGTAGGCGGTGTACCAGCCAGGATTCTCCAGCACGTTGCGCTGGATTACGGCGGGCACATGGGTGTTGTAGTAGCCCTGGCCGATGTAGGTCTTGAACACCTTGTTCTGGCGCGCCAGGCGCTTGAGATAGTCGAGCGCCTCGGCTTCGCTGCGTGGCGGATCGAGATCCAGCTCGCGATTCAGGCGGATGTCTGCGGGTACGGTACGTTCGACCAGTGTATCGAGGCTGTCCATGTCCAGCGCCGCCAGCATGGCGGCTACATCTTCGGCTCCGGGGCCATTGTGGCGACGGATGAAGGCGTCATGATCGGCCAGTTCGGCCAGGCGGCGGTTGTCGTTAACCATGGATAACCCTGTACGTTGTGGGGATGTGCCCGGCGATTCGAAATGCCCGGTCGCCGGGACGGGAGCATCGCTGCAGCGCTCGGAGGAGCCGGTCAGGCGTCGCTGTCGACCACGGCCTGGTACGCCTCGGCATCCAGCAGTGCTTCGACGGCAGCTGCATCCTCGACGCGAACCTTCATGATCCAGCCGCCCTCATAGGGCGCTTCATTGACCGTCTCGGGGGCATCTTCGAGGGCTTCGTTGACCTCGACGATCTCACCGGCCAGCGGGGCATAGAGGTCGGAGGCAGCCTTGACCGATTCGATCACGCCGAACTCTTCTCCTTTCGCGAGGGTGCGCCCCACCTCGGGAAGTTCGACGAACACGACGTCGCCAAGGGCTTCCTGGGCATGATCGGTAATGCCGATGGTGACGGTGCCGTCGCCATTGTCGAGCACCCACTCGTGACTGTCGTTGTAGCGCAGGTTGGCAGGGATCGAGCTCATGATATTTTTCCTATACGAAAAAGGTTTCTGTCTGTGCGACGAATGCTAACGCCATTGACGCCGTTTGGCGAGCCCTGGGGTAATGCGCTAGAAGTGCCGCATCGATAGCGTGGCGTCTAGGGTGGCAGGCGTCCAGTGCAAGATGCGCAAGAGTAAGCTCTCCGCTGTGCAGCGCTGGGATTCGACATGGCAGGAGAGGCTCACTACGCTGTGAAACGTGTTGCTCGGGAGCCAGGCCAGGCTTGTGCGTGTCGCCAAAATGTAAGTCATACGGTCATACGATATTTGTTTCCGATACGAAACACGCGCTAAGCTTGCGCAGCCGAGACAAGACGAACGACTGGCAGCAGGCTTTGTGACCTGGTGGAACGATTGCGGTACTTTCCGCTATGGTAGCGCCGTCCGATAGTGGGGATCTTCGGAAATTGCCTTAAAAACAGTCTAAACAACAGAGGGATACGTTCGTGGAAACATTGACAGCGATATTCAGCGCCATCAACGGCGTGGTTTGGGGGCCGTTGATGCTCATCCTGCTATTGGGGGTGGGGCTATATCTGCAGATCGGCTTGAAGCTCATGCCTATCCGCAAGCTGGGCACCGGTTTCAAGCTGATGTGGCAAGGGCGTGATGCCAAGCCGGCGCCCGGCGAGGCGAAGAAGGCGGGCGACGAGGGTGAAATCTCTCCGTTCAACGCGCTGATGACGGCCCTGTCGGCCACCATCGGTACCGGCAACATCGCCGGCGTGGCAACGGCGATCGCCCTGGGCGGACCCGGTGCGGTGTTCTGGATGTGGATCACTGCGCTCGTCGGCATGGCGACGAAATTCTCCGAGGCAGTGCTCGCGGTGCGTTTCCGCGAGACCGACAGCACTGGCTACCACGTCGGCGGCCCGATGTTCTACATAAAGAACGGTCTGGGCAGGAAGTGGCTGTGGCTGGGCGGCGCCTTCGCTTTCTTCGGCGCCGTGGCTGCCTTCGGTATCGGCAACACCGTGCAATCGAACTCCGTGGCCGACGCCCTCGACTCCACCTTCGGCATTCCTCCCTGGATGACCGGCGTGGTCATCATGGTCCTGGCGGGTGCCGTCATCCTCGGCGGTATCAAGCGCATCGCCAAGGTTGCGGGCAAGCTGGTTCCGATCATGGGTATCGCCTACGTGGTGGCGGGCCTGCTGGTGCTCATCGTCAATGCAGGCCAGATCGGCGAAGCCTTCGGTCTGATCTTCTACTACGCCTTCAATCCGGTGGCGGCGGCGGGTGGCTTCGCCGGCGCGGCGGTGATGGCAGCGATCCGCTTCGGCGTGGCGCGCGGTATCTTCTCCAACGAGGCGGGCCTGGGCAGCGCGCCCATCGCCCACGCGGCGGCCAAGACCCGTAACCCTGTTCGCCAGGGCTTGATCGCCATGCTCGGCACCTTCATCGATACCATCATCGTCTGCACCATCACCGCACTGGTCATCCTGACCTCCACGGTATGGATCGACGGCGAGCAGGGGGCTTCGCTGACCGCGCTCTCCTTCGATGCGGCCTTGCCGGGCTGGGGCAACCAGATCGTGTCGCTGGCGCTGGCGGTTTTCGCCTTCACCACCATCCTGGGCTGGTCGTTCTACGGTGAGAAGTGTTTCCAGTTCCTGTTCGGTACGCGCTCGATCATGCTCTACCGGGTGCTGTTCGTGCTGGCGATCCCGCTTGGCGCCATGGCCCAGCTCGGCTTCATCTGGCTGATGGCCGACACCTTCAACGCCATGATGGCAATTCCCAACCTGATCGCGCTGGCCTTGCTGTCGCCCGTGGTATTCAAGGTGACGCGCGACTATTTCAACGGCGAGACCGTGCTGCCGGGCGAGGATCTGGACCACGACAAGCACTGAACGACTGCCGCGACGATGGAGAGGCACCCTGGTGTGCCTCTCCCTCCGTGGCTGGTCTCTCGCCTCCCATCACGTCATGAGGAAACCCCATGAGCCAACTCAAGCGTACCCCCCTGCACGACCTGCATCTCGAGCTGGGAGGCAAGATGGTCCCCTTTGCCGGCTATGAGATGCCGGTGCAGTACCCGCTTGGGGTCAAAAAGGAGCACGAACATACCCGTGCCGCCTGTGGCCTGTTCGATGTCTCTCACATGGGGCAGATCCTGTTGCACGGTCCGCGTCCTGCCGAGGCGCTCGAGACGCTGGTGTGTGCCGACATCGTGGGCCTGCCCGAAGGCATGCAGCGCTATGCACTGTTCACCGGTCACGAGGGTGGCATTCTCGACGACCTGATGGTGGCCAACCCTGGCGATGGAGTGCTCTACCTGGTGGTCAATGCCGCGTGCAAGGAGCAGGACGTGGCACTGCTCGAGACCGGCCTCGTCGATGAGCATCGGGTCGAGGTGCTGGAGCGTGGCCTGTTGGCCCTGCAGGGACCCAAGGCCGTTGACGTCATGCGCCGGTACTGTCCGCAGGCCTGCGAGATGGTGTTCATGCAGCACGGCCGCTTCGAGATCGATGGCGTGTCCGTATGGGTGAGCCGCAGTGGCTATACCGGCGAGGACGGCTTCGAGATCTCGGTGCCGGCTAGCGAGACCGAGGCAGTGGCGCGCCGCCTGCTGGCGGAAGAGGAAGTCGAGGCGATTGGCCTGGGTGCGCGTGACTCCTTGCGCCTGGAAGCGGGGTTGTGTCTGTATGGCCACGATATCGACACTGAGACCACGCCGGTGGAAGCCGGACTGATCTGGGCCATCGGCAAGCCGCGTCGCCACGGCGGCGAACGTTCGGCCGGTTTCCCCGGGGCCGATGTGATCCTGCATCAGGTCGATGCCAGGGATCATCGTCGCAAGCGGGTTGGCCTGCTGGGGGAAGGGCGTGCCCCGGTGCGTGAGGGAGCCGAACTCTACAGCGAGAGCGGTCAACGCATTGGTGAAGTAACCTCGGGCGGTTTCGGGCCCAGCGTGGGGCAGCCTGTGGCGATGGGCTACGTCGATGTCGAGCAGGCCGATCTCGGCACCACGGTCTATGCCGAAGTCCGTGGCAAGCGCCTGCCCATGGTCGTGAGCAAGATGCCGTTCGTGGCGCCGGGCTATTATCGCGGCTGATCGCGTTTATACCGTTATCTTGTTTCCAGGCCACCGCATTTCCATGCGGTGGCCTGGTCGTTTCAGCGGCAGTCCTGCGGTCAACGCACCAGCTCGGCTTGATCCTGCCAGTAGCGGCCCATGCTGCGCTCCTCGGTCAGCTCGTAGAGTGACTCGCGCCGCGCAAGGCGGGCGCCACCGTCGCGGGTGAGCGGACTCCAGGAGAGATTGGCCCGCTGTCGCGTGGAGTGAACGAAAAAAGCGTCGAGCGGCAGCGATAGGTAGATGCCCTTGTCGAAGCTGCCTTCGCCGAAATCGCTGCCGGCATCGGTGAACGTGGCCCAGCCGCCGAGGCGCACCCCGGAGTCGAACTCGCGGGAGACGTCGAAAGTGACGCCGAGATCGCCGGCCAGGTAGCGACCGACACTGACCTTGGCCAGCATGTCCTCGTAGTCGGTTTGCCAGTAGCCGGTCAAGTGGCCCGTCCAGGTGCTATAGTCGCGCATCTCGAAGCGCTGATCGAATTCACGCTGCTTGACCCAATTGAGGTCGAGGCCGAGAGCCATGTCGCTGTTGAACGGGCGGTAGAGCAGTTCGGCGCCGGCGCCGGCGAACATCGTCTCGAGCAGCCCGCCGTAGCCCAGGGCGTACCAGTCGTTACCCAGTCGGGCGGTACGCGTGTACTGGAGATTGCTGATGCCGATGTCGGTTTCCGCCAGATAGTCGCCGATATGGGTACGCACGCGAGGCAGGTCAGAGGAGCCGATATAGCGATACTTGCCAAGGTTATCGGCCAGCGTGTAGGTGAGAGAGCCCGAGATCCAGTGCTGGGCTCCCAGGCGGTACTCGCCGGCTAGGTTGGCGGATATCCGGTAGAGGTAGCCGTCGGGGCCGCCAAAGTTCTGCTCGAGCTGGGGCTCCAGGCTGTAGTTGAGGCCGCGTGGGGCGGCTTCATGCAGCACCTCGCCTTGTGTCGGGTGAAGCATGGCATGCGAGTAGAGCCCATGACGATAGGCGACGCTATTCTCGCTGGATGACGCTGCAGCGATCAGGGTGTCACGGTCGTGAACGCTCTCGCGCAGCGCCATCCCACGTTCATGCCAGCGGAACCGGAAAGTTTCCACGTCGCTGTCGAGATGGTTGTGTAGCAGACGCGCGGCACGCAGTTCGCTCTCGGCGAGCGAGCGATAGCGCGTGGGTTCGCCCTCGACGGTCACGCTGGTTCCGTTCTGGTGGATGCGATAGACCCCGATGCCGGCATTGGCGTCCAGTTCACGGCTGAGTCCGTTCCAGTCGCGGGTGTGCTCGGTCGGGGGTGGTGTCAGTTCGACGGGGGCTGGATCTCGCTTGGCTTGGGAGATGCTGGCCAGATTGGTGGCCAGGGTGATACCGATCATGGCGGTGTCGCCGCGCTGCCAGCCGGCCTTGAGCTCGATGCCGTCGGTGAGGCGCAGCCGAGCACCGAGATTGACGCGCGACGTCTGCGTCTGGTCGTTACGCTGCGGCTCATGCTGGTAGTCGTTGCCATCCAGTTCGAGCTGAAGCACCAGCGGATCCCATGGTGTCTGGTACTCGATCCCGCCGAACAAGGCACTGCGGCCGCTGAACAGACTGCCTAGGTTGAAGTCGCCTCCATCTCCTCCCGAGCTGAATCCGGTGCGTCGCTCAAAGCGCTCGTCCAACTGGGCCATAGGATTGGTGAAGTCTTCGTGATTGCCCAGGTAGCCCCAGCCGATACCCAAGGAGAAATCGAAGCTGTGCCAACGCTTGCTGGCGACCAGGTACTCACCCGAGAAAAGTCCGGTACCGCCGATATCGCGCGCGCCAACCGCAATTTGCGGCCAGTAGCGATCCTCTTCGCGCAATCTCACCTTGAGGTCAATACCCTTGTCGAGGTTGTTGCGGTCATCGCTGGCAGCCAGATAGCGACGGTTTTCCACCTCGACGTAGCGAAAGCCGGTTTCGAGCCACTCCGTGGGCTGGAAGAAAAGCCCGTAGCGTCGGTATGGTGCGGTGCGTGACAGCGAAAAGGCGAACCCTCCAAGCGGTGCCATCCGAGCCGTAGGCGTCTGCATCAGTCCTACGCCGCCGAAGTCACTCTGCCCGGTGCCAAGGCGAGGCTGGCCGGGGTTGGCGAGTGCTGGCGTGGCCATGGCCACGGCAATGGCGAAGGTCAATGGTGCGAGGCAGGGCGATCTTGGGTTTGATCGCTTCACGTGGCTGGCCCTCCTGAATCGACCTGACCCGCGGCTTCCGGCACGGCGATGGTATGGCAGGTATCGCCGGGCAGGCGGGTGGCCAGGAAGCCTGGCAGGGCACGATTGACCCAGGCGGCTTCCTGAACCGGTTCGGCGAGGGCGAGTGCAATGCGAGTGCCGGGAACCAATGGCGCATCGCTGGCATTCCACGCGGCGACCCCAATGCGGCGAGGAGCCCCTTGTGGGGTAATGAGCCATGCCTCGTCGGCGCGTGCCCACTGGGAGTCCGCTTGCTTGTTGAGCACATCTCGCAGACTCAGCTCCGGGGCCCATTGATGACGCGTTACGCCACCGAAATGCCACAGCTCTACCCAGTCGGGAACGTCACAGTGCCCAACGGCGGCCAGCGAAGCCAGCATCGGATCATGACGCGGTGCGGCGAGCAGGGCGGCGAGATCGGCCCTGGCGGGTGTGCGTGCCGGGGCCGACTGCAGTTCGTCTATGGTGGCCTGCCAGGCTTCCAAGCCACGCGCCAGGTCGGTACGCCCGCTGAGGTCATGCCAGTCAATAAGGGTCGTCAGCTCCTCGTGCAGGCGCCTGGCCCGGCGCTGCTCGGCTTGTTGTTGCCGCTCCAGCAAGAAGTAGCTGTAGGCGGCTGGTTCGGGCAGGGCCTGCTGCGCGAGCCACAGGTCGGAGAGCCGCAAGGTCTCGGCGTGGCCGTGATGGGGCAGGGCCAGTAGGGTGCTCAGGCAGGCTATGCGCCAGCCGCCGGCACGGGTGGGGGGGCGTCGGGTCATTCTCGCTCTCTTCTATTACGACGATGGCACGATATCGGGCCGGCTCGACTGCCCGGCATCGCGCTCGGTGTCCTCGGCATCGCTCCACCAAGGCCTCGCCACCTGCCAGCGCAGGCGTGGGCCATGCGGCCAGAGCGCCATGTCACCCCCCCAAATCCGCTCGCTGCCCGGCTCGCGCCAGAACGTCCCGCGGCTGTGCGTATCACTGCCCACCCAGTCGAGTCGCTCGGTGCAGCGCTCCAACGATAGTCGGGTCAGTGGAAGCTCGAGTGGCTGAGCCGCGTCGCAGGTAAGGCTTGCCACCGCCTCGTCTTGCCACTCCTGGCCGTCTGCATCGCGCCAGTGAGCATGTACCCGATACTGTCCGGTAGGCCCTGGCTCCGCCGAGTGCCACCGTCCCAGCAGAGTCGCTTCGAAGCCAGCCGTGCTTGCAGGCATGCCATCGCGCAGGTGCAACGTGGCACGGTCGCCCGCCTGCCAATAGGTATCGCGACCGCGCTCTCCCGTACGGTGCGCCATGACCAGCAGGGCCTCATTGCCCTGAAGGTGTGCTACCAGTGTCGCGTAAGGCAGTGCTTTTGCCTGTGCTGCCGGGTCCTCGCCCTGGCGTCCCCCCATTAGCGTGGCGCCCATCGGCGTCAGCTGACCCCCTTTGGCACAGGCCGTCAGGCCCGTGACCAGGCTACCCAACAGCAGCAAGCGAAGCAGGACCGCCTTGCGGCGGCCCTGTGTCGGTACACGTTTGCACCGTTTGTCGCGTCTCATCAGCGCGTCCCGGTAGCGGTACCCGTTCCAGTACCAGTGCCGGTGCCGGAGGCGCCAATCGCTACGCCGATTCCGGCGGCTCCCCGGCTCACTGCGCCGGCCAGTGCTTGCCCGGAACTCCCCGGGGCCTCGGCACCGGCGCCTACACCCGCGGCAAGCCCGCCGCTGGCCACTGCGCCTGGTGCGGGCGTAGCGGCCGTATTGCCCGGGGCGCCTGGCGTGCCCTGGGGAGGCGTGGCCTGCTGTGCCAGCGCGAGCGGCGCGAGGCCCAGCAGCGTCACGCCCGCCAGGGTGGCGACGCGTCTTCGCAACTTCATGGTTTCAAGCATATCGATATGGCTCCTTTATTGCGCCGGTTACTACCGGCGGGACGAGTGGCCGGATAGTGCATCCACCTGTCTTTCTACGGATGGCTACCTGGCCCACCTGCCGTCGGCAGGCAATCAAAGATGGGCTGCGCAAGTTTACCCCCGTGATGTTTAAATTATCATGGGGGTTGGCTTGAGTGGGGCAATTGATAACCTATTTCTTTATGTCAGGAAAGAAACTTATCTTGTTTCAAAGTGTGCTTCTGTATATAAGGGTAAAAAAATGTATAGAATGCGGTAGGGGGTAGTGACGAGCAAAAAAAAGGATTATTCTGGCCGTGTTCACTTGGTGCCTTGCATGGATGTAAAGGCCCTGTCTTATCGAATTCCTTGAGTTCACGTCGTATCGCGGTTCATGCCGCTGGATTTTTTCGCCTTGAGATCAAGGTGATGCGCGTGGCCTCGGGGATCGTCGTTTAACCTCGTGGCGGTAGCGTGCCTGGCGATAGGCTGGTGGCAGGTGGGGTGTCCTTATTAAACAGCATCGACAATTAATTATTCTTAGGGATGAGTTTGGGGTATGGGTGTCGACATGAGGGGACAGTTTGATTTTGTCAGTGTCGCCAAATGACAACGAAAGTACCTAGTTGCAGTGTCAGGGTGGGAAATCTAAGTGAAGTGGATGTTGTAAGTTCGTTTCTCTCCGTGTCACTCGCTGGCGACATTAATGAATAATAATAGAGACACGAGCGACTGCTTAAGACGACAGGGTCCGAGTTAATAATGACACGCGAGTGATATTTCGATGAATCGTTACTTCTTGCGGCTCCGGATGGGGCGATTGTTTCTCTTGTTTGGTCTGATCGCTGTAGGAGGGTGCGCCTTGGCCCCGGGCGGGCATATCGATTATGAGGCAGACGCTGCGCCGATCGACGACCTGGTCGACATCGAGCCCATTACTTTCGGGCTCGTGCGCAGCCAGGGTCAGGAAGGGTTCGAGGCCGATGACATGGAGAGGGTCGGCGACGCCCTGCGTGAAGGCGTCACTGGCTACGAGTATTTCATCGGCAAGGGCGATGTACTCACTATCATCGTCTATGGCCATCCGGAGCTGACCATACCTGCGGGCGGTGAGCGTAGTGCCGCGGAGTCGGGCAACACCGTGCATAGCGATGGAACCATCTTCTATCCCTTCATCGGTCGTATTCCAGTGGAAGGGCGCACGGTGCGAGAGGTTCGTGAAATCATCGCTCGAGGGCTCGAGCCCTATGTGGCCATGCCGCAAGTCGAGGTGCAGGTCGCCCAGTACAACTCGCAGAAGGTGAACGTCACCGGTGCCGTGCAGGAGCCCGGCCCGCTGCCGATCCGCAACGTGCCGATGAGCGTGCTCGATGCCATCAACTTGTCCGGAGGGCTGGCGGAGCACGCCAACTGGCACGAGGTGCTGCTGACGCGGGATGGCGAGGAAATGCGCTTCTCGCTCCATGAAATGCTCAACAACGGTCGTCTCGATCGGGACATGTTGTTGCAGGATGGCGATGTGCTGCACGTGCCCGACAACAGTAATCAGAAGGTCTACGTCATGGGTGAGGTGCGCGAACCCACGAGCCTGCCTATGGGGGCGAGCCGGCTCACCTTGACCGATGCGCTTTCCGAGGCCGGGGGAATCAACGAGGGCAACGCCGATGCCTCGGGGATCTTCGTCATTCGCCGGGCAGCTTCGGACAGCGACAAACTCGCCACGGTCTACCAGCTCGACGCCAGTAATGCCGCCGCATTGATGCTGGGCGCCGAGTTCACTCTGCAACCTACCGATGTGGTGTACGTGACGACTACCCCGCTGGGGCGGTGGAACCGTGTTGTTCGTCAGTTGCTGCCCACCGTCAGTAGCCTCTACCAGACCACACGCACCGGGCGTGAGATGGATCGAGTCCGTGAATAGAGGGAAGAGAATGTTTCAGGAAGTGCTCGTGGTGTGTATCGGCAACATCTGTCGTAGCCCGGTCGCCGAGGCGTTATTGAAGAGGGCCTTGCCCGGTCATCGCATCGCATCGGCGGGCCTGGGGGCACTGGTCGGCCATGCTGCCGATCCTGCGGCGGCTCGCCTGGCCGAGGCCGATGGCCTCGATCTCTCCCGCCACCGGGCGCGCCAGATCGATGCCGGTATGGTTCGCGAGGCCGACCTGGTGCTGGTCATGAGCGAAGGCCAGCGGTTGGCGATCGCCGAGCAGTTTCCCTTCGCTACCGGCAAGACCATGCGCTTCGGTCGCTGGTTGCCGGGAGAGGCGGGTGATGGGGTGGACATCCCCGATCCCTATCGCAGGAACGAAGAGGTCTTTGTGCGCGTGCATCGCCAGCTTTCCGAGGCGGCGCGGCTATGGCAGGCGCGTCTCGGCAGCTCGCGAAGCTGAAGCGAACGACCACCTTTCACGCCAGGACTCTAGCAATGGTGAAAGAGATCAAGACGGGCTCACGCCCCGCTTATGACGATATCGACCTGGGCAGGCTGTTCGGCGTCCTGCTCGACAACAAGTGGCTGATCATGCTGGTGACGGCCGTCTTTGCCGTGGCAGCCGTGATCCATGTTCAACTGGCGACGCCGATCTACCGGGCCGATGCTCTCGTGCAGGTCGAAGGCAAAACGGGGTTGAGCAATCCGCTGACCGAAGTGCGCTCGATCCTCGAGGAGGAAACCAAGGCCGAAGCCGAACTTGAGATTCTGCGCTCACGCATGGTGCTCGGTCAGGCCGTCGACCAGGAACGCCTCGATATCGAGGTGATTCCGACTCGCATGGCGGTCGTAGGGGATTATCTGGTCAGGCGCGGGATGGAGCGCCCCGGGTTTGCCCAGCGCAGCGTCTGGGCAGGAGAGCACCTCAACGTGGGCGAGCTGCGTGTCGATCAAGAATGGCTGGGGCGCGCGCTGCGCTTGGTGACCGGCGAGGCCGGCAGCTATCGGCTCTACCATGGTGAGACCCTGCTCGGCGAAGGCCAGGTGGGAACCACCGAAAGCTTCGACGAGGGGCGGATCGAGCTGCGCGTAGCCGAACTGCAGGCCGGTGAGGGCGCGGAGTTCACCGTGGTGCGCCGTACCCGTCTGGCCGCGATCAACAGCCTTCGCTCGCGCTTCAGCGTTGGCCAGCGTGGTCGTGACAGTGGCGTGTTCAACATGACGCTGCTCGATGAAAATCCCCGCCGCGCCGAGCGCACCTTGAGCGCAATTTCTCAGATCTACCTGACCCAGAATGTCGAGCGCCAGAGTGCCGAGGCGCAGCAGAGCCTGGAGTTCCTCGAGGAACAGGTGCCCCAGGTGCGCAACGACCTGGCAGCCGCCGAAGATGCTCTCAACGCCTTTCGCATGGAACACGACAGCCTCGACCTCAACCTCGAGACGCGCTCGGTGCTGGATCGTGTCGTCGAGCTCGACACCCAGCTCGGAGAGCTGGAGATGGAGCAGGCCGAGCTGAGTCAGCGCTATAACGCCTCGCACCCGCTCTACGCCGCTCTGATGGAGAAGCGCAACAACCTGGAGCGCGACCGCGAGCGACTCAACGAGCGCATCCATGGACTGCCCGAGACCCAGCAGCAAATCCTGCGCATGACGCGTGATGTCGAGGTGACCCAGCAGGTATACGTGCAATTGCTCAACAAGATCCAGGAGATGAACATCACCAAGGCCAGTACCGTGGGTAACGTGCGCATTCTCGACGATGCCGTTGCCCAGCCTGGTCCGGTGGAACCACGCAAGCCGGTCACGGTGGCCATGCTCACGCTAGTCGGGGCCTTTCTGGCGGTGGCTTTCGTCATCCTGCGCAGCATTCTGCATCGTGGTGTGGAAAGTGCGGAGCAGATCGAGGACCTGGGGTTGCCGGTGTATGCCACCGTGCCGCTCTCCGATGACCAGCAGAAGCTGGTGCGGCGTGTCAAACGTCACAATCGTCGACGCGGTCGAGCCGTGACCAATGGCGTGCTGGCTCAGAACGCGCCGGACGATACCGCTATCGAGGCGCTGCGAGGCCTGCGTACTTCGCTGCACTTCGCCATGCTCGAAGCCAACGACAACCGCCTGATGATCACCGGGCCGAGCCCGAACATCGGCAAGAGCTTCATTTCCATCAACTTGGGCGCGGTCATTGCCCAGAGCGGTCAGCGCGTGCTGATCGTGGATGCCGACATGCGCAAGGGGCACGTTCATACCGCCTTCAATGCCGACAGCAAGGGTGGGCTGTCGGAGGTGCTCTCCGACAAGGCCGGGCTCGATGAAGTGATCCGTCAGTCACCGATCAACGGGCTCTGCTACGTGGCCCGCGGCAAGGCGCCGCCCAATCCTGCCGAGCTGCTGATGAGCGAGCGCTTCACGCGGCTGCTCGATGCGGTGAGCGAACGCTTCGACCTGGTGATCGTGGATACCCCGCCGATCCTGGCCGTGACAGACGCTGCGGTTATCGGCCATCACTGCGGTACCACGCTGATGGTGGCGCGCTTCGGACTCAACCCGCCACGCGAGGTAGACGTCGCCATTCGCCGGCTCGAGACCAGCGGCGTCTCGGTCAAGGGCGGCATCCTCAATGCCATCGAACGCAAGGCCGCCACCAGCTATGGCTACGGCTACTACCACTATGCCTACAAGACCACCCAGACCTGAGCGTTGCAGGCGCCAACCAACGCTGTCCGGGCCTGCCACCGCAGGCCGTTCCCTGGCGTGAGGCCGGCTGGCCGCGCGCCGATCACTACCACTCGAAAACCATGGAAGCGTCATGACCACTATCAAAGATCGTCTGATTGGCCGGCTCGAGCGCAAGGAAGCCGTGATCGGGATCGTCGGGCTTGGCTATGTGGGGTTGCCCCTGATGCTGCGCTACAGCGATATCGGCTACCGCGTGCTGGGCATCGACATCGATGCGGGCAAGGTGGAAAAGCTCAACGCCGGACGGAGCTACATCGAGCACATCTCCTCGGAGCGAGTCGCTCAGGCCAGGGATGCCGGGTTCGAGGCGACCACCGATTTCGCCCGCGTGGCGGAAGCCGATGCGCTGATCCTGTGCGTGCCGACGCCGCTCAACAAGTACCGTGAACCCGACATTAGCTTCGTCATCGGTACCGTCGATGCGCTCAAGGGACACCTTCGCGAGGGCCAGGTGATCTCGCTGGAGAGCACCACCTATCCGGGTACCACCGAGGAGGAGTTGCTGCCACGCATCGAGGAGAGCGGTCTCGCGGTCGGCGAGTCGCTGTTCCTGGTCTACTCGCCGGAGCGCGAGGATCCGGGCAACCCCGACTTCGAGACACGCACCATTCCCAAGGTCGTCGGCGGCCATACGACGGCATGCCGGGAGGCCGGCGTGGCACTCTACCGCCCGGCCATCGACCAGGTGGTGCCGCTCAGTTCCACCCGGGCCGCCGAGATGACCAAGCTGCTCGAGAACATTCACCGGGCGGTGAACATCGGGCTGGTCAACGAAATGAAGATCGTCGCCGACCGCATGGGCATCGACATCTTCGAGGTGGTCGACGCCGCGGCCACCAAGCCGTTCGGCTTTACTCCCTATTACCCGGGACCGGGACTGGGTGGCCACTGCATCCCCATCGATCCATTCTACCTGACCTGGAAAGCCCGTGAGTACGGCCTGCACACCCGTTTCATCGAGCTTTCCGGCGAGATCAACCAGGCCATGCCGGATTACGTGGTGGGCAAGCTGATCGAAGGACTCAATCAGCATGGCCGGGCGCTCAAGGGCAGCCGCGTGCTGGTGCTGGGCATCGCCTACAAGAAGAACGTCGACGACATGCGCGAGTCGCCCTCGGTCCACATCATGGAGCGCATTCGTGATCGCGAGGCCGAGGTGGCCTACAGCGACCCTCACGTGCCGGTCTTTCCGCCCATGCGCGAGCATCACTTCGAACTGGAGAGCGTGCCCCTCTCGCCATCCACCCTGGCCGAATACGACGCCGTCGTGCTCGCTACCGATCATGATCGCTTCGATTACGACATGATTCGCGCCCATGCCCGTCTGATCATCGATACCCGCGGCATCTACCGTGGCGTCAACGAAGATCGCGTGATCAAGGCCTGACCTCATGTCCCATGCACAGGTACCCGTCATGAAATACTTCGCCCTGATCGGCGCTGCCGGTTATATCGCGCCTCGCCACATGAAGGCCATCAAGGAGACCGGCAACCACCTGGCGATGGCCTACGACGTCAACGACTCGGTGGGTATCATCGATTCGATCTCGCCGGAAAGCGAGTTCTTCACCGAGTTCGAGCGCTTTCTGGAGAGCGCGTGGCAGCGCAAGCGCGATCCTTATACGGCGCTCGACTACGTCTCGGTGTGCTCGCCCAATCACCTTCACCATGCCCATATCGCCGCCGGCCTACGGCTGGGCTGCAACGTGATCTGCGAGAAGCCGCTGGTGCCGACGCCGGCGCTGCTCGATGAGCTCGGCAAGGTCGAGCAGGAGACCGGACGCCGCGTGTTCAACATACTGCAGCTGCGTCATCACCCGGCCATCGTCGAGCTCAAGGAGCGCGTGGCCGGCACACCGCGGGACGACAAGTACGACGTCGAACTCACCTACATCACCTCGCGCGGCAAGTGGTATCACGAGAGCTGGAAGGGAGACCCGCGCAAATCCTACGGCGTGGCGACCAACATCGGCGTGCACTTCTTCGACATGCTGCACTTCGTGTTCGGCGATCTGGAGCGCAACGTCGTTCACTACCTCGACGACCATCGCGCTGCGGGCTATCTCGAGTACCAGAAGGCGCGAGTGCGCTGGTTCCTGTCGATCGACAGCAACGACCTGCCGAGCAGCGTGCAGGGCCAGCAGACCACTTACCGCTCAATTCTGTGCGAAGGCCGTGAGATCGAGTTCTCCGGAGGCTTCACCGATCTGCATACGGTCTCCTACCAGGAGATTCTGGCCGGGCGCGGCTTTGGGCTCGACAGTGCGCGTCACTGTATCGAGACCGTCGATACGATTCGCAACGCGTCGTTGGAAATCCCCGCCCGCAACGAGGCACACCCCTGCCTCAAGCGGCACCTGATGTGAGGTTCGCCATGGATAGCCAACCGCACGACCACCGGTATCCCGGTGTACAGATTCACCCCAGCGCCATCGTCGACGCCGGTGCCGAGATCGGCGAAGCGTCCCGTGTATGGCACTTCGTCCATGTCTGCGGCGGTGCTCGCATAGGCCGTGGCGTTTCGCTGGGGCAGAACGTCTTCGTCGGCAACCGGGCCGTCATCGGCGATCACTGCAAGGTGCAGAACAACGTCTCGGTGTACGACAACGTGACGCTCGAGACGGGGGTCTTCTGCGGCCCCAGCATGGTCTTCACCAACGTCTACAATCCGCGTTCGCTGGTCGAGCGCAAGGACGAGTACCGCGACACCCTGGTGCGCGAGGGAGCGACGCTCGGCGCCAATTGCACCATCGTCTGCGGCGTGACCGTGGGGCGCCATGCGTTCATCGGTGCCGGTGCGGTGGTCAACCGCGATGTGCCCGATTTCGCTCTCATGCTAGGTGTGCCCGCCCGCCAGCAGGGCTGGATGAGCCGCCATGGAGAACGTCTCGAGCTGCCGTTGGAGGGCGAAGGCGAAGTGATCTGCCCGCACACCGGCGATCGCTATCGGCTCGAGGGTAAAAGCCTCCGCTGCATCCCGGCGCAGGAAGCGCCGACCGCCGACAAGGACAGTCATCGTATGGAGTTCATCGACCTCAAGGCCCAGCAGGTGCGCATTCGCGAACGTATCAATGCCGGCATCCGCAGCGTGCTGGAGCATGGCAAGTACATCCTCGGCCCCGAAGTGGAGGAGCTCGAGGCGCGCCTGGCCGAGTACGTCGGCGTACGCCACTGCATAACCTGTGCCAATGGCACCGATGCACTGCAGATCGCCCAGATGGCGCTAGGCATCGCGCCCGGCGACGAGGTGATCACGCCGGGGTTCACCTATATCGCCACCGCCGAGACGGTGGCGCTGCTGGGTGCGCGACCGGTATACGTCGATGTCGATCCGCGCACCTATCTGATCGATCCGGAAAAGCTGGAAGCCGCGATCACGCCGCGCACTCGCGCGATCATTCCGGTATCGCTGTATGGCCAGTGCGCCGACATGGACGCCATCAACGCGATAGCCGCACGTCACGGTATCCCGGTGATCGAGGATGCCGCCCAGAGCTTCGGCGCCACCTATCGCGGCCGGCGTTCGTGCAGCCTGTCGCAGATCGCCACGACATCGTTCTTCCCCAGCAAGCCGCTGGGATGCTATGGCGACGGTGGTGCGTTGTTCACCGACGATGACGAACTGGCCAAGGTGCTGCGCCAGATCGCCCGTCACGGCCAGGGGCGGCGCTACTACCATGTCCGGATCGGCGTCAACAGCCGCCTCGATACCCTGCAGGCGGCGATATTGCTGCCCAAGCTCGACATCCTCGACGAGGAACTGAGGCTGCGCGAGCAGGTCGCCGAACGCTACGGCCGCTTGCTGCGTGCGCACGGTTTTGCGACGCCTCATGTCGAGCCTCACAACACCAGCGCCTACGCCCAGTACACCGTGGAAGTGGATGACCGTGAGGTGGTGATTGCGCGACTGGCCGAGGCCGGCATTCCTACCGCCGTGCACTATCCAATACCGCTTAACAGGCAGCCGGCGGTGGCCGATCCGGGGGTCGACCTGCCGATCGGTAATGCGGCCTCGCGTCGCGTGGTCAGCCTGCCGATGCACCCGTACCTCTCCCCAGAGGATCAGGAGCGCATCGTCACGGCACTCGGCGACGCAGTGGCCTGAGCCGGACGCCAAGGAGGGACATGTGCTGAATCGGCTCGTCATACCGGCAAGACGCCTGCTACCGACCCACACCTTCGCCCGCGGTGTCAGCGTGCTGGTGGGCGGTACGGCGGGAGCTCAGCTGCTGGCCATCGCCGCGGCGCCGCTGTTGACCCGGCTGTATGCGCCGGAGGACTTCGGCCTGCTGGCGGTATATGGCGGCCTGCTGGCGCTGTTCACCGTGGTGGCCAGCGGTCGCTATCAACTGGCGATCCCGCTCCCCGAGACGCAGCGTGAGGCGGCCGAGGTGCTGGCGCTGAGCCTGGCGGTCGTGGCCATGACCACGCTGCTGGCATTGTTGTTGGTGCTGCTGGGAGGAAAGGCGCTGGCCGAGGCGCTGGGCGTGCCCTCGCTGAACCGCTGGCTGTGGTTGCTGCCGCTGGGCGTGGCCTTTGCCGGTGGCTATCAGGCGGTCAGCCATTGGGCGGTGCGCACGCGTGCCTTCTCCGCGCTGGCCTCGACACGGATCAAGCAGTCGCTGGCGCTACTGGCGATCCAACTCGTGGCGAGCCCGCTGGGCGGCGGTGGCCTGCTGCTCGGTCATGCCGCGGGCCAGGGCGCCGGGACGTTGACGCTGGCGCGTCCGGCAGTGAGCGCCATCGGTGAGCATCGGGTCACGGCGGCGGGAATGTGGGCGGCGGCGTGCCGCTATCGCAAGTTCCCGCTGCTCTCGTCCTGGTCGGGGCTCTTCAATACCCTGGGCAAGCAGCTCCCGCCGCTGCTCTTCGCCGCGCTGTTCAGCCCCGTGGCCGCCGGGCTCTATGCCCTGGCGCATCGTGTGCTGGCGATGCCCATGACACTCATCGGTGAAGCCGTGGGCAAGGTGTTCTTCGCCAGCGCCGCCGAGGCGCACCGACAAGGGGAGTTGGGCCAACTGGTGGCCAGGGTGCACGCCATACTGGCGCAGCTGGCAATACCGCCGGTGCTCATTCTCATAGCGGTCGGCCCGGACCTGTTCGCCCTGGTTTTCGGCGAACGCTGGCGCGAGGCCGGTGAGTTCGCCCGCTGGATGGCGCCCTGGCTCTACCTGGTATTCATCACCTCGCCGTTGAGCCATCTGTTTTCGGTGTTGGAGCGTCAAGGCCAGGGGCTGATCTTTCAGTCGCTGTTGCTCGGCGTTCGCGTGGCGGCCATTGCCATTGGTGCCCTGCGGGACGACCTGCTGCTGACAGTGGCGCTGTTCTCGCTGGGCAGCGCCGCTTGCTGGACCGGCTTTCTGGTCTGGATTGCCCGCCTGACCGACAACCCGCCGCGGGTCCTGGCGACGGCCACCCTTACGGCGCTGGGCTGGGGGGTGGCGCTGCTGGCGCCGCTGCTGGCCGCCAGCTGGCTGGCACCCGTGTGGCTGCCATGGAGTGCTGCGCTGCTGCTCAGCGCCGTGCTGCTGGGGGTGCGCTATGTCTTTCTGCTTCGAAGGGCCTACCAATGAGTTCCATCCATTGTCACTTTAGCTCCTCACGCTGGCAGATGCATGAGCTGCCCGACGGGCGTGGCCATGTCTGCGGCAGTGTCTGGCTCGATGGCCAGCGTCTCGCGTCCGAGGACGCGCTGGCACGGCTTGAGCCGGTCGAAGACCACGATATTTGGCAGCAGCGTCTGGCGCATCTCAACGGGTTCTACGCCCTGGTGCGGCAGACGACGAGCGGTGTGGTGGCTGCGGTGGATCGCGTGCGCTCGATTCCGTTGTTCTATGGCATTCAGGGAAACGCGTGTTATCTCAGCGACGATGCCGATTGGGTCCGGCAGCGGGTCGGTGAGGTGTCGGTCGACGACGAGGCCAAGGCCGATTTCGAGCTGGCCGGCTATGTCACCGGTCGCGACACGCTGTTTCGCCGTGTCAAGCAGCTGCGTGCCGGCGAGGCGCTTGTGGTCAGCGATGCCGAGTCGGCCGTGAGCCTGTCGCTGGCACGCTATTACCGCTTTCAGGATCACGTCATGCCGACTCAGGACGACGGCCTTGGCCAGGCCCGTCTCGAGGAGGGAGTCGAGGCGGCGTGCCAACGCTTGGTCGAGGCGGCCAACGGGCGTCAGATCGTGGTGCCGCTCAGCGGTGGTTACGACTCGCGCTTGATCGCTACGCTGCTGGCGCGCTGCCGCTACCCGCGCGTACTGACCTATGCCTATGGTTATCGCGACAACCAGGAGGCCAAGGTGAGCCGAGAGGTGGCACGTGCTCTTGGGCTGCCATGGACCTTCGTCGAGTACAGTCAGCAGGCGTGGGGGCGTGTTGCCGACAGCGAGCCGTACTGGCGCTACCAGCAATGGGCTTCGGGCTGGAACGGTATCGCCAACATGCAGGACTGGCTTGCGGTCAAGCAGCTGACGGAGCAGGGGCTGGTCGAGCCGGGTTCGCTGTTCGCCCCCGGTCACTGCTGCGTGACCGGTTTCGTGCCACCCGACGTATTCGAGGCCCGACGGGCAGGCCGCCTGATGCCGGCGGGCGAGCTGGGTGAGGCGCTGCGTCAGCGTCACTTCATGCTCAATACCAGCGAGGAGGGCGAGGCGCTGTTTGCGGAGCGCGTGCTGCCGCGACTGGCCATGGATTACCCCTTGGACGTGCCCCTCGAGCCGGATGAGTTCATTCGCTGGTTCGTGCAGTTTGGCTGGCAGGAGCGCCAGGCCAAGTTCATCGTCAATTCGGTTCGCTGTTTCGAGTTCTTCGGCCACGACTGGTGGATGCCGCTCTATGACCGTGACTTCATGTACGTCTGGCAATCGTTGCCGCTCCACTGGTTGGAGGGGCGTGCCGGCTACGTCGACTTCGTCGAGACCCTGTTCGCCGAGGTCAGCGGCCATCGGGCGCCGCTGGGCAACGCCGCGCAGCAGTCCCGTCGGAGCCTGCGCGCTCGTCTGAGCCGCCTGGCAGCCCTGCGCCGTGGCCCAGGGGCACACCTGAAGCGCATGGTAGCGCGCTTGCTGCCGGGCCTGGCGCAGGGCAACACCCTGGCATCCACCGGGCGTTTCCCTCCCGAGGCCCTCGAGCGCCTTCGCTCACAAGGCTATTCGCACAACGGCGTTGCGGCACAACTGTTCCTCGAGAGGTTCTGCTGATGTCGTTTCACACACCGCACCGATATGTCCGGGTCGTCTTCGAGGCGGCCGCGCTGATTGCCCGTAATCTGCGTCGAGCTCGGGGGTTCACCACCGTGCCGTTGCGGCACCACGATGGCTACCGCTTATGTGCCATGCGGCCTCCTCATTTGGCCGGTGCCCTGTCGCTGTATGCCGAACTGCACGAGGGCCGCACGCTGGACCTACCCCGGCGCTGGCTCTATCGCCTGGCGGGGAATCGCCTCGGTGTGGTTGCCCTGGACGTCAAGGGGCGCGTGGTGGGTGCCGCCTTCTATGGCTTCAGCCGCCGCGACCTGCACGAGGGGCGGGTGCATTCGAGCTTCAGCGGCGTTCACCCTGCCCATCGCGGTCGCGGGCTGGCCACCGAGCTGCGCCGCACGGCCATCCTGCACTTTCGTGCCAACGGTGTGCGTGGCTACTCCTCGCGCATCTCGGCGGACAACGTCGCCTCGCTCAAGCCCAGCCTGCGTCTCGGTTTTCGCATCGTCGACCGCTACCAGGACCCGGTCAGCGGCGAGCTGCGCTATTACCTGGTGTGTGACTTCGACGATGACTACCAGGATGACGCGACGCAGGAACCGACACCGGAACCCGAACCGCAGCCTCCGACCACGGAGACGGAAAGGAAAGCCGTACCATGACGAACGATCCCCTGTTCCATCCCGGATGGATTCGCTTCAACGAGCAACGCTGGGGGCTGACGGCCGAACCGCTGTCGTTCACGCCCGAGAAGGGTGACGGCTGGCGCCTCGAGACCGTGCTCTATCGCAACCACCAGGGCCGCCTGGTAACGCCGCCGCGCAACCCTCATCTACCCATCGACTTTCAGTGCGCCAGCGAGCGTCCCGCCTCGCGCAATCGGCGCAAGCGCCTGGCCCTGACCCGGCTGGCCGAGTACCTGCAGCAATGCGAATTCGGTGGCAGCCTCAGCCTCTCCTCGGAGGCGGACGACGTGCGGCCGTTCGAATGGGCCAACATGGCGGCGCGACCGCGCTTCACCTATCACCTGGACATCGCCACGCGCGAAGAAGCCATCGACCCCAACGCGCGCAAGAAGGCGCGCAAATGCCGCCGGCTCGGCTACGTCTGCGAGATCACTGAAGACTACCCCGCAGTGGCCGAATGCCTGGCGGGTCCGGAGGCGCGCAAGGGCTTCGATTACCGCCTCGACGCCGGCGAACTCTCGCGCCTGGCCGAACTGATGGGGCCGGAGCATTTCGTCTGCTTCCTTGCGCGCAGCTCCGAAGGCAAGGCGATGGGAACGCGGGTTTGCCTGTTCACGCCCGGCGGCCATGCCCTGGCGTGGTCGGCCGGCATGAAGACGGAGGCCATGAAGGATGGCGTCAACAATCTTGTCGCCGAAGAGGCGCTCGACTTTTTCGAGCGCCAAGGATGCACGGTCTTCGATTTCATCGGCGCCAACATCGCGCCGGTGGCGGAGATGAAAGAGGCATGGGGCGGGCGCTTGGTGTGCCATTACGCGATCAGTCAGCGAGGCATTCGTCAGCTGGCCCGTGAGGCATATGTCACGGCCCGTACATTGATGAAGAGGGAATCCAAGTGAATGACATGAGCGCACTTTACAATAGGAATTCCCCGGCGCGGCCGAACGCCTCGCTGATACCGGCCGGTGTGTCGGATCACCTGTCAGTGGTCTCGTCGGGCATCACCTCGGGTGAACCGGTGCTCGCCTGGTTGGAGCGGATCCTGCTGGAGCGCTTCGGCGTGCCGCTGCGGCTGGAGCGCGATGGCCCGGAGCGGCTCTATTTACGCCACGCCGATGCGCCGGGTCATGTCCTGTTCGACCGCTTGCAGCCGGGCTTCTACCTGGCCGGCGGAGACCTGCCGCACACTCAGTGGGACGCAACGAGCGAAGGCTACCGCGCACCGCTCGACATGCCGCTACCGGCCCCGGGGGCAGCTAGCCTGCCACGGCCGCTGGTGGAGCCGGTCGCGGATGGGTTGGCGATCCATTACGACATCCTCGGCCTGACCTACTGGATGCTGTCGCGGCAGGAGGAGGTCGATCCGCAAGTCCTCGATCGACACTGTCGCTTTCCCGCCAGCGCTTCCCATGCCGGTCGGTACGGCTATCTGGAGCGACCCGTGGTCGACGAGTGGCTGGCGGTGCTGGGCCAGGCGATCCAGCGCCAGTGGCCGTGGGTAGTACTGCGCCAGCACGAGTTCACCCAGCGCCCGACCCACGACGTCGACCGCCCCAGTCGCTACGGCTTTGCCCGCGATGTCAAGCTGGCCCGGGCCATGCTGGGCGATGCCTTGCTACACCATCGCCCCCAGGCGCTGGTAGTAGGCCCCTGGGTTCGCCTGAGCACCCGTCGTCGGCTGCACCCGCTGGACCCGCTGAATACCTTCGACTGGCTGATGGATGTCTCCGAGCGCTATGGATTGACCAGCGCCTTCTACTTCATCTGCGGCCGCACTGACCCTCGCAAGGATGCCGACTACGAACCGGAACATCCGGCCATGCGCGATCTCATGCGACGCATGCATGAGCGCGGCCATGAGATCGGCCTGCACCCCAGCTACCACACCTTCCGCAATCCCAAGGAGTTGGCCAACGAAGCCGTGCGCTTGCGCCGGGTTTGTGCCGAGGAGGGGATCGAGCAGGCGCAGTGGGGCGGACGGATGCACTATCTGCGCTGGCAGATGCCGCTGACGCTGCAGGGATACGTCCAGGCCGGGCTGGATTACGACACCACGCTGGGATACGCCGAAGCGCCGGGCTTCCGCTGTGGCACCTGCTTCGACTATCCCGCGTTCGACCCGGTCAAGGGCGAGCCATTGGCGCTGCGTATCCGGCCGTTGATTGCCATGGAGGCGTCAGTGATCTCGCCGCTCTACCTCGGGCTCGGCACCGGAGAGGAGGCCTTCGCATGCTTCAGCAGGCTCAAGGCGCGCTGTCGCACCATGGGCGGTACCTTCACTCTGCTGTGGCACAACTCGGAACTGACGACAAGTGCCCAGCGCGAGCTCTACGAGCGCGTGCTGGCCGACTGAGCGACGCAGGAGTCTCGCATGGTCCTGTCCGGTGATGCGCTGACGACGCGCGCTTCTGCCATCGGCTTCTTCGTGCTCTTTCCGGGCTTCATCCTCTACCACACCCTGGTGGCGATGGGGATGATCCCGGCGGTGCTGGGCGGCCTGTTCGGGGTGGTGTCGGTGCTGATGTTCATCGTCTACTGCGCGCTACTGCCGTCCCAGCTGTTCGTCCTGTCGTCCGCTACCCGCGGCTATGCGCTGGTGACGCTGAGCTTCTTTGTCTATGTGCTGCTGTGGTCGGCGGTCAACTACGGCCTGACCGGAGGCAGCGTGATGCAGGCGGCACTGGTCCAGACCGTCGAGACCCTGGTCCTGTGGCTGGTGCTGTTCTTGCTGGGCTATCGCGTGCCGCTCGACTCGCCGCGGCTGGCGCGCGCCTTCTGGATCGCCTTCGTGCTCATCGCCGGCTACCTGGCGTTGCATGTGGCCACCACCGGTCAGTGGATGTTCTTCGCCCGGCGCATGATCGAGGCCGAAGCCGAGGTAGGAGACAGTGTCTCTACCTATCAAGGCTACGCCCGCAGCGCCCTGGTGCTACTGGTGTTTCTGATCGCCGTCAGTGAACGGGCCGTGGTCCGTGCTGCGCTGATTGTGGTCGGCGCGTTCGTCATGTTCGTGCTGGGGGCGCGCTCGGAACTCTACGCCTTCCTGGCGCTCTCGGCGCTGCTGCTGATGCTGTGGGCAGGCATGAGCGTCAAGTACATGCTGACGCTGCTGGCAGTCGTCGGGGTGCTCATGGCGCTGGTGGTGAGTCAGTTCGAGGCCCTGTCGGGCAGCCGACAATTGCAGATCTTCGACCTGTCGGGAACCAGCTCCTGGCTGGCGCGCCAGAACCTCGGGCAGCGAGCCGTGGAGCAAATTCTTACCAGCCCGGTGTTGGGCCGCTTCGGCGGGCATATCGCCTCGGCAGAGGTCACCGGAGGCTATGCCCACAGCATGTTGTCGGCCTGGGTCAACTACGGGCTGCTGGGTTTCACCCTCTATGTCGGCTTGACACTCTCCGCCTTCGCTGCCGCCGCCTATCGCTTGCTTTTCCTCGGCGACCGCGGCGCCGGCTGGGTGTTCGCCTTCTCACTAAATTTTGTCTGCCTGCTGCTGATGGTGCTGGCCAAGCCGGTGTTCTGGCCGCTGCCGGCGCTTGGCTGGGGCGCCTATGCCAATGCCCTCGTCGCCTCCGGCAGGGAGCGCGACACCTCTGATACGCGGCCGGTCGAGACGGCCGGTCATCACCGCGACGAAACGGGGCAGCATGACGCTGCAAGGAACCTACAAGGACGCAACGATAATGAAAGTGGCACACCTGACCTCCGCTCATCCGCGCTATGACACTCGGATCTTCCACAAGCAGTGCCGGTCGCTGGCCGCCGGTGGCTATTCGGTGACGCTGGTCGTCGCCGATGGTGAGGGAGACGAGGAGCGTGATGGGGTCGCCATCGTCGATGTCGGGCAACTGCCCGGGCGCCTCAACCGTGTCGTGAAGACCACGCGTCGCGTCTTCGAGCAGGCCAGGCATCTAGATGCCGATCTCTATCACCTGCACGACCCCGAGCTGATGCCGGTGGGGCGTCGTCTCAAGCGTCTGGGCAAGCGTGTGGTCTACGACGCCCATGAGGATCTGCCGCGCCAGATGCTGGCCAAGCACTATCTCGGCAAGCTCACGCGGCAGGTGCTGTCCCGCGCTGTCGAGACGTACCAGCGGCAAGCCTGTCGCCAGTTCGATGCCATCGTGGCGGCAACACCTCACATTCGTGATCGCTTCAACGAGTTCCACCCCCAGGTGGTGGACGTCAACAACTTTCCGATGCTCGGCGAGCTGGACGGTGCGCCCGACGCTCGCTTGAGTGCCAGCCCGGGCGAGTCGCTGTCGGTGTGTTATGTCGGCGGCATCGCCGAGGTACGCGGCATCCGCGAGGTCATCCGAGCGATGGAAAAGGTCGAGCAGGGGTGCCGGCTGCAGCTCGCCGGCGACTTCAAGACGCTGGCCCTGGAACAGGAGGTGATGACCTATGCCGGCTGGGCGCAGGTCGAGGCACACGGCTATCTCGATCGCGCCGGCGTGCGTCGGGTCATGGCCAGCTCGGTCGCCGGCTTGGTCACGCTGCACCCGATCGTCAACTACCTCGATGCGCTACCGGTGAAGATGTTCGAGTACATGAGTGCGGGACTGCCGGTGATCGCATCGGACTTCCCGCTATGGCGAGAGATCGTGGAAGGCAGCGACTGCGGGCTGTGCGTCGATCCCCTCGACCCCGACGCAATCGCCGGGGCGATCAACTATATCGTGAGCCATCCCGAACGTGCCCGTGAGATGGGCAGGAATGGCCAGCGGGCCGTGGTCGAGCGTTACAACTGGCAGCAGGAGGAACGCAAGCTGCTGGACACTTACCGCGCCCTTGCCCGCTGACCGAGGACCTCATGAGACACGTCTGGATCCTGAATCACTATGCCAAGCACCCCGATGCGGCCGGCGGGGCACGTCACTATCAGCTTGCCCGTCACCTGCCGGCACATGGCTGGAAAGCCACGCTGATCGCTTCCAGCGTCGACCATCCCAGCGGTGAGCAGCGCCTGACGAAGGACGAATCGTGGCGGCTGGAGACCATCGACGGGGTGAACTTCCTGTGGCTGCGGACCTCGAGCTACCGCGGCAACGGCGGTGGGCGCATGAAGAACATGCTGGAGTATGCCTGCCAGGCGCTGCGGCCGACGCGCCTGGCCGGGCTCGAGCGACCCGACTTGATCGTTGGCTCGAGCGTGCATCCTTTCGCTGCCTTGGCCGGATGGTGGCTGGCGCGTCGCCACCGCGTGCCATTCGTGTTCGAGGTGCGCGACCTGTGGCCCCAGACCCTGATCGACATGGGCCGGTTACGGGAGGGCGCAGCCATGACGCGCGCGCTGCGTGCGCTGGAAACCTTCCTCTACAGGCGTGCGCAGCGCGTGCTGACCCTGCTGCCGCGTGCGGTGGACTACATCGCTCCGCTGGGCGTGCCGGAAGAGCGGGTGGTGTGGCTCTCCAACGGCGTCGATCTGGCCGAGTTTCCCGAGCCAGGCCCGCCGGCAGAGCGCCCTCCCGAGCTGCCGCTGTCGCTGATGTACTTCGGCAGCCACGGCGAGGCCAACGGGCTTGCCGATCTGCTGGAGGCCATGGCGCTCGTCAAGGCGGACAGTCCCGCAGGCCAGGTGCCGGTGCAATTGCGCCTGATCGGCGACGGGCCGGGCAAGCAAGAACTGATGCGTCAGGCCAGCAGACTCGAGCTCGACGGTCGCTGGGTGCGCTTCGAACCGCCGGTGCCCAAGCGCGACATTCCGGCAGTGGCCCGCGAGGCGGATGCCTTCGTCATCACGGTGCGCGACCTGCCGCGGCTCTACCGCTTCGGCATCAGCATGAACAAGCTGTTCGACTACATGGCCGCGGGGCGCCCGGTGATCATCGCTTCGGCGGCGATCAACGATCCGGTTGCCGAGGCGGGAGCCGGTATCACCGTGCCGCCCGAGGATCCGCTGGCCCTGGCCGAAGCGATCAAGCGGCTGGTGGCACTGCCGACCGCGGAGCGCGCCCGCATGGGACAGGCGGGCCGGGCGCATGTGGAAGCCGTCTACGACTACCGAATCCTGGCCGAGCGGCTGGCCGGCATCATGAACGACGTCATGGATGAGAAGCAATGAAGCGACTGTTCGACATCGTGGTTTCCCTGGTGGCGCTGCTGCTGCTCGCGCCGCTGCTCCTTACGCTGGCGCTGCTGGTGCGCCTGAGGCTTGGCTCGCCGGTGCTGTTTCGCCAGACCAGACCTGGGCTCCATGGCCAGGCCTTCGAGATGATCAAGTTCCGCACCATGCGCGATGCCGTCGATCGCGACGGCAAACCGCTACCCGATGCGGAGCGCCTGACCCCATTGGGCCAGCGGCTACGCGCCAGCAGCCTCGACGAACTGCCGGAGCTGTGGAACGTGCTCAAGGGCGACATGAGCCTGGTCGGTCCACGGCCCTTGTTGATGGAATACCTGCCGCTCTACACGACTCGCCAGGCCCGGCGTCACGAGGTGCGCCCGGGTGTGACCGGCTGGGCCCAGGTCAACGGCCGCAATGCGCTCTCCTGGGAGCAGAAGTTCGAGCTCGACGTGTGGTATGTCGACCACCGCTCGCTGTGGCTCGACCTGCGTATCCTGCTGCTGACGGTGAAGAAGGTGCTGGTTCGCGATGGAATCGCCCATGACGGTGATGTCGCCATGCCGAGATTCCGTGGAGGTCATCATGAGTAATCGCCGTCGTCTCGCCATTCTTGGGGCCAGCGGCCACGGCAAGGTGGTCGCGGACATTGCCATCCAGGCCGGTTGGCAGGATCTGGTCTTCTACGACGATGCCTGGCCGGACAAGACCCGGCATGAGCACTGGGAGGTGAAAGGCACGCTGCCGATGCTGCTCAACGAGCTGTCTCGCTTCGAGGGCGTGGTGGTGGCCATCGGCCACAACGCGGTGCGCGAGGCCAAGCTCGAGGCCTTGCTGTCGCAGGGTGCCAGGATCGTCTCGCTGGTGCATCCGCGTGCCACCATCAGCCCGATGGCCCGTCTCGCACCGGGCTGCGTGGTCATGGCCGGCGCCATCATCAATGCCTTTGCCGAGCTCGGCATGGGCTCCATCGTCAACACGGCCGCCACCGTCGATCATGACTGCCGGCTGGGGGCCTGCGTACACGTGGCGCCGGGCGCCAACGTGGCCGGTGACGTGGAGATCGGCCGTACCAGTTGGGTCGGTGCCGGTGCCGTGGTGCGCCAGGGCGTGGCCATCGGCGAGGCCGTGATGGTCGGTGCCGGGGCGGCCGTGGTCTCCGATATCGATGGCAACCTTGTCGTCGCCGGCGTGCCGGCACGCCCGCTGGCGTCGGCTCAGGGTGACGACGACACGCTTCCCAGTGGGTCGAACGTGCTGCGCTTCGAGCCGCTTTCACCGCAAGGAAGAACCTGATGCTCAACGGACCCTTTTCTCCCTGGCCCGACTACACCCGCGAAGAGGCGGACGCGGTGACTCGCGTGCTGCTTTCCAATCGGGTCAACTACTGGACCGGTGAAGAGTGCCGCCAGTTCGAGCGTGAATTTGCCCGCTTTGCCGAGAGCGAATTCGCCATTGCCGTGGCCAATGGCACCGTCGCCCTGGACCTCGCCCTGCGCGGTCTTGGCATCGGAGAGGACCCGGGCGACGAGGTGATCGTCACGTCGCGTACTTTCCTGGCCTCGGCCTCGAGCATCGTCACCTCCGGCGCCAAGCCGGTCTTCGCCGATGTCGACCGTGACTCGCAGAACGTAACCGCCGCGAGCGTTGCCGAGAAGATCACGCCGCGCACCCGGGCGATCGTCGCCGTGCACCTCGCCGGCTGGCCCTGCGAGATGGATGCACTCATGGCGCTGGCCGAGCACCATGGGCTCTACGTGATCGAGGACTGCGCCCAGGCGCATGGGGCGCGCTACCGCGGCAAAAGCGTGGGCAGCATCGGTCATGTCGGCTGCTGGTCGTTCTGCCAGGACAAGATCATGACTACCGGCGGCGAAGGGGGGATGGTCACGACCAGCGACCCTAAGCTGTGGCGTCGTATGTGGGCGTTCAAGGATCACGGCAAGAGCTGGGAGGCGGTCTACGAGCGCGAGCATCCACCAGGCTTCCGCTGGCTGCATGAGAGTTTCGGCACCAATTGGCGGCTTACCGAGATGCAGGCCGCCATCGGGCGCATCCAGCTCGAGCGAATGCCGCGCTGGAAGGCTGCGCGGCAGGCCAATGCGCAGCGAATCTGGCAGGCAGCTGCCGGTTGCCCCGGCCTGCGCGTGCCCGAGGTGCCGCCGCACTGCGACCACGCCGCCTACAAGTGCTATGTCTTCGTCGAACCTGAGCGGCTGGCGGCAGACTGGGATCGCGATCGCATCATGGCCGCGATCAATGCCGCCGGGGTGCCGTGCTTTACCGGCTCCTGCTCGGAGGTGTACCGCGAGAAAGCTTTCGAGGGCACCGGCTGGCGACCCGCAGCACCGCTTCCCGTTGCCCGCGAGTTGGGCGAGACCAGCCTTATGTTCCTCTGTCACCCGACGCTGACCGAGGATGAGATCGCGCGTACCTGTGCGGTACTCGAAGAGATCATGGCGCAGGCCGGCGCCTGACGCCAGGAATCAGGCGGGCGCGTCGGCGCCCGCGGTCATGGAGAGACGATATGCGAAACCTGCTCCAATCCCTGTTCCGCCTGCCCAGACGGCAGAAACGCACCATCCAGCTGGTGGTCGACTGTGTGCTGATCGCCACCAGCTTTCTGTTGGCCATGCTGCTGCGCCTGGAGAGCTGGGCGCCGCTGGCCGAAGCACAGACCTGGATGGCCCTGGTGGTGATGATTCCGCTGAGCCTGGCGATCTACGTGCGGCTCGGCTTCTATCGTGCGGTGATCCGCTATCTGGGGCCGAAGGCGATACGTGCCGTGGTCATCGGTGTGGTGGTGTCGGCACTTTCGCTGCCGCTGGCCAGCTATCTCTTCGCGCTGGGCATTCCACGCAGCGTCCCTTTCATCTACGCCATGCTGGCATTGCTCACCATCGGCGGGGTGCGCTTCGGACTTCGTGCCATTTACCTGCGCAGTCAGATCCGTCACAAGCCGCGCGTGGTGATCTACGGTGCCGGGGCGGCTGGCCGACAGCTGGCGGTATCGCTCAGCCACGGCGAGGAGTACCTGCCGCTTGCCTTCGTCGACGATGCGGTGAGCCTGCAGAACACCTATATCGAGGGACTCAAGGTCTACCCGCCACGCCAGCTCGGCTACCTGGCCGATACCTATGGCGCCGAGCGCGTGCTGCTGGCCATGCCCAGCGTCAACCGGGCTCGGCGGCGCGAAATCCTTGCCGAGCTTGAGCCGCAGGGCTTCCCGGTACAGACCATTCCCGGCGTGGTCGATGTGGTGACCGGTCGCGCCAGGATCAGCGAGGTCCGCGACGTGGCGGTGGAGGATCTGCTCGGGCGCGATCCGGTGCCCGCCAATCCCACGCTGATGGAAGCCAACATTCGCGACAAGGTGGTGCTGGTCACGGGGGCAGGAGGCTCCATCGGCTCCGAACTGTGCCGTCAGCTGCTGCGCCATGGCCCCAGGCGGTTGCTGCTGCTGGAGATTTCCGAGTTCGCCCTCTATCGCATCGAGCAGGAGCTGCGCCGCGTCGCCAAGGACGAGGGGCTGGAGGTGGGCATCGAAGCGTTGCTCGGTTCGGTGCAGCATCGCAAGCGGTTGACCACCATGATGAAGGCTTTCGAGGTGCAGACCGTCTACCATGCGGCGGCGTACAAGCACGTGCCGATGGTCGAGCACAACGTGGTCGAGGGGGTACAGAACAATGTCTTTGGCACGCTCTCGACCGCCCGTGCGGCAATGGAGGCCGGGGTCGAGAGCTTCGTGCTGGTGTCCACCGACAAGGCGGTGCGGCCGACCAACGTGATGGGCACCACCAAGCGCTTGGCCGAACTCATCTGCCAGGCCTTCGCCAAGCATCAGGACACCACTCGCTTTTGCATGGTGCGCTTCGGCAATGTGCTGGGCTCCAGCGGCTCGGTAGTGCCGCTGTTTCGTGAACAGATCCAGGCGGGTGGGCCGATCACCGTGACCCACCCGGACATCACCCGCTTTTTCATGACCATCCCCGAGGCGGCCCAGTTGGTCATCCAGGCTGGCGCCATGGCGCGGGGCGGGGACGTCTTCGTTCTTGACATGGGCGAACCCGTGCGCATCGCCGATCTGGCGCGACAGATGGTTCGGCTATCGGGGCTGAAGGTTCGCGACGAACATAACCCCGATGGCGACATCGCCATCGCCTATAGCGGCCTACGACCGGGGGAGAAGCTCTATGAGGAGCTGCTGGTGGGCGACGACGTCGCGGCGACCTCGCACCCGCGCATCATGACGGCCCAGGAGGTGCTGTGGGAGTGGCCGCGGCTCGAAGGCTTGCTCGATCGATTGTTCGAGGCCTGTCGCCACTTTCAGCACGACGACATTCGGCAACTGCTGCTGGAGGCGCCGACGGCGTATCGCCCGGAGGGTGAAATCGTCGACCTGGTGTGGCAGGAGAAGCGCCGCCGCGAAGCGCCACCGATGGCCTCCAACGTGGCCGTGATGCCGCTGCGGCCAGTGCTGGAACGGCACAAGTAGCTGTCGCGGCGATCGCCTTGTCGGCCCGGGACGGCCGCCAGCCGGTCTCATCGCAACCGATGCATCGCCTAGCGATTTGATTGCCCTAGAGAGTGCATCACGGCCCACGGTCGTGGCACCGTTCATGGAGAAGAGAACATGTGTGGCATCGTAGCTGCAGTGGGGGCGGACAACGTCCTGCCCATTCTGATGGAAGGCCTCAAGCGCCTCGAATACCGGGGTTATGATTCGGCCGGTGTCGCCCTGGTGGAGGCACCCGGCAAGCTAGGCCGTGCCCGTGAGGTGGGCAAGGTCGCGGCGCTGGAGCAACTGCTGTCGACGTCACCTTTGACGGGCATGACGGGAGTGGCCCATACCCGCTGGGCGACACACGGCGAGCCCAGCCAGGACAATGCTCATCCTCACGTGTCGGGGCGCATCGCCGTCGTGCACAATGGCATCATCGAGAATCACCACTCGCTCAAGGCCGAACTTGCCGCCGACGGCTACGCCTTTACCTCCCAGACCGACACCGAGGTCGTGGCGCATCTCATCGAACGTGAACTGCGCGACCGGGGCGATCTGCTGCAGGCCGTCGAAGCGGTGGTTGAACGGCTCGAAGGCGCCTATGCCCTGGGCGTGATCGATGCCGAGCGGCCCGATCGCGTCGTGGGCGCGCGCCACGGCAGCCCGTTGGTGGTGGGCATCAGCGGACAGGGCTGCTACCTGGGCTCGGACCCTCTGGCCTTGCTAAAGGCAACCGATCGCTTTCTCTACCTGGAAGATGGCGATCTGGTCGAGGCCACGCGTGACGGTTGTGTCGTGTACGGCCTCGACGCCGACGGGCGGCGCGCCCCGGTGGTTCGCGAAGTGCTGCGCTATGAGCATGGCGATCAGGCGGTCGGCAAGGGTGAGTTCGAGCACTACATGCTCAAGGAGATCCATGAACAGCCGGTAGCCGTGGCCAACGCCCTGGAGGGGCGGCTGGGCAGTGACCAGGTGTTGATCGAAGCCTTTGGCCCCCAGGCCCGCCAGCTCCTGGGCAAGACCCGCCAGATCCATCTCGTCGCTTGTGGCACCAGTTACCACGCGGCCATGGTGGCCCGCTACTGGATCGAGACGCTGGCCGGCGTGCCGTGCCAAGCGGAAATTGCCTCGGAATATCGTTACCGTGACGTGGTGGCTCCCGCGGGTACGCTGCTCCTGACCCTGTCGCAATCGGGTGAAACGGCCGATACCTTGGCCGCGTTGCGTCATGCACGCAAGCGCCAGGATGAAAACTATGTCGGGGCACTGGCGATCTGCAACGTGCCAGGAAGCTCCCTGGTGCGCGAATCCGACCTCAGCCTGATGACCCATGCCGGCCCCGAGATCGGCGTGGCCTCGACCAAGGCCTATACCACCCAGTTGACCTCGTTGATGCTGGTGGCGCTGGCGCTGCGGCAGTTGCGTGGCGGCGACCGGGACCTCACCGCCAGGCTGGTGCATCGCCTGCGCTATTTGCCGACCCTGCTGGGCGACACGCTGCAACTCGATGGCGAGATCGCGGCCTTGGCCCAACGCTTCGTCGACTACCGCCATACGCTATTTCTGGGGCGTGGTGCACAGATGCCGATCGCCCTTGAGGGAGCGCTCAAGCTCAAGGAGATTTCTTACATCCATGCCGAGGCCTATCCCGCCGGGGAGCTCAAGCATGGCCCACTGGCGTTGATCGATGGCAGCATGCCGGTGGTGGCACTGGCACCGCTGGACGAGCTGATCGACAAGCTCAAGTCCAATCTCCAGGAGGTCAGGGCGCGCGGCGGTCAACTGCTGGTCTTTGCCGATCCGGAAAGCGGCCTGGAGCAGGAGGAAGGCATGACGGTGGTCAAGGTACCGGGCTGCTGCCGCTTTCTGGCTCCCATCGTCTATACCTTGCCGCTGCAGCTGCTCGCCTATCACGTGGCGGTCGCACGTGGGACCGATGTCGATCAACCGCGCAACCTGGCCAAGTCCGTCACCGTGGAGTGAGGAATCGGTTGGGGTGGGCGTCGTTTCCGCTATCATGTGAGGTATTCTTATCAAGCACGGCGTCAGGGGAGCCAGGAGGGCCGATGCCCGGGCACCGTGGACGGCAGCGTATCAACGGATGAGCCATTGCCATGATTGAAGAAAATTCTTATCGACCTCTTCCCAGGACCATGCCGCGAAGCGGGAAAGGGCTGTGCCAGGCCTGGTTGTCGGCCTTGGCCATGCTCACCCTGGGAGCGACCATGCTGGTGTTGCCGTGGCAGGGGCTGGTGCTTGTGCCAGTGCTGCTGCTGGCGGCAGCCTGGCTGGTCGGCGAGGAAGGGCAAGTCGACGCGTTTCCGCGTCGCGAGGACCTTCTCCTCGTGGTCGCTATGGGGCTGCAGGGGCTGACCTGGATCGGCATGCTCCTGCTTCATGGCGAGGGCAGCTCCGGCATGGAGAATGCCTGGCCTTTTGCGCTGGCCATGGTCACCCTGTTGGCATTTGCCAGGGCCAGGATTCGCGCTACCTGGCTCTGGGCCGGCCTGGCACTGGGCAGCCTGGCAGCGAGTGGGTGGGCCCTGTGGCAGCGCATTGCCGAGGGCACGGCGCGTGCCAACGGACATGAGCCACTGCATGCCATTCTGTTCGGCAACCTTGGGTTGTTGATGGGCTTGCTGTGTTTCGCGGGCTTGAGCTGGTCATTTGCCCGGCGCGAGCGCTGGCCCTGGTCGCTGCTACTGATCGTGGGCGGTCTGGCGGGGTTGCTGACCTCGGCACTGTCCGGTTCCCGGGGGGGGTGGATCGGCTTGCCGCTCGCCATCTGGGTGCTCTACCGTGGCCACGGTCGTCGTCTGCCGCTGGGGTGGCGGGTCACGCTCGTGGCGGCGTTGATGGCACTGCTGGGCAGTCTGTATGCCATGCCGCAGACCGGCGTGGCCACTCGGGTCGACAACGCCGTCAATAGTCTACGCCAGTACGTGGCGGGCGATGACGAGATGACATCGGTCAGCGCCCGGTTGGAAATGTGGCGGGGCTCTTCACAGCTGATACTGGAGCGCCCATTGCTGGGCTGGGGAGCCAGCGGCTACCAGGCTGCCATGCGCGAGCGCGGCGCGGAGGGGGAACAGGATCCCGCGCTGGGGCGTTTCTGGCATGCCCACAACGACATCCTCGATGCCTGGGTCAAGCGAGGTTTGCCGGGCCTGCTGGCGCTGCTGGCGCTCTATTTCACGCCGCTGTGGCTTTTTGCTCGCGGTGTCGGTGCCGGTTCGGGCGAGCAGCGGGCACTGGCGGTGGCGGGCACCTTGGTACCGGTCGCCTTTATCGACTTCGGCTTGACCTACAGTTTTCTTGCTTATCCTGTTGGCGGGTTGGTCTATGCCTTGCTGATCACGATCCTGTGGGGACTCTATCGCCAGGCTCGTTAAGCGCTCAACGGCGAGGATCGACGCTGGGCTGAACGCGGCGAAAGGTAAGGCTGATACGCAGCCCGGGGATGCGCCTTGGCAGCAAGGCGTGCTGCAGGCTCGCCTGGCAGCCTGGGCCCATCAGCAGCAGGCTGTCGTGGGGGAGCCAGATATTGAAGGGCTGGCTGCCGCCGTGCTTCCAGCGAAACCGCAACGGTCGTTCGCTGCCCAACGTGACGGCGGCGATGACGGGGGTCTCGCCGAGTTCCGGCTCGTCGTCGCTGTGCCAGCCCATGCGTTCGCCACCGTCGGCATAGCGGTTTAGCAGGACGCTGTTGAAGCCGGCGTCGATGCCCCGAGCCCTCAGCAGTGTATCGACCCGCTCGTGCAGGGCAGCGACATCCGGGTGCCAGGGCAGCGGCGTGAAGTCACGCCCCGAGTAGCGATAACGCGCTTCGGGTTCGCCCATCCATACCTGGCCCCGCGGGATCGGGTGTTCGCGGCCGTACAGTCGCAGGCGTGGACGCTGCCACTCCAGCTCCGTATCCAGCCTGGCCAGGATTTCGCTGGCTGTGGGCTCTCCCAGCACGCCTCGACAGCGATACAGCGGTGGGGTTGCCATCAAGCGCTCCCAGGTCGGCATGGCCATCGCGCTAGCGCAGTACCCGGCGTGGGTCGATCGGCTTGCCGCCAAGGCGCATGTCGAACAGCAGGTCGAAGCGTTCCGTGGCATTGCTGAAACCGACTTCACACAACGGCGTGCCGCGGCTGACACGTGCTCCGTCGTCCACCAGCAGCGTGTCGCACAGCGCATAGACGCTCTGCAGATTGCCGGCATGGTGCACGATCACCACGCGACCGAGCTGACGCATGCTGCCGGCGAAACGAACGTCACCGTCAGCGACCGCCTTGGCTCGAGCACCGCGGCTGGTAGCCAGCAGCATGGGCTGCAGCGTGCCGCGGCTGTCGGTGCCATAGGCACGGACGATACGATAATCCTCCAGGGGCCAAGGCCAGTTGCGTGCCGAGTTCGGTACTGCAGCGGAAGGCGTATTGCTGGGGCGCGCCGGGGCGCTGGCCGTGCCGGTGCCGGAGCGACGGCTGGCAGTAGGCGAGGCGGCGGCGGTCGCAGTCGAGCCGCGCAGCGGCACCTGGACGATCTGTCCGACGCGCAGGCGCGTCGGCTCGACTCCGCGGTTGGCCGATTGGATGCGCGCCGGCGTGGTGCCGAAGCGCCGCGCGATCGCCGAGAACGTATCGCCGGGTCGTATCTGGTAACGGTAGGGGCCGCCGGAAGGAGCCCGCTCCTGCTGTGTCGGGACCAGGAGCCGTTGGCCGACCGCCAGACGGTTGGGGTTGGCATCGGGATTGAAGCGTTGCAAACGGGCCAGCGGCACGTCAGCGCGTGCCGCAATGCTGCCGAGCGTGTCGCCGCGCTGTATCACGACCCAATTACCGGCGATGCCGGGGTCGCCGCTGCGGTGGACCTCGCCGCCGGGCGCGGCGCAGCCGGCGAGTGCGAGCAACGACAGCACATAGAGCAATGTCAGCGCGATTCGAGCGCCTGGTCTTTTTCCTGCCACAGGGCGTTGAGCCATGAGTGGAAGCATTCCTTGTAGTGCGGGTCGTCGTGGTAGTGACTGTCGAGCATCCAGCCCGGTACCTCGATACGGCGGGCTTCGAGCGTTATCGGTCCTTCGCGTCCACACAAGAAACCCCAGAAAGTCGGATCGGGGTTGGCATAATGCAGCGTGACATCGAGGATACCGTCGAGCTGCTCACCGAGCAGGCTCAGTACCTGAGCGACACCGCCGGCCTTGGGCCGTAGCAGATGGCGAAAGGGACTATTCTGCGCAGCGCGCTTGGCCGGGGTAAATCGTGTGCCTTCAACGAAGTTGAAGATGGCCAGCGGCATCTCGCGGGCACGCTCGCACAGGCGCTCTGTCTCCTGGCGGTCGATGTGCGCAAGGCGTGGGTTGCGCTCGATCTGCGCGCGGCTGTAGCGGCGCATGAAAGGGTACTCGAGCGCCCACCAGGCGAGTCCTACGATGGGGATCCAGATAAGCTGCTGCTTGAGGAAGAAGCGCGGCATTGGAATGCGCCGGTGCAGGACCATGAGCAGCATGAAGATGTCGGTCCAGCTGCGGTGGTTGGAGATTACCAGCCAGCGCTGTTCGGGCGACAGCCCTGCGGGCAGGCTCACGCTTAGCTGAGGCTTCAGCCAGTGGCGCATCCACCACAGGTTGGCGCCAATCCAGTTCAGCGCCACGCCATTGAGACCGCGCAGTACGATCAACCGCAAGGGACGTGTCGGTGTTATCAGCTTGAGCAGCGTAAGAAGAATCAGGGGGACCGACCAGAATAGGGTGGTGATCACTAGTAGCAGTACGCTGACGAGCCCTTTCAGGGTCGACATTCCTGACTCCTCGAGTTGCGTCATGACACTTATCGACGAATAGCCGCACATGCTAATGGATCAGGCTCAGGCTGCCCAGCACCTGGTTTACTAGGAAGGCTCGCACAGTGTCGTCTGTAGCACTTCGAAGAGCGCACGTGCTGCGATGGAGAGTTCCTGTCCGGCACTCACCACTACGCCTACGGTGCGGCATATCTGCGGCTCGTAGAGCGGTACGCAGCGGGCGCCGAGCTCATGCATCTGTTCGCGACACAGCGTGGGCACGGCACTGACGCCCAGGCCGCTTGCCACCATGCGACCGACCGTGGCGAGCTGGTGGCTCTCGAAGGCGACCGGCAGCTCGGCATGCCGTCGAGCCAGTGTCTGTTCCAGCAGGATGCGCACCATGGAGGGGCGTTGCAGGGTAATGAAGTCGTGCGCGAGCAGCGTCTTCCAGTCGATCGAGTCGACCGTCGCCGAGGGGGAATCCGGAGGCAGGACGGCGACGAAGGTGTCGTCGAACAGCGGCAGGAAATCGATGCCCTCACGGGTTTCCGGTTCGAAGGCGATACCGAGTTCGACCTGCTGGCGGCGCACCATGTCGATCACTTCCTCGTTGATTACGTCATGCACCGTCACGTTGACCCGCGGAAAGCGTTCGCGAAAGCGGCGCAGGGCACTAGGCAGTCGATTGCAGGCGACCGATGGCATCGCCGCCAGGGCCACGCGACCGAGCTGCAGGGTAAAGCGCTGGCGCAGCAGTTCCTCGGTGTTGTCCCAGTCGGCCAGCAGGCGCTTGGCCAGTAGCAGCAGCGTCTCGCCCTCCGGGGTGAGGCGCACGCTGCGCGTGCTGCGAATCAGCAGCGGGCCGCCCAGGGTCTCCTCCAGGCCCTTGATGGCCAGACTCAGCGCCGGCTGGGAGAGATGCAGTCGCTCGCAGGCCTGGGTGAAGCTCAAGGTCTGGGCCACGGCAAGGAAGGCACGCAACTGCTTGACGGTCATGTCGCTTGGCTCATTTTATAAGTCATTCATATCAATTCATAAAAAAAACAAACTTAACAAATATATGGGGTAGGTCAACACTGTCTGCTACCGTCAATTTACCCACTTCACAACAAGACGAGGCTTTGCGATGTCCGGATTCGACAAGCGCGTGTACTCCTACGAAGAGGCAATGGCTGGCATCGAGAGCGGCATGACCGTCGTTGCCGGGGGCTTTGGCCTGTGCGGCATACCCGAAAACTTGATTGCCGAGATCAAGCGTCGTGGCGTCAAGGATCTCACCGTCATCTCCAACAACTGCGGTGTCGACGGGTTTGGTCTGGGACTGCTACTCGAAGACAAGCAGATCAAGCGCTTCTACGCCTCCTACGTGGGGGAGAATGCCCTGTTCGAGCAGCAGATGCTCAACGAAGAGATCGAAGTGATCCTGACACCGCAGGGGACGCTGGCCGAGAAGATGCGCGCCGGCGGGGCAGGTATCCCGGCTTTCTACACGGCTACGGGCTACGGCACGCCGATCGGCGAAGGCAAGGAGGTTCGCGAGTTCAACGGGCGTCACTACATCCTCGAGGAGGCGTTCCACGCCGATTTCGCCATCGTCAAAGGCTGGAAGGCCGATCGCTACGGCAACGTGGTCTACCGTGACACGGCACAGAACTTCAACCCGCTGGCCGCCACCTGCGGCAAGGTCACCGTGGTGGAGGTCGAGGAGATCGTCGAGCCGGGCGAGTTGCGCCCCGACCAGATCCATACGCCGGGCATCTATGTCGATCGCATCATCCAGGGCACCTTCGAGAAGCGTATCGAGAAGCGCACCGTACGCGAGGGCTGAGCTCCTCTCCCGTTGTTGCGCCGGCTCACGGCCGGCATCGATGAATCGCTTCTCCACCGAACACAAGAGGCAAACAAGATGGCACTGACTCGCGAACAGATGGCACAGCGCGTGGCGCAGGAATTGAAGGACGGCTTCTACGTCAACCTGGGTATCGGTATCCCGACCCTGGTGGCCAACTACGTCCCCGAGGGGATCGACGTGATGCTCCAATCGGAGAACGGCTTGCTCGGCATGGGGCGTTTCCCCACCGAGGATGAGGTCGACCCGGACATGATCAACGCCGGCAAGCAGACCGTGACGGCCCGGCCCGGTGCGGCCATCTTCCATTCGGCCGAATCCTTCGCCATGATCCGTGGCGGTCATGTCGACCTCACCGTGCTCGGCGCCTTCGAGGTCGACCAGGAGGGCAACATCGCCTCGTGGATGGTGCCTGGCAAACTGATCAAGGGCATGGGGGGTGCCATGGACCTGGTGGCCGGTGCCGAGAACATCATCTGTACCATGACCCATGCCTCCAAGCATGGCGAATCCAAGCTGCTCGAAAAATGCACCCTGCCGCTGACCGGTGCCGGCTGCATCAATCGCGTGCTTACCGATCTGGCCTATCTGGAAATCGAGAACGGTGCCTTCATCCTCAAGGAGCGCGCTCCGGGGGTCAGCGTCGAGGAAATCGTCGAGAAGACTGCCGGCAAGCTGGTCGTGCCCGACCACGTGCCGGAAATGACCTTCGACTGATAAGGGGCGGCGCCACTGCAAAAGGCCCGGGCTTAATGCCCGGGCCTTTACGTTTCGCTATGTGATGCTTTTATGATCAGCACCGAAAAGAGGCGTCGCTCCAAGGTCGCCGGGGCTTGTTACGACGTCTTGCACAGCGTTATCCACAGTTTCTGTGGATAACGCTTCGCCCGGGTTCAGGTGAGCTCGCAACGTGTGTGGTGCGGTAGGAGCAACTCCACCGTGCGCTCGTGGTCACTGCTCAAGCGCTTCTGCAGCAGGGCCAGGCCGCCCAGGCAGACACGGTGCTCGTCCCCCTCGGCGAAGGCAAGGCGCTGCGAGCAGGTGGGGTAAAAGCGATACTGGAGCAGTGGAGATACGGGAAAAATGCCATGGTAGCGGTCTTCGCTGCCCGCGAGACCGGCTGCGGACAGGGCGGCATCGAGTGCTTCGAAACTGCTGCCGAGGCGTGCACAGTCGAAGCCGGCGTGGTGCACGCTCGGCCCCATGGCGGCAAACCAGGCAGCCAGGGGGTGGGCGTCGTACAGCGTACGATACAGGGGCCAACTGGGCATGGGCCAGGGACGGCCGCGGCTCAGCAAATTCTTGCCCCGCGTATCCTTGGGGTGGGCGCGGCTCACCAGCTCGGCAAGTGCATCGCGTGGCTGGCGCGAAAGGCTGCTTAGCTGTAGCTCCGCCAGCACCAGCCAGGTGCCGTTGTCGGGAGGTGCCAGCAGAGTGACCAGCAGCCCACGATCGGCCATGGCATAACGATGCACGGGGCGATAGCCGAGATGGCCGAGCGTGGGCTGCAGATCCTCGGCGGCGAAAGGAGGCTGATTGAGGGTAAGCAGCGTAAGGTACTCGACCGGCGCATCCATCGGCCACAGGCGCAGCATGCCCACATCCGGATGTTGATGGATGTAGTCGAGCCAGAGCTGCTGGAGAAATTCTTCCCTTTGCATCGTGCCGTTCCTTATGTCCTGATGCGCGTGCGCATTAGACCTCAGTATAGGGGCTGGACAGCAACGGCTTTCAACGCGGGAAGAACGTTAAACGGGAAATGAACGCAAGGCCGGGGTCGAAGGCAGCGCCCCGGCCCGGGGCATCATGCCATCAGGGCATTGTCGCGAACATACTGGTCGAATTCGGTGAAGCCGCCGACATGCTGTTGGTCAATGAAGATTTGCGGCACGGTCGAAACCGGCTTGCCGATGGTCTTCTCCAGGTCGGCCTTGCTGATACCTTCGGCCCAGATGTCCACGTAGCGGTGGCCCTCGATCGCGTTGGCACTTTCGAGGCTCTTGGCGAGCTGCTGGGCGCGAACGCAGAAGGGGCAGCCGGGACGACCGAAGATGACCACGAACATAATGAAACTCTCCTGAAGGTTTTCCTAAGCCCCATTGTGAAGGATGAGAGAGGCTTGGGCCAATAGCAGGCTGCTAGTGGCCCGATTGGGGAGCCCTATCGTCGAGACCGCTGGGCGGGAACCCTAGTATGTCCTGAGTTCGTTGGCGTCGGCTGCACGTAGCAGATCGCCCAGCTCAGCCTGGATTTCAGGCGCGCAGACCAACAGGTTCTCGCCGTAAAGGTCTTCGGGGATGCCCTTGGGGCAGGGGTAGAGGTGTCCGTGACGGGCGCCGGCCTCGCGGGCGATCAGTACGCCGGCGGCGAAGTCCCAGGGCGACACGCTTTCGTAGTAGGCGTCGAGTCGACCACAGGCTACATCGCACAGGTCGAGAGCGGCCGAGCCGTTGCGGCGTACGTCCTGGCAGTGTTCCAGTACCGCCATCAGCCGGCGCATCAAGGGTGGACGGCTGTCACGACGGTAGGGAAAACCGGTGCCGACCAGACAGCGCTGCAGGCTGGTGGTGCGGCTGGCATGGATCGGCTTGCCGTTGCGCCAGGCCCCCTGGCCATAGAGGGCGGTATAGGTCTCGCCGAGAAAGGGGGCGTGTACCACGCCCAGACGGGTCTTGCCCTCGCTGACCCAGGCAATGGAGACGGCCACATGATACAGACCATGTGCGAAGTTGACGGTGCCGTCGATGGGGTCGATGACCCAGAGCGCTTCCGCCGTGCGCATCACTTCACGGTCCGGGGCGAGTTCCTCGCTGAGCCGTTGCTCGCCAGGCAGGCTGGCGTCGAGTCGCTCGCTGATCAGCGTGTCGACGGCCACGTCGACGTCGGTAACCAGTTCCTGGCCGTTCTTGAGTTGCTGGTTGAAGCTCTGGCTCTGTCTGGCCGCCACTATTCGCTCGCCGGCCTCCTGGGCGATGGAGACGGCCAGCTCTAAACGTTGCTGGGGGAGCATGGGCATTCCTCGTCGCGCATGAAGCTGCCAGAATAGCAGCCGTGAGGCGTCCTGCCGAACGGGACCTCCTGTCCTTCAGCGCCCATTGTACAAGAGGAGTGTGACATGCTGGCCCCAACGCCCGAGCAGTATCGGCGCCTGAACGAGATGGCTCAGGCCTGGAAGCGACGGCATGGCGCTGCGCTTGAAGCAACCCCGGGGCGCAATTCGCAGCTCGATGTCGATGCGTTGTGTTTCCAGGTCTTTCCGGACGCTGGCGAGACGTCGACGGCGAGCGACTATCTGGTAGGCGCCCTGATCAGTCCCGTCTCGCTATCCCTCGTGCTGTTTCCGGTCGTTGCCAGCGACGCTTCACCGGTCGAAGGCGAGCGTCGGGCGTTTGTACTGCCTTCGGGGCGCTACCCATTCGTCGCTGAGACGCTGGACGATGGCATATGGCTATGGCGCTGCGATCTGCTCGACGACCTGACCGACCTGGAGACGCGCGAAGAGGGTAGCCGTCTGGCTCAGCGTTTGATGGACCGTGTCATGCAGCCCGATGATGCCAGTTGAGGCCAGGCCTTGGCTGGCCTTGTTCACTGCCTCGGGCCTATGCTGAGGATTCGTCATTTCAACGTCGTGGAGAAGGAATTACCCATGCCCCATGCAACGACCTCCGTGCCACGCGTCGCCCTGGTAACGGGAACCGCCAGCGGCATCGGCGAGGCGGTAGTGCGCCAGTTCCGTGAGCTCGGCCATCAGGTCCTGGCCGTCGATTTCAACGAGCAGGCCAAGGAGAAGGCCGACGCCGCCGGGGCGGCGTTCTACCAGGCCGATCTCACCGACGGCGAGGCCTGCAAAGGGGCCGTGGCGGAGGCGATCAAGCGCTTCGGGCAGGTCGACATCCTGGTCAACAACGCCGGCATCCAGCATGTCTCGCCGATCGAGGACTTCCCCGAAGCCAAGTGGCGGCAGATCATCGACCTGATGCTGACGGCGCCCTTCCTGCTGACCCAGGCGGCATGGCCCTCGATGCGTCAGAATGGCTGGGGGCGGATCGTCAATATCGCCTCGGTACACGCCCAGGTCGCCTCGCCGGGCAAGTCCGCCTACATCAGTGCCAAGCACGGCCTGATCGGACTGACCAAGACGGCAGCGCTGGAAGGCGGCCCACAGGGGATCACCGCCAATGCCATCTGCCCGGCCTACGTCAAGACGCCACTGGTAGAGAACCAGATTGCCGACCAGGCCAGGCTGCACAACATGAACGAGCAGGACGTGGTGGAGCAGATCATGCTCAAGAATGCTGCGGTCAAGCGTCTGATCGACCCCGAGGAGGTCTCTGGTCTGGTGGCCTACCTGGCCTCGGATGCGGCAGGCGCGGTGAGCGGATCGAGCTGGAATATAGACTTGGGCTGGACGGCTCAGTAAGCGCTACGGAAATTGCTACTCACGCGAGCGGCACCGGGCACAGGTCGAAGCGGAGGTCTTTTTCCAGGGAAGGAAAAAGTAGCGCCCAAGGATCGGGTTACAGCGCCTTCGCGCAGACCTGTCGCCGGGAAAGCCGCGACGTCAACCTCCAACCTGACAGCCGAAACCTCGCCACGTTGGAAAGTCAGCGCCGCACCGGGCGCTTTTGTAGCTTGCGCTGCAGGGTGCGGCGGTGCATGCCCAGGGCGCGGGCAGTGGCGGAGATATTGCCGTCGTGCTCCTGCAAAACCTTCTGGATATGCTCCCAGGCGACGCGATTGATCGAGGGCGGGTTGTCTGCCACTTCGGCATCTGGATCGCCCTCTTCGCGCCCCAGGGCGACGAGGATCTCGTCGGCATCGGCGGGCTTGCACAGGTAGTTGACCGCACCCAGCTTGATTGCTTCCACCGCGGTGGCGATGCTGGAGTAGCCGGTCAGCACCACGACTCGGCAGTTCGGCACCACCTCGAGCAGCTCCGGCAACAGCTTCAGGCCCGAGCTGTGCTCCAGCTTGAGGTCGAGGGTGGCCAGCTCGGGGCGGTGGCGGCGGGCCAGCGCGAGTGCCTGCTCGGCATCGTTGGCCACCAGCACCTCATAGCCGCGCCGGCCCAGGGCGCGGGAGAGCACGTGGCAGAACATTTCATCGTCGTCGACGATTAGCAGGCGTGTTTCGGCGTCTTGCATGGTGTCCTCGTCGCTCAGGGCTCACTGTGCGGCAGGATCACTTCGGTCAGCGTCCCCCCGTCAGGATGATTATACAGTCTCACGCCACCGCCGAAGCGGTTGATGGTGGCATGAGTGAGAAACAAGCCGATGCCCAGCCCCTTGCTCTTGGTCGAGACGAAGGTTTCACCCAACTGGTCGGCAATGTCCAGGGTGACGCCGGGTCCGTGGTCGCGGATGTCGATCACCGTTTCTTCGGCGCTCCAGTCGAGACGGATCTGGATGTCGTCCGGATTAGCGTCGGCGGCGTTGTTGAGCAGGTTGGTAATGGCCTGGTCCAGCGTGGTATCGACCTTGAGCCAGGGTGTGCCGCGTTGTTCGCTGATTTCGAGACGGTAGCTGACGTCTGGCCGCAGCACCAGCCAGCGCTGCACGACGCCCTGCAGCCAGTCGCGCGCGTCGAGCACCTCGGGCTCGGCCATGCGCCGCCGATCGGCGCTCTCCACCAAGTTTCGCAGTCGCGACTTGCATACGTCGACCTGGCGACGCAGCAGCTCGATGTCCTCGATCAGCTCCGGGTCGTCGCGGGCATCCTCGCGCATCTCGGTGAGCAGTACCGCCATCGTCGACAGCGGCGTGCCCAGTTCGTGGGCGGTGCCTGCCGCCTGGGTGGCGACCGCAACGATCTGTTCGTTGCGCAGGGCGGATTCGCGGGTCTGGGACAAGGCCTGCTCGCGGCTGCGCAGGGCGTGGGCCATCTTGAAGATGAAGAACGTCACTAGCCCTGCCGAAAGGCCGAAGTTCAGCCACATGCCCAGCACGTGCAGGTTGATGCCGAAGCCTTCGTGGTAGTGGGCAAACTGCGGCACTGGGTGGTAATCCCACATCAACAGCGTGTACGACGCCATGGCCGTCGAGGCGACGATCCAGGCGTAGCGCCAGGGCAGGGTGGCGGCGGCGATGGTGACCGGTACCAGGTAGTAGTTGATGAAGGGGTTGTTGGAACCACCGGTAAGGTAAAACAGCAGCGTGAGCCCGAAGATGTCGGCGAGCAGATGAAGCACGTATTCGGTATGGCTGACCGCCCATTGGCGGCCGAGTCGCCACCAGGTGAACAGGTTGACCAGTCCCATGCATACGATCACGCCGATGACGGCGGGCACCTCCAGCTCGAAGTGAAGCAGCTCGATACCCACGATGACCGCCACCAGGAAGCCGGTCCAGGTGATGCCGCGCACGATGGTCAGGCGAATCAGGTTGCGGCTGGGCGTCGAGAGTGGCAGGGGCGGGGCGGTTGGCATGGAGCCTCCAGCGATTAATCCGCCGACATGATAGCGTGTCGTGTCCTTTCTCGCCGCTGCCCTACAACTGTGCGAGGCAAAGCCGTAGAATGCGTGCCATTCCACACTCACGCACCGTCATGGGTGCCATACGACGAATTCGAGACTGATGTCTGATGCCGATCTGGCCCGGGAAGTCGGGCTGCGCAGAACCTTTGCCATTATCTCGCACCCCGATGCGGGCAAGACCACCATCACCGAGAAGATGCTGCTGTTCGGAAACGCCATTCAGCTCGCCGGCTCGGTGAAGAGCAAGCGCAACGACCGCCACGCCACCTCCGACTGGATGAAGATGGAGCAGGAGCGGGGCATCTCGGTGACCACCTCGGTGATGCAGTTCCCCTACGGCGGGCGCATCGTCAATCTGCTCGATACTCCTGGGCACGAGGACTTCTCCGAGGACACCTATCGCACCCTGACCGCCGTCGACTCGGCGCTGATGGTGATCGACGGAGCCAAGGGCGTCGAGGCGCGTACCATCAAGCTGATGGAGGTATGCCGCCTGCGCACCACGCCGATCCTCACCTTCGTCAACAAGATGGACCGCGACATTCGCGATCCCATTGAGGTGATGGACGAGGTGGAGACGGTACTCAACATCCAGTGTGCGCCGATGACCTGGCCGATCGGCATGGGGCGTCACTTCAAGGGGGTCTATCACCTCTACAACGACGTGATTCACCTCTACACCCAGGGGCAGGGCAGTCGCATTCCCGACGACAAGCGCATCGAGGGCCTGGACAGCCCCGAGGTCGAGGCGGTGCTTGGCGCAGAAGCGGCCGAGGAACTGCGCATGGAGGTGGAGCTGGTACGTGGCGCCTCTCATGAGTTCGATCTCGATGCCTACCGCCGCGGTGAGCTGACGCCGGTCTACTTCGGCACCGCCATGGGCAACTTCGGGGTACGTGAGATGCTCGACGGCTTCGTCGAGTATGCACCGCCGCCGCAGCCCCGTGAGACCGACACCCGCAGCGTCGCGGCCGACGATTCACGCTTCACCGGCTTCGTGTTCAAGATCCAGGCCAACATGGATCCCAAGCACCGTGATCGCATCGCTTTCCTGCGGGTCTGCTCGGGCAAGTACGAGAAGAACATGAAGATGCGCCATGTGCGCATCGGCAAAGACGTCAAGATCGCCGATGCCCTGACCTTCATGGCCTCCGACCGCGCCCACGTGGAAGAGGCCTGGCCCGGCGACATCATCGGCCTGCACAACCACGGCACCATCCAGATCGGTGACACCTTCACCATGGGCGAGGACATGCGCTTCACCGGCATCCCGCACTTCGCCCCGGAGCTGTTCAAGCGTGTGCAATTGAAGGACCCGCTCAAGCTCAAGGCGCTGCAGAAGGGGCTCCAGCAGCTCTCCGAGGAGGGCGCCACCCAGCTGTTCCAGCCGCTGGACAACAACGACCTCATTCTCGGCGCCGTGGGCACCCTGCAGTTCGATGTAGTCGCCCATCGCCTCAAGGAGGAGTACAAGGTCGACTGCATCTACCAGCCGATCAATGTGCAAACCGCGCGCTGGGTCTATTGCGACGATGCCAAGAAGCTCGAGGAGTTCAAGCGCAAGGCGAGCGCCAACCTGGCGCTGGATGGCGGCGGCTACCTGACCTACATTGCTCCCACCAGGGTCAACCTGCAGATGACCCAGGAGCGTTGGCCGGAGATTCGCTTCGCTGCTACCCGGGAGCACTGACGTCCGGCACGCTGGGCACCCTAGGGGTTGAAGGGAGACGGTCATGGCATCGAAGATGCTGAAGGAGTTTCGCGAATTCGCGGTCAAGGGCAACGTCGTCGACATGGCGGTGGGCATCATCATCGGTGCCGCCTTTACCTCCATCGTCAACAGCCTGGTCAAGGACGTCTTCACTCCGTTGATCGGGCTGGCGACGGGAGGGATGAACTTCACCAACCAGTTCCTGGTGCTGCGCGACGCTCCCGGCGACGCGCTCTACCACACCCTGGAGCAGGCCCAGGCGGCCGGGGCGGTGACCCTCAACTATGGCCTGTTCCTCAATGCGGTGTTGTCGTTCGTGATCGTGGCCTTCGCCACCTTCCTGCTGATTCGCAACATCAACCGGCTCAAGAACCTCGCCTATCGCCCCGAAACGGCGGCTGCACCCACCGTCAAGGATTGCCCCTTCTGCCTGAGCAAGATCCCCATTCCGGCCACACGCTGCCCGGCTTGCACCTCGCATTTGCCGACCACGCAAGCCGAATCGGAGTGACTCGGCAGCGCGATGATTCACGCAAAGGAGCACGACACGGATGTTGATAGATGCTCACTGCCACCTGGACTTCGAGGCCTTCGACGAGGACCGCGAGGCGATGTTCGCACGTGCCAGGGGGGCCGGGGTCGGCCATTTCATGGTGCCTGGCACCACCCGCCAGCGCTGGCCTTCCGTGCTGGCGCTGGGCAAGCGCGAGGACGTGCACGTCAGTCTGGGGCTGCACCCTTATTTCATGCACGAGCACGGTGAGGACGACGTCGAGGCGTTGGCGCGCATGCTGGACCAATGCCCCGAGGTGCGGGCCCTGGGCGAATGCGGCATCGACGCGCGCTTCGAAGAGACCCTGGACGCCCAGTGGGCGCTGTTCAGCGCCCAACTGCGCCTGGCCAAGTCGCGCCAGTTGCCGGTGGTGATCCACTGCGTGCACGCCAACGACAAGGTCTCGAAACGCTTGCGTGAGCTCGATCTCCCTGCGGGGGGGCTGATTCATGCTTTTTCCGGCTCGCCGGATCAGGCCTGGAAGTTTCTCGATCTCGGCTTCGTGGTGGGGCTGGGCGGTGCGGTCACCTACCAGCGCGCCCAGCGCCTGTGGCGCGCGGTAAAAAGCCTGCCCGAGGATGGCTTCGTGCTCGAGACCGACAGCCCCGACATGCCGCTGTGCGGCTACCAGGGCCAGCGCAACGAGCCGGTACGCATCGTTCAGGTCTGTGAAATGGTGGCGAAACTGCGTGGCGAAACGCCCGAGGCGATCGCCGCCCAGAGCACGGCGACCGCCCAGCGGATATTCGGCTTGGACTTGTCCTAGGCGCTTGCCTGGGCCAGCTGCTCCGGGTCGAGGCGTTCGATCGGGTAGGGGAGCTTCAGCAATTTGGCGGCTTGACCGTCGACACTGAGCGGCCCGATATCCTCCCGCGTGGTGAGCACGGCAAGGATCTCGGCCTGACCGTAGGCGTCGAGTTCCGCCGCTACCACCTCTCCTGACGCCTTGCCATTGGCATCGACCACGCTGGCGCCCAGCTCGGGCAGCCGGCTTCCTTCCAACTGGGCGCGGGCCAGGCGCTTCTTCACCTGACCGCGGAAGTGGGCGCGGGCCACCACTTCCTGGCCGGTATAGCAGCCCTTCTTGAAGCTGACGCCACCCAGCGCCTCCCAGTTGATCATCTGCGGCAGCAGGGCGTCCCGGTGGGCCGGCGTCAGCCAGGCGAGCCCGGCCTGGATATCCTGCAGGCACCAGACGGCGTTACCGACCGCAGCCGCCTGCTCGTTGAGCCGGGTGGCGACCGCTTCGGCCTGCTCCAGTGTCAGGCAGGCCAGCAGCCGGTGCTGTGGCCCCGGGTGGGCCAGCAATTGCACCTTCTCGTCACCCGACTGGTGCCAGACGGCGGGAGGGGCGACGTCGAAGCGTACCTCCGCCAGCGCCTGGGCCTCCTTGCCGATCAGCCCCAGCAGGGCCAGGTCGTCGCGTATGGCGAGTCCGCTCTTGTAGAACGGCGCGAACTTCTTCAGGTGGTCGCGCAGCGGCGCGAGCAGGTCGCGATGCAGGATCAGGCGATAGCGCTCGGCATCGATGCGCAGCAGTTGGGCGTTGGCCAGCATGCGACCCTTGGCGCTGCAGAAGCAGGCCAGCGGGGCGAAGCTGCCGTTGGCGAGATCGATCTGGGCGCTGGCCTGACCTTGCAGCAACTTGTCGGCACCAGGGCCGCTAACATCCAGCACGCCAAGGTGGACGAGCGGGGTGATGACGGTGTGCTCCATGGCCTGGCGGGCGGGCTCGGGGGTGTCGAACGTCACCCGCTCGTCACTCAGGTATCGCCCTCCCAGGGCGGTGATCCAATCGTTCATGCCAGTCTGGCTCCGGGTCGTCGTCGGGGAATATGGCTCATGGTATGCGGGCAAGGTGGCGAGAATGCAAGCGGCTGCCACTCCGGGGTTGCCATGCTAGACTCGTGCTTTCCCATTCCATGCCCGGGGAGACAGGCATGCCGCAACAGTCGCTCAGTTTCAGTGGCGTGGAGAACGCCGATCAGGTCAACCGTATCACCACGGCCCTGATGATGGTGGATGGCGTGGAGAGCGCCGAGGTGGGGCGCCATGGAGCGGAAGTGGAAGGACGCGTCAGTCGCGAGGCGCTGATTCGTGCCGTCCAGGTCCTCAAGCTTCCCATCCAGGTAAAGTAGCGAGCGGAACGCACAATGAAAAATTCCATCGAGATCGTCAGCGAGCGCAACAGCATCTTTCGTCAGCGGGTCCGTATCGAGGGGTTCGAGGATCTCTACGCCGATGTGCCCCAGGCCTTCGGCGGCGAGGGGAGCGCACCAGACCCGCACGACTACTTCGACCTTTCGCTCGGCGCCTGCAAGGCGATCACCGCGCAGATGTACGCCCGGCGCAAGCAGTGGCCGCTCGAGGGCATCAGCGTCAGGGTCAACCGCGACGACAGCGAGGAACGCAAGGGCGTTTACCGACTCGAAGTGGTGATGACCTTCCATGGCATCGACGATGCCGAGCAGCGGGAGCGGCTGGAGGAGATCAGCCACAAGTGCCCCATTCATCGCCTCATGACCAGCGCCACCGTGGAGGTCACCACGCGCAGTGCCGCTATTCTCGGGGCGTAGCCATACTGCGCCACCGTTGAGATACCGGCTACATTGGATGTTGTTACCAGGCGCCCTTCGGCGCCTGGGGCCTGTTGGGAGCCGCCATGAGCAAGCCGTTTCGCCTCAATGCCAACTTCAAGCCCGCCGGGGACCAGCCTGCCGCCATAGAAGGCCTGATCCGGGGGCTCGAGTCCGGGCTGGCCCATCAGACGCTGCTCGGCGTGACCGGTTCGGGCAAGACCTTCACCATGGCCAACGTGGTGGAGCGGCTGCAGCGGCCCACCATCGTCATGGCGCCCAACAAGACCCTGGCCGCCCAGCTCTACGGCGAGTTCAAGTCGTTCTTTCCCGACAACGCCATCGAGTACTTCGTCTCCTACTACGATTACTACCAGCCGGAAGCCTACGTTCCCTCGTCGGATACCTTCATCGAGAAGGACGCTTCTATCAACGACCACATCGAGCAGATGCGACTCTCGGCGACCAAGGCATTGTTAGAACGTCGCGATGCTCTGATCGTGGTCTCGGTCTCGGCCATCTACGGTCTCGGCGACCCCGACCAGTACCTCAAGATGCGCTTGCACTTCACCCGCGGCGAACTGATCGACCAGCGCTCGTTCCTGCGCCGCCTGGCGGAGCTGCAGTACACCCGTAACGACATGGACTTCAAGCGCGGCACCTACCGGGTGCGCGGCGACGTGATCGACATCTACCCGGCCGATTCCGACGAGGAGGCGGTGCGGGTCGAGCTGTTCGATGACGAGATCGACTCGATCCGGCTGTTCGACCCGCTCACTGGCGAGGTGCGTGGCCAGGTGCCGCGCATGACCATCTACCCAAAGAGCCACTACGTGACGCCGCGTGAGACGATCATTTCGGCCGCCGATCGGATCAAGGCCGAACTGGTCGAACGCCTGGAGTGGCTGCGCAAGAATGACCGCCTGGTGGAGGCCCAGCGGCTGGAACAACGCACGCTTTACGACCTCGAGATGATGAACGAGCTGGGCTACTGCAACGGTATCGAAAACTACTCACGCTATCTCTCGGGGCGTGCGCCGGGCGAGCCGCCGCCCACCTTCTTCGACTACCTGCCGGATGATGCGCTGTTGTTCATCGACGAATCCCACGTCAGCGTTCCCCAGGTCGGCGGCATGTACAAGGGCGACCGCTCGCGCAAGGAGACACTCGTCGAGTACGGCTTTCGCCTGCCGTCGGCGCTGGACAACCGTCCGATGACCTTCGAGGAGTGGGAAAGCATCTGCCCGCAGACGATCTTCGTCTCGGCCACTCCGGGGCCCTACGAGGCTGAGCACGCCGGCCAGGTGGTGGAGCAGGTGGTGCGTCCCACCGGGCTGGTCGACCCCGAAATCGAGGTGCGTCCGGCCTCGACCCAGGTCGACGACCTGCTCTCCGAGATTCGACTGCGTACCGAGGTGGGCGAGCGGGTGCTGGTCACCACCCTGACCAAGCGCATGGCGGAGGATCTCACCGAATACCTCGACGAACATGACGTGCGGGTCCGCTACCTGCACTCGGACATCGACACCGTGGAGCGGGTGGAGATCATCCGCGACCTGCGCCTGGGCAAGTTCGACGTGCTGGTGGGCATCAACCTGCTGCGAGAAGGGCTCGACATTCCCGAGGTCTCGCTGGTGGCGATCCTCGATGCCGACAAGGAGGGCTTCCTGCGCAACGAGCGCTCGCTGATCCAGACCATCGGCCGGGCGGCACGCAATGCCCACGGCAAGGCGATCCTCTACGCCGACCGCGTGACCGACTCCATGCGCCGCGCCATCGACGAGACCGAGCGGCGCCGCGCCAAGCAGATCGCCCACAATGAGAAACACGGCATCACGCCGACCACCGTGACCCGCTCGGTGGCTGACATCATGGAAGCGGCCCAGGCCCCGGGGCGCAAGGGCAAAGGGCGGCGCAGCGAGCGCAAGGTAGCCGAGGGCGCAGCGATCTACGATATCTCCGAGCTCTCGCCGACCGACCTGGTCAAGGAGGTCTCGCGAGTCGAGGATGCCATGTTCGAGGCGGCCCAGAACCTGGAGTTTGAGGAGGCGGCCAGGCTGCGCGACCGGCTGCATGAGCTCAAGGAGCGGCAGTTGGCGCTTGGATAGTCTGTTTGCTCGAGGCTTTTCGTCGACAGGGCTGCGAGGGGGCGCTGTAAACCCATCCCTGGGCGCTACTTTTGCCCTGCTTCGCTCTCGCATCCTGCTCCGCTTGCGGGACCGGGGCTGGCCATCCATGGCCAGCCCGTTCGGAGCGATGCTCCTCACCCCTGGCAAAAGTCCCCCTCTATGTCCTGTTCCCGGCGCCTCACGCTGCGTACCCGCATTCTTAACTTGGAGTCACGATGCCCGAAGGCCCTGAGATTCGCCGTGCCGCCGACCGCCTGCACGAGCAGCTTGCCGGCAGGCGGCTGGAGTCGGTGTGGTTCGCCTTTCCTGAGCTTGCCGCCGAGGCGGATTCGCTGGTGGGTCGTGAGGTCACGGCGGTAGACAGCTGGGGCAAGGCACTGCTCACGCGCTTCGACGACGGTCGCGTGCTCTATTCCCACAACCAGCTCTACGGCGTGTGGAAGCTGCACGACGCCGAGCGCGAGCCCGATACCGAACGCTCGCTGCGCGTGCGGCTGACGGCGGAAGGGCGTTCGGCCAGCCTCTACAGTGCTTCGGATGTCTCGCTGTGGCCGGCCGGGAAGCTCAACGAGCATCCGTTTCTCTCCCGGCTCGGCCCCGATCTGCTGACCCACGGTGTCACGCCGGAGCAGGCCCTGGCGCGCCTGGCCGAGCCGCGCTTCGCGCGTCGTCGGCTGGGTGGCCTGCTGCTCGACCAGGCGCCTTTCGCCGGCATCGGCAACTACTTGCGCTCTGAGATCCTGTTCTTCGCCGGGCTGCCACCTGCGGCCCGCATGGTGGACTTGAGCGCCGAGCGGCAGGCACGGCTGGCGCAGGCCATTCTCGATGTGACCCGACAGGCTTATGAGCAGGCCGGCGTGACCAACCGCGCCGAGTGGGCGGTCGCCGCCAAGCGGCAGGGCGAGAGCCGGCGGCTGTGTCGATTCGCCGTGTTCGAGCGTGACGGACGTCCTTGCCATGCCTGCGGCACGCCGATCCAACGGTTGATGGTCGGCTCGCGCCGGCTGTATCGCTGCCCAAGCTGCCAAGCCGGGTAGTCTGTATTTATACCGTTATCTTTCTTTATCACTTACGACGTGCGTTCGACCTTGGCGGCATGAACCTGTCGAGCAGGTCGCGATACGGTATAATTCGCCCCCGATCGAACCCGCCGCTTCGCGCCGCGAACCCAGAGAGCGGGCATGCCGACACTGCCGAGGAGTTCCTTGCACATGACCGTGATTCGCCAGGACGATCTGATCCAGAGCGTCGCCGACGCCCTGCAGTACATCTCCTACTACCATCCCAAGGATTTCATCGATGCCATGGCGGCGGCGTACGAGCGGGAGGAGAACCCGGCGGCCAAGGATGCCATTGCCCAGATCCTGATCAACTCGCGCATGTGCGCCATGGGGCACCGCCCGATCTGCCAGGACACCGGTATCGTCACCGTGTTCGTCCACGTTGGCATGAACGTACGCTTCGAGGCCGACATGAGCCTCGACGACATGATCAACGAAGGTGTGCGCCGTGCCTACAACTACCCAGACAACGTGCTGCGCGCGTCGGTGCTGGCGGACCCGGACGGAGCGCGCAAGAATACTGGCGACAATACGCCGGCGGTGATCCATCACAAGCTGGTGCCGGGCGACACCGTCGAAGTACACGTCGCGGCCAAAGGCGGCGGTAGCGAGGCAAAGAGCAAGTTCGCCATGCTCAACCCCTCCGACAACGTGGTCGATTGGGTGCTCGAGCAGCTGCCCAAGATGGGCGCCGGCTGGTGTCCGCCCGGCATGCTTGGCATCGGCATCGGCGGTACCGCCGAGAAGGCCATGGAGATTGCCAAGGAAGCGCTGCTCGACCCCATCGACATCCAGAAGCTGCAGGCCCGCGGCCCGTCCAACCGCGCCGAGGAGCTGCGCCTGGAGCTGTTCGACAAGGTCAACAAGAGCGGTATCGGCGCCCAGGGCCTGGGCGGCTTGACCACGGTGCTCGACATCAAGGTCAAGGACTACCCGACCCACGCCGCCAACAAGCCGGTGGCGATCATTCCCAACTGTGCCGCCACGCGCCACGCCCATTTCACGCTGGACGGCAGCGGGCCGGCGGCTCTGCCGGCGCCGAAGCTCGAGGATTGGCCCGAGATCACTCGCGAGGCCGGGGACAACGTCAAGCGCGTCAACCTCGACACGGTGACGCCGGAGGAGGTGCAGACCTGGCAGCCGGGCGATACGCTGCTGCTCAACGGCAAGCTGCTCACCGGTCGCGATGCCGCCCACAAGCGCATGGTCGACATGATCGCCAAGGGTGAGGAGCTGCCGGTCGATCTGAAAGGGCGCTTCATCTACTACGTCGGCCCGGTAGACCCGGTGCGCGACGAGGTGGTGGGCCCGGCAGGCCCGACCACGGCCACGCGCATGGACAAGTTCACGCGCACGATGCTCGAGGAAACCGGCCTGCTGGGCATGGTGGGCAAGGCCGAGCGTGGCCCAGCCGCGATCGAGGCGATTCGCGACAACAAGGCGGTCTACCTGATGGCCGTGGGAGGCTCCGCCTATCTGGTGGCCCAGGCGATCAAGAAATCCCGCGTGGTGGGCTTCGCCGACCTGGGCATGGAGGCGATCTACGAGTTCGAGGTCGAGGACATGCCGGTCACCGTGGCGGTGGACAGCCAGGGCACCTCGGTGCACCAGACCGGCCCCGCGAAGTGGAAGGAGATCATCGCCGAGCGCGCTTGATGCGCTGGCTCAGCGTAACAGCCCGGCGCGCTCCCTCGCGACCGGCAATGCGTTCGATGAAAGCGGCCCCGCCAACTGGCGGGGCCGTCATCGTCTGGGGTATGCTGCAGCATGCTGTTTTTTCAGGGAGAGATCATGGCATCCTGGCTGTTCGGCCTGGCAATCTTCGTGGTGCATCTGCTCGGCTTTCTATCTGCGATACTGGCACTGCTCTCCAGTCGTACCTCTCAGGGAGCCGTGGCCTGGATCATCTCCCTTATCACCATTCCTTATCTTGCGGTCCCGGCGTACTGGGTCTTCGGGCGGCCGCGCTTCTACGGCTATGTCTCGGCCCGTGGCGAGCGGGATACCGTGCTGCGACGGATACTTGCCGACTACCGCGTTCGCCTCGAACCCTACCAGGCCGATACTCGCAACCATGACGTGAGGGCGGTGGAGCGACTGGCCATGATGCCGCTGACCAGCGGTAACCATGCAGAGCTGTTGATTGACGGCAAGGCCACCTTTGACAGTATATTTGCCGGTATCGACGCCGCCTGCGAATACGTGCTGGTGCAGTTCTTCATCGTGCGTCACGATGCCCTCGGGCAGCAGCTCAAGGAGCACCTGCTGCGTGCCGTGCGACGGGGCGTGCGGGTCTATTTTCTGTATGACGAGATCGGTAGTCGCAAGCTGGCCGAAGGTTATCTGAGCGAGCTTGGTGAGGCTGGTGTTGAGGTCAGCCCGTTCCGCTCGTCACGTGGCTTCAAGCATCGCTTCCAGCTCAATTTCCGCAACCATCGTAAAATTCTCGTCGTGGACGGTGGCGAAGGCTGGCTCGGCGGATTCAATGTCGGCGTCGAATATCTGGGCCAGCATCCGCGACACGGGCCTTGGCGCGACACGCACCTGAAGTTGAGCGGCCCCAGCGTATTGGGCCTTCAGGAGGCGTTCTGGGAAGATTGGCACTGGGCCACGGGCGAGGTAATCAATCTTGCCTGGGAACCACAGGTCGTCTGCGACGAATGCCAGAACATCGTCATCGTGCCATCTGGGCCGGCTGACCGGCAGGAAACCGCCAGCCTGCTGGTGCAGCATGCCATTCATAGCGCCAACGAGCGTCTATGGGTTACCAGCCCCTACTTCGTCCCGGATCAGGGCGTCCAGGACGCCCTGCGCCTGGCCGCCATGCGTGGGGTGGACGTCCGCATCATGATGCCCGAACATCCCGATCACCTATTGATCTATCTGTCAGCCTTCTCTTTTCTGCCCGACATGGTGCGAGCGGGGATCAAGGTCTATCGCTACCAGCCCGGCTTCATGCACCAGAAGGTGATTCTGATCGATGATGTGGCGGCGGCCGTAGGCACGGTTAATCTCGACAATCGTTCTTTTCGCCTCAACTTCGAGATCACCGCCTACATTCCCGACCAGGGCTTTGCCGACGAGGTACATCGCATGCTCGAGCGTGATTTCGCGGCGTGTCGCCGTATCGATTACGAGGAGCTGCACAATCGGCCGCTATGGAGCAAGCTGGTTTCGCGCGCTGCCTACCTGATGGCGCCGGTCCAGTAAGGCATGACTGCGCTTGGGTTCGGATAGCGGCTGGGGTACATTAGGCGCTGCCTGGCAAATGGCCGCGCACTGCGGTGCGCCTTACCTCAAACTGTGATGGCTGTCAGCGGGAGTCGCGGTGAACCTCGAGACAAAGTGGCTGGAAGATTTCGTGGCCCTGGCCAACACCCGCAGCTTCTCTGCCTCCGCTCGGCAGCGTCATGTCACCCAGCCGGCCTTCAGTCGACGCATTCGTGCGCTCGAGCAGGCGGTCGGCGTAACCCTCGTCGACCGTTCGACCACGCCCATCAACCTGACTCCGGAAGGGCAGCTGTTCCTGGTCACGGCGCGCAACCTGGTGGAACAGCTCAATGAATGCCTGGGCCACCTGCGCGGCGTCTCGATGGCACGCGAGGCGCTGGACATCGTGGCCGCGCACTCCCTGGCGTTGAGTTTCTATCCCGAGTGGATCTCGCGGCTCCAGGAGGGATTGGGCGAGCTGCCGACTCGCCTGGTGGCCATGAACGTGGGCGAGGCCATACACGTGTTGCGCGAGGGCAACTGCGACCTGATGCTGGCCTATCACGATCCCTACGCAACCATGCAGTTGGATGCCGAGGTGTTTCCTTCGTTTTCGATCGGGCAGGTCAAGATGCTTCCGGTGAGCCTTGCCGATGACCAGGGCAAGCCGCGCTTCAGCCTCGAGAGCAAGGATACGATTCCCTACCTGGCCTACACCCAGGGTGCCTTTCTCGGCCGCAGCGTGCGCATGCTGCTCAAGAACGACCCGCTGCGCCTGCGCCTGCGCACCGTCTACGAGACGGCCATGGCAGAGGGTCTGAAGGGCATGGTGCTGCAAGGAGTGGGGCTAGCCTGGATTCCCGACTTCTGCGTGCGCGAGGAGCTCAAGAACGGCCGGCTGGTACGTGCCGGCGGCGAGAAATGGGATGTGCCGCTGGAGATTCGGCTCTATCGCTGTTCGTTGGTGCACAAGCCCGGGGTGGAAAAACTCTGGCGGCAGATGATGAAGCTACCGCGTGACTTCCTACAAGCTTAAATCCCGCTGAAATCGGCCGGCAGGCCGAGAAAGTTCTGGATGATGAAGAAGTGGTCCTCGAACAGGCTGTCGGGTTCGAGTTCGGCCAGCGGCACCCAGCGGGCGTGGTCGCCACCCTTGACCGGCTTGAGCTGGGGCAGTTGCTGATCCGGGCGCAGGGCGAAGTAGAAGGCTTCGGCCAGGGTGCGGCCACGCCAGCTGCGGTGAGGTTCGTCGAATAGGCGCTGACCGCGAAGCGAGCCTTTCAGCACCGGTTCCGGCACCTTGAGACGGACACGCTCACGCAGTTCGCGCAGGCAGGCGTCGAGCAGACGCTCGTGCGGGTTGACGAAACCGCCGGGCAAGGCCAGCAATCCCTTGCCGGGAGCCGCGGTGCGGCGAACCAACAGCACGTGGCCAGATTGCACCACCACCGCATTGACGGTAACGAAGATGGGCGGGTAGGGAGCGTTGGCCCAGGCCTGTCGATACTGATCGAGCAGCCTTTGCTCCTCCACCAACTGCAGGTGGGCGTCGCTGCCGGCAAAGTTGCGTAGCGCATCGCAGACACCGGGCGGCAGGTCGTGGGTCGCCCCGGTGCTGAGGTAATCCTCCATGGAGGAAGACGAACGGAACAGGCGCTCACGGATCTGGCTGGCGGAAATGCCGTCGACCAGCGGCACACTGACCGACTCCCACTGGGGGAACAGCGAGAGGTAATAGCTCGACTGACCGCGGCTGGCGCCGATCAGGCCGATCCGCGGCAGCCGTGCATGGTGATGGCCGGCGATATCGCGCACCTTGCGCTGCACGTCACGTACCCAAACGTCATTGTTGTAGAGAGCGTCCAGTAGCGGCACGATTTCCAGCCGTGCGTTCTCCTCCTCGTCGAAGCAGCTGCGTAGCTGCGCCTGCCGCTCGTCGAAGCGCCACGGGTTGCGCAGCGAGCGCGCCTGCCAGGCAGAGCCCACCAGTACGATCACCTGACGCGCATGACGCAGGGCCTCATTGATCACTGCCAGGTGCCCGAGGTGGGGAGGCTGGAAACGGCCGATGAAGACGAGACAGTCGAAATCGTGGTCGGTATCGTACATCGGCGTATCCTTCGCGGCTGGCTCGGGGGGCCTTATTATGGGCGTGGTCGGTTCGGGGCTGCAATGCGGGCCTATGCCGACAAACGCAAGTCATTGCCGACAGGAGTATTTCGATTGGGTATGCTACAGGCGGAGTGATTGGACAAGGAGGTGCCGTGCGTAGTCTCTCGTTCCGGTTCTGGTGGAATACGATCCGTCAGGCCGTCAGCCTTTGGCTGGAGCGCAATGCCTTCAGCTATGCCGGTTCGCTGGCATTCTATACCCTCTTTTCGCTGGCTCCGACGGTCATCATCGCGGTAGCGGTGATCGGGATTGTCTTTGGTGCCGATGCCGCCCAGGGAGAGATCGTCGCGCGCTTCGAAGGTGCACTCGGTGAAGAGGCAGCACGATCGATCGAACAGGCGGTGGCGCGCTCGCGTATCGAGGAGTCAGGCCTCATGCCGACCTTGCTCGGGTTTGGCGGCTTGCTAGTGGGGGCCACCACAGTGTTCGCCCAGATGCAGTATTCACTGAACATGATCTGGGGGGTCACGGCTAAACCCAGCCGCAACAGCGTTCTGGTGTTTCTGAAGCAGCGCCTGCTGTCGCTCACGGTGGTGCTCGCCATCGGCTTCATCATGCTCGTGTCGCTGCTGGTCGGTGTGATGGTGCGCGCCATGCTCCAGGCCATCGGCGACGCCATGCCGCTGGTCGGTCCGGTAACGGCAGGAGCTGAATTCCTGATCTCACTGGCCGTGATCGCCGCCCTGTTTGCCACCATCTTCAAGGTGCTGCCCGACGTGGTTCTGAGCTGGCGGGACGTGCTGCTGGGCGCCGTGGTCACGGCGCTGCTGTTCGCCATCGGACGCAGCGCCATCGCCTCCTACCTTGCCTATACCGCCACGGCCTCGACCTACGGGGCTGCCGGCTCCTTGGTCATGGTCCTGCTGTGGGTCTACTACAGCTCGCTGATTCTACTGTTCGGTGCTGCCTTTACGCGCAGCTATCTGGTTGCGAAGGGCCGCGAGGTCGTACCACGCAACAGCGCCGTGGTCGTCAGGCGCGAGCTAGTGACGGAATGAGTCGCTGGGCGGCGGGGCCGCCCAGCGACAGTTCAGCCCAGCCGCTCGCGCGCGAGTCGGTCGGCTACCTCGGACGGCGTTCTTTCCTCTGCCCGAGCGCGCGTGAAGATTTCGTCGATGGTGGTGGAAATCCGCTCTACATGGCGCATCACGGCCTCGCGGTCGTAGCGGTCGTGACGTTGGGCTTCCACCTCGATGACTCCCCCGGCATTGGCCACATAGTCGGGTGCATAGAGGATGCCGCGGTCATGCAGGCGTCCCGCAACATCGGGCGTGGCCAATTGATTGTTGGCCGCGCCGCAGACCACCGTGGCCCTGAGCCGGTCGGCCACTTCGCGGGTGAGTACGGCGCCCATGGCGCAGGGGGCGAAGACGTCGACCTCGGCGTCGAAGATCGCTTCGGGCGCCACGTTCTGCGCTTCCAGTTCTTCGCTCAGCATCCCCAGGCTGTCACGGTCGACATCGGCAAGCACCAGCTTGGCCCCCGCCGCATGCAGCTCGCGGGCCAGGTGCGCCCCGACATGGCCGACTCCTTGAATGGCCACCCTCAGGTCTTTCAGCTCATCGCGACCGAAGCGATGGCGTACGGCGCTCTTCAGTGCGCAGAACACACCATGGGCGGTGAAGGGCGAGGGGTCGCCGGAATCGCCGCCTCGGCCCAGACCGCTGACGTGTCGGGTCTCCTGGCGGATGAGACGCATGTCCTCTTCGCCGCTGCCGGAGTCCTCGGCGGTGATGTAACGTCCGCCCAGCGACTCGACGAGCCGCCCCATCGCACGCAGCAGGGCGGGTGTCTTGTCACGCCGGGGGTCGGCGATGATTACCGCCTTGCCGCCGCCGAGAGGCAAGTCGGCCAGGGCGGACTTGTAGGTCATGCCGCGGGACAGTCGCAGTACGTCGGTCAGGGCATCGGCTTCATCGGCATAGGGGTAGATGCGCAGACCGCCCAGGGCAGGGCCACGGCGCGTGTCGTGAACGGCGATGATGGCCCGCAGGCCGCTGGCTTCATCGCAGCCGAAGACGATCTGCTGGTGATGGTCGAACTCGGGGTGGTCGAAGACCCGCATGGCGTTATCTCCCTCGTGAGGATTCTTGCTTGTTGTGGTCTGGAATGCAGTGGGTGGCACCGCTTCCACCGGGGCGGACATTGCTTGTGGCGAGGCCGCATCCCTATTATCAAGATTAGAGCATTTGCGCTGGCGACTGGAATCCCGCGTACGGGTCTTGTGCGTTGATTCCGGTACGCTATCCAGGCTTGACGCATGCAGTCAGACTGGAAAGGGCGAGTATGGACTGTCGGAGCGAGGAGGGAAGCATGAGCAAACGCTGCGTGAAAGGTAAGGTGGCTGGCAAGGTCCAGGGCGTGTGGTATCGCCGATCGGTCCAGGAGCAGGCACTTCAGCATGGCTTGACCGGCTATGCCAAGAACCTCCCCGACGGTCAGGTCGAGGTGTTGCTATGCGGTGATGGAGAAGCGGTCAACCAGGTGGCGTCGTGGCTGTGGCAGGGCCCGCCCAATGCCCGAGTCACGCACGTCGAACTGGAATCGATCGAGTGCCGTGACCCGGATTGTTTCGTCTGTCTGTAGTTCGTCTCAGCTCAAGGTGTCGGCGATCCACTCCACCACGGCCTCGCCGTCCACCTCGAGGCACACCTCCACCAAGGGCGTCTGCGACCAGCGCTCCTGGATGAAGCCGCGCCCCTCGGGGGCGAAGATCGTCTGACCTTCGGCAATGCCGTCCGTGACGACCGAAAGGTGACCCGGGGCGGTGGTGAACAGCTCCGGGCGCAGCAGCCAGGCCAGCGCGCAACTGTCATGCGGGCAGCAGCCGTCGATGCCGAGGAATTCGCGGTAGAAGTCACGGTAGAAGGCGTAGCTTCCGGCCAGTACTTTGCCCAGCTCTCCTTGCCCCGCCTCGATCCGCTGCATGTGCGCCTGGGTGAGGACACAGCGATGGGTCACGTCGAGCCCGACCAAAGTCAGCGGCCAGCCGGCGGTGAGCACGCGCTGGGCTGCATGGGGATCGTTGAACATGTTGGCCTCGGCCACCGGGGTGACGTTGCCACCCTCACGGATCGAGCCTCCCATGATCACCACGCGTTTGACCTTTTCGGTGAGTGTCGGGTCGAGCTGCAGCGCAGCGGCCAGGTTGCCTACCGGGCCGACGGCCACCAGGATGACTTCGCCGGGGCGCTCGTTGACAGTGTCGACGATGAACTGCGCGGCGCTGCGTGGGTCCTTGACACCCTTAACGTCGGGCAGTTCGATGTTGCCCAGCCCATTGGCGCCATGAATGTGGGCCGGTGCCGGATGACGCGGCTTGACCATGGGGCCGGCGGCTCCTTGGGCGACGGGAATGTCGCGCCCGGCCAGTTCGCTCAGCAGCAGGGCGTTGTGCGTGGCAGTCTCGATGTCGACGTTGCCGTAGGTGGTGGTCAGGCCGAGCAGATCGATCTCGGGATGGCGCAGGGCGATGGCGATGGCCTGGGCGTCGTCGACGCCGGGGTCGGTATCGAAGATGATCGGATGCGACACGTTGCCTCCTTGTGGGTGTCAGGCGCTCTTTGAGTCGGTGAGATATCGCTCGACGTCGTCGCGCGATGGAATGCTGTCGGCGGCGCCGGGGCGCTGTACGCCGAGAGCCGCGGCATGAGCGGCGAATGCCAGGCAGTCGGGAATGCTGCGCTGCTCCTGGAGCGCGGCCATGAAATAGCCGATGAAGGTATCGCCGGCGCCGGTGGTATCCACCGGCTCCACCGCCAGTGCGGGCTGGAAGTGGCGCTCGCTGCCCGACTGGTACCAGGCGCCTTCGCTGCCGAGGGTCAGCACCGTTGCGGTATTCGGCAGTCGTTCGTGCAAGCCTTCCAGCAGTACGCGGGCATCGCTCGCCTCGGGCAGCCCGACGAGCCAGGCAGCCTCGCCGCGGTTGACGAACAGCAGTTCACAGGCATCGAGCGGTAACTCGAGCACCGTATCGCTCATGGGAGCAGGGTTGAAGGCGATGGACAAGCCTTGCCTGCGTGCGCCGTCGAGCAGTTCGGGTAGGGCGTTGCACTCGTTTTGCACCAGCAACCAGTCGCCGGGTTGCGCCGCCTGGCACAGGGCATTTCGATGCCGGGAGGTGAAGCCGTGGTTGGCGCCGGGACAGAGAATGATGGCGTTCTCGCCGTGGTCGTCGACCTGGATGATGGCATGACCGCTGGGTTCGTCCACCAGCTCGACGTGAGTGACGTCGACGCCCGCGCGAGCCAGGCGGTCGCGGGCCCAGCCGTCCTGGCGACCCAGGCGGCCCCAGTGGCACACCCGGCCGCCGGCCTGCGCCATGGCCAGTGACTGATTGGCCCCCTTGCCGCCGAGACCGACCTGATAACTGCGGCTGGCCAGCGTTTCGCCGGGATGGACCAGGTGCGGTACCCGATAGAAGTGGTCGAGGTTGATCGAGCCCAGGTTATGCAACATAAGTCAGGCTCCATCCCGCTGGGCTTTCCAGCGGTGCAGGTTGTCGCCGGTGAGTGCGACGATGCGCTGGCGTGCTTCCGGGGTGATCCAGGCGCTGTGCGGTGTCACGATCAGGTTCAATGGTTCGCTCAGGGCGTCGAGCAGTGGGTGTCCCTCCCGTGGCGGTTCCGTTGGCAGCACGTCGACGCCGAGGCCTCCTAGCCGGCCTTCACGCAGTGCGGCAAGTGCCGATTCCTCGTCGATGATGCCGCCGCGGGCGCAGTTCACCAGCAGAGCCTCGGGCTTGAGATGGGCGAGCAGGCCGACGCCGATCAGGTGGCGGGTGGCCTCGGTGAGCGGACAATGCAGGCTGATTACGTCGGCTTCGGGGGCGAGTTCGGCGATACCGGGACGGCTGTCGGCGGCTTCGTTGCCGGGGCGGGCGGCAAAAGTCACGCGCATGCCGAAGGCTTCGGCCAGAGCCGCGACGCGGCTGCCCAGTTCGCCCTGGCCGACGATGACCAGGTGTTTGCCTTCGAGCTGCAGCGTTCCGTGGTTCATCAGGCAGAAGAACGGGCTCTCGTTCCAGCGTCCGGCCGCCACGTCACGCTGGTAGAGCGGCAGACGATTGGCCAGGGCGAGAATCAGCATCAGCGTGTGCTGGGCCACGCTGGCGGTACCGTAGGCCGTGACGTTGCGCACCTCGATTCCCAGGCGCTCGGCGGTTGGCATGTCGATGTTGTTGGTGCCGGTGGCCAGCACGCAGATCAGCTTGAGCTCAGGCAGCGCCTCGAGGGTGCCAGTATCGAGCACGACCTTGTTGACGATGGCCACCTGCGCGCCGGCCAGACGTTCGCGGCTCTGCTCAGTGGTGCTGGTCTGGTGAACCTCGAGCGTGCCGACCTGCTCCCGGATGGGCGCAAGGTCGACGTCAGGGCCCAGGCTGGCGGCATCGAGTATCACGGCTTTCATGCTGGATTCCTTGTGTTGGTTCGCCGCGGCAGGGCTGGGACAGGCCTTGCCAGGCACGTTATACTATCGGGCTTTCACGGCAGGCTTGGAAAGTGCGCTGCTCGACCCTATATCGCCGTTGGTTGCGCGCTGTCGAATCAGGAGTGAATTGAACCATGCCCATCTATGAATATCAGTGCAAGGCCTGCGGCCATCGTCTGGAGAAGCTCCAGAAGCTGAGCGCCGCGCCCCTGACCGACTGTCCTGCCTGCGAAGCACCGGCCCTCGGCCGCCTGGTTTCCGCGGCGGGCTTCCGTCTGGCCGGCGGCGGCTGGTACGAGACCGACTTCAAGTCCGGCAGCAAGAAGAACCTGGCCGGCGACTCGGGCGGCGGCGGAGAAGGCAAGGGGAGCAAGGCGCCGGCGAAGGACGGCGCCGCGGCCTGACCGTACCGATATCTACCATTCCATAGACAACGCTTAACGAATACAGGATACGACATGCGCAGCCATTATTGCGGCCAGCTCAACGAGACCCTGGTGGACCAGACGGTCACCCTGTGCGGCTGGGTGCATCGCCGCCGTGACCACGGGGGCGTGATCTTCCTCGACATGCGCGATCGCGACGGTATCGCCCAGGTCGTGGTCGACCCCGATACCGCCGAGGCTTTCGCCACTGCCGACCGCGCGCGCAGCGAGTTCGTGCTGCGCATCTCCGGTCGCGTGCGGCTGCGCCCAGAAGGCACCCAGAATCCCAAGATGCCAACCGGGATGGTCGAGGTGCTGGCCAAGGACGTCGAAGTGCTGAACACGGCGGCCACGCCGCCGTTCCAGCTCGACGAGCACGGCAAGGTCGGCGAGGAGGTGCGTCTCAAGCACCGCTACATCGACCTGCGCCGGCCCGAGATGATCGAGAAACTGCGCCTGCGCTCGCGTATCTCGCACCACGTGCGCGCCTTCCTCGAGGGCCAGGGATTTCTCGACATCGAGACGCCGATCCTGACACGTGCCACCCCGGAAGGTGCCCGCGACTACCTGGTGCCGAGCCGCACCCATCCGGGCAGCTTCTTCGCCCTGCCGCAGTCGCCGCAGCTGTTCAAGCAGCTGCTGATGGTGGCGGGCTTCGATCGCTACTACCAGATCGCCAAGTGCTTCCGTGACGAGGACCTGCGCGCCGACCGTCAGCCGGAGTTTACCCAGATCGACATCGAGGCCTCCTTCGTCGAGGAAGCGGACATCATGGGCGTCACCGAAGCCATGATTCGCGAGCTGTTCCAGGACGTGCTCGACGTCGAACTGCCCGAATTCCCGCGCATGACCTGGGCCGACGCCATGGACCGCTACGGCTCCGACAAGCCCGACCTGCGTATCCCGCTGATGCTGGTCGACGTCGACGACCTGATGAAGCAGGTCGACTTCCAGGTTTTTTCCGGCCCGGCCAATGCCGCCGATGGTCGCGTCGCGGCGCTCAAGGTGCCGGGTGGCGCCGGCATGTCGCGCAAGGTGATCGACGATTACACCAAATTCGTCGGCATCTATGGCGCCAAGGGCCTGGCCTGGATCAAGGTCAACGAGCGCGCCAAGGGTCTCGAGGGTTTGCAATCGCCGATCGTCAAGTTCATGGAGAACGTGATCGAGGAATTGCTCGATCGCATCGGTGCCGAGGATGGCGACATCGTCTTCTTCGGCGCCGACAAGGCCAATGTGGTCAACGAGGCGCTGGGGGCGCTGCGGGTCAAGCTGGGTGAGGACCTCAATCTTTATACTCGCGACTGGGCACCGCTGTGGGTGGTCGATTTCCCCATGTTCGAGACCGACGACAGTGGCCGCCTCAGTCCGCTGCACCATCCGTTCACCTCGCCCTCGTGCAGCCCCGAGGAGCTCAAGGCCAACCCAGCCAAGGCGCTCTCGCGGGCCTACGACATGGTGCTCAACGGTACCGAGCTGGGTGGCGGTTCGATCCGTATCCATGACCAGCAGATGCAAAGCACCGTGTTCGAGATCCTCGGTATCGGCGAGGAGGAGGCCCGCGAGAAGTTCGGCTTCCTGCTCGACGCTCTGCACTATGGCGCACCGCCCCATGGCGGTCTGGCCTTCGGTCTCGACCGCCTGGTCATGCTGATGGCGGGCTCACGCACCATCCGAGAAGTGATCGCCTTCCCCAAGACCCAGAGTGCGGCCTGTCTGATGACCGATGCCCCTGGAGAGGTCAGCGTCGAACAGTTGCGCGAGCTCAGCATTCGCCTGCGCCAGAAGGCCAAGGTGGAAGGGCAGGAGTGAGGCGCCTGCTTTCCCACGGCAAGCATGTACCGGACCGGCGCCTACACGGCGCCGGTTTTACGATGCTGCCACCGAAGCGAAAGAGGATGACTCCGCATTCGACCTCCCCTATGCGGAGCGTGACGTGCTGATTCTCGGCATCGACCCCGGCTCGCGCACTACCGGCTACGGCGTGCTCGATGTCGCCACGCCCACGCCACGCTACGTGGCCAGCGGCTGCATTCGCCTGCAGGACGTCGACTTGCCGCAGCGCCTGGCACGCATCTACGCCGGCCTCGCCGAGCTGATCGGCGAGCATCGCCCCGGCGAGGTGGCCATCGAGCAGGTCTTCATGTCGAAAAATCCGGACTCTGCACTCAAGCTGGGCCAGGCACGCGGTGCGGCGATCGTTTGCGCGGCCAACCATGGTCTGCCGGTGAGTGAGTACGGGCCTCGTCAGATCAAGCAGGCGGTGACCGGTAGCGGCGGGGCGACCAAGGCACAAGTGCAGCATATGGTAGTGGCGATCCTGGGGCTCGACGGCTCACCCCAGGCCGATGCCGCCGATGCCCTGGCCATTGCGCTGACCCATGCCCACGCCAGGCTCGGCCTGCTGACGCGCGGCAGTTTCGGCGGGCACCGCTCACGGCGGCGTGGCGGCTCGTGGCGCGATTTTCGCCCCTGAAAGTAGCCCCGTGGCTTGAAAGGGATTATTGTCGAACACCGTTTACTCTAGACTGGTCAGCCGCTTGAGCGACCAGTATAGTGGCGCCAGGAAGGCCTGCGGCCTTGGATGTATTCGGACCGGGATTTTGAGCCCCCATGATCGGACGCCTGCGTGGCACTCTGCTCGACAAGCAACCGCCCTGGTTGGTGGTGGACGTGGCCGGCGTCGGCTACGAACTCGAAGCTTCCATGACGACCTTGGTGGCGCTGCCCGGGGTGGGGGAGTCAGTGTCCCTGTATACGCACCTCACCGTGCGCGAGGATGCCCATCTGTTGTTCGGATTTGCCCGCGAGCAGGAGCGGGCGCTGTTCCGCGCTCTAATCCGGGTCAACGGTATTGGCCCCAAGCTGGCTTTGGCCATCCTCTCGGGCATGGATGAAACAGCCTTCATCCGCTGCGTGATGGAGGATGATGTCAAGTCATTGACGCGCCTGCCGGGGGTCGGCAAGAAGACGGCCGAGCGGCTGATTATCGAGATGCGCGATCGTTTTCCCCACTGGGAGCATCCGGGCGCGACAGACCTGGCAGGCCCCTCGACGGCATCCAGTGCGGGGCAGGCGCGTCAGGATCCGCTGGCCGATGCCGAAGCCGCGTTGGTCAGTCTGGGTTACAAGCCCACCGAGGCGGCAAAGATGCTCTCGGGGCTCGACGAGGGACTTTCGACCGAGGCCATGATCAAGGCAGCGCTGACCAAGCGCCTGGCCAGCTAGTAAAGCAGCAGGTACGCCTGCTAGCCCGCTGCTGCCACGCGTGCCTGTCGGTGACAGAGGGAACGATATCATGCAAGTTCATGAGCGCCGCGAGTGTTCGACATGATGCACAATGACCGTTTGATCGCCGCTGACGAGCGCGAGGGGGAGAGCCGCGTCGACCACGCGATCCGGCCCAAGCGGCTGGCCGAATACATCGGTCAGCCTCGGGTCCGCGAACAGTTGGAAATTTTCATCAGCGCGGCACGTGGGCGTGACGAGAGTCTTGATCACACCCTGGTGTTCGGTCCTCCCGGCCTGGGCAAGACCACGCTCGCCAACATCATTGCCGCCGAGATGGGCGTCGGCCTCAAGTCCACTTCCGGCCCGGTGCTAGAACGCGCCGGCGATCTCGCCGCCATGCTCACCAACCTGCAGCCGGGCGACGTGCTGTTCATCGACGAAATTCATCGGCTTTCTCCAGTAGTGGAGGAGATCCTCTATCCCGCCATGGAGGATTTCCAGCTCGACATCGTCATCGGCGAAGGGCCGGCGGCGCGCTCCATCAAGCTCGACCTGCCTCCGTTCACGCTGGTGGGGGCCACCACACGTGCGGGGCTGCTCACCTCGCCCCTGCGCGACCGCTTCGGCATCGTCCAGCGTCTGGAGTTCTACGCCATCGACGAATTGACCGAGATCGTGGCCCGCTCGGCGAGGCTGCTCGGCGTCGAGGCGGACCGCGACGGCGCTCGTGAGGTGGCACGCCGCTCTCGTGGCACGCCGCGCATTGCCAACCGGCTGCTACGCCGGGTGCGCGATTTTGCCCAGGTGCGTGGCAACGGCCAGGTGGACGCGGATGTGGCCGATCAGGCGTTGAACATGCTGCACGTCGACCACCATGGGCTCGATCACATGGATCGTCGTCTGCTGCTGGCTATGATCGAGAAGTTCGATGGCGGCCCGGTCGGCATCGATTCGCTGGCGGCGGCGATCGGCGAGGAGCGCGACACCATCGAGGACGTGATCGAGCCTTATCTGATTCAGCAGGGGCTGATGATGCGTACCGCTCGTGGCCGGGTGGTAACCCGCCAGGCCTGGCAGCATTTCGGTCTGGTGCCGCACGAGCAGGCCCAGGAAGCGTCCGGCGAGGTGCGTCAGTGAGCGACTTCCGCCTGCCGCTTAGGGTCTACATCGAGGATACCGATGCCGGTGGCATCGTCTATTACGTCAACTACCTCAAGTTCATGGAGCGGGCGCGTAGCGAGTGGCTGCGCCACCACGGCCTCACCCAGCGCGAACTGCTCGAAGCCGGCATCCAACTGGTGGTGCACCGCCTGGAGTGCCGCTATGCCAAACCCGCCCGTCTCGACGACGAACTGTCGGTCACGGCGGCCGTCGAATCGAACGGCCGCTGCCGGCTGAGCTTCGCTCAATCGGTGATGCGCGGCGGGGAACCCTTATGCGAGGCGCGGGTCGACATCGCCTGTGTGGATGCCGTGCGTCTCAAACCCATACCTTGGCCGCCGGCACTGGCCGCGGTTCTCAACGGTTAACTGCAAGATCAGCGAGGAAGCCCGTGAACGACTCAATGTCCATACCGCACCTGATCATGAGCGCCAGCACCGTGGTGCAGCTGGTCATGCTGATCCTGGTGATAGGTTCGATTCTCTCCTGGGTGGTGATCTTCCAGCGCACTTTCGTGATGCGTCGGGCACGCCGGGCCCACCAGTCCTTCGAAGAGCGTTTCTGGTCGGGAGTCGACCTCAACGAGCTTTACCGCGAGACACCGTCGGAGCAGGAGACACAAGGCGCCGAGCATGTCTTTCGTGCCGGCTTTCGCGAGTTCAATCGTCTGATGGCCAAGACCAAGAGTGCCGAAGCCATTCTCGACGGGGTTCAGCGCAGCATGCGCGTGGCCTGGTCGCGAGAGGAGGAGCGACTGACCCTGCATCTGGTGTTCCTGGCCACGGTGGCCTCGGCAAGTCCCTATATCGGCCTGTTTGGCACCGTGTGGGGCATCATGGGCTCATTCCAGTCGCTCTCCATGGCTCAGCAGGCCACGCTGGCTACCGTAGCGCCGTGGATCGCCGAGGCGCTCATTGCCACTGCGATGGGGCTTTTCGCCGCCATTCCTGCGGTCATCTTCTACAACCGCCTCTCATCCGAGTCCGATCGCATGCTGGGCAAGTACGAGGACTTTGCCGAGGAATTCCACTCCATCCTGCATCGCAACCTGCAGGGTCGCAGCGAAGCCGGTGCTGCCTGAAGGAGTCGCGACATGCATGGACCGTTCAACCGTAGTGGGCGCCGCAAGCCGATGGGCGAGATCAACGTCGTTCCCTTCATCGACGTCATGCTCGTGCTGCTGGTGATCTTCATGATCACTGCCCCGATGCTGACCCAAGGGGTACAGGTCGAGCTGCCTCAGGTCACGTCCGAGCCGATCGAGACCCAGGAAGAGCGTGAGCCGATCATCGTGTCGGTGGATCGCGAAGGAGGGTATTTCCTCTCGATCGGCGGCGAGGAGACCAATGTGGAGCTCGATGAGCTGGCCGATCGCGTGATCATCCTGCTAGATCGCCAGCCAGGAACGCCGGTCATGGTGCGTGGCGATCGTTTCGTGCCCTATGGCGAAATCGTGAACCTGATGAGCACCCTGCAGGTGGCCGGTGTGGCCAATGTCGGGTTGATTTCCGAGCCGCCGCCGCGTGATTAGGAGCCCCTTGATCAGGAAGGTAGGAGACGTGATGGCCCGACGTCAGAGGGGCTCCGCCCCCCGGAACAACGGGCGCGTCGGCTATGGCGTGCCCGCGCTGCTGGCCTTTGGCCTGCACGTGCTAGTCGTGGTGATCAGCACGGTGAGCCTGCCCCAACGCCAGCCGGAGCCCGAGACGAGCTCGATCGTCCAGGCGACGCTGGTCAGCACCGAGACCACCACCGACCAGGCCCAGCGTGCCGAGGAGGCACGTGCGCGCGCCGAGGCCCGCCAGGCCGAGGAGCAGGCTCGTCAGGAGGAAGCGGCACGTCAGGCCGAGGCCGAGGAGCAGGCACGCGAGGAAGCCGAGCGCCAGGCGGCCGAGGAGCAAGCCCGCCAGGCAGAGCAAGAGCAGGCGGAGCGAGAGGATGAGGCTCGCCGTCTGCAGGAGGCCCGTGAGGCTGCCGAGGCGGAAGCGCAGCGACGTGCCGAAGAAGCCGAACGTCTGGCGCGTCAGCGCGAAGAGCAGGAGGCCGAGCGGCAGCGCCAGCAGGAGGCGGCGGCGGAAGCCGAGCGGCAGCGCCAGCTCGAGGCACAGCAGCGTGCCGAAGAGGAGGCGCGTCGACAGCAGGAGGCCGAGGCGCAACGCCAGCGAGAAGCGGAGGAGCAGCGTCGCCGTGAGGAAGAGGCCCAGCGACAGCGTGAGGCCGAGGAACAGCGGCGCCGCGAGGAGGAAGCCCGGCGCCAGCGCGAAGCCGAGGAACAGCGTCGTGCCGAAGAGGAAGCCCGGCGTCAGCGCGAGGCCGAGGAGCAGCGTCGCCGCGAGGAGGAAGCCCAGCGCCAGCGCGAGGCCGAGGAGCAGCGTCGCCGCGAGGAGGAAGCCCAGCGACAGCGCGAAGCCGAGGAACAGCGTCGTGCCGAAGAGGAAGCCCGCCGCCAGCGTGAGGAGGAGGCGCGACGTGCTGCCGAGGCCGCGTCCCAGGGGCTCGACCGAGCCATTGAGGGTGAATCGGATGCAGTCGCCAATGCGCGCCAGGGCCAGGAGGCGGCGAACAGCTTCATCAACCTGGTGCGCCGCGCGGTAGAGCAGGCCTGGGTGATCCCGCCCGGCGCCAGTGGCGGGCTTTCGGCAACGGTTCAGGTCCAGCTCGGGCCCTCGGGGGAGTTGTTTGGCGCTACCATTAGTCAGAGTAGTGGAGACAGCAGCTTCGACCGCTCCGCCATCCAGGCAGTTGAAGCCGCCTCACCGTTCAATGAACTGCGCCAACTGCCGCCAACGGCGCAGCGTGATTTTCGACAGTTCAATCTGCGTTTCACACCGGGAGATGTACGCTGATGAAAGCTCTGATGACCACATGGCTGGCTGCCGCGCTGCTGATGTTCGGCGCGCTCGCCCACGCACAGTCCGACCTGACCATCGAGATCACCCGTGGCAGCGATCAGGCCACCCCTATCGCCGTCGTGCCGTTTGCGACCGACGGTGAGGAGCTGCCCGAGGACGTGGCCCAGATCATCAGTGAGGATCTGCAGCGCAGTGGCTTCTTCGAGCCACTGCCTCGAGAAGCGATGTTTGATCGACCCAGCTCCAGCGATCAGGTGCGTTACGGTCAGTGGAGTGCGCTCGACGTGCGCTACATGGTCGTGGGTCAGGTCAGTCGTGGTGCGGAGGGCTACCGTATTCGCTATGAACTGATGGACGTCAGCGGCCAGCGCCGCTTGCTCGGCGAGAACGTCACCGGCAGGGCCAATGAACTGCGTGCCGTCGCTCACTTCGTCAGCGACCAGATATTCGAGGCCATTACCGGCATCCGCGGGGCCTTCTCTACCCGCATTGCCTATGTCACTGCCCAGGGTACCGGTGACGACGCACAGTTCACCCTCTACGTGGCCGATGCCGATGGGCACAACAGCCAACAGGTGCTGAATTCGCGCGAGCCGATCCTCTCGCCGGCCTGGTCGCCGGACGGCCGCCGTCTGGCCTACGTCTCCTTCGAGACCGAGCGGCCGGCGATCTACGTGCAAGACGTGAACACGGGGCAACGAGCCAGGTTGACGTCGTTCGAGGGCATCAACGGTGCGCCTGCCTGGTCGCCCGATGGACGGCGCCTGGCCATGACCCTGTCCAAGGATGGCCAGCCTGACATTTACGTGATGGACGTGGGGTCACGCAACCTCGAGCGCATTACAAACAATTCGAGCATCGATACCGAGCCGGACTGGGCACCTGACGGACGCAGCCTGCTGTTCACTTCGGATCGCAGTGGCGGACCGCAGATCTACCGCTACAGCTTCGGCAGCGGGGAGGCGGAGCGGCTGACCTTTACCGGCAACTACAATGCCCGCGGTCGCTTCTCCCCGGACGGAAAGACCCTGTTCATGATCCATCGCGGCAACAGCGGATTCCAGGTGGCAAGGCAGGATCTGGATTCGGGGCGCCTGGTCGGACTCACGGACACCCGTTTGGCGGAATCGCCCAGTGTTGCACCCAACGGGACCATGGTAATCTTCGCCACCCAGCAGGGTACAAGCGGGGAGTTGGGAGCCGTATCGGCCGATGGACGAGCGTCCTACCGGTTGCCTTCGGCACAAGGTGACGTGCGGGAGCCCGCATGGTCGCCGTTCTTGAACTGATGGTACGTGTCATTCGATCCTTTGAGGAGTTAGACGATGCAATTCAAGTCGCATGCCAGAATCCTGGCGATCGCCCTGTCTCTGGCTCTGGTGGCCGGCTGTTCGAGCACCGGTGGTAGCCGTGACGGTTCCATGGATGGCACGGGCACGGGTGCCAACGGAGGTGTCGGTACCGGTACGGCGGGTTCAGGGCAGGTCAGCGGCTCCGGCATCAGCGGCGACCGTTCTGGCCAGCAGGCCGACGGCCGCATTCCGGAAGTCCGTACCATCTATTTCGATTACGACCGTGACAGCATCCGTCCCGAGTTCGAGTCGGTACTGGTATCGCATGCGCGTTACCTGCGCTCGAACGGCAATGCTCGCGTCGTTCTCCAGGGTCACACCGACGAGCGCGGCACCCGTGAGTACAACCTGGCGCTGGGTGAGCGTCGTGCCAACGCGGTGAAGCGCTTCCTGGAGGTGCAAGGCGTCTCGCCGTCCCAGTTCGAGGTGGTCAGCTATGGTGAGGAGCGTCTGGCCGCACGTGGCGCCAGCGAAGATGCCCACGCACAGAACCGCCGCGTCGTGTTTGCCTACTGAGCGAACTGGTGCGTAAGCGCCCAATGGAGTGAAGCATGAGACACAGTCTGAAAAGGCTGTGCGGCGCGGGAGCCCTGGTGCTCCCGCTGTCCGTCATGAGCCTTGTCGAAGCCCAGCAACGCCCGATCGTCGAAGACCGTACTGCACAGCCTCGGGGATTCCTCGAGCAGGCCGAGGTGCGCGAAGAGGCCGGCGGCAGTCTGGTGATGTACAACCAGCTGCAGGAACACCAGCGGGAAATCCAGCAGCTACGTGGCCAGATCGAGGAGCTGCGTCACCAGCTCGAGCAGCTGCGCAACCAGACCCGCCAGCAATATATCGATCTCGACGAGCGATTGATGGCTGGCAGCGCCGGCATCGAAGCCAATCCGCCTGTCGACGAGGAGTCGGCCAGACAGGTCGCCCAGACGCCTTCACCGAGCGGCAACAGCGCCGATGCTCAGGCCGCCTACCAGGCCGCCTTCGCTCGTGTCCAGTCGCGGGAGTTCGCCGAAGCCATTCGGGCCTTCGAGGCCTTCGTTGCCGATTACCCCGATACCAGCCTGACCGCCAACGGCTATTACTGGCTGGGTGAACTGCACTCGGCGGAAGCCGATCTGGAACAGGCAGAAGCCGCTTTCCGCCAGGTCATCGATAACTTTCCGCAGAGCAGCAAGGTGCCCGATGCGCTCTACAAGCTTGGCCTGATCAAGGCGCGCCAGGGTGAACTCGAGGAGAGCCGCGGCCTGCTCGAACGCGTGCGTGACGACTACCCCGATTCCAGTGCGGCGGGGCTTGCCAACGATTTTCTGCGTCAGTCCCTGTAACGGACTGGCCTCGCCCAAGGAGTCAAGATGACCTGCAAGATCGACTATGTGGCACCCGCCGACCTGCTTGCCGAACGCATCATCCTCGTGACAGGGGCCGGCGATGGCATCGGTCGGGCGGCTGCCCTGACCTTTGCCCGACACGGTGCCACCGTGATCCTGCTGGGCCGCACCATCGCCAAGCTGGAGAAGGTCTACGATGAAATCGAGGCTGCCGGCGGGCCGCAGCCGGCCATCTTTCCGCTCAATTTCGAGGGTGCCACGCACAAGGACTACCACGACATGGCCGAGACCCTGGACCGGGAGTTCGGCCGTCTCGACGGTATCCTGCACAATGCGGGGCTGTTGGGTCGCATAACGCCGTTCGAGCAGTACAATCCGGAACTGTGGGACCAGGTGATGCAGGTCAATATCAACGGACCTATCTGGATGACACAGGCGTTGCTGCCGTTACTGCAGGCCTCCCCCGATGCCTCGGTGGTGTTCACGTCGTCCAGCGTCGGGCGCAAGGGGCGCGCCTTCTGGGGGGCCTATGCGGTGTCGAAGTTCGCCACCGAAGGCTTCATGGAGGTCCTGGCCGACGAGGTCGAGCATCTGGGTACGCTACGCGTCAACTCGCTCAATCCCGGCGCCACTCGTACCGCGATGCGTGTCACCGCCTACCCGGGCGAGGATCCGAATACGCTGCGTACGCCGGAGGCGATCATGCCGACCTACCTGTGGCTGATGGGGCCGGAGAGCAGGGGACATAACGGCCAGCGTTTCGACGCCCAGCCGAAGTGACTCCCCCTTTACAGCCTGCCTGAGGCGTCTCAGGCAGGCTGAAGCAGCGCTTCCACCAGGGCTTCGCAGGTCTCGAACCACAGGTCGGCCGGCCACTCTCGGTAGTCGTCTCCTTCCTCGATGTAGCCGTAGCCGACGGCGACGGCGACCATGCCGGCGGCGCGTGCCGCCTGCATGTCGCGCACATGGTCGCCGATATACCAGCACTGCGATGCTGGCACGTCCAGTCGCTCGGCGGCCGCCCATAGCGGCTCCGGAGCCGGCTTGCGCTGGGGCAGGTCGTCGGCGCAGAACAGCGCGCCAGGCGCCAGGCCCAGGGCCTCGACAAGCGGGGCTGCATAGGCGCGGGGCTTGTTGGTGACGATGCCCCAGGGGCGGCTCTCCATTTCCCAGCTTGCCAGCAACTGGTCGAGGTGGGGGAACAGGCAGCTCTCTTCCGCCACAGATCGACCGTAGGCGTCGAGCAGGAACTGGCGCGCCGCGTCATGGTCCCGGTGCGTCTTGTCCAACCCCAGCGCGAGGGCGACCAGAGCGCTGCCGCCGTTGGAAACCTGGGCACGGATCAGCGGGTAGGGCAGTGGCTCGAGACCATGGTGGGCGCGCAGGGCATTGGTGGCTCGAGCCAGATCGGGTGCGGTATCCACCAGGGTACCGTCGAGGTCGAACAGCAGTGCGCGCGGCAAAGGCGTCATGCCGGCTCCCGGCGGCAATGCATCATGTAGTTGACCGAGACATCGCTCGTCGAAAGACGATAACGGCGCGTCATCGGGTTGTAGACCAAGCCGCTCTGCTCGCGCACCGCTAATCCGTGTTCGCGACACCACCCGGCCAGTTCGGAAGGGCGGATGAACTTGCGGTACTCGTGGGTGCCGCGGGGCAGCATCCGCAGCAGGTACTCGGCGCCGACGATGGCCAGGGCGTAAGCCTTGGGGTTGCGGTTGATGGTCGAGAAGAACAGGTGGCCGCCAGGCTTGACCAGTGTCGCACAGGCCTGGATGACCGAACCGGGATCGGGCACGTGCTCGAGCATCTCCAAGCAGGTGACCACATCGAATTCGCCCGGGTGCTCGGCGGCCATCGCTTCGGCACTGGCTTGGCGGTACTCGACCTCGACCCCGCTCTCCCGTGCATGCAGACGCGCCACGCCAAGCGGCGCTTCACCCATGTCAATGCCGGTGACTCGAGCGCCGCGGTGCGCCATGGACTCGGCCAGGATGCCACCGCCGCAGCCCACGTCGAGAACCTTGCGGTCGGCCAGGCCGCAGCGTGCATCGATGAAATCCAGGCGCAGCGGATTGATATCGTGCAGCGGCTTGAACTCGCTGTGCGGGTCCCACCAGCGGCTGGCCAGGGCCTCGAACTTGGCGATCTCGCCCCGGTCGACGTTGTGGTGGAGGGTAGCGCTCATGTGGTCTCTCCGTGTCAATTGGTCCGGCACCCTGGCAACATTCTTTACCTTCGGTATCATGCATATTGTACCCGTTGCTGCCCGGGCTTTCCCATGACGGAATCAAGGACCGGCCCGGGAAGTTCATTCACCGAGCATTCATTCACCAACTGACAAGGAAGGCACCCATGATCCGCAAGGCTGTATTACCCGTGGCCGGATTCGGCACCCGTTGCTTACCGGCTTCTAAGGCGATTCCCAAGGAGATGATCACCATCGTCGACCGTCCCGTGATCCAGTACGTGGTCAATGAGGCGGTAAAGGCCGGTATCCGTGACATCGTGCTGGTGACCCATGCCAGCAAGAGCGCCATCGAGAACCACTTCGACACCCACTACGAGCTCGAAGCCACGCTCGAGGCCAAGAACAAGCAGGAGCTCCTCGACGAGCTGCGCGCTATTGTGCCCGCCGACGTCAACATCATCAGCGTACGTCAGCACGAGCCGCTGGGGTTGGGGCACGCCGTGCTCTGCGCTCGTCCCGTCATTGGCGATGACGAGCCCTTTGCGGTACTGCTGCCCGACGTGCTGGTCGACGACGAGGGGCTGTCGCAAAACGATCTCGCCGGCATGCTCGATGCCTACGAAGCGACAGGACGCTCTCAGCTAATGGTCGAGGAAGTGCCCTGGGAGAACGTTCACAAGTACGGCATCGTGAGCCCCGAGGGAGAGGCGCCAACTGCCGGCAAGGCCTGCCCACTGGCAGGCGTGGTGGAGAAGCCCGCCCGCGAGGAGGCGCCTTCCAACCTTGCCGTGATCGGCCGCTACGCACTGCCGGGAAGCATTTTCCCGCTGTTGGCCGAGACGCCGCCGGGCGCAGGCGACGAGATCCAATTGACCGATGCCATCGAGACCTTGCGCCAGCGTGACGGTGTCGATGCCTGGCGCATGCGCGGCAAGACCTACGACTGCGGTCATCAGCTGGGTTACCTCGAGGCCACCCTGGTCTACGGTCGCCGTCATCCCCGTTTCGGCGAGGGTTTCCGCGAGCTGCTCGCCCGCTATAGCCAGGCGGAGTAAGTCTCATGCGGATACAGATACATGGCAGTGAGCTGGCGGCGGCGACGGCCGCTGCCGCACTCTCCTGGGTGGGCCATCAGGTTCATTGGGTGCCTCATGCCACCATGCGCTGGCCGGCACTTCAGGCGGCCGACTGGCTGCGGCGGGAACCCGACCTGCTCGATCGCCTCGAGGAGGGATTCGAGCAGGGCACCCTGACTCTGGCCAACGGCGCAGACGAGGCCGCGTCACAGGGCATCGACATTCTCTGGCTTGCCCTGTCACCGGAGCAGCGTGAGGAGGCCGATGAGCTGGTAGCCGAGACTGCCGGACGCCAGCAAGGTCCATTGATACTGGTCAACAACTCCACTTTCCCGGTGGGCGAGACCGAGCGGCTGGAAGCACGGCTCGGCGGCAACGGACGGCGGGCGGTGGCGCTCGTGGACATGATCGAGGAGGGGCGCGCCTGGGCCAGCTTCACCCGGCCCGGCCGCTGGCTGTTGGGCTGTGATGACGAGCAGGCCGAGGCCCAGGTGCGTGAAGTGCTACGAGCCTTCAACCGTCGCCGCGACGTGATCCAGCTAATGCCGCGCCGGGCCGCCGAGCTGACCAAGCTGGCCACCATCGGTATGCTCGCCACGCGAATCAGCTACATGAACGAGATCGCGGGGCTGGCCGACAGCCTGGGGGTCGACGTTGAGTACGTGCGCCAGGGGATGGGGGCGGATTCTCGTATCGGCTATGAATATCTCTACCCCGGCTGCGGCTTCGGTGGACCTCACTTCTCTCGTGACCTGATGCGCCTCGCCGACGTGCAGGAAGCCAGCGGGCGCCATTCGGCACTGCTGGAGCAGGTGCTGGACATCAACGAGCAGAAGAAGGAGACGCTGTTCCGCAAGCTCTGGACTCACTTCCACGGCCAGCTCGAAGGGCGCACCCTGGCAATCTGGGGGGCCGCCTTCAAGCCGGGCTCGGCACGCATCGACCATGCTCCGGTGCTCACGCTGCTCGAGGCGCTCTGGGCCCAGGGGGTGCGGGTGCGGCTTCACGATCCGGCAGCAACCCCGGCTTTACGCGCCTCTGTTGGCGATCACCCGCTATTGTCGCTGTTCGATGGCGATCCCTATGCCGCGTGTGACGGGGCCGATGCCCTGATGCTGGTCACCGAGTGGAAGCACTATTGGAACCCGGACTGGCCGCGCCTCGCCAAGTTGTTGCGCGAACGTCTGCTGCTGGACGGGCGCAATATCTATGACCCCAGTCATGTGGCGAGCTGGGGGCTGACCTATCGCGGCATCGGTCGTCGCGCGGATCCCCAAGGGCGGTCGACGAGGCGTTGAGGCAGTGGTGTGCGCGCAGGTGCTTGACCTGCTTACAATAGGCAGGCGCCTGCCGCATCTGCCCACAAGGAGTATGACATGCCCGAAGCGCGTCCCTCCGAGCGACGTCCCATCGTGCCCGATCCGGATTCCAGCCTGACAAGGCCGCGCCGACCCTCAACGCCGCCCCCCCGTTTATGGCCGCTGAAGTTTGCCGTGCTGCTGCTGCTGGCCATGCTGCTTGCGGTATCGTGGCTGGGCTGGCAGGAGCGTGAACGCCTGAATGCCCAGCTGCAACAGGTATCCGCCGAGATGTCCAACGTTCATGCTCGCTTCGACGCTGAGGAGGGGCGTGGCGACCGGCTCGAGACCATCGAGTCGCGGCTCTCCTCCACGGAGGAGCACGCCGAATCGATGGTGGCTCGCATGGCGGGCCTCGAGGTTGAGGTTCAGCAGGTCAGCGAAGGGGAGACTTCCCGGTTCGAGGCGCTCGATGAGCGCGTGGATGAGGTGTCGGCCAGGCTCGAGCGGTTCGCCGAGGAGGCCGAGACCCGGGAAGCGCTGCTTATGGCGGTGCGCACGTCCCTCGACTCGTTGGAACGCGCCGGCGCGGAGGGTCGCGAGGCTCTGGAGGCAAGGATCGAGACAGTGGCTGCAGTCAACGAGCGCCAGACCCGGCGCATCGCCGAGTGGCAGGAACAGCAGGAGGCACTGGCGGAGCGCCAGCAGAGCGTGCGAGCATCACTCGATGAGCGGCTCGCGACCGTGGATGAGCACTTCCAGCAATTGCTCGAGGAGGAGATCGCGGCGCTCGATGAGCGTTGGCAGGCTCGCGAGGTCGCACTGGAGCGGCGTATCGACGATCTGACGGCCGAGCTGGAAGCAGTCGCGCAGCGTGACGACGCCGCTCAGGCCGTTGCAAGCCTGCGCAGCCGCTTGACGTCGATGGAGACCGAGTTGCGCGAGCTGCGCCAGGAGCAGCTGTCACTCAGCGCAGGGCTGGAAGCCCTGCAATAATCTGCCAGGCCCCACTGTGGGCAGGCAGGAGTCAAGTCGGGAAGCCGTGAATATGGGAAGAGGCGTGATCTCACGCATGGGGGCGGCGGCCCTGTGTCTCGGCATGGCGCAAGGAGCGCTGGCACTCGAGGCACGTATCGACGGACTGGAAGGCGATGTCGCCGACAACGTCCGCTACTACCTCGGTGATCTGGAGGCCGCCCAGTACGACCGCCGTCGTCTGGAAGGCGAAGTCGTGCGGCGCACGCGCGAGGCCATGCGCGTCTATGGATACTACGAGCCACGCGTGCGTTCGCGGCTCGATGAGGAGGAGCCGCCGCGTTACGTCAGCCTCTCCATCGAGCCTGGCCCCCAGGTGGTCATCGAAGTGCTCGATATTCGCCTCGAGGGCGAGGCGGCCGACGACGCCCCCTTTCGCGATACCGTGGATGCCTTCCCTTTGGCAGAGGGCGACCCGTTGTTGCATGCGCCGTGGGATCGCATGCGCAGTCGGCTGGCCGGTCTTGCCCTCGAGCGCGGTTACTTCGACTGGTCCTTCACCGATCGGCGCATGGAGGTGCGCCCCTTTGCCGAGAGTGCCAGGCTCTACCTCACCCTCGACAGCGGCCAGCGCTATGCCTTTGGGGACGTCACGATTCGCGGTAGCCATATCGTCAAGGACCGGCTACGCAACCTGGCGCCCTTCGAGCCTGGCCAGCCCTACCGGGCTGGTCAGGTAGCGCTCTACGCCCAGCGACTGGGCCAGACCAACTGGTTCAGCTCGGTCAGTGTGCGCCCCCGGCTCGATGCCCGACGTGAACTGGCCCTGGCGCCTCCGACCCTGGGCTGGTGGAACGTGGTGGAGACCGAGGGCGACGCCGCGCTGCCGCGGGTACCGTCGTCACGTACGGCAATGACGGATAGCCCCCGCCTTTCCGCCCTGGCGCTGGCTGCCGTCTCGCGTCTGCATGTACCGGCGCGACCCAGCATGCCGATCGACGTGGTGCTGGCCCCCGCCGACCGTCACCACTTCGAGACCGGCATCGGCTACGCCACCGATGTCGGGCCGCGACTGCAGTTCGGCTGGAACCAGCCATGGATCAATCGCTACGGGCACAGCCTGGAGCATGATCTTTTCCTCTCCCAGCCGGAGCAGCAATTCAGCGGTACCTACCTCCTGCCACTGGACGATCCACTGCGCGACCAGTATCGCTTCCAGTACGGGCTGCGGCATCGCGACAACGAGGATACGCAATCCAATGAGGCGACCGTCGAGTTGGCACGGCGCTGGGAGTTCGACAACCGCTGGGTGCAGACCCTGTTCATGCGTGCCACTTACGAGGACTTCACCCAGGGTGGAGAGGACGAGAGTGTCTTTCTTTACTACCCGGGGGTGAGCTGGACGCGGACCCGTACTCGTGATCCGCGCTTTCCTACCTGGGGCGACCGTCAGCGCATCACGCTGGAGTATTCCGACACGGCCTGGGGCTCGGACGCTGACTTCCTGCGCATGACCGGCAATACCGAATGGATACGCATGCTGGGAGATGACCTGCGCTTCGTTACCCGGTTGGCCCTGGGAGCCATCGAGACCGATGATTTTTCCCAGATACCGCCTTCGCTACGTTTCTTCACCGGTGGTGACCGCTCGGTACGCGGGTACGGCTACGAGACCCTGGCGCCGCGCAATGAGGAGGGATTGCTGCGCGGCGGCCAGCAAATGCTCGCCGGAAGCCTCGAGGTCCAGCGCCGCGTGACCGGCAACTGGTGGGGGGCGGCCTTCGTCGACAGTGGCGATGCCTTCGATGACTGGTGGCCCGAGCAGCTCAACACCGGCGCCGGCCTGGGCGTGAGATGGATATCTCCCGTCGGGCCGGTGCGTTTCGACATCGCCCACCCCTTCGATGACGAGGAAAACTCGTGGCGACTCCACTTCGCCATCGGCCCGGAATTCTAAGATGCGGTCATTGATCCTTGCCTTTCTGAAGCTGCTGATCGTGCTGCCTGTGCTGGCGATCGGCATCGTGATCCTCGTACTCGGTCTTGCACTGTCCCCCTGGGGCGCTGGCCTCCTGCTCGAGGAGGGGGCCAAGCGCGGCTTCTACCAGCTGGAGAGCGTCGAGGGGGCGCCGTTGGATCGCCTGGTGCTGCACGGATTCCGGATCGAGGCCGGCCCCGCCGAGATCGCCACCGAGAGGTTGGAGCTGGCCTGGGCGGACGACTGTCTGCTGAGCGGTAGGCTGTGCGTGGAGCGACTGACGATGCAGGGCGGTCGCGTGCTGCTGCATGAGCAGGAGGCGCGTGACGAACCGCCATCGGAGCCGGCGTCAAGTGCCCCGATTCGCCTGCCTTTTCCCCTGGAGGTTCGAGAGCTAGTCCTGGATGACACGCAACTGCGGCTGGCCGACGGTACGCGGATCGTCCTGGATGAGATGAGCACGGCAGCCCGGGCCGAGGAGTCCCGGCTGCGGCTGGAAACGTCCCACGCCGAGGGCCTTCGCGTTACGTTGCCGGCCGGTGGAGAAGACGACACTATCGCGGCAGAGGGGCCGGAAGAGACGCTCTCACGCCCCGCGCTCGAGGCGCTGGACGAGGTTCCGCAGGAGATCGCGCCGTCCGCGTTTCGCTTCCCCCTCGATATTTCGGCGCCCGAACTCGAAGTGCAGGACGTCGAGCTGAAACTGGCGGACGGTACACGTATCACCTGGGATGTCTTGCATACCGGCATCGAGGCCGAGGGTGATCGGCTGCAGCTGCTGCCGACACGCCTCCAGCAGTTGCGGGTCGACATTCCATCGTCCGGTGCCGCCAGGTTGGCTCTGGACCCGATGCAGGGCGGCGATGTGTTGAGCGAACAGGCCCTGGCGGCAGCCGAGGCGGTGCAGGCACCGACCGGCGACTCGGGGGAACCCGGCGTACCGTTCGACGAGCGCGAGCGTCTGGCATTGCCTGAGGTCGAGCTGCCCCTGGCGATTTCCGCGCCGCGTATCCACCTCGATGGAATCGAAGTGAGCGGGCCGCTCGACTACGAAATACGCACTCTTGATCTCGCCTTTGAGGCACGTGGCCATGAGGTCGAGATCGTGACGCTGGACGTGGACAGCCGCGACATCGAGGCGAGCCTCTCCGCTCGCGTGATACTGCGCGGCGATTACCCGCTCGAAGCCCAGCTCGAGGCGGCGCTGTGGCTGCCGGAATTGATGCCTGAGCTGTCCGGTCAGCGACTCGACCTGAGGCTCAACGGAAGCTTGGCCGAGCTGAATGCCGAACTCACCGCACGCGGGCCGGTCGACGCCAACCTTACTGCCCGAGCCGACGTGCTGGCCCCCAGCCTACCCTTCGAAGCTTCCTTGCAGAGTGAGCTCCTGCAATGGCCGTTACCCATGGCGACGGCACATGCCGATCAAGAGGAAACGGTGGCAGAGCCTTATGTCGTCGAGGATCTCGACCTGCGTCTGTCCGGCAGCCTGGTGAATTACAGCGCGGCCCTGTCGATGCGCCTGGAAGGGCCTGATATCCCCCTGACTCAGGTGGCCTTGTCGGGCAGCGGCGACTTCGAGCACTTCGCCTGGACGCCGTTGTCAGTGAGTCTCGGGGATGCCTCGGTGGTCAGCCGGGGAAGGGTCGAGTGGCTTGATGGGCTCGACGTCGAGGCGACGGCACGCCTCGACAATGTCGATCCCGGTCAGTTCACCGATGCCACGGAAGGGCGACTGAGCGGCAATATCGACGTCGCCTTCCGCCAGACGCCCGGTGGCTGGCAGCTACGTGTGCCACGCCTGTCCGTCGATGGAGAACTGCAAGACCTGCCGCTTTCGCTGCGCGCGCGCCTGGCCGGGAACAGCGACATGCAGTGGCAGGTAGAGGAGTTCGATTTTCGCCAGGGGGAAAACCGCATCACCGCAAGTGGCGCCATTTCCGAGCAGCGCATGGACCTGAGTGGCGACATCTCGCTGACCGAGCTGGGCAGTCTGCACGATGAGTTGGGTGGCAGCCTGACAGGGCGTTTCCGCACCGGTGGCTCTCCCGAGAGGCCGCGCCTGGAACTCGACCTGGAAGGCCGCGAACTCGCTTTCGCCGACAATCGGGCCGAGACGCTGGCGCTATCGGGTAGCATACAGGGGCTCGACGATCCCGAGCTCGACCTGAGGTTGGATATCCAGCGTCTCGATGCGGGGGGACAGCGCTTGACCGAGGTGGGTCTCGACCTGAGCGGTCGACTGTCATCGCACCGGGCAAACCTGACGGCGCTGGCCGGTCGCGACATGCCGCTTTCGCGGGCGGAGCTGACTCTCGAGGGCGGCTTGTCCACCGAACGCCAGCGCTACGAAGGCCGCATCGCTCCGCTGGAGGTCGATACGCAGTATGGCGACATGCGGCTCGACGAAGCGATCCGATTCACTGCCGACCTGGCCGACGGACGGGCCCAGGTGCAGCCATTCTGCCTGCGTCGCGAGCAGGGCGGTCGAATCTGCCTGGAGGAGAGCTTGCAGGCAAGTGCCGACCAGGGACAACTGGCCCTGACGGTGCGTGATCTGCCCATGGAAATGCTCGACGAATGGCTACCCGAGGATTGGCGTGCCGGTGGTTCGAGCGAGCTGGATCTCCGCGCGCAGTGGCGCCAGGGCGGGCAGCAGTGGAACCTCGAAGCAGATCTTGTCGGCGAGCTGGATCTGGAAGGGGTGGATATCTACGGACAGCCCTGGTCGATGCCCGATACGCGACTCGACGTGACGCTGGATGCCAGCCAGGCACGAACGGCGCTCAATCTCGACCTGACGCTCGGCGATGCCGGTCGACTCGACCTGGATATCGGCCTCGACGACCCGCTGGGCAGCGGCGAGCTGGATGGCACCTTGGTGCTCGACGGGCTCGACCTGTCGCGTTATCGCACCCTGGCGCAGGGGCTCGATACGCTGGAGGGTGACGTCAGCGGGAGAGTCGAAATATCGGGGAGTCGCGACAATCCGAGCCTGGACGGGGCGCTCGAACTCACCGGGTTGCAGGCCTCTGGCCTCGACGTGCCGCTGATCGTCGAGGATGGGCGCATCCGCATCGAGTTCGACGGCGACAGCGCACGTCTCATGGGATATGTCGATGCCGATGAGGGGCGCCTGGTAATCGATGGTAGCGCCAGTTGGCCATCTCTCGACGAGTGGCGGATCGCCGTAGACCTGAACGGCACCCGGCGCCCATTGCTGGTAAACCTGCCTCAGTTCGGCCGCTTGCGGATCGCCCCGGACATCACCGTACGCATCGATCCTCAATCGCTCCGAGTGCGCGGCGACGTCCAGGTGCCCTGGGCGCGGCTGGAGATCGGCGAAGCCCCGCCGGCGGCCGTCAGCCCCAGCCCTGACGAGATCATCATCACCCGCCGCGACGAGGCTCGTGCCCAGCGAAGTGGCGAACTGACACCGGCGGCGGGTGACGACGAGGCGGCTGCCGTTGCCTTGCGTGAAGCGGGCATGCAGCTTGACGTGCGCCTCGAGCTGCACCTGGGGCCGGACATGCAGCTCGCCGCATCGGGACTCGAGACGGAGTTGGCCGGGACTCTGCAGGTGCGCCAGCAGGACGGTCCGGTGCAGTTGTTCGGCGAGGTCAATCTGGTCGACGGTCGTTTCCGTGCTTTTGGCCAGGACCTGCTGATCCGCCAAGGCCAGCTGTTGTTCAGTGGCGCCCCCGAGCAGCCGTTGCTCGACTTCGAGGCGATTCGCAATCCCGATGTCACCGAGGATGGCGTCATCGCCGGCCTGCGCGTGACCGGCTTTGCCGCCGAGCCGACCCTGACGATCTTCTCCGAACCGGCGATGGACGAAGCGCGGGCGCTCTCCTACCTGCTGCGCGGGCGTGCACCGCGAGACGGCGATGCCGATGGTGCGCTGACCTCGGCACTGGTCGGACTCACCCTGGGCCGTACCGGGGGCGCCGTGGGGGCGATCGGGCAAGCGTTCGGTATCGACGACCTGGCACTGGAAACCACCGGGGTCGGCGACGAGAGCCAGGTGGTGGTCAGCGGCTACCTGACAGAGGACCTGCGCGTCAGCTATGGTGTCGGTATCTTCTCGCCGATCGCCGAACTGACGCTGCGCTACACCTTGTGGCGTAACCTGTATGTCCAGGCCGTCTCGGGCGCCGCTCAGGCCGTGGACCTGATGTATATCTTCACCCGGCCGGGCAAGTCGCCCAAGATCGACGAGTCGCCATGATCGGCCGCCCGGGCACTCTCGTCGGGTGGCGATCCGGACCCGTTCAAGGAGATTCGTCATGACCGCCGAGCCTTCCCACGCCCTGCCGGGGCGAGACACGCCGACGCGTGTCTCGGGCGTGCACGCCGTCAACGGCCGCTCGATGCTGCCACCGTTTCCCGAGGGCTACGAGACGATCGTCTTCGGTCTCGGCTGCTTCTGGGGCGCCGAGCGCCTGTTCTGGCAGTTGCCCGGCGTGCATGTCACGGCGGTGGGCTATGCCGGCGGCGTGACACCCAACCCCACCTACGAGGAGACCTGCAGCGGGCGTACCGGCCACGCTGAAGTGGTCAGGGTGGTCTTCGATCCTCGCCAGGTGGATGTCGAGACCTTGCTCAGGGTGTTCTGGGAGGCTCATGATCCGACCCAGGGCATGCGCCAGGGCAACGATATCGGCACTCAGTACCGTTCGGCGATCTATGCCACTAGCGAGGCACAGCTCGCCGCCGCGCAGCGCAGCCGCGACATTTACCAGCACTCGCTGGACCATGCCGGGCGTGGTCGTATCACCACGGAGTTGGCGCCGCTCGATGCCTTCTACCTGGCAGAGGAGTACCACCAGCAGTACCTGCACAAGAATCCGAACGGCTACTGTGGCTTGCGTGGCACCGGGGTCAGTTGTCTGATCGGCTGAGGTGGCGATCCATCGCCGACTGCCAGGCAGCACCGGTACCGGTCCAACAGGCGAGTTCATGGGCCAGCCGCTGTGCCAGCCAGGGGCGAAGGCGCTGGCCACATCGCTCGACGAACCCGACATGCCCGCCATGGCGGGCGATCTCCAGGCGCACCGCGTCGGTTGGCTTGGGGAGCCGTTCAAAAAGGCCGGCGGGCATGAAAGGATCGTCGTCGGCATGCAGGATCAGGGTGGGGAGTGCGACGTTGCCGAGCAGGCGTCCGGCGGAAGCGCGATGGTAGTAATCGGCGGCATCACGGAAGCCATGCAGGGGCGCGGTGACGGCATCGTCATAGCCGCGCAGGCTATCGATCCGCGCCAGCTCGCGACTCTCCAGCGACAGAGGTAGCTCGCCACGTGCCAGACGCGGTGCGACTTTCCGCTTCAGCGCGTTGAGCAGATGACGCTCGTAGACCCGCGAAAACCCTTGATGCAGTCTTTCAGCGCTGGCGGCGAGGTCGAGCGGGGCACTGACGATGATGGCACCGGCCAGGTCGAGGCCGTCGCCGCCCTGCTCGGCCACGAGCTTGAGCAGCATATTGCCACCCAGCGAGACGCCGGCAGCCACTTTCAAGGCCTTGGGGTAGCGCCGCGACAGTTCGCTTATCAGCCAGTAGGCATCGGCAGTATCGCCGCTATGGTAGGCGCGCGGCAGTCGATTGGGCTGGTTGCCGCAGCCGCGAAAATGCATCAACAGTGAACGCCAGCCCATGCCGCTGGCCGTTGCCAGCAGCCAGCGGGCGTAGGGCGACTGGAACGAGCCTTCAAGACCATGGAACAACACGAAGAGTGGCGCCTGCGGACTTGCTGGGGCGGGCAGGATCCAGTTGAGTTCCACGAAGTCGCCGTCGGGCAGCTCGAGATCCTCTTGGGTACGTGTCAGCCGTGGCCGAGGCAATAGGCGAGGCAGGAGGGTTTGCACGTGCGGATTGGCCAATCCGCGCGGGGGGACGAAACCGGTCTGCTGCCACCGTGTACGCATGGGATCACTCGATGTCGACGGTCAGGTTCCTGCCAGCATCGGCCGTGACGATCACGTTGTCTTCGATGCGAATGCCGCCATGGGGGGCCAACCGCTCGATCATGGGCCAGTTCAGGTGCCTCGCCGTGGGACCTGACTTGAGCGGTTCGAGCAGCATGGGAATGACATATAGCCCCGGTTCTATGGTGACCGCCATTCCCGCTTCCAGTTCCCGTGTCAGTCGCAGGGCAGGGTGGTCGGCCGGTGGTGGCAGGGGGGAGCCATCGTGCGCCGTGCGTCCGGCCACGTCGTGAACCTGAATACCGAGCAGATGGCCGAGCCCATGAGGGCAGAAGGCACGCGTGATACCGCTTTCGATGGCAGTATCCGAGGAGCCCCGGACCAGTTCGCTCTTCGCTAGTAGCTCGCCGAGCAGGCGGTGCATTCGCTCGTGCAGCTCGACGAAAGCGACGCCGGGAGCCACCTCTGAAACCAGGCGTTGCTTGATCTCGTGCATGCCTGCGATCAGGTCGGCGAAGAGCGGGTCGGCTTCGGCCCCCGGCCAGGTACGGGTGATATCGGCGCAATAGCCGCGATAGCGGTGGCCCGCATCCACCAGCAGGCTGTAGCGCTTGCGGGGCGCTTGAGTGTCGTAATGCTGATAGTGCAGCACTGCGGCATGGCAGCCGATACCGACGATGTTGTCATAGGGAAGTTCGCCTTCGCGCTGACGCGAGGCCTGGAGGTAGGAGAGGTGTATATCGAGTTCGCTGCCGCCAGCCAGGAAGGCGTTCCGCGCGGCACTATGACCAAGAACGGACCTGCGATTGGCCTCGCTCAGGCAGGCGATCTCGTAGTCGGACTTGCGTACACGGCCTTCGTCCAGCGCGGTGAGCAGGGTGGCTGGATTGAGTTCCGCACCGAGTGCGGCAGAAGTCGCGGCGGATACATCGCCGATCACGGCAAGGCGGCCGCCGGTGGCAATGGGGGGCGCCTCGTCGTAGCGGCCGACAACCACCTCGAGCCTTGCGGTCCAGGCTTCATCGGGGAGCTGCGCCGGCAGATGCCAGAAATCGTCGGGGGCATGCAGATAACAGACGGGGCGCCGGCCGGGCTGCACCAGCAGCCAGCTATGCGTCAGTTGGGACTGCCCCGTCCAGTGCTGGAAGTGGCCATAGCTGCAGAAGCTGGCGTCCTGATCATCGCCGAAGTGGCGAGTCGGTCGACCGCTGTAGATCAATAGCCGGTCGTAGCCCTGGGCAGTGAGCACTTCGGCGTAGCGATTCTCGAGCGCATCGAAGTGATGCACCTGCAGGGCATCAAGGTCAGGGGTCATGATTCACTCCGGTTCGGAAAGTCAGGCGGTTACGCCTGGCGAAAGGTTCTCCCAGAAGGCGGCCACCGCCGAGTGCCTGCTCTCGGCACGGCGGTAGAGGCGGATCTCCAGCGGGATCTGCCAGCGTTCACCACCGGCCGCGACCAGCGAGCCAGCGGCGAGCGCCTCGCGCACACTGCGCCCGGGTAGCCAGCCCAGGCCATAGCCCAGGCTGACCAGTTCGCGAATATTGTTGCTCTGAATGCTCTCGTTGAGAATGCTGAAATCCGGCGTCTCGCCGAGCTGGGCGAGGTGGCTGCGAATCATGGCATCGAACAAGCCGCGCGGGTGATAGGCGATCAGCGGCAGCCGGGCGCCATCGTCCAGTGCGAAGCGCGGCCGTCCATCCGTTTGGGGCAGCGAGACGGGAACCAGGCGCTCCTCGCCGAGCCGATGGAAGACGAACCCTTCCGTGTCGGGCTCGATGCCACAGGGCGTCTGCGGCCAGTAGCACAGCACCAGGTCGCATTCTTCACGCAACAATGCACGAAAGTAGTCATCGACCAACCAGCTGGTGGCGCGCAGGTAGGGCGTCAACGGCGGCGGTACCGGCCACTGGTCGAGCCACTCCGGCATGAAGTGGGCGAGCAGGCTCTGCGGCGCGGCCAGACGAATACGCCCGGCCTGCTGTTCAGCGAGCTGAATCAAGCGCCGACGGCTCTCTGCGACCCGCTGGGTGATATCGTGGCAAAGCCCCAGAAACTCTTCGCCGGCAGGTGTCAGCGACAGCGGCAGCGTCTGGCGGTTGATCAGGGTCGTGCCCATCTCCTCCTCGAGCAGTTTGATGCGTCGCGAGAAGGTCGGCTGGGTGACGTTCTGCTGCTCGGCGGCACGCGAAAAGTGGCGCGTGCGGGCCAGGGCGATGAAGTCTTCCAGCCAGCGTAGTTCCATGTTGTCTCCCGAGACAGGACGAGTAGCACACTCACAGTGTAGCCAGAGGCATCATCGCAGCGTCTCAGACGAGACGTCCCTCTTCGATGGCGTGGCAGGCGACGCGCCCGCCGCCATCGCGAGCGATCAGCGCCGGCACCTCCTCGCGGCAGCGCGCGTTGGCATGCGGGCAGCGGCCGTGGAAGACGCACCCGGAAGGCAGGTTGACCGGCGTGGGCACTTCCCCTTCGAGACGGATGTGCTGGGGGCGGTCATCCTCGAGCCGCGGAATCGCCGAAAGTAGCGCGCGGGTATAGGGATGACGTGGTGTGGCGAACAGCGTGGCCGTGGGCGCCACCTCGCATACTCGCCCCAGGTACATCACCGCCACACGGGTACCGAAGTGCTCCACCACGGCAAGATCATGGGTGATGAACAGATAGGTCAGATTGCGTTGCTGCTGGGCGTCCATCAACAGGTTGAGTACCTGAGCCTGGATTGAGACATCGAGCGCCGAGATCGGCTCGTCGGCGACGATGAATTCCGGGTCCACGGCCAGCGCGCGGGCGATGGCGATGCGTTGTCGCTGGCCGCCGGAAAACTCATGACCGTAGCGAGCACCCCAGTCAGGCGCGATGCCTACCGAATGCATCACCTCGGCGACCTTATCCGCCACCTGCTGGCGATTCCAGTCGGGATGGTGCAGACGGATCGGTTCCTCCAGGGTCTGCTGGATGGTCATGCGCGGGTTGAGCGACGCATAGGGGTTCTGAAAAATCATCTGCATGCGTCGGCGGTAAGGCATCAACGCCTTGGTCGACAGGTCGTCGATGCGCTTACCGTCGTAGCGGATCTCGCCACCGGAAGGGTGAATCAGCCCCATTACGATGCGCGCCACGGTGGACTTGCCACACCCGGATTCGCCGACCACGCACAGCGCTTCGCCGCGCTGGATATCCAGGTCGATGCCGTTGATGGCGTGCACGTATTTCTGCTCGCGCACCAGCTTGCCGCCCTTGAACTTGAGCTGCTCGAGGAAGTCGCCGGAAAGCGAGAAGCGTTTCTCGAGGCCGCGGATCTGCAGCAGCGATCGATCGGCGTCGGTGGCCGGCGTCTCGTGGGAGGGTGCGATTGCTGTCGCCGTCATCGGGTAGTCTCCTCGGCCGGTATGCGTTCGCGTTCGATCATCTCGGCAACCATGTGGCAGGCCGCTTGGCAGTTGCCGGAGGTGACGAACTCGGGGACTCGGGAACGGCAGGCGGGACGCTCGCTGCCGTCGGGACGCTGGGTGAAGGCGCAGCGTGGATGGAAGGCGCAGCCGCTCGGCAGGTTGTCGAGCGAGGGCATGCTGCCGGGAATCTGGTTGAGTCGCTCGCCCGGCGTGGCCATTTGCGGCAGTGCGTTCATCAGCCCTTGAGTGTAGGGATGTTGGGGGTCGTTGATGATCTCGCGGGTAGGACCCTGCTCGATCACCCGGCCGGCATACATCACCAGCATGCGCTGGGTCACCTGGCTGACGACGCCCAGGTCGTGCGTGATCAGAATCAAGCCGACATTGTGCTTCTCGCACAGCTCCAGCAGAAGCGCCATGATCTCGGCCTGGATGGTGACGTCTAGTGCCGTGGTGGGCTCGTCGGCGATGATGATGTCAGGATCGAGGAGCAAGGCGATGGCGATGATGACCCGTTGCCGCATGCCGCCGGAGAGTTCGTGGGGGTACTGTTCCAGGCGTGCCTCGGGCGAGGGGATCTGTACCTGTTCGAGCTTGCGCAGGGCGATGGCTCTGGCTTCGCGCCGGGCGATGCGGCGATGCGCCTTGAGGCACTCGATCATCTGCTCGCCGATGGTGAGCACCGGATTGAGCGTCATCATCGGATCCTGAAAGATCATCGAGATGCGATGTCCACGGATCCGGCGCAGCGCACGATCGCTGAGTCCGGTGAGTTCCTGACCGTCGAAGCGAATGCTGCCGCCGGCGATGTAGCCGGGCTTGGAAATCAGGTTGAGCAGACTGAACGCCGCCACCGACTTGCCGGCGCCGGATTCGCCCACGATGCCGAGCCGCTCGCCGCGATCGAGGCTGAAGCAGACGTCGCGCAGCGCCTGGACGTCGCCGCGGCGCAGGGCGAAGCGCACGTCGAGGTTGTTGACTTCGAGAAGTGACATGGGAGTCTCCAGAATCCGTCGTCAGCCCTTGTACAGGCGCGGGTTGAGCACATCGCGCAGCCAGTCGCCGAGCAGGTTGATCACCAGTACGAGCAGCACCAGCACTGCCCCGGGCATCAGCGTGATCCACCAGGAGCCCGATTGCAGGTAGTCGAAGCCCGACTTGATCAGTGAGCCCAGAGATGGATGGGTCTCGGGCATACCCAGCCCCAGGAAAGAGAGCGCCGCCTCGGAGATGATGGCGTTGGCCACCTGCACCGTGGAGATGACGAAGATCGGCGACAGCGTATTGGGCAGGATATGGCGAAACATGATGCGCCGGCTGGAGAGGCCCATGGTGCGGGCAGCGTCGACGTACTCCTTGCCCTTCTCGGCGAGCACCGAAGCGCGAACGGTGCGGGCGTACTGCGGCCACTCGGCAAGACCGATGATAAGCACCAGCAGCGGCACGGCGTAGGCGCTGAAGGTGGCGCCGCCGAAGATTGCCTTCACCAGGGCGCCCACCACGATGGCCACCATCAGAGTGGAAAAGGAAAGCTGGATGTCGGCCAGGCGCATCAGGAAGGCGTCGATACGTCCGCCCAGGTAGCCGGCCAGCAGTCCGAAGCAGACCCCCAGGATCGCCTGCAGGGCCACTGCGCCAAAGCCGATGATCAGCGACACCCGCGCACCGTAGAGGATGGTGGAGAGCATGTCGCGGCCTTGGGCATCGGTGCCGAGAACGTAGGCGTCCTCGCTGCCGGAGATCCAGAAGGGCGGCAGTTCCGAGGCGAGAATGTCGATCTGCGCGAGATCATGAGGGTTCATCGGCGCCAGCCATGGCGCCAGCACGGCGGCCGCGACCATCATCACGAAGACCAGCAGGCTGACCTGGGCGATCAGGTCGCGCTTGAAGCTGTAAAGGAGGTATGAATCGCGAAAGCGCTCCCAGCGGCTCGCTGCGGGAGGGCTCCCGATGGAAGAGGTCGTGGTGCTCATGCGGGTTTCCCTGTCAGCTTGACGGTGGGGTTGACCAGGCCATAGATCAGATCGACCAGGGTGTTGGTGATCACGAAGATCAGCCCCACGATCATCAGATAGGTGATGATCAGCGGTATATCGGAGCGGTTGATGGCGTTGAGGAACATCAGGCCCATTCCCGGCCATTGAAAGACCGTCTCGGTAAGGATGGTATAGGCCACCAGGGTGCCGATCTGCACCCCGCCCACGGTAATGACCGGCAGCATGGTGTTCTTGAGCGCGTGCAGAAAATAGATGCGCCGCAGGCGGATGCCCTTGGCGCGGGCGAACTTCACGTATTCCGACTGCAGTACCTCAAGCATCTCGGCGCGGATCAGACGGATGAACAGCGGCAGCATGATCGAGGCCAGCGAGATGGCCGGCAGAACCAGATAGGTCAGTCCCTTCAGCGTGGCGAAGTTCGTGTACCAGGTGCCGAAGACGTGCACCGGATCGCCACGGCCATAGGCCGGCATGCCGCCCTCCGTGCTGACCAGATCGTTGAGCCAACTGCCCCAGGCGGTATCGGCGGGGAAGGGGGTCCAGGTCACGCCGATGGCGAACAGCTGAATCAGCACGATTGCCGTGAGAAATACCGGAATCGAGATGCCGACGATGGAGACGCCCATGAAGAAGCGTGACAGCCAGGCCCGCGGCATGATGGCGCTATACACGCCGATGGGCACCGACAGCACGATGATCAGGAAGGTGGACGCCGCCACCAGTTCCAGTGTGGCCGGCAGGTGGCGAAGAATCACCTCGGTGGTCGGCTGGTTGAAGATATAGGAGTAGCCGAAATCGAGCTGGGCGGCATTGCCGGCGAAGCGCAGGTACTGGACCAGGAAAGGGTCGTTGAGCCCAAGCCGCTCGCGCAGCTCCTCGCGCTCGCTTTCGGGCACCGACTGACCGACCATCTGCTGGATGGGGTCGCCGAGATTCTCCTGGATGGCGAAGGCGATCACGCTGATGACGAACATCACCAGCAGCGCATGAAAGAGGCGCTTTACCAAAAAGGCGATCATGGAGGCGTCCTGTGGGCAACGCGGGGTGACACGCCCCAGCTGGGCGTGCCACCGGATTTGGTTCACGGAATGCCGGCCCGTGGGCCGGCGGGGTGGGTCACTCGGCCTGGATGACCAGATCCCCGAGATAGGGGAAGTTCATCACGTTGAGGATCGGCTCGATGTCGACGTTCGGTGCGGCAGCCCAGGCAAGGTCCTGCCAGTGCAGCGGCACGAAAGCGGCCTCGTCGTAGAGCGTCTGCTCGACCTGCTGGAGCATTTCGGCGCGCTTCTCCAGGTCGACCTCGAGGTTGGCCTCGGCGACCAGCCTGTCGAGCTCCGGGTTACAGTAGTTGCCGGCGTTGTACTGGCCGGCACCGGTCTCGGCGTCCGGACAGGCGGTGAGGTACTCGTGGAAGTTGGCGCTGTCCTCGGTGTCGGCATGCCAGCCGATCATCATCACGTCGGCGGCACGATCGTCGTATTCGCCCCAGTACTGCGCCTTGGGCAGGGTCTTGAGATCCACCTCGACGTTGATGCGTGCCAGCATGGTGGCCACCGCCTGGGCGATCCTGGCATCGTTCACGTAGCGGTTGTTGGGCGCCATCATGGTGATCTGGAAACCGTCGGCGTAGCCGGCCTCCTCCATCAACTGCTGGGCTCGCTCCAGGTCATGGCGCCGTTCGAGCGACTCGATATGACCCGCGTAGCCCTCGGGCGAGAATTGCGCCGCGGGGGTCGCGAAGCCCTTCATCAAGCGTTCGGCGATGGCGTCCTGGTTGATGGCGTAGGCAAAGGCCTGGCGTACCCGCTCGTCCTGGAAGGCCTCGACGCGCTCCTGGTTCATGTGCAGGAATATGATGCGCGTACCCGACATGGTGACCAGCTCGGCGTTATCGCTCTCGCGAACACGCTCGAGGTCATTGGGCGGCACCGGCGCGATGAAATCGACGTCACCGGAGAGCAGGGCGGCCACCCGGGTGGCGTTCTCGCTGATCGGGGTGAGCACGATACTGTCGACGTTGCCGGGAGATTCCTCATCCCAGTAGTCGGCAAAGCGCTCGAACTCCATGCGGGTACCCTTGCGATGCTCCACCACCGTAAACGGACCGGTACCGGAGAGGTGGGAAGACGCATAGGAGTTACCGTTCTTGACGATTTCGTCCTTGGGGTCGCCGTCGCTGTCGGTGCCGCTGTAGAACTGGCTGTCCATCGGGAAGATGTAGGTGGCCAGGTTGAGCAGCAGCGGATAGGGCTCTTCGGTCTTGAACTCGACAGTGTAATCGTCGACGGCGGTCACGCTGGCGATGGGGTCGAAGATCGCCTTGAAGTCCGGGCTGCGCTTGAGGCGCTCCACGGTCCACACCACGTCCTCGGCGGTGAAGTCGTTGCCGCTGTGAAACGTGACGCCCTCACGCAGGGTCATGCGCATGGTGGTGTCGTCGACCTGTTCCCACTCGGTGGCCAGGCGCGGCTCGAAGTCGAGGTCCTGCGTCCAGCGCACCAACGGGTCGAAGGTCATGTGGGAGAGCTGCAGGATGCCGCCGGAGAGCTGCTCATGAATATCGAGCGAGACCGGGTCTGCGTCGTAAGCCATGCGCAGGGTATTCTCGGCGTTGGCAACGGCCGGTAGCAGCGCCGTACCGGTCATGACGGCACCGATCATACCGGCCAGCAAGGTCTTGTTGAACGTCATGTGTCGTTCCCTTCTCGGGTTGTTGTTGTGCGCGGCCCTCCGGCCGCGCCTGCATGGTACGCAGCCAATGTAGTGATCAGCTCGAGAAGAGGACAATCGAAATTCCGACAGGCGCCATGCGCAAGGCGAATAGTGCCAATGCCGCCCTGCAGGAGAATCAGCCGCCGGACGGCGCCACCAGGCGGTCGATGCGATACAGCGTGGCCACCTGATCGAGGCCCAGGACGCTGCAATCGAGATCACGTATACGACCATTGTCTAGGCCGTAGATCCAGCCATGAACGGATAAGGGTTGACCGCGTTGCCAGGCCAGTTGGACGATCTTGGTGCGGCAAAGGTTGTTGACCTGCGCCTGGACATTCAACTCACAGAGTCGATCGACCTGTTGCTCCAGGGTAAGGGCGGCGAGGGCAGGGCGGTGCTGGCTGTAGAGTTCACGTACCGAGTGCAGCCAGTAATCCACCATGCCGCATTCACCGCCCGTGACGGCGGCACGCACCCCGCCACAGCCGTAATGTCCCACCACCATGATGTGCCTGACCTTGAGCACGTCGACGGCGTACTGCACCACCGAGAGTGCATTCATGTCGTTGTGGTGCAGCAGGTTGGCAACGTTGCGATGAACGAAGACCTCTCCTGGCGGCAGAGACACGATCTGGTTGGCCGGTACGCGGCTGTCCGAACAGCCGATCCAGAGGTAATCGGGTTTCTGTTGCAGCGACAGGCGCGTGAAATACTCGCTGTCCTCCTCACACATGCGCTTTGCCCATGCACGATTGTTGTCGAGCAGGGTCGCTATTTCCTTGTCCATGGTCAGGTCCGTAGGCCGAGGGGGAGAGCGGGATGGAGCTTCTTTTACCGCCACACGTCGTAGCGGTCAACCGATGCCATCGCTGAGCCGGCTCTACACACTTGGGTGGCGCTGGTAGAATCGCCCGATCGACCGGGCGTCGTCCAGCGCCCCGGCAAGAAAAGGAGAGGCGAATGTCTGACTTCGACTACGACCTGTTCGTTATCGGTGCCGGTTCCGGTGGGGTGCGTGCTGCTCGCACTGCTGCGGCAACCGGTGCCCGGGTGGCCGTTGCCGAGGACCGCTATCTGGGCGGTACCTGCGTCAATGTGGGCTGCGTGCCCAAGAAACTTTATTCTTATGCCGCGCATTTCCACGATGCTTTCCAGGACGCACGCGGCTTCGGCTGGACCCTGCCCGAAGCCCCGGTATTCGACTGGCCCACGCTGCGCGACAACAAAGTTCGCGAGATCGCTCGGCTCAACGAGATCTATGGTCGCTTGCTGGATAATGCCGGTGTACGCCTGATCAATGGTCGTGCACGTGTCATGGATGCTCACCGCGTCGAGGTTGCCGGTGAGAGCTTCACCGCCGCCAAGATTCTGGTAGCCGTCGGTGGCTGGCCCTGGGTGCCCGACTTTCCCGGGCGTGAGCTGACCGTGACCTCCAACGAGGTGTTCGACCTGGACCGGATGCCGCGGCGATTCCTGGCGCTTGGCGGTGGCTACATCGCAGTGGAATTCGCCAGTATCTTCAATGGTCTCGGTAGCGAGTCCCACCTGGTCTACCGCGGTGAACTGTTTCTGCGCGGCTTCGACCGCGAGGTGCGTGAGTTCACCCGTGAGCAGATGGCAGCCAAAGGCGTCAAGCTGCATTTCGAAACCAACGTCGAGCGTATCGACAAGGTGGAAGGCGGGCTCCTTGTGACGCTCACCAACGGCGAGACGCTGGAAGTCGACGCCGTTCTGGCGGCCACTGGGCGCCGCCCCCACCTGGAAGGCGTGGGACTCGATGCCCTGGGCGTGGAACTCAACGATGACGGTACCGTCAAGGTCAACGAGCGTTTCGAGACCTCCATTTCTTCCATCCTCGCGCTGGGAGACGTCACCGGCGGACCGGAGCTGACGCCCGTGGCACTGGCGGAAGCCATGCATCTGGTGCAACAGCACTTTGGAGATGCGGATCCCGCCCCCATGGACTACCGAAATATCGCCACGGCGGTTTTTTGTCATCCCAACATCGGGACGGTGGGGCTTTCGGAGGAACAGGCGCGCAAGCAGTATGGCGCGATACGGGTCTACCGCACCGACTTCCGCCCCATGAAACATACGCTGTCCGGCAGTGAGGAGCGCTGCCTGATGAAGCTGATCGTCGCCGACGACAGCGATGTGGTGGTGGGCGCGCATATGGTGGGCGAAGAAGCCGGCGAGTTGATCCAAGGCATTGCCATTGCGGTGAGAGCAGGCCTGACCAAGGCCGATTTCGACGCCACGGTCGGCATTCATCCGACGGGGGCCGAGGAGTTCGTCACCATGCGCACACTTTCACGCCACTGACACGAACCTCATGCACGATCATCGGGCCGCTCAATGCGGCCCGATCTCGTTCGGTGCCATGTGCGCTACGTGGTCTATACTTTTCGGGTGCTTCCTCAGGGGGCTTCGGCAACCGTCGATAAAATTTTGTTATTGAACTGTGCTTCTCTCATAATGCTGATTTTGATTTGGTGCTGAGCCCTGTTATCATGACGAGCAACATCGCAACAGCGAAGCTAACCATGAACGTGACAACGCAGCCCTTCACACCTTCCGCCGATCTGGCCCGACCCAGCGTGGCCGATGCCGTGGTTGGCAGCGATGCCTCGCCACTGTTCATCCGCAAGCCCAATCCCGACGATGGCTGGGGAATCTACGAGCTGGTCAAATCTTGTCCACCGCTCGACGTCAATTCCGCTTATGCCTATCTCCTGTTGGCGACTCAATTTCGCAATACCTGTGCCGTTGCCACCAACGAAGAGGGCGAGATCGTCGGCTTCGTATCCGGTTACGTAAAGAGCAATGCCCCGGACACCTATTTCCTTTGGCAGGTGGCGGTGGGAGAAAAGGCCCGCGGTACCGGCCTGGCCCGACGCCTCGTCGAAGCCGTCATGAGCCGTCCCGAGCTGGATGAGGTGCATCACCTGGAGACCACCATTACGCCTGACAACCAGGCATCCTGGGGGCTTTTCCGCCGCCTCGCCGATCGCTGGCAGGCGCCTCTCAACAGCCGCGAATATTTTTCCACGGACCAGCTTGGCGGTGAGCACGATCCCGAGAATCTCGTGCGAATCGGTCCCTTCGACACCCGGCGTATCTGATCCTGCCCATATTCTGGATGGTCGAGGCCCTCGACCGTCCATGCTTTCCTACGCTTGATTATTCCGACAGGAGGTCGACATGCAGACCCAGACTCTCGAACGTCTAGAATCCAATGTACGCACTTACTCCCGTTCCTTTCCGGTGGTCTTCACCAAGGCCAGAAATGCGCGACTGACCGATGAAACCGGCCGCGAATACATCGACTTCCTGGCCGGTGCGGGCACGCTCAACTATGGCCACAACAACCCGCACCTCAAGCAGGCGCTGCTCGACTACCTGGATAGCGACGGTATCGTGCACGGCCTCGATTTCTGGACTGCCGCCAAGCGCGACTACCTGGAAACCCTCGAAGAGGTGATCCTCAAGCCGCGTGGGCTCGAGTACAAGGTGCATCTCCCGGGGCCGACCGGCACCAATGCCGTCGAGGCTGCCATTCGCCTGGCCCGGGTGGCGCAAGGTCGCCACAACATCGTGACGTTCACCAATGGCTTTCACGGCGTGACCATGGGGGCGCTGGCCACTACCGGAAATCGCAAGTTCCGCGAGGCCACCGGAGGCATTCCGCTGCAAGGCAGTGCCTTCATGCCCTATGACGGATACATGGGGGAGCATGCCGACAGTCTCGACTACTTCGAGAAGCTGTTGGGTGACAACTCCAGCGGACTCGACTTGCCGGCGGCGGTCATCGTCGAGACCGTGCAGGGCGAGGGCGGAATCAACGTGGCCGGCCTCGACTGGCTCAAGCGCCTCGAGCGGATCTGCCGCGACCACGACATCCTGCTGATCGTCGACGACATCCAGGCCGGCTGCGGCCGTACCGGCAAGTTCTTCAGTTTCGAGCATGCCGGCATCAAACCCGATATCGTCACCAACTCCAAGTCGCTGTCCGGCTTCGGCCTGCCGTTCGCTCACGTGCTGATGCGTCCCGATCTCGACAAGTGGAAGCCGGGCCAATACAACGGCACATTCCGCGGCTTCAATCTGGCTTTTGCCACGGCTGCCGCCGCCATGCGACAGTACTGGCGTGACGATACTTTCGAGCGTGATGTGCAGCGCAAGGGCAGGGTGGTCGAGGATCGCTTCCAGAAGATCGCCGCCTGGATCAGCGAGCAGGGTGTGGCCGCGACCGAGCGTGGCCGCGGCCTGATGCGCGGCATCGATGTGGGCAATGGCGAGCTGGCCGACAAGATCACCGCCAAGGCCTTCGAGAAGGGCCTGGTGATCGAGACCAGCGGTCAGGCCGGTGAGGTGGTCAAGTGCCTGTGCCCGCTTACCATTCCCGACGAGGACCTGCTCGAAGGGCTGGATATTCTCGAGGCTAGTGTCAAGGAGGTCATGGCCTGAGCGAGCGGCCATGGCACTGTTGTCGGTCGGCAGCCGCGACTGCCGGCCAGTCTATGGATTGAACGGAGACCTGGGACGATGATCGTTCGCAATCTCGAAGAAGCGCGCAAGACGGAGCGCCTGGTCAAGGCGGAAAGCGGAACCTGGGACAGCACACGCCTGGTGCTGGCCAACGATGGCGGTGGCTTTTCGTTCCATATCACGCGGATTTACGAAGGTACCGAGACGCACATCCACTACAAGCATCACTACGAGTCGGTCTACTGCATCGAAGGTGAAGGCGAAGTGGAAACCCTGGCAGACGGCAAGATCTGGCCGATCAAGCCGGGCGACATCTACATCCTCGACCAGCATGACGAGCATCTCCTGCGCGCCCACAAGACCATGCACCTGGCCTGCGTATTCACGCCGCCGATCACCGGCAAGGAAGTGCACCGTGAAGACGGTTCCTATGCGCCGGCCGGCGAGGAGTGATCACGGCGGTCGTTGAAATTTGCAAGCCCTGGAACCCCGGCCGGCGAGTCGGGGTTCGTCGTGTGGATTGCGTGACGCGCTGAATAGATCGAGATAGACCGAGGTCGTTGTCGGGCCGGCCGATCCGCTAGAAGCTGGCCTGCGCGAACTCTCCAGCACCTGGTTCGCATAATGTATATTATGTTAAATCGTGTATCTATTACAGCGTTGGACAACGCCACCCTGAAATCCTTATCATCCTGCGTCATGTTTCGCCGCGACGATACATGCGCGCCCTTCATGCCAAGCCCACTGCCGCTACGCCTGACCTGTAGCCCGACCGGAGGCTGTCGATTCCCATGCGACCGAGAACGCTATCCGCGCCCATACCCTGGTTATTGAGTGCTTTGTTGATCAGCGGATGCGCCCTCACCCCTGAATCAGCACCTGAACCTACGCTCAGCCCCGATGCCTTCGAGACTCGCATCGGCCAGCTCGAGGAGAGGATCGTTCAGCGCTGCGACCGCTCCGATGCCCTCGCTGCTCATGACCGCCGACAAGCAGAGCTTCTCGCCGAGCTGCGCGATGCCGGGGTTACGCTACGTCAACTGCGTGGCGATGTCGAACGACTCAAGCAGCGCGGCGAGGAACCCACGGTGGTCCAGGCGCAATGCAACGATGAGCTCAGCGAGACACTCTCGGCCAAGGAGATGGTCGGCCGCTCCGAGTGGATCGGCTTGCCTGACGTGGGCACCTACCTGCGTGCACGGATCGACTCGGGGGCCAATACCTCCTCTCTTTCCGCTACCGAGATTACCCGCTTCGAACGCGACGGCGAGGACTGGGTTCGCTTCAAGCTGGGCCTCAACGAGGACGATGTCGTCGTGGAAGACGTACGTGACGATTGGATCGAACGGCCGGTCGAGCGCCGGGTGCGTATCATGCAGGCCGCTGGCAGTGAATCGCGTCCGGTTGTCAGCTTGCTGATGACGCTGGGATCGATTCGCGAGACGGTCGAGTTCACCCTCAATGATCGTACCCATCTCAACTATCCGGTGCTGCTTGGCCGCCGCTTCCTGATGGATATCGCCTTGATCGACGTGGCGGAGGACTATCTCCACCCCAGGCCCGAATTCCCCGGTGGTCGCCCGGCTTCCGAAGCGGCTGAAGACGAGATCAACGACCGGGACGAAGAGGAAGGCTGATACGGCCTCGTTCCCTAACAGCAAGGATGATACATGTCGCGACTGCCCTTCTATCTCATCGTGGGTTTGTTGATGGTGCTCGGTATCGGTACGAGCCTGCATCGTCACTACCAGATGGAGGTGCCATGGACCCCGGGTGAGCAGCGCCAGGTCTGGGAGGTCGAAGCCATCGTCGACTTTACCGCCCTGGGCGACCCCGCACGCGTCGAGCTGGCGCTACCCTCGCATCAGCGCGGTTACCGAATCCTGACCGAGAATACTGCTTCGCCTGGTTACGGTCTGTCGTTCCTGCAGGATGAAACGGGGCGGCGCGCCCAGTGGTCGATCCGCAGTGCCACGGGCAGTCAGCAGCTCTATTATTCCGTGCGCTTGCTGGTCACGGATGATCAGCGTAAACGGCAAATCGTGCGTCCTCCTTTGCGCGATATCAGTTGGGAGCGTCCCTACGACACGGCTGCGGCACAGGTGATCGAACGCGCCTGGATGCGTAGTGCCGACCCTTATACCTTCACCCGTGAGCTGATACGCGACTTCAGCGACGATCTCCAAGGCGAGAATGCCCGCTTGCTGCTGACCCAGTTCGAGCGAACCCCCCTGCTGGTACGCCTGCTCAATCAGGCGGGGGTACATGCCCGCGAGGTCAGCGGCCTGTTGCTCGAGGATGGTCGCCGTCGACAGACCCTGACTTCCTGGATCATGGTATTCGAGGATGAAGAGAACTGGGCGCTGTTCGATCCCCGCACTGCCGAGCAGGGCCAGCCGGACAATCTCCTGCTCTGGGAAGCCGGCGGTCGTGCTGTGCTCGAGGTGCAGGGCGGCACCAACTCGCGTGTCACTTTCTCGATGCTGTCGCGCAGTCAGCCGGCCGCGGCCGCCGTACGCAGCCAACTGGCCGACGACACCCTGCTCAACTTCTCCATTCACAGCTTGCCGCTCGAGGAGCAGGCGCTGTTCCAGACCATTCTGCTGATTCCGATCGGCGCCTTGGTGGTCGTATTCCTGCGTATCCTGGTCGGGATCAAGACGTCGGGCACCTTCATGCCCGTGCTGATTGCATTGGCCTTCATCCAGACCACCCTGCCCACCGGTCTGATCGGTTTTCTGCTGGTCGTTTCGGTGGGCCTGGTGATACGCAACTACCTCTCTTACCTGAACCTGCTTCTGGTAGCGCGAGTCTCGGCGGTGATCATCACGGTCATCGCCATCATTTCGATCTTCTCCGTATTGTCCTATCGTGTTGGTCTCAATGCGGGCCTGACGATCACCTTCTTCCCGATGATCATCCTGGCCTGGACCATCGAGCGGATGTCGATCCTATGGGAGGAGGAAGGACCCAAGCAGGTCTTGATTCAGGGCGGCGGCAGCCTCATTACTGCAGTGCTGGCCTATCTCGCCATGAACAACCCCTGGATACGCCACATTACCTTCAACTTCCTGGGCGTACAGCTCATCATCATGGCCCTGATCCTGCTGTTGGGTAACTACACGGGGTACCGCCTGCTCGAGCTGCGGCGCTTCAAACCGGTCACCGAGGACTGAACATCATGTGGGCAAGGCCGAGTCAGCTATTGCGTCGCGGTATCATCGGCATGAACCGGCGCAACATCCGTTACATCGGGCGCTACAACAGCCGGCGCCTCTACCCACTGGTGGATGACAAGCTCAAGACCAAGCTGCTCGCCGAGCAGTACGGCATCACTACCCCGGCCTTGATCGGCACCGTGACCACACAGTTCGAGGTCAAGCGGGTGGGCGACATGATCGCGGGCCACGGCGGTTTCGCCATCAAACCGGCCAAGGGTAGCGGCGGCAAGGGCATCCTGGTGATCGAGCGGGTCGACCACGACGGTTTCGTCAAGCCCAGCGGCGCCAAGCTGAGCCTCGAGGATCTGCATCGTCACATCTCCAATATCCTGTCGGGTCTCTACTCTCTCGGCGGCGCTCCCGATGTGGCGATGATCGAGGCGCTGATCAACTTTGACGAGAAGCTCTCCGAGTACACCTACGAAGGCGTGCCCGATATCCGGGTAATCGTCTTCCAAGGCTTCCCGGTCATGGCCATGATGCGCCTGTCGACGGCGGCCTCAGACGGCAAGGCGAACCTGCACCAGGGGGCGGTGGGCGTTGGGCTCGATATCGCCACGGGGACCGCGGTACGTGGCGTGCAGTTCGACCGCTCGCGCCGCGACCACCCGGATACCGGCCACGAGCTTGCCAGCCTGCGCATTCCCGACTGGACCAGCCTGCTCGAGCTGACGGCGAGCTGCTATGAAATGACCGGGCTAGGCTACCTGGGCACCGACATGGTGATAGACCGCAATCGGGGCCCCATGCTGCTTGAACTCAATGCCCGTCCGGGGCTTGCCATCCAGATGGCCAACGGCGAAGGGCTGCGTTCGCGTCTCGACCTGGTGGAGAAGCAGTCCGATCGCTTGGGTGTCAAGGAGAGGGTCGCCTTTGCCCAGCACCACTTCGCCCGGCGCGGCGAACTCAAGGACCTGCCCGACCGTGAGCTGGCCCCGACCTGTGCCAACACGTAGAATGGACGCTGTTCCTGAGATACCGGGTCGCCCATGACCGATGCTACTGCCCTGCTTGCGCAGGCCGAGAGACAATGCCAACTTCGTGGCGCGCGTTTCACCCCGATTCGGCGCCGAGTGCTCGAAATGATTGCCGGGGCCAGCGGAGGCCTGAAGGCCTATGAACTGCTCGATCGGCTTGCCGTCGAGCATGCAGCAGCCCGTCCGCCGACGATCTACCGAGCGCTAGACTTCCTTATCGAGCAGGGGCTGGTACATCGCATCGAGTCGCTCAATGCCTATGTTGCCTGTCCCTGCCCGGAGCATGCGCACGGCTTCCAGCTCTTGATCTGCCGCCATTGCGGGCGCGTCGAGGAGCTGCATCTGGACGACGTCAACGCCCAGCTCAGTGCCAAGGCGCGCGCTCTGGGCTTTCGCGTCGAACGCCAGACCATCGAACTGCTGGGCAGCTGCGACGCCTGCCTGAACGCAGCGGTTCGTGCCTGATACTACGCAACGGATGTGCCATGACCGATACCTTCAAGCAACTCGAGCATGCCAAACTCGACTCTCGTATGCCGCTGGCCGAGGTGCTCGAGGCCGTGCGTTTCAACGACGTTGGCCTGATTCCCGCCATCGCCCAGCAGCATGACAGCGGCGAAGTGCTGATGATGGCCTGGATGAACCGCGAGGCGCTGGAAGAGACGCTTGCTACCGGTCGCGTCTGCTACTGGTCGCGCTCCCGCGGCAAGCTGTGGCGCAAGGGCGAGTCTTCGGGCCAGCAGCAGCATCTGCGCGGAGCCAGCCTCGATTGTGACGGCGACACACTACTGCTGCAGGTCGAACAGACCGGCCCCGCGTGCCATACCGGGCGGCGCAGCTGTTTCTACGTAGCCCTCGAGGAAAGTGAGGTGCGCATCACCAGCGAGCCGTTGATCGACCCCGAAACCCTCTACCGCAAGCCGGCGCAGGAGCGCTGAAACATGCCCTGCCTGGCGGCCTGGCTTGCGCGCCTTGGCAGGTGGCTGCGCGGCGCCCCTGGGCTCGCGATGATCGCTCTGGTCAGGCTCTACCAACTGGTGATAAGCCCCCTGCTGGGCCCGCGCTGCCGTTTCTGGCCAAGCTGCTCGTACTATACGGTGGAAGCCATTCAGGTCCATGGCCCGCTACGCGGCGGATGGCTCGCCGCCAAGCGTATCGTACGCTGCCACCCCGGTAGCGAAGGCGGCCTTGATCCCGTGCCCGGCGGACCCAGCGAACGGCTCTGCCGCGAGGATCCCGAGCTCGACGAGCATTTCCGCTGCTGCCCTTCCCACGGCGCGCAACAGCGTGCCGGGACCGAGCGCCTGTAGTATTCGGCTACCACCCTCCTCCGGCTCATCGATGACAGACTGAATCGTGGTATCCCACCACGACGAGTCGATGAGGAGACACGCCAATGCCTGCCAAGCGACTGCTCTTGATGTGCGGCGACTTTGCCGAAGACTACGAAACCATGGTGCCGTTCCAGGCCCTTAAAGCCGTGGGTCACCGCGTCGATGCCGTGTGCCCCGACAAGCGGGCTGGCGACAGCATCGCCACCGCCATTCACGACTTCGAGGGCGACCAGACCTATAGCGAGAAGCCGGGCCATCGCTTTACCCTCAACGCGGATTTCGCCACGGTGGAGCCGGCCGACTATGACGGCCTGGTCATTGCCGGTGGGCGGGCGCCGGAATACCTGCGTCTGAACGATAAAGTCATCGCCCTGGTGCGCCACTTCTTCTCGGCCGACAAGCCGGTGGCGGCGATCTGTCATGGTGCCCAGCTGCTGGCGGCCGCCCGGGTGCTGGAAGGGCGTACCTGCTCGGCCTACCCGGCCTGCCGCCCCGAGGTTGAGCTGGCCGGCGGTCGCTATGCCGACATCGCGGTGGACGATGCGGTCACCGATGGCAAATTGGTCACTGCCCCGGCCTGGCCCGCCCACCCCGCATGGCTGGCCCAGTTCCTGAGTGTGCTGGGCACTCGGATCGAGCACTAGACGCCTTGCTCTGGCCCGTGCCCGACACCATGATGAAGGGATCGGACGGGCCAGCAAGGGAGGAAAACGTATGTGCAGGCTATTCATCGGCGCCGAACCGCAGCTCTGGGAGCCGCAAACACGCTCCATGCGTCTCGACGGGGTCTGCACCAGCGTGCGCCTCGAGCGATTCTTCTGGACGGTACTGGAAGAGATCGGCAGGCGCGACGGACTCACTCTGAGCCAGCTGGTGGCGAGGTTGTCGCAGGAGTGTGCCGAGGCGGGCCACGATCCGGCCAACTTCGCTTCCTTCCTGCGTGTCTGCTGCGGTCGTTACCAGGCGCTGCAGCTGACGGGTGAGATCCCTGTGACGCAGAATGTCTCGATTGGCAGCCTGGATAGCGAACGCATTCTCGAGCGTGAGCGCCGGCGTCAGGCCGAGGCTGCCTCTTTCTCGGCGACCTCGTAGATCTTGCCGAGCATGGCATGCAGCCCGTTGCTGCGCGTCGGTGAGAGATGCTTGTCGAGGCCCAGGTCTTCGAGGAAATGGGGGCTGGTGTCGCGAATCTCGTCAGCCGGCCGGTCGTTGTAGATGCGCATAAGCACGGCGATCAGGCCGGAGACGATGGCCGCATCCGATATTGCATCGAAGTGCAGCACCTCGCCTTCGCGGCGGTGATGCATCCAGACGTTCGACTGGCAGCCCTGAATCTTGCGCTCGGGCGTCTTCCACTCTTCGGGAAACGCCGGCAGCTGCTTGCCCATGTCGATGATGTACTGGTAGCGGTCCATCCAGTTGTCGAACATCTCGAACTCTTCCAGCAGCGCCTGCTGGGCCTGTTCGGCCGTGGCTTCGGTAGTCATGTCGTCTCCCGTATTGGCTTGTCCACCATTATACCGACTCGGCCGCCCTGCTGGGCAAACCATGAAGCGTCTGTTGGCGATGCCACTCCTCGTCTTCGCTATGGAGGTAGCGTGCAGTGGTGTCCAGCCGGGCATGGCGGGCAGTACTGGCAAGATAGCGCAGCTCGACGCCGGCCTGGGCCTGATGCGTGAGCGCGGTATGGCGTAGCCAGTGCGGCGTGGCGCTGCGCAGGCGAGCTACCTGTATCGCCATCGCCTCGCCGGCTTCGGCTTCCAGAGCCGAGGCGGCCTGGCGAAAGGTCTCGCGTATCAGGCGGTAGAGCTGGTTGTCGCCCAGGCCGCGCTTGCCGTCCAGTCCGCGCAGCACGGGACCCGTTTCCCCGAAGGCTGGTTCGGCACTCAGGTCGAGTTCTTGCCGCCATTCGCGCAACAGGGCCAGCATATCGTCGGGTACCGGTATTCGCGCTGCCTTGCCGCCCTTCCCCACTACCCGCCACCACCATCGGCCTTCGCGCTGGAAGAAGTCGCCCATCTCGGCGCTGGCCATCTCGCCGATACGCGGTGCCAACAGGTAGGCGAAACCGAAGATCACCCGCCGGCGCTGCCGGAGATAACCCTCGCGAGCGTTGGCGTTCTCTTCCAGGGGCCGGTTGAGCCACTGCCAGAGCCACTCCCACAGCGGGCGCTCCAGGTAGCGGTCGATGCCAGCCTGGCGATTGTCGAGCCGACGGCGCTTGTCGCGCATCAGGCGGAAGGGATTATGGCCTACCCACCCGGCCTCCACCAGCCAGGCGAACATGCCCTGCAGAATCACCAGGCTCTGCCTTCGGCTGGCCGGCGATAGCGGACCGCGAAACGGCCGCCAGTCCGGCGCATGGCGCGGCCGCGGCGGCCCCACCCAGAGGTGTCGCGGCGTGGGCGATGCGAGGAATGACTCGAAGGCGTCCAGATCCTGGCGGCGCAATTGATCGAGACACCGGCCGTGATGCTCGAGCCAAAGCAGCAGCCGCTCGGCTTCGCGACGATAGGCTCGTAGCGTCTGCGGACTGGCACGAAACTCGGCAAGCCACTGGGCCACGGCCTCGGCGTCGCTGCTGGCGGCGATTCGGGCAGCGCCATTTGCGCCGGCTACTACCGCAGCCGACGAAACGGGATCGCCTGTTGCTGCATAGCGAGCCGGGTTTCGTTCCTCGCTCTGATGAGCAATGGCGTCGTTGCTGCTCTCTTCACGAAGCTTTTGCTCGTGAAATTCTCGTTCGTGCATCGCTCGTGTCGTCTACCTGCGTCGTGCTTGTCGTCTCTGTGCAGAAGTGTTGCGTGTAGCGGCGATAAATTCAAGATAAGACGGGTAATCTTGAATTTTATTCCTTTTTCATTGTGTAATTTACGTAATTACGTTTGATGTAATCTTCTTTCCGCCTTGGACGAAAGTCGCTATGCTTAGGAATCCGAGCGGGCGCATGGAAACAGCGACAACAAGCGACGCCTGCCGCGTGAGCAAGGATCAGCCGCCCACCCCACAAGGAGATCGTCATGGCGCGCAGCGGTGTGCAGTATGAAGACGTTCAGCAGGCCATCGAGAGCCTGTTAGCCAAAGGGGACGCTCCCAGTGTCCAGAAGATTCGCGACGTGCTGGGAACCGGCAGCTTTACTACCATCAGCGATCACTTGCGTGAATGGCGTTTCCAGCGCGAGGCCAGTCGTGAGCAGCCGGCCTATGGCACCCTGGCCATGCCAGAGCCGGTGCAGAAGCTGGCTGAAAGCCTGTGGTGCAAGGCCCAGGAGGCTGCCGGCGATGCCTTGGCAGGCTATCGCGAGCAGGCCGACCGCCGCGTGGCGGAATCTCAGGCGGCCATGCAGGAAGCGCAGCGCCAGGTCGAGGATGCCGAGCAGCGTGAGGCCGCCCTATCGTCCCATCTGGCGGGAACGGAGCAGCGGCTGGAGCAGCGCAGTGCCGCACTGGCCAGGATCGAGGCCGAGCGCGATCAGTGGCAAGAGCGGGCCCGCCAGTTGGAGGAGCGCCTGGGGCGCGCCCTGCAGCAACTCGACAAGCTGCAGCAGGAGAGCGAGCGTCAAGCCCATGCCCACCAACAGGCACTGGCCGACCGCGATGCCCAGCAGTTGGCGAGACTGAATCAGGAAGAGCAGCGCCATGAGGCAGCCGAAGCGCGCCTGATGGGCCTGCTCGACGAGGCGCGCCAGGAGCGGGTGGCGGCGGAAAAGCGCCATGATGCGACGCTGCAGCAGCTGGAGAAGCGTCAGGAAAACCTGCAGCGACAGCTTCAGGAGACTCAGGCGGGGCTGGCCAAGGAAGAAAAGCAGCATCGCGAGACCCAGTGGGCCAGGAGTCGCGCCGAGGAGCGCATCGATACCCTGCGTCACGAACAGTCGCTATTGCAGGCCCGTATCGACGATCAGAAGCGCCACATCGACGAGCAGGCGGCTCGGCTGCGCACACTCGAAGCCGAGTTGATGCGGCGCACGTGGCAGCCAGACGAGGAAGGAAAGCCGTCACGTCGTGGTGAGCGGGGATCCGAGACGCAGGAGGGCTCCAAGAGGGAGCCCTCCGAGAGCATTCGCTGACTGTTCTACGCGCCCTGCGGGGCGCGTTTTGGTCCAGCCCGCAGGAGGCGCGGGATGGAGTAACAGGCGGCTCGCCGTATGAACGTCAGCGATAGTAGGCGTTGGTGGTGTCCGTATGGTCGGTCACGTCGCGGATCCCGGCCAGCTCCGGAATGCGCTCCATCAGGGTTTTCTCTACCCCCTCCTTGAGGGTCAGGTCGACCGCCGCACAGCCCTGGCAGCCGCCGCCAAAGGCCAGCACCGCCACCTGATCCCCGGTGAGCTCTACCAGCTTGATCTCACCGCCATGGGCAGCCAAGCCAGGATTGATCTCGCTGTAGAGGATGTAGTTGACGCGGTCCTCGAGCGGGCTGTCGGCGTTGACCTTGGGCATCTTGGCGTTGGGCGCCTTGATGGTCAGCTGGCCGCCCATGCGGTCGGCGTTGAAGTCGACCACCGCCTCCTCGAGAAAGGCAAGGCTGTTTTTGTCGAGAAATACCGTGATCTTCTCGAGTTCGAGCTTCTCGTCGCTGGGTTCCTCCTCGCCGGGACGACAGTAGGCCAGGCAGGTCTCGGCGTAGGGGGTCCCGGGCTGGGTAATGAAGATGCGCACGGCGATGCCTTCGACGTTCTGCTTCTCGAGCAGTTCGGCGAGGTAGTCCTGGGCGCTGTCGGTAATCTGGATGATCTCGCTCATGGTGTTCTCGCTGATCGGGCCAAGGCCGCAACGGCTGGCCATAGATGAATGCCTTTATGGTAAGCAAAAGCCTGCGGCGAGACAATCCCGACTGTTTTGGTCGGTTTTTGATCGGCCCTGCCCTCAAGGCGCTGGTTTTGCTACCATGTCGGGCCGACACGACCGCCCCCGTCAGCAACCGACAACCATTAAGGGGCGACCACGATCCTGGACGTGACTTTCGCTGGAGACCGACCCGACCCATGGCCGCCCTACCCTCTGCACTGACCGCTACCCTCACCGAACGGCTTGGAGAGCGCATCCTCATGCTGGATGGCGGCATGGGTACCATGTTGCAGAATGCCCGGCTTGACGAAGCCGACTTCCGCGGCGAGCGCTTCGGCGACTGGCCCTCCGACCTCAAGGGCAACAACGACCTGCTGGCGCTGACCTGTCCCGACCTGGTCACTCGCATCCACCGCCAGTATCTCGAGGCCGGTGCCGACATCATCGAGACCAACACCTTCAACAGCACCCGCCTCTCCCAGGCCGATTACGGCATGGAAGCACTGGTGCCAGAGCTCAACCGCGAGTCAGCGCGCCTGGCGCGTGAGGTGTGCGACGCCGTAGCAGCCGAAACCGGCGTGCCGCGCTACGTGGCGGGCGTGCTGGGACCGACCTCGCGTACCGCCTCGCTGTCGCCGGACGTCAACGACCCGGCCAAGCGCAACGTCACCTTCGATGAGCTGCGCGACAACTACTACGAGGCGGCCGAGGCGCTGATCGAGGGCGGCGCCGACCTGATCCTGATCGAGACGATCTTCGACACCCTCAACGCCAAGGCGGCCATCTTCGCTCTGGAGACGCTGTTCGAGGCGCGTGGCGAACGCCTGCCGGTGATGATCTCGGGAACCATCACCGATGCCTCGGGGCGCACCCTCTCCGGCCAGACCACCGAGGCGTTCTGGAATTCGGTGCGCCATGCCCGACCGCTCTCCATCGGCCTCAACTGTGCATTGGGGGCCGAGGAGTTGCGCCCCTATCTCGAGGAACTCTCGAACAAGGCGGATACCTTCGTCTCGGCGCATCCCAACGCCGGGCTGCCCAACGAGTTCGGCGAGTATGACCAGACGCCGGAGGAGATGGCCGAGATCGTCGCCGAGTTTGCCCAAAGCGGCCTGGTCAACATCATCGGCGGCTGCTGCGGCTCGACGCCTGAGCACATCGCCGCGATCCACGCCGCCATCCGGGGTGTGGCGCCGCGCCAGGTGCCCGAGCGCGCGCGCGCCTGTCGCCTCTCCGGTCTCGAACCGTTCAACATCGAGAAGGACTCGCTGTTCGTCAACGTCGGCGAGCGCACCAACGTGACCGGCTCGGCGCGCTTCAAGCGCCTGATCGTCGATGAGGACTACACCACGGCGCTGGAGGTGGCGCTGGAGCAGGTGGAGAACGGTGCACAAGTCATCGACATCAACATGGACGAGGGCATGCTCGAGTCCCAGGAGGCGATGGTGCGCTTCCTCAACTTGATCGCCGGCGAGCCCGACATCGCCCGGGTGCCGATAATGATCGACTCGTCCAAGTGGGAGATCATCGAGGCGGGGCTCAAGTGCGTGCAGGGCAAGGCGGTGGTCAACTCGATCTCGCTCAAGGAGGGCGAGGCAGCCTTCCTCGAGCAGGCCAGCCTGTGCCGCCGCTACGGTGCCGCCGTGGTGGTGATGGCCTTCGACGAGGCCGGCCAGGCCGATACCTTCGCGCGCAAGACCGAGATCTGCCAGCGTGCCTACGAGCTGCTGGTCGAGCGGGTCGGCTTTCCCCCGGAAGACATCATCTTCGATCCCAACATCTTCGCCATCGCCACCGGCATCGAGGAGCACGACAACTACGCCGTCGATTTCATCGAAGCCACCCGCTGGATTCGCGAACACCTGCCTCATGCCATGGTCTCAGGCGGCGTCTCCAACGTGTCGTTCTCCTTCCGAGGCAACAACCCGGTGCGTGAGGCGATCCACTCCGTCTTTCTCTATTATGCGATTCGTGCCGGCTTGACCATGGGTATCGTCAACGCCGGCCAGTTGGCGGTCTACGACGACCTGCCCGACGAGCTGCGCGAGGCGGTCGAGGACGTGGTGCTCAACCGCCGCAGCGATTCCACCGAACGGCTGGTCGAACTGGCCGAGAAGTACAAGGGCGACGGTAGCGGTACGGCCAGGAAGGAGGATCTCGAATGGCGATCCTGGCCGGTCAACAAGCGCATCGAGCATGCCCTGGTGAAGGGGGTAACGGCCTACATCGAGGACGACACCGAGGAAGCCCGCCAGCAGGCCAGTCGCCCCATCGAGGTGATCGAAGGTCCGCTGATGGACGGCATGAACGTGGTCGGCGACCTGTTCGGCGCCGGCAAGATGTTCCTGCCCCAGGTGGTCAAGTCGGCGCGGGTCATGAAGCAGGCGGTGGCCTATCTCATCCCCTACATCGAGGCCGAGAAGAGCGAAGACACCCAGGCCAAGGGCAAGATCGTCATGGCCACGGTCAAGGGCGACGTGCACGACATCGGCAAGAACATCGTCGGTGTGGTCCTGCAGTGCAACAACTACGACGTGGTCGACCTCGGCGTCATGGTGCCGGCGGAGAAGATCCTGCAGACGGCCCGCGAGGAGAATGCCGACATCATCGGCCTCTCGGGCTTGATCACACCGTCGCTGGACGAGATGGTCCACGTGGCCAAGGAGATGCAGCGCCAGGGGTTCAAGCTGCCGCTGCTGATCGGTGGCGCCACCACCTCCAAGGCGCATACGGCGGTCAAGGTCGAGCCGCAGTACGACGAGCCGGTGATCTACGTGGCTGACGCCTCGCGGGCGGTCGGCGTGGCCGGCAAGCTGCTCTCACCTGCGCTCAAGCCCACCTACGTGGCCGAGATCAAGGCCGAGTACGAGCAGGTGCGCGACCGCAACGCCAAGCGTCGGCCCAAGGCGGCCGACCTAAGCTATGCCGAGGCGCGCCAACGCAAGCTGCCCATCGACTGGGATGGCTACACGCCGCCCCGGCCCGCCGTCACCGGCCTCCGGGTGTTCGATGGCTACGACATCGAGGAACTGCTCGAGCGTATCGACTGGACGCCCTTCTTCATGAGTTGGGAACTGGCGGGCAAGTATCCCAAGATTCTCGACGACGCGGTGGTCGGCGAAGCGGCGCGCAACCTGTTTGCTGACGCCCAGCAGATGCTGCGCAAGCTGATCGACGAGAAGCGCGTCGAGGCGCGCGGTGTGATCGGCCTGTGGCCGGCCAACAGCGTCGACGATGATGTCATCGAGGTGTATGCTGACGAGTCGCGCAGCCAGGTGATCGAGCGGCTGCATCATATTCGTCAGCAGACCACCAAGAACCGCGACGGTGTCTGCTACAGCCTGGCGGATTTCGTCGCGCCCAAGGAGAGCGGCAAGCCCGACTGGATCGGTGGCTTCGCCGTGACCACCGGGCACGGCGTCGAAGCCCTGGCCGAACGCTACAAGGCCGCCGGCGACGACTACAATGCGATCCTGGTCCAGGCGCTGACCGACCGTTTGGCCGAGGCATTCGCCGAGCGCATGCACGAGCGGGTGCGCAAAGAGTTCTGGGCTTATGTCCCCGACGAGACTCTCGACAACGATTCGCTGATCGCCGAGAAATATCAGGGCATCCGCCCGGCGCCGGGCTATCCCGCCTGCCCCGACCACACCGAGAAGCGCACGCTATTCCGCCTGCTCGATGCCACCGCGAACGCCGGCATCGAGCTGACCGAGAACTTCGCCATGTGGCCGGCCGCGGCAGTATCGGGGTGGTACTTCTCCCACCCGCAGTCGAAGTACTTCTCGACCGGCAAGATCACCCGCGACCAGGTCGAGGCGCTGGCCGAGCGCAAGGGCATGACGCTGGCCGAGATGGAGCGCTGGCTGTCGCCGGTGCTCTCCTACGATCCGTCTTGATCGATGATGGCCAGAATCGCCCACGCCTTCGGCGTGGGCCGTCCACATTACCAGCGATAGGCCATGCTACCCGACTCGAGTCGTCGCCGACGTATCCTGCGCCTTGCCACCCCGATCACCGCCGCGATGCTGACCCAGAGCCTGATCAATCTGATCGATGCAGCCCTGGTCGGCTCGCTGGGCGAGGTGCCGTTGGCAGGCGTGGGCATAGGCGGCTACGCCATGTTCCTGGTCACTGCCCTGATGTTCGGACTCTCATCGGGGGTTCAGGCGCAGACCGCACGCCGACATGGCGAAGAGGCCTGGCAGTTGCGCGCCCTGCCGCTCAATGCGGGGCTGGTGATCGCCCTGCTCGCCTCGCTGCCCGTCACTCTGCTCTGCCTGTGGCAGGCGCCGTGGCTGCTGGGATGGCTCAACCCCAGCGCCGAGGTCACTGCCGTAGCAGTGGAATACTTCCGCTGGCGGGTGCTGTCGCTCGTGGCGGTGGCGATGATCTTCTGCTTTCGCGGCTACTGGAACGGCATCCAGCAGAGCGACTACTACCTGCGCATCATGCTGGTCATGCACGTCGTCAACGTGGGGGCCAGCGTCGGCTTGATCTTCGGTTATCTGGGCCTGCCGGCAATGGGCGCAGCAGGTGCCGGCGCTGGCACGACCCTGTCACTGTTTACAGGGCTCGGGCTGTGGACGCTAGTCAGCTACCGGCGAGCCGTGCCAAGCGGATTTCTCGCGGGTATGCCATGCCGCTCTGCGCTATGGGCCACGCTGCGCCTGGCGGTGCCGCATTCGTTCCAGCAACTGTGGTTCGCCGCCGGCTACGCGGTGCTGTTCTGGATCCTGGGTCAGATCGATATCGCCAGCGTTGCGGCGGGTCATGTACTGGTGAATCTCTCACTGATGCTCATCCTGCCCGGTGTCGGCCTGGGTATGGCCGCGATGAGCCTGGTGGGCCAGTCGCTTGGGCGGCAGGCCCATGGCGATGCCCATCGCTGGGGCTGGGACGTGGTGCGCCTGGCCTGGCTGTGCCTGGCCGTACTGGCGCTGCCCATGGCGGCGCTTCCTGATCAGGTACTGGGCATTTTTCTCCATGACCGTGACCTGATAGCCTTGGCCCGCCTTCCGCTGCAGCTTACCGGGGTGATGATAGTGCTCGACGCGACTGCCCTGGTGCTGGGGCAGGCTCTGCTCGGCGCTGGCGCCAACCGCACCGTGATGACCGCGACGCTCACCTTGCAGTGGCTGGTATTTCTACCGCTGGCCTGGTGGGTCGGTGTGGTCCTGGAGCAGGGGCTGCTAGGCGTGTGGTGGGTGCAGCTTGGTTATCGCGGGCTGAATTCCCTGTGCTTTGCCATGATCTGGCAGCGCCGCCAGTGGCTGCGTTTGTCACTCTGATCACCCCATGGGAGGCTTGACGCTTTATATGCTTTTCCGTATAAAAAATATAAATATTTATTCTTTCATAGAATATGCTCGGGGCGTTATGGTGCCCCCTGACGCTCTGCCATTCCCCCTAAGCAGCAGGACCGGCTGAATGTATCGCTACGACACCCATGATCAGACCTTGGTCAATGAACGCGTCGCCCAGTTCCGCGACCAGATGAACCGTTATCTGGCCGGGCGGATCAGCGACGAGGAATTCCTGCCGCTGCGCGTGCAGAACGGACTCTATGTCCAGCGCTACGCGCCGATGCTGCGCATTGCCATCCCCTACGGCATGCTGGCCTCCTATCAGCTGCGCAAGCTGGGGGATCTGGCGCGCGATTACGACCGCGGCTACGGGCACTTCACTACCCGTACCAACCTGCAGCTGAACTGGCCGAAGTTGGAGACGGTGCCTGACATGCTGGCCGAACTTGCCAGTGTGCAGATGCACTCGATTCAGACCAGCGGCAACGACATTCGCAACACCTCCGCCGACCAGTTTGCCGGCATCGCCGAGGATGAGGAGGTCGATCCGCGTCCCTGGTGCGAGTTGATACGTCAGTGGTCGACCTTCCACCCAGAGTTCACCTACCTGCCGCGCAAGTTCAAGATCGCCGTGACCGGTGCCGCCGAGGATCGTGCCGCCATCCAGGTTCACGACGTGGGCCTGCGTCTATGGCGCGACGAACATGGCGAAGTGCGCGTCAAGGTGCTGGCGGGTGGCGGACTCGGCCGTACGCCGATGATCGGTGAGGTGGTGCGTGACGACCTGCCTTGGCAGCACCTGCTGACCTACCTCGAGGCCCTGGTGCGCGTCTACAACCAGTTCGGTCGTCGCGACAACAAGTTCAAGGCGCGCATCAAGATCCTGGTCAAGGCGCTGGGCGTCGAGGAGTTCCGCCGTCGGGTCGATGCCGAGTGGGCGCACCTCAAGGACGGGCCGCAGACCCTGACCCGCGAGGCCATAGAGGCGATGCAGTCGCATTTCGTCGACCCCGAACGTCGCACCGTCGGCCAAGAGGCCATCGATGCTTTCGAGCGCCTGCGTGCCGAGAACCGGGCCTTTGCCCGCTTCGTCACCAACAACGTGCAGGGCCACAAGGTACCGGGCTACAAGGCGGTGACGCTGTCGCTGAAGCGCAAGAACCACTCGCCCGGCGACTTGACCTGGGAGCAGATGCATCAGGTGGCGGATTTGGCCGATGAGTTCAGCTACGGCGAGATTCGCGTCACCCACGAACAGAATCTGGTGCTGGCCGACGTAGCGGTGGATCGCCTGGAAGAGCTCTGGCAACGGTTGGAGGAACTCGGGTTGGCCAACCCCACCGTGGGCACCCTCGCCGACCTGATCTGCTGCCCCGGTGGCGACTACTGCGCACTGGCCAACGCCAAGTCCATTCCGGTGGCCCAGGCCATTCAGGAGCGTTTCGAGGACGTCGACTATCTCTACGATCTCGGCCCGCTGGACCTCAACATTTCCGGCTGCATGAATGCCTGCGGGCATCATCATGTCGGCCATATCGGTATTCTCGGTGTCGACAAGAAAGGCGAGGAGTGGTACCAGATCTCGCTTGGCGGCGCCCAGGGCAACGAATCTTCGCTGGGCAAGATCCTTGGCCCTTCGTTCGACCGCGAGAGTGTGCCCGAGGTGATCGACAAGGTTCTGCAAGTTTATGTGGGTGAGCGTGTCGAGGGCGAGACCTTCATCGAAACCTATCGCCGTATCGGCCTCAAGCCTTTCAAGGAGCGGGTATATGCCTGATCAGAACGCCTCCGTACGCCCCTTCATTCGCAACGGCAAGCCAGCCGAAGACCGCTGGGTGCTGATGCGCGAAGAGGAGGCGGCAGTGCCTGCCACCCCCGCCATCGTGCCGTTGGCACGCTGGCAGGAACTGGAGGGAAGCCAGGAACTGGCGCCGTGGCTCTCCAGCGATACCGAACTGACGCCGGAACTGGCCGAGGAGCTGGCTGCAGCACCGCTGATCGCCATCGACTTTCCCAAGTTCACCGATGGCCGCGGCTACAGCCTGGCGCGCTTGCTGCGCGAGCGCTACGGCTACGCCGGCGAGATCCGGGCCATTGGCGACGTGCTGGTCGATCAGGCGTTCTTCCTCACTCGCTGCGGCTTCGACGCTCTCTCGCTGCGCGAGGACCAGTGGCTGGAAGATGCCCTGCATGCGCTCAACGCCTTCAGCCGCGCCTATCAGCCGGCCGTGGACGTGGAAGAACCGCTGTTCCGCCGCCGCATGCGGGAAGCCGTGGAGCGGGTGGAGCCGGCTCTGGCCTAGTCTCGAGCCTCCCTCTGGGTAAGATAGAAGCCGGCCGTGTGCCGGCTTCTGCCGTTTCAGGCCGCGTCAGCCGCGACGTTTCTGCTGACGCTCACGGTTATCTGCCCTCGCCCGATCGCTCTTGCGCAGCATCACCCAAGTCGCACCCAGGCCGCCATCGGCCTGCTGGGCCGAGACGAAGGCCTGGACCTCGTCGAACTGGGCCAGCCACTTGGCCAGGTAAGAGCGCAGCACGTTGGCCGGGCTGTCGATCTCCCGTCCTCGGCCGTGCACGATCAGCAGCGAACGCAGATCGTGTGCGTAGGCTTCGTGAATGAAGGGCGGCAGTGCTCGGCGACACTCGGCCAATGGGCGGCGCAGCAGATGAAGGCGCGACTGGGCCGGATAGCCGCCGTGGCGCAGCCGGTCGGCCACGCCCTGCTGGATACCGTCGCGGCGGAACTCGACAGGATCGAAAGGCGGCAGCAATTCGACGAAATCATCGGAAAGGAAACTGTCGCCACTGAGTTCGGCCTGGGCACTCTCGCGGCGTGCCAGCTGGGCCTCGGTTGGCTGGCTGCGGGGCTGACCTGGACTGGCTCGATTGGCGCTCCTGCGCAGCGGCTTCACATCTCCCACCATCGCCCTGAAGTCCTGATCCTCATATGCCGACTGGTTCATGGGCATCCTCCGCTGTGGTCGAGCCGTGCCTGCATCCTAACAGAGCTTCGAGCCGGCATAGAACCGGACAGCTCCGTGCCTGCCATGGCAGGATATCGATCGAACCGGCTACAAGGAGAACGCATGCGCGCCCGTCACGCTGTCCTCGTCATCCTGACGGGGCTGCTGCTCCTGCTAGGCTGGCTCTGGCTGAACATGCTGAGCCCCTACACCTATGACCGCCCCGAGCACCTCGCCGACATCGAGGAGGGAGAGTACAGTGTCTTCGTCTATGGCACTTTGCGTTTCGCTCCGATCCGCTGGCTGGTGATGGGTCGTGCGGGAGAGGCCGACCCGGCCGTGCTCGAAGGCTACCGGCGCGAGGGGCTCGACCTGACCGAAGCCCCGGGCGAGCGGGTTGCTGGCGAGGTGATCGAGGTCGATGCCGGCGAGCTGGAGCGCCTGGACCGCTACGAGCGCCTGGGCATACGCTACGAGCGTGTCCCCACGCGGCTTGCCGATGGTCGAATGGTCTGGGTCTATCGTCGCCTTAAGGCGTCGCAACGGCCTGCCGATGCAGGTGCAACCAACTGATCGAAGCGGGAATTTCGAATAGCTGCGGTTGTGGCCGAGGTGACCCCCCTTCTACAATATGAGCCAACCTTTCAAGGATCGAGGAGTCGCCCATGGCCATCACGCTCTATCACAACCCCCGCTGTTCCAAGTCGCGTCAGGCGCTGGCGCTGCTGGAAGAGAACGGCGCCGACGTGAAGGTCCGGCGCTATCTCGACGAGCCGCTGAGCGAGGAAGAGCTTCGCGACCTGATGTCGCGTCTGGATGCCGACGGCGAGCGCCTGGTGCGCACCCAGGAAGCGGAGTGGCGCGAGGTCGACGATACCGACTTGCAGGACCAGGAGCAGGTGATCGCGGCGATCGTGCGACATCCCAAGCTGATGGAGCGCCCAATCGCCGACGACGGTAAGCGGGCAGTCATCGGGCGTCCCCCCGAGGACGTGCTGGCTCTGGTACACGCCAAGGATTGACCGTACCCGCGATTGCCCTCTTGCCTTACCTCCTGGAGCCACGATGCGCGACACCCTGCCCTATGTGCTGATTCTCTATTACTCCCGACACGGCGCCACACGCAGCATGGCCGAGCAGCTCGCCGCTGGCGTCGAGTCCTGCACCGGCATCGAGGCGCGGCTGCGCACCGTGCCGCCGGTGTCGCCTACCTGCGAAGCCGTCGATCCCGACATTCCTGCCGAGGGCGCGGTCTATGCCGAGCTCGACGACCTGCGGCATTGTGCCGGCTTGGCGCTGGGCAGCCCGACCCGCTTCGGTAACATGGCCGCTCCGCTCAAATACTTCATCGACGCTACCAGCGCCTTATGGCTCAATGGCGCGCTGGTGGACAAGCCGGCCACCGCCTTTACTTCTACTTCAAGCCTGCACGGTGGGCAGGAAACCACGCTGGTCTCCATGTTGCTACCGCTGTTGCACCACGGCATGGTCTATGCCGGGCTGCCCTACAGCGAGACCGACCTCATGACCACCGCCGCTGGCGGTACCCCGTACGGGGCCAGCCATGTGGCCGGACAGCGTAGCGACCGGCCGCTGGCCGATAGCGAGAGCAGGCTGGTGCACGCACAGGGGAAACGCCTGGCGCACCTGGCCCTGGCGCTCGTCCGCATGAGAGAGGAAGCCCGATGAGGCGCTGGGTCGAAGGGCTCGAGGCTCGTCACGGGCTGGACATGCTCACCGAGCGCAGTCGCCGGCTGGTTCTCGCCAGCTATGTGATCCTGCTGGCCCTGTTGCTCTGGAGCGGTCTGGCGATGCAGGCCGGCACCCACCCGCTGACGCCAATACTGATCCGCACCCTGCCGCTCATTCTCTTCCTGCCCTCGATCCTGGGGAGGCGCCCACGCGGCCATGCCTGGCTGGCCTTCGTCAGCCTGCTCTATTTCGTCCAGGGGGTCATGCTGGCGACCCTGCCCGGGCAGGGGCTGCTCGGCATTGGCGAGTCCCTGGCCGCCCTGGGGCTGTTTACCGGCAGCATGTTCTATGCCCGCTTTCGCAGTCGTCAGCTCAAGGCGAAGCGGAGGGATTGAGGAGTCTCGCCCCGGATCGAGCAAGACGTGATAACGGTCAAGTCGCGGGTGTTGTGCTGATTCCCCTCAGCGGCGACCATGGAAAAAAATGACGAGGAGTACGCCATGACACGCAACATCGCCGACATCCGGCGCGACTATGAAGGTGGCAGGCTGGAAGAAGGCATGGTTCCGGCAGACCCCGTGGTGTTGTTCGACGAGTGGCTGACGCTGGCACTGGATGCCGAAGGCGAAGACGGCAACGTCATGACACTGGCCACCGTCGACAGCCAAGGGCTGCCCCACGCACGCATCGTACTGCTGAAGGGCTACGATGAGAGAGGCTTGGTGTTTTATACCAATTACCATAGCCACAAGGGCAGTGAACTGGCCAACGTACCGCACGCCGCGCTGGTGTTCTGGTGGCCCTCTCTAGGGCGACAGGTGCGCGTTGAGGGCAGCGTCGAGCCGGTCTCCGACGAGGAGTCGGACACCTACTTCGACAGCCGCCCCCGGGCCAGCCAGTTGGGTGCATGGGTGGCGACTCAGAGCGTGGTGATTCCCGATCGGCACTGGATCGAGGAGCGTCAGCACCGCTTCGAGCAGGCCTACGAAGGCCAAGATATCCCGCGGCCGGGGCACTGGGGAGGCTACCGCGTGGTGCCCGAAATGATCGAGTTCTGGCAAGGCCAGCCTAGTCGCCTGCACGACCGCATCCGCTACGAGTATCGCGATGAGACCTGGCGCTCCTTCCGCCTGGCACCCTGACCTGCCGAATTCGAGCGATAGGAAGCCCTGATTCATGTACCGAGCGAAGATAGGCTGACCGCCGCCGGAGCGCAGGGTCCGGAGTTGACACGCTACTCGATGAGGAGCGTTAGCACCGCCGACGGCCAGGATATCAAGCGCAGTAATGAATCAGGGTTTCCGTTAGTCAGGCAGGCTCTCCAGGCGGTGCCTCTGCCACTCGCTCTCAGGCTCGTTGAGGCGCAACACCGCATCCACCACCTGCTCTTCCATGTTGTAGCGACAGCGGAAGCCCAGATGTTTCATCAGCGCCCGCATGGGGTGGTTGTCGACCATGATCTTGCCGATCATTTCCAGCGTGCCCACGCTCTTGCAATAGGCAATCATCTTTTTCATCAGCAGGCTGCCCAGCCCCTGCCCGGCCATGTCGTCGCGCACGATGATTGAGAACTCGGTGCGTATGTTGTCGGGATCGTTCCATACCCGTACCACACCGAGCATCTCCTTTCCGCCGTCGTCCTGCTGGTGCTCGGCGATAAAGGCCATCTGACGGTCATAATTGATGTGCGACAGGATCGACAGGTCGCGCTGGCTGAGATCGGATTTGTTATGGAAGTAACGGAAGCGAATGCTCTCCTCCGACAGCTGGCTGTGGAAGCTGGTAATCAAGGGGGCATCCTCTGCGCGGATAGGGCGTACCTCGACCTGCATGCCATTGTTCAACGTCACCCACTCACGTAGTTCCTCGGGGTACGGCATGATCGCGAAGCGTGCCGGACTGCCGAGATCGAGGGCGAAATCCACTGCCAGGATGCCGTCGCGATTGAGCAGCAGCGGGTTGAGTTCGAGCCCGCGTAGCTCGAGCAGGTCCGAAGCCATCTGTGACAGCTTGACCAGCAGTTGGCACAGTCTCTCCAGGTCGCGCTCGGGCTCGCCGGAGTGCTCTCGTATCAGCCGCGCAGCGTGGGTGCGCCCAACCACATCCGCCGCTAGGGTCATGTTCAGTGGCGGCAGGGCCACCTGGCGGTCGGCGAGGATATTGACCTTGTAGCCGCCGATGCCGAACACGATGAGCGGACCGAATACCGGATCGCGCGTGATACCGGCGCAGAGCTGCATTGACTGTTTGCCCCGCTGCATGGGTTGCAGGCAGTATTCGCGAATCTTAACCGGCGGGAATTTCTCATGGACCTTGTGACCGAGACGAGTGAGCCCTTCGGCCACCTGACTCGGTGTATGCAGGTCCTGCAACAGCCCTGCCGATATGCGATGGGGATGCTTGCGGTAGCGAAAAGGACGGCAGTTGCCGTCATGCACGACTTTCAGCGCCCACGGTCCCTCGAGGTCATGGGCAGCCGCCTCGGCCTCGGCTGGCGTGTGCACATAGTGGCTTGGCGCCACGGGTATGCCATAGGCTTCGAGTACCTGGGCCGTCTCGGCATGTGACAAGGTCTCGCGCCCCTCTGCCCGGGCTTGCTCTATCAGGTGATGGCAACGGGCACGAATGTCCGCGGTAGTGCTGAAAGGCAGGCTCGGCGGCGTTTCCTGCAGCAGCGCTTGTACACGCTGGTAGTCGACCATGTGCATGAATGCCTTGACTGCCTTCTCCGGCGAGACATAGGTGGGAATACCCGCCATGCTGCACTCGTGACGTGCATAGAGCGCCCCCTCGAGTCCCATCCAACTGGTCAGCAGATTGCGTCTGAAGCGCTTGCGGTTGGCGATAAGCGCCTGGGCAGTGGTCTTGGAGGGGGCCAGGCGCGTGGGGGCATGTACCACCAGCACAGCGTCGACGCCGGGATCGGCGGCGACGATCTCCAGCGCCTCGACGAAGCGCTCCGGCGTGGCATCCCCACCGAGATCCACCGGGTTCTCGCCGGGTTTGCTCATGTCGAACTCGCCTTCGCGCAGCGCCCGGCGCGTTGCCTCGCTGAAGCTTGCCAGGGCGCCTCCCGCGCTGACCAGTTTGTCGATGGCCAGCATGGCAGGGCCCAACCCGTTGGAGACGATGGCTAGGCGATCGCCCTTGAGCGGGCGCATCTGCGACAGTGTCATCAGTGCGTCGAACAATTCGTCGGAATCGTTTACCCGCACCACACCGGCCCGTGAGAAGGCGGCCTCGAAGACCACGTCGCGGTTGGCGATGCCCGGTGTCGGTGGCATGCCGGAAAGATCGGACTGCGGCGTGCGTCCGCTCTTGATCGCCAGTACCAGACGATGACGCGAGGCATCGCGCAGCGCGGTCATGAAGTGCAGGGAATCCTGGATACGCTCCAGGTGGAGCAGGATGGCCTGGGTCGGTGCGTACTGGTTGATGTAGTCGATCAGGTCGGGGAGCATGACGTCGACACTGTCGCCCACCGTGATCAGGTGCGAGAAGCCGATGCCGCGCCCTGCCGCCCAGTCGATCATGGCGTTGCCGAGCATGCCGGACTGCCCCAGGTAAGCTACCTTTCCGGCTTTCACAGGCTGGCTGGAGTACGAAGCATTGATGCGCCGGCCCGGGACGATCAGGCCCATGCACTCCGGCCCCAAGACACGGATACCCGATTCTCGCGCCGCTGCCAGCATGCGCTCTCGGATCGAGCCTTTGTCGCCCTCGGCGTCGTCGAGGTGTGCCCCGCCGGATAGCACCAGTGCCGCCTTGACGCCGATCCTACCCAGCCGAGAGATTACCTTGGGCAACGTAGCCGCCGGCGTACACACTACGGCCAGGTCGGGCGTCTCGGGCAGCTCGCTGATGCGAGACGCGCAGGGCTGGTCGAAAACCGAGTCGTAGCCCTTGCGGTTGACTGCCCACAACGTCCCGGGAAAACCGGCCTCCTGCAGGTTGCGAATCACGATACCGCCGATGGAGTGGGGCTTTTCCGAAGCGCCAATCACCGCGATGCTACGGGGTTCGAAGAAGTGGCGCAGGAATCTGGTGCTCAAGACGTCACCTCATCAGAGCAGTAGGTGCCTCCTTGTGTACGACTTATTGACACTGTTATGCAAGGGGTGGAGCCCATTAAGGTGACCTCAATCACTCTGGAGTTCCATATGATCACGGCGTTCATCTCGCATCCGAACTGCGATCTTCACCATATGGGCCCGGAGCACCCCGAAAGCCCGCTGCGCCTGGAGGCCATTCGCGCCCGACTGGCCCTCTCGGGGTTGCTGCAGCAGACCATGCAGTCGGAGGCTCGCCCTGCCAGCGAGGAGGAGCTGGCCCGGGTACACCCGCTTCGCCATCTGCGCGCGCTCGACAAGTGCGTTCCCGAGTCGGGCATCGTCACGCTGGACAGCGACACGATGATGAACCCCGATAGCCTTGATGCCGCCCGCGTGGCAGCCGGGGCGGTCGTCCGGGGTGTCGAGCAAGTCTATCGTGGCCAGGCGGACAACGTGTTCTGTGCCGTGCGCCCCCCCGGTCACCACGCCGAGGCGACCGACGCGATGGGATTCTGTTTCTACAACAACGTCGCCGTGGGAGCCGCGCATGCCAGGGCCCGGTATGGGGCGCGCCGTATTGCGATCCTCGATTTCGACGTGCATCAGTGCAACGGCACCATCGATATCTTCAAGGACGATCCGGACATTCTGATCTGCACCAGCTTCCAGTTTCCCTTCTACCCCTGGCGCTACCTGCGCAGCGAGTGGCAGAACGTGATCAATACGCCGCTGGAGGCCGGTACCGACAGCGCCGCCTTCCGCCGAGCGATCGAAGACGACTGGCTACCCGCGCTGCACGCCTTCAAACCCGAGCTGGTGCTGGTTTCAGCGGGCTTCGATGCCCATCGTGACGATCCCTTGGCGGAACTGTGCCTGGAAGACGAAGACTATTACTGGATTACCCGCCTGGCTCTGGACATCGCCGCGCTGTATGCCGAGAATCGCCTGGTCTCGGTGCTCGAGGGCGGATATGACCTTGATTCCCTGGGTCGCTGCGCCGAGGCGCACGTCAAGGCCCTGCTCGGTTTGCCCTTCGAGACTTGAATCAGCGTGAGCCATGTCGGGATCACGAATCGTGAAGGCGCCTCTCGGCCGGTGCGCGAAGGGCTTCTGTGGTACGCTTCAGGAAACTCTGTTTCCTATAGTGAACACGTCAATGTCCGCCAATACCGACCAGCAGGCCGCACTGCGCATCGCCTCGGGCCGCAAACCGTTCGTCGAACCGCTGCGGCTCGGCGAGAGACTCAAGGAAATTCGCCTGGCCAACCAGTGGACGCTTGAGGATGTCAGCCAGCGTACCGGCCTGGCCCGCTCTACCCTTTCCAAGATCGAGAACGACCAGATCTCGCCGACGTTCACCGCCGTGCAGAAACTGATCAACGGCCTGAACATCGACCTGCCGCAGCTGCTGACGCCGCCGAAAGTTCAGCCACGCACCATGGGGCGCCGTGACCTGACCCGGCGTGGTGAGGGCCAGCTTCATCCTACCCCTACCTACGAGCACGAGCTGCTCAGCTGCGAACTGGCCCAAAAGCGTATGATCCCTTTCAAGACCATCGTGCGGGCACGCAGCTTCGACGAGTTCAGCGAGTGGGTGCGCCACGATGGCGAGGAGTTCCTGATGGTGCTGGAGGGCGAGATTTGTCTCTATACCGAGTTCTATGAGCCGCTGCAGCTGTCACGTGGCGACAGCATCTACTTCGACAGCGACATGGGGCACGCACTGGTCTCGTTGAGCGAAGACGATGCCGTCGTCCTTTCGGTCTGTACCCGCGGCGATACGGCCTGAGTAGCAGCCACGCACGATGTCATTTTGTTATCCTGAGGCGACTCAACCAGGAGCCTACGTCATGCAGCATCTCGACGACGCCACACGCACCCAGCTCGAGGCGGCCGCCTTTCGCCGCCTGCTCCGGCATCTGGACGCCAACAAGGACGTGCAGAACATCGACCTGATGATACTGGCCGATTTCTGCCGCAACTGTCTTTCCAAGTGGCTGGTGGCCGCTGCCGACGAACAGGGCGCCGAACTCGACTATGAGTCCGCGCGCGAATACGTCTACGGCATGCCCTACGCCGAGTGGAAAGCCAATTATCAGCAGGAGGCAACGCCGGAACAGCAGGCCGCCTTCGAGGCGCGCCAGGCCCGCAAGCGGGACGCGCAATCATGAGCGAGGCCATGATCCCGATCCCGCTACGCATCGCGGTTCTGACCATTTCGGACACACGTGATTTCAGCAGCGATCGCAGCGGCGCCCTGCTCGCGGAGCGACTCACCGAGGCAGGCCATCGGCTGGCTGAGCGGCGCATCGTCATCGACGATGTCTACCGTATCCGTGCTGTGGTCGCCGAGTGGATTGCCGATCCCGACGTTCAGGTGATACTGACCACTGGCGGGACCGGTTTTACCGGGCGGGACTCCACGCCCGAAGCGGTGTCGGTGCTGCTCGACAAGCACATCGAGGGCTTCGGTGAGCAGTTTCGTCAGCTCTCCTGGCAGGAGATCGGCAGCTCGACCATCCAGAGTCGCTGCCTCGGCGGGCTGGCCAACGCTACCGCGATCTTCTGTCTGCCGGGCTCGAGCGGAGCCTGTCGCACGGCCTGGGACGGCCTGCTCGCCGAGCAGCTCGACAGCCGCCATAAGCCATGCAACTTCGCCAATCTGGTCATCCCCGAACGAGGCCAGCATGTCTGAGCTGCAATCCGTCGAGGCGGCGCTGGCCGCCCTGATTAAGGACGTCTCCCCCGTCGAGGCCGAAACCCTTCCCTGTGAGCAGGCCGGACGCCGTGTGCTGGCCGAGGAGGTCATCGCCCGCCTCGACGTGCCGCCGTTCGACAACAGCGCCATGGACGGTTACGCCCTGCACCATGAAGACGCCGGCAAGCGTTTGCCGATCGTCCAGCGCATTGCCGCTGGCAGCGAGCCGCGACCTCTGTCGCGCGGCACCTGCGCGCGAATCTTCACCGGCGCCCCGCTACCCCCCGGCGCCGATTGCGTGGTCATGCAGGAAAAGGTCGAGGTCGTCGATGACGCAGCGGACGTACCGCTTCAGGTGCCGGCCGACAACAACGTGCGCCATCGCGGCAGCGACGTGGCGGCAGGTGCGGTGCTGCTCGAGGCCGGTCAGCGTCTGGACGCCGCCGCACTTGGGCATCTGGCCAGCCAGGGTGTGATGGAAGTCTCAGTGAGACGCCGCCCGCGCGTCGCCCTGCTCAACAGCGGCGACGAGATCATCGAACCGGGCCAGCCGCTGGCCGCCGGCCAGATATACAACAGCAACCGGCCCATGCTGAAGGACCTGCTGCAGCGTTTCGGCGCCGAAGTCTCGTTCATTGCCTCGATGCCCGACGATGCCGAAGGCACCCGGGCCATGCTGGCACTCGCCGCCGAGCAGGCCGATGTCGTGGTGAGCACTGGCGGCGTCAGCGTTGGCGAGGAGGATCACGTCAAGGCGGCCATCGAGGTGATCGGCCGGCTCGACCTGTGGCGCCTGGCGCTCAAGCCCGGCAAGCCACTGGCGCTGGGGCGGCTCGACACCAGCGACGGGCGCGAGGTCCGCTTCGTCGGGCTGCCCGGCAACCCCGTCTCCAGCTTCGTTGCCGCCTGGCTGTTCCTGCGCCCGCTGATGGGCGCCCTGCTCGCCTGTCCGAATCTGGCCAGCCTGCCGAAGTTGGCCGCAAAAGCCGCCTTCTCTACCCGCACGGGGCCACGATGGCACTACATGCGCGTTACCCTGTCCATGGAACAAGGCGGGATTACCGCCCATGCCTTTGCCGACCAGGGCTCCGGCGTGCTCTCTTCCTGTGTGGGGGCCGATGCGCTGGCCGTCGTACCGGCGGATAGCCAGATTGAACCCGGCGATACGGTCGAGTGCCTCTGGCTAAGGAGTGATTGAGACATCGGTCATGGACCGTCGGGCGCCACTTCCAGTGCTTTGGCGACTGCGGGCCATAGCCGATAAAAGTCTTGCTCCAGGGCGGCGTAGTCCTCTTCCAGCCAGGGAACCAGGGCGGCCAGGCGGTTTGGCCCGGACAGACGCCGACCGATACCGCGCACCGCATCGCAGGTGAAGTCGAAGTCGGCGTAACGATGCAGCCAGTCCTGGGCGACCAGAGCCGGGATCATCCGCTCCAGGCGCGCCGGTGCAGGCCGGTGGCTCAGCACCCGGTAACTGCGCTGGACCAGGTGAGACGGCAACTGGTCCAGTGCGAGCTCCCGTGCCACGAAGTGGTCCCACACCAGATCGAGGGCAATGCCCGCATAACGTCGATACTCCTGAGGTGCGCGCCGGCGTACCGCGAGGACCACCGGGTGTGTATCGACGAAGGCGTCGACTCGGCGATGGTGTCGAATACCGCTGGCCACTTCCAAAGGCCAGGCGCTGAGGTCGCTGCCCTTGACGCCGTCGGCAATCAGGTTGCCATAGAGGAAGTCATCGCTGCCGCCGCGGGCAAGCCAGGCATGAGCCAGAAAGTTCATTGCCGGGGCCGTTAGAGACAGTTGGCGGGCTTGGGCAGCCCGGCAAGGCGCGCTGCCACCTTGGCGGGGCTGTCGGGAAAGAGTTTCATCAGATGCAGCGAACGACCCTTTTCCGGCCCCAGCGCCTGGCCCACCGCCTTGACCAGCGGACGCATGGCCGGGGAAGCTTCATAGCGTTCATAGAAGTGGCGTATCACTTTGAGCACCTCCCAGTGCTCCTCCGTCAGCTCTCGCCCCTCCTCGGCGGCTAGCGCTTGGGCCACGGCCGGAGTCCACTCCGATAGTTCGACGAGATAGCCTTCGGGATCCAGGGCGACGCGGCCGTTGCCGGTATCCAGGTAGCGTGCGATCTCCGAGGAAGCCATTAGAACCAGCTCACTGTCTTGTCGGCTTCTTCTGTCAATGTAACGAAGCCATCCACGTCGATGACCTGCACACTGGCGTCGCATTGTCCCTCGAGACCGCGCGCGCTCAGATCCTCGCGCAGGGCGAACAGGCGACCTTCAATCGCCTGGAAGTGACGAATCTGGGCCGTCAGGGCTCCCAGAACGCCATCCTCGATCAGCAGCAGTCGATCCGTGGCGTCCATGGCAGCGAGTGCGTCACGATACGCCAGGCTCGAACTGGGCGGACGATTGAGAATATGCAGGATCATTTGCACCCTCTTGGCAACATGACGGCCAGTCAGAACGTGAGAACCAGCCGATGCCCGGCAATGAGTCGCGGGAGCGAAGCGGCATCTAGTGCGACGGCGGGAAGCAGTAGATCCTGCTCGCCGAGCCCAAAACGCTCTAGTGCCTCCGGATCGAGGTAGAGCGACTCGATATCGTACATGGCCAGCATATCCAGCGTGGCCGCCGTACCCTTCTGACCCAGCGGGCCGGCCCCCTGCCCTTTGGTCAGCGCCAGTACCCCATCGCTCTGGAACAGCAAGCTCACCGTTTGACCGAAAGCGGCAGCCACCAGTGCGGTATCGAGGCCTTCGCGCAGCCAGCTGCTGCCGTGTGGAGCATGGCGCAGGATGACCAGCAGGTCACCGCTGAAATCGACGGTTGACGACATCATGGATCCTCAAGGAGCGAAGGTCACCAGGCGATCGACCTCCCGCCCCAGGTCGATCAACTGGCCGAGTCCCGTCAGCTCGAAAGGGGATTCGACGCTATGGCCCGTCTTGCCGTGGCGGTCGGCTTCCCGGGCATCGAGAAGCCCGCGGCGCAGTGCGGCGGCGATGCAGACTTGCAGTTGAGTTCCGTGCTCGGCGCTGAGCGAGCGCCAGGCATCGTAGAGATGCGGTTCATCCTGAGGTGGCGCAGCGAGGCGAGACGCATTATAGACGCCATCGTGGTAGAAGAAGACACTCTCGACCCGATGCCCTCTGGCCACCAGCGCCGAGGCAAAACGCAGTGCGGAATGGGATGCTTGACTGCTATATGGAGCACCCTCGACGAGTAGACCGTAGCGCATGGGCGATTCCTGCGTTCTCAAACACGCAGGCCCCGCACTGGCGGGGCCTGGTACGGCACCTTCCTGACTCAGTCGCTACTCATGATACCGAGCAGCGATAGCAGGCTGACGAAGAGATTGTAGATCGAAACGTAGAGCGTAATGGTGGCCAGGATGTAGTTGGTCTCGCCGGCACGGTGCACGATTTCGCTGGTCTGGAAGAGAATGGCAGCCGAGGCGAACAGCACGAAGCCGGCCGATACCATCAGCATCAGGGTGGGGATCTGGAAGATCAGGCCCGCCACCATGGCCAGGATCAGCACGATGGCGCCCGCCATCAGGAAGTTGCCGAGGAAGCTGAAGTCCTTCTTGGTGACCAGGGCCACGGCCGAAAGGCCAATGAAGGTAAGCCCGGTCATGGCCAGGGCGTTCATGATCAGCGCAGCCCCGTTGGGCAGCGCCAGGTAGGCACTGAGAATCGGGCCGAGAGTGAAGCCCATGAAGCCGGTGAAGGCGAAGGTTGCCAGCAGACCGGCGGCTGAATTGGCCGTCTTGTGCACCAGGAACATCAAGCCGTATGCGCCGATGAAGAACACGAAGATGTTCATTCTTTCGACGCCCATGGCCATGGCGGCACCCGCTGTGACGGCGGAGAACAGCAGTGTCATCGCCAGCAGTGCATAGGTATTGCGCAACACCTTGCTGGCGCTGACGGCCTGTGACGAATGCTGTGCCACATGTGTGTCGTGATAGGCCATTGATCCAGAGCTCCCTGTGATTGATCTTGGTTGATCTCTGCAGTGGACCAAGGATGCCGTTGCTTGGTTCCCGACGCAAGTCCTTAGTTCTGCACGACTCAACGCCTCTTCATCGGCGTTGCCCGCCTTCAAGTAGCTCGAGGGCGACCTGACGCGCGCTGGCGCACAGGTCAGACGCTTCTCTGATTTGCCGCGATTCCAGCCAGTGGATTTCGCTTGCATCGTCGCCTGCGACGCCATTGCCCGCTACCCGTCGACATGCCACCACCACGATGACGAAGTGGCTAAGCAGCCAGCCTCCATTATCATAATGTAGCTGATCGATGGCGGTGACCACACGCTGGGCTTCGGCAACCAGGCCGGTTTCTTCGTTCAGCTCGCGCACGGCTGCCTCGAATAGCGTCTCCCCCGATTCGATTCGCCCTCCTGGCAGCGCCAGCATATCGGCATGGGGAGGATGCCGGCGGCGAACCATCAGTACCCTGCCCCGTTCCACCACTGCCACCGCGACGGCAGGGGTTGGTTTCACGCCTTCCGCGTCATGCTCGGCCATGACCTGCTCTACTCATCTGATGTTGCAAGGTGAAACCCACTTGACCTTGTCAGTGTAACTGGTAATATTCGCCCCCGTGAGCCGGAGGGATGGCAGAGCGGTTGAATGCACCGGTCTTGAAAACCGGCAAGGGTTAACGCCCTTCCAGGGTTCGAATCCCTGTCCCTCCGCCACCTCGAATTCAAGGGCATGTTTCTGAGGCTTATCAATAGCTTAGGGGACATGCCCTTTCGCTTATTTACCACATAGACTTACCACATCTGTTTCTAGCTAGAAGCTTGTACCGTTAGCCGCCTTGGGGTCCGTTCACCCAAATTGCGGCCTGATTTGGAGGGCTGGCAGCATGACATCCAAGGATGACCAGCAGCGTCCTACTGTGGATGATAAATTGCTCAAGAAGCTCTGGCAGCTCACTGAGCAAACGCATGACGGAGGTGAACCTCTAGCGTCCCCAGTGACAGCACTCTCCTTGATCCATCACCTCAGCAAGTTTCCTTCTGAGAAACGTGAACAGATTTATTACATGATGTTCGGTTTTGACGATATGAATGACCTGGACCTGAAAATCATCAGGGCCGACCTCTTGGTAGAGAGAGCGTTACTATCGTTAGCCAGATCTAGAGTTGAGAACTCATCGCATCTCAAGAACCTTCAATTCGGAATGGCTCGGACACTTGCACTAGCGCTGCTATCTGATGAAGAGGACAAGAAAGTCTTAGAGGCAACGAAGCTGATTCGTGATGCGCGTAATTGCGTTGCCCATGAGCTTGAAGCCGACCAAGGAAAAATCTTCGAGAAACTGAGACTCTTCTTCAAGATCGCGGATATTGACCCTAATGAGGACTTCTCTAATCTCCCGTTAGCCACTGCTGCCGTATGCGGGCGTCTCAATATGCTTGAGCAGAACGGTTGCTTCAGGCGGAATGTCGAGAGGAGGCTTTTCAATGAATGGGAGGCCAGCCGTACAGGCCAAAACGGGTAGCCTTTAGGTCTGCTCTCCAAATTAGCTTCAAGCAGAAAAAAATAAAGAAGGCTCCCAATGACGAGAACAAGACATATTCTCAGAAAAGGGAGCCTTCGACATTCAGATAGTACTGCGTTGGCTGGTCCCGCTGAGGCGGCTCACATAGAACCCTGTCGAGTTCCATGCGAGGTCAAACCAGCGCGGCACCCTCAGGTACACGTCACCGAAGTGCAGAGCCAGTTCAAAGCCGCCAATCTTGATAGACATCGTGGTGTTCCCGGTTGCGTGAGAGAGACTGCTTTTTACCACGCTCGCTCACACTAGAAAAGCAATACTTTTCAATTAGTTACTATTCATTGGCGCAACTTTTACGGCTGTGCAAGGATGCTTGCTGCGCTCCGATCTTGATAGCCCGACAGGCTCGCTTTACAGACGCAGCGGAAATGCCGAAATGGTCAGCTGTAGCCTTGATGCTGGCGCTGTTCTCCTGACGCCACTGCACCACGGCACCATCATCGATGACCTTTTCCCGACCAAGGTTCTTTCCCTCCGCTCTGGCTTTCTCCAGTCCTGCCAGTTGCCGCTCCTTGATGTTCGACCGTTCCAGCTCAGCGAGTCCCGCCAGCATGGTCAGCATCATCTTGCCCATGGGAGTCGAGAGGTCGAAGCCTTCACGGATCGAAAGCACAGCCACTCCCTTAGCTTTGAGTGCCTCGACCGTCTCCAGCACATCGATGGTATTCCTTCCAAGACGGTCGATGGCATAGACCACCACCGTATCACCTTCCCTTACGTAGCTCAGGAGCTGGCTGAATCCTGCCCTGTCCTTGGCCTTGATCGCTCCTGATGTCGCCTCATCGCTGAACCAGCGGGCTACCTTATAGCGGCTCTCGATGGCGTGGCGCTGGGCGTTGGTGGTCTGGTCATCGGTGCTGACACGGACATAGGCGATGGTAGCGGACATGGCTGGCTTCTCCCTGCTTGTGGCTCATAAGGCATGGCTCACAATCTACAAGGTGGCTCAGTGAAAAGCAACAGCTTTGATCCATGGTGAAGAGCCTTCGTCTCGCTTGGCTCACAGGGTACACCTTATGAGCCATCGTGGAGGCGTCCCCAGTCCTCCTCCTCCTAACGCCACAGAAAAGGGTAAGGGGAATGCCTACCCAAGTCCGTTCCATGCCATGTAAGGCTCGTGTGGCCGATACAGCGCCTCCTGAAGGGACATGCGATAAGCTGGGGCTTCTTGATGCTGGCGCTCGGGACAGCCTGAAGTTGCATGGCTGATCTCCGCTGCCTTTGTGGCGGTGTGTTGAGTCCTGAGAAGCCGGGGCTTGCGGACCTCAGGTAGGATGGGCTTGCGGTAGGAGCTGTTGCCTACCCATGGCCACGTCCTGTGTTCTTCCATCGAGTGAATCTCCTGGACGCTGCTCTTCCTCTCGCATGGGCTGCGAGGGAAAGGATGAAGGGGGGGAGGGTCTACCCTAGGAGAAGCGCAGACCGGGGGTAGCGGGGAGATACAGGTGTAGCGAACCCCTTTACTGTCGGCTCGAAAATCTGCGCTACAAAAATCCCCCTCGGCTGCCTGAAGCGAATCAGCCGTACGCCCTGACCTCGTTCCCGAAACAGGCAGCTTGGGCGAGGGTGTCGGCCAGTTCGTTCTCAGGGTGTCCGTTGTGCCCTTTCACCCAGATGAAGCGTACGGTGTGGACCTGAAGCAGAGCATCGAGGCGCTGCCAGAGGTCGACATTCTTGACGGGCTTCTTTGCGGCAGTCTTCCAGCCGTTCCGCTTCCAGCCCTCCAGCCAGGCTCCAGCTCCGTCCGCTACGTACTTGCTGTCAGTGGTCAGTACCACATCGGCGGGACGCTTGAGAGCGGACAGGCCTTCAATGACAGCGGTCAGCTCAGCTCGGTTGTTGGTGATCTCGTCACCGGTCAGCTTTCCGGCGATCTTCAGGCGTTCGCCTTCAGGGTTCACCAGAATGGCAGCCCAGCCGCCAGACGCGTTGGTCCGTCCGTTGTTGCTGCAAGCGCCATCGGTGAAGATGAGAATGGTTCGTTTCATGTGTGTCCGTCATTGTCGAAGGCGACAGTCCCCACAGGCAACGGACCCAGCGAGCGGACACACGCCGCTGCCTGTCTATCGCCTTCGAGAATGTCACTGGGGTTTACTTGGGGAGTGGCTCGGGGAAAGCCAGTGGTGGAGCTGACACAAATCCATGGTCATGGCTGACATCAAGCGAAGGGAGGCTCAGGGGATACGATCACCACCGTTACCATCCATCCCATCCTTGTCAGGTGCTGTCATCAAGAATGCCTTGAGGAGAACATGCGTAGTTGTTGCTGAAGTGGATCCTCAAGATCCCTTGATGATTCCCCAGAGGAGAGAACCTTGTTGGGATAAACAATGGTGGTGATGGTAGTCAGAGAACTCCCAGAGACCTCTATAAGATGGGGGTATCCATCACATAGCAGCCTAGATCTGTTCCCTGCCATCCGCTGTCACCCTGTGAATCACAGGTAGCCATGCCTCAACTGGGTGCCATCACCTCCCAGCCAGCATTGTCAGGTTCCTGTCCGTCCACCTGCCACCATGAAAGGAGCGGTCATCGGCTTCGGCCTGAAGCTCAAAGCAGCGTATGTCAGGGGAACTCGAAGCCATCACATGAGCGAGCCTGAGTCTGTTCCCTAGAGAGGATTACCTCTCCATAACTGTGCGGTAATCGAACGTCGCCGATCTTGCTGCTATCTTGCTGGCTTCATGTCCTGGACTATACAGAGAGCGGTGTTGGGTAGTGATCTTGGCGAGAGCGTCCTTCTGCTGGACTGCGAGGTCACGCTCGGCCTGAATCTGCTTGGCCTGGGCCAGCACCTTCTCGAAGTAGGCCAGCGGGTTGGTCAGCAGATCGGCAGCTGCATGATCAGCAACGGCGATGCCCTGGGTCTGCCCCCGGTCGAAGAACTCCACGACCTTCATGTGGAACTTGGCGCTGACCCACATGGCGTAGGTGTAGACGAGTTGCTTGCAGACGAAGGTGCCACCGCTGCGGCCTCGCTTGGATTCAACCGGGGAAATCTGCTGTGCGGAAGAATTAAGCTCGGCCAGCAGCTCGACGGTCTCGGGACGCTTCATGAAGAAGGCTGGCTGGTGGCGGCTCTCTCCACCGGCAGCCCGGTGCAGGTCGTTCAGGCAGTAGCGTCCGTCAGCGTCAGTCTTGATGGTGGTCTCGGCGATGATCAGCTGGTTAGTCATGTCGTTTCTCTCCCAGTTGTCGGGGTGCTTGAAAGCAAGACCCCCAGCCGGTGGGCCAGGGGTCGTGGATAACGAGAGAGAAGCAACTTTCACCGAGCGCGGCGGGTGAACCATCCGATAATTCGGACCAGTATTGAGCCGACATACCAAACAGACCAGAACACCGATGGAGCCAGAATCAGCCAGATTGGCAAAGGCAGCGTTCCCAAGGCGTAGCCAAGAATTCCAAGCATCGTGACGACGTAGAGGAGGAAGCCAACGATTCGCTGGGATTTTCGACCATCATAGAGGCAGAGAAAGGGGGTATGGTTCAAGGCATTATTCCTATTTTGGATATTGCAGGAGCTTGATGGCTTCCATCTTACTTCGCAGAGAGTGACCACCTGAGTACAGCCCATAGGTAATTCGTGGCTTTTCGTGCCCAACGATGTCAGCCGCCATGTTCTCAGAGACACCGGCATCTTCCAGCAAAGTGACCACAGTTTTTCTTATCGAGTGAAAGACATGCAGGGGGCCGAAGCCATGCTTGGTTTTCATCCGTCCGAATCTCTTGCCTATAGCGTTAGAGCGGTCACCATACTTGTTGAAGGTTAGCCCTGAAAGTAAGTAACCATCGGATGAAGAGGCGAGCAACTCCCCAACCAAACCAGTAATCTCAGGATGGACGGGCACCTCCCTGATTCCAGAAGGAGTTTTGCTATCATTGATCATCAAAGAAGCAGTTGAGCACTCTTCCACCTCCAGTGAACAAAGTTCCTCGATCCTCGCTCCTGTGTACATGCCCAGCTTGATCAGGTCAGCAAGTTTTGTATCACCATTAGCTAGAGCTTCACTATAGAACATGACGACCTCAGCGGGCTTGAACGGGTGCCAGCTCCGGTTGGAACGCTTGCTGACGCTACCGCTCTTGTTCTGTCGCTGTACGAAAGAAGGTAGCTTGAAAGGCTCGGACTCAGCAGGTGCCAGCCCTCTCTCCTGAAGGTGTCTCCAGACGCTACGAGACGCTGTAAAGGTGCGCTTCACCGATGATGTGCCATAGCCGTACCCGCCTTCCTCCTTCGCCTCCATGAGCAGTTTGGCCCAAGCCCTGACCTTCTCAGGCGTGACTGCTTCGACCACCTCGAAGAACTCGGCCATCAGGTTGGCGTCCTTCTCCATCTGCTCGGTAGTCTTCTCCTTGAGGTGGAGACTGCTCTTCCATTCCTCCAGCTCAGGCTTGATGAGCGTCTCCGCACCAAACGCCACATGTGTCAGGCGATGAGCCTCTGTAGCCCTTCCTTGGTCTGCAAGCTTCTCAGCCATTGAGGAAACGGCAAAGGAAACGGCCTCATGCTGCTCGCTGTCGCCGCGACGTTTGAAGAGGTCCAGCTCTGCACGGACGGCTGAGGCCAGCTCAAGGATTGAGTTGGGTTCTACATTTCCCCGTGCGCTCTCGATCTCAGCCTTCCACTCGGCTACCAGCGCAAAGGCTCTGACCTGAGCGGCCCGCTTGTCAGTCGTGCCGGTGCTTTTCACGAAGCGGAGCTTACCGCCGAACTGGTGGCGGACATCCTCTGGAATGGTCAGGACTGCGTACCAGCGATTGGCACGTTTTTCAAGGTGGCTCATGGTATGACTCAGATGGTCTGCTTACCACACCTATTTACCACATGGCGAGCGCGTAAGCTACTGAAGTGAAGAGAAAACAATCGCTTGGGGGCAGTGGGCGGATTGTCCCTGTCCCTCCGCCACTCTTTATTCTGAAAACCCCTGCGATGTCAGGGGTTTTTTATTGACTAATGTCTACCTCCCAGTCGCCTCTACTCCTTCCGGATAACTGTTGCACCGCAACAGGGCATGGTAAAATTCAGGCGCTTTCTTCACCTCTCCCTGAAAATTAACCAACAGGAACACCACCCATGCCAACTGGTTGCTGTAAACAAACCAGGCTACGGAATTTATTCCGTTGGCCGAGCATCCTATTGCTGGCTTTTGCCATCCTGCTGTTCAGTCCTGCCGCTTTGGCGGTCACCGGCAGCATGCCGTTGACCGGTTCGGCGGTAGGCTTTGCCGCGGTCATTATCTTCGTCCTTGCCTATGCGCTGGTAATGGCCGAAGAGAAGATTCACATGCGCAAGTCCAAGCCGGTGCTCGTGGCGGCGGGACTGATCTGGGGCATGATCGGCTGGGTCTATGTACAGTCTGGCATGCCCAACGAGGCCGAACATGCGTTCCGCGAGGTGTTGCTCGAGTTCACCGAACTGATGCTGTTCCTGCTGGTGGCGATGACCTACATCAACGCCATGGACGAGCGTCGCGTGTTCGATGCGCTGCGCTCCTGGATGACTCGCAAAGGGTTCAGCTACAAGCAACTGTTCTGGCTGACCGGCGGCCTGGCCTTCGTGATTTCCCCGATTGCCGATAACCTGACCACGGCCATGCTGATGTGTGCGGTGGTCACGAAAGTGGCCGAGGGCGACAAGCGCTTCATCAACCTCTGTTGCATCAATATCGTAGTAGCGGCCAACGCTGGCGGTGCCTTCAGCCCCTTTGGCGACATCACCACGCTGATGGTCTGGCAGGCGGGTATCGTGCAGTTCTACGAATTCTTTGATCTGTTGGTGCCGTCACTGGTCAATTTCCTCATTCCGGCCGTGGTGATGAGCTTCTTCATCAACAACCGCAAGCCGGAAGAAGTCTACGAGGACGTCTGGCTCAAGCGGGGCGCGCGTCGCATCATTGCGCTTTTTCTTTTCACCGTGGCGACGGCGGTGGCCTGTCATACCCTGCTGCACTTGCCACCGGTACTGGGCATGATGACCGGCCTGGGCTACCTGCAGTTCTTCGGTTACTTCCTGCGTATGACCTTGCCCCGCTCGCTCGAGAAAAAGCGCATCCGCTATACGCAGCGCGGTGACGAGCGCAAGTTGCGTCAACTGGGCAGTGTGGTGCCGTTCGACGTCTTCAATCGCGTGGCTCGCGCCGAGTGGGATACCCTGCTCTTCTTCTACGGCGTGGTCCTGTCGGTGGGCGGCCTGGGCTTCTTGGGGTACCTCGGTCTGCTTTCCGAGGTGCTTTACAGCGGCTGGGATGCCACTTGGGCCAACATCGTACTGGGAGTGGTTTCCGCCGTGATCGATAACATCCCGGTGATGTTCGCGGTGTTGACCATGGAGCCTGAAATGTCTCACGGTCATTGGCTGCTGATTACCCTGACCGCTGGGGTCGGCGGCAGCCTGCTGTCGATCGGTTCCGCTGCCGGTGTGGCACTGATGGGTCAGGCGCGCGGCAATTACACCTTCCTGGGACACCTGCGTTGGGCGCCGGTCATTGCGCTGGGCTACGCTGCCAGTGTCGCTGCCCATCTCTGGCTAAATGCAGGCAGTTTCGCCATCCACGGCTGAATAACCGACTGCTCATCACAACCCATGCGCCCGGCTTCGGCCGGGCGTCGTTGTTTCCGGCTCAGTTGCCCAGCATCATCACGCTGGCCGGGGCGAAGAAGAGCACATAGCCGACGATCATCCCGATGCTTGCGCCTTGCCGGCTATGTATGCGCCCCAGTAACGCGCCAACGAAGGCCAACAGAGTCGGTACCAGCATGCCTCCAAAAGCCAGGAAGAGGTCGTGGTTGGCATCGGGCGGCCAGCCCAGTATCACGAAGAGAAATGTGCCGATGACATGACCCGCCAGTAGAACGAGCCACTGTCGAGGTGTTAACAACATCGCAAGCTCCACTCATCGTCGTTGCCGGCATACTGACATACTAGCGAAAGGCGACCGTGTCTTGCGATGCAGCAGTACGTATCGAGCCTTGAGCAGCGGGGCTGCCCAGGCAACGAGTGGCGATCAGAAGATGAGCATCAACAAGCCGATGACCACGGCGAGCCCGATGAGGAAAATGATACCGACGGTACTTGCCAGAAACTTGAATATGCCGCTCTCCTTGCGGAAATTAAGTACACCTCATTTTGACCTCGAAGATAGTCGCTCTCGATGAGAGCGGCAAGCGAGGCGGTCGACAACGCGCACTGCCTGCGGCAAGACGATCACGGTATCCGCCAGGTTGCCTGGTGGCGAACAGTCAATAGAGGCGCAAGCCGACCCGGGTGACGCGATTGCCGTCCATTTCGCTGATGACCCAATGGATGCCATGCCAGTCGACGTCGTCCCCCACTACGGGGTGGCCGCCCACTCGCAGCGATACGAACTCGGCAAGGGTCATGGCACTCTCCCCCGGGCTCAGTGTAAGCCCGTAGACCCCGGCGATGTCCTGCATCAGCGCATCGCCGTCGAAGGTGAAGGTACCGAAGAAGGCTCGTTCGCGCTTGAGCTTGGCATCGCCGCTGAAGAGCCGGTTGAGAGCGGGCAAGTCCTCGCTGCGCCCAATGACGCAAATGACATCGCCGGCCTTGAGTCGGGTGCTGCCCTTGGGATGCAGCATGGCATGCTGGCGGAAAAGCGCCGATATCACCGCGCCTGAAGGAAAGCGCAGTAAGCGAATGGGGACATCGTCGAGATCCTGATTGTCCACCCTGTAAACGAACAACTCATAGTCGTTCTCGGGCAGGATTCCCAACGGGCCGCGGTGGTCCGGTGTCACGCCGAGAGGGACTTCCACCTTCGTCCAGCGCGCCATCAAGGGCAAGGTGCCGCCCTGGATCAGCAGCGACAGCAGCACCACGGCGAAGGCAACGTTGAAGTAGAGGGCAGCATTTTCCACCCCGCCGATGACGGGGAAGATGGCGAGCACGATCGGGACTGCTCCGCGCAGCCCTACCCATGAGATGAAACCGATCTCGCGCCAACGAAAGCGAAAGAAGGGTTTTACCGTGAGCAGCACGGCCAGTGGTCGGGCAATGAAGATCAGGGCCAGTGCCACTAGCGAGGCCGGCAAGGCAAACTCGAGCAGCCCGGAAGGATTGACCAGCAGGCCCAAGATCAGGAAAAGTCCGATCTGGCTCAGCCACGCCAAACCGTCATGCACCGGAAGGATGAAGTTGAGATGTCGGCCGGGCTGGTTGCCGATCATCAGCCCGGTCAGGTATATCGCCAGGAAACCACTCCCGCCAAGAAAGCTGGTCGCGCCGAAGACAGAGAAGCCCAGGCCCAGGGCCAGCAGCGAGTACAGGCCCGGGGCGAGGTCTAGCCAGCGCAGCAGCTTGGCACTTAGCCAGCCACCGCCCAGACCGATCAGCGTGGCAAGGCCGAACTGCAGCACCATGAACCACACGGTCTCGAGTGGACCGCGGATGTCACCTACCAGCAGCTCGACCAGTAGCAGGGTCAGAAAGATGGCCATGGGATCGTTGGTGCCGGACTCGATCTCGAGCGTGGCGCTTACGCGTTCGTTGAGGTGAACGCCACGTCCACTAAGCATCGAGAATACCGCTGCCGCATCCGTCGAACCGACGATGGCTCCCACCAACAGACCCTGAGCCAGCGTCAGCTCGAAGACCCACATGGCAAACACCCCCACCAGGCCGCTGGTGACGAAAACGCCAAGTGTGGCTAACGACAGGGCGGGCTTGAATCCGACGCGAAAGGTCTTGAGGCGTGTGCGTAGCCCCCCGTCGAGCAGGATCATCGCCAGCGCGAGATGGCCGATCAGAAATGCCAGTGAGTAGTCATCGAACTGGATGCCGAGGATCCCCTGCTCGCCTGCCAGCATTCCCAGCCCCAGGAAAATCAGCAGAAGTGGTAGCCCCACCATGGAAGAGATGCGGCTGGCCACGACGCTTAGGGCTATCAAGAAACCGGAGAGCAGGAAAAGAGTATTGATGGTGTCCATGCATGACCTCGAGCTGGGATACCACATTATGCCACGTGTGCCCAAGTGGAAGCAGGCGACGCCTCGGCTAGCCATGGCAGGCGCGACAACGATAAACTAGCTGCTTACCGATGCTTACGTATTGCCTGGAGATCGCCATCCATGGCCAAGTCCCATCGAAGCTGCATGGTTCGCGCCCTGGCTGGAACGATCGCAATGCTGGTGCTGCCGCTTACTCTCCCGCTCATGGCCGACCCTGACCGGGATCCCGTGCCGCTTCCCGCTCCGCCGCTTCATCTCGATAGCGTCGTCAAGGTGCCTGCCCCACTGCTGGACACCGAGACCCTGGCGTCGAGTGAAGCCTCGGCCGTGGTCGAGGTACCTCCGGCGGTCGAGGGCCCGGGGGTCCTCGAACGGCTGCTGCCAATCGAGCATCCCGGTGAGCGGGAACATGAGGGCGAGCCGGCGCTGGAAGTTCCCGCCGTGGTCAGCGAACCCGCCGACCCCATCGTGCCACCGCCCACCACTCACCTCTCCATCACTCTCGACTGGTATCTCAATCCTCAGCATGCCGCCCTGCTCGTGGCGCGTGAGAAAGGCATGTTTGCGCGCCGTGGGCTCGAGGTGACGCTGGTCGTGCCGGCGGATCCCAGTGTTCCGGCCAAGCTGCTGGCGGCCGGACGCACCGACCTGGCGCTAGGACGTCAGCCCCAGTTGCACCTCCTGGTCGACAGGCAGATGCCTGTAGTGCGCGTCGCGACGCTGGTCGCAGCTCCCGTTTCCGGGCTGGTGTTGCGCGGTGCTAGCGAGAGTATCGGCAATGATTTTTCGCTTGAGGGGCTGAGCATCGGAGTGACTGACAGTGATGGGCGCGACGTGGTGCTGGCCTTTATGCTGTCCGAGCTGCTGGGCATGGCCAAGGGTCTCGAGCTGGTAGGGCTCGAGGAGCTTGGTTATTCCGTGATCGAAGCCATGCGTGAGCAGCGAGTCGATGGGCTGATGATGCACCATCGCTACCTGCTGCCCCGCCAATTGGCCGATGAAGGCATAATGACGCGGACGCTACCGAGCGAGGCCTATGGGCTGCCTGCCCACGATGGCTTGATACTGATGGCCAACCGTGACCAGCTCAATGGCAAGCGTGATGCCGTGCGCCGCCTGGTATCGGCACTCGACGAGGCCGCACTGTGGATCGTCAACCATCCCGAAGAGGCTTGGGCGCTGCTGGAGAAAGCCGAGCCCGCACTCGCCGGTCAGGCCGGGCAGGACGCCTGGGCAGACATCTATCCTCGTCTTGCCCTGCAGCCGGGGGCCGTGGACCACAGACGCTACATGCGTTTCGAGCAGTTCCTCCACGAGGCGGGCGTCGTCGAGACGGTGACGCCGCTGGAGCGGCTCGCCATCGACCTTGGCACTTCGGCTCCTTGAGGTTCGTCAAGCTTCCAGCGAATCCAGAAATTCCTCGACCGCTGCTTGAAACGCCTCGGGCTGGTCGGCGTGCAACCAGTGGCCGGCTTCTTCGAGGGTCACCAGCCGCGAGTTGGGCAGCACGTCACGCAGGTTGGCCAGTGCCGAGTCCGGCACGTAGTGTGACTTACCTCCTCGCAGAACCAGCACCGGCCCATCGAAGGCGGACTCTCCGGCGGGCGCCTGCATGATGTCCGGGTAGCCGGCTTCGATCTGGTCCAGGCCGATTCTCAGTGCCAGCCCGCCGCTCTCTGCCCGCTCCAGGTTGGTGGCCAGAAACAGCCGGACGGGTCGCTCCTCGACATGCTCGGCCAGCAACTCGTCGGCTTCCCGCCGGTTCGCCGGGTTGCCGCGCTGCAGGTGCCTGAGCCCGGCGAAAATGGCGTCGTGGCCGTGCCCGTAAGCTTGCGGTGCAATGTCTGCCACGATCAGCGAGGCCACGCGCTGCGGTGACAAGCGCGCCAAGCTAATAACGACTTTGCCCCCCATCGAATGGCCAAGCAGGTGCGCCTTGTCGATGGCCAGACGATCCATCAGGGCCAGCAGGTCGGCCGCCATCTCGCGATAGCTCATGCCCTCGGCGTGCGGCGAGCGGCCGTGGTTGCGCAGATCGACCGCCACGACCCGTCGCCGGGCCTGCCACTGCTTGACGTGTGAACGCCAGTTGTCGGCGCTGCCCAGCAAGCCGTGGACGACGACGAGAGGCGTGCCCTCTCCGCCAGTGTCGTGGTAGTTGAGTTCGACGCTCATCACTCCTCCGCGTGGTTGGCTTGACGATTCATGGGGCTGGCGCTCAGAGATGCTGCGGGGCAAGGTCTTGCTGCCCGGTAAATGACACCAGTCTACGACTCAGCCAGGCCAGTAGCAGGCCATACAAGGGCAGGAAGAACAGCAGGCTGATGCCGAGCTTGATCACGTAGTCGACCGCCGCGATTTCGACCCAGTGCGCCGCCATGAAAGGATCGGGGCTGTGGTGGAACGCGATGAAAAAGAATGCCGCCGTGTCGGCCAGGTTGCCCAGCACGGTGGAGACTGCCGGTGCTATCCACCAGGCGCGCAGGGTACGCAGACGATCGAAGACCTGAACGTCGAGTAATTGGCCCAGCACATAGGCCATGAAGCTCGCCATTGCGATGCGCGCGACGAACAGATTCCACTCCCCCAGCGCCGCCAATCCAGCAAAGCTTCCTTGGGGGAAGATGACCGAGACGGCATAGGAGATGAACAGCGCAGGCAGCATGACTCGCATGATGATGGCCCGGGCCGGCTCCTTGCCGAACAGCCTTACAGTGAGATCGGTGGCAAGGAAGATGAAGGGAAAGCTGAATGCGCCCCAGGTGGTATGAAATCCGAACAGCGTGAAGGGTAGCTGCACCAGATAGTTGCTGGCTGCGATCACCAGAATATGGAACGACACCAGCAACAGCAGGCAGCGGCGTTGCTGCGCTTGCGACAACAGGAACATGAGTGAATCCTTTTTGGCGGCCATGGCATGGCCGTGTCTACGGACGAGGGGTGAGGGAACCCTCGCCGGCAACCAACGGAATCGGTTGCCGGAGTAAGGTGCGGATTATACGTGGCGAAGTGGCGCCGGCCAATCCGGGAGCGATGGCCAATAGCCATTGCGCCGCCCTAAGGCGACGCAATGGGCTTGCTGTGCAGGCAGGTCAGACCTGGCGAGCTTCGTGCGCAGCGCCAACGTCACGCGCCTTCATGGCCTCGTGCACGTCTTCCAGGCTGGCGGGATCATCGATGGTAGAAGGTACTCCGTACTCCTTGCCGTCGGCGATGTTACGCAGTAGTTTGCGCAGAATCTTGCCCGAGCGAGTCTTGGGCAGTCGGTTGACCACCAGGACCTGCTTGAAGCAGGCGACCGGGCCGATTCTCTCGCGCACCAGGGCGATCAGCTCGTTCTCGAGCGCGACCTCGTCGCCGTCGAAACCGTCCTTGGGTATCACCAGGCCGACAGGAATCTGGCCCTTGAGAGCATCGTGGATGCCGATCACGGCACACTCCGCTACCGCCTTGTGCGCTCCAACCACTTCTTCCATCTCTCCGGTCGAGAGTCGGTGCCCAGCCACGTTGATGACGTCGTCGGTGCGGCCCATGATGAACAGGTAACCCTCCTCATCGAAGTAACCACCGTCGCCGGTCAGGTAGTAGCCGGGAAATGCCGCCATGTAGGCACTGTGAAAGCGCTTCGGGTCGCCCCATATGCCTACCAGGCAGCCAGGCGGCATGGGCTGCTGAATGACCACGCTGCCCTGCTCCATCGGCCGGGCCTGCTCGCCGTCGCGATTCAGGATCTGTACATGAAAACCCGGTACGGGCACGGTGGCGCTGCCGGCCTTGGTAGGCATCGGCTCCAGGCCGTGCAGATTGGCGGCGATCGGCCAGCCGGTCTCGGTCTGCCACCAGTGGTCGATCACAGGCACCTCGAGCAAGTCGTCGAGCCAGTGGAACGTCGGCGGGTCGAGGCGCTCGCCAGCGAGGTAGAGCGCTCTCAGGCATGAGATGTCGTACTGCTGCAGCAATGTGCCGTCGGGGTCCTCTTTCTTGATTGCCCGGAAAGCCGTGGGAGCGGTAAAGAAGCTCTTGACCCGGTACTGGCTGATCAGGCGCCAGAAAGCACCTGCATCGGGGGTCTTTACCGGCTTGCCTTCGTAGACGACCGTAGTGCACCCGCGCAACAGTGGGGCGTAGACGATGTAGGAATGCCCCACCACCCAGCCGACATCCGAGGCGGAGAAGAACACATCTCCTGGTGCCACGTCGTAGATGGTCTCCATCGAGTAGTGCAACGCCACAGCGTAGCCTGCCGTATCACGAACGACGCCCTTGGGCTTGCCCGTGGTGCCCGAGGTATAGAGCACATAGAGCGGATCACTACCCTTGACCGGCACACAATCGGCCGGCGTTGCTTTTTGCATCAGTTCCGCCCAGTCATGGTCGTGCGGGCCGAGTTTGGCGCGCTGCTGCTCGCGCTGCAGATAGACGCAGGCGTCGGGCTTGTGCTCACTGTGCTCGATGGCTGCCTCGATGTTCGGCTGGTAGGGAACCACTCGCTCGACCTCGATGCCGCAGGAGGCTGCCACCACCACCTTTGGCTGGGCATCGTCGATGCGGACGGCGAGCTCGTGCGGGGCGAAGCCGCCGAACACCACGGAGTGCACCGCGCCCAGGCGAGCGCAGGCGTACATGGCCACCAGCGCCTCGGGCACCATGGGCATATAGATGACGACCCGGTCGCCCTTGCTGACGCCAAGCGCCTTCAGCGCACCGGCGAACAGCGCCACTTCATCGCGCATCTCGGCATAGGTCAGGGTACGCTTGCCACCGGTGACCGGTGAGTCCCAGTAGATGGCAGGCTGGTCACCGCGCCCCTGCGCCACATGATGGTCCAGTGCGGCGTGACAGATATTCATCTCGCCGTCCACGAACCAGCGAGCATGGCCCTGGTCGTCGTATTCGAGAATGGTACGAGGGGGGGTAAACCATGGGATCCGCTGCGCCTGGTCGGCCCAGAAGGCTTCCGGCTGATCGATGGAGCGTTGGAATTCGGCTTTGTAGGTTGTCATGAGCGTCCTGTCCGACATCGCGTGGCACTGAGATTGTTGACACTCTAGAGGTTTCTGGCGAAATTTCCTTCATACCATCGGCTAATTTGCTCAAAATCAGGTGTTAAAGCTTCAGCATCCCTCTTTATTGTTGACAATGAGCAAAGAATTCAAGAAATGCGTGCCGACTAGGTTGATTCTTCGTTTGACAGTCGCGGAGTCACTATCAATGATGACTAAATCAGCAATGCCATGACCAAACTTGGGCACTGCCGGATCGCAATGTCTGCGACAGGTGGATTGCGCTCTCTGTCGTGGGCCGGGTAGCCGCCCGAAGCCGCCTGACCCGAGCCAGGACATGGCCCGGGCAGCAACACGGGGAGATCATCATGAGCACCTCGCACAGCGCTGCATCCCGCCTTCTCCAGGCCGGCAATCCAGCCATCGACCAGGCCACCGCCCTACTCAAGGCGCTGGCGAACGACAACCGGCTGCGCATCTTGTGCCTGTTGGATGGCTCCGAGCTTTCGGTGACCGAGCTCAACCAGCGCCTGGCGTTGAGTCAGTCGGCGTTGTCACAGCATTTGGCCATTCTGAGACGCGAGGGTCTGGTGTCGACGCGCCGAGCGTCGCAGACCATTTACTACTCGCTGCAGGGAAAGCAGGCTCGCGAGATGATCGGCGCCCTCGTCAAGCTACAGGAAGCTTGATGACCCCGTCAGGACGGCTCAGCGCTTTTCCCAGCGGCTCGCATCGAGTCGCTCCACGAGCCGTTCGATGCCGCCCTCAACGCCTTCCCGGACAGCCATGCCGAGTCGTTTTCCCAGCGGCTGTCGAGCTTCCAGACGCAGGCTGACGACGCGTGCTTCCTTCATCCGCTCCACGAGATAGGCCTCGCTGGTACCCAAGACATCCGCCAGCCCCTTCTCGAGCGCGTCGCGCCCATACCACACCTCTCCCGTTGCCACTGATTCGATATCCAGCCTCGGGCGACGCTCGACCACGTGTTGCTTGAACAGCTCGTGAATATGCTCGAGATCCGATTGAAACTTCTCCCGCCCTTCTTCGGTATTCTCCCCGAAAACGGTCAGCGTTCGCTTGTACTCGCCGGCCGTGAGCAGCTCGACGTCGACATCATGGCGCTTGAGTAGCCGGTGTACGTTGGGTAACTGGGCCACGACGCCGATAGAGCCCAGGACGGCAAACGGAGCGACACGCAGCTGATCTGCCGCACATGCCATGAGATAGCCCCCGCTGGCCGCCACCTTGTCCACGCATACCGTGGTGTTGAGCCCCGCCTCGCGCAGCCGGTCGACCTGAGCGGCCGCCAGGCCGTAGGCATGTACCAGGCCTCCCGCCGATTCCAGGCGGATCACGACTTCATCCCCTTCGCTTGCCGCCGACGTGACCGCAGAAATCTCCTCGGCGAAGCGACCCACTGCCGTGGCCTTGAGGTCACCGTGGAAATCCAATACCCATACCGTGCTGCGAGTTTCGCCGGCCTGCTTGTGGCTCGCACGGGAACGGCTCTTGTCGTCGCGACGAAAGGCCTTGGCCAGACGCTTGCGGGCGTTCGGCTCAGTGGCGGCCAGCGCCAGGCGTCGACGCCGGTATTCGAGGCGATCGTTGAGCTCATCGACGCGCAGGCGGACGCGCTCTCCTGCCTCGTTCCGGATGCGAGCGACCACCACGACCGCTACCACGACCAGCAGGGTCAATACCGACATCTGTACGACGAATCGCCCCATGTCCATCAGCCATTCATTCACGACGCCACTCCATTTTCGCATTGATAGCCCAATCGTGACGTCGCACGGAGGCGCTGGCAACGGGCTTGATTGAAACAACTGTTTGAAATAACCTCTGTCACTCGGGTTCCCCTAACCTCTCGATTCCCATGAAGGAAAGATTCCCATGTCCACCTCGACACTAGATAAACTGCAAGAGCGCTTCGACCCACAGGCTGCCAAGGGCATGGACGATGTCTTCCAGTTCCATTTCAGTGACAACGGCAGTCACTACCTGGTGGTCAAGGATGGCACCCTGTCGATCGAGGAAGGCGAGCATGACGATCCCTCGGTATCGCTCTCCATGAGCAGCGAGACTCTGAAGGGCATCATGACCGGCGAGGTCAACGGCATGACGGCGTTCATGACCGGCAAGCTCAAGGCAACGGGCAACGTGATGCTGGCCACCAAGCTGACCAGCCTGTTCCCGAATCGCTGATCACCGAGCCTGCCTTGCACAACGGGTCGCCAATTGGCGGCCCGTTGCATTTCGTCAGCTTCGCTGGACGATGCCGTCGGCCACCTCGGCCAGATGGGTTTCGATCAACGCGCGGGATATCGAATACGGCGGCGGCAACTGCGGTAGCCGCTTGGGGTGGAACCAAGCCGCGTCGGCGATCTCTATGCCATCGATCCGAATGCGACGGCTGGCCGCTTCGGCAAAGAATCCCAACATCAACGCATGCGGGAAAGGCCAGGCTTGGCTGCGGTAGTACCGTATTCGTCCCACACTGACGCCTACCTCCTCATGGATCTCACGATGGACGGCCTCCTCGGCCGATTCCCCCGGCTCGATGAAGCCCGCCAGGGTGGAGTAGCGCCCCGGTGGGAAGCGTGGGCTGCGAGCCAGCAGCATGGCATCGCCGTGGGTTACCAGAGTGATGATGCACGGCGAAATGCGCGGGTAGTTGCGGTGTCCGCACTGGTGGCAGTGCATGGCAAACTCGGCGTCTAGCCGGGCGGCGGGCGCCCCGCAGCGGCCGCAGAAACGGTGATCGCGAAGCCAGGCGGCGACCTGCAAGGCCGTGGCGATCAACGGAAACCAGGACTCGGGGAGTCGGGTGAGCCATTGGCGGCCATCAAGCCAGCTTTCTCCGCCATGCTCCTCCACCGACAGAGCGATCGGCTCGTCGTGCCAGTAGGCCAATGGTTGTACGCTCTCTGGCCAAGGCTGTGCCTGCTGGAGGGGCGTATCGTCCGGGCCTGGGGCAATGCGCCCGGAAGCGACCCGGATGATTCTGCCGCCGGTAACGTCTAGCGGCAGTTCACGGCGCAGCATCGCGATTCCCCTGAGGCGGGTCCATCAGCGCATCCCACTGACAGCTGCCCGCTGCCTGACGAATCTGCTCGAGCTTGGCCTGGTGCGCTGCAAGTTCCTCATCGCCTGGGCGCAGCACGCGAAGGCCGCCGGCGGGAAGCTCCATGCGCCGGATCGCCAGGCCGCTGGCCATGGCCTGGCTGTCGCTCCGTTCTTCGGCATCCAGCGATAGCGCCGTCTGCCCGCCGGTCATGGCCAGATAGACTTCCGCCAGAATCTCGGCATCGAGCAAGGCGCCATGAAGTACGCGATGGCCGTTGTCTATCTCGTACCGCTTGCACAGCGCGTCGAGGTTGTTGCGCTGACCGGGATGCCGCTCACGGGCCAACTGCAGCGTGTCGAGGATGCGGCAGTGCTCCGCTACCGGCCCCAGGCGCGGCTCGCCACGCGAGCCCAGCAGCAGCGTGAATTCGTGATCGATGAAGCCGACGTCGAAGGCAGCGTTATGGATCACCAGCTCCGCGCCGCGAATGAACGCCCAGAAGGCATCGGCGACTTCGGCGAAGACCGGCTTGTCGACGAGAAACTCGTTGGTAATGCCATGCACATCGATGGCCTCTGCCTCGACCACTCGCTGCGGATTGATGTACTGATGGTAGGTATTGCCCGTCAGGCGTCGGTTGACGAGCTCCACGGCGCCGATCTCGATCAGACGGTGGCCTTCGCGCGGGTCGATGCCGGTGGTTTCGGTATCCAGAACGATCTGACGCATGGTCTAGGACTCGGGTTGGGGGGTGGTGGACGTTGCGCCGCGGCTCCAGTTGGCGTCGATAGCGGCGTTGGCCAGCGCGTCGGCTCGCTCGTTGCCGGGATGACCGCTGTGGCCCTTGACCCAGTGCCATTGAATTCGATGGCGATGCGTTTCCTCAAGCAGCTCCCGCCACAGCTCGGCGTTTTTGACCGGTTGTCTGCTGGCCGTCTTCCAGTTGCGCTTCATCCAGCCGTGAATCCATTCGGTGATGCCGCGGCGCAGGTACTCGGAGTCGGTCCACAGCTCGACGTCGCAGGCTTGCTTGAGCGCTCTCAGCGCCATGATCGCGGCCATCAGCTCCATGCGGTTGTTGGTGGTTGAGGCCTCGAAGCCGTTCAGGGTCTTCTCGTGTCTGCCGCTGTTCAGCACGGCTCCCCAGCCCCCCGGGCCGGGATTGCCGCGACAGGCACCATCGGTATGAATGATGACCTTGGGTAAGGGCTTGTCAGTGGCACTCAACTTCAGCTGTCCTTCTGCTCGGTTCCGGTGCGGCAGCGCCGATGCGCGTGGCATGACCCAGCGCCCCACCGCCCAAGGTGCCTTGAAGCCTCAAGCTGGGACGCTGGCTCTGTGCGAGTCGGTTTCGACGACGGGCATGAATGATGAAACTGTCGCCCAGCGGCACATTATGGCGGCGCCCCAGCGTTTCCAGGGTGGCGTTGCTGGGCGGGCTGCCGGGCAGGTGAAAACCGCAGTAGTCTACCCGCTCGACGCGGAAGTCGACAAACGCAAGCCAATCACTCAGCTTGGACGGCGTACGCCAGTGCCCACGCCAGGGCAGGCGGTTGCGGCGTGCCGGTGTGAGACGAGCCAGACCGCCCAACCCTAGCGGCATCCAGCCGAGCACGACCAGGCAGCCATCGTCTGCGGTGATGCGGGCAGCTTCCTGGAGCAAGCGATGGGGTTCGTCGACGACTTCCAGCAGATGGTGAACCAGGACCAGATGGAAACACTCATCGGGCAGCGCGAGGGCATCCAGCGGACACACCAGAGTAGAGGTGCCTTCAGCCAGTTCCGCCGTCGGTGCCCAACGTACATTGTGGCGAATGGGCGACATGTCGGTAAGCGAAGGCCCCATGCCCAGCTCAAGGCTGTGGCCACCATGCAGGCTTTCGCAGATCGGTCCCAGGCAGGCCCGCTCGGCCCGCCAGTGCGCCTGGCCGTCCTCGCTGGTCCAGTAACGGCTCCCTTCCCGATACAGCCGTGCCAGGGCGAACGCTTCATGCGAGTTTGACATTGCTGACCAATACCTCCATGATCACCGGTTTTGCAGGCATTTCCGGCATCTTTGCCGTGCACGGCCCTCGTCGAGCGAACGCTCACGCTGATGCGGCCGTGCCGCCGGGTGCGAGGAACGGGCCAACGACCGCCACTCACTTCGGTTGACGACGCGACGAAGGACAGACTGCCTATGCTGAGCGTGACACCGATTCCCGCTTTAAGCGACAACTATATCTGGCTCATGCGCCAGGATACGAGCCCCGAAGTCTGTGTCGTGGATCCTGGCGATGCAGAGCCGGTCGTACGTATTCTCGAGCAAGAAGGTCTCACTCTCGGCACCATTCTCGTTACCCATCATCATCCCGATCATGTCGGTGGCCTGCCGCAGCTCATCGATCGTTATTCGCCGCGAGTGATCGGCCCCGACAACAGCGCCATCGACGGCCTGACGGAACGTGTCGGGAAAGGCGATACCTGCCGGGTCATGGGACGACGCTTCGATGTCCATGAAGTACCGGGCCACACCCTAGATCATATCGCCTTCTTCACCGCCGGCATCCCACCGCTGCTGTTCTGCGGCGACACCTTGTTCGCTGCCGGCTGCGGTCGCCTGTTCGAAGGCAGCCCAGAGCAGATGTACCGTTCCCTGCAGATACTGGCTGCACTGCCTGACGACACACTGGTATTCGCTGCGCACGAATATACCCTGGCCAACCTCCGGTTTGCCCAGGCGGCCGACCCGCACAACCGGGACGTTGCCGATGCCATTGTCGAAGCCCAGCGTGCCCGAGATCTCGACCGCCCCACCCTGCCGAGCCATTTGGCCCGGGAGAAGCGCATCAACCCGTTCTTGCGCTGTGGTGAACCCGATGTGCGCGCCACGGCGGCACGGCACGGCGATACCGATACCGACCAGGCCACTTTCACCACCCTGCGTGCCTGGAAAGACAGTTTCTGAAAATCGACGCATCCCATGAGGTGCGTGCACCGCACGTGCCTTGAAGGAGAACGCATGACCTACCGAACGACGCGGCAGTGGACCTTGACCCTTGCCGGTGGTATCGCTTTGATCGGAGCGCTATCGGCAACTAGCCCGACGCTACTGGCGAGTCCTCATCCCGGCGCTACGCCGACTCAACCGACGCACCATTTCTGGGATGATCTGAACCTCAAACCCCTTCCCGGTGACGTCTGGGAGCGGTTGCGTGACAACCTGGAATGGCATGATCGCCGCCATGTTGCCCGTGTACAGGAGTGGATCGATCATTATCGTGCCAACCCAGGCAATATCGTCGAGATCATCGAGCGTGCCCGGCCGTGGATGGCGTGGATAACCGAGCAGGTAGAACGACGCGGGCTGCCCGGCGAGATCGGCCTGATCCCGTTCGTGGAAAGTTCCTACGACCCGCTGGCCCGCAGCCATCGCGGTGCCGCCGGCCTGTGGCAGTTCATGCCCGGTACTGCCGATGCCCTGGGGCTTCCTCGCCACCATGGTTACGACGCTCGGCTCGACGTTATCGCCTCGACCCAAGCGGCGCTGGACTACATCGAGCTGCAGGCCGAACAATGGTACGAGGGCGACATCGAACTCTCGCTGGCGGCCTACAATGCCGGCGCCGGCACCGTCAACCGGGCACGGCACGCCGCGGCGGCAAGGGGTGAACCCAGCGATTACTGGCACCTGCAGTTGCCTGGCGAGACGATGAACTATCTGCCCAAGCTCAACGCCATTGCCGCGATCATTGACGATCCCGAAGCCCATGGCGTCACGCTGCCCGAGATCGACGACGCCCCGGCTTTCGCCAAGGTGCCGATCACGGCACCCATCAGCCTATCGCAGTTGGCCAATGTTGCTGGCGTGAATCAGTCGGAACTGGCAGCGCTCAATCCCGCGCTGACCCATGGCAGTGCCAACCCCGCCACGGTCGACGTGGTACTGGTGCCCATTGAGCAGGAGCAGGCGATACTGGCCGAACTCAGTTCGCCGTCATCCCGCCCGGCTCCCCGGGATGGCGCGCAGTACCTCGTCCAGCGTGGCGACAGCCTCTCGGCCATTGCCAACCGCCATGGCATCAGTGTGGCCGAATTGCGCCGCCATAATGGCCTGGACGGTGACGTCATCCACGCCGGCCAGCAGCTCGACATTCCCCATCGCAGCCTGGCGGCACGCTGAACGTGAGGACGTCCATCCGTCGCACATCGAGGTTTACAAGCGCCGGATGGCCTGACACCTTATGGCGGTAACGCCCGGAATGCCGGGCCAGCCTCCACCAGGGATGTCATTGATGCGGTTCGTCTTGCGTACCACTCTCGTCTTATGTCTCGTGCTTGGCTGGGGGGCATCGTCGTTCGCCACCGAAGCCAAGGAAGTCCCTACGGTACATGGCCTGGCACTTTACGACGAGCCGGCCCTCCCTGCCGACTTCAGCCACTTTCCCTACGTCTTCCCCGATGCCCCCAAAGGCGGCAGCATGACCCAAGCCGCGGTGGGCAGTAGCTTCGACTCGACCAACCCCTTCATCATTCGCGGCACGCCGGCGATCGGCATCGGTGACATCTACGACACCCTGCTGGTGGAAAATCGGGATGAGCCGTTCAGTGTCTACGGGCTGTTGGCCGAAGGGATTCGTCTGGACCCGGATCGCTACTGGATCGAGTTCGACCTGCACCCCGAGGCGCGCTTCCATGACGGCGAACCCGTCACCGCCGAAGACGTGGTCTACAGCTTCCATCTGCTTCTGGACGAGGGCAATCCCTTCTATCGCGGCTATTACGCCGACGTGGAGAGCGTCGAAGCGCTCGACCGTCATACCGTGCGGTTCGAGTTTGCCGCCAACCACTCCCGCGAGTTACCGCTGATCGTGGGCCAGCTGCCGGTCCTGCCCAAGCACTACTGGGAGGAGCGTGACTTTTCCAGCCCTACGCTGGCCCGACACCCCGGCTCCGGCCCCTATCGAATCGCCGAGGTAGACCCCGGGCGCCGCATCGTCTACGAGCGTGTGGACGACTACTGGGGGCGCGATTTACCCGTCAATGTGGGCCGGCACAATATCGACCGCCTTATCTACGATTACTATCGGGACCGTGACATCGCCTGGGAAGCGTTCAAGGCCGGGGTGCTGGACTACCGTATCGATGCACGGGCCGCCACCTGGGCCATCGGCTACGATTTTCCGGCCTATCACGAGGGTCTGATCGAACGCATCACCGTTCCCGACGGCCAACCGTCCCGGATGCAGGCCTTCGTGTTCAACCTGCGGCGTGACAAGTTCCAGGATCCGCGCGTGCGCGAAGCGCTCAATCTCACCTTCGACTTTCCCTGGCTCAACGCCAACATCTTCTACGGTACCTACAAACGCACCGAGAGCTATTTCCAGAACTCGGACATGGCTGCCGAGGGGTTACCGAGCGACGCGGAACTTGAGCTGCTCGAGCCCTTTCGCGACGAGTTACCGGAGCGGGTCTTCACCGAGCCACTGCCCATCGACCATCCCGAGGACCTTCGCGAGCGGCTGCGACTTGCCTATGACCTGCTGATCGACGCCGGTTATGAAGTGCGCGACGATACCTTGGTCGACGCCGGGAGCGGCCGCCCGCTTACCGTCGAGGTGATGCTTTACGACAGCGGCATGGAGCGCGTGGTGCAGCCGATGCTGCGCAATATGTCGCGCCTGGGCATTCGCGGTACCCTGCGCATCGTCGACATCAACCAGTACCTCAACCGGCTGAGGGGATTCGATTTCGACATCATCGTCGGCCAGTTTCCGCAGTCGAACAATCCGGGAAACGAACAGCGCGAATACTGGACCAGTGAGTTTGCCAACAGCCCCCAGAGTCGCAACCTGATGGGGCTGGAAAATTCGGTCGTGGATGCACTGGTTGAGCAACTGATTCGTGCCGACAGCCGCCAGGAACTCAACACCGTGGCTCGCGCACTGGATCGAGTGCTGCGCTGGAGTTTCATTACCATTCCCCAGTACCACTCCGGCGAGACACGGATCGCCGTTTGGGACAAATTCGGATACCCGCAGCCTTTCCCCGAATATGGGCTCGACCTCGCCGCCTGGTGGGTCGATGCCGAGCGCGAAGCCGAGATCAACCAGCGCCTGCGCCGCCGCTAGGCCGATGCCCATGAGGATGACCTGACGTGAGCCGCTATATCCTGCGCCGTTTGCTGCTGATGATACCCACGCTGGTGGGTATCATGCTGCTGAACTTCATCATCGTCCAAGCCGCGCCGGGCGGGCCAATCGATCAGATGCTCGCTCGCTTCGAAGGCGTGGACAGCATGGCCAGCACACGCCTCGACGCCGGCGGAGGCGACGTGGTGGTTCGCGACGAGTCGCGCGGTGCCCGTGGCATCGACCCGCGCTTCATCGAGCAGCTCGAGCAGCAGTTCGGCTTCGACAAGCCCGCCCACGAACGCTTCTTCGGCATGATGCGTGATTACGCAACCTTCGACTTCGGCAACAGCTTCTTCCGCGATCGCCCCGTCGTCGAACTGATGATCGAGCGACTGCCGGTCTCGGTCTCGTTGGGGCTCTGGACCACACTGCTGGTCTATCTCATTTCGATACCGCTGGGGATCCGCAAGGCGCTGCATCACGGCTCACGCTTCGACGTCTGGTCGTCAGGGTTGGTGATCGTGGGCTATGCCATTCCGGGCTTTCTCTTCGCCATCCTGCTGATCGTGCTATTCGCCGGCGGTAGCTATTGGGATCTGTTTCCGCTGCGCGGCCTTACCTCACCTGATTTCGATGAACTCTCCCTCTGGGGCAAGATCAAGGACTACTTCTGGCACATCACTCTGCCGGTTACGGCCATGACCATCGGCAGCTTCGCCACCCTGACCATGCTGACCAAGAACAGCTTTCTCGACGAGATCCACAAGCAGTACGTCCTGACGGCACGCGCCAAGGGCGCAAGCGACAGCCGTACCCTGTACGGTCACGTATTCCGCAACGCCATGTTGATCATCATCGCCGGACTGCCTGGCGCCCTGGTGACCATCTTCTTCACCGGGTCGCTGCTCATCGAAGTCATCTTCTCACTGGAAGGACTCGGACTGCTCGGCTTCGAAGCCGTGATGCAGCGTGACTATCCGGTGATCTTCGGGACGCTGTTCCTCTACACCCTGATCGGGTTGATCCTAAAACTGGTGTCCGACCTTACTTACGTATGGGTGGATCCGCGCATCGATTTCGAGACACGGGAGTCCTGAACCGATGGCCATTGCGTTCACCGACAAGCTTTCCCCTATCGCTCGCCGGCGCGTCGAGGTATTCCGGCGCAACCGCCGTGCCCGGGTTTCGCTGTGGATCTTCCTTGCTCTTTTCGTGGTGAGCCTTGGCGCTGAACTGATCGCCAATGACAAGCCGCTGGTCATGCGCTACGACGGCCAGTGGTACGTGCCGCTGCTGGTGGACTACCCCGAAACCGAATTCGGCGGCTTCCTGCCGACCCGTACCGATTATCACGACCCCTTCATTCGCCAGCAGATCGAGGAGAACGGCACCGCCGTCTGGCCGCTGATCCCCTTCTCCTACCAGACCTTGGATATGCAGATGATGCGGCCCTCGCCTTCACCCCCAGATACGCGCCACTGGCTGGGGACGGACGATCAGGGGCGCGATGTCCTGGCACGCGTCATCTATGGTTTTCGGCTATCGGTCGCTTTTGCACTAGTGTTGACCGCGGGGTCGCTGGTGATGGGGGTTATCATTGGCGGTATACAGGGGTATTTCGGCGGCAAGACGGACCTCATCGGCCAGCGCCTGACCGAGATCTGGTCGGGCCTGCCGGTACTGTTTCTGCTCATTATCTTGGCCAGTTTCGTCCAGCCCGGTTTCTGGTGGTTGCTTGGCATCATGCTGCTGTTCTCTTGGCTGGGGCTGGTGGACGTGGTCCGCGCCGAGTTCCTGCGTGCGCGCAATCTCGAGTATGTGCGTGCCGCCAAAGCGATGGGGCTGCCCTCGCGCCTGATCATGTGGCGTCACGTACTGCCCAACGCCATGGTCGCCACCTTGACCTTCATTCCGTTCCTATTCACCGGCGCCATCACCACGCTGACGGCGCTCGACTTCCTCGGCTTCGGGTTGCCGCCGGGCTCGCCTTCTCTGGGTGAACTGGTGGCTCAGGGGAAGAACAACCTGCATGCACCCTGGCTCGGCATTACCGCCTTTGTCAGCCTGTCGCTGATGCTCTCGCTGCTGGTCTTCATCGGCGAGGGCCTGCGTGACGCCTTCGATCCGCGCCATATCCAGCATGCTACGAGTGCTACTCCGTTGACCAGGACGCATCCCAATGCCTGACTCTCGCTCCTTACCTCTGCTACGACTCGACAAGCTGTCGATCGCCTTCGACGGCAAGCCGGTACTCAATGAGCTGACCCTTGAGGTGCGTCGCGGCGAGACGCTGGCCTTGGTCGGTGAGTCCGGTTCCGGCAAGTCGGTCTCGGCACTGGGCGCCATGGACCTGCTGCCGGACAATGCTCTGGTCCAAGGGGGACGCTGGCTCGGCGACACGGATCTGGCGGCCTTGGGAAAGCGGGACTGGCAAGCGCTGCGTGGCGGCCGTGTCGGCTTCGTGTTTCAGGAACCCATGACCTCGCTCAACCCGCTACACACCGTGGCCAAGCAGATCGGCGAGACGCTTCGCCTTCACCAGGGCATCTCCGGACGTGAAGCGCGGGAGCGAACCCGTAAACTTCTGGAACAGGTCAAGCTGCCGCGTGCCGATGAGCTGCTCGATGCCTGGCCGCATCAGCTCTCCGGCGGTCAGCGGCAGCGGGTCATGATCGCCATGGCCATTGCCAACGATCCCGAGCTGCTGATTGCCGACGAACCCACCACCGCACTCGACGTCACCGTGCAACAGGAGATCCTGGCCCTGCTCGCTGAGCTCCGGGATCGGCATGGCATGGGCATGCTCTTCATCACTCATGATCTCAACCTGGTACGGCGCCATGCCGATCGCGTGTGCGTCCTTTATGACGGGCACGAGCAGGAGACAGGGCCTGTCAGCGATGTATTCTCCGCACCTCGCAGCGCCTATACGCGAACCTTGCTGGATGCCGAGCCGACCGGCCGCCCAGCATCCGTCGCCTCCCAGCGGGCATTACTTGCGGCGCGCGACGTCTCGGTGAGCTTTCAACGCCCCAAGCGACTGTTCGCCAAGCGCGCCCCCGCCTTCGAGGCGGTCAAGCCAATCGACTTGCACCTGGCCCCGGGAGAGACGCTTGGTATCGTGGGAGAGTCCGGCTCCGGCAAGACCACCCTGGCCATGGCCCTGCTGCGCCTGGTGGAGAGCCGCGGCGAGATCGAACTCGATGGGGAACGGCTGGATCGCCTCACTGGGAATACGCTACGCAAGCGGCGGCGCCGCTTCCAGGTAGTATTTCAGGACCCTTATGGGTCGCTGTCGCCACGCATGCCGGTGTCGGACATCATCAGCGAAGGCCTGCGCTTCCACTACCCTGAACTCGCTGACGACGAGGTTGACGAACGCGTACGTGCCGCCATCCACGAAGTTGGGCTGCCCGCGGACTGTGCCGTGCGCTATCCGCATGAGTTCTCCGGCGGGCAGCGACAGCGCATCGCCGTGGCACGAGCGCTTATCCTGGAGCCGGCGATCGTGGTACTCGACGAGCCCACATCGGCACTCGATCGTACCGTACAAAAGCAACTGGTCGAACTGCTACGTGACCTACAAGCCCGCCGCGGCTTGAGCTTTCTCTTCATCAGTCACGATCTCGCCGTGGTGCGCGCCATGGCTCATCGGGTACTGGTACTGAAAGATGGAGAACTGGTAGAGCAAGGAGAATGCCTAGCACTTCTGGACAATCCAAGCAGTGACTATACGCGAGCCTTGGTGAAGGCAGCAGGGCTTAAATCCCCTGGCACCTGATCAATAATGTAGATCCACCGTATTAGGAAATAGTATTAGGCGTCAAAAAGATAACGGTATAATACCTTATAGACTAACGATACTGAACGCGCCCTGCCTTTACCTTTGCCTTATACTAGGGTGTCACGCCCGTCGGGAACACAGGAAACGCCATCCATGCGCTGCCTTTTCCTACCGTTGCTGGTCTTGTTCTCCCTGTCACCTGGCTTGGTAAAGGCTGCGTCACTGGATCTCGATAGTGGTTGGGAGTACCGCTGGGGAGACTCGCCTGTACTTGAGGATGGCACACCCGCATGGCTGGTCATGGAGGATGAGACGGCTTGGCATGCCATAGACTTCCCGTCCAACCCGCCCAATCGGGATGGACAGCATCATGCGTGGTTCCGTATTACCCTGCCCTCCGGTGAATGGCGGGATCCCGTGCTCTACATCTACAGCATCGATCTTATCGCCCAGGCGTATCTGGGCACCGAACTGATTTATCAACACGGTAGCTTCGATGACCGCGGTGAGGGCCCTTTCGTCGGCTGGCCATGGCACGTTATCAGCTTGCCCGAGGACTTTGCCGGTCAGCCATTGACGTTCCGGGTCTACTCCAACTACACCGACATCGGTCTTTGGGGCGAAGTTCGTCTGATGGACCGCCCCGAGTTCTTCTCCCTGATCCTGAATCGTTCCGCAGCCGATCTGGTAGTCAGCGCCTTCTGTCTACTACTCGCACTGTTGGCGGGATGCTTTGCATTACTTCACCAGCGTCGCCAATCCTTTGTCGGTGTGGGGCTCTTTTCGCTCGCATCGGGCGTGATGATCCTGGCCGAGACACAGGCCAGCCAGTTACTGCTGGCGATGCCGTTATTGTGGGATTATCTTGCGGCGGCGGGCTACTATGCGCTTCCGGTAGGCATCGGACTGTTGCTCGAACCCTGGTTTTCGCATCGACTCTCCCGCTGGATTCGCCGGCTGTGGCAATGGCATCTGGGTTATCTGGTTCTGTCCCTGAGCCTCGCCCTGAGCGGTATCGTCAACCTTTCCAGTACCTTTCCCGTCTATGACGTCCTGCTGACCGTGAGCTTGCCGATACTGTTCGCCCTCGTCGTCGGTCACTGGAAGTGGCTGAGTGGCGAGCAGCGAGTAGTTATCGCCGCTTATGGCCTGTTCGCGATGCTGCTGCTGTTCGATATGGCGGTTGCCCATGGGCTGCTGCCGTGGCAGCAGATTCCGGTCAGCCTGGGGGCACTGGGCTTCAGCCTGGTCATCGTGGCGATCTCGCTGCGGCACTATACCCTCACCCAGCGCGAACTGATAAAGCTGAATCAACGCCTCGAGCAGCAGGTGGCGGATCGCACCCAGGACCTGCAACACATGGTCGAGCAATTGCGTGCCTTCTCCTATCAGGATCCACTGACCGGTTTGAAGAACCGGCGCCATTTCGATGAGGTTTTTGCTCATGAAGCAGCCTGCGCCAGGCGCGGTACGACGCTGACCCTGGTCATGCTCGACATCGACCATTTCAAGCATTTCAATGACCTCTATGGGCATGACGCCGGTGACGCGGTGCTTATAGCTACCGCCAGGTTGATCGGCGAGCATTTTCGAGAGGCCGACGTGGTTTGCCGACTGGGTGGTGAGGAATTCGTGGTGATCATGCCCGGTGCCACGGCACAGCAGGCCGGCGAAGCCGTCGAGCGCCTGCTGGATTCCATGCGCCAGCAGTCCTTCCTGCATGGAGGCGAAGCGCTCGGCTGCGTCAGCCTTTCCTGCGGAATCGCCAGCTATCCGGCACACGCCGATGACCCGATCGAGCTGTGCCGACTGGCCGATCTGGCCCTCTACCGGGCCAAGCACTGCGGTCGCGATCGCAGCGAAACCTATGCGCCTTCCGCCTGATTCAGGCGAACTCGGCCACCTCGGCATCACTCAATTCACGCCATTCCCCCATGGGAAGCGTGCCCAATGCCAGGGGCCCCACCGATTCACGATGCAGCGCCGTCACCCGGTTGCCGATGGCAGCGAACATGCGCTTGACCTGGTGATAGCGCCCTTCGTACAGGATCAGTTCGGCCTCGCACGGGCCCAGCATGGCAAGCCGAGCCGGCAACGTGGGCTTCTCCTCACCATCGAGCAGCATGCCTTCATCGAAGCGCCTGACGGCCTCGTCCAGTGCGGCACCCGCCAACGGCTCGGCAAGCACGGCGCGGTAGACCTTGGCGCAGCGCCGTCGCGGCGACGTTACCCTATGCGACCACTGGCCGTCGTCGGTCAACAGCACCAACCCAGTGGTATCGACATCGAGTCGGCCCACCGTCTGCAGACGTTCAGCGCTGGGCAGATCGATGAGATCCACCGCACGTGGATAGAGTCCGCGCCGCGCGCTGCACTCCACGTCAGCAGGCTTGTTCAGCATCACGTAGCGCAATCCGACCAATGCCAACGGCTGGCCGTCCCATTCGACCCGATCTTCGTCGCCAACGTGAGTGGCCGGCTGTTTAACCACGACACCGTTGACGCTCACTTCACCTCGATGCAGCGCCTTCTTGGCCAGGCTGCGGGTAAGATCGGTAGTCTCCGCCAGGAAGCGATCCAGGCGCATCAGAATCCCACCCCGTCGGCCAGCGAGAAGTGATCGGCATCACGCCAGGCGGGAAACTTCTCACGGAAGGCGTCGAGCTCATCGCGGGACAGCGTGGCTGTCTTGATGAACGCGGTATCGCGCGGCTCGTCGATGATTGCCTCGCCCTTGAAGTCGACCAGCATGGAATCGCCGGCATAGCGCATGCCGTTGGCATCCTCGCCGACACGGTTGACACCGATGACCGGACATAAATTCTCGATCGCCCGCGCCTGCAACAGGATGCGCCATGGATGGCGACGCGGCGCCGGCCAATTGGCCACGCACAGCAAGGCGTCGTACTCGAAGTGTTCGCCGGGCTCGGGACTCTGGCGCAGCCACACCGGAAAGCGCAGGTCATAGCAAACGCTGAGCAGAATGCGAAAGCCCTTGAGCGTCACGATCACACGGTCGTGCCCCATGGAGTAGCGCTCGTGCTCCCCGGCCATGCGGAACAGGTGGCGCTTGTCATAACTGACAACACTGCCGTCCGGGCGCGCCCACACCAACCGGTTGTAGTATTGGCCCTCTTCGACGATCGCTACGCTGCCGGTCACGACACAGTTGCGCTTGCTGGCCTGCTCGCAGAGCCAGGCTGTCGCCCGGCTCTGCGCCATGGGTTCGGCCATTTCGCGCGAATTCATGGTAAAGCCGGTGGAGAACATCTCTGGCAGCACTATGAGATCGGTATTGCCGCCATCGAGATCGCCAAGCTGCTCTTCCAGCATGCGGCAATTGGCTTCGGGATCTTCCCAGCGCAGGTCGCACTGCACCAGGGTCGTACGCAAATCGCTCATGTTGGTTCCTTTGCGGAGTCTCGTCTATCGCTTCAGCCTAACTCAGGCCAGCGACGACGTCAGCCCGACACGGCACTCAGCCCTCAGCAGCGCCTGGGGACGTAGAGATGCTTCCAATAGGCTGCTAAGTTATAGCCTTCTTTCCTGCAGAGAAACCAGCATGCGTTTGTCCTCCCCGTATGATCGCGAAGTCACCCGTGGAGTCGGTTTCGGCTTGGCTGCCTATGTCATGTGGGGCTGCTTCCCGCTGTTTTTTGCCCTGTTCGAGGGCGTTCCTGCCTTCGAGGTCCTAATCCACCGCATCATCTGGTCGTGCCTGTTCCTGGTCGGGCTGGTCACGCTGCTCAAGCGCTGGAGCCCCATTCGCAAGGCACTGGCCGAACCTCGACGCCTGGGACGGGTGCTCGGCTGTGCCCTGCTGATCGCCATCAACTGGGGGCTCTACATCTATGCGGTGGAAACCCGTCAGGTCTTCCAGGCCAGCCTGGGCTACTTTCTCACTCCGCTGGTAAACGTCGCGCTGGGCATGCTGATCCTGCGCGAGGCGATGGCCGGGCTGCAGCGCATCGCCGTGGTGCTTGCGGGTATCGCCATCGCCATCCAACTGGTGCTGCTCGGTGAGTTGCCGTGGATCAGCCTGACGCTGGCATTGAGCTTCGGCACCTATGGACTGCTGCGCAAGCAGGTGCCACTCGACGGTCTTTCAGGACTCTTCGTAGAGACCCTATTGTTGCTGCCCCTGGGGCTGTTGGCGCTCGCCTGGCTCAGTGCCAGCGAACTCTCCCATTTCTTGAGCGCGCCTCGTATTACACTGCTGCTGGTAGCGAGCGGGGTGATTACCGCCCTGCCCTTGCTGGCTTTCGCCGGTGCGGCCCGGCGCCTGCGTCTCGCCACTCTGGGCTTTTTGATGTACCTCAACCCCACCATTCAGTTCTTTATCGCCCTGCTGGTCTTTCGTGAGCCGCTCTCGCTGGTCCAGCTCGCCACCTTCCTGCTGATCTGGGCCAGTCTGGCGCTCTACTCCTGGTCGGCCTGGAGCAGCCGGCCGCGCTCCCCCCTGGCACCGGCCGGTACGCTTCAAGAGGGGGAGCGGAGCTAATCAGGGGAATGGGTTAACTCAGGCGGTTTCCGGCTTGTAGCCGACCCGGAAACCGCCCCAGTGCTTGCCGTCAACGTAGATCGGCACCGACAGATCGTGCATGACCTCGCCGGTATCGCGCTTGTAGGTCTGCAGCAGCAGGGTCTGCTCATGGGTACCGCAGCGCTGACCGGTAGTGTCCTCGTAGATCCGCCGGTTGCGACAGAACTTGAGGTCGTGGTCATAGTCGCCGGTCGGGGGGCGGCTGCTCTGCACATTGTGGGTGGGGATGTAGCCGCGTCGATCGATACCGATGGCATAGGCAACGCCCAGGCGCTCGAGCAGCGGCTCCTGAATCGCCGGGAAGTTCTCATCCGTATAACCGACGAAACCGGTCTCGTACTGCTGTGGATTGGTGCCGGGAATCGGCGTGTACTGGGCATGAAACAGCGCCTGCTCATCGAGCTCGCCGCGCTTGATGGCTGATTCGAGCAACGCACCGATCTTGGCGGCGGCCTGCCGCGCCGCCTCGAACACCTGTTGATGGCGACCTTCGAGGCGCTGTTGAGCGAGAGCCGCGTCGACCGCCTCGGCACCGGCCATCAGCGCGCGCGCCTGGCTCGCCAGACCGTGCATATCGCGATTGCCCTGCTCGGCATCTTCCTCCAGCGTGCCCAACGTTCCGGCCACGCGCTGCGAGTGTCGGTTGGTATCCTCCATGGCCTCGGCGATCGAACGAATCTCGCCTTCCACTTGATCGAAGTGACCGGTCATCTCGGTCAGCTGCTCGCCGACCTTGCTCATCTCCTTGGCCCGGTCGCCTACACGCTGCATCAGGTGACCGATGGTATCGACCACGCGGTGACTGCTATCGCCGATATCACCAACCAGCGCCTCGACGTTGCGCGTGGCATCGGCGGTGCGCCCGGCGAGCTGACGCACCTCACCGGCAACGACCGCGAAGCCGCGCCCATGCTCGCCGGCCCGGGCAGCCTCGATCGAGGCATTGAGCGAAAGCAGGTTGGTCTGCTCGGCGATCTCTTCGATCAGCGAGGTGACGTGGCGCACGCTGTCAGCCTTCTGGCTCAACATGTTGAGCAGTTCCAGCGCCTCCTCGGAACGCTCGGCCAGTGCCTGCATCTCGTCGATGACCTGCCCGAGCGACTCGCGGCTGACATGGCTGGCATCACGCGAGCGACTGGCCAGTGTGGCTACGTTGGCAGCGCTCGCGGCCACCTGCTCGATGGCCGAAGTGATCGCCGCCATGCTCGACGAGGCTTCGCGCACGGTCTGCTCCTGCCGCTCCAGGCGCTGGTCCATGCGATCGGCGTGATGCGAGACCTCGGCAGAGGCGATGGCCGTGGTGCTGGCCTGCTGGATCAAGCCGTGCGCCATCCGCCGCAGGGAGAGATAGTCGCGGGAAACGGGAAGCCAGACATGGAAACGATCGTTGGCCAACGAATCGGCACCTGCGCGGTGAATTGCGGCCAACCCACTCAGCGCGAGCATGGCACCCGCCGCCGATGCCAGCCCCACCGAGAGGAGCGCCTGCCATTCGGCGCCGCCGCGGTAGCCGATCAAAAAGCCGGCGGCAAGTGCAACCGCGACCAGCAGGAGCATCAGTATCCGCATGCGTGTCGTCTCTTTGTTATAGATGTTATCCGAGCTTAACGTTAAGTAAGCGGTATCTGCACCACCACTTTCGCCTGACAGACCAAAGCGCTACTAAAGTGCTCTCTCGGTTGGCCGATAGTTCCTCTTTATGCCCGTTTCGATACCGGTCGTTGCAGTGCTACACGCCGGGCGTCTCGCACCGCACGGCGTCAGGCCTGGCTGGCGGCGAGGGCCTGCTCCAGGTCCGCGATGATATCGTCGACGTGCTCGATACCGATGGACAGGCGTACCATGTCGGGAGACACACCGGCGGCGACGAGTTCCTCATCGTTGAGCTGACGGTGGGTGGTCGAAGCCGGGATCGACGAGCAGGTCTTGGCGTCACCAATATTGACCAGGCGCAAAATCATGCCCAAGGCATCGTAGAAACGCGCGCCCGCCTCGCGGCCACCCTGAATGCCGAAACTGAGAATGCCCGAAGCGCGACCGTTCATATAACGCTGGGCAAGCTCATGATCCTTATGGTTCGCCAGTCCGGCGTACTGGACCCAGGTCACCGCCTGGTGTCCTTCGAGGTACTCGGCCACCCGCTGGGCGTTGGCGCAGATCCGCTCGATGCGTAGCGACAGCGTTTCCAGCCCCTGCAGCAGGTTCCACGCAGCCTGTGCCGAGAGCGCCGCTCCGGTATTGCGCAACGGTACGACTCTCGCCCGCGCGATGAAGGCCGCCTCGCCCACGTCGCGGGTGTAGCTCACCCCATGGTAGGAGACATCCGGCTCGTTGAGCAGCGGGAAGCGCTGCGAATGCTCGGCCCAGGGGAATTTGCCGGAATCGACGATCACACCGCCGATCGTGGTGCCATGGCCGCCGATGTACTTGGTCGCGGAGTGGATGACGATATCGGCACCGTGTTCGATGGGGCGCCAAAGGAAAGGCGTGGGCACGGTATTGTCGACGATCACGGGAACGCCGTGGCGATGGGCGACCTCAGCCAGCCTTTCCATGTCGACCACGCTGCCGGAGGGGTTGCCCACGCTCTCGCAGAAAACGGCCTTGGTACGTGCGTCGATCAGCGACTCGATACCGGCGATATCGTCCTTGTCGGCAAAGCGCACCTGAATCCCCTGCCGTGGCAGGGTATGAGCAAAGAGGTTGTAGGTGCCACCGTACAGCTCACTGATCGAGACGATGTTGTCGCCAGCCTCGGCGATGGTCTGAATCGCGTAGGTGATCGCCGCCATGCCCGACGCCACCGCCAGTCCGGCGATTCCGCCCTCCAGCGCAGCAATGCGCTGTTCCAGTACGGCACAAGTGGGGTTCATGATGCGCGAATAGATATTGCCCTCGACCTTGAGGTCGAACAGGTCGGCCGCATGCTGGGCGCTGTCGAAGGAGAACGAAGTGGTCTGATGGATCGGCACGGCCACGGAGTGCTGGTCGTCTGGCGCATAGCCGTGATGCAGAGCGATAGTTTCGGGTTTCATGGCGTGTCCTGTGGTGAACTGTCGTTGTGCGGTGTATTTAACCAGATGCTAACCAACACTGAACTCGACCACCAATATCGTTTAGTCTGGTGTTCCCAAGCCCCTGACACTAAGAGAAGGGATGCTCAGACGCTACCTGCCGATCCTCACCTGGCTGCCCCACTACAATCGCCGCCTGGGCGGTGCCGATGTGCTGGCGGGACTGATCGTCACCGTCATGGTGATCCCCCAGTCGCTGGCCTACGCCGTGCTGGCCGGTCTGCCTGCGGTGGTGGGGCTCTATGCCAGCCTGTTGCCGGCCATCGCCTATGCCCTGCTGGGCACCAGCCGGACCCTGGCCGTGGGGCCGGTGGCGATCATCGCGTTGATGACCGGCGCGGCACTCTCGGGTGTCGCTTCCCCGGGTACGCCTGAATACTTGCAGGCAGCGCTGATACTGTCGCTGCTCTCAGGGCTTATGCTGCTCCTCATGGGCCTGCTGCGCATGGGCTTCGTGGCCAACTTCTTGAGCCACCCCGTGATCGCCGGCTTTCTTACCGCATCGGGTTTCCTCATTGCCGCTAGCCAGGTGGGCTACCTGCTTGGCATCGAACTCCAAGCCCGAGAGCTGTTGCCCAGGCTGATGCAGCTTGCCCTACGACTGCCCGACGCCCACCTGCAGACGCTGGCCACCGGTATCGGCACCCTGCTGTTCCTGCTGCTGCTGCGCCAGTACGGAAGGCCGGCGCTGCGCCGCATCGGTCTTTCCAGAACCCTGGCCGATCTGATCACCCGTGCGGGCCCGGTCCTAGCTGTGATCGCGACCACGCTGCTCAGCCTGCATTTCGAGCTGGCCGATGCCGGCGTCGCAGTCATCGGCGATATCCCCCAGGGTCTACCGCCCTTCACCCTGCCCGGTTTCGATGCAGACCTCTGGCAGGCGCTCCTGGTGCCGGCCCTATTGATCAGCGTGGTGGGCTTCGTCGAGTCGGTCTCCATGGGTCAAATGCTCGCCGCACGCCGGCGCGAACGCATCTCGCCCAACCAGGAGCTGGTCGGTCTGGGGGGCGCCAACATCATCTCCGCCTTTTCCGCAGGAATGCCGGTATCCGGGGGCCTGACACGCACAGTGATCAATTACGATGCCGGAGCGCAGACTCCCCTGGCCGGACTGTTCGCTGCACTCGGCATCGGCGCCGTGACGCTGTTTCTTACCCCTGCGCTCCATCACCTTCCCATTGCCACCCTGGCAGCCACGATCACCGTGTCGATTCTGAGCCTGATCGACGTCTCCATGATTCGTCGTACCTGGCGCTACTCGCGCAGCGATTTCTCGGCCATGGCCATCACCATCCTGCTGACCCTGGTGGAAGGCGTCGAGGCTGGCATCATCAGCGGCGTCGCACTCTCCATCGGACTGTTCCTCTACCGCACCAGCCGGCCGCACAGTGCCTTGGTGGGTCGTATTCCCGGTACCGAGCACTTCCGCAACGTCGAACGACACGAAACCGAGACTGCTGGCCACGTAGCGCTGCTGCGTATCGACGAAAGCCTCTACTTCGCCAATGCCCGCTACCTGGAGGATACCGTCTACGACCTGGTGGCCAGGCGTCCCGAACTAGAGCATGTGGTGCTGATCTGCTCGGCGGTCAACCTCGTCGACGCTTCGGCACTGGAGAGCCTCGATGCCATCAACGCCCGCCTGCGAGATTCCCGTGTCACCCTGCATCTGGCCGAGGTCAAGGGGCCGGTGATGGATCGCCTGAAGTGCAGCGACTTTCTCGATGACATGACCGGGCGGGTGTTCCTCAGCACCTACGCCGCCTGGCGCGAGCTCTCTCGTCCTGCGGAATAGCGCACCAGGCATGAGAGGGGCCCTCACTCGAACGGCACGGCCCTATACTTTGGTCGACCACCTCGCCTCAGCGCACCCTGGGCGGCTCGGGCAAGCCCTTATTTTTTCGACATTCTTGTCTTCCCGAAACGTCACGTTTCGCCTAGCGAAAGTATCAGGAAAGCTCTTTACCTGGCATGCGTTGACACCGACGCAGCGCCTTCCTAGTATCGATCACAGATTTCGGAATCAAATACCGCATAGCAAAACAACAACCACTTCAACAGCACAGGAGCTTCCTATGCGCCCGCTGTCTCGCTCTATCGTTCTCGCCTCACTGCCCTTCTCGCTGCTCTCTGCCAGCATGGTCCAGGCCGCTGAGGTCGAGCTTCCCGGCACCATGGCCTGGACGGCCTACGGCACCAACTCCAGCGGCTATGCCCAAGCCGTCGCCATCGGCAACATGCTCCAGAACCATTACGGAACCTCTGTACGCGTTCTTCCTGGCGACAACGACGTGTCACGCATGACGCCCCTCAAGCAGGGCCGGGTCGACCTGTGTGCCTGCGGTATCGCCAGTTACTACGGTGCCGAGGGTGTGCTGATGTTCGCCGATCGCGACTGGGGCCCGCAGCCGATCCGCGTTATCACCACCTCCACCGCCTCGTTCGGTTTGTCACTGGCCGTGGCGGGTGATCTGGACTTGGAAACCCCGGCGGACCTCGCTGGCAAGCGCATCGCCTACATCCGCGGCGACGACGCCTTGAACAAAGGGACCGAGGCCTACCTGGCGTTCGGCGGCCTGACCTGGGACGACGTCGAACGCGTCGACTACCCGGGCTATGCACGTTCTTTCGACGGCATCATTGCCGGCGATGTAGACGCCTCCTTCACCACTACCGTGACACCGCCAGCCCAGCAGCTCGCCAGCAGCCCGCGCGGCATCAGCTGGCCGGTACTCGATCCCGATGACGCCGAGGGATGGGAGCGCATGCTGGCGATCGCGCCGTACTTCCAACCCCATGAAGTGACTGCCGGTGCGGGGGATATCAGCACGGACAATCCCGTGCCCAGCGCGAGCTATCCCTACCCGATCGTGGTGGCCAACCAGGATCTCGACGACGAGGTTGCCTACGGTCTGATCAAGGCGCTGCAAGACAACTACGACGACTATAAGGATGCCGCACCCGGTGCCGTGGGTTATGCCTTCGAACATCAGGATCTGACCTGGGTCCTGCCCTTCCATGATGCCGTGGTCGAGTACTACAAGGAGATCGGCGAATGGACCGACGAGATGCAGGCTCATCAGGATTCGCTGGTCGAGCGTCAGCAGTTGCTGCTGGAGACTTGGAACGCCTTCCTCGAGGACGCCCCATCCGAAGAAGATGAGTTCCGCGACGCCTGGATGCAGGCCCGCGCAAAGGCGCTTTCCGACGCCGGGTTCGATCCGGTCTTCGAATGAGATCCCGTTGAGAGCCTGACCCTGGGGCGGCCGTGCCGCCCCTTTCCCGATTAACGGACGCCGCCATGACCACCGCTTCATCCCCCCCCGAGTCGCCCCGCCAGCTCAAGGAAAAGGTCACTCACGTCCGCCCGTTGCCTACCGCCCTGCGCTGGATCCCAGGCGCCGTGACGGTGGTGCTGATGCTGATGACCTTGGACTATCTGTTCAACCTGGGCTGGCTTCGCATCGTCACCGGGCTGGAAACGCAGTTTTACTATGCCGTGGTGGCCCTGCTGCTGCCACTGGTCTATCTATTGTGGCCCGTCAAGTCGTCACTGCAGTATCGTCCGGTACCGTGGTATGACTATGCGTTGAGCCTAGTGACGCTGGTCGTCGGTGGTTATTTCGTCTATCACGCCGAGTCGATTCTCGAGCGTGGCTGGGCTTTCGCCGCTCCCGATACCGCGATCATCGCCAGCTATGCGTGGTGGTTGCTGATCATCGAAGCCGCTCGTCGCGCCGGAGGCTGGCCCATCGCCGTGATCGCCGCGACATTCTCGCTCTACCCCTTGGTCGCGGATATCGTGCCCGGGCCAATACAGGCGTTCCCCTCCACCCTGGAGGAGACCGCCATGTACCACACCATGAGTACCGAAAGCATCATGGGGGTACCGCTGCAGGCCTTTGCCGGCCTGGTCATCGGTTTCCTGGTCTTCGGCGTGGTGCTGCAGAAAAGCGGGGGCGGCAAGTTTTTCATCGACCTGGCCTTCGCCCTGCTGGGACACGTACGTGGCGGCCCCGCCAAGGTCTCCATCTTCTCGAGCGGCCTGATGGGCTCGATGAGCGGCAGCGTGATCAGTAATGTACTGACCACCGGTGTGCTGTCGATTCCCGCCATGCGTCGCATCGGCATGGGGCGCTCTTTTTCCGGCGGCGTGGAAGCCTGCGCCTCCACCGGCGGGGTATTGATGCCGCCGGTGATGGGGGCCACTGCCTTCGTCATGGCGATGTTCCTCGACGTACCCTACGCCGCCGTGGCATTGGCTGCCGTCATCCCCTCGATACTCTATTTCCTCGGCCTGTTCATTCAGATCGATGCCTATGCCGCGCGCCACGACATCAAGGGCCTGCCCGCCGAGGAGCTTCCTTCCCTGTGGCAGACCCTCAAGCAGGGCTGGTACTTCATCTTCGTCTTCGCGCTGCTGGTGTGGATGCTGTTGATCATGCAGCGCGAGGCGGTGGCACCTTTCTACGCCACCGCGCTGCTGCTCGTACTCAATCAGTTCTCCCCCCGCAACCGCTGGGGGCTACGCGAACTGGGCGAGTCGCTCTCCTCGGCGGCCAAGCTGTTCGCAGAGCTGATCGCCATTCTGGCCGGCGTCGGCATGCTGGTCGGTGCCCTGTCGATGACCGGGCTCTCCGGCACCATTGCCAACGACTTCATTCATATTGCCGGAGGCAATGTGCCGCTGCTGTTGATCATGGGAGCCCTGACCAGTTTCGTGCTCGGCATCGGCATGACCGTCACCGCTGCCTATATATTTCTGGCCGTGGCACTCGCGCCGGCCCTGATCCAAGGTGGTGGGCTCGACCCCATGGCGGTGCACATGTTCATTCTCTATTGGGGTATGCTCAGCTTCATCACCCCACCCGTCGCGCTCGGCGCCTTCGCCGCCGCCACCGTGGCCGGAGCACGACCCATGTCCACCGGCCTGCAGGCAATGCGCCTGGGCAGCGTGATCTACTTCATCCCGTTCCTGTTCGTGCTCAACCCGGCATTGATCATGCAGGGCGAGCCGCTGCAGATCGGCCTCGTGTTCGTCCAGGCGCTGGTGGGCATCGTGCTGTTCGCCTCGGCGATGCAGGGCTATCTGATCGGCGTGGGCCGCCTCGGCATGGGCATGGTCTCGGAGTGCGTGGCTCGGCCGCTGGTGTTGCTGGCTGGCCTCATGCTCGCACTGCCCGGCGGCGGCATGGTGCCGCTGAGCCAGCTAGAACTGTTCACCTTCGCGCTCGCCGCACTGGTCCCAGCCGTCGTCATTTCACGCTGGAGTCAGCGACAGGCAGGGCAGCGAGAGACGCGCCTGACGCCCCCCATCGATTCATGAGGTATTGCATGACCAGCCCCGTGACCTATCACTGCAAGGATGGCATCGGTGTCATTACCATCGACAACCCACCGGTCAATGCCCTCGGGCAGGCCGTTCGCCAAGGCCTGATGGATGCCGTCGTCCAGGGCAATGGTGACCCCGAAGCTCAGGTGCTGGTGCTGGTTGCTCGCGGCCGCACCTTCATCGCCGGTGCCGATATCCGTGAATTCGGCAAGCCGCCTCAGGCACCGATCCTGCCCGAGGTGATTGCTTGCCTCGAGTCCAGCACCAAGCCCATCGTCGCCGCCCTTCACGGTACGGCACTCGGTGGCGGGCTCGAAGTAGCGCTGGGCTGCCAGTTACGCGTGGCATTGCCAGGCACCCAGGTCGGTCTGCCCGAGGTCAAGCTGGGCCTGTTGCCCGGTGCCGGCGGGACTCAGCGCCTGCCACGCCTGACCGGTATCGAGGCGGCACTGGACCTGATCACCAGCGGTCGCTTCGCCTCGGCCGGAGAGGCCCTTGAACTCGGAATCGTCGATGCCGTGCTGGAGCACGACAGCCCGCTCGAGGCTGGGCTAGCAGCGGCACGCGACGTGATCGACGGCAGGCGAGCAGCGCGTATCACGGGCGAGCTCCCACCCCCGGCAGCGGCCCCCCAGGCCATCGAGCGCATCCGGGCCAGGCTCGAAGCCGAGGTTCCCGACCTCTTCTCCCCCTTCCGCTGTGTCGATGCCATCGCGGCCAGCAGCGAAGGCAACCTGGCCGAAGGACTGCGCCGCGAGCGCGAACTGTTTCTTGAATGCATGGACTCCCCCCAGCGTGCCGGGCTGATCCACGCCTTCTTCGCCGCTCGCGCGCCTCACAAGGTCCCCGATGCCGGCGAGGCACCCGCGGTGACTCGCATCGCCCTGCTCGGCGAGCATCACCTCTTCCCACGTCTAAAAGCCAAGGCCGACCGCGCCGGGTTCGAACTGAGTGACCGTCCCGATGACGACACACAAGCCTGCCTCGTCGCTCCCGGTGTCGATATGGCGTGCCCGGCGCACTGCCTGCGCATCGCCTTGCTATCGCCCAGCGAAGCCGAAGACCTCGACGCCATCGACAGCGCTATGGCACTGATCGTGCCTGAACAGCAAGGCATGGCGGAGCTGGTCACCCTGAGCGCCGGCCCCGACGAGCAGCAGGCCGTCGCCAATGCACTGAAGGCGCTTCGCCAAGGGGTCGTGGTGAGCCGTCGGGGCAGCCTGCTGGCGGCACTGGACAAGGCGGTCCGCGACGATCGACCCAACCCGCATGCGGCGATGGATGCGGCCAGCCTGATGCTGGCAAGCCGCGGTTGGGCCTACCGCGACAGCGATATCGACCTGCTCGCCATCGAGGCGCTCGACTATCCGCGCCACCTGGGCGGCCCCCACCGCCAAGCCACTCTGGGAGGACACGCCTCGTGAATCTTGATTTCTCTCCCGATGAGAAAACATTTCGCCAGGAAGTCAGTGATTTCCTGGCCACCGAGCTACCCGTCGACATTCGCGAAAAAGTGCGACTAGGCCGCCGGCTTTCCGCCGATGATCATGTGCGCTGGCAAAACCTCCTGAGCGAGCGCGGCTGGCTCGGTGCCAACTGGCCCAAGGAGCATGGCGGCCCAGGCTGGGGCCCGGTGGAGCGACACATCTTCGATGAGGAGTGCGCCGCGGCTCATGCGCCGACCATCGTACCCTTCGGTGTCAGCATGGTCGCGCCTGTGATCATGAAGTTCGGCAACCAGGACCAGCAGAGCCACTATCTGCCGCGCATCCTCGCCAACCACGACTGGTGGTGCCAGGGCTACTCCGAACCCGGTGCCGGCTCCGACCTGGCCAGCCTGCGCACCCGGGCCGTGCGCGATGGCGATGAATACGTGGTCAGCGGTCAGAAGACGTGGACCACCCTTGGCCAGCACGCCAACATGATGTTCTGCCTGGTGCGTACCGACCCCGAGGCAAAGAAGCAGGCCGGCATCAGCTTCCTGTTGATCGACATGCAAAGCCCAGGGCTTAGCGTTAGGCCCATCATCACGCTCGACGGGGCTCACGAGGTCAACGAGGTATTCCTCGACGAGGTGCGTGTACCGGTCGCCAACCGTGTCGGCGAGGAGGGCCAGGGCTGGACCTGCGCCAAGTTCCTGCTTACCCACGAGCGCACCGGCATCACCGGCCTTGGCCACGCCAAGCAGGCGCTGCGTCATCTCAAGTCGGTGGCCGGTCGCGCTCGACATCGCGGCCGGCCACTGCTCGAACTGCCCAGCTTCCGCCACCGCGTGGTCAAGGCGGAGCTCGAGCTGATGGCGCTGGAAGTCACGCACTTACGGGTGCTCGCTGCCGCACGCGACGGCGGCGCCCCAGGCGCCGAGAGCTCACTGCTCAAGGTGCGCGGCTCGGAGCTGCGCCAGGAGCTCAGCGAGCTGACCCGCCGCGCGCTGGGTCCGGCTGCGCTGCCGTTCTTTCCGGAGTTTCTCTACGGCGACGCGCAGCTCGATGCCGAGCAGGCCGAAAATGCCGCCGTCGGCGTCCAGTATCTCAATCGGCGCAAGCTCTCGATCTACGGCGGCAGCAACGAGATCCAGAAAAGCATCGCCGCCAAGACCCTGCTCGGCATGTAAGGAGCCCACATGGATTTTTCCTACAGCGACGAGCAACGTATGCTCGCCGACACCCTGGAGCGCCTGATTGCCGACCAGGAGGGACTGCCCCACGTCGATCAGCACGATGAGAAGACTTCTTCCAGAGCGCCATCTTCCCTGTGGCGAACCTTCGCTGAGCTGGGCCTGCTGCAGTTGCCGTTCCAGGAAGCGGTTGGCGGCCTGGGCGGCGACGGCATCGATGCCATGATCGTGATGCAGTCGTTGGGCAAGGGCTTGATCGGCGAACCCTACCTGGACGCCTTGCTACTGCCGGGCACGTTGTTGGCAAGCCTGGCGGACGAGGCCCAACGAGAACGCTGGCTGGAGCCACTGCTGAGCGGTGAGCATCGGCTGGCGCTGGCCTGGCAGGAAGCCGAGGCCCGCTATGACGCCCACAACATCGTCACCCGCGCCGAGCGCCGGGCCGAAGGCTGGGTGCTCGAAGGCACCAAGCAGGTGGTGCTGGCAGCTGCCTCGGCCGAGGCGCTGCTGGTTACCGCCCGCCTCGCCTCAGGTAGGCTCGGCATTTTCCTGGTGCCCATCGATAGCGACGGCCTCACGCATCGCGATTATCCGACGCTGGATGGCCGTGAAGCATGCGACATCGAATTCAGTGGCGTCATCCTGCCACAAGATGCCTGCCTGTCCGACAACGCCGGCGAAGCCCTCGACGCTGCCCTGGCACTGGGCCGCTCAGCACTCTGCGCCGAGGCGGTGGGAGCCATGGAGGTCGCCTGCGACCAGACCCTGGCGTTTCTCAAGGAGCGCCGCCAGTTCGGCCAGCCTCTGGCAAACTTCCAGGTATTGCAGCATCGCATGGTCGATATGCACCTGAATCTGGAGCAGGCCCGCTCGATGGCGATCCTCGCCGCTACCAGCCTCGAGCGCCCCGCCGCCGAACGCGACTACCGCGTGGCCGCTGCCAAGGCCTACTGCGGCGAAGCCGCGCGCTTCGTTGCCGAGCAGGCCATCCAGCTCCACGGCGCCATGGGCATGACCGATGAATGCAGCATTTCCCACTATGCCAAGCGCTTGGTGATGTTCGACCATTATCTGGGCGACGTGGATCACCATCTCGAATTCGTCAGCGAGAGACTCACCGCTGCCTGATACGTCCAAAACGTCTTGCCGAGATGAAAAAAAGGCCCCCGCGTGGGGCCTTTTGCTTGGCAGCGGTAAGAGCCTAGCTGGGAGATCCCGATCTTCTTACAGTTTACTTTCGAGCTCCGGCAGGATCTCGAACAGATCGCCGACCAGGCCGTAATCGGCCACCTGGAATATAGGCGCCTCCTCGTCCTTGTTGATCGCCACGATCACCTTGGAGTCCTTCATCCCCGCCAGGTGCTGGATCGCCCCCGAAATGCCCACGGCGATGTAGAGCTCCGGCGCGACGATCTTGCCGGTCTGCCCCACCTGCATGTCGTTGGGCACGAAGCCGGCATCCACCGCGGCACGCGAGGCGCCGATGGCCGCGCCCAGCTTGTCGGCGATACCGTCGAGCAGCTTG